>OZ242261.1:1362500-1377224 GCA_965207045.1 Anaplasmataceae bacterium | reverse complement strand
TAGCGACGGTCACCTCAGGCCCTTCTTCAGACACTGTAGAAGGACCAAAGTTTACACCATAGACTGTCAAGAGAGTACCACCAGATTGACTGCCAGCCGTTGGGAAGATCCGTGTGATGACAGGAGGAGCCAGGTAAGTGAATGCTTGAGAAGTGTTGATCATGAGAGCACTGTTGTCGACTGTGATAGTAACAGTCACTGGCACACCTATTATTTTAGCTGGTGGAGAGATGGTCTCTACACTAACATTGGCAACCACTACGGTCGTGTTCGAGCCCAGCTCGAAATCAATGAGTATGTCAACCTGTCGATGACCGACTTCTCCAGCTCTGGGACCAAAGTTAGTGCCATTCACTGTCAACAGTGTTCCTCCACTTGCTCGACCTGCTGTGGGTCGCACAGATGTGAACTGAGGCGAAGGGTAGTAGACAAATGTGCTGACTTGACTAGCATTAACTGCATTGACAAGAGGCACCACTGGATTAGGAACCATGGCAGTGTCATAAAAAGCATCGCTAGTGAACGTGATGAAGGAGTCGTTACGGGAGGTGGTAAGGCTTGGGTGCATCTTGAGCTTGCTAATATCTTGCGGACTGAAGGAGATGACTATAGTGAGAGCGTCGTTGAGACTCATCGCTGTACCTCCACTGAGAGTGTAGTTGTCCTCAGCCGTAGCACCATCCTGAAGTGTGATGGAGGTGTATTCTATCGTTGTGTCATTGATTGGTTCAGTGAAGTGCAGTGTCATTCGTTCATTGATGAAATCAAGATGATACTCTACCAGTTCGGGTGATGTAATGTCAGTAGTGAAATCTGTAGCTTGTTGAGCATCTCCATCAGGCAGAGCAACGACAAAATTACTGTTCATATCTTTCACTAGCAAGTAGGAAATGCTGATCCAAGTATCGGTAACTCCCAGTCCGAACATCTCGGTAGATTTTATTCTGTTCAAATCAGCAGGTCCAAGTTGAACCAACAACATTGTGCTGTCTATTGCCTCGATAAGAACAGATTTCATTGTGAGCTGTCTAGCACGATTCATCAGATTCATGCTGGCATCTTGCAGAGTGATCTGGGTCACATCAAAGCTGCTTGCGTTGACTGTCTCAGAGAAGGTAAGGTGTAGCACGCCTTGATCCATGTCCAAGTGGAAGTGATCCAGTTCTGGTCTAACAGCGTCGGTAGTGAAGCATCGTACTCTTACACCTGCTCCATTCACCACTTCAACAACACTGTTACCATTCATGTCCCTGATGAGACCACTACCAAACCTGAGGTATGTGTTCTCAAGGGCTGTAGCCACATCTGTCAGCCTCTTCAACTCATTCAAGTCCTCGCTGGAGAGCTGCACGTCAACTATATAGTCATCAGTGCTGGATCCAGCTCCACTGACAAGCTGGTAAGAGGAAACAAGAGAGACCATACTGACATACTCCGCCTGCTGTACAACCAGTTCTTGCACAACTAAAGTGCTGGCGTCTACAGACTCATTGAAAGTCAGAGAGAGGATTTCTGATGTCATGTTGAGATCGAAGAAGACAAGGCTCGGTGGAGTAGAGTCTGGAATAACGGTAGTCACTCTTGTGGCATTGTCATCACTCACAGGCACGAGCTGGTTTCTGTTCATGTCTTTGAAAGCTTCGTTGGTCATCGAGACAAAGGTGTTGTCAGTCATTGTGGCTAGTTCAGTTTGTTCCTTGAGCATGTTGAGATCTATGAAGCCAAGCTGAACCACGATAATGGGCAGGTCTAGGCTGGTTGTGAAACTGTGATGAGGAGCAAACACTTGTGGCATTTCAGTGCAGTTACCAGACGACACATGAGCTCTATCCAGTACAGGAACTGGAGTTGTTATAGTGGTTGGTGTGACCATCTGTCCACTGCCACTGGCACTGGACTCCATTGTGGAGCCCAGCATTGCATTGTCAGTGATGTTGCTGGTGATGTTGTTGTTGCTGGTCTGGAGTGAGTTACCGCTACCCGACCCACTGCCTGAAGCCATGATGTCTGCTGGTACCAACAGCCCCAGCATATCCTGTGCTTGCTCTAATGAAGTCAGCGACCATGATATGTTGGTACTGTTTCTCTGTGATTGAAAGGAAATGGCCGACACTTGCAATGAACTGGCATTGATAGCCTCAGAGAAAGTGAGTATCACTCGACCAGTGTTGAGATCAAGATCAAATGAGAGCAGTCTGGGAGGCACCAAGTCCTCATAGAATGTCTTCACTTGCTGGGCATCACTGGTACTGATAGGTACAATGGGGTTTCTGTTCATGTCCTCCAGCAAGTCAGAGCTGAATGTTATAAAAGTGTTGTCACGAGAAGTAGCTAGACGAGTCATTGCTTTGATTCGGTCTGTGTCAATCTGGCCGAGATCAACCACAAGTGAGTGGAAGTCGTTTGAAGAGGAGTGCGAGTGAAGTGGCAGCTCACCCATAGTGAGGGTCACCCACTGAGTGTCTGAGGCCCTGTTCCTGGTACTCTGCAGAGTGATCTGACTGATGTTGAGTGTCCTCGCCAGGACAGTCTCTGAGAAGTAGAGAATGAGCTGGTGAGAGGTGAGATTGAGGTCAAACGACCACAGCACCGGGTCAGTGAGGTCAGGATAGAACACTTCAGTTACCACACCCTCTGATAGAACAGTGGTGTTGGGCATTTCAACAACTTGGTTAGGAATGAGAGCCATGTCAGTGATAGCATACTCCGTGAAAGTGATCCAGGCGTTTGTGCGATCAGTGTAAATGTCTGTGTTGCGTTTTATTTCATTGAGGTCCTCCAATGAGAAGGTGAACTCTATCACTGTGCTGTCTGCCTCTTGCACAGAGCCACTAGTCAGTGTGTAGCTATAGGTACCCTCAAAGAAGTCCTGCAGTGTGAAGGCAGAGAAATTGAGACTCGAAGCATTCACTGTCTCAGTGAAAGTAAGAGTGATGGTCTCAGCTGTCAGGTTGGTGTTGAAGTTGACCAGCACTGGTCTAGTGGTGTCAGTAATGTGAGAGGATACCTCGAGTCCTGAGCCATTAGAACGAAGCTCTATCGGATTGTTCATCATGTCGTGCACTGCAGCAAACTGATGAAGGATGAAGCAGTCGGACACTTCTCGACATATGGTGAGACGTTTCAGTGCATTGAGGTCAATCGTGGATAGGTATACAGACACTGTCGTGTTGTCAGACAGCGACGAGGTGCTAGTTGTTAGTGTGTAGTTGTCCTCTGGGTCTCCCTGGTCGTCTTGGAGTGTCAGGGAAGGGATGACCAGGGTCGAGGCATTCACTGTCTCGTCAAAAGTGAGCACAAAGACGCCACTGTTCATGTCAATGGAGAAGGAGACAAGCTCTGGAGGAGTCTCATCAAATGTGTAGTTCCAGGCTTGTAGTGCCTTACCATCCTCAATAGCTGTGAGATTATTGCTGTTCATATCAAAGATAGCCAGTGGAGCGACAGACAAGTAAGTCGTCTCTAGTGAGATTGCTAGATTCTGCCTCCTCTTTATTTCATTGCGGTCCACTGGTCCGAGGTGGATTACAACAATGTGACTGTCATCACTGTTGGTGTGTGTCTCAGTCAGTCCAGGTGTGAGTGAGTAGGGAAGAGAGTGATAGTTTAGTGAGGACTGGCGGGCATGCTGGAATGTGATGTGACTGACATTGAGAGTATCTGTATCTACAGTCTCGTTGAATGTCAGAATGAGTGTGGTGGTGTCCATGTTCAGAGAGAAGTTGACCAGGATTGGACTGGTATCATCGGGAATATGCAATCTTGCTTGCAAACCAGATTCTTCGCTAATCTCTACCACCTCAAGATCAGTCGTGTCAACAATTGTCAATTCAGTAATTGAGAGGAATGTGTCATTGACTGACGTAGCCAATTCGGTTCTGTACTTAATTTCATTGAGATCTTCAAATCCAATTCTAATGGTAACGACAGGGTCGTCCTCATCCATGGAGGTGCTCACATCAGTAAAAGTGTATTCTGTGAGGTTTGTGCCGAGACTGTTGTTAGTTGACTGCAGAGTTATCTCAGTCACGTTCAGCGAATCTAGCACTTTTACTGTCTCAGTGAAAGTGAGGATCAGTCTGCCATTGTCCAAGTCTATGTCAAAACTGATAAGTTCAGGAGGTGTAATGTCCGGCATGTACTGAACTACGTTTCTGGCTAGCATGGTAGGGCAAGGAACAAGAGCATTGCCTGCGTTGTCTCTGATTGTGGAACCAGTCCAGGCTAGGTAGGCGTCTGTCTTATCAGTTGCAAGTGTGCGGATCTTCTTGATGGCGTTGAGGTCCTCGTGACCAATTTTCACCACGATGATTGGTTCATCAGGAGAGAAAGAGGCAGAGGTGTTAGGATACGGAGGAGAGGAACGGAGCGTGTACTGTGAGAAGCCCACACCGAGCGTGTCTCGACTATTCTGCACCATCAACTTAGTGACGTCCAGAGAGCTGACACTGACTGTCTCAGTGAACGTGATAGTGAGTTCTCCTGAATCAACATCAAGGTCAAAGGATCTTAGCTCAGGCCTTGTCACATCAAACCAGTAGCGCTGCACCAGTTGACCTTCATCGGGTGATATGCTCACTACACTGTTTCCCACCATGTCCGTTACTGTAGCATTAGTAATGGATATGTGAGTGGTGTACCGCATGGTAGCGAGTCCAGTGGAAGACTTGATCATGTTCAGATCATCATGACTGAGGTGGACAGTGAGTATGTGTGAGTTGAAGCTAGACACTGGAGGAAGAGCCATGGTTGTGCTGCTGTTGCTACTGTTTGTGGTGTTGGTCACATTCGTGCCAAAGTCTACCAGTACAGACATATTTCCACTGCCGCTAAACAGACCTGATCCACTGCTAGTGTCGTCACCACCAGTGCAGCGATCCACCTGAAGTTCTTCCCGAGGATAAAGACTGCTGGAGACAATGGTGAAGGTCTCAGAGAAGTTGCTTGAGAAGTCTTGGAGAGTGATTTGTGTCAAGTCCAGCGTGGTCGCATCCACTGTTTCTGAGAAGCTCAGCACTAGAGTACCAGTGTTCATGGAGAGGTCAAAGTTCAAAAGCTCTGGAGCAGTAGTGTCGTCTATGTAGACAGTAGGCTTGAGAGCATTGATGCCATTTTGAAGTGGTATGACAGGCTGAAGATTGTTGTCCACAAGTGCTCCAGCATCAATCACCAGCCAAGTGGTGTTGACAGAGTTTGCTATTCTCTTGCGCTTGATTTCATTGAGGTCATTCAGTGAAATATCAAATATGATGGTTCTGTTGTCAAGCATGTGGAGAACATCTGATGTCAAGATCCTGGACTCATTCGAGAACCTGTGATAACTCATTGGTTGATCATAGGAGACGTTAGAGTCCACTTGGAGTACAAACTTAGGAAGAACAAACGAAGAGACATCAACTGTCTCAGAAAATGTGAGAATCATCATCCCAACGTTCATGTCAATATCATAGCTGACCAAGTAGGGGTCATTTGTGTCGCTGATGAAGACACTCGCCTGCATTCCAAACACTGGAGCCGATGGGTTCATCACCATGTCTCGAATAGTGCCTCCCTCCAGCAAGAGGTAGCTGGTATCAATGGACGTGTAGAGGTTTGTCAGAGCCTTGATAGCGTTGAGGTCGTAGAATGTGATGTTCACTTCAATCTGGCGTCCATTGGGACTCGGACTGGAACCACCAGTGAGACGATAGGACTCAGTCTCGTTCTGTGCAGCATTGATGAGTAGAATACGCTGGTAAACCAGTGTCATCGGACGAACTGGTTCATCAAAGTTGAGAGTGAGAATTCCGCTGGTGGTGTTGACTGCAAAGGACAGCAAAACTGGAGAGACCTCCTCAATAGGATCGTCCTCTGCTTGCAAGGTGACATTGTTGACTGGATTCATCATTGTCCAGTCATACACAGCTCCTTCCTCGATGTACAGGAATGTGTCGTTGATATTTGTCCATAAGAACTCAGTCACCTTCGTCCTATCAATGTCACTTCTAACCATCGAGAGCACTGGTTGGTGAGTGAAAGGTTCACTATAGCTGCCATTAGTCAGAATCAAATCGATTGTACCGTCTTCATCAGAGTAGAGGTGGAACTTAGTGTAATCAATGGTCTCCAGCGAAACTGTCTCATCAAAGAAGAGATGGATTGTACCGTTGTCTAGGTCAACGGTGAAGTTGAGAAGGTCGGGAGCAGTTCTGTCCTGAATGTACACTGCTGCTTGCTGTGCCTTAGGGTCAGAGATGGGTATCAAGCTGTTGTTGTTCATGTCGACAATGGTGAGGTTGGTTGCAGTCAAGAACGAGTCATTAATACTGTTGTACAAATATGTAAGTGCTGTGAGAGTGTTGATGTCGAACATGCTCAGCTCAATATTGATGATCGGATCGTTCTTGCTGGGAGAAGCAGTGGGCAGCTCTAATTGAACAGTATCTTCCATTGTCTCCTGCAAGTCTTGTAGCTCTATCTCTGACACCAGCAGAGAAGAAACATTGACAGTCTCAGAGAACTGCAGAGTGAGGATGTTAGCATCCATGTCTATCACAAATGATTGGAGCAGTGGTCTAGTGTCATCTTCAGCGAACACATTGACAGGCACAGGATCAGTGATCTCAACAACATCATTGTAACGCATATCAGTGATTGTATCACTAGTGATCAACAGATAGGTGTTGTTGGGAGACGTAGCCAGTTCTGTGAGCTTCTTGAGTTCATTGGAATCAAACAGACTGAGATTGACTGGGATAATGGGATCATCGGAGCGACCATCATGGAGTCTGCTCAGGTTGGTGAGGGTATAGGAGACAGCAGTCGAGGTATTGCTGCTGGTGAGCGTGATCTGAGAAGCATCAAGTGACGAAGACAGCATTGTCTCATTAAATGTCAACCAGAGAATACCGGTGCCAGCGTCCATGTCAAGATCAAAGGAGACTAGTTCAGGTCTTGTCGTGTCATTAGTGAACACACCAGCTTGCAAGGCATTATCAACAGTAATGAGCTGTACTTGATTGTTGTTCATGTCAGTGATACCACTCGTTACTACGGTGATGAAAGTGTCATCAACGCCAGTAGCCAAGTCTGCAATTCTCTTGATATTGTCAAGATCGACTTTAGGTATTACCAAAGTCACGATCGGGTCGTTTTGACTTGGTGAGGAGCCACCAATCAGTTTATAGCTGACATTGGCGGACATGTTGTCGCTCTGTAGCATGAAGCTGGTTGGGTCCAAAGTGCTGACTCGTACTGTCTCTGAGAAAGTCAAATAGATGATTCCTTCGTCCATGTCAAGATGGTACGAGACAAGCTCTGGGTCTACTTGATCAGGGACAAACTCTGAGGCACGAAGAGCACCATATGGAGATATGGGAGAGATGTAGTTGGCATTCATGTCTTGGAGAAGAGCTAGCGAGAATGAGACATTTGAGTTGACAAGAGCTGTAGCGAGATCTTCGTTCTTTTTTATTTCATTGAGATCAGTCGTTGTTAGTATCAGTGTTACATTAGTGCTGTTGATAGTTGTACCAAGGATTCCTCCAGTGAGGGTGTAGTTGTTGATGGCAGACATACCAACAAGCTGCAGCTCTGTAGCATCGATAGACGTCACGTTGACAGTCTCATCGAATACAAACCTCAGCTCCTCCTCTGTCAGATCTAGCTCGAAGGAGACAAGCTCAGGGCTAGTTGTGTCGGGAGTGTATCTGGTGACTTGAGTTGCATTCTCAGAGCTCACATTAGTGACTGAGTTGCTGTTCATGTCTCTGATTGCCATGGAAGTCAAGGAGAGGAAGGTGTTGTTAGCACTGGAAGCCAGGTTGGTATATGTCTTGATGTAGTTAGCATCATCTGGGTGGAGCTGGATTGCCACCACTGGGTCATCGGTAGTGATTGCTGCACTGAACTGAAGTGATCGGTAGTCAGAGAAGCTAGCATTGTCCAGTGACAAGTGTTCATTGTCTTGAATTGTGACTTGATTGATCACCAGTGTAGGAACGCGGACTGTTTCATTGAATGTGAGAATAAGCTGGTTTGAATCCATATCGAGATCAAAGGAGACAAGCACAGGAGTGCGAGAATCTGCAGTGTAGTTTAACACCTCCTGTGGCTCAGAGAAGTTCAGTTCATTACCATTCATGTCCAAGATGGCGTCCTCGGTAAGCAGCAAGTTAGTGGTGACATCGCTTGTGGCTACATTGAGGTCTCTCTTGATATTGTTGACGTCTCCGATGTCCAGCTGCACCACAATGATGTACCAATCATCTGAGGGCGTGTTCCCGCCAGTGAGAGTGTAGTTGTGACCAGGCTGGGCACCAATGATAGTGAACTGGTCCAGCATGAGAGTGAGTGTGTCCACTGTCTCTGTGAACGTGAGGATCAGCTGTTCAGAGTTCAGGTCCAGGTTGAAGGAGACCAGCTCCGGTAGAGTAGTGTCTTCAGTAAAGTTGCTCACAGTGACAGCTCTGTCAGGCAGCACTGATACCACAGGGTTCCCATTCATGTCCTGCACAGTAGCTGCTGTGAAGGAACTAAAGGTGTTGTTGTCATCGCTGGCTAGGTCCCTCAGTTGCTTGATTCGGTTTAGATCTTCAAACGAAAAAGTAACAGTGATTTCAGTGGAATCTTCCTCAGTCCATGAGCCTCCAGTGAGCGTATCTGTGTACTGCACTGTCTTACTCAGTAATCATAATCAATCAATCAATCAATCAATCAATCAATCAATCAATTCATACTAATCTTTCAGCAGGTGCTTTAAATATATATTATAGGTGCTTACATAATAATCATGCTTGTTTGCAGGTGCCTGTTAACAATACGTTTACCTGGAAAAGCAGCTGTGTGATAGCAAATAATACTTGAAAAACAGTGAAAGGCTATAATCTTGAAGTTCACAATGTAATGAAGTACACGTGAAAACATCATTCCAGTGTAATTATTATTATTATTATTATGTAAACAGGAAAAATATTAGGTAGGGTCCGCAATGTGAAAAATCGACCTTCAAGGATTAACTAGCAAACCTCCTCTCAACGTTAGGCTCGGTGCCAAATAGAAAAGGCCAGATCGGCGCGAAATTCTATTAACTCCTTGTAGTAGAACCTTGCCGAAATATCTGCAAATCGCATGATAAAGCGTATATAACAGCTTTTCCAAAACCGTTGCAATTGTCGCGATACCTATCCTCAACCTTCATTAGTAAACATACTCCGGTCTCGAGCCATTACTGGTAGCATTGCGTTGTTTGATTTCCAGCGATCGCGCGATCCCGACGAAAATTTGGAAATATTTTTTACATTTTCGCCTCTAAAGTACAAAGTAATGAAGACGACAAAATCTTACTAGCTCAAACATGATTGGTAGCAGTCAAACTTTCACCACAAGCAGTATCAATGAATTCGCAGATTGTTTGCCATCTGCATGGGTGAACACGATCCCACCAAAAATTACACCGAAATCACTGATATCTGGCTCCTTTTTCGTGCTAATGTGCATCAATGCCAACAAAATGGCTCAAACAGCTCTACAGAACATTGCTACAAGCACAATTAATGCGCCATATGCATCCACAGCCCTTGGAAGCAGTGGTACAGGCACGCATACATTTACAATAGCGCACCCAAAATCAATTTCTTAAATATAAAACAATGGCTATTTTAGGGATTGTAAGCGGATATCAACTTACAACAGAACTCTACTTGTGTGTTTCAGTCTTTAAAACGATACTTTACACATTTCATAATTTATACTGAGATATTGACGGACTAGTGGCGCAGCCTGGCAGGTTCAGAGGTAGCTAGTTACCGCTGTGTAACTAACACTGTTCTAAACGTACTTACATTTAATAAAGCACGAACCTTTTGACCTATTGTTAATATTGTAACTGAATACTGCCCTAAACATCTACGTGAACTGGCTTATAAACAATTTGTAATACCTGTATTAGAATACTGTTCTCCTATATGGGACCCCTACCATCAATCATATATAGATCAATTAGAGATGGTTCAGCATAGAGCTGCCCGTTTTGTGACTGGAATACCTTGGAGAAGAGATCAAAGAGACAGCATAACCGACATCCTAAGAGCATTAAACTGGCCAACACTACAAAAACGTCGTCAACAAGCTAGATTAGTTTTATTGTTCAAAATACTAAAAGACTTCCTAACTGTACCTAGCTCAAATTTACCAACAAAATCATCTGTATTGAGGACCCGCTACACGCACAATTTTAAACTCACACCTTACCAGCCAAATATCGACCTGTATAAATTCTCATTCCTACCAAGAACAGTACCCGAATGGAACAGACTAGATGATGAAGTGATTCAATCTAACTGTGTAGAAACGTTTAAACAAAAATTAGTTAATATTATGTAGTTACTGTAAATATATTTTGTGTAAGATTGTACTGTACATCAGTGCTATGCCCCTGGAGGGCTCTGCTGATTATAAATAAATAATAAAATAATACCGCAATCGAAATTTTACAGTCGCATCAAATAGCAGTTGCGTCATATTCACCACTGCTTAATGTTGTTATAACTGTCCAATATTGTTATTTATAAAGGACTTCAACAACATGGCTAGTATATCTAGCTATATGTATAGTGTAATGAGTGTAGATAGTTTCTCCGAGTTTCTCGAACATGCAGCGATGCATTATATATAGCTAAATCTTAAATCTTGGTTTAAATCGCTTCAATGTTTCTTTATGAACTTGTATTACAGTGTTTTTATTGGTGTAGAACCAGTAAAGTAGCCATTACTTTATATTGAACTAATTGATTTTGGGTGCGCTATTGTAAATGTATGCACGCCTGTACCACTGCTTGCTAGGACAGTGGATGGATATGGCGCATTAACTATGCTTGTAGCAATATTATGTAGGGCTATTTGAGCCATTTTGTTGGCATTGATACACATTAGCACGAAAAAGGAGCCAGATATCAGTGATTTTGGTGTAATTTTTGGTGGGATCGTGTTCACCCATGCAGATGGCAAACAATCTGCGAATTCATTGATACTGCTTGTGGTGAAAGTTTGACTGTTACCAATCATGTTTGAGCTAGTAAGATTTTGTCGTCTTCATTACTTTGTACTTTAGAGGCGAAAATGGAAAAAATATTTCCAAATTTTCGTCGGGATCGCGCGATCGCTGGAAATCAAACAACGCAATGCTACCAGTAATGGCTCGAGACCGGAGTATGCTTACTAATGAAGGTTGAGGATAGGTATCGCGACAATTGCAACGGTTTTGGAAAAGTTGTTACGCTTTATCACGCGATTTGCAGGTATTTCGGCAAGGTTCTACTACAAGGAGTTAATAGAATTTCGCGCCGATCTGGCTTTTTCTATTTGGCACCGAGCCTAACATTGAGAGGAGGTTTGCTAGTTAATCCTTGGAGGTCGATTTTTCACATTGCGGATCCTATATTAGGCAAGGCCTGCATCATATTAGTATATGTAATAGTATGGGTTGCTGTAGTATTTAGATTTAGCTAATTGCGCGAGTAATGCTGGCTGGAAACTTGTAATAGTGCGAGGCCGCGTAGCCGAGCTACCCACTGCGCCATGGCAATTCCTTTTATCCTTCTTTCCCCTTTCTTGTTCTTCTTTATTCCTTTAGCAAAGTGCGAATCTCACCTTCGAAGGTGTCGATAGCCTGTTACGGCTTCTGCTTATTACGTCACGTAAATAAACCTGGCTTGCACGTGATATAATTACAGTGGCACGATGTTTTTCGCGTGTACTTTATTACATCGTGAACTTCGAGATTATAGTCTTGGACAAGTAGCTTTTGCTGTTTTTCAAGCGTTATTGGCTATCATACAGCTGCTTTGCCATGTAAGCGCGTTGTTAACAAGCGCCTGTAACGTTAACAAGCGCCTGTAAACAAGCATAATTACGTAAGCGCCTGTAACGTTTTGTGCGCTTGCTGAAAGATTATTATGAATGCTAGCATGTATAAAAAGCAAACAAACTAGAATGATTAAAAATTTAAAATTTAAAAAGTAAGTAGGGATTGAAGTAGCTAAGGGAACAAGGAATAAGATTCTGGCATGAGAGCATATTCTGGCATGAGATAATTTTAAAAGTTTAATCCCTACTTTTGGCAGACCTACACTCTGAAGTTTGCCAAAAGTAGGGATTAAACTTTTAAAATTATCTCATGCCAGAATATGCTCTCATGCCAGAATCTTATTCCTTGTTCCCTTACTTTTTGTAGCTTCAATCCCTATTTACTTTTTAAATTTTAAATTTTTTAATCATTCTAGTAATTATTGATAATCAGTTGAAATTTCATCAACGTGTCTTTTGCTACCAGTAAGGCCATGCGTATGATTGGAGTCATTTGGAGAACATTCTGTTCCATGTCAACCAGTATGTAGCTACTTTCCTAAGTTTACGTATATAAAATATTAGTACGCCCTGATTTGGAATATGGTAATGTCATCTGGGGACCTTTTTATACATTGGATCAAACTAGGATTGAGAACATACAGAGAGCACCTATTAAATTGGTTTCATTGCTCAAACATCTTAGTTATGAACAAAGACTCCAGGTTCTCAATTTGCCAACACTTATAGATGTAGATGACAGCGGGGGGACATGATATGTGTATACAGTCTGTTTAACAACATTTATATATGATTTGAACTATTCTCTCTTTTTACCCTAGCGGGCGCTGTTCCTACCAGAGGTTACCCTTTCAAACTTTTCAAGCCACAATTATTGTGAGACGTAAGGGCTCATACCTTCAGTCAATGGGTTATAAATGATTGGAACAAGCTAGAAGCAAACATTGTAACAGCACCATCATTAAGTAATTTTAAGCAATTGTACGATAAGCAGTACAGCATTAATTATTTAATCCAATATGTATTACAGTTTACATAGAAAACACCTGATACAGCGGTTTGTGTGTATTACATTGTAATACTACGGTAAAGTAGCCAATAGAAATGCTATTACACTTGTTTGTTATACCTTGCTCATACAAAAACTGTAATAGCTAGCGCGATGATTGGCTAATACTAACTAATAGGAATACTAAAACGCTTGTTCGTTACCTTGCTCAATAAAAAAGTGTAGCTAATACGCCTAATTTGTAAACATTATACCTTACTAATTGTTACAGCCGTACAAAACCATTTCCCTTTTAAATTATTCTCTGCTGCGGGAATTAAAGCTCAGCTTTATTGTGTATTTTGTTTTGTAGCGTGTGTTATGTACATGACCACACCTCTTTACTATAGCACTTATAATTGGCTAGCATGCTAAAGAAGAACATATTGAATTAATTTGTAATAGTATGGTTTGCTATAGTATTTGGAATTAATTGCTCTCGTAATGCAGGCAGGAAACAGTAATAGTGATCGTTTTCGGAACAACATTTTCGTAAATCTGCCGCCATTACCTTTATCATGTGAAATTTCTGGAGCTCTACATCTAGCGCAACCGGGTCTTACGGCAGGCAGGCAGGCTGGCTGACGAAATACAGGTAAATTTTGAAAATTTCAAAATTGGCTGTAGGCTGAAATATTCAAGTTTTTGCTTCGTTTAACCAAGATACAGCATCATTATATTATAGCCTAACCAATATATTCCAGCAGGTGTTTTTGGATAAAGCATATTGCAAGGTTGATTTTTAAAGGGCAAAATTTCGGGAAGCCATACGATTTCTGACCAATCCCTACTATTAAGTACTATCGTACTTAATGATTCCTAGATCTTTTTCCTCAGTAACTTGTTCAATAATCTGGTCACGTATTTGATAAGTGTGATCTGGGGTGGATCTGCCAAGGTGAAGAAATAGCTATTGAATGGCAATTGCCACTTCTTTGACCATAAAATGTTAACTAAACTGTTAATGTCACACTGCATATTGGAAATGTCACAAGCACTATAGCTTCTATGTATTCTACTGAATAGTTTGGTGTCATCAGCGAACATTAAGACTTGATTATGTACTGAGGCTGGTAGGTTGTTAATGTACAGGGAGAATAAAACTGGGCCCAGTACTGATCCCTAGCTTGCCACTAGTGACATCAGATCAACAAGAGTAAGATTCATTAACAACCTCTCTTTGCTTTCTATTAGTAAGAAAAGCAGTAATCCATCCCAACAAATGACCCTCAATTCCTAAGCTTCAAAAGCAACCTTTGATGAGGAACTGAATGGAAGGCCTTCTTGAAATCAAAGTACACCACATCCACTGAGTCACCCTGCTGCAAAACTTCTGGCCAATATTCAGTAGCTAGCTATTAGAAGTTGTGTTATACAAGACCTCTTGGATAAGAAACCATGCTGTTCTTTAGCAAACAAAGCATTTGAAGACATGTCTTATAATACTATTGCTGATTATAGATTCATGCATACTGCAGAGGTCAAGCTAATAGACACACACACATAATATTATATATATATATATATATATAAACTGCATGATGTCAGCTATATGTAACTATACATAGCTATACACAGCTAGCTATAGCTGTATATATATTATATGTAGATATTTTATTGTATAGGAATTAAGTTTAATATGTATATAAATAGTTAGCTTTGAAGTATTATGTATATCTGAAGTTTTTGTATGTACACAATTTATGAAGTTTTCGTATGTACATCTGAAATTCTCATATGTACATGTGAAGTTTTCGTATGTACATATATGAGTGCACATATAAACACATCTTAGTACTTTTATTACCTTATATATACATATATAATTTTGT
>OZ242261.1:0-1360000 GCA_965207045.1 Anaplasmataceae bacterium | reverse complement strand
GAGATTAAGCTTTTTTGGCAAGCACAAATTTGTAAATAAATATTTTACTAGTGTGGGTAATGTCTAAAAGTATAATAGGTATGACTGTCTGTCTAGTTTATGCTTCTGATTTTGTCTGGTTAATGACCTGTAAGACATTTTTGGAATGTTACACAGAGCTCAAACTTTCAGCAATGATAAAGTTATGTCTTACCTACTATTGTGGCAAATTGTGACTTAATAGTTCCTGACTAAAGTTATAAGGCGCTGAAGTGGCAAAATTTGGAAGTGTGAATCAGGCTGGATTTCACTCAGCACATTATACCATATAGTCCAAAATTTTCATGGCGCTAAATTTTTGTTAAAAGCTTCAAAATTTGAATGAGAATTCTCTTGTGGAATTTGTGAAAATTTAGTGTCAAAGTGGACCATATGGTTACTCCCTGATACTCCCTAATAAAGCAGTCAACAATGATTTGTTAGAGTAGCAAAGTAAATTTTCACATATGATTAATAAAATAACTTTCCAAAGGAGAAGCTGACACTCACCATAATAGAAGCACACATACAGTAGCTACATAAACACTGTACACTTGCCTCAAGCCCAAACTTTAGTCCTCAAAAAGTATATCTGAGGCTTAAGGAAAGCATGCTACCTGATCAGCACAAATTATACCACAGCCATTTTCGTAATAACTTATAACTACATGTAGCTAGTTGTATTATTATATTCATGCTATTTTTACAGAAGTCAAAATAGTGCTCCTTTGATACCGCCTCATCATTCTAAGAACCCTCCTCCATTACCCCTAAGCAGCCATTATATTGATTATTTTATTTAATGCACATCACTTTTGTATCCATACTTTATACATTTCATCATGTGTGTGTATCTACATTATATTATTGTGTTTAGTAGCGTAAATATTGTGATATATTTATTATTGTAATTATTGATGTGAGGATTGTGTGATTTACAGTATACAAAACTAACTGTAGACAGGTGATGGAAAACATGAACTCAACAAATAACGGCATAATTGTTAATACGTAGATTCTTCAAAAGTTACAATACACATGTAGCGTGGTCATAATTGTTATCTAGTGTAGAGCCTCAAAGAAATTAATCAATACAGAAGGTTAATGCCTGTTGATTCTTAACTCTACTAGATAACATTACAGCCTGGGTAGTTGGCAGTGAAGGGTCAGTGTGCTCTAATAAAACATTGATTTCACTAAATCTAAATTTTTTCCTAAGATGTACATAATTGCAGCTAATAGGCTGATCTCTACCCACAGCTATTAGGAACTCGTCTGCCATATTCTATAGGGGAAAGCATTGAAAATGTTGCTGAATATATTCTAATAGAACAATCACCATAATTTTTATACTCTAATAGAACGGTCAGATTTTAAGTGCAGCAAAATGATTTATGAACATTGTATAATAGGCTAAACATATTAATAGATATTGAGCGAGCACAATGCATAATCATGAATACCAACACTACAAAAAAAACTGTATTTACACCTACAGTGTATATGGTGTAAATCTGTTATAAATATCATATGTGATACTATTTGATCTTATTTGTTCTGTAGAGTATTTGAAATTTGCTTCATATGTGATCTTCACTGTAGCTGTTTGTAGCCAAGATTTCAAACATATTTATTCCTGTGCAAATGTATAGTACTAATGTGGTTTGATACAGTGTGCATATGGTAAGCATGCAATGGACATGTGAAGTTTGTATCAGCTACACACTGCGTCATGCATATAATTATATAATTATTATAATTATATTGTATCTACATAAACTATTTAAAATTATTAACATAATAAAATTTAATGAAATAATCATAAATCATAATGATATAGTTACATAATACAGGGCAAAATTTACTAATAACAAAGAGTTCAATTGTCATGAGAAGAGTTCAATTGCCCACTCTGGACTGTTTTCTGGAACTGGTCTGTTGGAATCACTTCCTTGCACTATATCAAGGCACATAGCCTTTGCTCTATCAGTACGCCGCCTACCAATCTTTCGATCGAGACTTTCAATAGTCAACTGTAGCTCTTTAGATCTCCATGGCAGCGGATGCCTGATAAGCTGTTTCCTCTGTGGCCCAGCTGGTTGTAAGCTATCGTCATCACTATCACTGCTCTCCTCTAGATCTGGCCGTGATCTTGCAGTGTTATTGACACCTGAATCTGATTCATCAGATGACATAAAGTCGGCTTTCAACACTGGTCGAATCTTCTCTTTATCACTGCTGCTTAATGTAGTCGATAAATTTAACACCCTTAGTCGAGCATGGGCTTTCTGCAACAAAATTAGTTTAAAGCTGAGGTTAAAACTAAATTCATACATTGTGCTTTCTCTGCCTGCGACGAGCAGCAATAGCCGTGGCAGCTGCTTTGCCAGTCCTTTTTCTCTGATCTGCATTCTTTTTATTCTTAAAGTAAGTTCTGGTAGCTTCTATGGGTTGATAAAAGTAATGCATACATGATAGTATAAGTATTACACCTTGTAATTTACTTTTAATTGTTCTGATATCATAGTCACTATCTTTAGTGAGTGAGAGCACATTTCGTACTAGTACAGAAATAGCCTCTCTGTTAGATTGATCATCAAAACTACAAACTTTTCTGAAACAAAGATTAATAATGTTGTCACACTATTATTACCTTGCTAAATAGTTCCATTGTACACTTTCATCATCTGTCAGTCTATTGTAAGCATCTCTGACCAATGCCTACAAAATCCCAGTGTATTCACGTATAAACAGATACAGCAAAACTTACACTCAGTCCTCGTGGGACAGCAGTTCGTGGTAAACTATTTTCTTTACTTGCTGCAAGTGTTTGAAGTAGTTCTTCAACTCTGGCTGATGAAGCTGCTAATTTCTTCTGCTGCTCCCGGAGTTGCCTGATTTCCCGCGAAACATCACTGCAATAAATAAAATATCTCACAGAGGAGGAATTTGAAAGTAAACAACGCCTAATTAATAACCTTGTTTGAGTTGTTTCAGTGGAGCCATTTAGACTAACTGAATTATTTGTCAATGGCGTCGGCGGTGGAATATGGTTGACAGCATTGTTCACAGACAACGGCGTAGTGGTCGAGTTGTTCTGTCTACTTGGCGTGCCCGTGGGCGTCATGGAAGTAGAGCTAGGTCCGCTATGGCTGGGTGAATGATCTGATCCAGTGATATCGCGAATCAATTCTCTAGCACTCCTGTCACGGTTTGTACTGCTTCTACTACGCTCCCTAGAAGGTGTTTCAAAAGAAAAAATAGGAGTTCCTCTTCCTATTTCTCGAGAGGTTCCTCTTCTTGCCATTGTTCAAATCCGCGCCAAAAACAACGTTGTCGTGCTAACCACGTGATTTACAATGGAGTCAACGAGAAAAAGAATGAGGGATTGTCCACATTGTGGTCAAACTGTAACATACTCAGTGTACAAGAAGCACAAGGAGGAGTTTTATGACAAGACGAATAAGCAATGGACAGTGGCACATCGTTTCGCTGAAGAAAACTGCTGGAGAATCCTGGATGCAGAAGACGATCGAATTATATCCAGTGCTATCAATTCTGCAGGTTAGAGAGAGTACAAAATCCGAAGTTTTCAGTGATGATGTTTCATGAACTTCAAATGAATAATATTTTGTGTCTCCACCTATAACTACACCTAGTCTAGTCTCCTATCATTTGTTTCAAGTCATAGCTATATTGTTTAATAATTATACTACTATCCTAGCTTTATGTATTTGCCGTCAACCAATTGTTTAGTCTGCTAACACAACGGCAATTGCCAGGAGTCTAAAACACATGGTAGCTTTTTGCACAACATAATTTTGCAAAATTAGTATTCTTACGATAATAAAAATTTGACACCGGACAACTGGTGGCACTGATGGGCCACTATTCTGTTACTGACATTGATTTGGTGGCATTCAGGTCACAAATTATTTATTGACACCTACAATTGATCATGCGTGATAAAAATGCATTTGTGGCCAAGACATTACAAGAGATATCGATAAAACCTAAGTACATTTGAGGAGTTGAATGCTATGGTAAACCAGTTTAAAGTCAAATCACTATCCTAACCAGACCGGCAGTGAAAGACTAGCTACCTACATGCATGATGGCGAAACCTGCATAATCACCTACACGCAAACATGCAGCCTTTTTACCTGGCTTACAAGGTAGTCTGATGTAAAATAGGCTGTTTCCTTGCATTGCATGGACTACACCATGGATCACGAATGTTCAGATGCACATGCAATCAACTGTAATCAGGTGTCTATGTACATATGTACATGTAGTGTTAAATGATTAAAAAAATTTAAAATTTAAAAAGTAAGTAGGGATTGAAGCTACAAAAAGTAAGGGAACAAGGAATAAGATTTTGGGATAAGAGCATATTCTGGCATGAGAGAATTTTAAAAGTTTAATCCCTACTTTTGGCAGACCTAGCTACGCTATGAAGTTAGCCAAAAGTAGGGATTAAACTTTTAAAATTATCTCATGCCAGAATATGCTCTTATCCCAAAATCTTATTCCTTGTTCCCTTACTTTTTGTAGCTTCAATCCCTACTTACTTTTTAAATTTTAAATTTTTTTAATCATTCTAGTTTGTTTGCTTTTTATACATGCTAGCATTCATAGTAATCTTTCAGCAGGCGCACAAAACGTTACAGGCGCTTGCGTAATTATGCTTGTTTACAGGCGCTTGTTAACGTTACAGGCGCTTGTTAACAACGCGCTTACATGGCAAAGCAGCTGTGTGATAGCCAATAGCGCTTGAAAAACAGCAAAAGCTACTTGTTCAAGGCTATAATCTCGAAGTTCACGATGTAATAAAGTACACGCGAAAACATCGTGCCATTGTAATTATATCACGTGCAAGCCAGGTTTATTTACGTGACGTAATAAGCAGAGCCGTAACAGGCTATCGACACCTTCGAAGGTGAGATTCGCACCTTGCTAAAGGAATAAAGAAGAACAAGGAAGGGGAAAGAAGGATAAAAGGAATTGCCATAGCGCAGTGGGTAAATCGTCTTCGGAACAACATTTTCGTAAATCCGCCGCCATTACCTTAATCATGTGAAATTTCTGGAGCCCTACACCTAGCGCAACCGGGTCTTACGGCAGGCTGGCAGGCAGGCTGACGAAATACAGGCGGATTTCGAAATTTTCAAAATTGGCTGTAGGCTGAAATATTCGAGTTTTCGTTTTGTTTAACAAAGATACAGCATCATTATAGCCTAACCAATGCACTCCAGCGGGTTTTTTCCGGATAAAGCTTATCGCAAGGTTGATTTTAAAGCGCGAAATTTCTGGAAGCCATACGATTTCTGACCAATCCCTACTATTAAGTACTATCGTACTTAATGATAAGTACTATCGTACTTAATGATAAGTACTATCGTACTTAATGATAAGGTGCATCGATAAAGTGATAGGATTCATGACACATTGTTAAGCGTATCATTGGTGGCACTGTTTCAATGCATAAAGTAAGTTGCAGCTAAAATACTATTTGTTTGTGATTAGTATCAATGGTTTATTTGTTATCGTAATTTCCATCAATAAACACTGCGAATAAAAATATGCTATAATATTATCAGGTGTTGTGCATGTGTACATTCAATAGTCTTTGGTAAAGTTAGAAACAAAAGTCATTTGTATAAAAATCAATTATCACATTTGTAGCTCACATGTGACCTGATTTGCAGAAACCCGACAATGGTGTATTTAATATTTTGAGAAATACCTCTTTGAAGATTTCAAGCCAGTGTATCTTTTTGATGCCTTACTGAATGGACACCAAATTCACAGTATAAATAGAGTGGTCTTATAGCTATTGATTTATAACTAATTTAACTAGCCAACTAGCTAATACTGCTGGATTTTTGCACATTTTTTCTAAGCTCCACTAATATCATGGATTAATTCTAAAGGGGTGGATGGGCGGGAGGGTGGTGGGGGGTGGTGGGGGCAATTGGGAAACTGAAGGTGGGCCAAAGCAACCATGCACACAGAGAAACAGCCACTGTGTGTTCAGTAAAACACAAAAACAGCCACAGTGTACTTGCCAGGCCCAGACGGTTGTTGGCGATATCCTGAGACCAACAGTAGCCTTATTAGTGTGCCCCAGTAGCACCATAAGGAATGTCATGGATTTATATTGTCAGAAAAATGCTACCTGTGAAAGCAGACCTGGTAATCTTTAGCCCTGTCATTAGTGTGTCTGGATAAGAATGTGGCTTTCATGTTAAGCTATAAAATAGGTTTCACTTCTTGCGTCATTATGCCAGGTTTTAGCAAATCCAGTCACATATTTCATTTTATAATCCTTGCATGCATGTGTTTAATGTAGGCTCTACACTGTCAGAGACAAACTTAGACAATGAAGATTATAATGATGACTACCTAACTGATAATCAAACTGAATCTGATACGGAGAGTATTTGTGAAGAAGCTGAAGAACACTGGGATGTTAGTAATGATGAAGTCCTCAGGGATTTTAACGAGGAAAGTTTTTCAGAAATAAATAATCCGATTCAGCCTGATAATAGTATTACAACATTAATTTCAGTATTCCTCTTACTCTGGGCATCATTTTATGGAATATCTGCCTCTGCACTTAATCACTTGATACAGTTTCTACATTACGTGCTCTCATTGTTATCTTCTAGTTCACCCACGATTGCTTCTTTACTAGCTGTTTTTCCAACTTCACTCTACACAATGAAAAAAAATTGAATATTTCTAGAGATGAATTTGAAAAGTATGTAATCTGCTCTAAATGTTGTTCACTATATACATACAAAGAATGTTTGCAAACTAGTGTCAGTGGCCAGATTACCCCTAAGTCATGCAACCATATTGCATTCCGACATCATCCTATGCCTTCAATGAGGAGGCCTTGTGGACACAATCTTTTAAAGCAGGTGATTACAAAAGCTGACAAAAGGTACTACCCATTTAAAACTTACTGCTACTATCCACTTTCCAAGAGTATTTCAAATGTTTTAGGTCAGCAAAATCTCCTGGATCGATGTGAACACTGGAGAAAACGTGTTATCCCTGACAATACTCTGGCAGATATTTATGATGGTAGAGTTTGGAAAAGCTTTATGACTTTTGAGGGCAGACCTTTTCTTTCCAACCCATATAACCTAGGTTTAATGCTAAACTGTGACTGGTTTCAGCCGTTTGATCACAGTACCTATAGCATTGGAGTTCTTTATTTAGTTATTTTGAATCTTCCACGTTCTATCAGATTTAAACCTGAGAATGTTTTAATTGCTGGTTATTACCCGGTCCAAAAGAACCCCATTTGTCTGAAATGAATTCCTATCTAAGGCCCCTTGTAAAGGAACTAAATTCATTATGGTATGATGGATTCACCATGCAACATAAAGGTAAAAGTATAACTATACATGCTGCTCTTTTGGCTACCGTATGTGATATACCTGCAACAGCCAAGCTTGGTGGTTTTTTAGGACATTCTTCTAAGCATGCTTGCTGGAAATGCACAAAACTTTTTCCATATAGTAGTGTTCTTAATCGCGTAGATTTTTCAGGAGAAGATATAGGAACTTTACGAACACATGAACAGCACAAGAAAAATGCACTACGTGCACTTTCTGCAGTCACCTCAAGTCAGCGTAATGAAATTGAAGCAGAAACTGGCAGCCGGTTTACAGAATTAATGAACCTACCATATTATGATTGCATTAGGTATGCAATCATTGACCCCATGCATAACTTATTGCTCGGAACTCCAAAACGTCTATTTACAAAGCAGTGGGTTAACAGTGGGCTTTTAAACAAAACAGCACTGGAAGAAATTCAGAATATTGTGAACAAATGTATTGTCCCTACTGGTATAGGACGAATTCCTCGCAAAATTTCATCGAACTTTACAAAATTAACTGCTGACGAGTGGAAAAATTGGACACTTTTATTTTCCCCAATAGCTTTACATAATTATCTTTCTACAGATGATTTTAATTGCTGGCAATTATATGTATCTGCTTGCAATATTTACTGTTCTTCAATACTAACTGTACAAGATATAAATAGAGCTGATGAATTAATGAAATCCTTCTTTGTTGCAGCACAAACTCTTTATGGCCCATCCTTCCTGTCCATTAACATGTATCTACATTTACATCTTCAAGAAGTGTTTAAAGACTATGGACCATGCTATGGCTACTGGCTTTTTAGCTATGAACGCTACAATGGTATTCTCGGAAAATATCATACAAATTGCCTGTCTATTGAAATTCAATTGATGAGGAGATTCATAGAAAGCATGCATATCAGATCTTTAGCAAATCCAGATATCATAGGTTTAGAGCATTTGTCAAATTTTAGGGATTTATTAGGTGCTAATTGCACTGGATCAGCTACCGATACCTTATTTGGGCAAACTACATTCTTAACTAGTAATTTCACAGATCTAGTTTCTTTGCAAACAAATGTAAATGTGACACTTCTTTCTCCTTTTGTGCTTCATAGTTTTGACAGTGTTTCACTTTCATATTTGAGGACATGCTATCAAACTTTCATTCCTGATGTGAATATTTTAGAAATTCCTCAACTTTGTCATAAGTACAGGACAGCAAAATGGTGGTCTCAATACCTAAAATGTTCAGAATATCCAGCAAAGATGACAACTTGTATTTTAGCTAACTGGGTGGGTGAAGATGGGTGCATAACTGAAGATCCTTTAATAACATCTGCTGGTCGTATTGAATACTTTTTTAGTCAGAAGTTGCAAGTCGGAGATGATCTCAATAACTATGTCGAGACGAAAATGGCCTGTGTAAGATGGTTTCAAGAGCACAGTTCAAGAACCGGTTTTTTCATGAAACCAGTAGAAATTTGGTCTGACATGTTCAGACCATTTGGTCCAGCCTCATTCATGCCCATTGAGAAAATTATAGATGTGTGCATAACTTGCAGCATGTTAGTCAATAATGAAGTTGTAATAGCTGTGAATCCAATGAGAAAAAAGATTTTTTTATAAAGAATATTAACTTGTAGCTATTTACACATCACTGCAGTAAACATATTTGTTCCATATTTCATTAATATTTAATCTGTATTTGAATTTAAAGTGAATATCAAATTTGTTGTACCTCATATGTGTACCAAATGTTATGCAAATATGAATGTTGATATATCATATGTAAACTGTAGTAAATATAAAATTTAAACTTACATATATTTGCTACATATGCAATCCAATGCATACCCAAATGGCATATAGTTAACTATATGTGCTACAGATGTGATGTAGATTATATAGCTGCAAATACATATTTTTTTGTAGTGCAAGTTGATGGCTGGCTCTTGGCAGGTAGCTAATTTTACAAAATCATCAATCTTTGGTATTGATTTACACCAATTATACGCTTACTAAATTGATTCTATATCTAGCTAGCTATATTTTAAAGTATATATATTATCATTATAATCTCTGGATATTTTAGAGTAACTAATTATAATCCATGGCAAGCTGACTGTATTATAATAAAATGTTTGATTAGAATGGTCATCATAATAATTAATGTTGAGTAATTAGGTAATATAGCTATTCTAATAATAATAATATAATAGTTAAGCACTGTGCAATGAGCTTAGCATAACATGATAGTAAGGACAGCTGCTAATTAGAATATAATTAGCCGCAGTACGTACATGGCTATATAAGACAGCCAGCATCATGACTTGCTTCCTGTAGCTGCAGGCTATATAGTATACATATAGCTTCACCTTTCCCACCTCCCTTAAAGAAGTTCTAGACTAGTATAATAATTAGGGCTGAGAGATTTATACTCTATTTTCCCAAATTTCTCTTGAATTACGCCCACTTTTACATGTATTATATGCTCCTAATTGTTCTCTAGTATAATTTTACTAGTAAATAATAAGGTAAGGTAGTTTTTTAGTTAGAAAACTGAATGCTCTATTAGAGATAAACTGACTGCTTTATTAAAGTATATTGATCTTTTTCTGTTGAATGTCCAAAAAGGACAAAAGGAACAGTCATGTTTCAAATTTCTTCCATAGCTTAGTTCTAAGAAGTACGCTAATAAATCTTGCACCTCTAGTGGTATTTCAAAATAATAATGGATGAAAAATTTACTCAAATTAGCTAGTGGAAAAGCCATTGGTAAATCAAATGGTCAATAACAGAATATAGTTAGTAAACAATAAATGCATGCACAACATGCAGGATATTATCACAGTACATTATGGAATATAGCCTTTTGTCAACACCAGTTCCTCCAAAGTGAACAGTATTATATCCCATCCGTACTTCTTAGTTGAATTATGCTTTTTATTTTAATTATATTATAGCCTCTGAACATTTACAAAACTAGCTTAAACAATGGAACTAGTTTAAGTTCAAGCTTCCTGACATATAATAAGTACTTCTAGATATAAAAATTCTATTGATTCTAGATCTCTTTCTCTCGGTATGCAGATTTGATTTGTCTTTTGAACATGTAGCTACTGTGCTAGGACTCTGTCAAATATGCCAGCATAATAAAAACATAATGGGCTAGCATGTTATGCCAGCATAATGATAGCATATTGGGTTAATATAGATCGATATTCTCTAATAGATCAGTCAGTGTAAAGCACACTTGATTGATATTCTCTAATAGAACAGTCAGTGTAAGCACACTTGTAAATAATAGTCTAATAGAACAGTCAGAATTTTTAATTGAGCATTCATTAACTAAAATATTAAATAATCTTTGAGCATAACACAGGCATAATGGGGAAAGTGAAGAGCATAATAGGTAAATATTTCAGGAAATTCTCAAAAGCATATCGAGCAAATTTTTGAGCATAATTGACTGTAGCTATGCGTAAATAGCTGCGAGCTATGTAGGCATATACATGTGGTAGCTATATATTTGCATCTACATACATATGGTAGATTGGTATAGCTGTCATAGCTAACTAGCTAGCTAGCTACATTATAATACACTTATATATGTATGTGGATAGCTAGCTACTTAATTGTGTGCTGAGAATATGTACAAGAATATGTATATGTATACTAGGCTTGGGCATGCTTGTAAAATTGCCTATTATGCTTTTGAGCAGTGCTCCAAAATCAAGCCTATTATGCTCAAAATTATATATGCTGACATAATTGACTCAAGCCTAACATAATTATATTACTTAAGTCTATAAATCCATTATATACTCTGGTCAAATATTAAAGCTTCATTTTATATCCATACCTCATGCATCATTACCGCTTAGCTGAATTATAGTAGCTAGCTATGTAGCTACGTATATCATATACCGTATAGCAAGTTATTTTCGAGGGGGGAAATTTTCGCAAATGTACGATGCTGTGTCATTTCGAGGGGAAAATTTTCGCGGATGGTTAACAAGGAGTTAATAAATAACCATACATCTATATAATTTCAAGGGGAAAATATTCGGGAATTGAGGCCATTCCGCGAAATTCTGAAAATTTTCCCCCTGGAAAATAACCCGCTATACGGTATATGCTGATGTAGGGAGATGGTGATAATACATTCACATGTACGTTGTGTTTATGCAGCAATACTTCCATAACCAAAAAAGTTCTTAACAAACTAATTATAAAAACATACAATGCTAGGTCCCTGACTACGGACCTAAGGTGTCAAAGATGAATGTGTTATATACCAACTATGCACTGGATTGCTATAGCTGTATATATTATGTATATACATATATAGCTATATAGCTATCCTTTATACATATCATTATAGCTAATTATACGCGTATTATATAGAGCCTATAGCGTCTCTATGTACAAGATATAACAGCTATAACTATAGCTCAATATTGTCTGTACTATTTTCTTTATTGTCTGTACTATTTTTTGAATCAAGTTTAAGGGTAGCATAGATTGTTTTTGCTGGCTTTGCTGCTACCTTTGCAGAGAAGGAAATCAGGAAACCAGATAGTATAAAGCAAAATGATATCACAGCTTGTGTTAAAGATAATCTGTACTGGTTTTCTGATCCACAATACTCGCTGAATAGGCAAGTCCACTGATAACAGCTTAACATCTGAAGAAACAATAAAGGCAAAAGGAATAGAGATGAGAAGAATCTGAGTGATCCAAATATAGTATTGAGAAGGACATACATTACTATTTCATAATCATTTGTAAATGGCAGGAAGTAATGATCATCGATGTCATTGCTGTATTAAAAAAGATAAGTTCTAACTATAGATAGCTAGCTAGCTACAGTAGCTAGCTATTACTTTAGCTAGTAGCTATTAGGCTTGAGCCAATTATGCCAGCAAATTTTGAGCATAATAGGATGGCAAAAGCATCAAGCATAATGCCAGCATAATAGGTGACCAGATTTTGGAAAACCTACCATCTACACACAAGTGAAATCATTAGAATATCCAATTTTGCCACTTTATAACTCAGACTTTCAAGCCAACCAAAAGTATTTCTATAATTATTCTGGTAATTCAATGTATCCCTGACAGATATAGTGAGTTGTTTTGTCAAAGTCTTATTTCAGGCTTGATGAAATATTTGTAATTATTTTATTTGTATCGTGTGTAGATGGTAGGTTTTCCAAAATCCAGTCACATAGGTAAAATCTTTGTGCAAAGCACATTTTTCCCAAAGACATTGACAATTTGGAGCTGCTAGTGAATCTTTTAGCAAATTTACAGTGATTTTTTAAATGAATTATATGATGAATGCAATGATAAAAGTGATAAATTCACATAATAGATACGGATTGTCATGATGAGTGCAAAATTTAACTACAATTAACTTGAGTATAACTTAAACCTATTAAATTTCATGGTATAAACGAACATAATTAAATTTGCTGAGCATAATTTTGAGCATATAATAGGCTTGAACTGTTCAAAAGCGTATATAGTTGGTAATTTAAAAAGCATAATTGGCTCAAGCCTATAGTAGCTATCATTAGTACTTGTACAGGTGTATAATTATTAGCTAATTATACATGACTGCATGTCTCTGCAAAGACCAGCCTAGTTTGCACAAACATTTAAATTCATTTTTGGCCCAGCTTATACGGTACCGCTCAAGTAACTTCATTTTTACACGCGTGATTTTGCGTGGTAGCTACCACGAGAAAACTACACTCTTTCCACGTTACGTGGACCACGTTTACACGTGGCGTGTCGTGGAACTACACTCGTGGAAGCACACGAGTGGAAAGTACACGCGTAAAGTACACGCGTGGAAGTAGCTATAGTCGACACATATCGTGGAAGCACATGCACACGTGGAACTACACGCGCGTGAAATTAATGATACACGTAAGTATTAAGCTGTTAAACTTATAGAATATCTAGCTCTACGCTATAGCTGTAGAGAACATGTGTAACCATTTGGTAAATGTATATCACCGCGCAAGTAATGACTTTATAAATACAGGTCTCGTTATGTACAGACATTCTACCGATCACGTGATGCTTACAAACGCTGGCACTTACATATATTATCATTTGTGGCTCTGCAATATACTTTGGCTGATTTTAGTGATTTACTATTTCAGTTCAGGATCCGGATGATAATATTGAGAATGGTCAGTGCAGACCTGTGATCATGACGTGCACGTGTTTCTCAAATTAATGCACAGTGCCACTATGCAAAAGACTTCCATCATTGTGTAAGCAAGTCTTGCTATAGATATTCTATCTATATGACACTGAGATACTCCATAATGCATGTTTTATTGGTCAGTAGGGAGTATAATCATGTAGACTTGTCACATGCACTAATGACAATCACGTATTTATTTATTCAGCTCAATGAAGCATGTTCACTACTAGTCTGGTGTAGCCAGACCCCTATAGTTCACTACCTGTACTGCTTTCATTATGAAATCAGCAAACAGATGAATGTCCTAGTGGTACGTATTTTTTCACTGCAGAAGTGTAGGAAGATGTGCAGAGCTAGGGGTAAACAAATGTGTTTGGTGAAATTCCCATGAAGTGACAAAGTATAAAATGTGGAAACCATCTCTTTTCAAGGGTTCAGTGGCTCAGGATTTCAGGCAAAATGTAAACAAGAGTTCATAACATTATAAATTATTGTGTGGACACACCGCTTAATAGCTACAGATTAATACTAATAATTTATGAGGATTAGCTAACATTTCTGAAATCAAAAGTCCAATTGCAAGAATTAAATAAGCAGTACATTCGACTGTTTTTCAGGTCAACACCAATGGCTACAGTATTTAGGTCATTAGGTGCATGCATAACACCCCTTTGACTGATTAATCTTGTTTTGTATGTACTTTCTTATTAGCTTTCTCATCAATTGGCAACATCAAGAATTCCATGCAGTGACACTTCCCTTGACAACATTTGCATACTTAACAATGGCTATACAGTGAAACCTGACTAATCCGACACCTGAATAATCCAGTTATCTCCCTATTGCAGCCATTCACCAAATCCCCAAACACTCACCATATAAAATTCCTAAATTGTGTAGGTGTAATGCAGCTATGGCAGGTTCAGCCCAGGAATTCCTGAGCAGTGGCCTAAAACTGATATGCTGTGTGTTGTATTAAAGTGTTGTGTGTTATATTAGAATGATGTATGTAATACTTGCACTGGTCAGATTTAAGAAGGTACTGGTCAGTTTTTAAAGGTACTGGTCACTTTAAACCACTGCTGACCAGTGTGTGCAGAACCCTGCTATGGCCACACCTATTTTGTTTCCATGACCTTAAATACTCCTACATTTAGCGCTGTATATATATATATATATATATATATATATATATATATATATATATATATATATATATAATATATAGCTAATGGTTATTACTTTTTACTACACAATTCTTCAAGTATGTCAATGTATACTTATTAGTGTCCAAAACATATGTGCAGACCAGTGACAGTACAAGTAGCTACATATATTTTTGCTGTGGCTCAAGAAGTAGCTAGCTGTGTAGTGACCTTGTGAATAAATAAATATTAACTCATCACATGTTTTATACATTAGCTAACATGTTTCAATGAATATCTGTATAATGCAGCCAAACTTACAGATTTGAATGACCGGTTATTTGTAAAGTAGCCACCTCTCCAATAAGGTCAGAAAGTTCTGGCCCTAAGTTGACCGGATTAGACAGGTTTCACTACAGTGTAGTGAAACCTGTATAATCCGGTCAACTTAGGGCCAGAACTTTCTGGCCTTAGTCTACAGTGTTCAAACTCACAATCAAAAAAGCGTGTTCCATTACTATTTTAGCATCAAAAAACACGATGTGCAATAATTGGAAAACACTTCAAGGGGTGGAACAACTATGATCGTGAATTGACCCTTCAAAATCTAACGAGATTCGGCTGTCATAGCTAGATGATCAAAGTCATGCATTCACGCACCTGGGAGAAATGATAATATACGTAAGCGCCGCTAGCGTTTGTAAGCATAGCGTGATCTGTGGGATGTCTGTAGCTACATAACGAGATCTGTTCGCCCCACTGTGGGGAATTTGACGCCAGAGCATGTCAAATCCCCACTATAGCCCCATATAATCCCGAGGGGGAGTGGGGGAATACATTGATAGGTGCATAACAACTTCGTTCCTTTTTAGTGAGGAATTTTCTAAGTTCTTAACTGTATAGTGAAAATATGTGAGTTGCTAATAGGGTATAGCTGATATATAGAAAAGCACCTGACTACCGGGCCGTACCTACGTATATAGCCGGCATACAAAGTGCGACCGGACCTATAGTATACAGCCACAGCCTTAATAATTTCGAGGGTCGGCATGTAGTACGCCGGGAGATATTCGTACGTGACCGTACAAAAACCCACTAGCTACTTAAAATAAAATGTGCATACCACACCAAATGGTGCGATAAATGACATCGTAGGGGTGCTAATCACACTATAATTAGGACAATTAGCACCACTACAGTTCCATTTATCATACCATTTAATATGGTATTTACATTTCATTTTTACAGTGTATACTATAATTATATAATAGCTATATACGTAGCTACGTAGCTATGTGCCTTATACTCTAGCTACATTATTATAATAACTAGTTAATAACTACAGTATAATAATTATGTAGCTAATCATTTTATAAGATACACAGTCTACGCCTTTTTCCTTAATAATAAATAAATAAATAAATGATATCAATCTAACTATGCATGGGATATACGCAGCTAAAAATGTAACTTTTATTTTTAATTTAATATAACTAACTAACTAGCTATAGCTACGCGCTTACCCACACTTCCAGCAGTGTATGGAATACACGTAAAGCACTAGAAAACCCCACAGTCCACTGTGAATCCAGAATATCAAGCGATAAAAGAGCTTATCTTTAGGTATACAACAGTCTCCATTTCTCACGTTATCATTAATCGAGTAACCTTCGTAAATTGCATTGCAATATAAATAAGAAAAAATTAGTAGCATGCTAAATGGCAATAATGGCTCCTTTAAAAAGTTCGAATTAAAACCTGCACGAATACTACGTTTACCCATTCGCACTGTAATTCAGCTACAACTATATCTAAGTACGTAGCTATATATAACTTAACCCTACATATAGTGGCTACGTATATACAGTCATACTATTTACTTTAGTTAGACCGGATGCACGAATTTGCGGATGTTAATTTAAGGTTACGGGTAAATATAAATTACCGGAAATTAGGCTGATTTTTGGTGTTTGCTTAGTACGTTGTTCGGAAAAATAACAAGATGTTATTATTAAAATTAATGGATATACAAGTAAAATACACCATAAAATAAGAATTAGCTACGTATGTTATATCGCGTTTTATCCGTTTGAGCATCGAATATAGCTAGCTATACGAGTTTGGTGAATCGGAACAATGACGAGCGCATTATAAGATTTAAATCACTTCTAGCTAAAAATCTGAATTTACAAGAACGATATGCAGTGTGCCGTCTGAATAGGAAGACTCTCGCAGGACTGACGAGATATTTTGACGATAAGACATTTCCCATTCAGTTCCTTCATAAACTATATTTTATTAGCTACTAACAAACCTGTATTTACTCTGAGTGATCACAAAGTCGCATTGCAAAAATCACTGATATATTTCATTGGATCGTAATAGCTAATAAATTCAGTTTGTTTAAATTTTTGGCTAGAAAATAGCTACAAATTTAAGCATCATTACGCACACGCTTCTATTAACCTTGCTCGAGTAGGCTGTATCTATAATAATAATAATGAGCTTTATGATGCAGACACACCAAAGGACAAGTTGGCAACTAGTGCCAAAAGCCTAACAATTAAAATTATAATGATTAGCTATAAGTTCAAATTGAATGTTATAAGTGAGTAAAGTTGCTAGTAGGCGGTCTGGAACTAGCTACAGACTAATTGGGCAGGTAATAGCTATATAGATTACACACAATAACTCAACCGGACACAATGGAGATTTTCGGAAATTATTGCAACAAAAATCTTTAACTTCAGTTTGTAGCTAACAAAGTGATGGAACATATATCATATATCACTCAATCATGGAGCATTTACAGAATTATAATATTTTGAGGGAGTTTCAGTATGGTTTCAGACCAGGATATTCTTGTCAGACCCAGTTGATTGATTTTATTGAAAGCATGACAGCATGCTATAGACCAGCAAAAACAAGTTAATCTAATATTATTGGATTAGTTTTGGCCTGACATGTACACTGCATGTGGATGATCAAGACTCACGGTAGTGAGTTGAGGGGCCAGGAAGAAGCAGGCCTACGCGACGAACCAGTGAGTTGTTTACAGGTAGCACCGCTGTGAAATATGTTAACGCTCTAAATAGGCCGCTATTAAAGCTATCGCTTAGTTATCAACGACTCAGCACGTTCTAACATTATAGAATCAACAATCCAACAATGGAGGAAATCGGCGCCACCAATCCTGAGCACCAGCCATTGCGAGTTTAATGACGCCCGTTCGTACGCCCATACTTGAAAATCATCCTCTTAACATACGTAACTTCGCCCGCTTAGTACACAAATAGTATCTTCATTGTATCCACAATCGTTTCCCAGCAGCTCGTGCAGATCGCTTCCACCGGTTTTTTGTTTGGACGTTATAAAGGGCTTCCTTCCATTGATAACATATTTACGCTCGCGTCGTTTTCTTGTTTCTTGGTTTCATTTTCATCACACACTTTTTCGTGGGCTTGCGGGAGGTAACGTTAACCCCGGAAGTTTTTCTCTTTTTGTGCATGCACTTGTTTGTCCAATAACTCACTCATTTCTTCAGCCAAACTTGGTTCAGCACTTACCCTATGTATACTCTACCAGTCATAGTATTTTTAGCCTATTACTTTAATATGTTTGTGATAGCTTATTGCACTGTAAATTGATTTCTGCCATAACTTGGACCCCCGGCAATTGATTTGCATAAACCTTTAGTTACACACCCTATATTGATGCAGCATTCTGCACTAAAAGTTTTGAAAAAGTTGTTGGCTTGAATTTTTCAAAACTAAACGTCAAAGTAGTATCTGTATATATGCTTCTATAAAGTATATTTGTTTACAAAAAAATAGTGATATGCTAAACAAAAACACCTGGGGTGTAAAAAAGTGCAGGGCTAATCAGAAGCAACATTGCGAACAGGCAGGCGCGACCAAAAGGTTTTATATCAGCTGATGCCAAGAAGTTACTTTAGTAAATCCTTGAATGACACACAATGTTAGCTATAGCATATTTTCGCAAGTATGATTGGCTTTGTCACTTGGCCACCTTTTATAATAGTTTATAGGTACGAAAAAAGGTTGCCAAGTGACAAAGCCAATCATACTTGTGAAAATATGCTATAACATTGTGTGTCATCCAAGTAGTTACTAAAGTAACTTTTTGGCCTCAACTGATATCAAACCTTTTGGTCGCGCCTGCCTGTTCTCTGATTGGCCCCGCAGTTTTTTACACCCCAGATGTTTTTGTTTAGCATTTTTTGTTTACTGAAGATACAACGGCTCCTTCTCCATACCAATGGATGGTTTAACCCGCCTTCAGTTTCCCACCCACCCTCCCGCCCCCTATATACTGAATCCTTCATTCACAATCATGGCACTGACACAGGTCTTAACTATTCATTGACGTTAAATTAAACAAGTTGATGTTCTACCATCCAAAAACCAGGCGCTTTGTTGCAAGTTAAACCTGCTACTCTACTTTTTTTCCCGGGGTAACCGGCACCCCTTGCCACCACCCCTAGCACAGAATGGAACAAGTGCTAGACAAAGAAAGGACTGAAGATGCACCTAATTAGCATGATCACACACTTGTCCCTCAGCCAAAGTCAGGTCAAGTGCACCATAGTTGGCCGGACAACCACGGTGGGATCGAGCTCCCCGTAAACAGGCAATCGCTGATCGCAAAAGCGAAAAACTCAAGCGACAATGGAGCCAAGCCATCACATTACCAAAAGTTTAACTTTTTCTTCAAAGAGAAGCAGCCACTCATACCACCAGTGGTTGAAAAAACTAAAGGTGTAAAAGAAGCCATTTCAACCTCTCGAATCCTCTGCTCATACCTCTACTGATATTTAACGTATTGTAATGATGTCACGTGAGCAAAGAGGAACACATAGCAATGCATGCAAATTAATTTTGGTTAACCGGCTCATGCAGGTACGTTAGTGATAAAACTTTTAAAATTGTATTAAGCCTGAATGCTCTTCTCTGACAGTAACTAATCACGCGCTTTGTTACTAAAGCCACGTTCATTGGTTAGCTATATTGATAGCAAGTGCCATATAAGCAAACTAAAATTTGATAGGTTACTCAGGCTTTATTTTACGTCATAGCTTGGGGCGGACACACACGCACGTATCCATGCACGCACACACATAGCTACGCTCACATACACATGCAAATACACACAAAGCTACATCTGCATGAAAGTAATCTTAAAAAACCAGTTTGAAAATGTTTATCATGAAATCGGGTTTGTGGTACGTAGCTGTATGATTTAGACACGATAGCTAGGTCTATTTCATGGCCATTAAATCAAGTGTCAATCCTAATGAAACTAGCTAAGATATTACCATTTATACGTACATATTAGCTAATAGCTAACTAGTTAGCTAGCTATAAAACGAAACAACAGCGTCTATAATAATTATAGCTAAATGAGCCTAAAATATAGCTATGTAGTTAGCTAGCTAGCTAGCAGAAAATAGCAATAGCTATAGCTACGCCAAAACAAACATTTTGACGTAATTTTCTGTATCTACTTGCTTAGTGATGTCTGTTGTCTGTAACTGTTCATTATCTTTGTTGATGTCTGTAAACTCGAAGTCACCCTCACTTGTTTTATATGTTACAGTGTACTTTCTTTCCTTTTCATCAGGGTTGACATAACATTTCCCTATGCAGTTAACTACTAATCCAAAAATCCCAATAGCCAAACTGAAAAATGGGGCCACTTTTTGATAATTTAAAGTGCGTTTACTAAAAGTCAGTGTAACTGTTTGATCTAAGTTATTGTATGAAATACTAGATGGGCCTTCAAAGCAAGCCCAAGGATCTATGTCATATGATGTAACAATGAGAATAAGAGAAACTCTGATACAATTGTGAGAAATCAGTGGAACCAAGTCAAGCTTGCTACATTTACATGTTATCCATTTCTTTGTGAATCTTATCATAAATATGAATACATAAACAAACAGGCAAACAACAACTGCTGTGTAGAAGCGTTTGTAAAATAGTCTTGTGATAGAAGAATCCCGGCAATTCCATAAAACTGTATTTGAAACCCTGGAAACTGTGACATTGACTATTTCATCATTTACTGCAAATAAAGTTTCATTGTTGGAATCTTTTGCAGCCTCTTTTGATGATGCTTGATCGATTATGGCAAGTAAAGTTGAGTAAGTTGATACAGCAAACAATACGTTTTCAGAACCTTGTGGTAGAAATGATTTGTAATAGTTGATAATTCTAACTGGCCACGAGTAAGAAATTTTGCTTTTCCCTGTCATTACAACTACAGCTAGCTACGTATATGCGCAGTACGTATAGCTACTTACTAGACAGCCTGCACTATAACTAGTTTATCGTATGCACGTATATTAGCTATTATTAGTATAGATACGTACATGCATGCGTGCATGCATGCATGCATTTAACTAGCTACGTACATAGCAGCATGTACATAACTAGCTACGTAGCTAGTTATATAGATAGATATCAGTCAGTTACATTAGCGGGAGACTGTTGACAATACAATCGCAAGTTGAAAACTGATTTCAGGGCCTTGGATGTGATCACAGAAAAGTTAACACATTTGTTAGCATGTCATAGCTTAGCTAGCTGCTGTATAGAGCTTATTCGGAGACTGTGCAATCATACCCACAATTAGCTAATATTCAACTCGTTTCTCTGAATTAGTAGCTATCGCTATACAAATTCCAGCTGGTTAGTTTTACGGATGCACTTCGGATGCACTTTGTATAGCTAGCTAATATTACTCACTTTTTCTAGGTTTTTAGTGCATTATTCGTCTAGGCTTTACACTTTGAAATAGTATCTCATCTCCCCAAATTGCACGCGCCCAGGCCAAGTGGATTGATTCGACTATCGCTGCAAAAATTAGCTAGCTACCACTGGAATTATACCAAATCCAATTTTGGTATGATTCCAGTGGCAATTTGGTATAAATACCATACTCCAGTTTTTGCAGTGTAGGTTTTGCTACGAAGTAGTAGCTTTAATTAATTCCACCACAAATCTGCTGTGACCCCTAGTAGCTTAGGGGGTATAGGGTGTCTGCGTTGTGGTATGCAGGCACCCGGTTCGATGCCTAATGAAGTTTTCTTTTTTTAGTTGATGAGGACAAAATTTCTGAGTTCTCTCTCAATTGCTGTAGTGAAGACACGTGAGTAAAATATAGAAAAGCACGTGACTACCGGGACCTATAACGTACAAAGTGCATCCGGTTACCGGACCTATAGCCACAGCCTTAGTTTTAACATATGTAGCTATTATCACTGTAGCTACGTAGCTATAACGCTCGACTAGCTATGTAATAAAATTGTAGCTAGCTAGATACCTATGTGGCTAAAGTGCAAAAGTTAACATTAAAATCATGCCTAAATATAGTAAAATTAAAAATAAAGTGTGCATACCACACCAATTGGTGTTTAATATGACACTGCGTAGTGCTAACTACTCTAATTACAGTGTGATTAGCACTCCGCAGTGCCATATAATACACCACGTTTTTACGGTGTAATAGAATTCAAAACACATGCAGGGGTCTCGGAATGTATACCGCATGAAATGGTGTGCGCATGAACATTTGACGAGTAAAACTTTGATGAAATGTGACTGAATCAGTTTGCCTAAACCCGGCATAATGACGGAGGAACTGAAAATCCAGGTTTGCTTTCACAGGCAAGATTTTTCTGACCGTAGATACATAACGGTCCACTGGGGAGTACATGGTGCCACTGGGGGCACTAATAAGGCTGCATGTGGTGTCAAACTGCTACCAACGACCGTCTTGGCCTGACATGTACACTGTGGATGATTTTTTGTTTACTGAAGACACAACGGCTCCTTCTCCATACCAATGGATGGCTTAACCCGCCTTCAGCTTCCCATCCACCTCAATGCCCCCTCCCCCACCCCAACCCTCCCGCCTCCTATATACTGAATCCTTCACTGTAAAATCACAAGTTAAGTATGAAATTCATGCAAAAGAAGTAATACTGAGACAAAATAACATTCCATGTATATATGTACATACATAAGTGAATTTACCCAGCTATGTATATATATGTAGGTCTGGTGTAATTATTTGTCCCCACTGTTGCTAGATCAGACAAATTTTGTAGTACATATGTATCACTGTTAGCTTTATGTAATTATAATAACACTAGCTAGCTATATAGTACTGTGTAGGGCACACACACATACACAAACACCACAAGCACACACACATAACAAATATGCACACACACACACACACACACATGCAAACATTCATACACACATGCACTGTACATAGCTACAACATACACATATACACACATACACTTGAACCTGAACCTGAAAAACCATCCACAGGATGATGCTTTCTGCCAAAAGGCAGGTTGCTTATCCACGCAATTTAGAAGACTATTGGCAGCAAAACCTAGATCTAACACTGTCACATACTTACACTTGTGTCTTGCAATATCCTGAGATCTCTGAAACTGACGGTGGCAAACAGTATACACTCAAATAAAACAACTCTTGGTTCAGTACTTGCTATCAACATCTGAAATGATCCCTCACGGCATAAATCCCTCCACACACTATGCTCCTGGGCCCGAACATACCATGATGTTTCAGGAATACCAAAAGACTTTACATCCTGCCTAACCCTAATGAAGTTTGACACCATGAACAGGATGCTTCTGTGAAAACCAACAAACAAAAGGCATTTTGGAGTGTGGCTGTCAGACATTCGAGCTAGATGACCCAACCATCAAAGCCTACTTTGACCAAGGAGATGATCAATGGACTCTTTCATACCAAATCGTTCAGCCAACTGAGCAGTGGTAATATGTGACTGGATTTGCGAAAACCGTCCTTAAGGGCACATTTTGTATTTCGAGAAATACCAATTTGAAATATTGAAGCCACTGTGATTCACTTGTGATACAATGTAGCCACGCCAGACACACAGTGTAGATAGCCTACTTATATAGCTATGGATTTATAACTAAATCTTACCATCTAGCTGGCTGTGCTGGTTTTAGAGATGGTTTTTATCAACTGCTGTAATATCACGGATGAAGTTTATAGGGGGTGAGGTGGGCGTTGGGGGTGGGTGGGAAGCCGAAGGCGGGCAATACCATCCACAGTGAGACAAACAGCAGCATTGTGTCCTCAGTAGAGCACAGAAAGTGCCACAGTCAACCTGGTAGACGTAGACGGTCGTTGGCAGCAGTTTGGCACACCATGTAGCCTTATTAGTGCCCCTCAGTGGCTCCATAGACCCTGTAGTGGACCGTCGTGGTTTTACAGGGTCGGAAAAAGACCGCCTGTAAAAGCAGACCTGGCCATCCATAGCCCTGTGAGTGGTGTATCTGTGTGGTGCTAGAGTCTAGCTTACACTATATAGCTATACGCTTCTCGAGTATTACATATATAGCTATACGTAGTATAGAAATGGTCGCCGGTCAGCGCACGACTAGGCATCACTGGCCTATATTTGTTTTCACAGGATATTTTCACGCGTGGATATTTTCTCTGCCACGCACAAACACGAGAGGCAACGCTGCGTGTGAATATGTAGATCCACGCGTGGTTATTTTTCTCTACACGCTGAAGCACGAGAAACATCACGCGTGTGAATATGTAGATCCACGCGTGGTTATTTTTCTCCACACGCTAAATCACAGGAAGTATCACGCGTGTGAATATTCAGACTCACGCGTGACAAATTTTCTCTTCACGCTGAATAACGCGTGGTAGCTACCACGCGTGACAAATCACGCGTGTGTGAAGTTGGACTGTACCGTAACTCAAAAAGTATGTATTCAGCCTACAGCTTGATGACAATGGATAGAGATTTAGAAGACAAACCAGTTTGTATAACATGTAAAATTGTTCACACATTTATGCAATTATCATGTGTAAAAACTACTGCCAAGCCAAAATAACAAGTTGTCAATGTCCTCAAGTGTAACACAAAAAATTACCAAAATTATTCAATAACCTCAATATTATATGCTTAAAATGTATTGATTTTGAAATTTTTAAATACCGCCCGTCACTAATAGCCATATCTTTATATGTGCAAATTGTCACTCTCACATGGTTTGACACTTTATGGACTTGCAATACTTGCGAAGATGCACATTATAATAATAATGTGCATAATTAGCTATAATGCAAGTATTGCAAGTCCATAAAGTGTCAAATTATGAGAGTGACAACATGCATATGCTTGGGATATGGAATTCCCTAATGTATTAAAGACACACAACATAATTATTAACAAAATGTTGTCATTATGAATGAAAAATTGTGATTAATGGAAAGAATAATCCTTGTCACAGATTCTACGCAATATTCATTGACCTAACTGAACAGAACTGATTTATTTATAAACTATTCATGAATGCAGTCACAATAATTTATTATGGAATAGATACATAGGGCCCCAGAGGATATTGATCAACACTGCAAGCTAAAGCCTGTTCAAAATGATTTTAGGATTGCGTCAACTGCTATAATTGAGAGACCCACTACAATAACAGGTACTAGGTAGTGTACGGCAACAAAAGTATCAATTGCTAATATACCCTAATAGAACGGTCACACATTCCTAAACACATGTCAAGTTATTACACTCAAATTGTGAAGAAAATAAAATTATATATACCAGTAGCTATCAACCAGCCAGTGCTAAAAATATTATTTGCTTAATTAATAGCAAAATATACTCTAATAGGACAGTCATCTTTAATTTTACATACTCTGGCTAATAGAAGTCACATTAAGCACAATTCTTTTACATGAGCATGATATTGAGCACTGCAGCATGGTATAATAAATTCATAATAAGCTGCTGGACCTAGACATGCATCTATTTAATTAGGCTTGAGCCAATTAGCTATAATTTATAATTATTAAGCTTTTGAAATTGCCTATTATGCTTTTGAGCAGTGCTCCAAAATCAAGCCTATTGTGCTCAAAATTATGTTCAGCAAATTAAATTATGGCCATTGATATAGTGAAATTTAATAGGTTCAAGTTAATTTTGTGGCCATCTTAACCCATATACAGTACATTGTGATTCCTATTATGACTTTTATCAATGCATTCGTCAAAATTAATAATTCGTTAAAACAGTCACTGTACATGATTCACTAAAAGGTTCACTATTAGCTGCAAAATGTCAATGTCTTTGGGGAAATTGTGCTTTGTACAAAATTTTTATTTATTACCGGTATGCTGGCATTATGCTATCCTATTATGCTCAAAATTATGCTGGCATAATTGGCTCAAGGCTATATTTAATACATAGCTATGTGCTGGAATAATTTTGGGAATATAGCTAAATAGAGACTGTCAGAATACTAATCTACATGTGCACACTATATTATAACATTTGTATAAAAAACAAATTTTATAAGGTGCATGGTTGTCTTGTTTTCCAAGCCATTATACACTCACACTTGTACAAATTTAAACCTACAAACAAATACTTCTCATATCTATGGTGACATCTGAGAAAATCCTTTGCTGCTGACAGCTTTCATGCTTGATTTTAAAGTAATCAGTACTAGCAACTTTGGTAAAATGTTGTATAATTTTTGTGGATCATATAGCTAGCTATATGTATGGTGTTTTCTGTTGTTGACATACGTAATCAGTGAGTACCTATCACACTGGCGGAGGAAGCTACTGAAAGTTAGGGGGGCCACTTAACTAAACTCAAGTGATTCTCTTTTGCAAAATTTGAATTCCTATGGAGAGTCTTGAAATTTATGAGGGGCCATGGCCCCCCTACTTCCACCGCCTATGGCCTATTAAGTAGCTGCTACACCCTGAGTACTTTGAAAATCAATACCAATCATTGATGATTTTGCACAACTACATACGTATATGTGGCTACTCTAGATATCTAATTTTCAAAGTATGTTTTCTAATTTGGACTGAGGATAAATGGCAGTATGATCAATATATAAATATCTTATTCAGGCATTATATGCTTGCTCCAATCCAGCAACGTAGGTTTAATTAAGTCTGTTATGCTTTGATTTATTTTTTGTTCTTTCTGGAAATTCTTTTTTTAAAATTTCCTATAGCTGGGTTACATATTTATAATTGTGGAAATTAATCTAAAATATAATGATGAAGCTTCATTTTTGTGTGAAGCAGTTCCAGTGGAGTGCTGTGGACAAATCTTTCGTATAATGCAATACACTGTAAGTAAGAAACTGTCAAACTGAATAGCCAGCGTGGTAACTTGCTCCCCGATTATAGCACGTGCCTTTTGCCACCATGCCCACCCTTAGGAGTAGCTACTTATATAATTATAGATTAGTAACATCCATACATACATACATATGCTTAATTGAGATATAGCTAATACATAGATATATGTACATATGTACATACAAACATATGCATGCATGTACAAAGCTAGCTAATTGGAAAAGTTACATAGCTAGCTATGTGGTTACACAAAAACTAAAGGGAATAGGTATACTCAAGTGTATAGCCATATAGCTATACATACGTAATAACAATACAACATGTGACCATGTATAGCCAAATACATAATAACAATGCAACATGTGGTAATGGTACGTAGCTATGCACGTGTTCTTTACTTCGCACTTATAATTAGCATACTCTTCCATTGCAGCAGGCTTGGGTGGAAGGATCATACAACATGTTACCACAACATGTGCTGCGGTTATTTTGCAGGTCAAGCAAATTATCATCACAACATATCTGACTGTCGTAATTGTAAGGTACCACACCACAACAATATGTACTGTTGCCTTCCACCAGTGCTCTAATTCTTCCATTACAACAAATGTGAGTATTGCGGTTGAAAGGTCTATTGTCACAGCAAGAGGTATCTTCACCTTGTCTGAAATAGACTTCTGTACCGCAGCATATAAGGAATTCTGTATTGTAAAACAAGCTGCCACAACATGCTACATTTTGACCTTGTTCTTTAACTTGTTCACCGCAACATATCTGAGTATAGTGATTGTAAGGTGTACTGCCACAGCAAGAACTAGCACTTCCTCGTGGCTTTACCATTCCTGAGCAACAAATGTGTGAGTATGAATTATAAGGAGTGTAACCACAGCACGATGTACTGGTGCCTCGTACCATTAATATCCCATCACAACATATATGAGTACGTTTCTTGTACTGTACGTTACCACAACAAGATAAACCTCTAAGTATACGTTGTGAAGAACTTCTGCTACTACAACATATCTGGGTATTAATGTTATAAAGATTTAGTCTTCCACAACAACGTACCCGGTTGTGGTTCCGTTCACTCAGCTTTCCTCCACAGCATATATGACTTTTAAAGTTGTAGGCATTATAATAACAACATGATGTCCTATAACCTCGTAAAAATAATCTACCATTACAGCATATGTGAGTCAATGAATTGTAAGATTGGTTACCACAGCAAGCTGCATGGCTAACTCGAGGGGCAATGGTTCCACTGCAACATGTGTGGGTGTATGAATTATAGAGGGTAACACCACAGCATAATGAACTGTCATCTCTTGCACTCAACTGTCCTCCACAACATATGTGAGTTTGTGAATTGTAGGCATCATAACCACAGCAAGATGTACTGCTACTCTCTCGTTGAAGTAATCTACCACTACAGCATATATGAGTCTGTGAATTATAAACTGTGTTACCACAGCAAGCAGTGTTGATACCTTGCAGAGCAATAGTTTCATTACAACACATGTGAGTGTATAAATTGTAAGGATGATAACTACAGCATGATGTATTATAACTGTCCCTTAAGTTCACTGATTCTTTGCAACATATTTCAGTGTTATTATTGTAAGGAATACCACCACAACATGAGGTGCTGTCACCACGTGCTGTCAGTTGGCTTAAACAACATATGTGAGTCTGTAAATCATAAGCTATGGATCCACAACATGATGAACTACCACTTTGTAAAGCAACGTTTCCACCACAACACATGTGTGTATATGAATTGTAGGGAACAATACCACAACAAGATGTGCTGTAACCCTTCGGCATCAATTTGTTACTACAGCATATGTGGGTTTGGGAGTTGTAAAGAGTCCCACTGCAACAGGATATACTATTGCTTCGAAATCGTCGAATGTTTTCTCCACCACAGCATAAATGGGTGTATGGATTGTAAGGGGTAGAACCACAACAAGATGTAGCAGTTCCTCGTAAACTCAATACTCCATTACAACATATGTGACTATACCAATGATAAGGCTTGCTGCCACAGCAAGATGTGCCCATGTTTAGTGGAGCTATAGATCCTCGACAACATACATGAGTAAAAGAACTGTATGGTGTAGTACCACAACAATGTGTGTTGTTACCACGTAATATCAAATTTCCTTGACAACACAAGTGATTGTAAGAATTGTAAGGTTTATTACCACAGCATGATGAACTCTGACCTCTTACACTCACTTTACCACCACAGCATATATGTGTATATACATTGTATGATATACTATAGCAGCAGGACATGTTACCATTTTGTTCACTGATTCTTCCATTGCAGCATATCTGACTGTTCCTATTATATAATGTGCTACCACAGCAAGATGTGCTAGCATTTCGTGAGCTAACTCTTTCATTGCAGCAAATATGAGTGTTGAAGTTGTACAAGACATTACCACAACAGGTTATAGTACTGTTATGCGAATATATGTTGCCATTGCAACACATGTGAGTATTCAGGTTATATAATGTGCTGCCACAACAAAATAGGGTATCATTTATTGGGCTTATTTTTCTATCACAGCAGATATGAGTATTCTCATTGTATGGGATGGTGCCACAACAAGACGTACTGTTATTACGTGCGGTTGTACTACCATCACAGCAAATGTCAGTATGTGAGTTGTAAGGTTTACCATCACAACAATCTGTATTATTGCCTCGTATGAATACTCTATATTCTTGCTTGCAACACATGTGAGAAAACTGATTGTAGGGTGTTTTGTCACAGCAGTGAGAACTGTTACCTCGTATACTCACTGTTTTACTACAGCATGCATGCGTGTATTTGTTGTAAGGAGTGTCATCACAACAAGAAGTGCTGCTGCTTCTTGGCATCAACTTACTATTGCAACATAAATGGGTGTGTGAATCATAAAGCTCATCATGGCAACATGACGTTCTGCTACCTCGTAAAATGACCCTTTCATTACAACATATATGAGTACTCTGGCTATAAGGAACAGCTCCACAACATGATGTATTGCTCTCTCGTGGAAACACCTTATTTTCGCAACATATATGAGTGTGATGATTGATAGAGGCACCTCCACAACATGCTGTTCCTCTGCCTTGAGGGACTAATCTACCGCTGCAACAAAGATGTGTGTAATGATTGTAAGGAACACCTCTACAACATGATGTCCTAGTTCTTCGTGGTACAACTCTACGACTGCAGCAGAGATGACTATACTGATTGTAAGGTAAAGGTCCACAACATGTTGTACTGCGACCTCGTGCCACCAGTTTATAATTGCAACATAGATGGGTATAGCCATTGTAAGGGTCGTCCTTGCAACATCCTGTATAGTTTCCATGTGGACTCAATTTTTCACCACAACATATATGAGTATTTGAATTATAGGATAATCCATTGCATTCTACATTATAAATAATATCTACATAAACTATACATAGCTCTGTATAATATGTAATTATTACATACAGTATGTTTTAGGTATGTATGTAGCTACATATACATAATGCATACGTACGTATATTCGCATGTATATGTGCATAGCTACATGGTATATACATACATACATACATACATACATACATACATACATACATACATACATACATACATACATACATACATACATACATACATACATACATACATACATACATACATACATACATACATACATACATACATACATACATACATATACCTACGTACGTACGTACATACATACATACTTGTATAATTACAATACATAGATAGTTACATAGTACATAATACATAATTACACAGCTGTGCACTAATTATATGCTTAGTTAGGTTAAGTGAGTCAATATACCTACAGACGATTAATTTTTATAGCTATACTTGAGCAAATCATATTATGAGGAGCCAAGAGGTTTAATAGTCAAAAGTTAATTTTGTTTCCACTACTTAGCTATATTGCATGACTGAGTTAACAAAATTAGTGGTAAATACGTAGCTATTTTAGTATGGTATCCTTTACACTAGTCACTCTATATCTATACACATGCAGTATAATAACAGGATATATACCATATGAGTGAATGTGGGGTACATAGTATAGCTACTTGTTTATCTTCCACATGCATAAACAGACCAATCAAAGCTTGAATAGCTGTATAATTTGTCAATGACCGAATAAGCTGATTAACATGTGTTTGATATACTATAGTTATCAACTAACTTTATCTCTCTGGCAGTTAATTCTCTAGCTATAATTACTCATGGATGCGCTGGGAGATAATGCACGGAGGGGAATACATTAAATTAACCTATAGCTACGTATGTACGTACAATGGAGATAATGATTCTAGATTTGTGCCATAAATATGGAGTCAAAGTAACTAGGCATAGCTAACTAATTGGCTAATTGGTGTAGCTAATAGCTAGCTACACATTGTGGAAAGGTGCTAATTTGACCTAACAAATTAAATTAGTAGATAGCTTTGTAGCAATGATTGCAGTCTCCTTTTGTGATATTTGCCAGCTAAATGGACCAGTTTAACACACATAATGAAAATTGACTGCTCTTATAATATACGTACGTATGCCTTCCAACTTAGCAAATCCAACTAGGTATAATTTGTTCACATTGTTGTTAGGTCAGACAAACTTGTGTATCACTGCACAGCATGAAGCTTATAGCTATATATCTGTGTGGGGCACACGTATATACAAACACATGCAAGCATACACATGTGCGCGCATACACATGCACACACACACACACACAAACACATACATTAATGCACATGTTTAGTTATAGCTAGCTAGTTATATGATATTCAACATTACAGACTTTAAAGCTTTACCATGACTTCCATAAGCTGCTGAGAAGCATGATGAAATGATTAATGTCAATATTGTGACAAAACTCTTCATCATGATGCCTGAAAAATTTAAGATGTATATTAGCTATAGTTATAAATACAATCTAATATAGCTATGTCTGAGAGTAAACAATAATATCTAGCTACACATTATGCTATATATAGACATGCATGGCACTCAGATGACTTACAGGACTTGTATTGTAAACTGGCTGCCCAGATGAATTCAATTAATGCGAGCTCCAAAAGATCAGTGGCTTTTATACATGTAAACTATTTCCTTATTTGTATTGCAAAGGAAGTGGTAACTATAGTCAAGTCAAATATATTGGTAGCTAGTACATGTACATGCATATAATTATAGTTATAGCCGTTTTAGTTGTGTTTTGTAGCACTATAGCTATGTCTGCTGGTTGTGCATGTGTTTTTATGTTCTTGCTCCAGATAGGTTTGTAACTAGCTATACATGCAAAGCCCTAGTATAGCTGAGTGTTATTATATTACATGTGTAATAAATGACAAGGGCATATAGGCACAGGCCTAGGGACAATTCACAATGGCCCTTGAAGGCCACTTTACAGAAGCTGTATGCATGCATGCATGCTGATATGTACCTTCAGTGCATGTTTAAGTGTTACTCAAAGATCAATCAGTATACTCTAACAAAACAGTCAAAAGAAGGGGAAACATAGATATACTCTAATAGAAAAGTCGTTTTATCTGGTCTCTTGGAAAGTTACACTTAAATGAAGCACAAAATCTTTAGTTTAGAACTGCGCGCCCGAGGGCGAGTGCGTATATATCAGCGCTTAATTATGCGTATCACGCATATGAGGAAGTTTGTACTATAAACGGAAATCTTGGGCAGCTGCAAAAAACAAATTAGGCGATTTGTCCTCATTAAGATAAAAGAATTTATGCGTCATAGCATCTCACGTGAGACTAATAGAATAATTAATTTAGCTAAACCAGCTGATTAATTCATTGTTTATGGTTATATCTTGCTTCACGATCGACTATACAAGTAATTTATTCCTATAAACCAGCTGTACGGACAGTTTCTACGCCATAATATTACAATATCGGCGATGTGCTAATATCATCAGTATCTGCCACGTAGGGTCCATGAATCAGCCAGAGAAATGCACTGCCGATACAAGCAGACGATTGGGAAGAGTTAGGACGGTCTCTAGTGACGATCAATCTACATAGTTGACTAGTCCAGGAGGAGCTCGCTCCCTCAACTCTCTGCCACTGCCTCTACAAGCGGCTGAAGTGGAACAATAGCCGCTAGATAAGATTTATTTCAAGATACATGAAGAGCGAATACGAAATAACTATTTAAAGGGGTTATTTACCAGTATTCAACATAGTAGTTTATTACATGTATTCATTTAAAGTGAAAATGACGCGCGTATATCCAGGCGAATGAAGGAAGCTGCCCCTCTTTCGAATCGCCATGCCATGAGGTACCGGAATCCAGTTGCGAATCCGGGATATCTGTCACGTGCTGCAGGAAACCGTACAATGAACAAGCGCCTCTTGGAATCTCCACAGGAATTACATTGATTTTGATAGTGCGTGAAGAACAATGTTTTGACGCGCGTGTGTCTAACATTAAGTATTGTTGCTGGTACCATTCGATTCGCAGAGAAGTACTCTTTCTCGTGCTGTTTGCGAATCTGTATTATAGCAGATGAGCAAGAAGATAAGTAAAATGTTGTAGTGTAATTGAGTAAATTCCATACAAAATGTATTGTTAATCGGTTGACAAATCGGTTCCAGCTGCTGAAATATCATCAAATTTCCGCAAACTTCCTCATATGATCTAGATTGATTTCATAGATCGAGGTTGGCCAGCCGTCCAGGTGCGGAGTCAGCCTCATTCAGGTTCATGACAATTCCACAATTACAAGCAAACTTGTCAAAATGATCGCTAGCCCGTTTTCGCCATGCGTGTAGGGATATACAGTACTTGCATGGATCAACATTGTATTCTAATAAATTCAGTCAACGAATGTAGTGCCGGTGGTTGGAGTGTTTTCACCAGTTCCAGTTGCAGCATTTCCGGCACTAAATGTACTGACCAAATAGCGGGAACCTAGCCTTGGATCCGGTCGGAGGCGATACTCAAGATCCGTTTCAGTTTGTCGTATCAAAAAGTCAGTACCCAGCCTAAATTAACACCTCGATTAACACTGATCAGTCCACTATGAGTATTGACGTTCACCGCGCGCTCTGGCAGAAGTTAAATGAGATGTATGGAAATGACGCCAACAGCATGTTTGTATTGAGCATGGGAAAATACCTGAATTACGCCGACTATTCTCCGACTGAATTTCCTAAAGTAGCTGGACACAATACTTTTGAACTGGTCGATAGCTGCATAGCATGTAATGTCAATTACTCACCAACTGGATCAAGAATTTCTCTCCGATGGGAGCAACTGCTTTATCAAGGAAAGGGGCCTAAAGCAACTGCAGAACAAAAACCTGCATTTGAAAAGGCGAGGGATTTGCTTTATGTAAATTATGAAACTAGAAAACCCACCGAACTGTACGAGAAATATCTCAAAGCAAAATCCGCTTTTGAAATAAAGAAGGTAAAATTGATGGGAGAGTGCCGGGATAAATATGGCAGTAACTGGGAAACTCATTACAATGAACTGTTACCTGCCACTGAAGAGTATCAACAGTTTCAAGCTTTAGACAGAGAAGTTAGTCCACTATTACAGGCCATTGATGAATGGATATATGGACCACTTGCAAATGTCATGGCTCCACTGAAGAATGGTAGCTAGCTACACTGTATGTACATAATACTGCTAAACAAAACACCCTGGGTGTAAAAAAGCGTGAAGAAGCAGCCCTAGCTTTCCAGCTATGTATGTGTGACCGGCAAAGTCTTTGATATCAAGGAGTCACCTATCAAAAAGGTTTTAAATTACTTGAACGACATACAATACTTTATAGCATTTTTTCACATTGTCAAGTATGATTAGCTTTGTCACTTGGCCATCTTTATAATGTACGTAGATGGCCAATCATACTTGTGAAAATATGCCATAAACTATTGTATGTTATTCAAAAACATTTTTGATAGGTAAAGTCTTGGCCTCAGCTGATATCAAAGATTTTGGTTGCACATAGGTAGGGCTGCTTCTTATTGGCCTTGCATTTTTTTACACCCAGGGTGTTTTTGTTTAGTGTATCGCCACTTTTTGTAAACATATCACTACTTTGTGGAAGCATACAACCAGATGCTACTTTGAAGCTTAGTTTTGATAAACTCAAGCCTGCAACACTTTTAAACTTTCAGTACAGAGTGATGCGTAAATATAGCTAGATTGTGTATCTGAAATTTTATACAAATTAGCTATAGCTATACGTAGCTAAAGGAGGTCCAAGTTATGGCAACTATCAACTCGCTATGTAATAACCCTTCACAAATAGGTACATTCTCAAGTGTTTTCTTAAATTTTTAAGGCAGAAAATAGTATGACAGGCAGGGCATACATGGGAGAAGTGCTGATACAAACTTGGTTGAGAGTTATTGGACAAACAAGTGAATGTACAAAAACTGTCAAAAAGAGATTTTAAAAAATCACACAAGCTCCCGCAAGCCCACAAAAATGTACAATGAAATAAAGAAAGAAAAACAATACAGTTATTGATGGAAGGAAGGAGTTTATAGGGCGCATGTGGAAATGTGGTATGATAGATTGCAAAGAACCTCAGGTTAATTATTGTAAATTTTGTCTAGTAAACAAATGAATGGGTGTCATTAAGGGGATGATTTTTGAATGTGAGAGTACAAATAGGCGCCATAAAACTTGCAATGGCTGGTAGTTAGAATTGGTGGTGCCGGTTTCTTCTACTGATTCTATATAGCTAGTTGGAACGTGCTGAGTTCTTGATTACTAAGTGGTAGCTTTCATGGAATTTCAGAGCAGTGCTACATGTAAATAATGCACTCATTTGTTGCATATGCGAAAATCAACCATGTCAGCACACAAAAATCGCCACATTTTTCCAAATTTACCATATCATAATTCATGTTTTACTTATGGTAACAGGATGAAATTTACACCACATATGCAGAATTTCATAGGAAATCTTATAAAGCTCACAGAATGAAAATAGCTATCTCTTGTAGAACAGGAGATATTACTGAATATCTAACTAGGTGTAATTTGCGCAGACATGGTTGATTTTTGCAGACCTGGTCACATATACATATATGGCCTGCTTCTTTTTGACCTCACGACTCACTATCATGAGTCTTGAGCTATGTATTATATCAATGCTCAGGAACAGGTAAGTCCCCCATGCACCTGTGCCGTGGGGCTATAGCAGGAGTTTGATATTATACCATGTTATTAATGTCCCATGGTGAGCTTGAAGCTTGGGTAAAATACCCTATCATAATAATTAAGGGTCAAATCCCCTCCTATGACATGATTAGGGGGTGTGTGTGTATAATATATATATTAATTACAACTGGCTATATATATATATATATATATATATATATATATATATATATATATATATATATATATATATATATATATATATATATATATATGTAACACTTTCACACCTAAGATCAAAGGGAATAGCCAGGATATAAATGTCATATTGCACTGGCTCTGGAAGTGAAACTACCGCTGCTTATATACAGGCACAGTGGCGATATCGATTGTGGGATTAAGTTTTGTAAATTTAACCTTTTGTTTCAGTTGAAATAGAAGCTTTATTGTTGGTCTAAAATCGTTTATACAAGGCGATATAAGCTGAAGGACGCCATTTGAGGTGAGTTTCTCATGTGATAAAAATTAAAATTTATATACTGTGTGATTTAATCTACTCTAATCTATTCTTATTAAAGTGTTCATCATTATTTCATCATTGTGAAGCGATTGAAAACAACCTTTTGCCCAATATAAGTCTTTTTAGCTTCATAAAATTATTAAAACCAAAACCACAATCACTACCATTATCCACATGGATGTCATAACGACGACAATTAGAGACTCGAAACGTCATAACAACGACAAAATATCAACCCACAATCGCAATGACTATCCGTTACTATATAAAGAAGCTGAGATGTCAACAGTAAGTTTTGGGCAGATTTTGGAGTGCCAGAAAGTGTAACATATACAGGCACTCGTGCTTTGCCTGATATATATGCACTCACCCTCGGGCGCTGTGCGCCCTCAGGCATCGTGCGTATATATCAGGCAAAGCACTCTTGTCTGTGTTATAACTTTTATATATATATATATATATATATATATATGTAACTATGTCAAATGCCTTATAGGGTAAGGTAAACTGCATGCACCTGTAGCTACCTGCATGAGGGTGTAGTGGGAGAATACATTGATAGGTTCATAAAGTAGAGCTATGTATTATTTGAAGCTGTGTGCATTGTAAGGATAATAAGAGCTATTAAAGTTGCATGTATTATAACAGCATTTGTAATAGCGTTTTATGATAATAAAAGATATGTAGTACTTGATGATGGAAAGAAGAATACATACTATTATATCTCAATGATTCCAACTAACTGGTATGAGTGGTTTGATCCAGATCAACCTGAAGATGACTCATGGATAAATGTATGCAATGCAGTATAGCTACATAGCTAGCTTCAGTGTTCATTTCAGAGCATAAACCTTCCCGAAGTCACAGTTCTCCCTGTAATAATAAGTGATCATGATTCAGGGAAACAAATTGACAAATTGTGAATGTGACTGTAGTTCAAATTAATGATAGCTATAGAGCTTTCAGTAAAATCTCTAATATTTAACTAATAGCTGTAAAAATGTTCCTTTTTGCCCAATAGTCTTCAAATCTGAAATCCTAAAACACTGTCACTAGCTATAATATGCATATTATAACTACATGCAAGTCATTAATTGTATTAATGTGTGTGTAGATTATCGTGGATCAACACACCACTGATAATGAGAACCAGTCTAGATTGTACAAATTGCTAGGTGGCAAGCTAAATGCTCCTTTAGACTTTGCTAGTTTTCTTCAAATTCAGGGTGAAGGTGCGAAAGTAAAGAAGGTAGATGTTGGAGATACTCAGGATCTTAAAATTCATTTAAAAGTGCGCTCTGTGCAAATTAATCGTCCCTGGATTGATCTTTCAGCTTTAAAGATACAAAATTGGAGAATTCCTGGGGAAGGACCAGGTGCGTGGTCAACAGGAGTCCTTGACAATAGCAATAACGGATCATTCCCTCTACTTTCTACTCGGATGATTGTGGTTAGAGATATAACAGTTACTGCTTCAAGTTTCAGTAAAGAAATAACGGATACTTTGAAAGCGTTTAATCCATTTGTTGACAGTGCTGTACTGGTAAGTAGCTAGCTTTGTTGTGGTGATCATATAATTGTAAAGCTGTATATTTTAAATGCAGTTTGGCTTATTCAGCTATACTCCTAGTACTCGAAGGAACAAAGAATCACATGATCTCAGATATGATGAAAAATTAAGCTCCATTTTGCTGACAGGGAGTACCCAAGTAATTGGATTTGGTTGCATTCTGCTACCAGAATATCCAGCATGAAGTTTCTGTGACTAACAGTATAGACCTAGATTTACTGTTTAGCTAAATAGCTTGCTACGTAGCTAGGTATTGTAATGCATATTGCTTGCCATATATAACTATTTGTTGATACCATTAGTTTTGTAGCCAATCATGTAGCTAGCTATGTAACCCGCACAAGAGAGTATAGGGCTTACATGTGCACATATAATTTGTCAAATTTCAAGTCACATAGGAGTCTAATAAAATTAGCTACGTTTGAATGCAGCTTTTCATAGGGAACCTCATGCACCTCCTATAGTGCAGATTTCTACAAAGTCTGAAACAGTAGCTAGTAATCGGAGATGCGTACATATACATTATTACATATAAGTCTGTTTCTCATGCCAGGTTATTATACTATGTAGCTAGTTACAAGTGCACTCTTGCATGGTTCATAACTACGTTGGTATTATACACATAAAATAATACCCGGATGTAGTTATGGTGTAATGTATAGCATGCTAGCTACAATGTTAAACAAGGTACCGATAAGGTGTACACAACCTTGTTGATACAAAGTTACCAATTGGGTGGGAACCATGCCAATTTCAAGGTTCAGACAACCGTTGCAACCTTATTGCAAGGTTGTTAATGGTCATTACTAGAGCTGAAATGAATATGATATTTAGGCCTGAGCCTATTATGCTTTTCAAATTGCCTATTATGCTTTTGAGCATTGCTCCAAAAATTTACCTATTATGCTTTAATTATGCTTCATTATATGCCCGATTATGCTCCATTATGCTCCATGAATTGTAAGAAATTATTCCAATTTGATATTTATCTGAGTGATTAATAAGTCTAAATAAAGCACTAGCTATAAGACTGCTATGCTGCTGTGAGCTTGACGTCCATTCAGCAAGGCATTGAAGAATTACAGTGGCTTGAAACTTTTTAAAAAGGTTCTTGAAACATCTATTAGAGTGATTCTAACGATATACAAAGTGATTGCTCTATTAAAGTATTGATGACTGCTTTATTAGAGTATATCGATCTTTTTATAAAATAGTAAGAAAAAGCTACTCATTATGCCCATATTATGCTCGAAGCTTACCTATTATGCCAGCATTATTCTTGATGCTTTGGTATACCTATATTATGCCGGCATAATCGGCGCAGGCCTAATGATATTTAGTGCTCAAATAGTTTGAATGGTAAAGCAAGCAAATATCCGAATAGTTTAAATCAGCCATTTTACTATTAAAATGGTTGATTTTTGCAAGTAATATGTTAATGTAATTCATTTCATTACTGAAATACCTTAAAATATGTATTTAATTATGTTGAATGCAGAAAATCTATGTAATTGTGTATCCAAATACTCTCTTGGTATTCGAATAGTGTGTAATTGAGCGAATACCCGAGTGAATCGAGTACTTGTTTCAGCTCTAGTCATTACAATCTGATGACAACTGTACACTCTATAGCAAGGTGAGTACAAGCATAGATATTATAGACTCCGTACGGAGTCTATAATATCTATGGTACAAGGTTGGTACAACATTTACTACAAGGTTGTCAGATCAGAAGGTTGCAAACAGGTGGAAACCATGCCAAATCCAAGGTTCTGATATTTACAACCATGAAACGAGGTGGTCAACAGGTCATGACAATGCTCTAGCAACCAAAATGGACATCTGATAACAAGGTTGCCACAACCATGATTTTTCCTGTGGGACAAGCCTACCCATCATTATAATTGACTCAAGCCTAATTCTTATGCACCTTTCCTTTAGTGTAGGACAGCTCACCTTGAATCCTAAAGTACATACACAGGGCACATACATGCATCTTATGTGCATACTGAAATCATTGGAAAAGTCAACTTTCCTGCATTACAAAACTGTAGGAAATCCGCAGGAAATTTTCAATGAAAATATACGAATTAACATTGTAGGAAATGTCATCTGTTATTGGCACAATTAATTTAATTTTAATTAATGTGCTTTATGGCATTATTTGCACTTAATTCTCAAGAACATAATTATGATGTGTGACATGTGTCCTGCACATGTCAAGTGTCAGAAATTTCAAACCCCTAGCTCTAGTGGCGTAGCTACACTAGGGCTAACCATACAGGGCTTAAGCCCTGGTAACTTGAATGCTTAGACCAAGCAATTCAAACTCAAGCCTTGACAAACACTCAAACACTATTCAGTATATATGTACGTAACTATAATACCAGGCCTCTCAACATGGATGATTTGGTTGTGAGACACACGATTTCAGCATTGGTCTTACTACTTGTTAATGTCACAATTAAATATTCTAAAGGGGCATATGGGAATACTGGCATTCTCGCATGATTATATTACCAGGCTGACAGGCCTGGTACATACATGCATATAGCTAGCTACATAAAGTTGACTATATACTCTAGCTACTAGCCAGCTATTTTACATCCTAAAACAAAACATCGATACTGCCTTGGTGATGACTTACAATAGCCCAGGTAGCTAACTGTTAAGGTCTGGCTATGCCACTGTCTAGCTCACAATTGAATGCTTTATTACTATATATAAATCACAGGTTATTTATACATAATCAAAATTATATATGTGTACTATAGATAAGTGAGTTAGTTCCTATTCAAAATTGCATATACTGGTGTTAATCTAGCTACATTGTATAGAAGTGGTTTATAGGTGTGCAGAACATGTGCATGAAATATCATCTGTCCAGCATAATATACACACACTTGGGACACTGCACTGTGCCCTATACTGTATTAGAAAAAGTTAAGGAAAATTGAGATTTCCTAGACTTTTATCAGGCTTGGAAATATCAAAGGAAATCCAAATAATTCACCATGCGTATGATCTCAGGAAATGTGAAGGCCATGCAGACCGTGTCGTAAAGTAAATTCAATTTGAAGGAAATTTGAAGGAACTAGCTATCCTGCAAAAGGAAATGTGACAATCACAAATAGGAAATACAATATTTCAGACAGATGTCCTGCTACAGTAAATGTTAATGTTGATATCATACAGGGGTGGATCTAGGGAGGGGTTTCCTTACCATAGCAGTGGTCTTCTAATTTCAGAGCTATCTTAATGGTAACTATAAATTTTTATCATCCATTGATTTAGAAAAGTTTTATGGACAATTAATAAAAATTTTGAGATGGAGGGGGTTTCCGGGAACCCCGGAAACCCCCCTAAAACCGCCCCTGCCATGATAGTGATAATGGTTTGATTACTCAAGTTCAAACCTGCATGTATAGGTCAAAAATGACTCAAAATGTTAAGGACTAATTAGCTATAGCTAGCTAGCTATGTAGGGGTGCAACAACATGTAAGAAATTTCCAATCTCAGAGAATTAGCTAAGCGGTATTTGGCTATGCTGTTGCAAATACTGTAACTCTAAATTGTCAATTCAGTAATCTTACAATTTGACTTAATTAAGTGACTGATAGTTAATATTTCATATCATGATCAATTTAACATATTAACAGGACAAAAACTGACATTCCTTTGTAAAACAGCCTTGACTGAGTTTGCTCTATGCCTTCCATGTAAGATGTTGATCAAAGGTTACAAAACAAAACACGTACCCAACTGTTTTATATGTAACTACGTAGCTTTAATTATAAAATACAGTCAGTACTAAATGTGACCCGGCATGAGAAAAGCAGGCTTATGTACACAAAATACACCTCTTCATATTATGGGATTTACAGTACATAGGAGCCATCTCCTTTACTTTAAGATATTAAAATCTGGAAGCTGCATTAGATTCCCTATAAAATGCTTCATAAGCGATGCGATTATTATCAATATTATTATTTATGGAGTTGTTTAAGTTTGAATTCCTAAATTATGGTCAAATTCTCTGTGCACATGCATAAGCCCAATTTTCTCATGCCGGGCCACAAATCAGTGAGTTGAAATCACCAGCCCGTATAGCTAGCTAGCTATATACTTAGCTATGTGTACAGGGATATAATTTACTTATATACCATATGGCCATGGATCACATGATTACATACTGAAATATATATAGAAGTCATGGAAATTGACATAAATAATGAATATCATGAAGTTCAGTGACAATAATTAATCAACATTATGCAACCATTATAATGCATGGATATTTAGCTAAATAAGCTTGCATGAAAGTCACTGTTTATAACCAAAATTTACAAAAGTTAAAGGGGATAGCTAAATCTCTGCGTATAAACAAACATTACCCCTGTCTTTAAAAAAGGGGATAAACAACAAGTTTCAAATTATCGACCTATCAGCCTTACTTGCATCTTATGCAAGGTTCTTGAAAAAATTGTTCATTGTAAGTTATACACTTTGCTTGAATCTAATAAAGTGCTGGATGATTCACAGTTTGGTTTCAGGATCAAACATTCTACTGCCGCTCTTTTAATGACAGCCATACATGATTGGGCAGAGACATTAAATAATCGTTTGAGCACTCACTGTGTTTTTATTGACTTTGCAAAAGCTTTTGATTCAGTGCCTCATGAAAGACTGTTGTTGAAGTTACAGGCTTATGGTGTTGGTGGCTCATTACTACAGTGGTTCCGATCCTTCCTCACCACTCGTAAACAACGAGTAGTTGTTAATGGGCATTTTTCAGATTGGTCAAATGTTTCTTCCGGGGTACCACAGGGGTCCATTCTGGGACCTCTTCTTTTTATTTTGTATATAAATGATATCTCTTCTGTTGTTCGGTCAAAAATTAAAATGTTTGCTGATGATGTCACTCTTTACACTACTGTTCAAACTAATGAAGATTGTAAATAGTTACAAAATGACTTGGATTCTGTATCAAGTTGGTGTGACCGTTGGCAGATGAAGTTACATCCACTAAAGTGTGAACTACTGTGTATTTCAAATAAACGTGTACCCCCACAATTTGATTATGTGATTAATGGTTCCCAACTAGATTGGCATACTTCAATCAGATATCTGGGAATCCATATTACTTCTACATTGTCATGGAATGTCCATTGTTCTAATATTGCTGCTACAGCTACCAGAGTTCTCAATTTTGTTCGGTGTACCATGTACAGCTGCTCAAAAAATTCAAAACATAAATCTTTTCACGTATTTGTTTTACCGATACTTGAATATGCCTGTCAGGCTTGGAACCCTCATACTCAGAAATGTATTAAGCAGTTAGAATCCATTCAGTGTCGCGGCGCTAGGTGGGTTTGTGGAGCACGATATAACCCTTCAAACTTCACTTGGTCACCATCATCTTCTCAATGCTGTGCAAGTTTGAAGTGGCCCTCTTTGGCTGATCGTCGTAAATTTCGTATCATTCAAACTGTCCATGATATGCTACATCAACGTTCTTGTATTGACTTTAATAATTATTTCACTTTTTCAGCAACTTGTACTCGTTCACATTATTTATCAATTTTTTGTAGGCAGGCGTCTATAAATTCTTTTAGATACTCTTTTTTTGTTAATAGTGTATTTTTATGGAATTGTGTATACGTATCCCTTTCAATTTTGTCAATTTCTGGTCGTAATTCTTTTAGATCACGGTTGTATTCTTTCTTATTTTGTAGTAGCTAGATATGTTTTTTTTGTTTATTTGTTGTTTGTTTTTTTTGTTAGTGTAATTAAGGCCACTCCAAGTCATACCTTAGTTTCTGGTCACCAGTAACTTTTAAAAAGGATGCGGGCGGGCGGGTTATTAGGACATTAGGACTATACAGCCCAGCTAGTTTTATCACATTTGATCCTTATAAATTATCAAATTTTCATGCAAAAAGTTACTGAACTGTACTTTCATTGCTTCTCCAACTGTACTCTCTGTTTCACACTTGATTTCATAAGAGTTCTATGGCTTGTTTATTAATAACACAGCAGTTAACAATCATCATTACTATCACAAGTGAACCTGACACATGTAATTAGAGCATAAGCGCCTTATAAACTATTAAGCACCCATAAAAATAATAATAGTCCTCATAAAGTTGAAATTAAATTTTACATGCGGGCGGGTGACCAGAAACTAAGGTATAACTTGGAGTGGCCTAAGCTAAGTAGTTAATTTTTTTGTTGTAATTCGGTTGTACTCCTACAGGCTTTGCCTTTTGTACACACCTTGTCATTGTTGTGACTAAATGGATAATAATAATAATAATAATAAAAAAAACGACATCGAACGACATTTAATAGCTGCCGAGTAGCTATAGCTATACTAGCTAATCATAAATCACCAGGTAGCAACCACAATTTCAGTACAATACTGTAATTATATTAACCTGTTTGGCCATTTCGCAAAAGCTGGTCTTTGTTTTGCCGACGTTTGGTCTCGCAACTGTATTCTAATAAATTAAGCCAGCGTGACGTAAAAACCGCATGTGGTCACTGATAGGATTCTTCTTGTTGTATATAACTTCACACCTCGCTACCAAGCTAATCAAATAAAACAAATTCAATTGAGTAACTGTACCGGAACCGCTGGATAAAACTGTCGTCTTGGATCGACCCGCTGTCAGTTATTAAACTCAGCAGAAAAGCATTAAGATCGGGAAACGATGGGTATTGAAATTCACCGTTTGGTCTGGCAGGTTTTAAACAGAATGTATGGAAATGATACCAACAGCGTGTTTGTAATGACCGTAGGAAAATACCTCAATTATGCCGATTATTCTCCGACTGAATTTCCTAAAGTAGCTGCACTAAATACTTTTGAACTGGTTGATAGCTGCGTAGCATGTAATGTCAACTACGCACCAACAGGATCAAGAATTTCTCTCCGATGGGAACAACTGGTTAATCATGGAAGGGGGCCTAAAGCAACTGGAAAACAAAAACCTGCATTTGATAAGGCGAGGGCTTTGCTTTACAAAAATTATGAAATTAGAGAATATACTGAACTGTATAAGAAATACCTTGAAGTAAAATCTGCTGTTGCAAGAAAGAAGGTAGATTTGGAGATAGAGTGCCGCCAGAAATATGGCAATGACTGGGAAATTGCTTATACTAAACTGTTATCTGCCACTGAAGAGTATCAACAGTTTGAGGCTCTAGACAGAGAAGTTTGTCCACAATTACAAGCCATTGATGAATGGGTGGATGGACCTCTTGCGACTGTCATGACTCCAATGAAGCAAGGTAGATCATATATTATGTAGCTACCTACATAGCTATACATATCAAAACATTTATCAAATTTTCCATACATCGAGGTTTTTAAAAATATGTGTGCTAATAAAAATGTTTATGGAAGTAGCTAAACCTTATAGCTATAAAACATTGCTACTTTTAACCATAGCTTTCAACCAGTAAGTGTACATGTTGTAACAATTAACAGGATTAGCTATAGCTACAAGGTAGCTAGCTAATACCTCCCCTTTCTTATAACAAATAAAAATCTTCAAGTGGCAATAGATTGCTCTCCTGCTATAAACAGTTGTATGTAGCTAACAACTTTTGCCATAGGAAATCCAATACATTAGTCGCATTCTAATTATAAGCACTATTATTCAGTTATCATAGCAATTCAATAAATAAAACAGGTGGCATTAAATAGAGGAGTTGATTGATACCAGCTAGGTTTGATAAATTTTAGCAAAGTTTAGTCACTGCTCTTTTGTCTGCATGAAAGATGAATTTCCTCAAAGTTTAATGGCAGAGAAAGTATGTTAGCTATTGGTTAATGTTTCTCATTTTCTTACCTTATAGCTAATAACCCTTTAAGAAGTAATTTAGTAAATTCCATTAAAATATTTTGATATAAATAATCACTCTGCTATACCCTCGCACATGCAGGCACAGGTGGGTCCCATGCAACTGTGCCGCCATGAGGCTATACCATTGTATAGAGGTAATCAAATATCCTATGCACCATAGAAAAATCAAATTCTCTGCTATGGTCATAGGAGATTTGAGATCATATTGATTTCTATTAAATACAGGGGTAGTCACAATACCTGTAGACACATTTGCAACTGATCAAAATAGGATGAAGGTGTTAATTTTTAGTGAATCAAGATGCAAGGGAGTGATCAGGCACCTCAGAAGACCTATTTTTATTTTTATAAGGCTTTTTGGCCAAGAATATAATCAAGTGATAAGTGATCAAGGTGCATTTAAGTAGCTATGTAATTATTTTTGTTGATCAAAAATATTGACCACAGTTGCCAATAGTTCTACGGTTATGCACTATGTGAATGACTAACCCCTTGAATTATTCAAGTACGTATAATTACGTCAGTTACCTTAGGATGGGTAAAGGTTTGTTATCAAATCCCCACTATTGTCCTACCTGTACCTGAGGGAGAGTATTGATGAAATACATTCATAGGTTCATAAACTAGATTTTGAAGTTGTGTGTATTATAATAGCGCTTGAGGATAATAAAAGATATGTAGTACTTCCTGATGATGGAAAGAAGAAGACATACTATTATATCTCGATGATTCCAACCAACTGGTATGAGTGGCTTGATCCAGATCAACCCGAAGATGACTCATGGATAAATGTATGCAATGCTGTGTAGCTGGTATACATATGGTGTTCATTTCAGGGCCTGAAACCCCCAAGTCATAGCTATTTGAGTAAATGTGTTTCCTTTTTTCCTGCTAACCAACATCCTTAATTCCTCCAAATATTAAATCCTAGAATAAACATTTTTTCCTGATAAATAACATCCTTAATTCCTCCATATCTTAAATCCTAGAATAAACATATTGTCACTATGTAGCTAAGTATGTATGTGCATACAAGTCATTATTAATTGTATTAAAATTTGTGTAGATTACTGTGGATCCACAGGATGATGATGAGAACCAGTGTAGATTGTACCAAATGCTAGGTGGCAAGCCAAATACTCCTTTAGACTTAGGTGTGGATCAACCAACACTAAACCCTGACAATTTTCTTCATATTCGGGGTGAAGGTGTGCAAGAAAAGAAAGTAGATATTGGAGATACTCAGGATGTTAAAATTCATTTAAAAGTGCGCTCTGTGCAAATTAATCGTCCCTGGATTGATCTTTCAGCTTTAAAGATACAAAATTGGGGAATCCCTGGAGAAGGACCAGGTGCGTGGTCAACAGGAGTCCTTGACAGTAGCAATGACGGATCATTCCCTTTACTCTCTACTCGGATGATTGTGGCTAAAGATATAACAATTACTTCTTCAAGCTTCAGTAAAGAAATAGTCGATACTTTGAAAACATTTAATCCATCTGCTGAAAGTGCTTTATTGGTATGTAAGTTAAGTAAAACTAGCTAGCTATATTATAATAAAGCTGTATATTTCTGATTTCATGCAGGGTGGTTTATTCAACCATACTCCTGGTATTCAAGGGTACAGCAAAGAACCACATGATCTCAGATTTGATGAAAAATCAAACTCTATTGTGATGACAGGTACCCAAGTAGTTGGATATGCTTGCATTCTGCTACCAAAATATCCAGCATAAAGTTTCTGTGACTACATTGGTATTAAATAGTGTAGTAATTTTTACTATAAACTTTAGATTCATTGTAGCCATGTAGATTTATTACTGATGCCTATAATTTGCAGATAATAGAGAGCTAATTAGTTGTTGTAGCCAATTTAATTGTATATGTATTACGTATGTACTTAAAAATGCACTATTGCACGGTATTTAACTTGATAACAAGTTACATACAACATCACACGAGTTATGTAGTTGCCAATATCCAAACCTCCATATATTTAGACACACAATCCTTGGAGCGGGGAATTTAAAGCTAGAATTTTTGGTGGCACATGGGTAGCAAGCCTTAAGTTGTGTACATTAACTACTAGCTACAATAATATATGACTGCTCTATTAGAGTTATTTGACAGCTGGCCAGACACAATAAAGTAGAGCTGTCAAATTTAACTGAATAACTGGTTAACCGACCAGTTATTTTTAAAATTTAAGTTACCATTTTTTCCATAACCGAATTAATTTTTTTAATACAACGCATGCTTCTATTTCATGTGTTAAGTTACTTTTAACACATTGATATCACACTTGGGTAGGATATAAGCATAGATAAAACAACGTGCATATGACTAATATTTTTGGACACACTTTCAAAGTTTTAACAATAGTTCCATGTGCTGTGGGCATAAATTATATATTAAATAAGATGTAAATTTCATATTTTTAGCTAATTCGTATTCCTTCAGTTAACCGGTTAACCGGGAGTTATTTTTGTTCAGTATAACCGGTTATGATTACTGGCCAGTTTCACAGCTCTATACAATAGAGTACTAGCTACTTACACAATAAAATTTAATAGCAATCCCACAGCCTTGTGTATTTTTCACAGAAAAAGCCTTTTCACCAGATACATATAGCTATATATAATTATGTTCAGTAAAGTACAAATTATGTATGTTTAAATGAATTTAGTTTGTATGATTGAGAAAATGAGTAACAGTAGATAGCAGCTGCTATTTGTTGTTGATGAATTTGAAGCACGTATAATTTGTCCTTGTGAGTGGGTAGGTGTCAGAGATTTGCTGATGGTGATGAATTATTTTGTATTATTATTAAGGTAAAGTTAATAGCTAGCATTTGTATATAGCTAGTAAGCCACTGTTGGCAATTCTAGTGGGTACAATTAGGACATTAGACATCTTTTACCAGCTCTGACAACTGAGTGTGGAACCCAGCATAGTGATCTATGATTGTTTTAGTAAACACCAGACAGAAGCTGCAAATACCACAATATATAGCTACTATAACTGTAGTGGAACGCTTTTACCTGAGTATATTCTTTAATACTGCATCAAGGGTATCTGCAGTTTTAAGTATAGGGTCACAAGTATCAGTGGACATCAACAAAAGCCAATGGCCTAACACAGTACATTAATATAACCTTGATTAGAACATTGTTGATGCTAACAACTGTTCATTTCTGTATTCTAATAAATTCAGTACTTTTATGGTATGTTCCAATATGAACAAGATTAATAAAAAATTAAAAATTTAAATGGTGAGTAGGGATCGAAGGGATCGAATAGTGCTACAAAAAGTAAGGAAACAAGGAATAAGATTCTGGCACAAGTGAACACTAAAGATTCTGGCAAGAGATAATTTATAAAAGTTTAATCCCTACTTTTGGCAAACATACCGTAATGACTAACAAGCCAAAAGTAGGGATTAAACTTTTATAAATTATCTCTTGCCAGAATCTTTAGTGTTCACTTGTGCCAGAATCTTATTCCTTGTTTCCTTACTTTTTGTAGCACTATTCGATCCCTTCGATCCCTACTCACCATTTAAATTTTTAATTTTTTATTAATCTTGTTTGTTTACTTTTTATAGGGCATAAGGATTATAATAACCAGGCGCGTATTATACAGGCGCTTACGTAATAATGGATTTTTAGAAGCGCTTGTTAACAACCTGCTTGTATGGCAAAGCAGCTGTAAAAGCAAATTACACGCCCTTTAAACAGCAAATCTATTAGTCCAGCTGCATGTCGATGTTAAGCTTGTAATTGGAACATCGATAAGCGGCTGGCGCGTAAATTAGTCTGGCTTCGTGCGCGACACTAAGACTAGTTCGCGTTTCAGTTGAATATAGTCTAATTAATGTAGCTAGTCTTCGTTCGAGTAGTTGTAATGGTTATATATAGTACAGTCATCGTTAAACTATTTGTAATGATACAGTGGATGTGGCGTAAGTTGATGTTATTTATATAGTTTCTTTGTGTTAATGGCGTGCCATCCACGTATGTGTATGCGCATGCGTAATACTAAGTATTGTATTGTAGAAGTACCTTCTAAACAAGCTTTTATAAATCTTGTTCTAGACTAAAACACCTCTTCCTGAAGCGCTTTATACACTTTAAAACAGCAGGCGCATTAACTTCCCTGTTTGCACCATGTATGGAATGTTGTGATGACGCAAGTTGTTTACGCATTCCAATCGATATAGAAGAAAGTAATGTAAGGAAGGACAAAGGAATCACCATGGCGCAGTAGGAAAATAATCTTCGGAACAACAGTTTCGTAAATCCGACGCAATAATCTGTTGTTTTGTGTGATTTTTAGAGCCCTACACCTAGCGCAACCGGGTCTTACGGCAGGCCGGCAGGCTGGCAGGCTGGCTGGCCGGCAGACCACATCCACGTGATTTTAAAAAATTTCAAAGTTCATAATCGATCGAAATAATGGAGTTTAGCCTTTGTTTAACAAACGTAAGGCATTATTACTGCTGTACCAATGCGTTTAAGTTGGTTTTTCGGCTAAAGACTATTGTGAGGCTTGTTTATAGGTGCGCGAAAATGTTGCATTCCGTACATTCCTTGTCGATCCCTACTATTAAGTACTACCGTACTTAATGATGAGCACAGAACATGACAGTATGGCTACATGACTGATAGAATGATATATAGCTTGGGTTGTTTCAATGATCCTGTCTACTAATCAAATGGCAATATCAAATGCAAGTTATGATTTCAGGTGTGATACCAAATCTATGTAACTCAGTTATACTGAAAGGCATCCAAGTGATTGGATATGTTTGCTCTCTACTACCTAAGTATCCAGCATAAATGTGACAACAACAAATAATGTATTCGTGAAATTAGAAATTTGATCTGACATGCATATGTGTAGTGTTTGAAACATCACAATAGTGTTTATATAGCTAGCTAGCAATTTTGAAAGAATATTTCTAACATTTTTCAAAAATGAAGCCATTAAAAAGTTTCGATCCACTAGCTAGCTAGCTATATGGTATAATTATGTGCTTAATTAAATTTTTAGTTATATACCCTTACACTGAATAACCAGTTAATTTATCTGTTATTCCAAAATTCCAATAACTGATATGAAAATCAAATAATTGAATACCATGATCAGTTTCTAGTTGTTTCATGTATGGTGAGTTTTTCATGCACTGACACGTGTTACATTTTCGTTTAAATTTCTTCGTGTGAAAATATTTTCGTGTGATTAATTTTCGTGGATAGCATCATCCACAAAAATTTTTTACCAACGAAATATTTCCAGACTACGGTACATAATTATAGCTTACAAATGAAGGGAAAATTTATTTTTTGTATAGCTACTCCCTAGCCATATGCATAACTTGGAGCCATGGTGCGCACAAGGTTTTGCCATTCTGGCCATCTTTTTGTAGACATTTAATACACAATAAAGTACTACTCACACAATAAAATTAAATAGCTAGCAATCCCACAGCCTTGTACATCTTTCACAGAAAAAGCCTACTCATGCACCAACTAAATAGAGCCATAATTATATAGATATGTAGATTCAGTAAAGTACAAGCTATGTTTAAATGAGTTCAGTTTGATGGTTAGTTGTTGTTCTTGAGAAAAATGAGTAACAGTAGATATTTGTTGTTGACGAATTTGAAGCATGTATAATTTGCTCTTGTGAGTGGGTAGGCAGTATTTGTCAGAGATTTGCTGTTGGTGACGAATTATTTTGTATTATTATTAAGGTAAGTCTAGTAAGCCGCTGCTGGCAATTCTGATAGGTAGCTACAATTACGACATTAGCTACATCCACTAGAACAGAGAACATGTTTTACCAGCTCTGACAACTGAACATGGAACCCAGCATAGTGATCTATGATAGAACAAGATATATATTCTTTCAGTAAACACCAGACAGAAGCTACAAATACTGCAATGTTTTCCTAACACTGACTGTAGCGGAACACTTTATATAACTTAGCTATTAAGTATATATAAGTTAACAATTATGGACACCTAAAATTCATCAGCTAATTCTATAACATGAATTTAGTTAAGTATTTATATTGAGAAACCAAATTGCCAAGCAAAAACCGTACAAGCTATATTGGTGAGGATTTTATATGGAAAAATATAAATGTGCACCAAATCGATTATGGACTAGCTACATATTATATTATATGTACATAGTATGGATTGACAAAATTCGTTGCTTTATACTTTGTAATGCCCACAAATCAAATTGTTATAGATAATCAAATTTTTGTCCACTTATGCCATACAAGCTAAGTATATGTATTAGTTAAAGCACCACTGCAAGTGTGTACGGAAAATACAGCACAAGGGGGCGTGTCGAGAGACAAATACAGCACCTGTGTGAGTGATGCTTTAACTAGTATATAGCATTTTGCTCAAGATTAAGTTTAGTTTAGCACAGAGAAGTTCACAGTCGTCGCATTCAGTTGTTCAGGTCGAAGGATGGATTCGTCTACGGATGCAGAGAAACAAGATAGGGAAATAGTGAGCCCAAGTTTAATATTAACTCCACCAACAGACCGTTTAAGATATTCAAAGGCTTTGATTTCATCGATCCAGAATGGTTTAGGTTGCCAGCAACTTCGCAAGCTTCCGCAGATGCTACTAATGCTAAGGACAACGTGCATCCGTTTGAACCATATTGTGAACCAGGCTTTCCAGAAATTTGCCACATTTACATCTTTACCAATAACAATAACAAATTACGCAAATAGTTTTCATAACAGTGCTATATTTTCCAAAGAGTGCTTTATTTTCCACTTAGCAACTTGATGGAAAATATAGCACTTTTTTCTCTTTGATCCTCCTATGCAAAATACTTTGTACATATATAATATTATTATACATATACATATACATATACATTATACATACATACATACATATATATATATATATATATATATATATATATATATGTATGTATGTATGTATGTATGTATGTATGTATGTACGTATGTATGTATAATGTATATGTATATGTATAATAATATTATACTTATAGTTGTTCAAAAGAATCCATACAAGTTTTCCCTGTATATATGTATTTTAATATATTTTATTGTTGAAATTAGTGATGTAGCACTTAGATGGCTCTAGGTGAAAGCATTTTATGTATATAGCTAGTTGTTTTAACATCAAAGGGCGGAATTCACTTGTACATGTATTTCTTTATAAGACATGCAGCATGTCTGTTCTACTATATAGCTATAGCCAGCAATATCAGTAGCTAACCTGTCTAGCCTAGTAACAATCATAATCTTAAAGACAGCTAGCTAGCTAGTGAAATTCCGGGAGGCCTGGATCAGGCAGCTATATAATAGCTAAGTTGTACTATTTAGTGTCAATCAGTAACTAGTCCATGCATATTATATTTATAGCTATGTGACCTGCTAATCTGACAAAGCCAGTAGTCTTATCACTGCAAAATATACACAAGCTTATGCATGATATCTATCTCTTGTTTTGTTTAATGAATTGCTTAGCCATTGTCTTCACACTAACCATTAGAGAGAGCAAGTTAGCATACCATGCAGAACTGATAGCTACATGCTACACAGAGTGTCTATATCCACCCGTAAAACGGTTTCTCCTTCTGCCACTAGTGAGCTATCGTGGTGGATTCATCCCTCTAGGGTCAGTTATAAGGAACGTTAGTTGGTTTGTCTCCCCAGGGTTGATTATTAGTCTTTGGACTGCAAGACTAGTCGGTTATAAAGAATTACGTTAGTGGATTTGTCCCCCCAGGGTTGGTTACAAGGAATGTTAGTGGATTCATCCCCCCAGGTTCAGTTACAAGGAACGTTAGGGCATTCGTATCCCCAGGGTTGGTTACGAAGAATGTTAGTGGATTCATATCCCCCCAGGGTCAGTTATAAGGAACGTTAGTGGATTCGTCCCCCAGGGTCGGTTACAAGAATGTTAGGGTTTGATTTAGAGAGTAGAGAATTCTGCATAAGTTTTTCGTTCAAAAACTATTGCCAAATTTAACTAAGTTTGTATGATGTTTAGTAAACGTTTACTTAATCCCACAAGTTATTGTAACAAGTCCCACTATATAGCTAAGTAGCACAGAACTCAACTTTGCATCTGCAATGTTGATGCATTGTGTGGGGCGCGCGCTCAATTCGTTGGAGTGGCAAATCAGCCACCCATGCAGCTGCCTTGTGCAGTGCGCATTACGTGAGATCACGTGACTCATAATATACGAGGTGCTAACTTGCTCTCCCGAATGTCTTGTGCCTTCACAGAGCATTGATAGCTAGCTGGGTGAAGTTTGGGATAAAATATCGGTTCGAAAGAAAAGAGTTTTAACTCTGAGACAGTCAGACTGAGTCACATTACGGTAATTAATATCATCGCGTATTCTAATAAATTCAGTACTTCACCTATGTCACAGTATGCGCACTAGTGAGCGCGACTCGGATCCTGAGCATACGTACATATAATATACCTACCGCGTCATTTCAAATTCAATGATTCCCAGGCATCCCATTCATCTACCGAGTCTAATAAGTCAATACTCTATACGGAGAAGTACAAAGATTTACGGGAATTTTGGGTCGCCGTTAATCGATATGACTGAGCTGTAGTGTTCACGTTAGCCTACTACGTATACCGAGGTGCACCTATACTGAAACTACTGACAAAAAGTGATCATGAACAGTTACGCTCATTGCTTGCTCTGGCAGCAGTTGAACAAGCTGTACGTTCACAACGACGACAGCATGTTTGTATTGTCGATCGGGAAGTACCTCCTTTACTCCGACTATTCTCTGGTTTCACTTCCCAAACGAGCGGCATACAATACCTTTGATCTGGTGGATGCCTGCATAGCATGTAATGTCAATTACACTCTGACGGGATCAAGAATTTCTACCCAATGGGAGCAACTGCTATATCATGGAAAGGGACCTGCAGCAGGTCCAGCACAGAAACCTGCATTTGAACATGCAAAGGCTTTGCTCTATATAAATTATGAAACAAAGGAGCGTACTGAACTTTACAAGAAATATATTAAAGCAAAGGCAGATTTTGGAGAAAAGGAGGTGTCGCTAAAGATAGAGTGCCAACGAAAATATGGCGATAACTGGAAGAGCATTTATGATCAATTGCTAGTCACCACTGAAGAATATCAACAGTTTCAGCCTTTAGACAGAGAAGTTAGTCCACTATTACAGGCCATTGATGAATGGGAGTATGGACCACTTATAACTACTATGGCTCCAATGAAAGAAAGTATAGTAAACAAAGTTACGTAGGTCGTTGTTTATCTTCTTAAATCTATAGTATTTGAGAAAAATGAAAGGTCTGTAGTGCTTTCAGATGGAGAGAGCAAGACGTACCATTATGTCTCGATGATTCCGACCAACTGGTACCAGTGGCTTGATCCTAGTCAACCTGATGATGATTCATGGATACATGTAAGAATGTTGTTATAGAGCTTATGCAGGGGTCATGTGCCCATCGATTATGCTAGGATACTCCCGTATCATGAGTGTAGCTATAAGGTATCAAGCGTACTATACAGTGATCTTACAAGATAAAGAACTTACAGCTTTGAGATCTACGTATATAAATCGCGTAAGAGGACCACCTTAACCCGCTAGTATTTGTAGCAATACTCCCATATCACTTCTAGAAAAATGAGTTGCGAAGCTGTAAAATGTATTGTGGGTAATGGCAATTATGCACTTAAAATGGCCGACACTGATGATTATCCGAAAACAGAGGACGACTGACACAATATTAATGATTCTAAATTTTTTACATTAATTGCATTTTTCTCTGCATAGCTATTTAGCAAGTAAGGAACCCTCAATGAAGCGATTGTGGTGTTGGAGAGTACCTAAAATGCTCATAATAGGTGCGCTAATTGATGTAACCGTATTGTATGTTTCCTTTCTCCACTCACAGTAGGCTTACATGATTCAACTCAAAAGTGGACATTAAAATAGCGGGGTTGGCTGGGTTTGGTCACACTATTGGTTTGAGCATGAAACAAACATTTAAATAATATGTGTTTTATACTTACAACCCTTAAAATAACCTAGTAACCTGTACAAAGCCTATGGCTCATGTGAGCATGTCAGCCCTCCTCTGACCCGAAAATAATCAATGATAATCGGAAAGTGATATGCCTCTTGCATAAGCTCTATAATATAGTCATACATGGTATTCATGTGTGTGTATGTGTTTGTGTGTGTGTGTAGATTTCTGTGAATAAACATTCCCCTGATGATCATGGCCTGTCAAAAAAGTACATAACCCTAGGTGGCAAACCAAATATCGGAAATAGTCTGGATGTTAAAATTGATTTAAAAGTTCGTTCTGTCCAAATTAATCGTCCTTGGATTGATCTTTCGGCTTTAAACATTCGTGATTGGACAATTCCTGGGGTAAAATCAGGTGCTTGGTCAACAGGGGTCATTGACAGTAGTAATAACGGATCATTTCCTTTACTCTCTACTCAAATGATTGTGGCTAAAGACATAACAATTACTGGTACAAAACTCAGTCAAGAATTACAGCGCACTGTGAAAGCGTTTAATCCATCCATTGATAATGCTGTAATAGTAAGTTAAATGTTCATGTTATAATCAGCTAGAGGTATAAATTTTTGTAGAGTGATCTATTCAGCGTTGGTGCTAGTCTAAGTGGGAAAAATGATTTCAAGTATGATAGTGGATCTAACTCAATTAAACTGAAAGGTACTCAAGTGATTGGATATGTTTGCACTCTACTACCAAAGTATCCGGCATAAACGTGACTATACTTAACAATAAACAAATTTGATGTGCATACGTACATATGTAGCTATATGTACTTCTATCATTTAGTGTACTAAATAACCAGTTTCCAAAATTTCAATAACTGATATAAAATGTGACTGGCTCTGCGAAAACCTAACTTTGTTACTGCTTCTTGTGACACCACTTTTAGTTGACAAATTATCCAGCTACATTTTAATGTAAAGCGATTAAAAATTGATGCAGTTAAGTATCAGGATTTTTAGCTACAGCTTTTTATAAAGGCATGTAAAGTATGCAAACATGGAGGGTTTTTGTAGAGCTAACCACAAATATTGTATAATCAAATATCAGTTTCTAATTGTTTCATGTATAGCTGTATAATTTAACACACAAAATTGAGAACTCAAATTTTATCCATGTACGTATACATGTTAATGTGAGAATTATTGTGTACATGAGAGTACAGGTCTACTTGCAGCATTAAGTGTAATAAACAACATAATAAATTACACAAAATACATATGTGACTGTCCCTGTGAAAACGACCATGTTCACACCTGGTAGTAATTAAAGAAAATTTTTAATTGAAATTAACAGCTTTTGCTTGTGCTAGGTCACTTTTGTTTAGCAGAACTGGACTTAGTAAACTATTGAATAAAATACAGTTTACCTTTGAAGTAGTTCCTTGCTTGATTTTCGGCCTTTTCAGATGATTTTTTAGAGGTGTGCATCAATTTTGGCCCAGCATTACAAGGGGGTGGGTGGGAGGCAGGAAGGGGCGGGTAGGGGTAGGGGGTGGGGAGGGAGGAGGCAAAACACCTCAGGTGAAGACACGGGGCCACCAGTCGCCCTCAGATGATCCTGACCACTTAACTAGGCCAAAGGGACACCATTCCGTAGAATTCCAGGCTGGTTACACCCAATTGGTGTGCTCCACAGGTGCCAATGTGTTGATTATGATTTTACAAGGTTGTAAATCCACCCTTCAGAAAAGCAGACCAATTGAGTCTGGCCATGGGAGACATGCTGTGTGAGTAGCTATTGAATGTAGCTATAAGCTAGGCCAAAAATGAATTCAAATTTTGGTGCAAACTAGACCAGTTTTTGCATGGACAGTCACATATAAATGAATGTCAAAACGTTATAATTTGAAGATGTATCCAAATACCAAAATTCTAACAAACATCTGAACAAAACAGATTGAGCAGAATCGGATACTTGTTGCAAAACTCTAATTGATAGTGAACACTCAAAACTTACTCCTAATTTCCTTGTAACATTGGATTCTGCTTGTGCCAATTAACTAACTAATTATTCATGGGTAGCTATCTTGAAGTTGCTGGGTAGCTTTGCATGTGTGGATGTGTGTGTGTGTGTGTATCCACCCCCCACAGGAAAAGTAACCCGAATTATTATTTTACTGTGTTATGGAATAGTCAAGAAATTTGATTATTATGTGGACAATTTTTGTTGCTATAGTGTATTCAATTTGGCAATGGTTTTAGAGTGTGTATTGTATCTAATTCACTGTGAAATCATGAAACATTCATTAGTAGCTTTTTAAGGCTATGAAAAAGTATTCACATGATTCTAAGCCTGAATAACCTATCAAACAAGTCCTACTGTTTTTCACTTTGCACTTACTAACCGATAGGCGTGGCCTTAGTAACAAAACATATCATTAGTTACTGTCGAAGAAGAGCAAGGTAATGCTGTATTTGTCATTCATTTCACAGTAAAAGTCCTTAACCAGTTGTACATTACTGATAAGACTGAGCACTTTAGCTTTAAAAGTGGGCATGTCGTGCACATTGGTGAAGCTTACAAAGACAGACTGGCTTGCAGTATTACAGTAAGAATGTACAAAAAGTTTAGTCACTAAAGTACCTAAGTGGATTAAATTGTTTTATGGATAGCTATTTATGATGTCATTTTTATACAAACATTGAGGTAAACACTTTCAACTTTTCAAAACACTTGTGGCTATACATTACATATGTAGATGTATTTATTTATTTGAACCATCAACATATGTAGCATTGACTATCACTATCAGGATAGTAGAGCTACGTATCATGACAATAAAATTTTCACTATCGCCAGCACTATAATCCAGTGCATGGCTAGCTTAGCAACCTACATAAATGTGACCCTATGTGAGAAAATGAGTATTATGTACACAAAGTACACCTATTCATATTACAGTACATACATATCTCTAAGATTTTAGAACTCTGTAAGCTACTATGTGTAGTGTGTCAAATACTGTATATGGTTTGACAATGTTCACTAAAATCACCACTAACCATGCTGCCAGCCTAACTGTTAATGTCTGCCAGGTTTAGTGTTATATGTGGTATAGCTACCACATACTGTAGTGATATGGGCAAACAGACACACTCTATACACACAATAGCTCATTACATGGTAATGACATTACATCAGGTAGCTTGTGAAAGTGCTTGTGATGTAACTGGCTTCCTATCCACCACATTTTTGATCAGTCTAGCCTCTGAAGTTCATTGACTTCATTTCACTGCTACAACTTCATTGCCTTAGGAGTTGGGTGTCAGCATGCACTACTTGTTGAAGCACAGTACATTTTATGTATGTAGTTTCGTTAATGAAGCAATGCTAAAACATAAAAGCTGATAATCAGTCACAATCATTTTGGAAAGTTCGCACATATAATTTTGCTCATTTAAAGGTTCATAAACTCTGATAGGAACTAGAGGAATGGTTATGTACCACTTTGCGTGGGCAGATCAAAGGGAAAAGCAGGGTTACAACTAGAATGTATCCCCGAAAAGAGGGATACAAATAAGTTGTAACCCGGGAAAGTGCTTAACATGAAAAACATGTCAAGCATTGATCCAAAGTGCACAATCTCTTTGATCTAAAAGTGCACAAAGTATTGATCAAAAGGTACACAAGCCTTTGATCTCAGTACAATGCTCAGTGAACCAACTGACTGCTAGACCTTATAGCTTTTGATTGTGGCATTAAGTTTGTAGAAATCATTCACTCAACATCATAACTGAAACTCACAATTGAAACTCACAAGCTACTTTATAAATATGATCTCTCAATGAAGCTATTGATGGCAGCTTCATTAGCACCCACCCACACAGAATATGCACAAATAAGTGGCACATATTAGTTATACCATGTGTGCTCATGATTTGACTGATATATACACCCTCGGGCCTGCGGCCCTCAGGCTTCGGGTGTATATATCAGTTATATCAGTCAAATCCCTCGCACACATGGTATAACTATTACATAAACCCTCAGGGTGATCTGGCATTTGTAACAGATGTCATGAATCTCAAAGTTGATAAATTGATCGTTTGAACTGTGCATGTTTTTGCAGATTCAGTCACATATTAGTGATTATGATGAAGATAAATACTTAGTTTCTAGTTTTTAAACCAGGTGTGCGCCTGGTTTCTTAAGATTACTTTCATGCAAGTATTTGTGTGTCCACTCCCAGGATATGATAAACCATTCATATTAAATGAAAGCTGAATAACCTGTCAAACAAATCCTACTGCTTTTCAGCACTTGCTATGTTATAGGGCGACTGTTATTATGCATGAGTATAATGCAATGAATTAGCTAATTATCTGTAAAATGTAAGTAAATTACAGAAGTTTGTTGATTGTGTGTGTGTGTACTGTTTCAAGGGGTAAATTATTCCATAGTCTTATTGAATTTGGGAAGAAACTAAACTTATAAGTATCAATTTGGGTAAGATGAATTTCTGATCGTGTCCTCTTGTGACTCTAGTTGCTGGTATGATATAGCTCGGAAGGGTAATGTCAACAATGTTGTACATGATCTTGTATAGTAAGCATAATCTACATACATGTTGCCTCCTACTGCTCAAAGTGTTCCAGTTAAGATTTTGCAACATTTCAGTAACACTACTAGTGCGATTGTAATCAGATATTACAAATCTTGCAGCTCACCTTTGCACTGTCTTTCAATATCACACTTAGTGTGGGGTGCCTGTACCACCAGCGTACTCCAAAATTGGTCTAACATGCGTCAGATAAGCATTGACCTTTATTTGGTGTTGACAGGACTTGAGGTTCTGCTGAATAAATGCCAACATAGAATTTGCCTTTTTACATACGATATCAATATGCTTAGTAAATAAAAGTTTACAATCAATAGTTACTCCAAGGTACTTGGCTAGTTTCTGTTACTCTCTTAAGATGATTTCCATATAGTGTATAAGAACTTGGAGTAACAGGTTTCAGTGATACTTGTATGACTATTGCATTTATCTGTATTGAAAATCATCAGTAACAATGATATCCTGTGAGTGCTTAGTTTGTGATATAACTGGCTTATATACTACCTTTGATCACAAAGCTCTTAAGAGATCTCTATACTGCTTTTGATCACAATTAATACTCTATAGTTCTATAGATGGCTTTTGTCCCATTGCTTGATCACATAACTGCACTTTTAATGTTCGCAGTGTTGGTAACCAGGTGTACAAATAAGAATAACACATGTTTTAAGCTTGTAAAGAAATAGATTTTATTTGGTATGAGTTCATGCCACCCGACATGAGAAAATGGGTCTTATATGTGCACATAAAATTTGTTTGCATTTTTGGATTTCAATAACTTTATGCAAGTGTAATAGTCTAACAAACTTTTCATCATCCATTAATAAGGAATCTCACACAACTTACAGATTGTGTTTTGTATACATAGGCCCGGCTTTCCCATGCATGCTGGATCACATATTTGAACATAATAGGTAGCTAAAATCATCATTATTATTTGTGCAACTGTAGGTGTGTAGAATTTTAGATATACTCTAATAGAACAGTCAAAACAATTTATGATACAAGTGAATAAATATACTCTAATAAAATAGTCAAATTTAAGCACAGATCTTTTACATGAGCATAAAATTGAGCTTAATGGATCAAAAATTTGAGCACTGGTTCATAGCATAATGGGTAAAAAAGAAGCATAATAGGCCAGTCCCTCACTGGTAGTTGCCATGTAGCATCGCCTGGCCATAGTAGGGAACTCACAGTACTAGTGTTTACAGGATTAACTGTATGTGAAGAAATTTTCATAGCTACGTACGTATAACTATAGCTACTTGTAACAGCTATAATTATAGTCTAGGTGACTAGGTCACATGATGCAACTATACATCAAGCAAAACAACAATATTAAATGATACATTGTTAGATAAGCACAAAATTATCATTGTTCAACAGTAAACTGACTAATATAATAGAGTGATTTGGCTGGTAAGGTAGAATAGCTAGCTATGCATGTGGCTACATAATTATAATACCTATATTGAATTGCTGCATAGCTATTTCAAGTGAGTAACAAGCTAGGTTTGTGTTCACAATAACAGTTATGTATTAATGTTTAATAATCATTCAGTTTGAAATAGACATTGTCAATTAAATGTAAACACTCCACCAATATTTGTATTGTTCCCATATAGCCATAGCAGTGACAAATAAAATGGTTGATCATAGCTAGGACAAAATCCAAACAAAAACACCAAATGTCCGATCATAATATAAATGATCAAAAATCCTATCAAACTACATAACATTTATTGTGTACTTTGTGAAGTGTATACACACATATGTACATATGTAGAAGAAATACTGATGGTTAATAGCTATCATTTAGTGATGTGCGTGTATCCTCATAGCTACACTCTTTAGAAACTTTAATAATATTATTTGTACACATACGTACAATGCAATACATGTACCATAGTTTAAGAAAAGTTCAGTTAAAAATTTTTTGTCTGCAGCCTGCTAGGACAAAAATTTAACACATGAAATATTTTTACCATTAAGAAAATATGAGAAAGTTTTTCCAAGAAGATGAAAATATTTTAACATGAATTTTTTCACATGAAAAATTCCAACTGTGAACTTTTCCCAAACTACGGTATACAGATGTCATAAATGGTATTCATGTGTAGTTATGTGTCAAGATTGAAACCAAGTCTGACCATCCAGATCTGCGCATGCTTGGTCATCTGGGTCTGGCCAAACAAGTGAGACCCACTTTATAAAATATCTGGGTCTGACCTCTAGGATTCACTGTTCAATTAGAATATTCAATCATTCACTGTTTAGATAATGTACTGTTGAGCAACTAGCCATTTTCATATCATTAAGCTATACTAGACAGATGCTACAGCATCGAGGGGCGAGCCTGAGAATGCATGCAGATGATATGGATAGCAATCCTGAGCCTATTAGGCTTTTAATTTTACCTATTATTCTTTCCAGAATTTCCCATAATTTTCACCTGTTATTCTTCATTTATTCCCATGCTATCACCTATTATTCTATATTATTCCTCAAATTTGATTGTGTCACTTGTAAAATTGCATATGGCAGCTACTAAAATAGTGTACTTTAGTGTGATTAAGATTGATATCATTAATTCTTCTTACAAAGTTGCATTGTTGCTTTCATATTCATCATCAAATTAATGTTTGACATATTTCATTACATACTTGTAAGCATCCAATAATTCCAGTATTATTCTCATCAAATTTGCGTCCTATTATTCTCAATATTATATATATGCTGGCATAATAGGCTCAGGCTTAATGGATAGTAACCGTTAAATACAATTAAAGTTATGCATCAGAAATAGCTTAATTAATAGTGACAAACGTACTTAACACTGCGTAGGTAACTTGCAATTGCTTTTCTGCTAGAGGCTACTTGCTGACAAGAAAGATGATTACAGTGTTGTGATGTCTTGGCTCCATTGTTGTCAGTTTCTTCCTGCTACATTCAACTACTGACTGCTTGCGAGAGGCCCGGTTATCTAAAGGTCACCCATGCAGCCAACCCACAATTGCAAGCCCTTGATTTGGAGGGAACAGCTATCTCTAAGTCAGTAATGAACTAATCTATCTTCAGTTGTCTAGCACATTAAGGCCTAGTGCTAAGGGTGGTTAGGGGGTGATGAGGTGGGTGTTGGGGGTGGGTGGGAAGCTGAAGGTGGGTTGTACCATGTATCGGCACAGGGAAAGAGCCGCTGTGTCTTCAATAAAACACAGAAACAACCACAGTGTACATGTCAGGATAAGACGGTTGTTGGGAGCAGTTTGACACCACATGCAGCTTTATTAGTGTGCCCCAGTGGCACCACACACCCCACAATGGACCATCATCAATTTACAGGGTCAGAAAAATGCTGCCTGCGAAAGCAGACCTAGCCCTATCATTGGTGTATCTGAGTAGTGCTAGAGTGTGGCTTTCATGTTAAGTTATAAATTGGATTTCAGTTCTTCCATCATCATGCCAGGTTTTGACAAATCCAGTTACATAGCTATATACTCTTACCATCTATACTTTACCTTTTGTTGAGACTCTTCTATGTAGTAGTACCCATTTCATTTGAGCACTAGTAACAATTTTACTGTGGGCTCTTGTGTGCAAGTTCACATTATAAAAATGGCCAGTTTACAAAATCTTGTACTGTTATTTGTAACATTATTAAATATATTTATATACTTGGGGGGGTTTACAGGTGCTGTCAAGCCATTTGACAAAGTTGGCATTGAGGTATAAAGTTGTGAAACTATTTTTGCAGACTTTGTATATGCATGCAAGTTCAACTTCACTGCATGAGAACTTTGAAATGTACACATACAGCCTACTTGTAGGATTAAATTTCCCTTTATGTTGTACAATGTTAAAGTTTGTAATTCTAACTACATTGCATATGATTAATTTTATAATTACATATTTAGTGTGCATTGAAATATCAGAAATAGTTTTATGTGCCATGAGAGTTGATCGTGAATACCTGGAATGGTGACACACGGTATTACACAATGATCACTATGATAGCAGGTGCACACTAATTGTATCTACAATTTAATATCAGTCCCAGCTGAGAAGTAGGTTCCTTGGATTCCATACTGATACTTTTGGTTTCAAATGAGCTGCATCTTTTTTATTGAGGTAAACATAAATCTATGGTCCGATAATGTCAAAATGTGAGTACAAAATACTAGCTAACGCTTGCTGCCGTCAACACAGATAAGGTTTCTTCAGAGCAAGGTTGACTTTCACAGCAACCTTGGGATGATTCTCCAGGCTACGGCTTGGTCAGCAGGCAAAATCGCATGAGCTTTTCCAGTTCACATGTACAATCAATTTCACCATCTGAGGCATTAACCGCATCATCTTTAGGCATAAATACATCATCTAAAGAATAAGCATTGTTATTATCAATGTCTTCTGGCAATGATTTTGAATTTATATGCTGTGCCAGAATCACACCAAACAGCATCTACAAAAATTATCAGTTTCAGTGCCATTCCAAACATCTCAGCAGTAAAACTAGCTTCAATCTTTCGCAACATATCTTGCATTTTAGGAGACAATTTAGCAAGACAAACGTTTTCTATACTATTATTATCAATTTTCATGCATTAGCAACTTAAGTTAGAATTTTTTTACTTACTCGGAAAAGGTTAAATTTGTTTAAATAGGTCAAGCATTTCCAGTCAGCACTCCAAAGCACACCTCCTATTACACACAACAAACCAATTATGCTTTTTATAACACAACTACATAAATTTTACCGGCAGTTCAAATTCTGCTACCCTGAATATTCATTACACAAGAGTTCATTTGAGTATCGTTAACAGCTGTTGATGGCAGATTATCAACAAAGTTTGTGGACTGTTGGATATTACTACTAACCAAAGGAAATGATGGTTGTTCTTGCAAAAACCCAAGACTTCCATTTAAACCCTGTAACGAAGTCACACAGGAGATGCTTCCAATTTCCTGCTTATATGATTGATCACTGCAACTATTACCAAAAACACGAGCTTCTTGCCCTAAATTATTAGTAGTACCAAAGAATTGCAGCGGAAAATTTTGCTGTAGCCAATCTGGTTGATTAGTCTGTGGTTGCTGAATAACACACTGCTCCACTAAATGATTATCGTAATATATTTTCCTTTCTTGCCCATTAGATAACCGATAAATAAAACTCGCCCTCATTACATCATGACCAAAGTTATAAAAACAAGTCTTAATTGATTGATGTAATTCGCCTATACTTTTACACCTTAATCCAGTTGTTTCAACATCAGTAAGATAACCAGCTGGTATCCCTGTTTTTTCATGCTGTGGAAAACAAAAAAAGTCTTCCGGCAATACAGAAGAATGATTGAAATTATAACTTTGAGGCACACTATTCAAAGATTCAGCAGCACCTAAATTTTTATGCAAATCCTTAGATAATTTTAATTTTCCCCCATTCGTTGTATTCTTTACTTCTCCTTTCTTACGTAATACAGTAGCATCTGAATTTCTATGCAAATCCTTAGATGATTCTAATTTTCTCTTCTTCGTCGGATTCTTTCCTTCTCTTTTCTTATATAATAAAGTAGCCGTAGCCGATCCATGATCCTGATCAACGCTTGACACAGAAGAATTGGAAGAACTTTTTGATTTAACCTTACTGCAGCACCACGATACTATCAAACTGTACAAAACATCATTCTTTGTACGTTCGTCACTACAGTCTGCATAAATCTTAATATCCTGACCTTTTTCAAACCCATATTTATTTCCGTCCCTATTATATTCATAGCAAATTTTCTTTGCTCCCTCAGGATCTACTTTACCTATTTTATCTGCAATATATGACAAGGCTTTAACAAGCGTTTCAAAGTCAGATCTTATAACTCCAAATCTCTCTCCTGATTTTAATTTTGATTCTAATTCTTTAACCCACATAACATCTTGATTACCAGAACAATCTTCTTTAAAAAGATTACCAAGAACTAAGCAAGCATTCGAAACATTTTCTAGAATTGACAAAAGATTTTGTCTACAATCATTAACTTTTTTATCTTTATCTGCTATATTCATCCCACTTACCTCACTAAAATAACGCATACCCATTGTACAATGCTAGAAGAGGAAATTACAATCTTTACTTGAAACTCTGCAGAAGAATTCAACTATTAGTACAACTTGACTATTAGTTAAGTATCAGAGTATATGTTTTGGTAAACAAAAAAACATAGAACATGAGAATAATAGAAAGCAGAACTAGTAAATGGGAAATAGTTATTGGTTTGGAAGTACATGCACAAGTTATAGCTAAAGCAAAACTTTTTTCTTCAGCAGCTACAAAATTCGGCTCTGAACCTAATAGTCAAGTCTCATTAATAGATGCAGCTATGCCTGGAATGCTACCTGTTATCAATAGATTTTGTATAATACAAGCAATAAAAACAGGCTTAGCATTAGATGCACGGATTAACCTAAAAAGTGTTTTTGATCGCAAAAACTACTTTTACCCCGATTTACCTCAAGGTTATCAAATTTCACAGTTTTATCACCCAATTATCAGTGGTGGAAATGTTGCAATAACAACAGAAGAGGGTAATGGAAAAAAAATCAGGATAAATCATATACACTTGGAACAAGATTCCGGCAAAAGCATGCATGATTATTCTCCTGATAAAACTTATATTGACCTAAATCGTGCTGGAATAGCACTAATGGAAATAGTTTCTGAACCAGATATACGTTCAGCAGAAGAAGCAGCGGAATATGTGAAAAAGCTACGCCTCGTTCTTCGTTATATAGAAACATGTGATGGTAATATGGAACAAGGTTCACTACGTTGTGATGCAAATATTTCTGTACGTCCGGTTGGCGAGAAAAAATTTGGAACCAGGTGTGAAATAAAAAACCTAAATTCAATTCGGTATATAACTCAAGCAATAAATTACGAAGCAGAGCGTCAAGTTAATTTGATTGAAAATGGAAAAGAAGTAGAACAAGAAACTAGGCTTTTTAATACAACAAAAGGACAAACTTTTACAATGAGAAAAAAGGAAGATTCTATAGATTATAGATATTTCCCAGATCCTGATTTATTACCTGTTAGCATAGAAGAACAAGTAATAAAAAAAGTTAAAGCAAACATGCCTGAACTGCCTGACAACAAGAGAGTGCGTTACATATCAGAACTAGGACTAACAGAATATGATGTTGACGTTCTTATTGCTGACAAAGCGACTTCTCAATACTTTGAAAATATTTTACGAAAATACAATAAACCAGTTAACATTGTAAAATGGATTACTGTAGAGCTGTTTGCTCTTTTAAACAAATCAGGAACAAGTATAGAACAAACACTTATAAAGCCACAAAACATGGCTACTCTGCTCCAGCTAATAGACAACAAAACCATTTCTACTAAGATCGCAAAACAGGTTTTTGAAGTCATGTTTAAAAATGGAAAGAATGCAGATGAAATCGTTAAAGAAATGAATCTTGTACAAATCACAGACAGAAATGAAATAGCAAAAATTATTGATGAAGTCATAACACAAAATTCACACAAGGTAGAAGAGTATAAGAGTGGTAAGAAAAAATTATTCGGCTTTTTTGTAGGACAAATAATGAAAGCCAGCAGTGGTAAAGCAAATCCTGAAATATCAAACTCAATATTGCAAGAAAAGCTTAAGAATTAACCTCTTCTGAGGCCAGGACCGGAATTGAACCGATGTTGAAGGATTTGCAATCCTCTGCATAACCACTCTGCCACCTAGCCATTTGCCCTGTTATTTTATAACATTTTTTTCTTTCATGAAATCCCTTTAAAAGAAAAAACACTATCTATCCTTGCCTCCCAATAATTGTTTAGCTTATGCTCAGTCACTCTTCTTGTTTCTGCCAGAGAATGAATTATAGAGTGATTATAAGAATAAAAAGCTAAGTGTTGAAGTCTATTTTGTATTTTAAATAGTATTACATCACCTATTTTTAACTTACTATTTTTACGCAACATAAGCTGCATTAGCACAACATATAATTCGTGGCTTCCAGGTATGCGTCTATAGTCTGTTCTATCAAATTTATAAAGAGAAATTTCTTCACCGTTTTTATTATAGACACCAGAACCAATATTCAACTCTTTAGCAACCCCTATAATAAGTCCCAGACAATCACAACCACCATAATTTTTATATTTTTTCTTCACCCTACCTTGATGATGAAAGCGTGTTCCAATCCAACTCTTTGCTTCTTTTATTATATAATCACGTGTAATCATTTTCTATATAAAGAAGATTTTTTTTATTTAATAACATTCTACAATACTTGTTCTGACGTAATCCATTGCATTTACTACACTTTGTTTAAGGCTTTTACCCTGTGCAAGGTTGCAAGCTAAAGCTGCAGATAGCTTACAACCAGTACCATGAGTATTCTTTGCTTCAATAGCGTCATGAGTAAAGAAATATTCTTTGTCTTTCGTAATTAAAACATCAAACACTTTTTTATTCTTTATCAAATGCCCACCCTTTAATAGAACTGCTTTCACACCATACGGTAATATATTACGTCCTGCCACAACCATATCTTCTCGACTCATTATTCTACTACCACTCAGAAGCTCCGCTTCAGGAATATTTGGTGTAACCACAAAAGCTCTTGGCAATAAACTAGTTTTCATAAGCTCTACCGCATCTTCAGATAGTAAACGATATCCTGACGTTGAGACCATAACAGGATCAACAATAATTGGTACATTGTTTGGCAATAATTCAATAACAGTAGATATTACAGCTGAGCTACCTAACATACCAATCTTGATAGAGTCAACAGTTTTAATTGCAAGTTCAATTTGTTTTTTTACAAGATTAACAGAGACATATTCAACAGCATATACAACATCTTCATCTTGAGCAGTAACGGCTGTTACAGAAGTTACTGGCCAACCACCAAAATGAGTAATAGCTTTAATATCAGCCTGTATTCCAGCACCACCACTAGAATCTGAGCCAGCAATTGAAAGAACTATCTTTCTCATACTGTAGCATTTTACGTAATAATATTGATTCACTCAAGAGACGTTTAACAAATATGTTAATTATTTAGACTTAGACAGTTCTACATCAGAAGTATGTAGAATTATTGCATTTCTTTTACTTTCTAATATAAATTTAGCTTTTTTTTGTACATAATGTGGCTCATATCCCGCCATTGAACACACGTCAACAAAGCTATCACTCATACAAAGCAACCATGATCGCGCTTTTTCTTTTTCCAATTGATATTCCCGTCTTTTATAGTTACTAGTTGCATCTATTAAAGCTTGCAAGATAACTGCTCTCCATAAAGCCTGAATATTTTTCATAATGTAAATGAATAATAAATTTTTTTTTAAAGACTGATGCTCACTAACAATCTTGGAGTTAAAAAATTTTTACAAAATAAAACTAGGAGTTTTTTTTGAAATAGAACTGCACTAAAAAATATTGCTTCAGTAGTGAACAACTCGCCTCAAGAGTAGCAAATCAAATGATATATCGGAAGGAAAAAATGAAATATCATAAATAATTCCATAATTTACGAATATAATCACTAAAAAATTTTTTATATAACCAAAAAATAAGTCATATAATAATTAAGAAAATTTTAAACTATAAATTTTATTGTTGTTAAATCATACATATCTACTCATCATATTATATATTCTTTATATCTTAATTAATATGTTAAATTAATAAAAATATATATTGTATATTAATCTCTAATGTTATACTATAAAGTGTATTTATCTAAATTTTAAATGAGTATTTTTAATAACAATAGAGAAAGGCCCAAAAAAAGCACACTAGCACTTACTGTAGTTTTGCTATTACTATGTATAGGAGCAGCTACAATATCTGTTTTTAATATAAAAAATACAATGCAAAATAATGTAGACTTAGAATTAGCCATAATTAGCCCCGCAATCTGCTTAATTCTTACTATTGCTGTAATTGGTGGATTTTGCAAAGCTTATGAAGAAAGAAAAAAGAGTAAATCACCAGAGACGAAACTCAAATTAACATGTGAAGTACAAAAAAATAATAATGGAGATTTAAGTGAACAAAAACAATAATTTTTAAGACTTCTAGTAAACTTAAAACTACAGTCCAAAAATTAACAAGTAATTGACACCACAATTATCTTTTTTAATCAGAAATACTTGTAATAATATTACATATAGTATATTTCAAGATATAAAAAAACACTACTATTGCTCAGCATAATACGCTTCAATTATCTTATCAAAAGTATCAGTAAAAAAGTTTGCATTCCTATCTCCTTCATACTTCTTCCCATTTATTAGAAAAACAGGAGCAACATTAATTCCTAAACTGCGAATCGCATATATCTTACCATTCATAATCTGTTCCTGTATATATTTATCTTTAACACACTTATAAAACCTATCAGGTTGCATTTTGCCTAAACTAACAACTTCTTTCAGTTTATCCATATAATTTTTTGTTCCAGACCAGTTACTAATAGAACTAAATAGTGCTTGATACATTGCAAAATAATCATAGTGAGTATCACAACAATTGCCATCATCACAAGATTCATCGTCACAATATTTATCAGACGCATAACACCTAGCAACAACACTTGCTTTTAATGCAGGAGCATCAAGAGGAAATTCACGGAATACAAATAAAAGCTTTCCTGTATCAATATATTTCTCCTTTATTACAGGTAGAACCTTTTTACTAAAATTTGCACAATGAATACATGAAAATGAAGCATATTCAATCATTACTATTGGAGCATCAAGATCCCCCATATAATGATCTTTTGGTAAAACTTTACCATCTTCTAAGACATCTCCATATGGAAGCACCGTACGAAAGCGAGAATCATTTTCTGCAACAGCAGTATCTATTATAAAAAGCATCAATAATATTACTAGTTTATACACATACATTTTATATTCTTAATACACAAATTTAAGACTTGATTATAAGAAATTGAAACACATGCAGTCAAGAAAGAGTTCCAACAACTGTAAAAATAGTTTAATAGTGGTAAAACAGTTTAAAATAGCAATGGACAAGGATATACAGCATTTAATAGGATTAATGGCTAAGCTCCCAGGTCTAGGGCCAAAATCCGCCAGAAGGTTAGTCTTATATTTGTTACAAAATAGACAAAAATCTATGGTTCCAATAAAAAACTCCTTATCTTTATTGGAGAATATAGTAAAAAATTGCTCGATATGTGGCAATCTTGATAAAAATTTGACATGCAGTATATGTAGAGACAGTAGACGGGATAGTTCCCTTATATGTATAGTAGAAGAAGTAATAGATTTATGGGCATTAGAGCGTGGCAAGATATATAATGGTCTTTATCACGTTTTAGGAGGTAATTTATCAGCAATAGATGGAGTAGGACCAGATAAGTTAAACATCCAGTCTTTAAAAGAAAGACTAAAAAATAGTGAAATAGAAGAAGTAATTTTAGCAACTAGTACAACAGTTGAAGGACAAACAACTGCTAATTATGTAGCTAATATAGTCAAGATTTTTTCAAATGCAAAAATTTCCTCTTTAGCAAATGGAATTCCTATGGGAGGAGAAATGGATTATTTAGATGAAGGAACTTTAAGCATAGCGCTACAGTCAAGAAGAGATTACAAATAACAATTACTTTTCTTTTTCAGCCTTCTCCTGTCATGCCATCAGTGAACATTATCTATTGATCTTGCATACAACAAAAGCAATTAATTCACAAAAAATAGCAATTTTACTTTTACACTATTACAAATCTAGATAAGAAACAAAACCCTGAATACTTTCCATACAAGAACAATACTTAGCGGCTAAACCTTTCTATCTAGACTTCTTCTATATAATACCTCTTAGCAAAAAAATATAACTGAACCTTCTCCGACATATACACAATCTTAAGAACTTTTCTCCTCTTAGAAGAAGATTTTCCTCTGCCCTTCTTCCCTTCCTACCTATATTTATGTTTATAGCTTTTCTACTTTTTAAGATTTCATTGATAAGTCATTAGACAAATGATCAATAAATGTCTCCATTAATTTACTGGAAGGACAAACTTTTATTTTACCAAAAAATTCTTCCCGTAACTCACTATTAGAGATAATTTCATCACTACCAACATAAAAACTTCCAAAATAGTCGATACATGTAGCAAATATCTGATCATCACCACGAATATTCGGTCTCGTCTTATTATTAAAAAATTCTACTGATAGCTCCTTCTCCGAGGGGTACGATTTTCTTTTACAACAACAACTAACAATATCCAACATATACTGATAATACGATGATAGCCGATCCTGACCAGAAGAATCAAACAAAAAAAAGAAAAATAAAGCATTTTGCTCCAAGGAGTCAAAACAGCTTTCCACATAATAACCCTTATTACAGTGCAACAAAATAGGCAGAAACATTTCTGCAAAAACTACCTTATCTTGTTTTCCTACAATCCTCTCAGCAAAATCCTCCTTTTTGTAATCGAGATAAGCATTTACAGGATCACTTGAAGTTCTTTTAGTAATAAACTTAGCTGTCCCCTCATATGTCAAAAAATCCATACATCCTTCAGCATAGCCTTTTTTAACCTGATCACGTATAATTCTGCATAACTCCTCTGGTTTTGCACTTTTATATATACAAAGTGCTATCAACATAAACAAAGCATCATTAAGAACATTATCCAAAAAATAATTCTTGCACCACTCTTCAGAACTCTGCAACATACTATTATTACAATCATCAAAATCCTCGATTGCATCCAAAATTCCCATCTTAATTGCATCATTATTATTTAATGCTTTAAAAGATTTATATTTCATAATATCAACTATAAGCGCATTCAGTGAAATAATGAATTTGCCTGTATCTTCATTCTCAATTGCATTAAACATATTTGTTGCATAATTTCGATACTTTCTCCTTACTGAATCGTCACAACGATTTTGATAAAAAAATCTTCCATGCTGAATTAGGGCCCAAGTAAAAACAAATACTATTATAGACACCATAGGTAAAAGCGCCCAAAAATCAAAAACTGACTCATCTTGATCACCAGGCCTACGACTTTCAAGTAAATCCATGTTTGAGCTACTTACTATATCTGAGCCATTCATAATGACACCTCTTGCTAACTCCTTATCACATTTCACTGTAGCACACAATATACCGAATCCAAGTTTAATATTTCAAATATTAAAATTAATCTACTACACAACTAAATTGAAAAATCTTTACTAACAATACAAAGCACCTACAAAACGTAAACTAACTTCCTGTATGCTGAAAAACACGATAACCATCAAGCAAAAAAGAAAATTCAAGAATAGTACAATCTATTAGAATATGGGGTCTATATAGAAAATCCATAGAAGATTTTTCCTAGCCATGAACAAAAAACAGCCTTACAAAGCTTTTCCTTCTATTGGCCCCAAGGATCTAGCACTAGCAACATCAGAAACATCGCTTGAAGGTTCCTTTTGTACTGCTTTTTCAATTTCTCGATAATACTTGTCTTCCACACTTTCTTTCAAAAATTGCAGATTTTCTTGACATTCATTGATACAAATATGTTGTGCAATCGCACTTACTACACCAGAACGTATGTCTGACGCATTTTCTTCCAACGGAGCCATTAACTCAAAAAGTGTTCTTAATTTATCACCGTTTCGGCCTTTTATCGCTTCCATGTACAAATCAACATATCGTACCGTTTCCTCAATATCTATATAATCATTGCCCTCTAAAGTTTTTTTCAAAAATTGCAGATTCTCTTGACATTCATTGATACAAATATGTTGTGCAATCGCACTTACTACACCAGAACGTATGTCTGACGCATTTTCTTTCAACGGAGCCATTAACTCAAAAAGTGTTCTTAATTTATCACCTTTTCGGCCTTTTATCACTTCCATGCACAAATCAAAAAGTGTTCTTAATTTATCACCGTTTCCGCCTTTTATCGCTTCCATGCACAAATCAACATAAACATCTTTCTCCGAAACATTAGAGCAGCGAGTATGTAACCTTGTCGTAACTTCTTTAGCCATTACTTGCATAATTCTTCCCCAAATAAGAATGAAACAACGTTACAAAATGTACAAATAATTGCAACCAAAAAAACCGTAACAATCATAGACAAAGCTTACTTAGCTAATATAAAATAACAGCATAATATGGTTAGAGTTTTGGAGTGATTCAGCTAGACGAAAAATATAACAGCAAATTGATAGAAAAAAAGATTCAAGAGCAGTGGAATTTGTCAAATATATATCACTGGAAGGGTAAAAATGATTTCGTGATAGATACCCCTCCTCCCACTATTTCAGGCTCTCTTCATATTGGTCACATCTTTAGCTATTGTCATATTGACTTCATTGCTAGATATCAGCGAATGATAGGTAAAGATGTTTTTTATCCTATGGGATTTGATGATAATGGTTTACCCACCGAAAGATTAGTTGAAAAAAAGTATAAATTAAAAGCTTATAAAACAAATCGCGAAGAATTTGTAAAATTATGCCACAAGGTTTCAGAAGAACATAGAAAAGAATTCAGAGAATTGTTTAAAAGGATTGGTCTTAGCATCGATTGGAGGCAAGAATATAATACAATCAGCAGGAATTCACGTGCATTATCGCAAATGTCCTTTCTAGATCTCTACAACAAAGATCAGTTATATCAACAAGAACAGCCAATGCTTTGGGATATTGCTGATCAAACTGCAATAGCACAAGCTGAAATAGAAGAAATAGAATTTACATCATACATGAATTATCTAAAATTCAGCACAAATAATGGCAGAGATATTACCATAGCAACAACTCGTCCAGAATTATTACCCGCTTGTGTTGCTATCTTTGTCCACCCTCAAGATGAACGTTATTCAACATATATTGGCAGTAAAGCTATTACTCCATTATTTGAAGTAGAAGTACCAATAATTTCTGATGAAAATGTTAAAATAGAAAAAGGAAGTGGTGCAGTTATGTGTTGTACATTTGGAGATGACATGGATTTACATTGGTGGAAAAAGCATTCATTACCAATGAAAATCATCATTAATAAATATGGCAGAATATGCAACTTAAATAAATTTGTAAAAAACACTACAGCTATATCTGCGTTGGAAGGATTGAAAATTAAAGATGCTAGAGCTAAGATGATTGAATTAATATTTGAACAGATTGTACATAGAGAGGAGATAATTCATAAAGTTAAATGTGCAGAAAGATCTGGTTCACCGCTTGAGATCTTACCAACAAAACAATGGTTTATCAAAGTCATAGAACATAAAGAAAAATTGCTTGAAATTGTTAAGGAGTGCAATTGGCACCCTCCTAGCAAACGCGTGATTATAGAAAAATGGATTGAAAACTTGAAGTGGGATTGGTGTATCTCAAGACAACGTTATTTTGGTGTTCCACTTCCACTTTGGTACTCAAATCGCATAGGTGAAAAAGGAAAAATAATACTCCCAAATAAAACTCAATTACCAATCAATCCACTTAAAGACCTACCCGTTGGTTATAGTCGCAATGAAGTAACTACAGAAAATGATGTAATGGATACATGGGCTACAAGCTCTCTATCGCCGCAACTAAATTCTCATTACATAAACGAAAACTATAAATTAGACTCAGCTCGAGAAATATTTCCATCCCATCTAAGACCTCAAGCACATGAAATTATACGGACTTGGGCATTTTACACAATAGTTAAATCTCATCTACATAATAAAAATAAACCTTGGCATAACCTAATGATTAGCGGCTGGTGCCTTGCTGAAGATAAAAGCAAGATGAGCAAATCCAAAGGTAATATAATAGAACCACTCACGTTGTTGGACAAGTATGGTGCTGATGTTATAAGATATTGGACATCAAATTCCCATTTAGGAAGTGATACTGTTTACTCTGAAAATGTGATAAAAATGGGAAAGCGTTTAATAACAAAAATATGGAATGCTGGTAAATTCATTTCAAATTTTATCACTCATGACTATTTAGTTGAATTTGTGAACTATCCAACAGATCTTTGGATATTAGGCAGTTTACATGATGCTGTAAAAACAGCAACACAAGAATTAAATAATTTTGAATATTGCCAAGCCAAAGAAGTAATCGAAACTTTTTTTTGGAAAGATTTTTGTGATAACTACCTAGAGCTAGTCAAGGCCAGAGCTTACCAAAGTGATGCAAACGGTCATGAAAGCTCGATACATTGTTTATGCTATACCTTTAATATCATATTACGTTTGTTTGCACCATTTATTCCATTTTTGACAGAAAAGTTGTACAATAACTTATACAGCACATTTTCGGTACACTGCATAAATAACTGGCCTAATTACCTTAAAATACCGAAAGAGACAACAAATATTGGTGTATCATTCATTAAAATTTTAGAAGAAGTACGTGAATTTAAATCAAAACAAGCAGTCTCAGTTAAATCTCCCCTAAAAAGCATGTTAGTACAAATAGAAGACGAAGACATAATAAAAGCTGAGTTTGATCTAAAACAAACCTGTAACACAGAAAAAATAAGTTGGCAACTAGGTAAATCAGTAAAAGTCTTAGAGATCGATTTAGCATGAAGCAACATTTACTGAATGTCTATAATAGGTCTCTAATAAGAATAATCCGAGGAAAGGGAGTTTATTTGTACGATGAGAAAGGAAAGGAATACTTAGACTTTATGTCAGGCATTGCAACAGTTTCATTAGGACATTGTCATCCATATATTGTTAAAGCAATCAAAAAACAAAGCAAAGAATTATGGCACTGCTCTAACCTTTTCACCATTCCTGAACAAGAAAGGTTAGCATCAAGACTCAGCAAGCTCACCAATATAGATAAAATATTTTTTTGCTCAAGTGGATTAGAAGCAACAGAAACCGCCATCAAGCTCATAAGACGCTATCAATATACTCACAACAATACAAAAGCAAATAAAATCATCACACTTAAAGATGGCTTTCACGGAAGAAGTATTTCTGCAATATCAGCAGGAGGAAATGATTATGCAAGAGAAGGATATGCACCACTATTACCAGGCTTTACAAGAGTTGTGCGTAATGATTTAGCAGAATTAGAAAGTGCAATAGATGATACAACAGCAGGAATTTTTTTAGAACTAATACAATCTGAAGGTGGTATTTATCAGTTAGACATTAATTATTTGCATGCAGCTCAAAAAATTTCTAATGAAAATAATCTAATATTTGCAATTGATGAGGTACAAACTGGTTATGGCAGAATAGGCTCTCTATTTTATCATCAAAAGATAGGATTAAAACCAGATATAGTAACATGCGGAAAAGCTATTGGTAATGGTTTTCCCTTAGCCGCCTGCTTAATCAAGGAAAAAGTAGCAGAAATAATGAAACCCGGAATGCATGGTTCTACTTATGGCGGGAATCCTTTAGCTATGGCTGTAGGAAATGCTGTATTAGATGTACAAACTCAGCCACAATTTCTTGATGAAGTGAACAGCACAGCAGAAAATTTACGTCAATTATTATCGTCTCTAAAAAAGCAATTCCCTAACATAATCAAAGAAACTAGGGGAAAAGGCTTACTCATGGGGATAGAGTTTAATAATAACATGCAAGTACAAAATTTAATTAAATTATGCCTGGATAAAGGCTTAATTATAGGAAAGACCTCGCACAAAAATACTATTAGGTTGACACCACCCTTGATAATTACTAAAGAATGTATTAACCACTTCGGGCATGTCTTAGAATCAATTCTGAAACAAGAAATTAATTATTCTTATGGCTAATTAACCTTTTTGCTTATCACAAAAAGTCAAAAGATATTTAGAGAACACTTTCAACATCAGCTCTACTATTACTACTAGCAAGTGTATTAATGCTATCACTAATAACCTGCGACTGTGGCGAGCTAACATCTAGAAGAGCTTCTAACTGATGACCATCATCAACGCTCCCATTTTGAGAATCTCTATTTGCCATATTAATAGCACTATTGTTGTTAACTCTGCCACTAACAACACTTCTTCCCATTTTTAAAACCAAAAACACACAAAAAAAAGAGAAGATAACCATTGCAATTGCTATTGCTATTAAAGAAGACAATATAATACCTTCTGACCTACCTTTTTCATAACAAACATCACATTGTCTTGCACACGCACAAGCTTCAGGCCCAAAATATTCGTTCGGAAGACTTTCTTGCGGTTCTCTATATCTTAACATATAATATTTTATATTATTCTCTGTCATATAAATTATACTATAGTAAATAACAACCATTTATACAAAATAAACAATGGCAAAATTTCATCATGCTTATTATAGTACCAACTTATTCGCAGCCTTAATAGGCTTTCCATCAAATAACAGTATTATGTTCTTACTCACCTTAACGCTTAACTTGTTCTCTTAAACATAAATTTGTAATTATTTTGTTTTACTTAATCATTCAAAATAGTAGAACACTCTATCTACATCAGTACAATTTGATGTATCAACTTTCACAATAAGGTAACACAACAAACAAGAACAAAGAAAAACTAGTTATATGATAACGCAAACAAAAAATATCAACTATTTTATTAACTTCCTAAAGACGAGTAATTTGAGTATCCGAGTGCACAAGCGAACAACTACTCAACTTAATGCCCACGTTTTTTTTTTGAGAATCATCATCGATACCTACACTCTTATCAACAAGAGGGATTGATTCTAACTGTGCATCACCATCACTATTAACACCTGCAGAAACATAATGTAATAAGGGTGTCACAACTTTATTTTCATCTTCCGAATCAGAATTAGAATCACGAATATATGACAAACTTACCACTTCTTCCTCCATATTATCTTGCTTCTCACCATGTTGTATATTAGCCTTAGACACTTTCTCTTCTTTATCAGACTTATTCCGCTTCGCGTTCACAAGCTCCTTAGCTTCACCCTCAGTATTACCTAGAAGAACATCTTCATTTTTGCATTTTAACTTAGAATCTTGCTGACACTTCTCTCCTATCTTTTTATCGTTATTTCTATCTTTCTTAATAATACAGATGAAGATAGAAACACACGTAAGGACAGACAATATAAAAATATAAACCAACCTTGTATCAGAATTATTATTCCAGTCACGGATGTCGAATATATCAGAACTATTATCAGGCATAACTTCTACCTATAGTCTAGTTACTATACATTAATACTATCTACCAATTCATGCAATAAGAGATTTTCTTTTTTTATCAGTTTTTTATAAAAAAAATTATTTCTAAATACAAAAAAAGTCTACAAGTCAGCTTTATAAAAAAATCATTTTGTATAGATTGCAACCAGATACACAACTATAGTAATTATTAAATTTAAGTTAACAATATTATCTTTCTTAAGAAATTCTAGATTCAATTGTACTTCTAAAGTGCCTAATCAAACCTTGAATAGGCCAAGCAGCTGCATCACCTAAAGCACAAATTGTATGACCTTCAACTTGTTTACTTATATCATAAAGTTTATCTATATCCGTTTTCTTAGCCTCACCCTTGACTAACTTTTTCATCATGCGCCACATCCAACCAGTACCTTCACGACACGGAGTACACTGTCCACATGACTCATGCATATAAAAATGAGATAGACGCTCAATTGCAGCAATTATATCAGTTGACTTATTCATAACTATGACTGCTGCAGTACCAAGCCCAGACTGAACTGCTCTTAATGAGTCAAAATCCATTTCAACAGTATCACAAATTTCCTTTGGTATAAGCGGTACAGAAGAACCACCTGGAATTACAGCAAGCAAATAATCCCATCCACCTATAACTCCATCAGCATATTTTTCTATTAGCTCTTTCAAAGGGATACCAAGCTCTTCTTCAACATTACAAGGCCTATTTACATGACCAGATATACAAAATACCTTCGTACCAGTGTTGTTAGGCTTCCCTAAATTTTTAAACCACTCTGCACCCCTGCGCAAAATAGTTGGCACTACAGCAATTGTCTCAACATTATTGATTGTTGTGGGGCAACCATACAGGCCCACCATAGCAGGGAAAGGTGGTTTTAAGCGTGGCATACCCTTCTTACCTTCAATAGATTGAAGTTGAGCAGTTTCCTCTCCACAAATATAAGCCCCCGCACCTCTATGCAGATAAATATCAAAACCATCACCCAAAAATTCAGCTTCATAAGCTTCCTCAATTGCAGACTCCAAGATGTTTGCTTCATGATCAAATTCACCACGTATATATATATACGCTGTTGTAGCCCTTATTGCATGTCCTGCAATAACTGCACCTTCTATAATTTTATGAGGCTCATATCTTATAATATCTCGATCTTTACAGGTACCAGGTTCTGATTCATCAGCATTTACAATTAAATAGGCTGGCTGCTCTTTAGAACGTTTTTTCGGCATAAAACTCCATTTCACGCCAGTTGGAAACCCAGCACCACCACGCCCACGCAAACCCGAATTTTTTATTTCTTCAATGATCCACTCAGGACCTTTTGCAATTAAATGTTTCGTATCTTGCCAATCACCCCTTTTCATAGATGAGTGCAAATCTACTGAAGCAATATCTTCAATATTTTTTAAAATCTTATCCTGATCCCGTAACATGAATTAAATAAAAGCTGTTCATGATCTATTATTATATTATAGAATGGTTAAAAAATAACAGAAAGTAAATTAATGATCAATGCAAAATTCAAACAATGCAAATTCGTTCTTGGGATAACTTCAAAACACCAAATTCCAAAAGATTTATATGTTAACGAAGTATCATTCGCTGGACGTTCCAATGTTGGTAAGTCAAGTTTATTGAATGCCCTAACTTACAGGAAAAATCTAGCAAAGATATCAAAAACTCCTGGTAGGACGCAACAGATTAATTTCTTTACTATAAAAAATTTTATAACTTTAGTTGATCTACCAGGCTATGGCTATTCAAAAGTAGCAAGAAGTAAAGTCCATAATTGGTCAGAATTAATAGCGTTTTATATATTATCACGAAAAAATCTAAAACAATTGTTTCTATTAATTGATGCAAGAAGATCAATACAAAAAAATGATATAGAAGTTATAGAGTGGCTTGAATCATATTCAATAAGCTACACTATTGTTATAACAAAAACTGATAAGGTTAAAAAAAATGAAGCAGATAAAGTTATTGATGAGATAAAAAATATTGAACTAAAATTCATCAATACAGAAATAATCACAACTAGCGTCAAGGATAATATAGGTTTAGTAAAATTACGTAATACCATAATTAATTATGTAAAATAATTGATCAAAAATTTTCTTTATGATATTACCAAGGTTAATTATAATAATAAGGTTAAGACAATGAATGGTGCTAATTCACAATCGCCTCAATTGAAAGAAGAAATTGAATCAATACAATCAATACTTAAATCAATACCTTCTAAAGTAAAACAACTGATAGCATCACTACAAGAAAAAGGCATTAAGAATATGAAAAATAAATTGCCAGTAGAAAAAGAAAGTAAAGCTATTGCTTCACTCAACAATTTTGTGCTTGAAGGAGAAAATGTTAAGGGATACACAAATTGGGAGAAGCTAAATTTATCTCTCACAATTCTTAAAAGTGAAGAAAAATGGGCATCTGTTAATCAAGATCCCACACTTATTTATATAATAAATGATTTATTATCCTCAGTCAATGATTGCGAGAAAGGAAGCAAAATAAATCCTAAGAAATCAATTAATGGTAATTTCTTTCCTATTGCACAAAAAGTGCGAAGTTTAATACACAAGCTATTAAATGCAAATATCAGTAAAATAGAAGGACGAAGTATCGACATTCCATTTTCAAAGGATGACTTTGTTTATTGGGTACTTGGTAAAAAAATTTCCGGCGATTCATTACCTAATATAAAGAAAGCCGTCAATGTTCTTTTACAAACTGTTAGAAATCTTTCTAAGACAACATCTGGACCTGATCATACATACGAAGAAATTTTGCAAGACTTAGAAACGTTAAAAGAAGGAATAACAGGGAATAATCAAATTTACTGTTTCAGGCGTAAGAGTAAGCAAAAAGCAACTTTTCGAAGAAACCTAGAAACGTTAAAAGAAGAAACAAAGCATAGCTATATTGAAAATCAACTGCATCATAGCTATATGCATGGAAACGACCCGAATAGCTATATACCTGGAAATCACCCAAGAAAAAAAACTGTTGGAGAGAGTCCTAAAAAAACATCTGAAGTTCATCATACACAACAAGAAACTTCGCAAAACCCAGAAACGTTAATAGAAGAAACAAGGCATAGCTATATTGAAAATCAACTGCTGCATCATAGCTGCTATATGTTTGGACACTACCCCTACCCCCTTAGCTACGACCCGAACTATAGCTATATGCATGAAAACTACTACCACCATAGCTACTACAGCCATATGCATGAAAATTACTACCACCATAGCTACTACAGCCATATGCATGAAAACTACTACCCCCAATACGACCCGAATAGCTATATGCATGGAAATCACCTAAGAAAAAAAACTGTTGGAGAGAGTCCTGAAAAAACATCTGAAGTTCATCATACACAACAAGAAACCTTGCGAAACCCAGAAACGTTAAAAGAAGGAATAAGAGCGAATAATAACATACACTCTTCCAAAAATCACCCAGAAAAAAAAGCAAGATCATCACGACTAGTATTTCTAGTAATGAAGTTAATAAGAGAAATGCGTAATAAGAATATAACAATAAACAGAAGGAAAATACCAAAGTGTGAAAATATTGCCTCATTTATTCGTTTTGTAAATTATGATAGTCTTTATTCTCCCAATAATCATGACTGTGAACTGAAAAAAATTCTTAAAGATCTGCCTACAAATCCAGAGATTGCTCAAGATAGTAACATTATTGCAGTTATTGATGAGATAAAAAAGATAATAAAGGAGAAGAGGCGAGAGTATGAAAAGACTCATCATGCGAGGAAAATAAAAAGAAATCCCCCAGGAAGAAAAGCAACATCACCAATAGGACTTCTAGTAACGGAGTTAATAATGAAACTGCGTAATAAGAATATAATGATAAACGGAAAGAAAATACCACAGCAGCTAAATATTGCCTCGTTTATTTGTTTTGTAAATGGTAGTAATTATTCTCCTTATTGTATCAATTATGAAACGCAACTGCGAGAAGCTCTCAATACTCTGGCTGAAGATCCAGAGATTACTTACGATAGTGACATTATTGCAGATATTAATAAGATAACAGATATGATCAAGAATAAGAGGCAAAAGTATAATAGGGCTCATAAGGAGAAAAGAAAAAAAGATAAGATAATAGAGGAGGAAAAATTAGTATTACCTCATCTTGATCTTGTTAAACAAGAAGCATTATCCTCTCATTTTGATCTTGCTACACAAGAAGCAGTATCCTTTCGTCTTGATCTTGCTAGACAAGAAAACTTTAAAAATGTTATGCAAACACTGTTAAAAAATGTTATGCAAACACTGCGAGAGCAAACATTAGATTGGAAGAAGCAATTTTTAGAAAAAGAAATACCAGAATCTGACTCATTAGAATCTTTTATTTACTGTGTATTAGGAAGAGAAAGTACTAAAGAAAATGTCTATAATCTAGTAACTTATGCTATCACAACATTAAAAACTACTGCATATGCATATCTTCAAGATGACAGCTCAACGCTAAATGATTTGCAAATAGCAATAGAAAGATTTGTACCTGTACTACAGAATGAGGAGAAGGAAGAAAAAAAGGCTACTAGAAGAAATCCTAGAAAGCAGATTCATCCTACTCGCTTCACTAACGATTCAACGGATGAAATAACAGGGGAAGAGTGGGAGAGAAGTTCTTCAAAAAGTGATTCTGTTAGGCTCGTGAAGAAAGATGAAAAAACACGTGATTATGATCCTAGTGCACATGACAACCATTCAAAATCAGAAGAGAGTGAAGAAAATCTAGATAGTTACTCTGAAATACCTGATTATGATCCTAGTGCACATGACAACCATTTAAAATCAGAAGAAAGTGAAGAAAATCTAAGCAATGTATCTAATTGCTATTACAAGCCGGTAGAGTGTACAAATGAAAACAAACAACATTTGCAAGCGGTGGTGCCAACAAAAATATCGTCAATTAAAGAACCACCATCTCCTCTACAGACTACAAAAAAGCAAAATGAATTTGGGAGTTATTTTACAGGCTATACTACTAACTAATAGAGAAAGACGAAAAACAGACTTTACTTTCTTTGTTAATTAATTGTTTCTAGCTTTATAAATAGGAAGAAACGTTAGAAGTGGCCCAGCAATAAAAACGGATGAGTAAGTACCAATCAGGACACCAAAAAGTATTACTAGACTAAAATCATGTAAGGTTCCCTTTCCTACTACCACAAGTGGAATAGCTGCACAAACTGTTGTTAGAGAAGTCAAGATAGTACGAGTTAAAGTGCTATGAATTGCCTTGTTTATTACTAAATTAAAATCCATTTCCATTTTCTTTCCTAAGTGCTCTCTAATTCTATCAAATATAACAACAGAATCATTTATAGAATAACCAATTATAGTCAAAACTGCAGCAACAGAGGGTATATTAAATTCCATCTGTGTTACAGAAAATAGACCAATAATAAGAACTACGTCGTGTACCAAACCTATTACTCCACTTACTGCAAAGCTAATATTAAAGCGAACAAGCAAATAAAAGAACATTCCGAATAAAGCCAAAGTAATTGCGGCCACACCCTTATAAATCAATTCAGAGCTAACCTGTGGTCCTACATAATCTATCCTATCATATTCAACTTTATATCCCAAGAAAACTGCCTTTACTTGTTCAGAGTCCTGCTTTCCTTTAAGTTTAACCATTATGTTTTTACCACGAGAATCAATACTCTGAACAACAGCTTCACCTATATTATTTTCTTGTAAATCTTGTCTAATTTTATCTAACTCAAACTTTTCTCCCACAGATTTAATTTCAAAAACAGTACCCCCAGTAAAATCAACACCAAAGTTTATCCCTTTGAAAAGACACATCACAAATGTAACAATAATCAAAAGAGCACTTATAGAAAAGATAACACTACTTCTCTTTATGAAGTCAAAGCCAAATTGCTCTACTATTGAATTTAAGAAGAAATTCACATATTTTACTCAAATAAACCCACACTGAGGTTATGAAGAATTACATTCAAAGTCAAGAATTTCACAACAAAATCAAGGATGTTGCACACCATGCATTCTTCAAACAAGTACCTAAAAAAGCACATCTTACTATTGACAATATATATCTAGCCAAGCAAATACACTCAAATTGTGTTATAGAAATATCCTCACCACAAGATGAAATTATAGAAGCAGATGCAATTGTTACAACAACTCCTAACCTCACACTTGCAATAAAAACCGCTGATTGTGTTCCAGTCTTACTTATTGACCCAAAGGAATATGTGATTGGAGCTGTTCATGCTGGGTGGAAAGGTGCTAAATCTGGAATTATTGAAAATACTTTAGAGAAAATGAGAAACATCGGTGCAAAAATTGAAAACATTATTGCTGCTATAGGACCATGTATTCACCAGAAATCGTATGAAGTTGATGAGCAATTTTTGCTCAGATTTATTATAGATAACCAACACAATAATAAATTTTTTATACCATCAAAAAATGCAGAACACTATATGTTTGATTTACCAGGATACATTGTGGAAAAGCTTAAGTGTATAAAATCAATATTTAACTGTGGTATAGACACCTACACAGATACAAAACATTTCTCTAGTTACCGACGCTGTACTCATCAAAAAAAAACTCTTTCATCACATAATATCTCTACAATTAGTATTTTAGAGCACATGGAAGGTATAAAAGAATGGCAATCACTATTGCAAAACATAAACAAAAAAACACAAGATAAAAAACTTTTCCTACAAAGAAATATTAATGTGACAATAATTAAGCAAAGCTACAATATAATAGATAACACAGGATCAACTCTTGATTTACACGGTTATAACAGAGAAGATGCTTATGTAACACTAAGTGACTTTATAAAGCAGCAATATAAAAACAACAATAGATCACTTATTATAATCACAGGAAAAGGCTCAGGTAAAATAAGAGAAAGTGTATATAAGTGGTTAGAGTACTCTGAATTAAGTCAGTATGTCCTCAACTATACTCAAGCAAAGATCCAAGATGGTGGAGAAGGTGTTTTGTATTTACAATTAAAGAAGAAAAAATAACTACTTGCTAAATAGCAATCAGCTTTACTAGTAAATTAATGATATTATATTATTTTTATAATAAAGTGTACAACATATGTTATTTATTAACCCATACAGATCACCCTATAGCATTACTACCATTAAAAACAGCACCAACTATGTAGCGCAAAACAACACTATTGATACTCCAATTACAAACACAAAATATAGTGAAGGAAGCACCAAAAAAACAACAATATTGAACACAATAGAACAATCAAAAAGAATGAGACAAAGAGCGTTTGATTACCTTGCTGAAGCAGCGCGATATGAACAAATCTTCTTTGACGCAAAGGAAGAAATGAAAGAAGAAGCTAAAAAAATACCACTTGATGTCACTGTTACAGATTATATAAATAGGCAAAATATTCCAGAAGGCCAAACTTCATCTGTTAATCTTCATAAATATCTTGATAAAATGATAAAATCAGATGACATTAATTCAGTTGAAAGCCTTTTTTCCACAAAAAAATTAAAAGTTAGTGCCAAAATTAAAGAACAAAATCAACAATCCCAAGATAAAACCATAAAAAGAATACAAACCGAACAAGAACACAAACAAGAAATTGATTATCAAGAAATTCTTGAAAGTAACAAAGAAATCATAGAGAAAAATAAACAAGTAATAAAAAATACAAACAAGAAAATAAAAGAAGTTCAAGAAGAAATGAAGAAAGCTTTTTAAGCTTTCCAAGAAATTGATAGTTCTATAAAAAAACTTGATAATGAAATCAATAGTACAAAACTATTTACAGAATATAGCGAAAGTGATGAAAAACCAAAAACTTCTATAAAAAGAACAAATCTTCAAAAATCCCAAAACAATAAAATACATGATATTTCCTAATTAATATACTCTTTTATCCTATTGATTTTTGTTAACTAATATCAATATTGTAAATAACTTTCTTAAAGCAAAAAATCCATTACAATCCCGTCTTCTTTCTGTGCATTATACAACACCAAATATACACTTAACAGCAAAAACATATGTGTGTAAATAAGCTAACATTCTTCTATGACTTAAAAGAATACTTAACTTCATGCTCACAGAAATAACTCTACATGCTACAAATTTTCATGCTAAAAGAATAGAAAAATATAATTCTCAGATGGTAAAGTATTACCTAGTTAAGCACATACAATCAACCTTAATGCCAATCTCGAAGATAATATAGCAGAAACATATTAATATGAAATTGCCTATAAGCAATGAAAAAAGAAAAAGTGATCAAAAGGATTCTAATTAAGCAAGAATAACAAAAATAATGAATACATCAAGCAGAGGGGTCACCATAAAGACATAGACGAGAAAAAGATACCTTTTTGACAGATTCATCAGATTTAAAGTAACAGATAAACAATTCAAAATTCTGTACTACAACTTGGAATAAATGAACAGATCGCGCATGCAGCAAAACATCTGATTTGAACATTTACTCAATAAACAAGAATTGAATCAAAAGAAAAAGATTAACTCGCTACTAATTTTACTAAAACTAGCTCTGACAAAGCAGCAAAAGGACAGAAGTAGTAACTCAAACTTTAATCAACTGTTTCGTACATTATAAAAAAAGTCAGTAAGCAATTTTGCACATTCTTTCTCCATTATGCCACCATAAACTTCAGGCTTATGGTGACAACTTGTACTATTGAAAACTTGAGCACCATTGTATACTGCTCCACTCTTCACATCATAAGCACCAAAATACAATCTTTTTATTCTAGAAAGAGCTATAGCTCCACTGCACATAGCACAAGGCTCTAACGTAACATAAAGGTCGCAGTTAGTTAAAAAACGTGAATTAATCCTTTTTTGTGCATCACGTAAGACAAGCATCTCAGCATGAGCCGTTGCATCACATAAAGTGTTCATCATATTTCCATACTTAGAGATAACCTTTCCTGCACAAATTACCAGAGCAGCAATAGGTACTTCTCCACTTAAACTAGCTAACTCAGCTTCTCGTAAAGCAAGAAGCATAAAATTATACAAATAAAACCCTTATGAACTTTATGTATCCACATTACTGCAAAGTCTCATTACCTACAACATTTTGAATATATGGCACAATAATTTTCATTAAATCCTTAATTACCGTTTGCTGATCTACCGCAGATAACTTTCCTTCTTCATCAATCCTTTCAATCATATTCATAATTATATCTTGTAAAGGCTCCTTAACATTGTTTAAAAACTGATTTATTATCTTCTCTGACTGATTAGGTGATATCCTCATCTCACTAGGTAAGTCAGATAGAACACCATTAAACATGGACCTAATTTCTGCATTATTCATAAGGTACTTCCTTTTAAAAATAGTTAATATTTAGAATATAATTTATAAAAGTTAATATTTTGTGGTTTTTATATTTCATTTATATGGAATAAACATAAATCTTATAAGATCGCATAACAGCAACCGAATTGCTACAAAATAATAAAAAGTACTGATAATTCATCAGTAAGTATTTGCGTATATACATATTCTTGCCAGAGTCTCAGAAAATGTTAATATTATTCTCTATTAGAGTAAATTAGAGTAAATGAATATTAAAAGAATTCATGACCAATAAATTAAAAAAAGTCATTCTTTCAACAGTAATATGTAACAGCTTAGTTTGGTATGATTATGCTTTATATGGAAGTCTTATAGGCATCATCAGCAGTCTATTTTTTCCTTCTGAAAATGCTATTATAAGTATTATCGAAGCGTTCGTAGTGTTTGCTATGGGTTTTATTATGCGCCCAGTTGGAGCAGTACTGTTTGGGCATTTTGGTGATACTCGCAGTAGAAAATTGGCATTATTACTTACAATAGTTTCTATGTCATTCCCCATGCTTTTTATTTTGCTACTTCCAACATACGAATCAGTAGGGATAATAGCCCCAATTACACTCACATTAGTAAGATTAATGCAAGGTTTAGCGTTAGGCGGAGAAGCTGGAAATGCAGCGTTTTTAATAGAGTACTCACCAAAGAACAAAAGAGGCCTTGTTTGTAGTTTTGAAGTGCTAAGCGCAGTCTTAGGCTCTATACTTAGTATATTGGTTATTGCAATTTGCAAAATGTCCATGACGGAAAAGTTTTTCACCTCTTCGGGCTGGAGAATACCATTTGCATTAGGCATAGTAATCGGCATAGCTGGAATAATATTGCGCTATTTAACAGATGAAAGCCCAGCATATAAACGAGCACAACAGAGTAGAAAATTCCCTGTATCACCAATGAAAGAAATAATAAAAAAACATAAAAAAAGCTTTCTTGTTGCAATAGGAATCGATCTAGTAGAAGAAGCTTCACTTTATATATTCCTTATTTTCTTCTATTTCTTGCTTGATGAAGAACTTGAAAATAAAACTCACATATCTTTAAGCCATATTGTATTTATGTGTATATTAGCTGTACTTACGTTATTTTTTGCAGCATTATCAGATAAATATGGCAGGAAAAAAATTTTATTGACAAATAGTATAGCTTTATTTTTCTTTTCTTATCCTATATTTTGGATGTTAGCTAGCCCAAATTTTATCTTAGTTATATTAGGTGAGCTACTGTTAGTCACTACAGTAGCCGCATCATTAGGACCAGTAAGCGCTGCGGCTTTAGAACTATTTCCTATTTCAGTACGCTATACTGGTTTTGCTGTCTCTCGTAATGTCTCAGCAGCTATTTTTGGCGGAACAGCACCTACTATATGTGCTTTTCTAGCATACCTCACAGGAGATAGAGCATTCGCCAGTATTTACCTTATGGTAGTAGCATTAGTCAGCATAATATCCTTACTCCTTTTTAAGGATAGGTATAAAGAAGATATTAATAGTCAATGTCTCTAACAGAAATTCTATTAGAAAAAATTGATAAAGGTATTGATAATGTACAATACATAAGAATTGTAGATATTACACACAAACACGCGAAACACTTACCTATAGGAAGAAAAGAGACTCATTTTGTAGTAACAATTATGTCGAACTACTTTATAGGAATGCCATTAATAAAACGTCACAGGATTATTTATCAATTACTACAATCCGAATTGACTTATACAATCCACGCGCTATCATTATCTTTATATACAACAGAAGAATATAAAAATGAAGAAGGAAACTCTCATAACAACAACAGGTTTAGATCATAAGAAATACAATGGCTCAGTAAATCCACCGGTATATCATATGTCAACAATTGTGTTTTCTAAACTCATAGATTACGTAAATGCAAAAAATGAAAAAAGTATTTACAATAGTTACAATGGCCGTGATTGCAGTTATGGCAGTGTTGGCAGTATAACTGCACAAGACCTGAGCAAAGCACTATCATCACTAGAATTAGACAGAGAAGATAATTGTGAAACACTAATTTATCCATCAGGGTTGCTAGCCCTATCTTTTGCAGCAATTACATTTACAAGCGCCGGCAAACATATCTTAGTTTCAGATAATGCATACTTACCATTTAAACGCTTTATACAAAATGATTTGGCGAATATGGGGGTAGAATACACATTCTATAACCCTGAAGAAAGTTTAGATAACCTAATTCAAAACAATACTTCTTTAATAATGATAGAAAATCCCTCTTCAGTAACCTGTGAAATTACAGATATTGAAGCAGTAGTTAAACTAGCAAAGGAACATAGCATTATCACAGTAATGGATAATACCTGGGCAACGCCTGTTTTTTTTCGACCACTTGAACATGGAATTGATATCTCTTTATATGCAGCAACAAAATATATAAATGGCCATTCAGATGTCTTAATGGGAGTTTCTCATGCCAAAGGTGATGTTTTCAAAAAATTATATCAAAGTTATATGCGTTATGGTGTTGCAGTTAACTCTCAAGATTGTTATCTAGTACAAAGAGGGCTACGTACACTTCATTTACGCTTAGAACTTCATCAGGAAAGCGCTATGAAGGTTGCAAAATACTTAGAAAGTGTGCCTGAAGTAAAATATGTCTTATATCCAGCATTGCCTTCCTCTTCCCAATATAAACTATGGAAGAAATATTATAGTGGTGCAACCTCTTTATTTAGCATAATTCTAGATAAAAAGTATACATTTGAACAGTTAGCAATAATGATTGATAATATGAAAATTTTTTCAATAGGCTCTTCATGGGGTAGTTATAAAAGCCTTGTTCTAAGTTATGATTTTGACGAACTTTGTAGAAAACACAATAAATATAATACAAGCTGCATTAGAATATTTTGTGGTCTTGAAAATGCTGATGATTTGATAGAGGACTTAGATAAAGCTTTTGTAAGGCTTAGAAATACATGTTAAAACAAGTTCGTGGAACACAGGACATTATTGACAAAGATTACAAAAAAATAAAACACATATGTGATGTTGCATACAAAGTTGCTTCCAACTATGGCTTTACTTTGATTGAAACGCCAATTATTGAATATACAGAGGTGTTCACCAGAACGCTAGGTCAGGATTCTGATATAATCACAAAAGAAATGTATACCTTTACCGATAAAAATGGCAGCAGTGTTACATTACGTCCAGAATTCACAGCAAGCATAGCCAGAGCATTCATTACAAACAATTTAGAGCAATTGCCTTCACCATTAAAACTATTTTGCAGCGGACCACTATTTCGCTATGAAAGGCCACAAAAGGGTAGACAAAGACAATTTAATCAAGTTAATTTCGAAATTCTAGGAGAAGAGAGCTATATTGCAGATGTTGAGGTTATATCACTTGCATACAATTTTTTATCAGCACTTGGAATATGCGATAAGTTAGTTTTAGAATTAAATTCACTAGGAGATAAAGAAAGTTATTCAAATTACCATAAAGCATTAAAATTATATCTTTTAGATTATAAGGAAAAATTATCAGAAGATAGTAAAAAACGCCTTTTTACAAACCCGTTGCGTATATTAGATTCAAAAGATGAGTCTGATAGGTTAATTTTGCAAAATGCACCAAAAATAGATGATTATTACAACACACATTCTCAAGATTTTTTTACAAAAATTAAAGAAAACCTAGATTCTTTGAAAATCAAATACACAATAAACCAACACTTAGTAAGAGGGCTTGACTATTATTGCCACACTACTTTTGAATTTGTTACAAAAAAGCTAGGATCTCACAGTGCTATTCTGGCTGGCGGTAGATATGATAAATTAATAGAACAAATGGGAGGTAAAAAAACCCCAGCAATAGGTTTTGCAGGCGGGATTGAACGTATAAGTGAGTTAATTAGCCCTATTATTGAGAAAAAGCAAATATTTTCAATTATTCCCATTAGTGAGAAAGAAATAAAATTCAGTATGATTTTAGCTCACCAGCTAAGAAGAAATAATATAAATGTGAATCTCATTACCAGGGGTAATTTACAAAAACGTTTAAAAAAATCTGAAAATAATTATGGAGTGATAATAATTGGCGCACAAGAAGTACAAAACAACCAAGTCACTTTAAAAAACATGCAGACAGGAACACAAAAAAGTGTTGATGCTTTCAATATAATCACTGCAATTAAAGACATGCTTATATAAAATTATAAAAATAAAGCTTATTCTTGGTAAATGGTCAAATATTTCATATAGTAAAAGACGAAGTATATCTGAAAAAAAAGATAAGAAAGTATATAATTCTATTGTAAAAGATATAAACAATTGCGACTCAGAAGATGAAACAACAATCCTAATAAAAGCAGTTACGCTAGACAGAACAGAAAACTGTTAGAAAACGTTGCAGAGCCCTATCTTGCGGGGACACACAAAGTGAAACAGCTAATACATAAAGCAATAAAAACAAAAAATTGAGAAAGGTTATAAGTTCAACAGGCTTAACCTCGACATATTTTTATCCTTATTCAGAGATAAATAGAATGAAGGTTTGGGCATTTTACTTCGCCTTCAGGCCTCTTGGTAGATGTAATCCAACGTAAAAACAAGCCAAGTTGAACAAAAAATTGAAGTGCGGTATAAGAATGAACTAAAAAAATATCCTTAAATCTCGTGAAGTAATAGAAAATAAAGAACATTATTATGATTGTGTGCGCTGTTCTTATTTTCTAAAAAAGCACATGAAATTGATTATTCCCTTTATCTTGATACCCTAACAACAGCTTACTCCATCTACACTTAAAGTGTTTGCATATTATTCTATAAAAATATACTCCTCACAGAAACAAACTATTATGCGTTATTGCCAGTTTCAAAAGACGAAAAAGGCAATGCAACAAAGTCTGAGCCAACATTATTGCCATCAAATTTACAAAGTTACCTAACATACGACCTTTTTGATTTTTGATGATTCTCCTGCGTCTAAACTCTAGTCTGCTGAAGAAAAACAAATATATTCAAAACATACACAAACTGATTTAGTCATATATTAAGTCAGCAACCCCTTATAAATTCTAAAACTTTACTAAAAATACTTCTTTTTTCTCCTTGAGCAACATTTTCCTTAATAGTTTTAGAGATTAACATAGCAGATCCGATTAAAGCAGATAAAGATGGGTTTCTAGCATAATCACCTGAGATACAAAAATTAACTTTTGTTGCATTGTTATCAACTAAATTTGGCACACCTAAACGAGCTTGACAACTCAATACATGACTTGCCAACTCCCTAATACTCGTCAATTGGCTAGTACCACCAGTTATAACAACTCTGCTAGTAATTTTATTTTTCACCTCATCTCGGACTATCTCAAAAATCTCCTCAGCCCTAGGGCGAATTACAGCAATAAGATCTGAAAGGCAAACTTGTATTCTATCATTATGCTCGCCAATTTTATTTACTTCCATAATATCATTGCGATCCGTTGTTGTTAGTATAACATTGCCTTTACACACTTTTAGCTTCTCAGCATCAGACATATCAACACTAAAAGCAGATGCTATATCACGTGTTATAAGAGCACCTCCAATTGGAATCGAAGCCGCATATGTTAGCTGACCCTCACTAAAGATCCCGATTGAAGTACTACCACCACCAATATCAATAACAGTTACCCCTAATTCTTTTTCATCTTCACTTATACAAGAAAAAGCCGAACTATAAGCTGAAACAATACAGCCTTTTAAGTAAGCTTGATTTTGAGTAACGCAATGCTTTAAATTCAAAAGAGTAGAATTGGCCATTGTAATTGTATGCATACTCAACTTCATAACACTACCATACATACCAACCGGATCAGTTATACCTTTTATGTTATCTAAAACATATCCAAGTGGAATATTATGAATAATAGCTTCCTTATTATTTATATTTTCATTACTTTTATTGAAAATACGCTGAATATCACGTACAGTAACTTTATTATTAATATCAGTAATTACAGAAGTAGTAATCTGAGATAGTATTTTTATACCTGCAACATTTATATATATTTCTTCTATAATCTCTTCTGAAGCTCTTTCTGCCTCTTCAATTGCAGCAAGAATGCTAGCACAAGCTTCTTTTGCATTTATTATTGCTCCAGAATATATCCCTTCAGACTTTTTATAGCCTATACCAAGGAAATTAATTTCATTATTTAAGGAAACGCGTGCCACTAAACATGCTATTTTAACAGTACCTACATCAAGAACAGCAAACACTTTTTTATTAGGTTTTACAATAACAGCAGAATTCATAAGAAGTGATCTAAGATCACGGAATGGTAAATCATAGAGCCAATTTTGTAAACAATCAACCTATCTAATTGTTACGCAAAAACTGCATCTTCCGCCGAATCACAGTTGCACAAATATTTAAAGTCAACAAAATCAAAAGTAGTACTAGCATCAATACTGAGTTCAACTCTGCAAATGCATTATCAGGATTGCTTGACCATAAATATATCTGCAGAGGAAAAACAGTTGTTGGTTCCAAAATATTCCCAGCTACATCACCAACAAAAGCCCCCATGCCAACCATCAGAAGAGGTGCTGATTCAGCTACAATCCTAGCAATTGCAAGTATTACACCAGTTAAAATTCCTGGAAATGCAATTGGTAATGAATGATGCAATACAACCTGTATCCTAGAAGCACCAAGAGCATAAGCAGCTTCTTTAATACTATTTGGAATAGTGCAAAGAGCTTGCCTAGTACTTATTACTAGAATTGGTAGCATCATGAGAGATAAAACAAGCCCTCCAACCAACGCTGATGATCTGGGAACCCCAAAAATATTAATATAGAAATACAAACCTACTACACCGAAAATAATAGCAGGAGTAGCCGATAGATTATTTATACTTATTTCAATAAAAGAAGAGATAAACTTATTCTTGAATTTAAACTCCTGCAAGTAAATCCCTGTTAATATACCAACTGGCAGTGCACACACACAACATATAGATATGGTCAAAAGTGACCCAAAAATTGCTCCAAGTATACCTGCATACTCAGGATGCTGCGAATCACTATGAAGAAAAAGGTTATCATTAAATGAGATTCTAAGACGGCCCAATGATCTCAATTTATCTTTTATTACAGATGACCTATTACGTTTTACAATGCTACTAAATTTACTAGATGCAGGCAACCACAGCTCCACATCTGTACCAATAACATCCTTATTATTCGCCAATAATTCAGTTAGAAGCCAGACCGAAGTCGTACTAACCACATAATCCTTATAGTCAGGTAATATACGCGACATACCCTTACCTATTACTTGTTCTAGATCTTCAATTTCATTGTTAGTGATACTCAAAGGAACTAAAATTTCAACCTTTCTAAAAGCATAATAGCAGTTATTGAAAATATAAAAGATAATATATACCAAAAATAATAAACAAAGAATCACAGAACAACATCCTGTAATCTTTAATAAATTGTTCCAACGCCTTCTTTTTGCAATCCTTAATTTAATAACACGTGAACGCAGTAATTTACCTAATTTTCTTCTTATATGAATATCTTTAGTGTTCTTTCTCATTTTCTACGACATCAATTCAAATACATTGGCACAATTTCTTCTATACTTTTTGCTTCTATACAAAACATTTCTAAAGCATTATTATCACTTATATTGTCATACTTTAATAATTCAACCTGATCACGTGTCAACATTGGCTCAGTATCTCCTGTTAGAGGCTTAAGCAGAAATGAAATAAACCTAAGCTCAAGTTTCCATGCTAATATTTTTGCCAAAGAAAAAGATAAATTCAATAAAAAACGCTTCCTACCTGTAGACTTTAAAACAAATTGCATTAATTCTTTAAAAGAATACCTTTTTGGTCCGACCAACTCAAATATTCCTCTAGTAACATTTTGCTCAACAATATTTGAAACAAATTCTGCCACATCAACAACATAAACAGGCTGCATAATAGCTTTTCCCTCACCCACGATCGGTAAACATGGTAAAAACCGAGCTAATCGAGCAAATTTATTGAAAAATCTATCTTCTTCACCAAAAACCACACTTGGTCTCACTATTATTGCATCTGTAAAAGCACCCTTTACTAATGCTTCTCCTCTTCTTTTACTTGCGTTATATTTACTGCCATTCCCAACCCCTAAAGCAGAGAAATGTATCAATTGCTTTACTTCTGCATCTTTAGCATATTTTGCTATGTTTTCAGCAGCAACACTATGTACTGAATCAAAATTACACACTTTGCCTTCATGGAGCAAACCAACCAAGTTAATTGCTATATCCATTCCCATAAGATGTTTTTTAACTAATTCTGTGTCTAATACACTACCTGATATACAAGATATCTGCCCTACATTGCTACAAACTTTTAACTCCAATGACTTTGCTTGGTTACGAGAAAATATCTTGATTATATGTCCATTCTCAGCAAGATTTTTTACAATGTAACGGCCAATAAATCCGCTTCCACCGAATACAATTATTTTTTTCATTAAACTGACAAAACAAAATCGGTATGTTACACAACATTAAGGCTATTTGCAAAGGATCAAATCATACTCCGAAAACACTTTTTAAAATGAAAGATAAGTCATGTAACAAAATTACTCATTTAATAATCTTGAGATAGCACTAAAGTTTAGTAATTACACATAATCTGTGTATTGTAAATACTTGATTATTTCTCATATCAAAAAATACTCTGTCCTATTTCACTCATCAACATAGTTAACTTCCATGAAAGAACATATTCTCTCAAGTTTATAAGTGGACTCCATTATTCCAACTACAGCAAGTAATAAACAAATAATTTTCTTGACTACATAAAAATAATATCAAATATTTAGGTGTTTATTTTATATGAGTAAAAAACTATGTCATCAGATAAAGAACCTAATTCGGGCTCTTTTTATCAAGTAATCAAATCTCTTATTAATAGAAAAAATCATCACGAGAAAAAAAATCCTCAAACTCAAAAAAAAGAATCAGGTATTATCAAGAACTTATCAGCTTTTAACGAAATTAACGTCAGTGATATAATGGTAATAAGAAATGAGATTTTTGCACTTCCATTAGATTCTTCCATGCAAACAGTTTTAAACGCGATGAAAGATAATTGTTATACAAGAATACCGATTTATAAGGAAACTTTAGATGAAATAATTGGGTTTATTCATATAAAAGATATACTGCGTGGAATAGGAGACAAGCTTGAAATAAAAAGCATAATACGCAACATCATATTTGTACCAACACCAATGAAAGCAATAGATCTCTTAGTAAAAATGCAGAATTCACACATTCATGTTGCTATAGTACTAGATGAGTATGGTGGAACAGATGGTCTAGTAACAATCGTGGATATAATAGAAGAAATAGTTGGCAATATAGATGATGAACATAATAAAAACACTGAACCAACTTTAATTAAGGTAGGAAATGGGAAATTTGAAGTTGAAGGAAGAATGGAAATTTCCACTTTAGAATCAGCACTAAACATGAAATTTAGTAAAATCGATGAGGATTATGATACAGTTGGAGGATTAATTAACACGCTATTGGGCAGAATACCAGAAACAGGAGAAATAATAGAAGATAATGGCATTGTATACAAGATAGTAGAAGCAGATGAGCGTTGTATTTATAAAGTAGTAATAAATGTAAAAGGTAAAGACAACTTAGATAATAAAAACGAAGTAGAATAACCATACAAAAGTGGCTTAAAGTATGCTTTTCCTTTATATAAATCACCAAGTTATAAGATAGCAATTTATATGTATTACTCCATAATTAAATAAGAACTCATCAAAGTCCCTCAGTCGTTTCTTTGTACTTTTTTTTCAACTTTTGCTCTAAAAACGTTTACATATCAGGTTCCTCTGTATTCGTGGTTTTGACTATCACCAACACAAGAAGCTTGAGAGCGCTTAATGCCTGTTCTAATAAATGCTGCTGCTATTCCTGCTCCTAACCCTGCTGCTAGAGACATTACCAAAACTGTAGAAAACAGCGAAAGAGCTTTTATAATTCCATTATCAAGCTTGATACCAAAATCAAAATTATACTTCTTATTTAAACAAGGAATTATAAGTCCTACAAAAGCAATTAAGGAAACAAGCTTAAAGCTAAAGCAATGAAAGTCCTTGTTTCTACTCTCCTCCACTAACCGACTTTCATTTTCATTTCTCATAATAATCACCTCATAAAAAAATACGTATATATATCAAATTATCCATCAATATAAAATGTATTTCAATTACTATTGCAACCAAAAAAGCTAAATACTCGATTTTTAAAATCAGGAAGATTATAAAGATATCAAAGAAAAAAACTCTTTCACTAAAATTAATCGACAATATAATAAACTCTAAATCCTTTATATAAGAGTCTCCTTAGCAAAAGATAAGCTTACATTAATGTTTCATGTACAAGAAAAGACAAAAGTGCTAATATAAAAACAATTAGCTAGATTACAGAAATGAAACAATGGCCATTTGTAGAAGCACAAAAATTACTAGATAAGTCTCCAAATAAAAAAGAGTTCATCTTTGAAACCGGCTATGGACCTTCTGGTTTACCTCATATTGGAACCTTCGGCGAAGTTGCAAGAACTACTATGGTAATAAATGCATTAAAAACACTTTCTCCAGGTGTTAAAGCAAAGTTAATAGCATTTTCAGACGATATGGATGGTCTACGCAAAGTTCCAGACAATATTCCCAACATGCAACATTTTGTACAGTATATAGGAAAACCGCTTACATCTATTCCAGATCCATTTGACACACATACAAGCTATGGTGAACACATGAACTCTAAGCTTTGTCAATTTTTAGATTTATTTGAGTTTGAATATGAATTCAAAAGCTCTACACAATGTTATAAGACTGGAATTTTCAATGAAAAATTACTTCTCTTATTACATAAGTACGACAAAATAATGAAAATCATGCTTCCTTCACTGAGAGAAGAACGAAAGAAAACATATAGTCCATTTTTGCCGCTCTGCCCTGAAACAAACAATATTTTACAGGTTCCTGTAACAATCAATGTTGAAAATGAAACCATAAGTTATAAAAACGAGAATGGAAATTTTATAACTAGTAAAGTCACAGATGGAAATTGCAAGTTACAATGGAAACCAGATTGGGGAATGCGCTGGGCAGCATTAAGGATTGATTATGAAATGCATGGGAAAGATCTTACCCCTTCTGCTTCTCTCTCCTCAAAAATTTGTTCCATTTTAAATGGAAAAGTTCCACAGACCTTTGTGTATGAGTTTTTTTTAGATGCTGACGGCAAGAAAATATCAAAATCAAAAGGAAATGGTTTAACAATAGAAGAATGGCTTAAATATGCTCCCAAAGAAAGTATTTCTATGTACATGTTTCAAAATCCTCAGCGTGCTAAAAGGTTGTACTTTGACGTAATTCCAAAAGCAGTTGATGAATATCTATCGTTTACAAAATCATATGATGGCAACAATGATAATCCTGCTTGGCATATACATAGCGGTAACGTACCAAAAATAAATACAGAAAACATAAACTTTAATCTATTACTACATCTTGCATCTGCTTGTAACCCTGAAAACAAAGAAATTTTATGGGGATTTATAAAAAAATATAATTCAAACATAACACCAAAAACACATGCAATTATAGACAAGCTTGTATCATACGCCATAAACTACTATGGTGACTTTGTTAAAAAAAATAAAAACTATAAGATTCCAAATGAGAAAGAAAAATTAGCTTTACTTGGACTAAAAAAAGCCTTAGAATTGCTCTCCCACGGTGTGCACGCAGATGAAATTCAACAATTAGTCTTTGATGTAGGCAAAAAATACTATAATAAAGCAGCAGATTGGTTTAAAGTGCTTTATAGTGTTCTTTTAGGTCAGGAACAAGGACCTAAAATGGGCTCTTTTATCACTTTATATGGAGTAAATGAAACTATCAAGCTGATAGAGCAAAAAATATGACGTTAAAAATCGGCACCAGAGCTAGCACATTAGCCATTCAACAAACAGCAATTTTTATTGAGAAAATAAAAAAAAAAATTTGGCAACAGAAGTAGTTAGAATAAATACATCTGGTGATACAATCAAAGAACGCAGCCTTGCAGAGATTGGTGGCAAAGGCTTGTTTATAAAAGAAATAGAGCACTCATTACTTAATGGAGAAATTGACGTTGCTGTCCATTCACTTAAAGATATACCTGGAAATTCTCAGAATGAACTCACAATAGCTGGAACACTTGAACGAGAAGATCCGCGTGATGTTTTTATCTCCCATTATCATAAAAATTTAGCATCATTACCAAAAAATGCAGTAATAGCAACATGTGCACCAAGAAGAGCAGCACAGTTACGCCCTGATATAATAGTTAAACCATTGCGAGGTAATATTGAAACAAGAATCAATAAAGCAAGAAATTTTGACGGAATAATTTTGTCTCTAGCCGGACTAAGAAGAACAAAAATGACAAATTGTATAACTGAAATCTTACCTACAAACGTCATGTTACCAGCAGTAGGACAAGGTGTAATATGTCTACAATGTCACAAAAACAATAAAGAAGTAATCAAAATACTTGAAGAATTAACACATCATACAACAAAAATAGTAGCAACAGCAGAGCGCGCCTTTTTGAAAGAAGTTAACGGTGACTGCAAGACACCACTAGCAGCACTAGCTAGAATAACAAACCACGCAACTATAAACCTAAAGGCAATGTTACGTATAGAAGAAAAAAACCACTTCATAACTATTCAAGGAAGCATAAAAGAAGCAGCTAAAATAGGTAAAACAGCAGCTGAAGAGATACTTAGGAGAAGGCATTCTTAATTAATTACATGCTTTTTGAAGAATGGAATGTATATATCCAATTCGCTTTTGAGTAACGCTTTATTTTTCCCTGACATCTAGCAACAACCCAATAATCACTGAAATACGTCTCACTTAATTTAACAGCAATCTAGCAGCTTTTTTAGCAAGAAGTCTTTATAATCTGGATTTATAGTCATTAGGCACAGCATTTTATATAATTTACAGCAGATATAAACATATCTAATCTATACATTTTTCTGGTCGAACGCAATCACAGAACACATTCTGGCAATCAATCCCATAACAAGCAAATTGGGCAAACCTTTCCGTCTTAATACTTATACAATGTCATTTGAGATAGCATAATTGATCTTTATGTCCAGAATGTCTAAAAGAAGTACAAGAAACCTTACCTAAAAAAAACATGTAGCTTCAACCTGCTAAATCTTAACTAGCCGTCGCCGTATCAACATCCTCAAAATTACCCTTGGAATCACCATCACTAACTTTCACCATAGGCACACTCAAAGAATATCCCCTACCCCATGCAGTTGTTATGCAATGGTTCCCATCATTTGCATTAGCCATTTTAGCACGAAGCTTACACATAAACACATCTATAATTTTTGGATCTGAAGGCTCATTATTTGAATATAAGTGATTAATGAACTTCTCCTTTGATACAATAGCCCCAGGACCATGCAAACATAGCAACTCAAGCATACTATACTCTTTATTTGTCAAAGGTATAGATCCATTCTTACCTTTGATTTTGCACACTTGTTTATGGAAATCTAAAACCAAATCACCAATTTCAAACATAGAAGAACTATGACCACGAGTCCTCCGCACCACAGCTCTAATCCTAGATAATAACTCATGTTTATTGAAAGGCTTAACAACATAATCATCAGCTCCAAATTCTAAAGCTTTAACTTTACTTTCCACTGAAGATAATGCAGATAAAAATATAACTGGACACTTACATTTTCTGCATCTTAATCGTGGAATAAAATCATCTAGTCCGTCAATATCAGGCAAGCATCTATCCAAAATTATAGCATCATAACTATAGCTATCCTTGCTAGACTTTATTATCTCTAAACCATCATTACCAGAATACGCAACATCACATACGTAGCCAGCAGAGTGTATTACCTCTTGCACAATGTAAGCTACTTTCTCATCATCTTCAACTAACAGTATACGCATAACCGTCTCTCACTCCTTTTAATAACAACACATTAAGTGACTTTACCCACATAAAGGATATAGATTACAAATCTTGTAATAACATCACCAGCGATATACGCAACAAGAACATATCAACAACATCAACATCTTCACCTAAAAGATGAGTAAATTGTGTACATCTTAATTCTCTATATGAATAAAGTAAATATTCAATAATAAATTTAATAAAAAATTATTAATCAACTAATTAATATTACTGATTTATCCGTTTATCTTACATAAATTACCTCTATTCCCATACTACTTTCCATATTTTTCCTTATTTTCTTCAATGCAAGTAAACCAGCATTTAAAGCATCATGAGCTATATTTAGACTACCATACAAATTACAATTACCACCTAAAGAACCATTAGCACAAAATATATTATCTATATTGAAAATTTTTGGTTCGCTTAATGCAACTAAATCTGCAGAAAAATTTTGAAAATAAATACGATCTCTTCCAGCATTTAATATTGCTGTTATATTTTTACTCTCTAAATTATTATGTGAAAGAATAAAAGCTACTACTTCTAATGTAGACACACCATACAAAGGCTTTTTAACAGTTAAAGCAATTCCTTGCATAGCAGCTATTCCTATTCTAACACCAATAAAACTTCCTGGTCCTACCGTCACAACAAATGCATCAAAGTCATTATATGATAAACTATTTTCACTTAAAAGTTTCTCTATGGTTGGTATTAGAATTTCCGCTTGTTTATTTTCTTCTTTTATAATCTTACTATCCAAAACCTTACAATTTCCAATAATCGCAACAGAACAATAAGAATTAGCTGTATCAACTGCGAGGATATTCATAGTTGAATAATTTTGAAACTTATAATACATTATTGTCCATTTCTGCAAAAAATTCCAGCTATGAAAGAAATTGTAACCACAAGAAGGAAATTTTTGGGTTTAGTTTCTGCTTCAACCATTACATCAAGCTTTATAGACAAAATATGCTTTGCAGGTTATCCTGTAGAAAACAACAAGAGATATAATATGAATTTTACTTTACCAGATTTACCTTATGAAAAAAATCACTTAGAGCCATTTGTTTCAGCAAAAACTCTAGATTTTCACCATGGAAAACATCATAGAACATATGTTGACAACTTAAATAAATTAGTTGAAAACAGCAGTTTTTCTTCTATGTCGTTAGAAGACATAATAAAAACAACACATAAGAATGATCAAAAAGTTGGGGTTTTTAATAATGCTGCTCAAGCTTGGAATCATAGTTTTTATTGGCATTCAATGAAACAAAATGGTGGAGGAGAGCCAAAAAATGATTTGAAGAAAAAGATTATTGAAGATTTTGGTAGCGTTGATAATTTTGCTGCAGATTTCAAAACTGCTGGTGCAACACAATTTGGTAGTGGTTGGGCTTGGTTAGTCTTAGATAATGGAAAATTAAAGGTAGTAAAAACAGCAAATGCTATTTGCCCAATAGTTAACAATCAGATTCCGCTTATCACAATGGACGTTTGGGAACATGCATACTATTTAGATTTTCAGAATCGCAGGCCCGATTATATAGCTATGTTTTTAGATAAACTTATTAATTGGGACTTTGCATCAGCTAATTTTGAGGCAAATATAACCCAGTAAAAAAAGAGACAAAATTTTAAAAAAATATTTTCAATCTATTTTTTATTTGTATTCATTTCATTTGTTGATGTGTTGCAGATATTACTACTTGGAATCTCTTGTCGCTTTTTGGTGGCTTGATTACTAGAACTTGTTACAATCAATTCTGATTTAATATCAACTTCTGCCTCAGAAGATTGTTCTAGTCTATTATAGTGGAATTTTATTTAAACCGTCAGAAAATCTACGTGTTTCAAGTACTTTTTTAGCTTTGCTCGTTGTATTTATGTTCCCCCTTGTTAATTCCTTATTTTCATTACCAATATTTCCAATTTTTTTCTTATTATTAAGTTTACCTTCGTCACTATCAGATTCATAATCTGTGTCTTTGTTCTTTCTTACTAGTTTTCGATCACCACTATAAGTAATTACTTTTCCAGCCATTTCATTAGGAAATCTGCTTTACAACCAAGCCCACAAGAAAATACTCACTACCAATCCTATCACGACACCACATTCATTCTCTTTTTTTAGTTCTACATCATCTAACTTTTGTAAGCACTTAAGTTCTTCTTTCAATTGTTGTTTAGCAACGAGCTCACACCACTAAAAAATACAACTAAAGCTGCCATGTAATAAAAGTGGAAAGAGAACTACCATAGTTACAGTCAATACGATAATTTTTGTAGGACTAGTTTTGCCGAAAAGTGAGGAACTCTTCCTATCGACTACAATCCTTACTTCTCCTTCCTCTTGCACAAATCAGAAAAATCAAAAAAGCAGAACTTGATTGTGATCGATACTGTCGTCATCTACAGCAAGATTATCATTATCAAAACCGAAACCCTTTATACTTACTCGATTTATGTTCTATTTTCATACTTACCAAGATATACTTTTTATGATGCTTATAAGCATTTTGTGCAGCAAATATCATACATGCAAATAGGATTGCCACTATATTCAAAAAATCACTGCCTCAGTTTTACTTCCTATTTCATTCCACCTTCATCTACACCTTGATTCTTCTACTCTTTCTCCATCATCTGATGATTCCACAATCATTCTTCTTTTTCTATATGGCGGTGTATTTATATTTTTACAATTTCTATACTAAAAAAATAATCAACGGATAATCCTTCCACAAAGATCAGAATATGTATTAACGTCATGTAATGGACTTAGAAAATTTCATTTATGGATGCTTTAAAACAATTTCTCCTACTCGCACACTAAGCAAGAACTGGCACATAAAAATTATTTCTCAATATCTCGAATCAATACAACAGCATAAGAGATTAATTATAAATATCCCTCCACGCTGTATGAAATCAACATGTGTGAGCATCGCATGGCCAGCCTGGATGCTTGGTAAAGACCCGTCTTTAAATATTATCGTAGCCAGTTATTCAAAAGATCTCAGCACAAAACATTCACTAGATACTAGATATATTATACAATCTGACTGGTATAAGAATATATTTCCTAACACAATCCTCTCAAAAGAAGAGAACACAAAACATAAATTTAAAACTGTCCAGCGAGGCTTTCGCTTAGCAACCTCGATTGGAGCTACATTAACTGGTGAAGGTGGAGATATTTTAATTGCAGATGATCCTATAACACCAATGGAGGCAAATAGTGTTAGATATAGAAAACGAATTATAGATTGGTTTGAACAAGTATTTGCTAGTCGCTTAAATTCATTAAAAACAGGAATAATAGTTATTGTTATGCATAGGTTGCATGAAGAAGACTTAATTTCCTACTTAATTGCAAAGAAGCATTCTCGATGGACTCAATTATCATTACAAATGGTGACAGAATCAGCACAAAATATATACTGTGGCGATAAATTGCTGTATTGCATAAAAAAAAATGAAATATTAGATAAAAATCGCTATAATGAAGATGATATAGAAACAATCAAGCAAGATGTAGGATCATATGTCTTTGCTGCACAATACCAACAATCACCACTACCAATTTCTGGTAATATCATAAAAAAAGAACACTTTAGACGATACAAAACATTACAAATAAAAGATCATGAAATCAGCCAAAGTTGGGATACAGCTAGCGGAATAAACGAGAAAAACGATTACAGTGTTTGCATAACTTACACATTAACGAATAATTATATATACATAATAGATGTGCTGCGGAGACGTTTAGACTACCCAAGTTTAAAAAATACTTTAATAAAATTAGCTAAAGATTATGAACCTTATGAAATTTTAATCGAAAAAAAATCAAGTGGCACTCAACTTTTACAAGATTTATCAAAACAAACCTTCTTACCATTAGTCACAATAACACCAAAAAAAAGTAAGTTCGATCGCTTAAATATTGTTTTACCACTTATTGAAGAAGGAAAAATCGTTTTACCTTATTATGCAAGTTGGTTGGCAGATTTTGAAAATGAGCTTATTTCATTCCCACATTCAAAACATGATGACCAGGTCGATAGCCTAACCCAGTTATTGATACGAATAAAAAATAGAAAACACGAAGAGATGCGTTTGCGGATACTTTAAATCTTGATACAATAGACTTAATAGATTTAAAGAACTCAGTGCTCATCGATTCACATTGCCATTTAGATTATTTCGAAGATAATGAACTACCATCAATAGTAAAAAGAGCGTCGCAAAGCAACGTAAACATTCTGCATACAATATCAACTACGATAAGCAAATCCAACCAAGTTTTAAGAATTGCAGAAGAATACGACAATGTATACGCCTCGATTGGAATTCACCCTAACGATGCAGAAAATGAAAAAGACACAACTTTAGAAGAACTATTAATTTTAACAAAGCATAAAAAAGTCATTAGTATAGGTGAAACAGGGCTAGATTATTACTATGAGAACAGTCCACGAGCAATACAAAAGAATTTGTTTCGGCTTCATATTGAAGCATCTCAAATAACTTCTTTGCCACTTATTATTCACTCTCGCAACGCAGATGAAGATATGATAAAAATTTTACAAAAGGAATCCAATAAAAAACCTTTTAAAGCTGTCATGCACAGCTTTTCCTCTTCACAAGAGTTATGCCAAGCAGCATTAGAGCTCGATTTCTATATATCTTTTTCTGGGATTGTAACATTCAAAAACGCACACAATCTACATGAGATAGCAAAAAGTATTCCTGAAAATCGAATTCTAATTGAAACAGATTCTCCATATTTGGCTCCAGTTCCTAATCGTGGTAAACGCAATGAGCCAGCCTTTGTTGTACATATTGCAGATCAACTCAATAAACTAAGAAAATGTACAAACACAGGAGAAATAACAACTCGTAACTTTGAACAATTATTCGGCAACTTTATCAAGTTTTGCCCACAAAAGTAACCTTCGAAAATGAGGCAATAATCTTATCAAGATTAGTATTGACTTCTTTATCTTCTATCTCTAATTCGTAATAGACCCAATCCAAACATTTTTTTCCTAATTCAGTAGATGCTTCTGATCCTGCTTTTTTAAGCAACTCCAAAACTTCAGTAAAATAAGCACAACGATCGTTATTGAAACCTGAAGATATAGAAGCATAGGCTGATATTACAAAGACATCTAGAGCTGTTTTTCCACTTTTATTCTGCAAATTAGGTTTTGCTCCTGCCAATAGAAGCGATTCTATTATTCCGGCATTATCCTTACTCAAGAATTCGGATGCTTCAATCAAGGCTGTTTTTTCACATTCGCCGTTCTTTCTGTTGACATCCGCTCCGCGGCTTATAAGTAAATCCACAATTTCTTTGTTCCCATAAATCACTGCTATCAACAAAAGTGAATCTTCATTGCAATCTGGTAAAGAATTTACTGATGCTCCTGCATCAAGTAACAATTCCACTCCAATCTTATATTTTGATGTGATTGCACACCCTAGAGGTGTATTCATAATCTTTACTCTACTTTTCTCCTCATATTTTGCCTGCAGCATTTTTCCACCCTCAATCCATGCTCCTTTAGCAATCAACAACTTCATAACATTTAAATTCTTACATACAGAAGCATAACACAAAGCCGTACACATAATCTCATTCAAGAAATTGACTTCAGCACCTTTTTCTATTAGCAGTTCTACTAACAATTCATTCCCACATTGAGACGCTTCCATTAGAGGTGTCAAATTATTACTACCATCATTAAAGCTAGTCAACATATTTACTTGAGCACCTGAATCTATTAAAACCTCTACCAACTCTTTATTTTCAACTTTCTTCCCACAAGCATAAAATAGAGCTGTTTTTCCATATTTGTCTGTTGCATTAATATCTACATCACTTGACCGTATAAGTTTTTTTACCACTCCTAGATCTACAATCTCTTCATCTCTTATATAATTTAAAAGGTTTTCTACTTTACCCGTAGTTTCTACCATTAACAATCCTCATCTATAACAACATCATATAGTATATATATAATTACTATTATTACATAGCAATAGTATATTCTCCTGTGAAAGCTGCTATCAATTCACTGATAATTCTCATATTGCAGTGATTATAATCCATATAAATAGAATCATAAGATAGTCAGTGCTCACCGATTCACATTGCTATTTAGACTTATCTTGAAGATAATGAACCATTCTCGATAGTAAAGAAAGCATCACAAAACAATGTAAAAATTTTGCCTACAATATCAACTACAGCCAATCCAATAACAGAAAGAATACTATGACAACTTTCATACCTTCTGTGATTCAATTCTTCTAATTTGCTCAGTGCTGCTGACCTTATCAAGATTAGTATTAATATTATAATCAAATATCAAATATTTTTGCAGAGGAGTGGGTAAATTTAAGCGCTTAAGAGCATAAAGCATGTTTCCACCTATATAATTAATTTGCTCACGTATAGCAGAACGACAAAGCTCTGTGAGCTTACAAGGGAACTTGTTACCTATATCATCACTGTTGTATATAGCATGCCAACAAAGGTATTTGAGCTTCAGAGGGCGGCTATTCCCCTCACATTCTAACACTTGCTCTGCTAATTTAGTATATCGCTCATCATATTCACCTTGATTACCAGAGACTTCTACTACTCTTTGAACCAACAACTCTAATGCTGGAATAGTATAAGTACTTTCTACATTTGTTACAGATCTTAACTTCAATATAATACGACACAAAGCTATCCTAAAAGAAGATTCCTCTTGCAAGTTAGTCACTGCACCTGCTTCTATAAATAACCCTATTATATTTTGCAACTTACTGTAATTCAAATAACTATAACAACCCACTGTTATTATTACACCTTTTAATGCATGAACCCAAGCCGTTTCTCCTTCACTTTCCGCATTTACATCCGCTCCGGCAGCCAAGAGCAGCTTTACTATTTCCAAATGTTGCACTTTTATTGCTTCAACAAGAGGATTATAGAAAACTCTTTTATCACTATTGACGTCCGCTCCAGCAAGTAAAAGTAGCTTTACCATTTCCGGATTTCGCATTCTTATTGCTTCAACAAGAGGACTATAAACAACTTCTTTATTGTTATTGACATTCGCACCAGAATCTATTAACAGCTCTGCTATGTCTGCATACCCACTGCGAATCACATACATCAAAGGGGTAATGCGATTATGCACAACATTCACATCAGCACCTTGATTAATCAATAATTCCACTAGCTCTTTTAGTACTTCTCTTTCAATCACATTAACATATGATAAATCTGTCAGTTTATTTCTACCAACGGCATAGAGCAATGGGGTTGTCCTTTCATTACCACCTTTTTTATTCACATTTGTAAATAGCTGTATAAGTTCTCTTATTTTTTTCAAGTTGATCTCTTTTGAATACGCAATCAAATTACATAAGTCGTCATAACTCTTTTTCTCATAACTTGAACTTTCCCCAACATCGACTCCTGCCTTAGCAGCAGCCTCTTCTAATTCTTCAACACATTGGACAGGAAGACTTTCCACAACACCATTTTCTCTACTATTTTCATACTTCATAAATAAACTCTTTCAATATATATTATTGCTATACTATAATAGCATTAGCATGTTTTTTTTGCGAGAGCTGCTGTTAATGTATCAATATTGCAGCAATTATGATTCATGTGATAGAATCACTAATAATTATAGCTTAATCAAAAATGAAAGAATACACTCTATCTATATTAAAGCCTGATGTTGTAAAACGTAACATAACAGGTCACGTTAACTCTTATATAGAACGTTCAGGATTGAGAATAGTTGCACAAAAACGTATTTCCATAACAAAATTCCAAGCTGAAGAATTTTATTCCACCCACAAGAAACAACCTTTTTTCAGTGATCTAATAACATTTATGACATCAGGACCTATTGTAGTACAAGTTCTACACGGAGAAAACGCAATAAATAAATACCGTGATATAATGGGGTCAACTGACCCTAAAAAAGCAAAAAAAGGTACAATCAGAGGAGATTTTGCAGAAAACATAGATGCTAATTGTGTACACGGCTCTGACTCTAATAAAAATGCAATAAAAGAGGTCAACTTCTTTTTTGCAAAATATGAAATTATTGAATGAAACAAAAATTTTTATCTTTTGACTTATTGCTTTTTCTTTCTTTCGTAGTACTAGTTTCTGCTGGCTTCTCAACACAATACTCTGCTGCTGGCGGCAGTTTTTATCCATGGGCAATACATCAAATTATTATAGTTATTTCCTTTTTACCTGTATTAATTGCTATTGCATACACAAACATAGAAATAATATACAAGTACAGTTATCACATATTTTTCCTTACCATGACTCTACTTACAGTAGTAGAATTCATTGGCATAACAAGGATGGGAGCAACAAGATGGGTAAAATTTTTTGGTATTATGATACAGCCCTCCGAATTAGCAAAAATATCACTTATACTTGCACTATCAAAATGCCTAGAAAATACCACAAATAAACAAAATTTAGCTGAATTAGTTCTACCAATTGCAATTACTTTCATTCCAATTGCCTTTACATTATTGCAGCCCAGTTTGGGTAGCGCAATTATAATGGCCATGATCGCTATCTCTATATTTTTCGTTTCGGGAATTGAAAAAAAATATTTCATAACCACTATAATCATTTGTTTAGTATCAATTCCACTGGTATGGAAGTATTATTTATATGATTACCAAAAATCGCGCATACTAAATTTTATAAACCCAGAAAAAGATCCTCTTGGCGCAGGTTATAACTTAATGCAGTCAAAAATAGCTATTGGCTCTGGCGGATTGCATGGAAGAGGATTTTTACATGGAAGCCAGATACAGTTAGGATTTTTACCAGAAAAACATACTGATTTTGCCTTCACAGTCTTTACAGAGGAAAATGGATTTATAAAAAGTGTGATCTTTTTTGTCCTATACACATTCGTTATATTAAAAGGCCTGGTAATTGCTAGAAATTCATCAAACCAATTTGGAAAACTTGTTGCCAGTGGAACAAGTACATTCTTCTCAGCACATTTAGTGATAAACTGCGGTATGGTAATGGGTCTCTTTCCCGTTGTTGGAATACCACTACCACTTTTATCCTACGGGGGAAGCGTCACAATAACGGCAATGATATGCTATGCTCTCCTACTAAGCATCGAAATAAACAATAAATTAAAAAGCTTACCTTTTTAAAAATTTATCTATACTCACAATCTTACTCTCTTCATCAAACTTCTCTTCAAAAGAAGGAAATGGATCTTCATTATCATATTCTCCTAATTTTAGATAAAAATTAACATTACGATCATGAAATACTTCTATAACAGAAAACGCAACTTTAATCTTCTCAAGAACATTTCCAAAACTCAATTCAACTGAAAAATAACTATCATTTACAACAAGATCACTAAATTGATGTTGTAACACAATTGACATTTTTTCAGGATATTTCTTATGCAATTTAGAAGAAATATCAATTCCACCTTTATAAGTAAAGAAGGATATATAAATATTACAGTTGTCATCAGTAAGTTTTAACGCCTCTTTAACTAGAAAACGATTTGCCTTATCTAACAAAAAATCATAATTTATAGTCATACGAAATACTACAAGCCTAAGAAATAAAAAATTATTACTTATTCATGTATGTTAAATCAACTGAATTAAAATTCAATTATTTAGTATTGCTAACCAAAGATCTCTATCATGTTGATAACATCTTCTAAGTAATCGTTCATCTTATAAGATAATTTTTTGATTCAACTAAAGTACAACATGCTATTTTGATATAGTATTAGTATTGTCACAATGTATAAGCAGTATTAGCTCAAAGCCCTCAATAGAACATTCACCCTTGACGAATACAATATGCTGCCTCTGTTAGCTGTTCATTTCTATCAACTCAACTAACATGACCATTCTCAACCAACTCCTTAGTAACATTTACTTCCTTTACCTCAGGATTTGTTGGTGAATCAAACATATAATCTAGAAGTAATGGTTCTATTATAGAGCGTAAACCACGCGCTCCCGTTTTATTCTTTATAGCCTTTTTAGCTATAGCAATCAATGCCTGATGTGAGAAACTAAGTTTGACTTTATCCAATTCAAATAGCTTCTGATATTGTTTAACCAAAGCATTTTTTGGCTGAGTCAATATATTAACAAGTGCATCCTCATCAAGATCATCAAGCACAGCAATAACAGGTAAACGCCCTATGAATTCTGGAATAAAGCCAAATTTTACTAAATCAACAGGCTCTATACTATGCAATATTTCCTTTGCCGACATCTTATTAAGATTAGCCTCAAAGCCCATACCACTCCCCTGTTTTCTTCTTTTAATTATCTCATCCAAACCTATAAACGCACCACCACAAATAAACAATATATTTTTAGTATCAATTTGCATAAATTCTTGCTGCGGATGCTTACGACCACCTTGTTGTGGAACAGAAGCAATTGTTCCTTCCATTATCGGTAGTAGTGTCTGTTGCACACCTTCACCAGATACGTCTCGTGTTATAGAAGCACTATCAGATTTTCGTGTTATTTTATCAATCTCATCAATGTAAATAATTCCTTTTTCAGCAGATTTTATATCATTGTTTGCAGATTGGATCAATCTAAACAGAATGTTTTCTACATCTTCTCCAACATAACCAGCCTCTGTCAGAGTTGTGGCATCAACAATAGCAAAAGGTATTCTCAGAAAATTAGCTAAAGTCTTTGCAAACAACGTCTTACCACTACCAGTTGGCCCTACTAATAAAATATTGGACTTAGAAATTTCAGTACCATCTTTCTTATTTAAGTATAAAACGCGTTTATAATGATTATAAACCGCAACTGATAAAACACGCTTTGCTCTCTCCTGATTGACGATATAGCTATCAAGATGCCTTTTAATCTGTGCTGGCTTAAAATCATCTATAACATCAGCAATACCAATCATTTCCTCTTCTTTGTCATAGGTAATAATATCACCACACAACTTAACACATTCATTACATATAAAAACATTTATACCCGCAACCAATTTGCCAACTTCATCCTTGTGCTTGCCGCAAAATGAACAATGTGTATCTTTCTTCTTACTACTCATCTTCCTTATCTTTATCTTCCTTCTTACCACCCTTCTGCTTTCCACTGTCATGCTTTTCTATAACTTTATCAACAATACCAAAGTTACATGCCTCTTCTGCTGACATAAAGAAATCTCTCTCCATATTTTCTTCAATTTTTTTCATAGTTTGCCTTGTATGCTTCTTATATATTAAATTCAATTTCCTCTTAATTTTTATAATCTCTTGAACTTGTATTTGCATATCTGTTGCTTGCCCTTGGCAACCACCAGAAGGCTGATGAATCATGACCCTTGCGTTTGGCAAAGCATAACGCATATTACGATCCCCTGCAGCAAGTAATAATGATGCAGCAGAAGCAGCCTGTCCAACACAAACAGTTGAGACCTTTGGTTTTATATATTGCATAGTATCGTATATAGAAAGGCCAGCGGTAACAACACCACCAGGAGAATTTATATACATAAAAATATCTTTTTCTGGATTATCAGCCTCTAAAAACAATAATTGTGCAATTGCTACACTTGCCATACCATCCTCAATTGGCCCAGTAAGAAAAACTATCCTTTCCTTAAGCAACCTCGAATATATATCATATGACCTTTCGCCTCTACTAGTTTGATCAACTACAATTGGTACCAAATGATTCATTACAGACATATCAATATTACTCCTTTATTTTACTAAATTTCTCCTCTAATTCTGCAAAAGAAATCGCTTTATCTTCTCGGAGATTTTTCACTAAAAACTGCGTAACTTTCTCTTCTAAAACTTCACCTTTTAAAGACAAAGCAGCTTGCGGATTTTTCTTATAAACATCAATTATATATCTCATATTATCTTTACTCCCCTGGGATTTTGCAAATAAAGATTTTGAGATATCTTCTTCTGTTACACTAATTTTTTTTTCTTTTGCTATTTCCATAAGAAGAAACCCTATCCGTACTCTTCTTTCCGCTTTTTTTAAGCGCTCTTCTTTATCTTTATATTGAGAAATTATTCTGTTTTCCTCGACTTTTACCACAGACTCAGGCACATCAAAGATATATTCTTTATCAAGATAGTCAAACAAATTCTTTTTAGCTATCATGTATACCATAAAATCAACCCTATCTTGCAGTAAATCTTTAGCTTTTTTCCTTAGCTCTTCCTTACTCTGACATTTGAAGTGCTTTATAATCTTATCTTCATCATCAGCAAATTTCTTGATCATAATTTTCTTGATCCTGACAGAGAAAATAGCCTTCTTGGAAGCAAGATCTCTCATAGGATAATCTTCTGGAAACTCTGCCTCTACTTCAATCTCTTCTCCAACAGCAAGACCTAATAATGCATTTTCAATTTCATGTAGAATTGAATTCGAGCCAATAATAACCATAAAATCGTTTGCTGTACCACCTTCAAAAGACAAATCATTGATTTTACCTTCAAAATCAATATAAACAACGTCACCATCTCTTATCTTATGATCTTCAGGAGCTACTATTAATTCAAAGCACTCTTCGCACATCTCTTTAAGCTTTTTCTCAATATTTTCTTCACTAACTGCAACAATATTCTTCTTTAAATTTAGTTCTGCAGTATCGAATTTTGGAATATTAGGAAAAACTTCAAATGCTATATTGTATTTAAGGTCATGATCAAAGTTTATTTTGTCAAAAATAGGTTTCCCGATAAGATTTAAACGTTTTTTTCTTAAAAAATCATTTGAAATTAAATTAACCTGCTCCCCAATAACATTATTAACAACTTCATCCCTTTTACGCTCTTCTACTATATACAAAGGTACTTTCCCTTTCCTAAAACCAGCAGTAAAGAAAGTTTCCTGAATTTTCCTTAACCTACTCTTTATTTTATCATCAATATAGCCATGAGAAATAGTAAACTCATACTTTCTCTTGAGTTTTTCGTTTAAAATTTCTTTATGAATTATATCTTCAACTACATTATTAGCATCACCTTCACTTACTCCAGATAAATCTTCCTCTTTAAAAGACATACTACCCCAAACCTCAAAAAATAATATACGGATGGAGGGACTTGAACCCCCACGAGTCTACTCACTAGGACCTAAACCTAGCGCGTCTACCGATTCCGCCACATCCGCGTATTCAATTTATATCTAATATAACTAGTTGTGTAAAGTTTATGATACTAAGAAGAGCCGAAGTTTAATAGTGAAGATTATTAATTTAAGAAATTGTTAATGTCATTAATAATAACCCATTAGTACCCAAATTTAGAAACAACCAAGAGTTTTACTTTAACTTACTAAACATATATCTCTTTTTGCCTACTTTGCTCATTTTTAAACACATTAGAAGTTATTGTTGATGATAAGACATCATATTCTAATTCAACTTCTACTACTTGCTCTGCAAGCTTTGACATAACATTTTTTTTAAATGAAAGACTTTCTAGTAATGTCTTTCCTGAAGCTCCTAAAATTTTCTTTAAATGCTCAAGGTGAAAACCCTCATCGCCCATATATTTTTTTAATTTAGGCTTATCTTGGATGTCATGGCAGACTTCTTGTATTATGCCTGCTTTTATTACTTTTAGATCAGACAAAGCTTTTGTAAGAGATCCCTCTTTTGCTTCTGTAAGAAGTAGATCCATAATACAGCTAGTAAAGACATTAACTATTGTTTCAAATACTATCTTCTTTTTATCAACTAAATAATCTTGTCTCATTTCCCCTATTTGCCTCTTAAGCTCAGACACGCAATTACCAATAACAACATAATCATAGGCAGAAATAATCAATCGTTTCTTTATTTCCAATGGTTCAAGCGGCTCTGGAATATTTCTGACCTTCTCTTTGATCTTATTGAAACAAATATTAATGATTCCTAATGACAATAATGCTAACCCACCTTCCATTTCATCTTCCGCAATCCCTACAGTCCAACAATCATTAATATCTTTTAACAACAAAGATTTTCTATCTTTAATCTGATTTTGTTTCTCATTTATTTTCCTTTCAACTTCTTTCATGCTCCTAACAGCCTTATGGTTTATATGACTTTGCATGAGGCATGTAGTAAAAACAACAAAAGAAAGTAATAATGAGACAGTAATTAAAGAAGAGAACAATACTTTTTTATCAAAATCTGAAGCATCCTTAATTATCTTGGCAGCCCATTTTATGAATTGTGGTAATAAAATGGATATAACAGAAAAACTAAATAAAAAGGCAATTAACCAAGATAACGATCTTGTAATATATCTTTCTTTCGCTACTATAAAAGGTACACTCTCCATATGCTGTGCTTAACCAATTAACGACCGGATCGTATTACAAATAAAAGTATGAGTAAAGACGCTTTAACATAAAATATCATGATACAGTTATTCAAATATGATTTTTTTGATTAACCCAGTATGGATAGATACATTATGTACTCTTATGTAGTGCACTTTCTTTAGTGCTAATACTGCTGAGATTGCAAGTGTATAACTATCTCGGTTGATTTGTGAATCAAGATTTAAGAATCTCTTTCTAGAATGGCCAACATATATTTCTGTTTTTAAAGCATGCAATTTTTCAATGTTATTTACTATATACCAAGACTGTTCATCATTTTTTCCAAAACCAATACCTGGATCAATAATAATATTTTTTTGATCTATTCCATAATTTGTTAGCTGCACTATCTTATCTCGTGCCCATATAAATATCTCATCCATAACATTAACATTTTCAGGTATTGTCACTGATTTATTCACTGGCACCCCAAGACTATGAGTTACAACAATTTTCACATTATTCTCTGCTGCAATTTTTACCATTTCTGCATTAATAAACCCAGTTACATCATTAACAAAATCTACACCACACGATATTGCAAATTCTGCTACCCTTGGCTTATATGTATCAATTGAGGTTTGCACTCTATTATCCTTAGCCAAAGAAATAATCTCCTCTAATACCGGCTCTAACCTAGACAATTCTTGAGTAACGCTTACTTTTTGTGCGCCTGGTCTTGTTGACTCAGCACCGATATCAATTATATTTACACCCTCATTAATCATTTTTTGCGTGTGCTGCAATGCTAATTGTGGATTTTCAAAGTTCCCACCATCTGAAAAAGAATCAGGTGTAATATTTAATATACCAACAATCTTAGTCATTTAATTCTCTCAGTAATTCTGTTATTGTACTGTTTAATGTTGGATGAACATAGTTTGGTAATATTTCATTCAGCGGTCTTAATACAAAATTTCTTTTGTGCAATTCTGAGTGTGGAATTTGAATACAATCTTGCATAACAACTTTATCTCCATAAAACAATATATCTATATCGATTATCCGAGGTGACCAACGCTTATATATTTCTTCCCGCCCTATTTTACGTTCTATATCTTTAATATAAGATAACAACTCTAGTGGAGATTTACTTGTGTAACCACTTATGACCACATTTAAAAATTTCAGATTCCATGATTTTGGTGAACCTGGTGGTATTAAAGCTTCTGTCTCATGTATGGTAGAAGTTTTCACAAATCTTAAATCTATCAAATTTATTGCAGATTCTAAAGCTTTTTTCCTATCACCCTGATTGGAACCCAAAGACAGTATTACCAATTCATTCTTTCGGGATATCATAATAATTCCTTACAAAATCATAATAATAATCTTGAAGATTAAGGAAGTTAAGAATCCCTAAATCATTTAATTCTCCCATAACAATAATAAATAGTTCTTGTAAATCGGGAAATATAACAACCCATAAACCATGAAAAAAAAACAATGCCTCATCTAGAGTTAGACCAAAAAAGATAAAAGCACATAAATACAAAAAAAGTAGTGTATAAAAAGAATTTACCGTTGCCTCAGCCATATTGGATAGACTACTATTATAATCCTTGTCTAAAATAGAGGCTGGCCAGGGCTTAAAACTGTCCATAAATCTATATGTAAAATAAGGTATGCTTAAAATTGGAACATATACCATTGTTTTATGGAACCATGGTGGGCAATACATAAACTTTCCACAAATACCATCAATTAAACTCTCAATATAACTTCCTGCAGAAATTACTGCAGGTCCTGAAAAAGCTAATACAAAAATTTGTCCAAAAACTATATGTATCATGATTTCATCATCAGCTTCTGGAACTTTCAGTTGAAAAATATATATTGATATAAAACCAACAAAAAAGAATATAATAGCTGTTATAGCTGCTGGAAGACTGATCTCAATAATAGATTGTTCTTCAAAGCCCGCAAAAATATAAGCTATCAAAGCTACGAATGCAATGCTCAGCAAAGATGCCCAATGTCCTTGCCACTCTGGCAAATACCCGATTCCAAAAAATGTTGCAACTGTTTTTGCCGGGAAACATATAGTCAAAACTTTAGCATAATGCTTTATAAACTGATTTTTAACAAAAATACAAAAATCTCCTACTAATTTGATAGATTTTTTAGTCTTAGGCTCATTCAGCATTTTTTTAAGTTGTGAAAGATTACAATATAAGGTATTTATAACTTTATAGTGTCTTTAAGTAAATCTTATGTCCTTTAGGTTAGCAATATTATTCTTTTTAATTAGTACTTCTTTGCATGCTATTGATATAGCAATTGTAAACACTGACTTGGTTATGCAGAGTTCCGAAGTTGTAAAAAGCTTAAATAAACAATTTGAAAGTAAAAACTCTGAGTTTCAAAATAGTGTAAAAATGGTCAAAGAATCATTAGAGAAAGAAGATAAAGAGTTAGTTAGCCAAAAAGATGTTTTATCAAAGGAATCTTTTGAAAAAAAGTTAAGTGCTTTCAGAGAAAAGCTAAACTCAAAACAGCAATCTATGAACGATCAATATTCCAAATTGCAACAAAGCTACGTTGATTCTATAGAGATAATCAACAAAAAAATTAAATCTATTATTGCAGATCTAGTCAAAACTAAAAAATTTGACTTAGTGTTATCAAGTAAAAGCATTCATTTTTCTAATGAAAAAATAACTGATCTCACAAACAGTATAGTCGAAAGAATAAATAAGGATCTGCCTGAAATCAAATTAGATGAAGAATTAGTAAAAAATAAATAGAGATTTATACAAAATTTACTTCAATGGACAAGTTTAATACGAATGAAATTATGGAAATGTTACCACATAGGTATCCTTTTTTGTTAATCGACCAAGTAGTTGAATTTATTCCTAACAAACACGTAACTGCTATCAAAAATATTACGATAAATGAGCCATTTTTTGTAGGCCATTTTCCAGAAAAACCTATCATGCCAGGTGTTTTAACAATTGAAGCAATGGCACAAGCATGTGCAGTTTGTGCAGTGGCTTCCTTAGGAAACGAGTTTAAGGGTAAGCCAGTTTACTTTGCCGGTATAAATGAAGCAAGATTTCGCAAACCAGTCTTCCCTGGCGATGTATTAAAGATCGAAGCTGAAGTTATCCGCACCAGGTCATTTTTTTGGATATTTAAGTGCAAAACCTTAAATCAAGAACAACAAGTAGCAACAGAAGCAGAAATTAAGGCCACTATAGAAAATTCTTAAAAATTCCTACTTATTAATTATTTCTTGCATAAGATTTACAGCAAAGTTTTACTAAATTCCTTATACGCAATATGTAGTCAGCCCTTTCAGTCGCCCCTATTATTCCTCCGGCTTCTAATAAATTTAAATTGTGATTCGCTTTTAGACACTGATCATAGGCTGCAATAGGTAAATTCTGATCCAATAAGGTAAAACACATATCTTCTAATATACCCAAATGTGAAGATAAATAATGTTCATTATAGGATGCTTTTAGCGCCGCATAAGAGAATTCTTGCTCATTCTTCCTAAATATGTCTCCATATGTGACTCCATCATTATTAAATTTTAACTGATAGACATCATCAATATTTTGTACATGCATAGCCAACCTTTCCAAACCATAAGCCAATTCACCTGGAATTATAGAACATTCAATTCCTCCAACTTGCTGCATATATGTAAACTGCGATATTTCCATACCATCACACCAAACTTCCCAACCTAAACCCCAAGCACCAACACTCGGGTTTTCCCAATCATCTTCAACAAATCTTATATCATGTCTTTTTACGTCAATGCTAATTGATTCTAAACTTTTCAGGTATAAATCCTGTAAATCATTTGGCGCGGGCTTAATTAGAACTTGATATTGATGATGTTGATATAATCTATTTGGGTTTTTGCCATATCTTCCATCTGAAGGCCTAACAACTGGTTGTACATACGCAAGTTTGCAATTTTTTTGACCAATGGAACCAAAGATAGTTGCAGGGTGTAAAGTTCCAGCACCAACTTCAGTCGTGCTAGGTTGTAAAATAACACAGCCATAATTAGACCAATAATTTTCTAAAGTGTTTATAATTTCTTGAAAACTTTTCATATACTTATAGATTTAGTAACAAAAACTTAATCATCTCAGTTTTTTGTATTATAGTCTTTTAGAATCATGAAATAAACATTTATTTACTGATGGTACTTGAATGTATGCAATATCAGTGATATAGATATTTTGAGTTTCTTATTTATGTTCTAAACTCAATAACTAAGCTGTAATTTTTTTTATATTTACATGTCAGCAGTAATAAGAAATAACCTTGCTAACGTTAGGTTTCATAAAGAAATAGCCAAAGATTATTTCAGTGATGAAGACTTTACTGCACTTTTGGAAGATGAAAGTGAGCAACATAAATTATCTGAAAAAGAAAATACTGTAGTAGAAGGACTGATAACAAGCATCAACAAAGATTATGTTCTATTGGATATCGGCCTAAAATCTGAAGGGCAAGTACCAGTAAAGGAATTTTTACAAAAAAAAGGTGACACACTTGATCTAAAAGTAGGTGATAAGGTTAATGTACACTTAACAAAACTAGAAACCCGTACAGGTGGTGTAGTATTAAGCAGAGAAAATGCTATAAAGTATGAGCTGTGGGACAAATTGCGCTATGCATATGATAATAGCATTGATGTTGAAGGTAAAATAGTACATAAAATAAAAAGCGGTTATATAGTTGGTTTAGGACTGATAGCTGCGTTTTTGCCTAATAGCCATGTTGATTTAAAGCCGGTAAAGGACATTAGCCCTCTCATGCAAGAAACAATAAAGTTTCGTATTCTGAAAATGGATGAGAAACACGGGAATATAGTTGTTTCCAGGCGTGTTATACTTGATTCTTTACATGCAAATGCTCGTAAAGAGTTCTTAATGACCCTTAAAGAAGGTCAGGTTTTAGAAGGCACAATAAAAAGCATTACAAATTATGGAGTATTTGTTGGCTTGTTTGAATCACCAGAGGTAGGTATAATTGATGGTCTGTTACATATTACTGATATGTCTTGGAGCAGAATAAGTCATCCTTCTGCAGTGTATTCGTGTGGTCAGAGGATTACTGTCAAAATTATCAAGATCGATATGGAATTGAACCGTATCTCTTTGGGTAAGAAGCAATTAACCGATAATCCTTGGGGTACAGTGCAAGAAAAATACCCGGTAGGCAGTATTATAAATGGTGTCTTAACTAGTATAGAAGAGTATGGAGCTTTTGTTGAGTTAGAACCTGGTGTAGAGGGTTTAGTTCATTCATCAGAGATCAACTGGACAAATGAAAAAGTGTCTATAGCTCGTGGTGATAATGTGAGGGTAATGATTTTAAGTATTGATCCAGATAAAAACAGGATGAGCCTGAGTATCAAGCAGTGCAATGATAATCCTTGGAATAAGTTTATTGAGAAATACCCTCTTGGTTCCATTGTAAGATGTAAAATTAGGAATATTAATCCTCATTCAGGAATCAATGTTGATTTTGTTGATTATGAAGAACATGTTTCTGGTTTTATCTATAATCGCGATATTTCTTGGGATGAAAGGCATTCTTATGTAACCAAAAATTACAAAATTGGTGATATCATTGATGCTAAAGTTTTGCGCATTAATTCTGTTAAAGGTGGTATATTCTTAGGAATTAAGCAGATTAAGTATGACCCCTTTGCAGGTTTCCTCAAGACTGTTAAAAAAGGTGAAGAATTGCATTGTACTATTAGCAAGATAGAGGATAATGGAATCTATGTGGTCTTAAAAAATGATGTAGATAAATTTGTTGAACGTCAGTATCTTACTAACATGAGCAGCTTATCAGTAGGCAGTGGTATCACTCTTCGTATTGATCAAGTAGATGACTATAATATTACTCTTATAGATAAGAAAAAAAGTGAGTAAAGTAGGTTTGAATTATGTCTCCATCTGTTGATAATTTTGTGCATGTTTTGCATTTGAAAGACAAAGTCTATTTATGGCGCTCGTTGGCTTTAGTTGTTATTGTAGTTTTAATCTTACTAATCCCAGGTCTAGATTTCACCAGTTTTGGTAGTAATATAAACAGCGGTAATATAATCGCTCGCCTATATGTTACTGGTGTAATTGATGAAGACCACGAGCGTGATAAATTGATCGATCAAATCAAAAATGATAACCGTGTAAAAGGAGTAATAGTACATATAGATAGTCCTGGAGGAACAATGGTAGGTAGTGAGGGACTTTATAATAGTTTACGTGGCCTTTCCGCAAAAAAGCATGTTGTCGCAGTTATGGGTAATTTTGCTGCTTCAGGTGGATACATGGTGGCAATAGCTGCAGATCATATAATAGCTCACAATGGAACCATTACCGGCTCTATAGGTGTTTTGTTAAACTCTATAGAAGTTGTAGACTTAGCAAATAAAATTGGTGTAAATTTTAGGTCGTTAAGAGCCGGTGAGTTTAAGGACTCTTTATCTCCATTTAGAAAAATTTCTGAAGAATCAGAGCAACAAATACAAGAGGTGATTAATGATACTTATGACTATTTTCTATCTTTAGTTGCAAAGAGAAGGTCCATGAACATTGAAGAAGTGAAAGAAAGAGCTGAAGGTAAGATATATAATGGAAGACAAGCTTTACTTTTATCGCTAATCGATCAGATTGGAGGAGAAGTTGAAGCTATAAATTGGTTAAAAGGTAATAATTCAGATGGAAAATTAAAAGATTTTTTTGTAAAAGATAAAAGGAATTTTTTATTCTCTAAAATACTAAATTTATTTAAAAAATCTTCATACGGTTTGATGGCTATTTGGGATGGCGCAACAATGACTTTATGAATATCAATAAGCAGTTCATAAAGGATTTACGGGAAAGAAAAAGTGCCTATCGTGACTTATCTGAGAATCATATAAGGTATATTATACTAGGTGTAATTAATATTATTAGTAATAATTTACGTATTAAGGGTGTAGTTAAACTAAAAGGTTTTGGTAGTTTTATTACAAAAGCACATTCTTTAAATAAAGAAAAAAAAATTACAAAGGTGAGTTTTAAATCTTCCAAATATTTACTTAATAAGATTAACTGAAATTATTTGACTTATGAGCTGCCAGTACTATCTTATGGTTATGCATTACTTCTTCTATTTTTTCGCTTTAAGCCTTATATTACTAAGTTGCTCTGTTATTGCTAGCAAGAACCCCGTCAATTCAGTTTTATTTCTCATATTGACCTTTATTAATTCCGCAGTGTTATTTCTACTACTAGATGCTGAATTTATAGCTATGATATTGATAATAGTATATGCAGGCGCTATCGCAGTTTTTTTCTTATTCATAGTAATAATGTTAGGAATTGAGGCTATTAAACAGCAAATATGTGATAAAAAATGGTACATATTGTTAGCTTCAATAGCTTTGTTTTTTGAAATTTGTTCTGTTTATTTCATGCAAGATTTTACAACACAAAATGAAGGAAAGATAAATATAGATACTTACCTTATTGGTAGTGTTTTATATACAGATTATTTTTACCCATTTCAGATTGCTGGAGTTATATTGCTTGTAGCTATGATTGGTGCTATAATATTAACCTTGAAGCACAACAGATTTGTGCGTAAACAAAGTTTAATTAAGCAATTATCGCGAACATCAGACATAAAATTAGTCAAATCATGATATTTAAATATTTAATACTTGCTGCTATATTATTTACTATAGGTGCAACGGGTATATTCATTAACCGCAAGAATATGATAACAATTCTAATGTCTATCGAGATAATGTTATTGTCCATTAGCTTTAACTTCATTACCTTTTCCTACTTCTTAGGTGATGTTAAAGGACATATATTTGTAATTTTCATACTAACTGTAGCAGCAGCTGAAACTGCTATTGGCTTAGCAATATTGACTGCGTATTTTAGAAATAAGGGAAATATTGAGACCACCGAAATTAATAAAATGAGTAAATAAAATGGATTTGTTGTCTTTACTTATAACTCTTTTTCCGTTACTAGGAGCATTAATAGCTGCCTTATGTACACGTTATAATCATAAAAAAATAGCTCAATTTTCTACTTCTACTTTAGTAGTTACAACTGCAACCATTTCTTGGTACTTGTTTTTCACTCTAGGTGATGAAGTACATATAATTAACATTGCTCACTGGATTCATATTGGCTCTTTCAAAGCAGATTGGTCTATATATGTTGACTCGCTCACAGCTCTTATGTTTATAGTTGTTACAACCGTTTCTGCAATAGTACACCTTTATTCAATTGGCTATATGAATAGAGATCCCAATATTCCAAGATTTTTCTCTTACATATCCTTGTTTACTTTCTGCATGTTAATGCTGGTAGCAAGTGATAATTTTGTACAAATGTTTTTTGGCTGGGAAGGAGTAGGATTATGTTCTTATTTATTAATCGGCTTTTGGTTTAAAAAAGATTCAGCAAATAATGCTGCTATGAAAGCATTCATAGTAAATAGAGTTGGAGATTTGAGCTTAATTCTTGGTATAGCACTGATATACTTTTTATTTGATTCTGTCCTTATTGCAAAGGTTCTAGATAATGTATCACAATATCAGCTACATTACATTGGTGGAATACATACGTTGACCATTATTACTATATTATTATTCATTGGTTGCATGGGAAAATCAGCACAAATAGGACTTCATGTCTGGCTACCAGATGCAATGGAAGGCCCAACTCCTGTTTCTGCATTGATTCACGCAGCAACTATGGTAACTGCTGGAGTGTTTTTAATTGTCCGCTGCTCTCCTTTATTTGAATTAGCACCATTTACCGGAGAATTAATTGTGTTAGTTGGTGGTTTGACTTGCTTGATGGCTGCAACAATCGCACTTGTACAAACAGATATTAAAAAAATAATTGCTTATTCAACTTGCAGTCAGCTTGGTTACATGTTCATGGCTTGCGGTTTATCGGCTCACGGTGTTGCAATGTTTCATCTAACAACTCATGCATTTTTTAAAGCGTTGCTATTCTTATGTGCAGGTAATGTTCTTCATTTTGTACCCGGCGGTGTAAAACAAGTACAAGAATTGCCTTCAAGATTATGGAGAAAGTTACCATACACATATGTTTTTATGTGGATAGCTTCTCTTGCATTGATGGGAATTTTTCCATTAGCCGGTTTCTTCTCAAAAGATCTGATTTTAGAGTTTGCATACAACAACAGCTTTGCATTTATAATTAGTTTATCAGTTGTTTGGATCACAGCATTTTATTCTTGCCGTTCAATAATTACAATTTTTCATCGTTGTGACGAACATAACAATGCACTCAAACCACAAATACAGGAGAAACCAAAAATCATGTTGTGGACGCTCTTGCCAATAGTATTCCTTTCTATCACTTCAGGTTTCTTTGCTAAAAACTTCCTACACATTAATAGCAATGATTTTTGGCATGAGTCAATATACCTAACCCCAGTGCCACATATAACTAAAAATATACCATTGGCTGCTTTATTAACAACTCTGTCTGGTTCTATCGCAGCTTATCTTGTAAGAAACACATTAATTAATAAGAGGAAATGGGATTTGAAGTGTGCTGAGATTATTTATAGTGTGATTACTTTCAGTACTTACATTATGGTATTTACATACTCACTTTTAGGTTATATCTTACTCGCTATTGTTTTACTTATCCTAAATATTTCCTTTACATTATTCTATGTAGTAAAAAAGAAACATGCAGGATCAGTTCTGAGTACAATCAAAGAATGGTATAGAGCTCTACATTCGCGTTCTCGCTTTGCCAATCCTAACCTTATATTAAAATATCCTCTTAACCTTAAGTTACTTTTAAGTTTGTTTAAGAAGGTGCATAGAGTCATTACTGATAAATATTATTTTGATGAAGTGTACAACGTGTTATTTACTAAGGTAACAAAAAAGTGTGGGTATGCTTTGTGGCAGAAAATAGACATCCATGCAATAGATAAATTTAGCATTGGTACTTTGGTCAGCATAGCAGACAGATGTGCACGCCGTGTAGTTGCTCTTCAAACTGGGTTTGTTTTTGATTATACATTATCAATGCTATTAGGTATAGTTGTTATAATAGGATTATTTGTTTACCTTTTGTAAAAGATGTTATCAATTATCCGTCGAATTTTTGGCTCCGCTAACCAACGCATAATAAAATCTTTGAACAGAAGCGTTGAAGAAATTATCTCGTATCAAGAAAACCTCAAAACATTATCTGAAGAAGAACTCAAAAACAAAACTCAGGAATTTAGAAATAGATTAGCCATACAAGAAAACACCTTGGATGATCTAATAGTTCCAGCTTTTGCGGCTGTAAGAGAAGCGTCCAGAAGAGTATTAGGTATAGAACATTTTAAAGTTCAAATACTTGGTGGAATTGTTTTACACAAAGGGATGATAACAGAAATGAAGACCGGTGAAGGAAAAACTTTGGTTGCAACCTTGCCTGCATACCTTAATGCCCTTTCTGGAAAAGGTGTACATGTTATAACGGTAAATGATTATTTGGCAAAACGTGATTCAGAGTGGATGGGAAAAATTTATCACACTCTTGGTTTAACAGTAAGCTGCATCACTAGCGGTATTACTGAAGAAGAGCGCCGTAATGCTTACGCCGCTAATATAACTTATGGAACCAATAATGAATTTGGTTTTGATTACCTACGGGATAACATGAAATTTGAGCGCACTGAAATGGTTCAACAGGGATTTAATTACGCTATAATTGATGAAGTTGATTCAATATTGATTGATGAAGCCCGTACTCCATTAATCATTTCTGGACCAGTAGAACAAGATGTAGGCTTATATGAAAAGGTAGATAAGTTAGTTCCTCATGTATCCGAGGATGACTTTGTATTGGAAGAAAAAAATCGTTCATTATCACTCACCGATGCTGGTATGGAAAAAATAGAGAATTTATTAAAAAAACGTTCATTAATTAAAGCAGAAAGTTCTCTTTATGAGATTGAAAATATCAATATGCTGCATCACGTAGACCAGGCTATTAAGGCCCATAAATTATTCACACGTGACAAGGACTATATCGTTAAGAATGGTAAAGTTGTTATTATTGATGAATTTACTGGCAGAATGATGGATGGGCGTAGATATTCTGATGGTCTACACCAAGCACTAGAAGCCAAGGAAAGGGTTCATATTCACAAAGAAAACCAAACATTAGCGTCGATTACATTTCAAAATTACTTCCGTCTTTATGAGAAGCTTGCAGGAATGACAGGTACTGCTATGACAGAAGCAGATGAATTTGCAACAATTTACTCATTGAATGTTGTGCAAATTCCAACTAACGTTCCTATTAATAGAACTGATTATGACGATGAGATCTATTGTACAGAAAAAGAAAAATTTAACGCAATTATATCTCTAATAAAAGAATGTCATAAAAGAGGACAACCTGTTCTTGTTGGAACAGTCAGCATAGGAAAATCAGAGTTGCTTTCCAAAGAACTAAAAAAGCATAAACTAAAACATGCTGTTCTAAACGCACGCTATCATGAACAAGAAGCAAATATCATAGCACAAGCAGGTCGTACTGGTGCTATTACCATTGCAACAAACATGGCAGGTCGTGGAACTGATATAAAGTTAGGTGGAAGTGTCGATATAATTTCTGCCAATAATAGCAATGATAGTGAAAACAATGTAGAGTCAAACAAACAAGAAGTAATTGAAGCCGGAGGGCTCTATATAATTGGAACAGAGCGTCATGAGAGTCGTAGAATTGATAATCAATTAAGAGGACGTTCAGGTCGTCAAGGTGACCCAGGAAAATCAAAATTCTTTCTGTCATTGGAAGATGATTTATTGCGAATTTTTGGATCAGATAATATATCTGGTTTTATGCAAAAATTAGGCTTAAAAGACGGTGAAGCAATATACCATCCTTTGATTAGCCGAGCTCTAGAAAGAGCGCAAAAGAAGGTTGAAGGCAGGAATTATGAAATAAGAAAAAATTTATTGAAGTTTGATGATTCAATGAATCAACAACGTAAAGTGATTTTTGGTCAGCGTAATGAGATTATTGATGCAAGCGTTTACGATCTAAATGGACTAAGAAGAGAAATAAATAATAATATAATTTTTGTCTCTCTAAAAGAAGGCGAAGTTGATATTGATTATGTAACAAAAGAGACTTTGCGGATATACGGAATTCAATTAGAACTATCTGATAGTTATGATCAAGACGAAATAAAAGATATTTTAGAGAATGAGACTGCTAATTTATTTACCAAAAAAGAAGAAATATATAGTGATTCAATTTTAGCAATAAAGAAGCGAATAATGCTGATTACTTTGGATAGTTTATGGAAAGACCATCTTTTAATGTTAGATCATTTGAGGCAAGGTATAGGATTGAGAGCGATAGGACAGAAAAACCCTATTAATGAATTTAAAAAAGAAGCTTTTTTCATGTTTGAATCAATGTTAAGCCAGTGGCAGGAATTAGTTGTTGCACGTTTTGCCAAATTTGTTGTAAGTATGAGGCGAGAAATACCAAAGAAAATTGGCAGAAACGATCTTTGTCATTGTGGCTCCGGAAAAAAATATAAGTATTGCCATGGTAAAATTTGAAATCTGTTAACTTAGATTTTGCTTGACATAAAATTACTAACATACAATTCTATCACAAGAATAAATACGCATATAGTCAAGAATAGTAAATACTGCAACCGGAATATGGCTTAATATAATCAAAAAAAATCCCCTCATAATGCTTCTTTAACTTAATGAAGTAAAACTAAAACGACTTTTCTTGATGATCTTAGCAATAACACAAGAAAATAATATTAGAAATTTATTTCATATATATATAATGGCCTTTCTACTAAATCTTTACAAGAAGCCGCAAATTACGTAACCTCATCAACAATATTAAATTTGATTTCATCATTCTCTACTGTTAGTTCAATGTTATTTCCATCTTTTACTTGTCCAGAAAGTATTAACTTAGCTAGCCGGTTCTGCACATTTTGTTGTATTGCTCTTTTTAATGGCCGTGCTCCATAGAGCGGATCATAGCCTTGTTCTGAAAGCAAGTCCTTTGCATAATCAGATAAACTTAACCTAATATGACGACTCTTTAATGTCTTTTGGAGCCGTGCAAATTGTATCTCGACAATCCTAGACATATGAATTTTTTGCAGGCAATTAAATATTATGATTTCATCCAACCTGTTCAAAAACTCTGGTCTAAATGATGCCCTTACTACTTCCATTACAGCATCTCTCTGCTCCTTACCCAGCTCATAACAAGACATAATCTCAGAACCAAGATTAGAAGTTAATATTAGAATAGTATTGCGAAAGTCAACTAAGTGCCCTTGGCTATCGCTTAACCTACCTTCATCCAAGACTTGTAACAAAACATTAAATATGTCGTGATGAGCTTTCTCTATTTCATCAAATAATATAACCTGATAGGGCCTTCTTCTAACAGCTTCCGTTAAAACGCCACCCTTTTCATAACCAACGTAACCTGGAGGTGCGCCAATTAGTCTTGCAACAGAATGCTTTTCCATATACTCAGACATATCTACTCTAAGTAACGAATTTGTATCATTAAAAAGAAACTGAGCAAGGGCTTTGCTAAGCTCTGTCTTCCCAACACCAGTCGGACCCAAGAAAAGAAATGACCCTAATGGGCGATTAATATCTTGTATACCTGCCCTAGAGCGTCTGATTGAGTCACTTATAGCTCTCACTGCATGATCTTGTCCCACAACAATAGATTGCAAATCTTCTTCCATATTAAGTAATCTTTCTTGTTCATCACCCATCATTTTATCCACAGGAATACCGGTCCAACGTGAGACTATACTAGCAATATCTTCAGCTTTTACTTCTTTTTTAAGAAGTTCTCCACTTACTTCCTTTTCTACTTCTGCTAATCTTTTTTCTAATGATGGGATTGTTGCATAAGTTAACTCTCCTGCCATTGCCAAATTCCCATCCCTTCCTGCAGCTGATAGCGCCTGTCTAGCTGTTTCTAATTGTTCTTTAAGGGTTTGTAATGATACAATTTTATTTTTCTCAACTTGCCACTTACTTGTTATATTTGAAGATTTTTTCTCCAAAACAACAAGCTCACCTTGTATCTTGCTTAACCTATCTCTTGATGCTTTATCATCTTCTCTTTTTAAGGCCTCTGCTTCAATTTTGAGCTGTATAATTTTTCGATCAAGCTCATCCAATGCTTCAGGCTTACTGTCTACTTCCATCCTGATACGGCTAGCAGCTTCATCAATTAAATCTATTGCCTTATCTGGAAGATATCTATCCGTTATATAACGATTTGAAAGAGTTGCAGCTGCAACAATTGCATTATCGGAAATACGTATACCGTGGTATGCTTCATATTTTTCTTTTATACCACGTAAAATTGAAATAGTATCTGCATCAGTTGGCTGTGAAACAAAAACAGTCTGAAACCTTCTAGCAAAGGCCGCATCTTTTTCTATATACTCGCGATATTCATTTAAGGTTGTGGCTCCTATACAATGTAGGTCACCACGCGCTAATGCTGGTTTTAATAGATTCGAAGCATCCATTGCACCATCAGTTGCACCTGCTCCCACTATAGTATGCAATTCATCAATAAACAAAATGACCTCACCCTCCGAAGCTGCTATTTCAGATATAGTAGCTTTCAGTCTTTCTTCAAATTCACCTCTAAACTTCGCACCTGCAATCAGTGCTCCTAAATCCAAAGACATCAAAGTTTTGTTAGCCAAGCTCTGTGGCACATCACCAGCTATCATCCGAGTTGCTAAACCTTCAACAATTGCTGTTTTGCCTACTCCTGGCTCTCCAATTAAGACTGGATTATTTTTTATCCGACGTGACAAGACTTGCATTGTACGTCTTATCTCTTCATCACGCCCAATAACAGGGTCAATTTTTCCTTCTCTTGCAATCTCAGTTAAATCTTTTGCATACTTCTTTAGAACATTAAAAGTATTTTCAAAAGTACTAGAATTCGCCTTCTTTCCTTTTCGGTACATTTGAATTATTATATGTAGACGTTGCGGTGTGATCCTTTCTTTTGCCAATATTTTGCTCGCACTACTCTCCTTTTCAGTTGCAATAGCTTGCAGAATTCTTTCAACCGTAACAAACGAATCACCTTCACGCTTTCCTATACTCTCTGCGGCTTTAAAAATCCGTGCGGTCATAGGAGAAAGATCGAGACATCCACCATTAGAGCCTTTTACTATTGGTATTTTGGCTATTTCTTTTTCTAAATCATTTTTTATATTCTCAACACTTCCTTCACATTTAACAATAAGAGAAGTTATCATGTCATTTTCAAGCATCACATGCAACAAATGTTCCGGCAAAAACACCTGATGATTTTTTGCTACAGCAAGAACTTGTGCACTTTGTATCACATTTCTCGATTGTTCGGTGAAAATCTTTAAGTCCATTATATTATCAAACAACGTTATTGCTGCTAATATAGACAGAATAAAAAAACTATCAATATAGTTGATAAATAAAATCAAAATCAATGATACCTTGTTCTTGTTAAAGATAGAAGTATTCCAAGTGCAATACTAATTGCTAAAGTGGAAGAACCACCGTAACTAACTAATGGTAGAACCATACCCTTAGTTGGCAAAAGATTTAAGTTGACTGCCATATTAATTGCAGCAGGTCCAGACACTTCAATCACTATTCCAGTAACAGCTATAGTTTGGAACAAAGTAGCATCAATTAAGACATGCTTCAAAGCTTTAATAGTGAAAAAAGCAAATAAGGCAATCATAGGAAGACAAAACAATACACCAAACTCCTCTCCTGTAACAGCAAAGATAAAATCTGTATGAGAATCTGGTATTATGAATTTTACAGTACCTTCTCCTGGACCAACTCCCACAAAATTTCCATTTTTAAATGCTTCAAGTGATTTCCTTACTTGGAAACTTCCCTCTACACTAGGGCTAAGAAAGTTGTTAACACGATTTCTTACATGAGGCACAGTTAAATACGATATAAAAGCACCAACTAAAGCAAACATGCCAATAGAAAATATGTATCTCATCTTTAAGCCACTAGCAAAAAGTTGTCCGATAAAAATTATCGTAATAATAGCAGCCATACCAAAGTCTGGCTGCCTTACAATAAAAAATGCTATAACTGCATATACAGAAAGTGACCACATGTATTTTAACTTATTATCGTGCGATAATATCACTGCATTCAATACAATCATGTACGTTTTCACAAATTCTGATGGTTGAATTGATAAACCAAAAATTCTTAACCATCTATATGCACCTTTAACTTCTGTACCTAAATACGGCACTAAAATGAGTAATATTATAGAGATAATGAATCCTATCGCTGATAAGAATCTTATTTGTGTCTCGTTCAAACAAGATATGAAAAACATAACTATGAGAGATATGGAAAGATATATAATGTGATGAAATATAAAATGGGTTGGTGAAACTTTTATGCGCGTTGCAATAGCAGGGCTGGCTGAGGCTATTACTATAACCCCTATTATTACTATCAGTAAAATTGTTATAAGTAGCAATTTATCACTCTCTCTGTACCACCTGACAAAAATGTTATTGCGCCTCATAGTAACAACAATAATAGCGTCATATTCCTACAACAGCCATTATTTCTTTAAATTTTAATCAAAAAATTGAGAAAAAAGTAAACATTTCAACTTTATTGATTAATTAACAATCATTTATTAACTACCGTATCTTGCCCTCTTTGTCTCTTCAACTCTTCCTTCTCTGCAAACGACTCTGAGCTTACCCTCCCTCTTAGATCATCTTCCTTAGACAAAATCAAACCACAACGCCTTTCGTTATCACTTCGCCCGAAATTTTCTTCCAGCATTGCAATTCTTTTTGGCTCTAAACTATCACCATAACTTAACTTCCTAACAGCTTTTGCTAATTTTTGCATACCCTGGGACAGAGTAGGTTGAGATGCACGTTTTTCTGGTTTCAACGTCTGCTGCTGCTTTGCATCAACTGATTCCTCGTTACTCATATTACTTGGTTGTTCCACATTACTAAAAGATTGCTGCCCCTCCAATATTGGACCATCAGCTGTCGATGTCTCTTTAGCAATTGTACACAAAGGATACCTATCACCTAAACTGTCTATCGACATACTTGGTAGAGTTTCATTATAGTATTTCACCACATCTTGATCATATGCTGAGAGCGGCAATATAGTATTATGTAAATCTACTTGTGACTCTTGACTTAGTTTTAATGCAAATTCTTCTGGTACAAAAACTGGTTTATAGTCACTTTTGGCTGGTCTATCATCCTTAAAAAAGATTCTTATAATAGTGCGCAAAAATCCAGGTAACTTATTAACCCAATTTTGCTTCTTTTGACTATTTGTAGCTTCCAAAAGTTGCGTAAAAGAATTTTGTTTTTCCGAAAAAGGTAATACATCACCTATCTCACTACTTACACCATTTAATATTTCATTGGCAGAACTATTTTGTTTTGCTTCATTATTATAATAAGCAAAAGATGCACGAGAATTAGCACCTGAAGCTATCAAATTTTGTGCTATCTTGCATAAAGATTCTATTTTTCGGCTATCTCTATAACTACTATTCCTATACATCATTTCTATGTTTTTTACCACATTAAACAATGCTTGGTCACGGAATTGACGTGTATTGAGTTCATTACCTTTTTTCAATGCTGCATTTAGCAGAATATCTTGCACTATACTATCATCTCCGCGTAACGCATTAAGTATGTGATTCTTTTTTAATAGTCTAGGATTTTTTTCCAACAAAATATTTATTGTTTGATGTTCTTTTGGATCATCTGCTGCAATAAGTTTATCTAAAGATTTCGCATTAAAAGATTTGCTTGGATAGTCTTGTGCTAACTTTAATCTCGCTTCTGGTGTTATGCGACCAAATAATTTATTTAATTCATCTGCAGATAATGCATTTGGTTGTAACAATACAGCATCAGAGAAAACTTCTTTTGACAAGTTTTCTTGTGATACTTTCACTAAATCTTTTACATTTGCTTCACTAATTAGCTCAGGTGCATTACTTATCAACAACCGCAAAGGTGCATCAATATTAAGACTATTGCCACATTCTACTAAATAATCAACGTTTTTACCTGTTATTTGAAATCTATCTTTCTCATTCACATTCTTCTTATGGATCACCAAAAGTTTTTCAAGTGCAGAATTACTATGAGCTCTCTCTACTCCTTCTACAGTCACAGTTGGAAGAGAATATAATCTAATAGCATAATTAACAGCGTTTTTTTCACCAATTTTTTGAAATTGTTGCATTCCGCCTGCGGCGACCAATTCAGTTAATATTTTTCCAGCTTCATACTCATTGATTTCTTTATTACTGAAATTTTCTATAGCAGCTTTTGCAGTTTTTGAAGTAAATTCATTCTTTAAACCTTTCTTTAGCATATCAATTACAATACTAGAATCTCCTATCCTAACTGCTTCTACAGCATGTTTATGCTCCTTATCCTTAAATAATTTTTGAGTATCTTCATATTTGAGCATCTCATGTAAAGCAAAAAAATTTCTTTTATTCAATGCTAGCTGGACATGTTCAGATGTAAACTTTTTCCTAACCATAGGATTTTCAAGCATAACTTCCAAAGAATTATTATAATCACCTTCTATAGCAACTCCTATTAATTTTGCATCAAAAACGTGATGTCTTATTCTTTCGTTGTTGAACACAAGCTTTAAGTAATATTTATTCTCATTTACAATTGCCTTATCAATCGAATCACGATCAAAATATTTTTGAGTTTCCGGTGTCTCAGAAATAGCTTTTAAAATCGCTACATAACAAGAATCAATAGACCCTGATGAAAGATGGACTTTTTTCAAACTACCTTCAAAACCCTCTTTCATCTCTGAAGAAGGTAGTAATTTTTCCACAAGTTTACTGTGCTGCTCTTCGGTAAATTTTCTTGGAATTTTTTGCAAAGCTAGCTCTACTAACTCTACGTTTTTCATACTAATCACCCCGTCAACATGTTTAGGTTCGAATCTATCTGGAATTTCTTTCAAAGCTAGCTCTACAAACTTTACGTTTTCCATACTAATTATCTTGTTAACATGTCTAGATTTGAACTTATATGGAATTTTTTGCAAAGCTAACTCTATTAACTCTACATTCTCTACATTCAATATGTTATCAACCACAGCATCAATTTCTTTTTGTTCACCTTCTTTCAAAAAAGAAGATAAATATTTCTTTGAAGGCTTTTCCAAAGCTAAACTCATCAACTCAACATTACCTGAGCTAAAAGCCTGTTTTAAATTATAATCTTTTGCCTCACTATCTAAATCACTAAATCTTTTAAGCCTTCCTCTTATAACATTCTGTTGTCTTACTTTCACAATTTGCTCTTCTGAACTTTCCATATAAATAAACCATTTATGCTATTACACAAATGTAAGTTCTATTATACAAATATTAATATTTAAATAATTTATATAAAATAAATATAAGCAAAAACAATATACCCAAAAAATACAAACATGGTCAGCGTTATTCTAGCTTTATAGTAATCAGTAAATTTGAGTTACCTAGACCCATAACCAATATGCTACTCTGGTACGAAATCAGAATAGTAAAGGCACAATTAGCAGCAAAAAACAAACAGAAAATAAATAGCTTCAGGTCAGCATCTGTTGTTTCAGCAAATCCCATAACCATTGGTGTGAAAATCAACCTCACAGCATTATCACTCATAATTTCATTTAACATTGCAATAGTTATAAAGAGAATAGCCATAGTCATTATTGGTAAAAATCCTTGAGATATATTGCTAACTAGTTGTACTATATAGTCTATGCATCCACTTTCTTGCAGAGCAACACTCAATACACAAGCTGGGCTTATTACCAAAAACACTTTTATGTTGAATGCTTGTTTTAAGAAACACATTTTGTTAACAGTAATGCTACAACTCCTACTAAGGAATTAACTACTATGGGAAATACAACAAAAAGAGAGGACGCTATCACTCAACTAGAAATTAAATTTATTAACCAAGAATTTGTATGTTCTGGTACATAGTGAGAATCCCTATCAGTACCGATTAATTGGTATTTTATTATGAATCCCAATATTGAATTTCTTCTCCTACTAGCAATATTCTATCTCCTACTTTAAGTCAGTCCTTTATTGTGCAGGTTACTACTTAATAGGTGTGATATGATGTACCTAAATTGCAAATATCTGTGCACTACTGTAATCACTTATGTTACATAATTTTTCATCAATTATACATGAACATGATTACACTATAATTTCCTTAAGGATTAGATTGCCCTTAATTTCATTAACTTCAATTGTATATTCTGAGCTTTTGATTATCAAGTCTGCTTTATAATCTAACAAACTCGCCAAATTTTCTTTAGTAGTATCTAAGAATATAATATCACTCTTGCATAATTTCTTGTCATTAAATTGGTATAAATAGTTTTCCTTGCTTTTTAATACAATTGATGTGTAAGCTTGATAATATTGGTATATACCTAATTCGTCATTCTATAAATCCAGAGTTTTCTGGTATTGTTACTTCTGCAACAAATTTATTTGCAAATAATTTTTCTGAAAGAGGAACAATCTCAGGAAGTATTTCCGTAGTATAAATAATGTAAATAGCGGCTAAAAAAATTCCCATTAGTCAAGTTGTATTAGTATTAGCAGGTTCGTGCTAATGGTTATCACTGTTAACCCTCTCAACGATTTTGTAAATGCAAGCGGTATAATTAATTTACTTGTTGCTAAATTAAAATTTAGTGCTCCCTTAAAACTATTAGGAAATAAATATTAAAACTACGGCTGTATTATTCATTAGTGTACTCAAGAAAAAAAGATATAATAACAAGGGCATTAACCGTAGCTTTTGGGTATCTACTATTTGAACACAAAAGACTTTGAGCTACTATAACCAAAAGAGTTACTAGTAATCATAGCATAGCTTATTATTGATATAGCAATTACTGTAATAAGTGTTGGATCAGAAAAAGCATTTAATAATAATCTTTTAGAGGTATATACAAAGATGTTAAAGCTTAACTAGCAGCTGCCTATAAGAAACTATAGAAACAACTTCAGTTCTTATGGCATGTCTTGTATAAACAAATATTGTTAATACTGTTATTGCCAATAGCGCTAAAGATGCTATCATCGTTAAAAGAGTGTGGAAACACGTAAATTTTATTGTTCAATTGATAAAAAAAACTGAAATAAAAAACAGCAAAATATTCCAAAAGCTGAAAAGTGAATATAAATTAACTAGTAATTGGTTGATATATGGTAGAGACTGTAACTCTATTTATGATAATACTGTTGTATTCGTCTTAAGCATATTAAGAGATAAAAGTGATTTAATGCAAGTCACACATGAAAAAATAACTCTAGAGCAAATTCATTCAGTTAGATATTTTTTGAGTACAACGTCCATATTTGATGGCTATAAAGTAGTTATTATTAAAAATATTGCAAGTACTAACCAGAATGCTATAAATGCCTTACTAAAAACTCTAGAGGAAACACCTTCAAAAAAATGTCTCATAATAATAATAAGTAGTCATCTATATTCACTTCCTCCTGCATTCAGATCACGTTGTTGTAAACTATATTGTGCCAGTGCTATGCCATCTATAAATATGTCCTTATACAGGAAGTTATTGCAATCACACAAGCAAGGAACTTCATATGAAGATTATATGAAAGAGAAATCAGAAGATTTATTTTACGTCTTTCAAATGCTCTTATTACGTTTAGTAAAAGCAAAATTTAATACATCCCCTAGTAGGGAATTATTTACAGGAGAAGTTGCAAACTTACAAGAACATGATTACAACATTGAAGATCTTTATGAAATATGGGAGAACATTCTGAAATTAAACCAAGATAGAATTAGTGCTAATTTGGTTGAAGAACAGTTTAAGATATTATTGTATAATAGTTTAGGTACGTTATGATTATAATCTGTAACAATTGTGAAACTCGTTATCATGTAGAAGATAAAGATATAGATGGAGAAGGACGTAAGGTCAGATGTAGCAATTGTAATCACTCTTGGGTACAATCGCCACTTCCTAATCAAGATGATGAGGAAGCAATATTATCCTTTGAAGTTGATAAAAAGATTATTACTGGTAGAATGGAAGAAAATGTACAACAGACAAAAGATAACCTTTCCTGGTTGCAATCTTCAGCTCTTATACTGTTATTATTTGTTTTTATTGCATTGTTTTTAATTCCAAGAAGTGAAATTAGTGTATGGTTAAGGCCTTTGTACTCAGCCTTTGGTGTATATGATACGTATAAACTTGAGTTCGAAAATGCAAATTTTGAGTATGATAGAGAAGATATTATAATAAAGAGTACTATAATAAATAATAGTAGTGAAACAAAGTTCCTGCCAAACATGAAGATAAATCTCTATAGTGACATAGGTGAAGTTCTACGCACTATATATATAGTAAACAAGGAAGAACAAATAGAAAAAGGTAAAAAAAAGGAACTAACTCAAAGGGTAAAAAAAATTCCGGAAAATGTAAAATATATAACATTAGATATCGGTAACAAACTTGAAATGTTTTTCCAGTAACAAAATTATTGCGGAACTTTTTAGAGAGTAGATAACTTCATGAGAGTAAGCATATTAGGCTATACCAATTCGGTTTATTAACAACACAAATGGCAATAGAATTAGAATAAATCTATTGCCGCTTCTTCTCTTTATTTCAATGTGTTTGTTTCCTGTAACACTTGTCTTCTCCGCAAGTCTGGCTCTTATTATATCTTCATCATTTTCCATTCAGACAACAATTTCCTTCTCCCCCCTTCTCCAAACCAGAAAGTCCAACAATTAACTGTCTATTAGTTTTCGTTTTCTCAGTTTGTCTATTATCATCATTAATTGCTCCTGGCCGTTCTACTACCCTATCTTCTGCCTGAGTTTTTAGTAAGTCGATATCAGAACTACTTTCCCTACTTACCACCTGAGGCTCTAATTCTTCCTCTTCATTCTCAGTAATGGTTTTAGCATTATCAGGTTGCACATTAGGTTTAATTTTCCCAGATTCAACCCACCACCAAGCAACCATCATAATATTGAGTACAAGAAAAAAAAATGCAATATCCTGCCAAGTCCATTGCTGACCTGGCCCAAGAAGACGATCATTGACAAATACAAGCAGAGCTCCAACCATATTTGACAATACAATTCCAAAAAGCATAATCTTTAATCTTGGAGAAAGAGTACAGGACTGACAAGAAGACTTATTTCCCTTTTTCCGAACATCACCCGAACTTAACAATGCTTCTTCCTTGATATCTACATTTCGACAAAGGATTGAATACCAAACTAAGATAATAGCTAAAGCAAGAATATAAGGACTGAATCGATTCAATCCAATCTTTTCTACAAGATCTCGTTTTGCTAAAAATATGACAAGAGCAAAAGCAACAAGAGGCAGCACAATGCCAAGAGCTCTCGAAGCTTTTGATCGACGCCGCAAAAGATATACATCAAATAACTCTTCTAGTCTGTTCATAAAAATAATATTTTATATATTAGCATAAAGGCTAAGAGATTACAATTTTAATTCAGAATATTATATACTCTGTTTTACATTTTATCTATTGCCTTTTTATAGGATTGAATAACTAAGGTAACTGAAAGTATAACAATGAAAAGTCTACTGTTTTGAATCCAGCTGCTAGCATTATTCCACGTAGAAGCATTTTATTTTCTAACTGCTTTTGTGTAACATCTTGAGCATCTGCAAAACAAGATTCTTCTAATATCTCCGTTCCTACATCCAACTCTTTACCATCATTGTCTACTAAAACTAAATCCACTGTTACTTCTTCACAATGTGCTAAAAGAAGGTGCTCAGAGTCAGCTTTGCTTGATAATAACTCTTGCTTTTCCTCTATTTTACTAAAAGTATTGTATACTTTAAGTTTATAGGATGCAGATTGAGCAATTTCAGAAGCAACCTCTAGTCTTTTTATTGTGTATTGCACCAAGGAGGTACTTTCTTTATCCTCATTTAGATCATTTGAGCAAGTTGAGATTCTATTGAGTTCAGTTCCAAACTTCTTTCTTTGTATTTTTATCAACACGTACGTTTCTTATATCCATTTTTTTAACTATATATTCAAATACATTTTAGAAATTATTAAACTGTTGTCTTTAGTATTAGCTTAACAAGCTGCTAAAAATGTATATTACAGAAGAAAGAAGATTCACAAATCTACTCTGTGAATATTGGAATGAAATCAGAGGAGAAAGACATCACCCGAGTCTGAGCCAAATTGAGCAAGAACATATTAGTGATATATGGGAACACTGTTTCATAGTCAAGCATGCTAATAACTCTTACGAAGTTATCTATCTTGGGGATGAAATAAAAGAAGCAAACCGACATGCATTAAATATCTCTAGCGATGCCCCAATAATACAGTTTGATGATGTAGAAAACATTAGACATTATTTAGATGAGGTTATTGAAAGCATGGAAGCTGTTATTGATGAATCTGAGTGTTTTGATCTAGAGGGCAATATGATAAAATTCAGGTATTGCTGCCTTCCTTTGGGTGAAAGTGACAACTCTGTAGACGCAATCATTGGAGTAACTCGCTACAAAATATATTAGTTATGTTCCAACAAAAATAGTTTTGCCTGTACTACTTCTTGATCTTCTATCAATAATCTTTTGAACTGTTAAAGCAGTAACAATTCCAGGAATTGGTCTATTTATTTGTTGTAAATTTGTTTTTTTATATACTGAAAACAAAAGTTTTTTTAACAAATATTCAATATATATAACAGATTTACTAAATTTAAAGATCTCATCACACTTCACAATATTTGCATATACGTTAGGAAACATAAATATGGCTTTTCCACTACTTTTTAAAATTCTGTATACCTCTACAAAAAATGGTTTGACATCTTGCATGTATTCGAGTGTATGGATTACAACAACCTCATCCAAAGAACAATCTTGTAATGGCAGGCAAGTTTCATGAGCTAATATTGTTCCTCTCACTAATCCCTGCTTAGCTGGAATTATTGAGGCCATTTTATTGAACAGGTTATAACCTATGCATATAGATTTACGATCACTACCCATACTACCTAATATAGTTTCATTAACTTCATTACCAAATATTTTTCCTTGCTCAGTATTATAAAAACGTTTTATCAAATCAACATTAATCCACATCTTTTATTCCCGTTATAGTGATAATTTCAAACGTTGCTGAAATTAACCCATCTTTATCGGTAAAATCCTTCATATACTTCTGCTTTATCGATTCAATTTCACTTCTACTGACTAAACTTTTTTTCATGCTTAACATTGCATTACTCTCTCCTATATTTTTCAAGTCAGTAAATAGCTGGCTAGCATTTTTATATTTTATTATTACATCTTCGGTATCAGAAACAGCAATACGAAACCCAGCTCTTCGCATCAAGTTTCCAGCATCCTTTACATCAATAAATGGATATACTTTAGGGCTTACACTGCCTTCAATTTGCGTCGAAGATTTCTTTAGTTCTTGCAGTGTTTTCACACCAAACAAAGTTCCAATAAAAACTCCTTTACCCTTCAATATATTATGAACTTGAATTAGTGTTCCAGGTAAATCATTGATTCTATGTAAGGTAGCAATACTTATTACAGCATCAAAAGTATTTATCTCAAAAGGAAGCAACTCTTCATCAAGCACTACTCTTAACCCACAAAAGGTTTTCAGCATCTGCTCTGAAACATCACTATTAATAATTGTTCGATACTTAGAAAAAAAATTAAGTAACTGCCCTGTGCATGCACCAAGATTCAACACAAAGCCAAATTCACCGCACAAACGTTGAGAAATAAGCTTACATATCTCATTTATAATTATATCATGGCCAGAAACATTTTGTGCAACTCTATCGCGATGCAACCTAATTACTCCACGATTGAATATTTGCATATCACTGAAATTCTACTTTGAGAATTTCATAGTGACGCATTCCCCCCGGAGTATTAACCTCAATACTTTCGCCTACCCTCTTACCTAACAATGAGCTTCCTAATGGAGAATTAACTGATAAAAGCATTCGAGCAATATCGGCTTCATATTCACCAACTAATTTGTATACGACTTCATTATCATTGTCTTTATTATATAAAGTGACTTTAGCCCCAAACCTTGCTGTATCACCAGATAATTTCGAGATATTAATTATATTAGAATTAGCAATTTTACTTTCTAACTCCACAATTTTTCCCTCGATGAACCCCTGTTTATCTTTTGCTGAATGATATTCAGCATTTTCCGAAAGATCTCCTTTACTACGAGCTTCTTCAATAGCTTCTATTATTTTAGGTCTCTCATGATTTTTGAGATGCAAAAGCTCTTTTTCTAATTTATCAAAACCCTCTTTAGTTATTGGCACACTCCCAGACATTTTTCACACCCCTTTATTATTTAATGTAAATCAGTGCAAAGAGCTAAGAAACTCAAATGTAGCCTGTCGCACAGGTACACTGAGCTTAACTTGTTTCAATATAACACTACAGTAATTATCTGCGATTTCACTACTAATTTCAATACCACGATTTACTGGACCTGGATGCATTACAATAACTTTATTATTTGCACAAGATAATTTATCATAATTTAAGCCATAAATCTTACAATACTCCTTTTTAGAAGAAACACATTTTTTCTTCATACGCTCATATTGTAACCGAAGTGTCATAACAACATCAACATTACACAAACATTCTTTTATATCATCATATTTTCTCACCCCTTCAGGAAGGTATGCCAACATAAGATTAGGTGGTGATATAACCCTTACTTCGGCACCTAACTTGTTTAACAATATCATATTTGAATGTGCAACTCGACTATGTAAAATATCACCACATATTGCAACCTTTATTCCTTTAATTTTGTTTTTTAGTAACTTAATCGTAAAAGCATCAGTCAAAGCCTGAGTTGGATGTTCATTACAACCATCTCCTGCATTTATAATTGAACAGAAATCATTATCCATAATAGCAGGAACTCCACTATTAGCAGTTCTAGTTACAATAAAACTTGGAATAACTTGATTTAGCGTTAAAATTGTGTCAAGAATGCTTTCTCCTTTCTTAAGGGATAAAGATTGATTTGGAAGATTAATAACATACCCTCCTAATTTTTTCGCAGCAATTTCAAACGAAGTCATAGTGCGTGTGGAATTCTCAAAAAAAGCATTAACAACAATTTTGCCTAACAAAGAATTTGATTGATAAGTTATCAGCCTTTTTGCTCTAGTAAATATCTCTTCTACTTCATCAATGTTTAAGTCATTGACCGAGATTAAATGTTTCACCATCCTATAAAACCCTTAACTAAACTCCCTGAAAGAACTGACCAACCGTCAATTAATACAAAAAATATTAATTTAAAAGGCAACGAAATTACAACAGGTGGAAGCATCATCATTCCCATAGACATCAAAATTGAGGATACAAATAGGTCAATTATTAAAAAAGGAAGAAAAATCAAAAAGCCAATCTCAAATGCTTTTTTTAATTCACTAGTCATAAAAGCAGGAATTAAAATCCTAAGTGGAGTATCTTCTGGTTTATCCACAGAATCTATATTTGCAATATTGAAGAACATTGCTAATTCCTTTTCCTCTGTATTGTGAATCATGAAAGAGTGCACTGGTTTTGAAGCTTTTTCAAAAGCCTCTATCTCAGAAATTTCATTCGCTAAAAGCGGCTTTATGCCAACATCATAAGCTTCTCGTAGTGTTGGAGTCATTATAAATAATGATAAGAAAAGTGCTAAGCTAGTAATAACAATATTTGGTGGAGATTGCTGCATACCCAACGCAGTACGTAATATGGATAATACTACGATAATACGTGTAAAAGAGGTCACCATAACTAATATTGACGGCGCAAGACCTAATATTGTAATTAATGCAATTAACTGTAATAGTCTTCCAGAAAGCTCACCATCAGTTGGCAAATCTATGTTTATACCAGATGTACCAATATCATCTCCATAGAACAACTTAGGAATCAACATCAATATAAATACTACTTGTGAAAAATAATTAATCCGCATCTTCTTGTTTTATCACTAAATCAGTGTTCTCACCAACTAATATTAGATACCTGTTATCCTTGTACCTTAATAATATAATTTTGCGTTTCCCATCTAAATTTAAGCTCTCCTCTACAAACAAATTTTGCGTACTTGCATTATATTTGCCAATTCTCTTCAAAAAGAACAAAATACCTAACATAACAGAAAGAATAAAAGCAAGAGAAAAAAGCACTTTCCAATAAAGACTAATCATCTTTCTGATCAAACTGTCCGTAAGATGTGTTAGCTTGATTAGTTTTTCGCATAACTTTCAATTTATCTTCAGTTCGAGCCGCTTCTGCTTTTACTCTTTCAGTAAGAGTCTTTACCCTGTTATGTATTTTTTTAACAGAAAAGGTAAATCTTTGTGCTTCTGACAAAGGTAGATCCTGAAGCATATCACACAAGGTTTCAACTTCACTTTTTAAGTCTGACATGTTACTTGCTTCAGTATAACCATCTAGCATCACTAAGATCTTCTTTATTTTTCTCTCTGTTACATCTTTCAGTTCATTGTCACTCATTTTCTATTATTTTTGGAACTACAAAACATTTGTGCTCAGACTCTGTGTGACATACAATATCTTCACTAATATTTCTTTTCTCGCACACTTGATCTTTTTTTGTTATATCTTCTACTTTAGTTACATTTGATGTAAAAAAACTATAAGTCTCCGTTTTTACCTCATCCAATTTATTTATCCAACCGATTACATCTTCTAGCCCTTTTAAATATTCAACCTTTTCTTCTTCAGACAAATCTATTTTAGCCAACTCTGCCAATTTCATCAGCTCACTTTCAGAAACAATAGGTTCATCGCTATTAAAATTCTTGATTATATGTTGATTTTTTGCAAATGAAGAAATATTACTACTCATATTGAACACACTATATACGCATTGATTTTTACAAGAGAAACTTCATTAAAGCAATTGTAATTTAATATGGTAAAGGACATTTTGTCTAATTAACCAAATAAATATCACCATATTTATATTTTTTTTACACTTTCTATATAACCTTACTTTAACCAATAGTTGAAAACTCATCAAAGAATACACATGTACCTAGAAGATTGTACACTCTTTTATGCTACTCTATTTATGCAAACTGTACAAATACTTTATTGATTAAATATAAAATTTAACGTATGAACATAATTGAATTATTTTTACAAAATTTTGCTTCTCCACCTGTATTATTTTTTATTCTTGGCATTATTGCTGGCTCTATAAAATCTGATCTCAACATTCCAGATCAGATAAGCCGCTATCTTTCAATCTATCTCATGATGGCTATTGGCTTCAAAGGGGGTGTTGCTATAGCAAAGACTCCTGAAATTGATAGTCAAATAGTGTACACAATAATTGCCGCTACTATCACTGGCTTCATTCAACCAATTTTAGGCTACTTATTATTACGCTGGACAACAAAATTAGATACAGCAACTGCAGCAGCAGTCTCAGCACATTACGGCTCGATTAGCATGGTAACATTTGTCACTACCGTGAGTTTTTTAGAACTCCATTCAGTCCAATATAGAGGTTATATAATAGCAGTATTAGCTTTAATGGAAGCTCCTGCGATTATAACAGGGCTATTTACTGCATACAGAGCAGAATCACAAACAACAAAAAGAACAACTTCAATAAGAAAATTAAGCTACAAGATTTTCACTGATGGAACAATAGTTCTACTTTTAGGATCATTCTTCATTGGATGGGCTAGTGGTGTACCAGGAATGGAAAAGATGCAAGGATTCTTAGTAAGACCATTCCAAGGAATATTAGCCCTATTCCTTCTTGACATGGGATTATTGGTTGCAAAAAAACTAAAGCACTTAAAAGAATTTAATTTACAGTTAGCTTTGTTCGGAATATATATGCCCTTGATTGGAGCAGGAGTTGGACTAACATTAAGCATGTTAATAGGGCTAGATGTTGGTACAGGCACGTTGTTTACTGTGTTAGTAGCAAGTTCCTCCTATATAGCAGTAACAGCTGTTATGCGTTTTGCATTACCTCAAGCAAAAGCTGGTATTTATTTACCTATGTCGTTAGCAATCACCTTTCCGTTTAATATAGCAGTTGGTATACCACTATATTTTGCTGCTGCACAAATGCTTCTAGGATGATTCTGTGCTAAATAGTAAATAGTTTTGAAAATGTAAAAATTTATGACAGGTCATTATTATGAATAAAGATGAACTAAGTAAGCATAATGGTGTTGTATATGGATATGATGATGAAGGCAATCCACTAAATCGAGAGAAATCAAAACCAGAATATAAAATGTGTCAATCAGGCCACTGCCAATCTCCGATTGATATTGTACCAACTATAAAAGTTAGCCTACCTGATCTGATCTTTGATTATAAAGCCGTCCCACTTGCAATACTCAATACAGGATATACTATACAGGTCAACTTCCCTACAGGAGAAACAGTAAAAGTTGAAGAAATAACCTACAATTTATTGCAATTCCATTTTCACACACCAGGCGAACACACAATCAATGGAAAATCTTACCAAATGGAAATGCACCTAGTACATCAAACAGAAAACGGTACCTTAGGCGTTATAGGTATAATGATTGAAGAAGGCGAGGCTAATGTTGAAGCTGAAAAAATCTGGCAATTTTTGCCACTACAAAAAACAAATGTAATCACATATAAAGATGTTGTAGTAAATACAAAAAATTTTCTACCAAAAGACTTGAGCTACTATCGCCTGATGGGGTCACTAACCACTCCTCCTTACACTGAAGGTGTGGATTGGTATATATTCAATAAATCAATTACTTTTTCTAAACAACAAATTGACAAATTTAAACAAGCATTCTCTATGAATGCACGCCCTTTACAACCTTCAAATTCACGAATGATTATTCTATCTGAAATAGGAAAAAAGAAATAACAAATGAGATTTTTTGGGAATATGGAACTTTACATTATTCTAGTATATGGTTGCTCAACTAAATATCATAAGCATTATTGAATTATGCACAAATAATTATCATACTGCATCACAAAAATACTTTACACTTCTCATAGAATATGCAACACTGCTTCTAAATTTATTTTTTTGTGCAAGATAATACTGAAAATACTATTGAAATTGACATAAGCGGATTAGACAAAGCAGAGTTACTTGCAGCACTTGTAAACGCTGCAAAAGAACCAGAAACTTACCCTCAAAATCAGTTTTCTATGAGAGACTCAGAAGAGTTCACAAAAGAGGAGGCTCAAGAAAGAATTGATAAAAGAGCAACTAAACCAGATGGAACAAAAAACTTACAATTTGGATATATAGGCGGGAAAGGAATATTTGTAGATATAAGCGGTAACACATTACGGAATTTCGAAAACAAAGAAAATACAAGCGATAACACATTACAGAGTTTCGAAAACAAAGAAATTTTGGAATATGATAAAATCAATGAAACTAGAACTGCTAAAGCAATTATTGATGAACTCAGACAAAAAGAAAAAGGACAATGTATACACAACCAGGAAGGTTTTGGCAAAGAATATTCTGATAAAAATGCCATTGAAGATCTCTTGTACATAGGTTATGGTAACACGTGTTGGCCTTGGGATTCCCAAGAAGTTTCGGATAGTGATAAAAAGGGAGGAATGGCCCAAACCTCGTCAGACGAAGGCGGTATATCTTCAGAAATTCATCAAGCTACTTTAGAAGGAAGGGTACCACAAAATAGTGAAATTTTCAAATCGTGAATGCTGTTAATTAGAACTCTAGATTTTATAAAAATCAGAATGAATTTTCTGCACATATGAAAACATCAAACATTATATAGTGATAATACAAGCATCATCTTATTTGCAAATAAACTATCAACCATAAGATTATATTAAGTATCTTATTGTAATGAGTATAATTTTGTATTGTGGTTAGATTAGAGCTTGTATGCAAAGTAGAAATAGCATCACAGAAACAGAAGAAGATGAATTGTTAAGTAAAGGTAAAAGCTCCGATAGAAAAAAAGCAAAAACAAAATCAGTAACAAGAGTATCAAATATTCTCCATTATATTTTTTATGGTTATTCCCGTAATAGCAACAATAAAGATGAAATAGAAAAAAAAGAACTTAAGCAATTGAGAGTAAGAGGAGCTGATGATGTTATTGTACATCATAATGCCATTCCAGATGAATATTCTCATTATTCCATTGATATCGCAGGTATTTCTTATTCACTCTTAATATTTACATTATTAAACAAGACAACTAATACAGTAATAGAGCGGCTTATAATAAAAAATAAAGGAAGCCAAACCAGAGTACAAAAAGAAAGATTAATAGGATTTATAAAGGACATACTCACAACAAAAAAATACATTGAGTTGTTGTCAAAGTATCCACAAACAAAAGAAGAGTCACAATTTCTGTATTTTAGCATCGATACACGTAACAAAAAATTATATCCATGTGATTACGATAAACTAAATGAAACAGAAGAAATGGCCCGTGGGATCATCGATAATCTTAAAAAAGGTAATGAGCAGCAAATCGACCCAGAATTAGCAGAAACAGACATATTGTTTAAAGACGACGATATTTACCATATAGTTATCAATTTGAGAGCGAAAGGAATAGATAGCGAAGGAATACGAAAAGGGAAACAAGAAAATAATCATGTCAGTGAAGCAGAACCCAATAATTATATTGAGCATGCCCATATCTCACCTAGGAGAAACAATAAAATGGAAAGCATAGCCTAGTTTAAATCTACTCAACAACTTTTCCTTTTCTTGAAAAAAGAGAGAAAACTCCACACTTCTATCCGCATATAAATATTAACTGAACTAAGATGGAGAACAACGCTAATGTAAACAAATTATACAACAAACACATCTTTTAAGATAATAAAACGAAGCACATATAGAAGATTATTCAGTTCTATTTCCTAACAACTTAAAAAACAGAAATAACTGCAAAAAAATCAGTATATAAACCTTACTTTTCTTCCCAACAAAAGAAAAACATTAAATGTTAACCAACAACAACTTCATTTCGTATTGAAATTAGCCTATACAACAAAGTAATAATTTTCCAGAATTTGCTGAGTATTATTGTTTGTATTATTATATAATTCATTCCACCAGCTCTGTATTTGATTTACTGTACGAAAACCAAATTCAATATCACCAATTATGACTCCATCTATACAAGTAAAAAAAGCTGGAAAAGCATGCACACCCAATTTCTCAGCAAGCTGCCGATGTTCAGTATAATCCAACTGATGGAAGTATTGCTCTTGAAAAACAGTATCTAAATTTTGTAATTCCTTATCCTGCTTCTTACACACACCACATTGATCCCAGTAAAACTCATATATTCCATCTTGAAAATTTTCATCAGTGCTAACAACTTGATCAGATACAACATCTTCACTTAACATACAAATTATCTCCATAGATATATCCGGGAATGATTGTAGCAATATTGCAGAAAAATACAAATTACTAAAAATACAAAATGCTAACGTGATAAAAATCTACATATTCCTTTTTTCGTATCTGCTGTTTTGCAATCACCATACTCATATTCAGATAATATACTACATAATTTTACAAATTTCAGTTTTATGATAGAGTTTTTTATGTTTTCGTTGAGGTTTTATTAAATTAATCCATGGTCCATTTCGTAAACGACAAATGTATAAAATGCAAGTATACAGATTGTGTTGAAGTTTGTCCTGTAGACTGCTTCCACGAAGCAGATGAAATGTTACTTATAGATCCTGAAGTATGTATTGATTGCGAAGTATGTGTACCAGAATGCCCCATAGACGCCATAGTCAATGATAGTACGTTTGTAGATGGGAAGAGCATTGAAGATATATTAAATACAGAAAATAACAAACTCACTAAAGAACAAAAAGATGCAAAAATAATGCGTGATTATAATGAAAAGAATGCACAAAAGTTACCTGCAATTACTAATAGAAAAAAACCACTTCCAGAAGCCGAAAAATTTAAAGATAAATCGGGAAAGATAATATATATTAAAAATGGTAGTGCTTAATACAATAAAAAATACACAAAACCTCAAAGATTCTGAAGCAAAAACTACAAAAGACACTGTGACTAAAGATGCAAATAACATCAAAGATGATCATCAAAAAAGTGGTTCTATAAAAATAGATAAGTCAGAAAGTACGCATATATGTTACACTACCAAGAGAAAGAAACTAATTACTGGGATTATTACTTAGTTAATAAGGACAAAATAGGTGAATTCAAAGAAGCAATTAAAGAAGGACAGTTGCCTTGGCAGCCTCAATATGGAATGCTCTTATTGTCAAAGTTTGATCATGAGAAACTAAGAGAAGGAATTAACCCACCCCAAATAGCAAAATACAAAATTAATTGATGTGAATAAAAGCTTGTAATCGCGAATGCAGTAATAATGTGAGTTGGAAAAGACTATGGCTGAAGAAGACAGTAAAAAAAAATACAATTAACACGACCTAAAGATAAAAAAACCAGTATATATGTTTTTTGTTCTTGATTCGTGGCAAAATAAAGTCCAGGCGGCTTGACATTATGTCTTGATAACAGATCCCAATAAAAAAAAGGCCATTGACACAGGCCAAGTTGACGTCAATGTACGGGAAAATCTTGAAATCTGTTGGTGAGAAACGCCACCAGGAGAATATTATACAAAGAATAAGAAAAAGTTTCTGGCGAGTTTTTCTTGTTCACTAATATAACTTAGATAGCTTCATCGTAAATATAACAAAAGTTTAGATTGTAACGAATATGAAAGCTTGCATTTAAGTCTGGTGCCAAATATTGTAGGTAAGCAATCAGATTGCATTCTATGTCTAGTTAATAATATACTCAATACGACAAATATCCTCTACAAAGATGTTGGCTCTCAAATAACTGTAATTTTGGATGAATATTATAGTTTAACGCAATTGGAAGAAGTAGATGTAATTGTTACAGCGCCAGATATTTTGCAAAAACAAGGCAAAAGCTCTGCTATTGTATGTCTTTGATGTGATGATTAAATTCAAAGAAAGTGTTATAATGCGATAAATAATAAGTAAATGTGAGGTAGAACTCCAATGACAGATGAAACAAAGAAAAGATCTTTTGCTGATAGATTTAAAAAAGGTGATGGATTTAAAGGAACATCTAGTCCAGGAGGAAGAAGCTTCGTCAGTCGTTTTAGACCAAATAAAAATGAAGAAGATAACAATTCTGATGATGAAAGTGGTGGTAAGTTTGCAAAAATACGGAAAGAAGCACCACAAAAGCAACCTTTTTCAGTTAAGAAAGGTCTAAAAAATAAAAGTACTGAGGGCATGAGCAAAACTGAGCAAATACGACGTAGGCGGAGCCAAAATGTGTTTTTAGTTCGTGGTAAAGATAGAGATCGTTCTGCTTGGCATTACGTCCTGGTAGATAACAATAAAAGAGAACTTTTTTTAGCTGCTACTAGACGTGGCTCCTTGGATGTTGCTGATTATGGTGAAGTTTTGGAATCTGGCTGGGGGCAAGATCCACCAGAAGAGGTTGTAAAAAGAATAGAAGATGAGTTTAATTTGTAGTGCGTTTACATAATACTTTGTATAATAGACAAACTGATTTTGCCCCAATGAACAGCGAGCATGTCAAAATGTATGTTTGTGGTCCGACTGTTTATAGCTTCCCACATATTGGTAATGCAAGATCAGTTGTTGTATACGACCTTTTATTCAGACTCCTAAGGTTATTATACAAAAAAGTTACTTATGTGCGTAATATCACTGATGTTGATGATAAAATAGTTGCTGCTGCAAAAAAGGAAGGAAAAAATGTTAAAGAAATTAGTGATCATTACACCAGCATATTCCAAAGTAATATGAAAAGTTTAAATTGCTTAAACCCAACGCTAGAACCAAAAGCCACTGAACATATAAACGATATGATTATCTTTATAAAAAAATTATTGGGAAATGGAAATGCATATGTAGTAGGAAATTCTGTTTACTTTCATGTCCAATCTTACCCAAAATATGGCCATCTTTCAGGTAGGAAATTAGATGATTTAATAGCCGGCAGCCGCATTGATGTTGATACTAATAAGAAAAACCCTGGAGATTTTATATTATGGAAACCCACTAAAGACAATGGATGGAGTAGTCCTTGGGGATACGGGCGTCCAGGTTGGCATATAGAATGCTCTGTAATGAGCACTTTACATTTGGGAGAAAATTTCGACATTCACGGTGGAGGCGCTGATTTACAGTTTCCTCACCATGAAAATGAAGTTGCCCAAAGTTGCTGTGCTTACCCAAATTCAAAATTTGCCAATTATTGGATACATAATGGATTTGTTCTTGTTAATGGCAAAAAAATGAGCAAATCAATTGGTAATGTGTTAACAGTTGAAGAGCTCTTAAAACAAAACATCAAAGGTAGTGTTATAAGACTTGCACTACTTAACACACATTACAGGAAACCATTAGACTGGAATTATGACTCTCTAAAAAACGCAAATAATATAATGAATAAGTTCTCTACAATTGCTAAAAATAATGAAAATACTAAAGAAGATCAACCTTTCCCAGAAGTAATTGAAAGCCTTTCCGAAAACTTAAATACCCCTCAAGCAATTTCAATAATAAGTCAAAAAGCAAAAGATATAAACAAGGGAGTAAACAACCTTATACCTAGCTTTATTAGCAGCTTAAAATTTTTAGGCTTACTTGATAATGCTGAGCAAGAAATGCAAATAACTGAAAATAAAATCAATGACTTAATTAATAGGCGTAGAATAGCCAAACAAAATAAAGATTTTACCGAAGCAGATGAAATTCGCAATGAGCTTCTTAAAAAAGGAATTGAACTATTAGATAATAAATATGGCCAAACAACTTGGAAATACAACTCAAAGCCGTAATAATATACTTGGATTATACCCTCAATTAACTATATTAGCCACTATTAACTTACACAGGTAAGTATAAAATAAGAGAAACATAAAGGATATAAGCCTATTCGTGTAAATCATGCATAATTAAACTCAACATTCAACCTTATAAAAATATACTATTTCAGCAATCTATATCTGCCAATGTTCCCAGTTCAGGTGTAATTCTTGAAGATTGAGCTTCAACTACATTATAATCCAGATTTTCTTCTTCTTTAGAATTTTCTTCCACTGAATTACTAATATTATCAAGTTTTTCTTTCAATCTGTCACACCTTTGCTGAATTTCTACAATTTTTTCCTTAAGAGCTTTTGGTGTCTGCATTATCTGCTCCAGCTCATTTAAGGCATTTCTTCCTTCTTCAGATTTTGAAAGCACAAATTCTAACTGATCCCTCCTTTTTTCTAATGCTTCAATTTGTTCATTTAACGATTCTTTATCCATCTCCAAGCCATCGTTTGTTTTCCGTAATCTTTCCACTTCTTCATTTAACGATTTTTTATCTCTCTTTAAACCATCGTTTGTTTTCTGTAATCTTTCCACTTCTTTTTTAAACAATTCTTTATGTTTTTTGGCCCTGTAAAAACAAAACATAAAAAAAATAGATGATGTCAGTAAAAATAGCAACGCTAATATTGCAAAGCCCTCATTGCTCCATAATAAATCATCTCTACGGTAACAACTATCTTGTATTTGGCTATATTCTCTTGGGAATCCTAACATAATTATACAATAATATACAATACTTGAGCCAAGATGTAACATATTTAATATATAAGAGTCAAGCAAATATGTTTGCGCTAATTTCTATTATGTAATAGATTTACTTGTTTAAGCCACTAAAGATGAGTAAAGAAGAAGTTTTGGAAATTGCAATTAGTCAAATTGAGAAGATGTTTGGCAAAGGTTCTATAATGAGACTGAACCAATCTGTTATAGAAAAAATAGAGTCAATATCAACTGGTTCTATTTTACTTGATAATGCATTAGGAATAGGTGGCCTTCCTGTAGGAAGGATAGTAGAAATTTTCGGCCCAGAAAGCTCCGGAAAAACAACTTTAACATTGCATGTTATTGCTGAAGCACAAAAACAAGGTGGCACTTGTGCCTTTATTGATGCTGAACACGCTTTGGACTCTGTATATGCTAGCAAATTAGGTGTCAATGTCAGTAATTTAGTAGTTTCTCAACCTGATACAGGTGAGCAAGCTTTAGAGATTGTTGATGTCCTAGTTCGTTCTGGTGGAATTGATGTAATTGTTGTTGATTCAGTTGCTGCTTTAACACCAAAAGCTGAGATAGAAGGTGATATGGGTGATGCTCATATGGGCTTACAAGCAAGATTACTAAGCCAAGCATTACGTAAAATTACAGCTTCAGTTTCCAAAACAAAATGTATAGTTATTTTCATTAATCAAATAAGAATGAAAATAGGAGTAATATTTGGCAACCCTGAAACAACCACTGGCGGAAATGCATTAAAATTCTATTCGTCAGTAAGGTTAGATATACGCAGAATAGCTTCCATAAAAGATAAAGATAGTGTAATAGGGAATCAAACTAGAGTAAAAGTTGTTAAGAATAAGGTAGCTCCTCCATTCAAACAAGTTGAGTTTGATATAATATATAATGAAGGTATTTCAAAGATAGGTGAAATTATTGATATTGGAGTACAGAAAAGCATTATAGAAAAATCTGGTGCTTATTATTCATACAACGAAACAAAGTTAGGCCAAGGACGTGAAAATGTAAAAAAATATTTACAAAACAACCCTGAAACTGCAGACGCAATAGAAAAAGAAATTCGCTCTTCATTAGAAGGAAGATAATATAGAAATAAGAATTAAGATACGTCTCAACTATAGAGAGTTGTATTTTTGTTTTGTTTAAGTTATTTTGGCATTTTTAATGTTTAGGAAAAATGCTACATAATTCAGAGAAATCAGGTTATGAACATTATATTACAGCAAAATTTAAAGAACTCGATGAAACAAAGGGATTTATATATACATTTCAGACTATATCTTGGAATAAAGAAGCTTGCGATCTAAAAGCTGGTGTTCAGAAACAACTTCAATGGTTTACTGAAAATACTGAAATAGGAAAGGATCTTTTTAAGGACGGAAAACTCGAGATAACAATATATCCAAGAAATAAAGATGATAACCCCTGCTTTCTCATAACATTACCGAAGATACAAAACACAAAACAATCACAGAACTGGTTCTTAACAAAAATAATAGATCCAGCTTTCCCAGAAAAACTATTAGAAGTGAGAGCGTCACTTGAACCTATATTTCAAGAAATCAAACCAGAAAATGATATTCTCAAAGAAGAAAAACAAGAATTAACATATACAATTATATTATGCAATGTCATAGAACCAAGAGAACAAGATCAAATATTACAAACAAAAAATATTCTTAAATACATAAAAGATTCTTTTACAAAGATAAATAATATTTCTTATTGTATTACTAAAACAAATGGTAATGAACTTTCTTTGAATTACCCTAATGAAAAACACAAAAAGAATATTGATCTAGTATTGTTAGCTCTAGAAATAAAATCAGCAAAATTGGTTTTTAATAAGAGCTCCAAATTTTTTTTTATTCAAACATATAAAATAGAAATTGTTGAACTCAGAAATCAGAGAGTACTGTGGACAACAGATAAAATGAGAAACAAGAATACCTGGTCTGCGTTAATCGAATGGTCTCAGGGAGTTATAAAAGAAAAGTTTTTTGTATTAAGCAAATTGCATACATCACATACCCTGGAAGTTATAAAAGAAAAGTATGTATACGAAATATGCTACACCTTATATGAAGATTGCAAATATAAAAAAATTGTAAAAAGTTTTTTCAATGAACCAGATAATCCAATACAAAGCTTCATACAACACAACAAAATATTATTAATTATACCTTTAGAATCAATACCTAGTAAAGATTCAATTAAAACAGATTCTGAAGATCAAACTAACCGAACTGTTCTACTAGAAAATATAGATAAGGTAAACAAAGAGCTAGAATTATTTCTAGTCTTTTGCGCATTGCATGACCTGTTAAAAGATCTATTTCCTGCAAATAAAATTACTATTGAACGTTGCCAAGAAACACTTAATATCAACTTACCACAACAATTCTATAACGAAAGAAATTTAACATATCTATTTGAAAACGCTGGTATCACTGTAAAACAAGATGAAAAAAATAATGGAATAAAGCTAGAAATAATTGAATCTGGAACTAGTCATAACTCCCCACAAAACTTAAAGGAAAAATTAGAAAAAATACAAGACAATATCAATCTGCAAAAAAATATACTTGAAGAACTTAGTGAACAAAAAAGCAAACATTACCGATGTGATGTCCATCTTGCAGATGGAGAATTATTTTTATATCCAAACCAAGAAAAAAAGGAAATTGAAATATGTATTCAAATGAAAGCAAACCAGCCTTTTGATAAAAATATAATGACTTATGTGAGAAATAAACTTTGCAATTCAGAAATAAAATTCACAAAAATCGTACTCATCTTTCCTTCAAATGCTAATATGCGCATAAGATTCCATGCTGAAAATAATAGCAAACTTCGCCTTACTAATCTTTTTCAAGACATTGAAAGTACATTTGAAAAATATTTTTTTCTTGAAGAAAAAATTAATTTACTAAAAAATAGCTTAACTGGTATTTTAGAAATTACACAAATACAAGCAGAAGTAGAAGTAGGAATAGAACCCAAGTCTGCAGATCAAAACAAACCACTTAAAATATCATTTAATAGTTACTCAGAGAAAGAAATAATTCGAATAATTAGTAGACTTAATATGATAATCGACGATGTTAATATGCAATTATGCCAGAAAACAGAATCAGTACAAAAGCAGCAACTCATATACTACAGCAATTACAACAACGAAAAATTAGAGACAGCAATAGAAGATTTTAAAAAAGAACAACAAGAAAATCAAGAATTAAAGCAAGATATCATCAAAATTTTACAAGGTAAAATACAACAGGCATTAGAAAAACAAATAAAATACGGAATATATAAATTAAGCAGTGAGATAAAAGAAAAAAAGCTCCATATAAAAATCAAATCAGACAATATAAGAACACCATTGATTCTAAGCGCAATAAAAAAAAGTAATGATTTAACAATTAAAAATGAGCCACATCTAGTAACAATTACTGTAGACTTTGATAGTGCAAAACTACTTATTAATAACCACACTAATGAGCTTATAAAATTCCGACAAATAAATAAAAATATCTACAAAGCATTAACTTCCTTTTTTATTGTATTAACTATAACAGAATCAATAATCGTACCAATATTGTGGAAATTTACTAAAGAGCCAAAAATATTTATCTTTACTAAAGAGCCAAAAGCACTTACCTTAAATATTCTTGGCATAGCTTTGGGAGTTACTTTGAGTATCATTTTTCCGTGGCTCTTATATGAATATAAGAATGAAAAAGTAATTAATAACATAGAGATAAAAAACAAATACTTCGTCCGTGATGCTTTCAAATACGTTGATAAGCATCAAGATAAGCACAATAATGATTCCTTGCAGACGCAATTTAATAGCAAACAACGTAGAGTTAGTGCAGAACAGATACAAGCAGCCCACCAATCATTCAAAAGTTTATCATAATGCCTAACGTTATAGTAATTTCTGGATACGGATTAAATTGCGAAGAGGAAACAAGTTTTGCATTTTCCATTGCTAATAAAGAAACACAGGTTGATATAGTACATATTAATAAGCTGATAGAAAAACCATGTTTACTAAGAAAATATCAGATAATGGCCATACCTGGCGGCTTTTCATATGGAGATCAAACTGGAGCAGGTAATGCTTTTTCATGGCTCTTAAAAAACCATTTGATTGATGAAATAAATAAATTCCGTACAGAAGATAAATTAGTCATAGGAATTTGTAATGGATGCCAAATTTTATCTAAAATATTTTTAGAGGATTTTCCTATAGACTTGTTAGAAAATAACAGTGGCCTCTACCAGTGTGAGTGGGTCAGAGTAAACAAATTAGCAACTAAAAGTATATGGTGCAAGGGAATAAAAAGTATTAGCATACCAATCGCACATAGTGAAGGAAGATTTAAAATAAAAGAAAATAGCAAAGTTAATGTAGAGCTTTGCTATGAAAACAATCCTAACGGGTCAGATCTAGACGCAGCAGCGCTTTCAAGTTCTGATGGACGTGTTCTAGCAATCATGCCACATCCTGAAAGAGCCGTTCTTCTGACTCAATCAAATAATTGGACTCTAGAAAAGGAAAGGTTTATTAGACAAAACAAAGACCTGCCAAAGTACAACGATAGCATAATAATATTTCAGAACGGTATTAATTATTTTGAATAGCATGGAAATGTATATACTTGAAAAAGAAAGTTTACAAACTATTATACAGAACAATATAATTGAAGAAATTTGTAATGAAAATAATTGACGGCAAGAAAATAGCCAATGATCTTCAAAACCAGATAAAGAAAAAGATTATTGAGTGGCAAAAAATACCAAAATTAGTTGTTATATTAGTTGGTGAAAACGAAGCAAGTAAAGTTTACGTTAGAAATAAAGCTGCTCAAGCTAAAAATGTTGGTATAGAATCACATGTTATATCATTACCTGCTAACACCTCAGAAGCAGAATTACTAAATAACATCAACATCTTGAACCAAGATAATAGTGTTAATGGGATATTAGTACAACTGCCTCTACCGAAGCATATTGACCAACTTTGTGTAATCGACACAATTGATCCAAAAAAAGATGTAGATTGCTTTCATACAATAAACGTTGGCAACCTCGTAATAGGAAAACAACAATCATTTTTGCCATGCACACCACATGGTTGTTTGTATCTTATAAAGAGTGTCCTAGGAAATAACCTTAAAGGTTTAAATTCCTTAGTTATTGGCCGCTCTAATATTGTGGGAAAACCAATGTCGAACTTATTGCTGCAAGAAGATTGTACAGTAACCATTGCACACTCAAAAACTGATAATATAGAAGAAAAATGCCTTCAAGCCGATATCATCGTAGCAGCAGTTGGAAAACCTCGCTTAGTAAGATGGACAAAAGCACATGCAGTAGTTATAGACGTTGGAATAAGTAAAGTAAATGGCAAACTAACAGGTGATATAGATTGGAATGCAATTTCAAAAACAGCACAGGCTGCAACACCAGTACCCGGAGGGGTAGGTCCAATGACAATAACGTTTCTGCTAGCTAATACCCTCCTAGCACAATGCTGGCAGGATGGGGTCAGTATTAGTATAATGGATATTTTAAGTATTTAACCCCAACCTTTTCAACTCCAAAATGGATTGACCTAGATAAATGCAAGCCAATCAACTAAGGTAATTGAAATTAGATCTTATATACATCATAAACTTGTAAGGATATTAACTATTGTTACGGATTTAGGATGCAAAAAGAAAGAACAGAAAAAAACAAGAGCATGAAGAAGACAATAAAGAAAGATAACATACAGCAAAGAAGCATTTGCTCATAGACGTGAGATTGAGGGAGTAAAAACACAAAAAGTAAAGGACACTAAGGTTGAGTTGTTTCATACACGGACATAAGAGAAAAAAAACAAGATACACAAGACATAATAAAGAACGACAACTGCCAAAACTACACACCAACTATTTGTTGGATTAATCTCATGCAAATAGAACTAACTTTGTTGATTATATAAACTCATTACTTGTAGACGATGAGATCAAGAGCATCATTAATATTAGATCAGATAATCATTGATGATTTAAATTCTCGACTTACTATAAGAAATCAAAAATTGTAAAGTAAGCCTCAACATATTATTGCATAAAATATTTAGTCAAGACCTAGTTCATGATCAGGGCACACTTAATTTAAGCTCAACAGAAAATTGGATAAAGCTACCTTGTAAAACCCGCGTACTATAATACCAACTTAAATTACAGGCAGCTTTCCAAGACATCATACAATCCATTCTCTATAACCTTGTAACTAGCTCAAGAGCTAAGCCTAATTTATATGAGTCAATGGATTACTTCTATTATTTCACATATTCATATATACTTGTATGAAGGAGTCAAGCATCATATCATCTCTACTTTCACAGCTATAAGTATTTAAATTAGTTGACGGTTTACTATTATTCGAAATATATTATTGCCATTATCTTTCTTGCTGTCATTAGTATCCACCAAATTATTATTTCTGAAGTTTTACTTTTTACTCTATAATTGACCTTCATACTTCCTTTTTCACACTCAAGGCTATCGAGATCGCAATTCATTTTATCCCAGTAAAATAATCTCAGTACGATGGGCAAGCAAACTTTCCTCCAGTTCTTTACCTATAACTATATCCTCATTTCCATGTGACATAATCACCCTATTTCTCTAATAACAGCATTCTGAGTACATAACATAAAAACACCCTGTAATAGGATTAGGTTGTTACTGCGTATAACTCTTTTACTCATTTTATAGATGGAACAAGAACCTGCCCGCCCCTCTAACTCTTTTATAGATATCTTAATTTCCACGTGATATGATCAACCCTATCCAATAGCGGAAATTAAACATATTACATAAAACAATACCTATAAAATAGATATTAGCTTTTTTGCTCAAAACTGTATATAAATTTTTTTACGACTTATTTATACATAGCTGCAAAAATAAACGAACAAATACTAGCCACCCATAATATAACTCATAGTTTTTCCTATTAGAGCTGGTGTTTCAGCTATCACTACCCCAGCCTCCTGCATTGCAGCAATCTTGCTTGCTGCAGAACCAGATCCACCCGAAACAATAGCACCAGCATGACCCATTCTCCTTCCAGGAGGAGCTGTCACACCAGCAACAAATCCAACTGTTGGCTTTTTTATTGGTGAAGATTTAATAAATGCTGCAACATCTTCCTCAGCACCACCACCAATTTCACCAATAATAATTATCCCTTCAGTCTCATCATCCGTAAGTAATAAGCTTACACAATCAACAAAGTTCATTCCATTTACAGGATCACCACCAATACCAATACAAGTAGTTTGACCAAGGCCCTCAACTGTAGTTTGAGCAACTGCTTCATAAGTTAAAGTGCCAGAACGTGAAACAACGCCAATTTTACCACGTTCATGGATATGCCCAGGCATAATCCCTATTTTACATTCACCTGGGGTAATAACACCAGGACAGTTTGGACCAATCAATTTACTTTTAGAACCCAAAACAGCTTTTTTTACTTTTACCATATCAAGAACAGGTATACCTTCAGTAATACAAATTATTAGTTCGATTTCCGCATCCAAAGCTTCTAAAATAGCATCTGCTGCAAACGGTGCTGGCACATATATTACAGAAGAATTAGCACCTGTTTCCTTTTTTGCATCTAGAACAGTATTAAAAACTGGCAAATTTAAATGCTTTTGTCCACCTTTACCTGGAGTGACTCCACCCACCATTTTTGTACCATACTCTATAGCTTGTTCAGAATGGAAAGTACCTTGCTGACCGGTAAACCCTTGACATATTACTCTGGTATCTTTATTCACTAAAACTGACATTAATTACTCTCCTTTTACACAATTGACTATTTTTTCCGCTGCATCGCTTAATTCATCAGCAGTCACTATATTCAAACCTGAATCATTCAATATCTTTTTTCCAAGTTCGAAATTTGTTCCAGATAATCTAACTACTAAAGGCACCTTTATCTCCATTTCCTTTGCTGCCGCCACTATACCACTTGCAATGATATCGCAACGCATAATTCCACCAAATATATTGACCAATATACCTTCTACTTTTTTATCAAATAATATAATTTTAAAAGCTTGAGTAACTGTTTCTAGATCTGCACCGCCACCAACATCCAAAAAATTTGCAGGTGCTTTACCATAGTACTTAATTATATCCATAGTAGCCATTGCTAAACCGGCCCCATTCACCATACAACCTATTGTTCCATCCATCTTTATATAACTCAAACCATATTTCGAAGCTTCAACTTCAGCTTCATCCTCTTCGTCTAAATCACGCAAATCCAACAAATCTTTATGACGAAATAATCCATTATCATCCAGATTAAATTTGGCATCCAAAACAACAAAGTGTCCTTCTTGTGTTTCAATAAGTGGATTTATCTCAACTTGTGTTGCGTCACTTTCAATAAAAGAATTGTACATTGAAAAGACTATAGGGATAAATTTTTTCACTTGCTGCATATCAAGCCCTATACCGAAACCAATCTTCCTTGCATGAAAACTTTGAATCCCAGAAACAGGGTTAACAAAGACTTTTATGATCTTTTCTGGTGACTTTGCAGCAACTTCTTCAATATCGACCCCCCCTTCAGAAGAAGCCATAAAAGTAACAAGGCTACTTTTACGATCTACAACTAAACTTAAATAATACTCTTTTTTTATGTTAGAAGCTTCTTCTAAGTATACTCTTCTAACTTCCCTGCCTTGCTTCCCTGTTTGGTGAGTTACAAGAGTTTTACCTAGCATATTACTTGCAAATTCTCTTGCCTGTTCACGGTTAGAAGAAATTTTTACTCCACCAGCTTTCCCTCTACCTCCAGCATGAATTTGTGCTTTAACTACTATCATCTTTTTGCTATCCAATTTTTCATAAGCTGCATCAAACTCATTCATAGAAAAGATAACTTCTCCTTCTGGAGTCGGTGCCCCAAATTTCCTCATAATCTCTTTTGCTTGGTATTCGTGAATATTCATATAAAAATTTTTCTTTCAAATCGGATATGAGTCTTACCATAAGCTGTAATCTTTAACAAGCTATGACGTCATGTGTATCATTAGTATGAACTCATTTTGACAATATCTACATAAAACAGAAAATAATTACACAAGAGTTGTATTAAGTTTACATAAGTTGATTAATCTGCAGTTATTTTGTATAGTTAATTAGTACATAATTAGTATGGCACAAGTTGATAAAAACAATAGAAGAAAGAACACTCCATAATAATGATTGTGAAAGAGTTAAAATCAGCAAAGAAAAGAAGATGTAAGAAGAGTAATTCTTCTGCCCTAACACCAAAATGAATTACAGTAAGAATTCTTCACTTGCTAGTTATTAAATTGAATTAGGTATTATTAGTTACTTGATCCTATTTACAAAATAGCACAAATTTCGTGCAAATAGTGCATGTGTTATTTAATACTACAAAATATATTTTTTTAGGAAACAATTGAAATTAAATCTCATATATGTTATACTTGTTTAGTAATTATTCATAGAGCAGAATGACATGATAAAAGGTGGTAAAGATAATAGTGAAGAAGAAACAGTTAAAGTTTTCGGAATAAAGATGAAAAAGTAGGCTGCAAGGCTCCACAGAAAATTTTATAAAAGAGGCATGACAGCAGAAGAACGCTTAGCTTCTCATATAGCAAATAATAGTGGCGATCAAAAATGGAAAGCACACAAAACATGGAAAGAAATTGAAAAAGAAGTCAACTAGGTGAAGAAATTCCAGCTGCCTCCAATTTCTACGAAACACAAGATATTCCATTGAAAACCCAGGATAACCCACAGGAAAGACAACAATATGCTACTACCAGAGAAAGTGAAGGCATAGAATCACTAAGCCAAGGATATCATCTCAGCAAAAATGATAAGAAGCACTGGGAACCAGAATACCAAAAAGCACACAAACATGGGAAGATTATGGATCAGGATTGAACCAAACCTAAGAAAGAATACCAACAGCCTAGACCTAGAAGGCGTTTTTAATACCCAAACGCAAGAGTCATCCCATTGAGACTTCAGTACCGGGAGTAAGTGGAACTAGGCAAGAAATAGCAGTATATACTCCAAAAACTAGTAATCGTGATAACCCACAAAAAAAGCAAAATCAAACAATAGGTGAGGATCAACCAGGAAGAACTATAAAAGACTTACAAACAGTAAAACAGAACCCAAAGGCAAAAGAAGAACAGAAAAAGCCAGGCACAAACCTGCAAAAATTAGAAGAAAAACAACAAGCACCGGAAAAAAGTATGCATTATAAGCTAACGATGTGAGTGGTAAAAACAAACAAAGAAGATGGAGAGATTTCATCTTCTCCTACGAGGAAATTTTGATATTTAGAGCTAAATTTAAATTGTGTTGTCAAAAACCTCTCCTATCAGAACTGCCTCACTGAACATTGTTTCAAACTTCTCCTTATTTTCCGGGTTTATAGTAGTCAAAACTCTACCTGGAAATTCTTCTCTTGATTCCTTATAGTACTTTTTAAAAATTTTCATTTCTAACATACCAGCTTTAGCAATTCTTGTAATTGCATACTTCAATCCACCTAAATTTACCGATATTGCTGACGCAATTAAGTCATCCTTTATAGCCTGGTGGATCCTTTTATAAAGGTCTAAAAATTGCACTGCATCAACAACATAGCAGCTATTATCCCCTAACAAATAGACTAAATCCCCTGTGAATTTAGTATCTAAAGAAACACACTTCTCTACATTGTCAACCACACCAATAGAAGTAATTAATAAAGTAGGTGGGTCAGTTAAATGAACAAAATTGCCCTTTTCATCATACCCTTTGAAATCATTAAACATACTATCTTTTCCTGAAATAAAAGGGGTAGCAAAGGCAATAGCATAATCATAACAAGCTTCAGCAGCACGTCTTAACTGCCATAAACGCTTTGAATTTCTCGAGTCTGACCAGCAAAAATTATCAAGCAATGCTATTTTCTCAGGATTAGCACCTACAACAACTAAATTACGAATTGCAGCATCAATAGCATTAGCGGCCATATAGTATGGGTCTTGCTTATCATCTAGTAACAACCCCAATCCATACGACATTGCTACACCTTGTTTTATAGATAAAACAGGCCTTATTACAGTACTATCTGCAAAAACCTTTCCTACTCCCTGTAACGGTTTTAGTACTGATGTACCTTGAACTTCATGATCATATTGTCTTGCAATAGATAGACATTTCTTCAAATGTTCCTCACTCAAATTTATTTTATTTGTGTAAAAATTGTCGTTTAAAATATCTAAACTTGTAGTTCTAAGATGCTCTACTGGGCTTCCATTGTGTAAAAAATCCGTATCAATTTCTAGAACAACTTCACCATTATAGGTAATCCTCGCCCAACCAGTTTCATTAAAGCTACCAACACAAGCAATGTCTACCCCATGTCTCTTCATAACTTCACATAACTGATCGTACTTCTCTGGTGATACAGCCAAAGTCATTCTTTCTTGGGATTCAGAAACCCATATTTCCCAAGGCTGCATTCCTTGATATTTTAATGGTACCTTCTCAAGCTGAACTGTAAAACCATTTTTACCCATCTCACCGACAGAAGAAGATAAGCCACCAGCACCGTTATCAGTAATTGCATTATATAATCCCAAATCTCTAGCTTCCTTGATTATTGCATCAGACAGCATTTTTTGTGTTATAGGATCACCTATTTGCACTGCAGAAGCAGGACTGTTGCTATTTAAAGCTTCAGAAGAGAATGTTGCACCATGAATTCCATCCTTACCTGTATTCCCACCTATTATAACAACAAGATCACCATCCTTAGGAGCCTTAGCACATGAATCTTTTCCATTAATAGAGTTGGAAATAAGACCAATAGTACCCACAAAAACCAAAGGCTTCGCTATAAACCTCTCATGAAAATAAAGGAATCCTTGTGGTGTGGGAATTCCGGAACAATTTCCACCAATCTTTACTCCTTCTATCACTCCTTCCATGATTTCTTTGGGTGACAATATTGGCATAACACAACCTTTATCACGAAACAAATTGTATTCCCTATCAGGATCAGCTAAACAAAAACCATACATATTGGCAACTGGTTTAGCACCTTTACCAAAACCAATGATGTCTCTATTCACCCCAAGTATCCCAGTCAATGCACCTCCAAACGGCTCTAAGGCTGAGGGGCTATTATGAGTCTCAACTTTAGCAGCAATAAGCCAACCTTCTGCAAAATTAATAGCACCAGCATTATCCGAAAACACAGAAGCACAAAAACCTTTTTTTTTTGCATTATTTTCTCAGTGGCACCTTTTATACAAGCTTTATACAAACCTTCCTCAATTTCATCAATTGGTGATGAAAAAATGTTATGCTTACAGTGCTCGGACCAAGTCTGGGCTAGCGTTTCCAATTCTATGTCGGTTACATAACGTTTATCCCTGTTTAACTTCTGAGCATGAAATAATAAACTTTCGTTAGTCATATATGTGGTATCAGACATATCCTGTTCAAAGAATCGAGTATAAAATAATGATAAATTTTTAAGAATTTTAGGATCTACTTTTCCCATTGGGATTAATCTATTTAAAAAGTGGCTAAGTTTTGCATGCTTCATTGGACACAATCTGCTGTTAAAGCCTTCCATTATTTTCGCTTCATCTGATTTTGTAAGTGAGCCTAAGCTCCTTTTCTTCACGTTCACACCTCTCCGCTCTAACTCACCATTAAAATAATCTCGAATCACTTGAATAGCTTTTTCTGAAAATCCGAGGAGTTTAATTAATGGCTGTGGTATTTCATCTGGCTTCCATTTTTTTGTTTCAGGCTCACTATACTTATAAGAAACAAAAGGAAAAACAATTCTTTTCTTATCAAGAGAAACTCGTTCAAGTTTTTGTATCAATGGATTAAATTTACTAGAACTATCACCAATAAATAGTTCAGAAGTGTGAATATAATCATCGCCATAGATTCTACTCTCAGGATCACTACTATTTCTAAATAAATAATCAAACTGTTGTTCGATCATCCTTCTTAGAGTATTGCCTAAGTTATCAGTTACTCCATGTTGGTAACTTATTTCACATATATCAATTTTACTATTGTCAATATGCTGAATTAGTGCATCTGAGGCCCATTCAACTTTGTAAGCCATCCTAGAGCTTAGAATTTCGTTGTAAGCTAAACTGAATCCTTGAGCTGTTTCAAGAAAATCTTTATTGCTTACTACAGGCAAAATATGAACATCACTGCTAATCATTTTTTTAGGCTTGAGATTAGGTTCTATTAACTCTATTTCACGCTGACTATTTCCAATAAATAAACGCCACCTATCGTGATTAGCAAGTAAAGTATTAGCTATAAACTTGAATTGCTCATTGCTTAAACCTGCTTTAATAGTATAAACATGTGCCGATTTATAATTGGTGTCATAAATTTCTATCCGTGCTATTTTTCTCATGTAATTCATTATAATCTTAGCAACTGGCTAAATGAAACTAATTTATAAGTTGCAAAAAATCAATCTATAGTAAAAATTTATCTGCAGTTAAAATTTGAATCAACTGTGAACAAAAGCAGCATATAAAGTTCATATGCCTGCACGTTATAAAGCATATATCGTTGAACAGCAAATTACCATTCATTTTATCAAATACTTTTGCAGTTAATACAGCAGATAAACTTTGGGCAGCAAAAATAGTATTTGGTTTTTCTAATGACATTAAATGTCGTTTCACACTTTGGTTAACAAGGTCAAAGAGATTTATTTCACGACTTGATAACAAAGTTTGTAACTTTTTATCAGATGCCATTCCCTTATTAACCTTAGCTCTTTATTTATTAACTTCTTAGCAAATTCCCAATATTCATCATTTTCATCCTCAACTGCAATACTTAGCGCTGTATTACCGTCAAAGCTAGATACATTCACATCTGCTCCCACTTCTAGAAGAATATCTATAGCTTCTTTACAACCTATAGGAAGGGCCATAATTAATGCTGTTTTACCTTTACTATCTACAGCATTAATTTTTGCACCTTTCTTAAGTAAAAACTTCACAAAATCTATTTCTTTGCTGAAAACTGCACGATGCAAGATTGGCTTCTCTTCTATTAACTGATTGACATCAGCTCCCTTATTTATCAATTTTTAGCAAGCTCCCAATCATCAAGCCCGACTGCAAGTAGCAGTGGTTTTTCATGATTACGACCAATATTAACATCTACTTCCGCTTCTAGAAAGATATCTATAGCTTTTTCATTTTCATTAAAAATTGCCTCAACTAAGGCTGTATTACCTTTACTATCTACAACATTAACTTTTGCACCTTTCTCAAGTAAAAATTTCACAAAATCTATTTCTCTACTGAAAACTGCATGATGCAAGATTGGCTTCTCTTCTATTAACTGATTGACATCAGCTCCCTTATTTATCAAATTTTTGGCAATTTCCCAATCTTTGCTTGTCACTACTAAGATCAAATTCTCATTAATCTTTGCTTCTTCCATTATAATCTCAATTTTAACTACATAATGCACTATATTACATATCTCGTACCTCTATATCAAAAGTATAATACTTAAAACAAAAGAATAGTTGCCTGTTTCTCGTTTTACCAATATAAAGAAACCTTGATGTATAAGAGTTTGTTTCATAAATTTCTATGGAGATAGTTTATACTACCGCACCTTCTCTTGAGGAAGCTGAAAAAATAGCTACTTTTTTAGTAGAAAAAGGTTTAGTTGCCTGCGCTAATTTGTTAAGCAATGTTACTTCAATTTACAAATGGAAAGGGAGTTTACAAAAAGAACAGGAGATTGTTATAATAGCAAAGACTTTCAGTGAGAGTCTTAATGAGGTAATAAATAGCATTGAAAGAATGCATAGTTATGACACTCCATTAGTTTTCTCTGTTAGTACATCAAATATTAATAAATCATTTTTAGAATGGGCTTCTGCTGTTAGTTGGGATGTGGCCAAGCGGTAAGGCAACGGTTTTTGGTGTCGTCATTCGAAGGTTCGAATCCTTCCATCCCAGCCATGTTTTTTTATCTTGCGTCAGAAATAAAAATAGATAAAATCAGTTGTTCTTAACTATGATTGCCCTTAATTATTAGTAAAAATTGTCTTGGTTAAGACTTGCGCACATTTATGCTGCATAAGCAATTCACTTTATTAATTTAGTTATGCAGACACAACAGAAATATACACTATCTGAAAACGCAAAATATAGATAAAAAAAGTCGGAAAAATGGAAGAAGATACAAAATAATAATGCATCCAGTGCCAAATTCTGAAATTTACAACTATAGAGAAAAACAATATATTAGCGAGCTAAACTAAACCCACAGAGACAGTTTTCCTCTATTATGACATAAAGAACTAACTACACAACATGTTAGATTAATCAAGAGTCCCCATTTACTATAACAGAGGATAAGAGATTCAAAAAAATATCAAAATAATTAATTTAATAGATAAAGAAAATGGATTGGCAGAAAAGGACAATAAGCTATCAGATGCTGCTGTTATCCACACCCATATAATTATTGCAGAAGATTAAGATTAGGATAGATTTCGCATTGTCAATAACTTAGCAAACAAAGCAGGCAGTATCTATTTTGACATAGACTACTACACACCAAAAAAAATACCTATTTGATCTTCAACCAAGATCACTTTGTATTGTAGCAGAAGCAATTGATCAAATTGGATGCACCTGAAGAGATAAAGGATTCATATTTACAACAATATCGCTATTTGCTGCAGCGGAAGAAGTAAGCAAAGAGTTCTTGAGCGAAATATATGATGAATGTATAGTGTCATAAGGAGGAATATAAACTAAAAGAGGATTGTACTAGTTTAACTGTGTTACCCACAGTCGAAAGCGAAGTATTAGAAAAATCTCAAGATATAGCAAAAAATCAAAAATGTAAGCAATTTGATATTATTCGTTTAAGTTAACTCCAGTACTGTTACTTTCGAGTCTGCTTACATAAAAAATGGTCCTTCCTAAAAAAATCAAAAGAAGCAAAGTACCTAAAGCAAAGATATGACACATCCTAATCTTAGAGTAAGAGATATCAGCACATTTCATTCTCCAGAACATGTACGCACAGAAATTCAAGGTTTAGCTGTAGCTAAATTTAGTAAAGGCAAGATAACTGAGCGTAATATTGACAATCTTTTAAGATGAAAAAGTATTTTTTGACAAAGCTAATCTATATTATTTAGTATAAAAAATGATCAACATACTACTTACAATTAACAGTTTGTTTTCTCTATCAATTTTATAATTGCTCTAGTTCCTGTATTTCTAAATTTAGAATAGTTGCCATAGCCATTGCTTTATCCAATGTTTCACGCCACTCCTTTTCAGGCTCTGATTCATATACTATCCCACCTCCTACTTGAAACTCAAATTTATTGTCTTCGATAATAATGGTTCTTATTGCAACAGATAAATCAAAGCTATTTTTACCAACCCAACCTATCGAGCCTGTATACAACCCACGCTGCCATTTTTCAATATCCCTGCACCACTGCATAACTTGAATTTTTGGTGCACCAGTTATAGAACCTGGAGGGAAGCAATTTTTTATAAATTGTATAGGAGAGATCAGGGGTAGTTTTCTTGATTTTACGGTTGATAATGCATGGTGCACTGTTTTATACGAATAAATCTTATACAAATTCGATACAAAAATTGAATCGGTATAAGAGCCAATTGTAAGATCATTGCGCATTAAGTCAACAATCATAAAGTTCTCTGATTTATCTTTTTGACTATTTTGCAAATTCCTCTTTGATAGCTGATCTAACCGTACATCAGCAAAGCGAGGAGCAGTTCCCTTAATTAAATTATTTTCAACATTTCCATCTTCCGTTAATTTTATGAACATTTCAGGACTCGACGAAACAACTCGAAACTTCCCAAGTTTTAAAAATGCAGAATACGGAGCAGGGCTATACCTGGCAAGTTCTGTAAAGATTGCAAAAGCGTTAAAGCCATCTTGCAAGGCTCCATAAAACTTTCTTGTAATATTCGCTTGGTAAAAATCTCCTCTAGTAATTGCTTGTAAGGTCTTTTCTATATTTTGGCAATACTCACCTTTACTCATATTAGAAAATAAAGATGTAGCATGTATATTAGAGATGGGAATTTTACCAATTTGCACGGATATTTTTCTATTAGATAGAAAAACTTTTTTTTTGTGGTCAAAAATTATTACTTGTGCAAACTTTGTCATCCAAATTGCTGGAATCTGTATATAGCTTTGCTGGTCTAAATCAGAATCAAGTAACATTTCATAACTCAAGTAGCCAAAACAGCTACCACACTGAGTAGTAACATAGTTCAATTCTTCTAAATCGTTAATTGTTTGCACTGGATCAAAAGCTAGATAGGAATACCTACCACTGTAATCTGTCAGTAGAGAGGAATACAAAAAAACAAAATCTTCCCCTAAGTCATTGACAGCAGAAGCCAATGCTATTGGATCTTGCCACGAATATTCATTCATTTTATGAAGAGCAGTTTATAACGCATCAATATACTAATTATTATGGTAACAGGAATAGATAGAACATAAATAAAATTTATCATTGCTAATGTCACCCAAGTCTTTGTTGTTATAAATACCATTAAGATTCCAAAAAGAAGCATAAAAAGTGAGGTACAATCATTTGGAATACTAATGCTTTTTGGAGAAAAGGTAGGTACACGACTAACAACAAGTATGGTAACAATAAGAAGAAAAATGAATATATGATCCATTATCAAATGTCTGTAATGCAGAAAAATATTATCATTAAAAGATAATATAAGTGGTGTAAGAGCAAGTAAGGCCCCCATCGGGGCAGGTATACCATGAAAAAATTTCTCATCTTCATTGTCTACTTCCTCATGCATTGTAGTATTAAATCGGGCAAGACGTATGGACATGCATATAACTAAAAGCATGACTAACATCCACCCATAAACTTTTATCTCTTGTAACGCCCAGAAATATAATAAGAATGCAGGCGCCACACCAAAATTGAGAAAATCAGCCAATGAATCCAATTGAGCTCCAAATTCACTTGTTGCATTCAATAATCGTGCTATTCTCCCATCCATACCATCAATTATTGCTGCTATAACAATAAAAGTAACTGCCAATTCCCATTTTTCTATGAAAGTGTACTTTATCGAAGTCAAACCGAAGCAAAGACCCATCAAAGTAATTATGTTAGGAAAAAGCTTGCTTAACGGCAACAGTTTTTTTTTCGTCATTCACTTTGGTAATCACACACTGGGTATTGATTTGATAGATCAGCTAAAATTGTCTCACCTCCTACCATAGTCTGACCTTCTGTCACTAGAACATTAATCCCTTGTGGAATCATTACGTCCATTCTGCTGCCAAATTTTATTATACCAAACCGCTTCCCTGCAATAACTTCTTCCCCTTCTTTCAGATTACAAATTATTCTGCGTGCAATGAATCCTGCAATTTGTGAAAACCTTATTTCTACACCATCTTCAGATTCTACAATTATTTCTTGATTCTCATTTTCTTCAGAATCCTTATGTGAACTAGCACGGGTAAATTTTCCAGGATTATATTTTAGTTGTTTTACTGTTCCTGAAACTGGCACCCTATTAACATGAACGTTCATAACACTAAGAAATATACTAATTCGTGTGCAGTCTTCGTACTTATCAATTTTGTATATTAAACCATCAGCTGGGCTTAAGATTAAGCTTTTTTTTAATGGTGATACTCTATTCGGGTCTCGGAAAAAAAATGCACAGCTAGCTGTTGCAAGAAGAACCAAAACCCCAAAGAAAAATGAAACTGCGAAAGATACGCAAGCTGCAACAAGAAGTATACCTACAGGTAAATAGCCTTCTTTATGAATCGGACAAAAAATTTTATAGCTCATACGCTTTCCTTTCTTAAAGTAATAATCTGCACAATATGTTATTACAAGAGTAAACCTATGCCAACAAAATGTGTGATGTAAATTTAGTTACCTCTTTTCTCAATCACCTCAATTCTAGTAATGAATTTTTCTTCTTTCTGTAAGATCTTAAAGTTTAAATTAAACAGCTCAAAAATTTCTCCTTTTTCTGGAATACGTTCTACAGCATGTATTATTATCCCTGCTAAGGTTGAAGCATCATCTTCAGGTAAATCCCACTGCATCTTACGATTTATATCACGCACAGAAACCTTTCCCGCTATACTATATCTATTTTCTGATAACTTTACCACGTCATTTTTATCATCATAATGAATATCTCCCACTATTTCTTCTAAAATGTCAGAAAGTGTCACTATACCTTGCAGAGAACCGTACTCGTCAACCACTACTGCAAAATTATTCTCATTCACACGGAAATTATAAAGCTGGGTGCTAAGAGGAGTTGTGTCTGGAGTAAAGATCGGTTTTTGTATTATTTCCTCTAAGTTAATTTTATTATAAGAAGACTCTTTTCTAAGTGCAACAATTAGATCATGTACATTAATTACGCCTTCTATATTATCAATACTGTTTTTCCAAAGAGGTATGTTTGTATATTTTGAATCAAGTACTTGTTGCATAATTGAGTTATTATCTAAAGACATATCGACTGCTGTAATTTCCTTCCTGTGAGTCATGATTTCAGATATCTCAGTTTCAGCAAGATCAAGAACACTATTTAAAATATCAATATCTTGCTTGAGCATAGTGTTATCATGCCTGTGTAATGATATCAGGTCCCTAATTGCTTCAGCAGCAGATATTGTTTCTCTATCTGTATTTAGTGATAAAATTTTCATTATGTAATTAACTGTAATTTGAATGAAATTAGTTATAGGATATAAAATTATCCAGACTACTCTTAATATAGGTGCTGAAAATAGTGCTATTTTTGTTGGGTTATATATAGCATAAGTTTTTGGTAAAACTTCTGCAAAAAGCAATATAATAATAGTCATAGCTGTCGAAGAGAGCGCGATTCCTATTCCATCACTATGAAAATATTCAACCGCTAAAGCTGTTGCAAGTGCTGAAGATGTTATATTGACTAAGGTATTACAAAGCAATATTACCCCCAACACCTTGTCCTTACTCTTACTCAGTATATTAACTTTACGTGCCCTTATATCACCTTTATTCTCAAGTTCGTGCATACGTGCACTATTAACAGAAATAATACTTGTCTCAGCACCTGAGAAAAAATAGGAGATAACAACTAATAACAAAATTAATAGACAAACAAGAAAAAAGTACATCAAAACCTATTTAATTACCCATCACTTATCTCTCTGGCTTCCTCAGCAAGCATTATCGGTATACCATTCCTAATTGGAAATGCCAAACCTGCATCCTTACTTATTAGCTCTTCATTCTTCTCATCATACACCAAAGGTGATTTTGTAATCGGGCAAACCAAAATTTTCAACAACTCTTTATCCAACACTTAATTAGAAATATCATACCCAACGACTATTATTCGGCTATATTTATAAAAAGTCAAACTTGCAAATTGGTTAACAAGCAGCTATAATTAGCTTATCTAGAACTTTGTTTTGTATAAAATTTAATGTCCGAAAGCAAGAGCTTGCTAATTGCTGCCTTTCTATCTGCTTTGACAGTTATTGTATGGCAATTTTTCTTTTATACACCCGTTACAACTGAAAACAGGGTAACAAGTTTAATGTCAGGAGATAGCAACAATTACCCTGTAGAAGTAAGCAAGAAAGTAAATAGAAAAGATATTTTATCAGATGGAAGCAGAAGGTTACTAATCTCAAATGGGAAATTGCATGGTTCTATAGCACTCAATGGTGCTCGTTTTGACGATATCACTTTGATTGATTATCGGGAAGCAATTGATCCTAATTCAGACGAAATTGTTTTATTCTCTCCAGCTAAAAGTCATGAATCTTATTTTGCAGAATTTGGTTGGGTCTCTGTCGACGAAAATATAAGCCTCCCGAATGGACAAACTATCTGGAATGCCGATAAAAATAAGTTATCAGTAAATGGGGAAGTAAATCTGCAATGGGACAATGGCGAAGGTTTGCTTTTTAAAATTAAAGTCAGAATTGATGATAAATACATGTTTCATGTTGAGCAATATGTAATCAATAGCACAGACAAAATTGTTAAACTGATACCATATGGTAGATTAAATCGCTCTGAACCAGTTGAAAAAAATTCTAGCTTTATTTTTCATGAGGGTCCTGTAGCCATATTTGATGATAAATTTGAAGAATTTTCTTATAAGAAATTAAAAAGGTATAAGATATCTCAGTCTTTCAACAAAGGTTGGTTTGGTTTTGCTGATAAATATTGGTTTGCATCTGTTGTCCCGTTTAGCAACAAACCAATTAAGTCACATCTAAAATATGTTAACGATAAGTATCAACTAGACTTCACCCAACACGAAGTACTTATTGAGCCACATACCACGGCAAGTACATTCAGTTATCTCTTTGTTGGAGCAAAAGATATTGATATACTAGATGATTACTCAAGATCATTAAACATAAAATCTTTTGATAGAGTAGTTGATTTTGGCATTCTGTATTTTATAACAAAGCCAATATTTTTATTACTACAATACATAAATTCTTGGTTAGGTAATTTCGGTTTAGCTATATTGCTTTTGACTGTTTTAGTAAGGATATTTCTATTACCACTATCAGTTAAGGCAACGGTTTCCATGTTAAAGATGAGAAAACTTAAGCCAGAATTACAGAGGTTAAAAAAGTTATATGCTAATGACAAACTGAAGATGAATCAAGAAGTTTTATCGTTATTTAAAAAAAATAATGTTACTCCTATGGCAGGACTTTTTCCCTCCCTTGTACAAATACCAGTGTTCTTTGCCTTATATAAGGTGCTGTCAATTACTATTGAGATGCGTCATGCTTCTTTTTATGGATGGATAAAAGATTTATCTGCGCGTGATCCAACCAATATTTTCACTCTATTTGGGCTACTGAATTGGAACCCACCACAAATATTAAATATTGGTGTTTTACCACTTTTACTAGGTGCTACAATGATTCTTCAACAAAAAATAAGCGCATCATATCAATCGTACGATTCTGCTCAAGCTGATGCAATGAAATTCATTCCATACATATTTACTTTTCTTTTTGCAAGCTTTCCCAGTGGCCTGGTTCTTTACTGGGTGTGGAATAATTTTCTTTCTATAGCTCAACAATTTATTATTACTAAAGTAAAATTCAAGGAGTAAGATGAAAAAAGCTGCAATTATCTCTGCCAACTTCTACGTTAAAATTAGCGACAGATTGAAAAAATTTTCTGCTGATTACCTAAGCAATCATAGTTGCAATTATGATATATTCGATGTCCCAGGTGTGTTTGAAATACCAGCAATTCTGTCTTTTTTAGCAAAGCGAAACTTATTCGATCTGTATGTTATAGTAGGTTGTGTCATACGTGGTGAGACTGCACATTATGAACATGTAACTCAAGAGGTTTTCTGCGCTGTTACTAATCTTATAATAAAACATGAATTAGCTTCAGGGATGGGTATAGTAACAACCAACAACTATGAGCAAGCTGTAGTAAGATCAAGTGATCCTCACAATAATTCTGGCAAGAAAGCTGCTGCTGCTGCTGTACACATGATGAATTTATACCAAAACTTAAAAAATGATTTCTAGTTTACCCAAGCGGACGGTTACTAGAATAATGGTTATACAAAGTATGTACTCATACGAATTACTAAAAGAGCAAATCAGCATACAAGATGCGTTAAAAAAAGATGTTTCTGGTGAAGACTATGACAGATGTGATAATGTTTTATTTGAAACTCTTACTGATGCAATGAAAAACAGTAATTTTGATAATGTCATTACTCGTCATATTAGTAAAGGTTGGAATTTGAATAGAATTGACATCGTTGTTTTGTTAATAATTCGCGTTGCAGTCTGCGAATTTGTTTATTTTCCTAATACAGACAGACAAGTGATAGTTAGTGAATATACAAATATTACTTCTTATTTTGCTGATATAAAAGAGGTTGACTTTGTCAATGCTATTCTAGACCGTATTGGCTCAGGTATCAGCAGAAAAATCAAAGAAGAAAAAAGTAGTTAATCTACTACCTTTTCTATATCCGCTTTACAAGCCTGCAATTTTGCTTCAAAATTCTCATAACCTCTATCTATATGGTGAGCTTTTTGTATAATTGTTGTACCTTGTGCAGATAGAGCAGCTATTGCTAAAGCTGCCCCAGCACGCAAATCGGTTGCTGTAACAGTGTTACCACTTAAATTATTTACACCTGAAATATATGCTTTGTTACTCTTCACAAATATATTAGATCCCATTAAGTTGAGCTCATTAACATGCCCAAAACGATTATTGAAAATTGTTTCTATTATACTTGACTTCCCCTTTGCCAAAGCAAGTATTGGCGTGAGTAATGATTGTACATCTGTTGGTATTTCCGGATAAACACCTGTAATTATGTCAATTGGTTTAATCTCATGTTTTAAGCTTAATATTTTTATTGAATGCGGTGATAAATGCTGTACCTCTGCTCCAATTTTTTTTAAAACCTCAAGAAATGAAAAAATGTGAGAGAAATTAACATTCCTCAACGTAACTTCACCACCAGTGATATAAGCAGCTATACAATATGTTGCAGCTTCTATTCTATCTGGAATTACATTGTAATCTTTGTTAGCACATAAATATTTAACTCCATTTATTATCAATTTCCTTGTTCCTATTCCAGTTATATCAGCCCCAATCGAAAGCAAAAAATTAGCTAAATCAGTAACTTCAGGTTCTATAGCCACGTTATTTATAGTAGTTGTTCCTTCTGCCAAAACTGCTGCCATCAATATATTCTCAGTAGCTCCAACACTTGGCATTGGCAGGTCTATAATACAACCCTTAAGCCTTTTTTTCGTTCTTGCACTGATATATCTGCCATCACTCTGAACGAAAGCACCCATCTTTACTAAAGCATCAATATGATAATCAATTGGCCTGTAACCAAGTGAGCAACCTCCAGGTAATCCGATTTTTGCTTTTCCAAAGCGACTTAGTAATGGTCCCAAAATTAAAAATGATGCCCTCATTTTTCTTGTGATACTTGCACATGCATTTTGATTATTGACCATAGAAGTATCTATATACACAGAATTTTTAACTGTTTTTATTTTAACACCTAAGTTTCGCAATAAGAGTGACATTGTTTGCGTATCTTTTAAATTAGGCACATTATTTAGCACTATTGGACCATCTATCAATAAAGATGCAGCCATAATAGGCAAAGCAGCATTTTTCGAACCTGATATTCTAATATTTCCAATTAAAGGTCTGCCACCTTTTATTACAATCTTAGACACACACCTTTGGTAAAGTTACACCAATTTGTTTCATATATTTTCCATTTGCTTCAGAGTAAGAAGTTTTACATGCTGTTTCTGACTTTAAAAATATAAATTGACACGCTCCTTCATTAGCATATATCTTCACAGGTAAAGGTGTTGTATTGGAAAATTCTAAAGTAACCTGACCTTCCCATCCTGGCTCAAGAGGTGTGACGTTTACTACTACCCCACACCTAGCATAAGTGGATTTACCTATACATATCACCAAAATATCACGCGGTATACGAAAATATTCGATAGTATTAGCTAACATGAAACCATTAGGAGGAATAATACAGTACTCGCCACTACTTTCCACAAAACTATTTTGATCAAAATTTTTAGGATCAACAACAACATAATTGACATTCGTAAATACCCTAAATGATGTTCCTACTCTGGCATCATATCCATATGATGATAAACCATACGAGAGCACCCCAACACATTCTTTCTTCTCAACAAAATTATCAATCATCCCATTCTCTATAGCTTGTCTTTTTATCCATACATCTGGCATAACTGACATATCAATTATTTTTAAAAATCTTCACGATTTTACTATATGGTCATTTTTTCTGCAATCGTTTATGATGGACAGAGACTCAAATACTACAATAACAACACATTTTACATAAATACTATTACTATTATTTGTTTTTTTGTAACTCTTGCCTAGCCTTCTCATACTTACTATCTTTATCATTAGTAATCTTTGCATTTAATATTTCATCATCCAGCTCCTCTTTTGAGCATAACCTAAGGAGCACTGGATCCCTAGGATTTATGCTAGACATGCTCCTATGCAGACCTTTGGCTATAGATTCTATTGTTGCTGCTGTTGTTCCAATAAGCCTAATAATTTGCTTATAGCTCAAGCCAGGACAATTTTTCAGTAGCCAAAGTATAGCATCTGGCTTTGCTTTTCTCCTTGCAATTGGTATATAAGATTTCTTTTTATGCCTTCGCTTACCTACACTTAACACTCTCAATCTTAAACTAGAATCAGCCTCACACTCATGAATCTGTTCCTTACTTACCTCTCCTGTAGCAATAGGGTTACAACCAACTATTCCAGCAGCAATATCACCATCAGCTATTGCTTGCACTTCTAATGTATTAAGAGAACATGCACAAGCTATTTGCTCAAACGTAAGTGATGTGTTATCAACCATCCACACTGCAACTGCTTTTGGCGCTAAAAAAGTCATGATACATAATTACACTAAAACCCTAGACGCCATTTAACACAATATGTTAAGAATATCAAGACAGAAGTGGCTTTATGATGCTTGCTAAAATTGTGATTTTATTGATTTTTCCTATATTTGGTTTATGTAGTGAAGTACAAGATATAACAAATATGTTGAGAAAAGTTATCACAAAAGTGCAAGATGAATACCCATATACAATAGATTCACAAGCAATATTATCAGCTTCTGTTTCTGGAATCATGAACATTCTCGATAATAATTCACAATACTTTACTGAAGAAGAATTTGGTAAAAGACGGGCAAACACTAAAGGAAATTATAAAGGTGCAGGTCTTGAAATATCAAAAGAGAAAAACGGTAATATTTTTGTCAAATCTGTTTTAGAAAGTTCACCATCTGCAAAAGCAGGAATCACTGCAGGTGATGTCATCATTTCAATAAACGAAAAAAGAAATTTATCTGTTTTAGAAGCAGTCAATTTAATCAGCAATAGCAAAAAAGTTATTATAGAAATAATGCGAGAAGGAAAGATATTCATTCATTCTATTTTTACGGATAACGTTGAAATTAACAATATTGAAAGTAGGATAATAGAAAATAAAATACTTTATCTGCACGTTAGTTACTTTGCTCAAAATACTGATCTTTTTATCAAAGAAAAAATAGAGAATAATAAGTGCGAAGGAATAATATTGGATTTATGCAATAATCTTGGCGGTGTATTCAACCAAGCTTTATCTATAGCAGAGATGTTTTTAGAAAAAAATAAAGTCTTGGCTATAACTAAGGATAGAAAGAAGAAGCATGTTTACAAGTCAAACGGCGGTCAATATACCAAAATTCCCTTAGTAGTAATAATCAATAAAAATACAGCTTCTGCAGCAGAAGTTGTTACCGGAGCATTACAGGATAATAAAAGGGCAAAGATAATTGGAGAAAATTCTTTTGGTAAGGGATCAATACAGAGCATTGTACCACTTAAAGAAGGCTATGGGGCAATAAAGTTTACAACAGCAATATATTATACACCAAATAACAATGAAATTGATGAACTCGGTATAACACCTGATATAATAGCAAATAATGATCAGATTACTAAAGCAATTGACCTACTATCCAATTACAGATAGAATGTGAAAAATCAAAAGCTTATCCAGATGTACAAAAAAGTACTCATATTAATCAACATCTGCCTCATTGTAGTATTGGCCTTCATTGCTGCCAACTTTTATCTGCTAATAGAAGACGACAGCTTAGAAAAAAGCAGGCAATATACCTTAGTTATATCTGATTACGGCAAACCTATTAGTAATGAAAAAAGTAATGTTGTTGATAATTTAAATACAGCAATCACTGAAAATGGTTTTATCATAAATAATGAAACATTTGAAGATAATTCCGAAAACATTAAAGCAGAAAAAGATTTGCGCCTAGTATTTTCAATAATTGATCTTGGTATAAATAGTAATATTACAAAACAATCTATTAATGAATTTCCTAGCGATGTAACTTTAGGTTTTGCTATACATAGCAATAATCTAATAGGTAGTGTTAGCGGGAATGATATTATGCTTAGCTTACCTATTGGCGAAACTGAAGAAAGTAAAGGAGTCGCTATTGATAATGCTTTAACAAAGGAAGAAAATATAAAGAGGCTATCGTTTATTTTATCACAGATTAAAGATCATTATGCAGGTATTTACACTCAATGTGATCAAGTTCTTGCATTCGATATAGATATTATAAATAAGATAATGACAGAACTTTCTGAACGAAATAAATTTATCTATTGTAGTAATTCAAACACAGCAATGGAGTATCTTGCAAAGGAAAGTAATTTAGGCTTTGTTACCCCTGACCTAATTATTAAGTATGATTTCAACAAAGAGATGATAAATGATAGATTGAAGCTAATTGAACAAATACATAAACTAAAAAATGACATTGTAGTGTTAGTTGAAGCATCTCCTATTGCAATAGAAACCTTAAAAAACTTCATCGAGCAAGAACATAATTTCAGAATAGTCAGAACAGCTGATTTACTTGATTGAAAATATATCTTTTATCATTGATTTAATATAAGTATTGTATACTATGTTATAGTAATACATACATTAGATATTATGCAAAGCAGTAATCTCTCAAACAATATCAATCAAGAAACAGAAAAAGCACTTAATGAAGATGATTTTATTCAAATAAATAAGGAATTATTTGATGCTTATTACATAAACAGTAAGATTCACCCCGGTGAACATACTACCAGTATAAGTAAAGAAGAACTAGATTCTATAGGAGGAAAAGAATTTGCTAAAATGAGTTTTTGGTTAACAATTAACAACACGTTTGATCGTAATGATAAAATCCTTTTAACAATAAAAAATTTTCAGTCTAAAATCGAACTGCAAAAATCATTTATTGGAAATGCCAGTAATGATGATATCAAACGCATTACCCTTGTAATTTATGATTATATATGCTCTTTTAAATTGGATGATTTATGCTCTCACTACTCTGGAAATTTTACTACAGAGAAAGAGAAAAATATCCAGAAATTTTTGTGTTTTTTATGTTCCAGTGCCTGGGTTGAAGATCTATTATATGATGCGAACATCTTTTTTGACTGGTTTGATGGCCACAAATCACAAGAAACTTTTAAAACAATTAAACGTATACTAGAGGATCAAGCGAGTCTATCTGATTTAATCAATCATGATAAAGAGTATGACACAAGAGCTTTTATGTTGGAGAGGCTTAGTATTTTAAACGTTCCAAGTATTGGAAAAATGGAAAACGACTTTAAAGAAAATGCGGAAAATCCAAAAATTACCTTTAATAATAAAGCAAAAACGCTTAGTGTGTATATTCAAGAATTGAAGAAAATTAGTCAAGAAAGATTAAATAAGATAAACATACTTCAATTACTTGGGAGTGATTCCAACAACATTAATGATGTTCTCTTTTGTTCTGCTGATTTTATCCAATTCTTTGCACATGCAAAAGAAATCACTATACGAGATATTTACCTCACACAAGAAAGTATGGAAATATTACTTACAGGAATCTTTAAATTCAGAAAAATCAAAATAATATCATCTGATTATAACAATACTGATATTAGTAGAAGACATATGACCTACAGCAAAACACAGCAAGAACAATCATTTTCTATTAATATAACCAATGCCTCAACATATGGGAAGCAGGAAACAAGAATAAGTTTTGTTGATTTTTTACGAGGATTATCATATAAAGATTGTCTTCAAGAGATAGTGATCAATGATAGAACCTGTAAAAGTGAACACTTTGAAAGTTTTCGTAAAGAGTTAGAGCCATCAAACTTTATTATTAGCGCCCATATTAGATCTGGAACCACTACTGATATACGAGATATCGTTATAGGTGAACCTGAACCTATCCAAAAAAATTAAGACTGTTGACTGATCAATGAATTTTCAAAGCTTTTACTATATTTGTAAAGGTTGTAGGATCAAATCTTTTGATTAGGAGAAAGTTGTCTAGTTACGTTAATAGACTGATCTTGAATAATTTTCGCAACCATGAAGCTCTTGACTTAGTTTGTAACAGCTCACCTGTTGCCATTATCGGCCAAAATGGAATTGGTAAAACCAATATATTAGAGGCCTTATCATTTCTCTCGCCTGGACGAGGATTAAGATCTGCCCAAATCAAAGATATTGGACGCTTTGGAATTGATACTTGGACTATTAATGCAGAAATCAACAAAGATGATTCTCAATTTAATATTGGTCTAGGCTGCCGTGAGAATAAAAAAATCATAAAAATAGATCACAAAGTTCAAAGTCGGCAAATTGAGCTTACAAAAATTGTAAATTTAATTTGGTTAACACCACAGATGAATACAATTTTTCTTGGTAATAGGAAAAATCGTCTTAATTTTTTTGACCGCATTGTATTCTCTTTTGATTGGCGTCATGCAAAAAATATCTCTGAATATGAGAACACAAGACATGAAAGAATTAGGCTTTTAAAAAATAGAATACTTGATAAGAATTGGCTCTCAATTTTGGAAGCAAAAATGGCAAAAAATTCAACTGAAATAGCTAAAGCCAGATTAAAAATCATCGGAATTTTACAGCCTGCTATAGATGCAGGACCATTTTCTTACATTCAACTTATAATAGATGGCAAAGTTGAAAAATTAGTTACGATAAACGATGATAGTGAAAAAACTATAATGAAAATTTTACATGATAAAAGAAATATTGATATGTTAAGCGGTAGGACTAATTATGGAACCCACACAAGCGATTTCAATGCATATCACAGAAATAAGAATATAAGAATTGCTTTGTGCTCTACAGGTGAACAAAAACTTGCCTTGATTACAATCATATTAGCTGCAATCAAAAAGGATACAATATTACTGCTGGATGACATTATCTCAAATCTTGACGATAGAAACCGTGCTATCCTACTTTCTGCTATCTTAAAAGCAAAGTGCCAAGCTTGGATTACTGACACTAACACTCATAATTTTGACGAAGTAAAAAACAAATTGAAAATATTTTCACTCTAATATAGTAGTTAACATAATATTATTGTTAAATCGAGTGAGTATTCTATGGCAAGCAACAAGAAAGTTAAAAAAAACAATTATTTGAAAGACATGCAAGATCCTCTGAAAAAGATTAGTTGCTCCATGAAAAATGCACCTATAGAAACTGCATCAGGCACTAATTCAACAAGAAATAAAAAAGTAAATTATATCGCACAAGAAATAGAAACTGAATTGTTGTTAGGAAGTAAAACTCAAGAGAGTAATTATTATGAATATAAAGGACCACCTAGCTATGAATCGTGTGTTAAGGATAAGATTTACCAAGGTAGAACCTTTTCTGATACAGAAGAATCCTCACATGATGATGAAAAAATGAGTGCACAAAACAAAAATTATAGCCAATATTATGGACTGAGTAAGAAAATCAAACAAAGTTTGAAAAAATCGGAAGAGCACAAGAGATTTCAGGAAGCAATTGAAACCAAGGAGCAACCAATAGTTAGTTCTGAGGAGTATAAAAAGCGTAAGAATTTGTGTGACAATCAGTCAAGATACATAGAACGTTTACAATATAATATAGAAGAATCCAATTTGACAATCAAAAGCATTGAATTTGATAATAAAAACAAGGTTACAGAATTGGAAAAAGAACATGAAAAGTTAAAAAAAGAATTTGACAACTCAACACTAGAAGAGCGAGAAGATATCTTAGACCGTCTCTACAATAACAGCTGTGCTTTGATTACTGCTTTGCAAAAGTACAATACAGAGCTAAAAGAAAAGAAAGGAACAGTAATGCATGAAAGTAACAGTGAAGCAGCAATATCAAATCATAAAAAAGAACAGATTTACAGTTAGAAACAATTAGGATAAGTAAACATCCATAAAAGACTCTATATTAAAAAACATTATATCTGATATTAGAAAGTAATTTTAATCAATCATAAAATTGATATCATTTTAACATAAAAAATATATTTTTTGCCTCTATAAGTTAAACGTTGTATGTTTTAGGATATTATAGGAAATTTTGGATTGTTCTCCCACATTAAAACCATTGCATTACAAGGTATGGAAGTTATTGAGATTGATGTACAAATTTGTATATCATCTGGTATGCCTTGCTTTAACATCGTTGGTTTGCCAGATAAAGCAGTTGGTGAGTCTAGAGAGAGAATTAGAGCAGCAATGAGTTCTATAGGTTTATCTATGCCACCAAAGCGCATTACTGTTAATTTATCTCCTGCTGATATCACAAAAGAAGGAAGCCACTATGATTTAGCAATAATTTTGGGAATACTTGTTGTAATGGAAAAGATTGCTGCTTATCAAGTCTCTAAATATATTGTTATGGGTGAGCTTTCTTTAGATGGTATGATTATGCCTGTGCCTGGGATTTTGCCAGCAGCTATTTTTGCTAAACAAAATAATATGGGAATAATCTGTTCTAATAAAAATTCAGTTGAAGCCGTTCTATCTAAATGCAATGAGATTCTGGCTACAGATAGCCTGATAGCAATCATCAGAAACTTCAATGGCACTCAATTATTAGAAAAAACTGTACAAATTGAAAAAGAGCAAGAGAAACACGTACCAGATATGAAAGATGTTGCAGGTCAGGAAAGTGCCAAACTTGGTGTATTAATTGCTGCTGCTGGTGGACATAACCTACTTATGGTAGGACCACCTGGAACAGGAAAATCAATGCTAGCAGAACGTCTGCCTGGCTTGTTGCCAGATCCTTCACCCAAAGAAATTCTGGAGATAAATATGGTAGCCAGTGTCGCTAATCGATCAGCAGGCAACAAAGTAAGAATCAATAGGCCCTTTCGTTATCCACATCATTCATGTTCCATAGCTGCAATGATTGGTGGTGGAAAAAGAGTAAGACCCGGAGAAGTCACACTAGCAAGTAAAGGAGTACTTTTTTTAGACGAATTGCCTGAATTTTCCCGTGCTGTTTTAGATAGTCTACGCCAGCCAATTGAATCTAAAAATGTTACTGTAGCTCGAGTCAATTCACATGTGACTTATCCAGCTGATTTCCAATTTGTCGGCGCAATGAATCCTTGCAAATGCGGCTACTTAGGAAACCTGAAAAAAGCATGTAATAAGACATATAGATGTGGTATTGATTACAAAAATAAAATCTCTGGCCCTATGTTAGATAGAATTGACATTCATATCGAAGTACCTAATACCGACATTTCAAAGATTAATGAACAGAAAGAAGTAATAAGCACAACAGCTCAATTAAAGGAGAAAGTACTATGTGCACGCACTATACAATCAAAGAGATATAAGGAATATGACGTCAATTATAATTGTAATGCAGAAGCAAGCTATGATATGTTGAAAGAGATCGCACAACCAGACAAAGAAGCGATCTCTTTTTTCAATAGTGCTTTAAAGAAACTTGATATCTCTATGAGAGGTTATGTAAGAATTCTGCGTATAGCAAGGACAATAGCTGACCTGCACGAACATGTTACTATTAACAGAGAGGATATAGCACAGGCGCTTTTTTATAGAGAAAGATAATTACATAAAATTAAATAAGATTTTTAGCTTTTTTGTATTATTTATGCTATTATTAATAATCATTATTTTAGTGACACGTATATGAAAAATAGAGATGATATTGGTAACGTCGATGTAAGAGATGAAAGAGGCCAAACTTTTTTGCATAAGATGATTAATAGTTGTAACGAGTACGGTCCTGCAATCGAAGAATTAGAAGAAAGTATAGAATCACTTAATAGTTTAGGGGCAGATTTAAATGCGAAAGATAATGAAGGAAATACGGTGATGCATCTTTTAGCGAGAAACAAAGATATTGGCTATGACAACCCTAACAGAGTTAAAGAAATCTTCTCCTTACTGATATCAAAAGGAGCGGATCTAACAATAAAAAACAAAGACGATCACACCGTTTTGGAGACTGCTCTCTTGTTAAGAAACTATAATTCAATGCCTATTCTTAAGGCCATAGAAGAAGTAAAAAATAAACAGGAGAGTGCCACCGCTCCACCTAAATACGACGATATTACTCATTCACCATTTCCTGCAACAAATCTAGAAGTTACTGAGGTAGTAAATAGACGTAACAAACTATCTTGTTGTTCTATCCAGTGAAACTACCACAACCATTGCATGTGTGTTTGACACACATGCAAAAAATATCATTGTACCTCATGAAAAGGACTGAACAGCTGCCTTTTTATCTGGGATACTTACATAATAAGTTGTTCAACTAAATCACCACCCTGTCCACTAAACTGCTCACCTGCATCTCCTCCATCTTTACCTTTGTCCAAATACATATCAATAGTAGGCTTTTTTAAATCCACCGGTTGCTCTAAAACACCATCGATATATAGTAAAACCATATACTGCTTTCCAGTTGTTAGCTCATCAGTTATAAGGGCACGAAAATTATCATTCAGAAAAGAAGTAAAGCCATCCAATTTTTCCGAACTAACGTTATACATACTTATATCCATAGGAACAGGCTCAAGAACTTTAATATCAACACTGTCAAGAGCAGTACCACTATAGTGAGGGGTTACCTCTACAAGATTATTTCCTTCTTTATAAGAATTGGATAGATCTATATAAACAGTTTCGCCCTTATCACTGAACTCAGTATGCATCAATTCGTTATTCAAAAAATATTTATCCTCCTTTGGATGCTTACAATGATCAAATAACTTATCACTACACTCACCAAAATTATATTCATGTTCAGGAAAAGTCAATTTAGTATAATAGTTAGAAGACATAATTAATACCTAAAAAATTACGGATAGATAATAATGTATTTGAAAATACAAATCAACCCCTAGATCTTACAAAACTAGCTTACACCCTAAAGTAAATTAAATAACAGCCACAAAGGCTTCCTTTTGAGATATAGTTTAGAGCTCTTTTTCTCACTTCAATCTAAATTGAAAAATTCTAGTGCATTATTTTAAATAGCATTTTATGCAGAGCAAATCAGAAAAGCTAAAGCCCATGATAGAGTTAGTGCAATACACTTATTATGTATGATAAACAGTAAAAGTTGTTTATTCATTTTCTACCTATTTCTCGCAACTATTGCTAATAACAGCAAAAACGCTTCTGATTGTAGGTAAGCACTTATTCAAGTATAGTCTTGAAAAAGATTAATTAGTCATAATCTAACTCTTTCTCATACAATTTGTCATGATTCTACTACTATCAACACCAATTGTGCTTTATACAAAGCATCACGTAAGCATTAATTATAGATTTTACAACTTGCTCTAAGTAAGATTGTGAATTTCTTTAATTAGACACCTTTATTCCAAGCTTTTCAAGCATCTTTAAATCCTTGTTTTGCTTAGGATTAGAAGTAGTAAGAAGCTTCTCACCATAAAACATTGAATTAGCCCCTGCAAAAAAACATAAAGATTGCATTTCTTCAGACATTCCATCTCTTCCAGCTGATAAACGAACATAAGATCTTGGCAGAACTATCCTTGTGACCGCAATAGTTCGAATAAAGTCAATATTATCTATAGATTGCTGTTCTTCAAACGGGGTACCTTTAATTGGTACTAACCTATTAATTGGAACAGAAAGTGGAGGCGGTTCGATTTCTGATAATGTAAAAAGCATTTTTGCCCTATCTTCCTGCTCTTCGCCCATTCCTATGATTCCACCTGAACAAACTTTAACCCCAGCATTTTTTATGTTCTTAATGCTCTCTAATCTATCATCATATGTACGTGTTGTAACGATATTGTGGTAAAATTCGCGAGAAGTATCTATATTATGGTTACAAAAGTCCAAACCAACTTCTTTTAACCTTTTCATTTGTTCTTCTGTTACCATACCTAAAGAGACACAACTCTCCAATCCTTCATTTTTTATAGCTTTAATCATTTCAGCTATTTTATCAACATTCCGGTCGTTTAAGTTGCGCCAAGCTGCAGCAATACAAAATCTACTTGCACCATTTTTTTTTGCTTGTCGTGCCGAATTAGCAACTAGCTTTACATCCATCAATTTTTCTTTTTTAAGACCAGTATTATAATGGGCACTCTGAGAGCAATAACAACAATTTTCAGGGCAATTACCTGTTTTTATATTTAACAAAGTTGCTAATTGTATGGAATTTTGATCAAAATTTTCTCTGTGAATTGACTGTGCCTGAAACAGCAAATCATTAAAAGGAGTTGCAAATAATTTATTTATTTTATCTAAGGTCAACCTTTTCATAAATTGCTTCTGTAATTTATCTTCAATAAGTATATGACTAATAAAAATTATTTTGTAGACAAAAAAAGAATTATCATGAATAATGAGATTCATTAAACACTATCATATAAGAAGAAAGTAGTTAAAAAAAATCGTCAGAATTTTAATAATCATACATACATTTTTTTTTACTAACTCTCTAATTTCTCTTCTCCTGTTAATAATATATTAGAAAACAAACCCTCTCTTAACAAGAGAATTATTTGACATAAGTAATAATTATGTGGTATAATGATTTGTATGATTAGCTAAAACAATTTTATATGAGCTCAGGCACATTTAAAACTGTATGGAAAGAAAATGCTGAATTCAAAAAAAATGCAACTATATCCTTATGCTCTACAGGAGTTGCAGCATTAGCTACAATTTGCTCCGTTTTCACATGTGCAATACTCATGCCAAAGTACGCTGGACTGCTTGAACCTACAGCATATGAAAATAAAATGTCTATAGTAACATTTTTCCTTACTATATTATCCCTCTCCATAATTGGAGTTGGGTTTTCCATAGCAGCTATTTATGGAAAAGAAGCTTACAAAAAATTAAAAGAAACAAAGGATCAATCGAAAAGTGGAAGAAAGGAAGAAGAAAGTCACAGAAATTCTACTCAAACTTATGTCTCTAATTGTTCAGCAGAAAAAGGCGAACAAGATAATTATTGTTATTATCAAGGAACTTGAAAAGCACCTATATGTTCTTATAACTTATTTTTCTACCTTGTTGCACGCACTGCAGAAAACTATATCTATAATCAAATAGTCTAATCAAAAAGAGCTTGTTTTAGTGTTATTAGAAGTCAGTAAAATTCTATAGTTATTTCCATTATAGAATATGGAATAAATATTACGCCACTCATAAAATTTGTAATAATCACATGCTTTAACAATATCACTAAAAATGATAACCCTTTTACTTCACTTTGATCAGGCAGTTATTGAACATAAGTAATAGTATGTAGTATAATCCTCGTATAATTAACTAAAATAAATTATGAGTTACTTAGAAACAGTTAAAACGTTATGGAGAGAAGATCCTAAATTCAAAAAAACAGCTATATCCCTATGCTCTGCAGGAGTTGCAGCAGTAGGCGCAACAGGTTTCGCTGTTACTGTGTAGTACTCATACAAAAGTATGTGTTCGGACCTACAGCATATGAAAACGAAATGTCTGAATTAGCAAAGTCCTTCCTTATGATCGATTTAATAACTCCCTTTACTACATTATTCATCTTTATGGCTGCAGTTGGGCTTTTCATAGCAGCTATTTATGGAAAGAAAGTTTATGACTCTTTAAAAGAAACAGAGAATAAGAATAACCCGAATACTCAACTTGGTGACCATAGATATAATAGATGTTGTTATGATGATTTACTTTTCCACCCAAAACTTGCATAAACTGCAAAAAATATACCGATAATCAACATCGGAGCAGAAAGAGCCTGTCCTAGAGTTATCGGAAGTGAATGATTAGCAAAAACTAAATTAAATTGTGCATCAGGTTCTCGATAAAATTCCATAATTATTCTCGCTATAGCATATAGAATAAACATTATGCCACTCATGAGACCAGGATAATCCCGTGCTCTAGTCTTAAAGAGTAAGAATATCATAATGCAAAACAAGAAAAGGCCCTCAGATAAAGCCTCATATATTTGACTAGGGTGCCTTGGTAACGGCCCAGCATAAGGAAAAACCACACCCCATGGAACATCAGTAACCTTTCCCCATAATTCGCCATTTATAAAATTAGCTAAACGTCCTAAAAAAAGCCCTATAGGTGCAAAGCAAGCTGTTAAATCTAATGTCTGCATAACTGGAACATTATTCCTGTTACAAAAAATTATCAAAGCAACTATAACTCCTATAGCACCACCATGAAATGACATCCCACCTTCCCATATCTTGAAAATAGAAATTGGATCTTGTAAATACCTAATAGGCAAATAAAAAAAAACTTCTCCTAATCTAGCCCCTACAATCACACCAAAAATTACATAAGAAAGCATTGAATCTAATACTTCTTTTTTTAAAGAAAACCTGTTCACTTTAATAAATAAAAGCCAAGCAATTAATATACCAAAAATATAAGCCAGCGAATACCAACGAATGTTCAATAGCCCGATACTAATTAAAACAGGATTAATATTAGGAAAATCTATTGCCATAATAAATTATTAGAATTACACTAAACGGGATAATAATACAATCATGTCTTGTCAATTACCACGTATATTTATTATTGGCCTGGTAGCTCAGTCGGTAGAGCAAAGGACTGAAAATCCTTGTGTCATTGGTTCGATTCCAATTCAGGCCACCAGCGTTATTTTTCATAAAAAAACAGATTAGTTTTCATTAAATATGAATATTTAACTTTTTAAGCATTAATTAAACTCATATTTGTACCATAATACATACATTTTTAAATTGCTTAAAATAATAATTTTGTTCTAAGAAATTTAAGCAAGAACTTATTTGCATAAATAGAGTTCGTAATCTATGCTATTAACTGTTTTTTAGTAATTTGAAGTAGAAGGTGTATACATGCACATACCAAGAAAAAGGAAAAAGGCAATAACTTTTTCTAACGTAAGAATTATTGTAGGAAGTACTTTAACGATCTGCGGTTGTTTTGGCTCTTGTGCCTTTTTGTTCCTTATGTATTTTCTTCTCTGCGCAACGCGAGTAAATAAAATCTCACTAAGAGATATCAAAATTAATGTTGTCTTTGCCCTTCTTGCGTTATTTGCAATAACTTCAGCAGGAGTATCGTTTGCAGGAAATATACTCTATATAAGAGGAGAGATAGAAAGAGACATAGAAAAAGAACGAAAAGATAGGCAATCCGATCAAAAATCATTACCGAATGGATCACAGCACGTAAGAACAAAAAATGCCAGCAAGAGGCTGATAATAGGCGGGCTTGTTGTAGCGTTTTTTGGATTAGCATTTTTAACTATGACTTGTATATTCGTCAGTCATGAAAAATGGTTTGGCAAATTTATCCCAGAAAAGTTTTTCCCATATACAGGTCTTACTTTGCTTGTATTCACATCCTTATTATGCCCAGCTGCACTAGCATTAATTATTGCAGGCGCTTATGAATTTGTAATATTCAAGCAAGATGAAAAAAGAAGAATAACAACAGAATTAGAGGATTCAGTAATGCAAACGAGTATTAACTCAGCAGCCCTTCCTCCCACTTACTCCTCAGTAGAGGGCACGGAAGGCAATAGTGAAGGAATTAACATCTACACAAACAATAATCTCTCTGCAACCTATGAACAAAGATTACTAGGTGCTCATAGGGCTTGATTTTCAGTCATGAGGAGTGCTCAAAGTCAAAGTATTACTTGATATCTGAATATCAAAATCTGATAATGCACTCATTCCTAATAGAGAGTACGGTATTTCTGTTGAGTTTACCGAGGCATTAATTTTCTTCATAAAAAGATTTCCTATCTCCATTTTCTCAATAATAATAGGTGCCGCAGTTACTATACCATTAGCTGTATGGTAAATTTTGTTAAATGTAAGCTTGCTCAAATCTATACCTAATTTTCTTGCATCTTGCAAAGAAAGAGTAATATCACTTGCTCCAGTATCAACTAAAAATCTGATATGAACATCGCCTATTTTTGTTATTATATAAAAATGACCATCAGCAGCTTTCTTGAAATTGATAGAATGCCCTAAATCAGTATAATAACCATAACCAGGTAGCAAATTAGCAACTACCCTATTATTTGATAACTCGTGACGAAAACTATAAAGCGAAACAATTATCAAGATTATCCCAATCCAGCTAGCAAATGAAAACATTGCTTGTTTACGTTTATTAGCTGGCCATCTCCAGATTGCCGTCAGAAATATCAAAAATAATACTAAAAAATATATAATATTAGGATCAATCACTGCAGAGCATTAACTAAATCACAAAACTGTTTTACTGAAAGATCTTCTGGCCTTAACTTCATATCAATATTTAGATTGTCCAGCGTATTAGCAGCATTATAATATTTTTTCTTTAAGATTGTATGAATCATTTTTCTGCGCCGACAGAATAACAAATGTATCAATTCTTTAAGTAATTTTATATTAACTTCAAACAAAGGTTTTTTGTAAGGCGTCATTCTAATTACAGCTGATTCAACATTTGGCTGAGGGCTAAAACTTTCTCTTGATATGTTAAATAAATACTCTACTTTACATAAAAGTTGAGCAACAATACTTAACTTTCCATATTTTTTACTTCCACATCTTGCAGATATCCTTTCAGCAACTTCTTTTTGAAACATGAGGATAAAGCTATTAAAACCTTCTAAATTATCTAACCATTTGAACAACAATTCAGTTGATATATTATATGGAAGATTAGCTATAACAATAATTGGTCTGCCTAAAATTTCTTGTTCTTTAACTGTCAAAACATTATCAAAAATTAATTCATAATTTTTATATTTCAAAAGAAAATCTTCATGATAAGGCAAAAACTGTTTATCAAGCTCTATAGAACACAACTTGGCTGGATTTTGTAATAATATTTTATATGTCAATCTTCCAGTACCAGGACCAACTTCAAGTATATTTTTACCAGATATATTACCTGCTGATTTTACTATCAGCTGAATTATGTCATTACATAAGAGAAAATGTTGACCAAGATGCTTTTTAATTCTCATAAATGCAAATATTTCATATTTCCTAACTCAATCTGCTTATGATTAGACATTATAACAATTCCATCTTGTTGCAATCTTGTATTCAACAAACCTAAAAGAGACTGTTCTATCACACTATCTAAACTAGCAAAAGGTTCATCTAATAGCCATATTTGTGCATCAGATATCAACATCCTAGCAAAACCAACACGTTTTTTCCAGCCAGCAGATAAGTTTGAATATTTCATGTACATAAACTTATCTAAGCCAAAATAACAAACAGCTGCAAATATGACCTCAACTGTATCACGCATCCTTGCCCAAAATACTAAATTTTCCTCAACTGTCCAATCCTCATTAAATCCATCCTTATGCCCTAAATATGCTATAGATTTTTTATATGCAAAATAATCATCATGGATATTACTACCATCTATTTTAATCACGCCTGCGTCAGGTTCTAATATACCTGCAATAATTCTAAGTAAAGTTGTTTTACCTGCACCATTTCTGCCAGTTATCAATAATGACTGACCAGCTTCTAGACAAAAACTAACTTCTGAAACAACCTTCCTATTATCCCTAAAATAAGAGATATCACTCCCTGATAGGTTTGAACACATCATAACAAAATAGTAGTACACAATACCTGGCCACATAGCAATTAAATATAAAATTATAGAATTAAATAGCATTTTTCTTGAAAGAATATTGCATTTTATATTTTTATATAATAGAATATACTGTTATTAGCTTAGGTGTATATATGGAATCATCAATAAATAATTTAACTTATAAAGTACCGGGCCGTCTACCGGATCAAGAAGAAGAAGTAAAAATAACAAAAGAAGAGCTTGAAGCGCTCAGTCAAACGAACACACAAATACAACGAAGAGTAGACTCCCTGAGAATAACTGCTGAGAAATTTGATCCCCTTCTTTTAAATGTGCTTGCAAGGTGTAAGCTAGGGGAATATTATACTAGAATCTGTCTGTATATAGAAAATCAAACAGTTTCTTTTTACATTGAGAATTCTACAAATAAGCCATTTATCGTAATTAGTGACATTCCTATTTCTGATGAAAACAAAGGGCTTATAGAAGCTGTTTATAATGCCAATTTTCCTGTTTACAATGCAAAAGAACACAAAGAATTTACTTTTCAAAAAAGAACTATGGTAGCACCAGGAGTTTATGAGATTAAAACAACACCAGAGGAAGCCATTGTCTACACACCATTCAACAAGAAAGCACATGATGACAAAAGAAAGACAAGCAACCTTATCCCACTCCTTCAAAAAAGACCTGAAATCGACAAAACAATAACAATAAGTAGCATATACGATAAAAAAAATGAGAAAGCTAATCAACAAAAAAAAGAAGAAGAACATAATGAAAATCATCAAAACCTTGAAGGATCTGCAATTTGCACAGAGATTGATATATCGGGTGAGAAATACACAATAAAGTTAAGCCCTGCAAAAGTTAAAGAAGCGATAGTTAAATTCGAAAAAATGCCGACAAGGCTGAAAAAAGTTTACATGTATCGACATTTTGGAACAGAGTGCTCCTCATTCAATAAAGATGTGCGAAGAATAGGATATGAACCCCAATGCAATGTTACAGTAGAAGGGGAAATGGGAGTTCATTACATTTACAAAGATTGTACACAATATTATGCAAAAGGAGCTTTTAAACAATTTTTACATGAAGAAAACATTCTGTATGAACCTAAAAAAAGCCCTGAATCTAATATAGAAAAAACTTCAGCAGAATGTTTAGAAACAAAGGAAAGAGAAAAAGTAAACTAAGTTTGCTTTCTGTATTTACTAAAAATATTATTATCTTTTCAAGATAACGTTTAATGATTGGAGTTGATATAGTAAAAATTTGCCGGATTGCTCACTTGATTGATAAATTCGGCAATAAATTTTTGCAGAGAGTCTTCACTACTCATGAAATTGAATCTAGTAAAAAATACCAAGATCAAGAAATGAAAAATAAGCATTTTGCCAAGCGCTTTGCAGCAAAAGAAGCCTATTTTAAAGCATTAGGTGGTAGTTCTTCTTCAACCCAACTGCAATTTAACTTTATTGGCGTACAGAATAATGAGAAGGGTAAACCATATCTTTTTTTTAATGGCAAAAAATTGCACAACACTGATGTATCATTAAGTGACGATGGAAGTTATGCGATAGCTGCTGTCATAAAATTTTCCCAATCCTATTAACCCACCTAAAGCTATAAGTAAAACACTAAGCCAAATCAAGTTGATAAATTTGTTATAATGAACCTGTACACCTATACCCAAATCCTTATCAATTTCAGAAATAACTACGTATACATCCGACAGAAAATCGTGATATATAGCAGTTTCTGCTGTACTTTGCTCTTCCACATAATAAACCCTAACTTCTGGCATCAAATAAAAAGAATTGTTAACATGAAACATTGCTATAAGTGCTTTATAATTTTCTCTTTCCTTAACAAAAACTCTCTCTAACTTTAATCTAAATCGCTCGATTTCTAAACTTTGACCAATCTGCATATTCTCTTCCTTTTCACTTGAAAAATATGCATTACAAACAATTGAAAAAATCAACATAGCACCACCTAAATGAGCAAAAAACATTGCATAGTAAGAATGGCACAACTTTTTTCTTACCAAGATTTGACTAAAATATGATATGAAGAGTAAAAAAAATAATAATAAACTAAGATATACTAATACAAAACTTAAAAAGTCACCTGTATAAAAAAATGCTGAAACAAGAGCAGAAATAAAAATTGCCAAACAATTATTCCTTATTAGGTTTTCCCTGATAATCAATTGTGGTCCAACGATCCATAATAGCATAAAAGGCAGCAATATCTTCTGTAACACGTTATTGTAATAAGAAGGAGGTATTGTCACAGCAACAACCTGAAAATACTGAGCTAAAACAGGATAAAAAATCCCTACCAATACAGCCATAGAAGATAAGAAAAAAAAGAAATTACTAATCAAAATAGAATTTTCATAAGAGGAAAAATTGTGACCGACTTCTACTTTATATTTAAAACAAAATTGAACATACGAACTAACACCAATAACTACTAACATAACTAAAAGTATTAGCATATATAGAAAGTTCTCCTTACCATCTGCAAATGCATGTACAGAATTCAAAACTCCGGATCGAACAAGAAATGTTCCTAATATACAGATAATAAAAATAAACATTGAAAGAAATATAGTCCAATGCTCCAAAGCTTTATTTTTTTCTGTCAATAAGATCGCATGTAAAAGTGCTAGGGCTAACATCCAAGGCAAAACTGATATATTTTCTACAGGATCCCAAAACCAAAAACCTCCCCATCCCAACTCCCTATAAGCCCACCATGCTCCTATTCCTATACCTATAGTTAAAAAAGACCATGCAAAAAGGAGCCATGGTTTTATAACTTTGCCAATACTAAATTTTACAGGGCAGAAACAATGTGCAGTAGCAATAGAAAATACAATACTAAAGCCAACATACCCTACATATAAGATTGGAGGATGCACAACCATGGCTCCATCCTGCAATAAAGGATTTAAGCCTAATCCTTCCTGTACAACCAATTTATTTATCTCAAACGGATTATCACAAAAAATCAGAAACAAAGTGAATAAAGCAACTATAAAGGATTGAACATATAAAGTGACCTGCTTATGCTCTCCACCTTCCCCTCCAAATAATCTATATAGCACACTGTAAAGGGACAAACCCCATACAAAAAGTAATAATGAGCCTTTTGAATCAGACCATAATCCAGATAACTTATACAATAAAGACGTACTAGAGCTTGAATTATGGTATACACTAAAAAGCGAAAAATCACTAACTAAATAAGCATAAACTAAAAGGAATACAGCTGAAGAAACACAAAAGAAAGACGCATATACAAGAAGCGCAGAAATTAAAGGCAACAAAAACGAAAAAAAAAGTAATATGTTGCCCAATATAGAAAGCAATAAAAATTACCTCCTATTACCAATCAAATGCAACAAGCTCATAAATATATTTATGAAGTCAAAATAAAGAGTTAAAGCACCCATGATAGCAAAACGATCCATGATCTCGTCACCGCCACCGCTATAACGATAATAAAGGTCTTTTATCTTCTGTGCATCATGAGCAGTAAGAACTGTGAAGATTACCACTCCAAGCAAGGAAGTAGCGAAATGAATTGCTGCACTCTGCAAAAACAAATTCACCAAAGAAGCAATAATCAGGCCAATGACACCCATTATAAGGAATGAGCCAATTTGCGTTAAATCATGCTGCGTAACATTACCATAAATTGCCACCGCTCCAAACATTGAGGCAGAAATAAAGAAAACTCTAGCAATATTCTCGCCTGTATAAACAATGAAAATTGAAGACAAGGAAAGTCCCATCAAACCAGCAAAAAGGAAATATAAAATTTTTGCTGTATCAGGCCGCATAGAATGGAGCTTAGCGGAAAAAATAAATACAAAAATAATCGGAGAAAACATAACCACCCACTGTAGGGGCGAGCCATATATCACTGATAGAGCAGCATGAGAAGATGACACAAAATATGCAACAAGGCCAGTAATACCCAAAGCAGCAGCCATATGGTAGTAAACTCTGAGCATATAACTTCTCAGACCTTCATTATGATAAGAAGAACGGTAACTTGTACCACTCTTATTCTGTATAAAACTCATATAGAAATCCTATAAATAAACCCTCTAACTTACTTGAGTATAAAGCATATTCAAAGTTCTGTCAAGAAGGTATTTTGTCTTACTAAAACTAAAATTTTCTTAATAATTCGAACATTTTTGTTAAAAAATATTTGATAATAATATTCACAATTTAGGGAACAGTATAGCCACGAGCTAATTTATCAGCCAATTCGTTATAAGGATTGCCAGCATGACCTTTTACCCAAATCCATTTTACATATCCTTTATGCAAATTTATATATGAATCCAGTTCTTGCCAAAACTTTCTATTTTTCACCTCCTTCTTTTTAGCAGTACGCCAGCCATTCATTTTCCAATTTGCAATCCATTCTGTCATACCTCTTTGCACATAAATACTATCAGTATAAACGCTTATATCACTGTTTACATCAACAACCCTAAGACCTTCTATCACTGCCTGAAGCTCCATTTTATTATTTGTTGTGTAATCACTACCACCACAAATTTCTTTTACATTACCATTCTTATACACCAGAACAGCCCCCCAACCTCCACAACCAGGATTGCCAGAACAAGCTCCATCTGTATATATATCAACTGTACTACTCACCCCTCTATTCTCTTAACAAAATCAGGAACAAAATTAGGATTACCTACAATACAATATTTATCAACATAAGCAACAGAGCCACATGCTTCTTTAATCATTAGAGAATAACTGACGTTATTTTTCAAGAATAAAAAAGCATCTATTTTCCCACTTAAAACATATGCAAAACTTACATCAACAGAAGCCATGACTCTGTATTGGATTTTTGCTAAAGCTTTAAGAAGCTTACTATTTACACCAATTAGACCAACAACAGGAATTTCAAAAACTTTTAAACTATTTAACCGCAATCTATTATTGCCGTTGCCATCATAATGATAACTACCAACTCCCCTTTCTGACCAGAAAATTTCACCTGACAGAGGTAAGCTAATCACAACTGCACAAACTTCTCCAGCTTTAACTAAAGCAACTGAAACTGCGAAATAAGGAATAGCACGAGTAAAATTATATCTTCCATCTATGGGCTTTACATTCCAATAATACTCTTTTCCTTCGGACTCACTGAAACCAAATTCAGGTCTAAATTTTTCGAGTTCACGTTGTATATTTAAACTCGATTTGCTATAAGCTGTATCTATACACCGCTTTATACCTAATGGATTATTTGAACCTTGTAACTGAGTTATTTCTCCAAACTCCCTACTTAATACTTTTGAAGCAGCATTGACAGCAGATATCATTATTTTCATATTTGCAGAATACAGAGACATTATTTTGCACGCTCAACATAACTATCAGATTCAGTATTAACAACTACCTTATCTCCATTTTTTATAAAAGGTGGTACAGAAACTGTCATACCATTCTCAAGTGTGGCAGGCTTATAAGAAGCGGCTACTGTCTGCCCCTTAATTGCAATCTCTGTTTCAAGAACACCCAACATAACATGTTTTGGTAACTTAAGTCTTATTATTTCCCCCTTATAGAATATAGCACTCAAAATTATTCCATCTTGTAAATATATTTCCTTCCCTCCCAAAAGAGATTTGGGCGTAACAACTTGCTCATAATCATTATTACTCATCAAAGCAATGCTTTCTCCATCAGAATACAAATATTGATACTGTTCTTCTTCCAAAACAGCCTTTTCAACATTCTCCCCAGAGCGAAACCTTTCATTTAACTTAGTTTGTTTGAACATTTCTTTCATCTCAACCTGAACGTATGCCCCGCCCTTCCCAGGTTGGGTATGCATTATTTTCAATACTTCCCACAGTCCAGATTTATACTCTAAAACATTACCAACACGAATTTCATTTCCACTTATCTTCACCACATCGCAAGATATCACATATCTAACTCTTAATACTATAGGTGCAACCTTTCTTCAAGTATACTTTTTTTCGCAACAATATAATTATTCAGCAACTTTAGCGTATCTGATTTATAATAACAACAGCAGTAAAGAACATAACAGATATACACAATATGCTAACACAACCTATAATATAAATTTCGTTTTATAAAAAGGTGTGGAAACATAAGCAAATTGCCCTTTACTTAAAACCACTACTATAAAAAAAGAACTACTGAACAACATCTTCGTCTTATGTTACCATCATAGTATTCTCTTGTGCTTCAATTTTGCCCAAAACTTCTACTTTTACTTCTTCAACCTCACTGTTTTTATCTAAAGATTTTGCTGGTTCTTTTTTCCTGAGCCCTAATTCTATTTCTAATCCATAGACAGTCTTTTTGTACTCTCCTAACTCTCCCTCTATCTTTTTACGATAAAGTTCTAATTCTGGTAGTTTGAGTTTTTTATCAGTAATATCTCCCATAACCGTTTTTTTCTTTTTTCTTCCTGTAGCTTTTAATCTATTTTGCGCGGTTATTATAGAATTAGTCACACTATCAATATCTGCCTGGATTTTACCTAACTTTTCCTCATAAGCTAACTCCTGTTTTTTTGCTGAAGCTAACCTTTCTCGAGTTAAGTCGAGATGATGACTTGGCAGCTGCGTTGACTCACTTTTTTGGGGTTTAAGATCCTTATCAGGAGTTGCATAACCACCATACCACCTTTTCTTACGTTTTCTATTACCATCAACAGATTGAGAACTTTGTTTTTTTGATATCTGTCTATCAGCAGATTGAGAACTTTGTTTTTTTGATATCTGTCTATCAGCAGATTGAGATTTTTGTTTTTTTGATATCTGTTTTGCTTCGCAACACCAGATCTTCACTGAAATACCCACTGCTGTTATCATAGCTATTGTTGCTATCACACACGAAGTAATAGCAAAAGGATCATCAGAAAAGAGCCTCCAAAGCCATAGCTCATTTTCCTCTTTATTCAGACCACTATACCATACCTCATTTTCTTTTTCATTCAGACCACTACATATTAATTCATTTGCCTCTCTATTTGTTCCTACCGTAACACTAGGAACAAGTTTCTTCATAACTTCTACACCATCGAAGTCTGGGAAAAACTCCTTTGTAGCCCGCAGCATTTCTTTACATTTCATATTAAATGCTGATACAAACACCATAAAAAAATCAATACATTCATAAAAACCATCACAACTTATAATTATCCTGTTATCTGGACTTGAGTAGTTTACATCTCTCCAATTATGATATATATGACCCATGGATTTTATAAATCTCTTCCCATAACTACTAAAGCTGTTAACAAAATCTACGACGGTAACAGCAGGCATCCCACACCCACAATCAGGATTTTCTAGCATATGCTCTAACATAACTCTTATACGCTCTTTTACTGTGATACCTTTCATAACATTCAATATACTGCCTTCCATATAAACTCCTATAAAATAATTCTCACATACTAGTAACAAGAAGCACTAACCTTATTATCAGCAAAAGATGTAAATCAAATATATTTAATAGTCAAATCTTATACAAATATATAAATTCAGTAATTAATATAAATCTACACTTTGAGTAACAAACACAAAAGCCAAATTAATATGACAAAATGCACCCTTTGTAATACCACTAACTTCTATGTCCAATAGAGTGAAAAATGTCAGATGATTATAAAAAATTTTTAGAACTAGAAGAAGAAATAGCAAAACATGATGTACTGTATCACCAAAAAGACTCTCCAAGTATAAGTGACGCCGAATACGATAAACTAAAATCACAATACTTAAAAAATCTGCATCTCTATCCCGATCATAAGCAAAACGTCGGGGCCTTACCTTCAGAAAAATTTTGCAAAATAAGACATCTCAGACCAATGCTTTCTTTAAAAAATGCATTTAATAAAAAGGATATAGAAGATTTTATCAACCGAACAAACAAATTCTTAAATACAGAGCAACCAATAAAAGTGATTTGTGAACCTAAAATTGACGGTGTCTCCTTTACAGCTCATTATCATTTTGGAATATTAGCTTATGCTACAACTCGTGGTGATGGCAAATTTGGTGAGAATATCACAGAGAACGTAAAGACAATAAAACATTTGCCACTAAAGTTAAATAATGTGCCTAAGAAAATTGAAATTAGAGGTGAAATATTTATAGAGCGCAATGATTTTTTAAATATGCAAGGTTTTGCAAACCCTAGAAATGCTGCTGCTGGCTCCCTTCGGCAGTTAGATCATAAAATAACAGCAAAACGACCTCTAAAATATTTTGTTTATAGCGCATTTGGCTTCACTGAAGCTCTAACCCAAGAAGAAATACTCCAGGAATTAAAAGATTTTAATTTCTTAGTTAACAAAAATATTGCAATTGCGTACAATATTGATGACATAGTGGAATTTTACAAAGAGATTTACACTAAAAGAAGTACCATATCTTACGATATCGATGGAATCGTATGTAAAATTGATGATCTAAATTTACAGGAGCGTTTAGGTAGAACTCATCACTCACCACGTTGGGCTATAGCATATAAATTTCCCTCAGAAATTGGAAAAACAAAATTAAATAGCATTTCAATCCAAGTTGGAAGAACAGGAACCTTAACACCAGTTGCAGAACTAGCACCCATAAATATTGGTGGCGTTATAGTACGCAGAGCAAGTTTACATAATGAAGATAATATCAAACGCAAAGATATAAGGGAAAATGATACTGTTTTAGTCAAGCGTGCAGGCGATGTAATACCACAAGTAACAGCAATTGACTCCAATTTAAGACCTGAAATAACAGAAGAATTTGTATTTCCTAAATTATGTCCAGTTTGTAATAGTAAATTAGTAAAAGAAGGCGTTGCTATTCGATGCACAAATAAAATAGGATGCAAAGCTCAAATTATTGAAGCAATACAACATATGCTAGAAGCTTTTAGCATTAAAGGTTTGCAAGAAAAATATATACAATTATTGCTAAAACATGGTATAATACAAGACATTGCCGATATATTTTACATACCAGCAAAAATAGATGTGTTACAAAATTTACCAAGATGGGGAAAAAAATCAGCTAAAAATCTGGCAAAAAGCATTCAAAACTCTCAAACAGTAACATTAGATAAGTTTATACTTGCATTGGGAATAAGATTTGTTGGTGAAAGCAATGCATTAAATCTAGCACGTAAATATAAATCAATTTCAAAATTGAATGAAGTATTGAAAAATATCAATAGTAATAACCTTATTGCTGAATCAATGAAAAATATTGATGGTATAGGTGAAAAAATAGTTCTTACAATAAAAGAATTTGCTAACAAAGAAGAAAATTTACTACTAATTCACAAATTACAAAAAAAAATTTGCGTTACTGACATAGAAATAGGGGAAAATACTATTTTAAGCGGTAAAAAAATTGTATTTACTGGAACAATGAAAAGTATGACAAGAGTGGAAGCCAAATTAAAAGCACAATTATTTGGTGCTACAATAATGAATTCGATATCAAATCATGTTCATATATTAGTAAAAGGTAATAATTCCAGTTCTAAATTAGCAAAAGCACAAGAATTAAATATACGAATTATAACAGAAGAAGAATGGTTGAATTTAATTAATCACAACTGAATTGCTATTACGATACATAAGTAATAAGATCGTCTGTATGTATAAATATTTCTTCTTACTTTTTGTATTGCTTTGTGCTAACGACCTCAAAGGTTACAAAGTATATCTCACTTTCGATGATGGCCCTTTAGGTGGTACTGATAATATAATACAAGTCTTAGAAGAGGAGGAAGTTTTTGGAGCATTTTTCATGGTTGGTATGCATGTAGAACGCTCAAAAGCACACAAAATAGCTCTAGAACGTTCTCAAGAATCTATATATGTCTTATTAGGAAATCATAGTTATTCACATGCTTTCGGCCGATATCAAAACTTTTACAGCAATATAGAAGGAGTTGTAGGTGACATGAGAAAGAACAATAAGGTTTTAGAAATTAACTCAGATACATTAACTTATGCCAGATTACCAGGACGTGATGTATTTAGATTACCTAATTTAATACAGGATGATCCCTACATATCAAAAGAACAGAAGCAGAAAGAGAAATCAATATATGATAAAGTGTATGAAGAAAACTTTCTCTTATACGGATGGGATTACGAGTGGGAAAGTCAAAGAAACGGTGCACCAAAAGAGAACGTTAAGAGTTTAGTTGACGGCATAGAACGAGCACTTAAATCAGGAAGAACTGTGGTTAAGAATGAGCTTATTTTGCTAATGCATGACCCTATGTTCACAGATGCACACAACGGAAAAGATACTTTAAAAAGCTTGATTTATTCTTTAAAAGAAAAAGGATACACAATAGCTAATTTACAAAAATACAATACACAAGAATAAGGAAAATTTTAATATTTTAAAAATGTCCTTAATTTTGCAGAACGTAAAGGATGCCTTAGTTTTCTTAAAGCTTTCGCTTCTATTTGCCTAATCCTTTCTCTAGTTACATTATACTTAAAACCAACCTGCTCCAAAGTAAATGTATCCCTATCATTCCCATCAACGGATAAGCCTTTTTTCTTCTTTACATTAACTTTACTTAAGCCAAATCTATAACGTAATATTTTTTCTTCACGTGGAGAAAGAGTTGATAGAACATCATTCATAACCTTAGTAAGGTTCTGTGCGATAGCAGCATCAACCTGATTTATGACATTTTTATCTTCTATAAAGTCTCCAAAAGAGCCACCATCATCACCAACTGGATTTTCTAAACTTATTGGATCTTTAGAAATTTTCAATACTTTATTAACCTTATCAACAGATACACCAAGCCTCTTAGCTAATTCTTCATTTGTAGGCTCTTTTCCACATTCATGGACCATTTGTCGACTCATACGTATCATTCTATTTATAGTTTCTACCATATGCACAGGAATCCTTATTGTTTTTGCTTGATCTGCAATAGATCTGGTAATTGCTTGTCTTATCCACCAAGTAGCATATGTTGAAAACTTATAACCACGTCGGTACTCGAATTTATCAACAGCCTTCATAAGGCCAATATTTCCTTCTTGTATCAAATCAGGAAAAGGCATACCCCGATTTGAATACTTTTTAGCTATCGATATAACCAATCTTAAATTAGCTCTAACCATCTTGTGCTTTGCTTCTTGCATATTACTATCATGCTTCTTAACCTCCGATATTAACTTTCTAAGGGTAACAGCATCAGTACCATGCTCATTTTCAATTGCATGAAGCTTAGCAAATACGCTCTGTATAGTTTCTTTTCCTTCAGAATTACAGATTCTATTCCAATTATCTTCTCCGAGAATTGATGCAATACCATCAGAATTTAAAATCTTACTCCTATTCCCAACAAAAGTTTTTCGCGCCACACCATAGCCTACCAATATAGACATTAACTTTCCTTCTAAGGAAATCAATTCCCTACTTACAGTAATTAATTGATTAAGTATTCTTGTCAGAAACTTATTATTAAACTTTACTTGTTTGAGCAAATCCCATAAAATATGGCATTTTTCATTTCCTCCCACCTCAATCCCTAATTTAGTGATCTCACTTACATAATCAGAAATCTCATCAAATAAGGACAATATTTTAGGCAACATTCTGTATTCTAGAGTCAAAATTGGAGAATTAGGAAGAACTGAATCCATATCTACACTCACCTCCTCATCATCATCTTCAACTCCATTTGTCCTCTCGCCAATTTTATCAGACTTAATTACATCACTATCTGCACTACCATCTATCTTATCATTCTCACCAAGAACAACCACATCTCGCAAAAGCATCTCACTATTGGCAAGAGCATCTCTCCATTTTTTTATAGAATTTAAAACACTTGGAACCATAAACAAAGCAATTAATGTGCTTTCTCTCTCGCTTTCTATGTATTTCGCCACTTCTACCTCTTCTTCACGAGATAAAAGCTTAACTAAACTCATCTCACGTAAGTAAAGTCTAACAGGATCATCTGTTCTTCCTAAAGCTACAGAAGCTTTATCCATATCATCGTTATCGTCATCATTTTTATCTTCACCAACTACACTACTAGCCTCATCGTCATCATTTAGCTCTAAAATATCAATTCCACAATCACTTAAAGTACTAATAATAGAATCAATCTTCTGTCCTGAAGAGAGAGTTTCGTCAGAAAGCTCACTATTTAAGTCCTCTAATGTAAGAAAACCTTTTTTCATTCCTTGAGCCAATAAGATTTTTATTTCCGGCTCTGCATCTTTTCTTTCTTCTTCCACGTGTTAATATAAAAAAATTTTAACTTGAATATTGTACACAATTAACTTTCACATATCAAATATCAGCAAAAAGCTAAAAAATAGCTACAATTGGTTTATAAATCAGACAATTTTTCTAACTACTTTAATAATATCTTGAAAGTTTGGTAAAGCTAATTGTTCCAGGTTTTTGGCGTAAGGTAACGGTACATCCTTGCCATTAACGCGCTTTATTGGTGCATCAAGATAATCAAAAGCTTTTTCCATAACAAGAGCTGATATTGCTGAACTGATTCCAGTAAAAGGCCATCCTTCTTCTACCAAAACTAGCTTATTCGTTTTTTGTACAGATTTAATTATTGCTTCAATATCCAAAGGTCGCAATGTTCTCAAGTCCAACACCTCAATGGAAATACCTTCTTTTGCAAGAACTTCTGCTGCCTCCATAGCAATTTTCACTCCAATAGAAAAAGTAACGATTGTAATATCACTTCCTTCCCTTACAATATTTGCTTTGCCGATTTCTGTTGTGTAAACCTCATCAAAAGCATTTCCAACTTCATGGTTAAAACCATAAACAATTTCATTTTCTAGAAATATCACAGGATCTGGATCTCGAATTGCAGCTGCAAGCAGACCCTTACAATCCGCTGCAAAATACGGAGCTATAACTTTAAGCCCAGGAACATGTGCATACCAAGATGCATAGCATTGTGAATGTTGTGCACCAACACGAGCTGCAGCACCATTTGGACCACGAAAAACAATAGGACAAGAGACCTGACCACCTGACATATAACGAGTTTTTGCTGCAGAGTTTATGATGTGATCTATTGCTTGCGTAGCAAAATTGAAAGTCATAAATTCTACTATCGGTCTTAAACCAGCAAACGCAGCACCAACACCAATTCCTGCAAATCCATGTTCTGTAATTGGCGTATCAATTACTCTTTCTGGACCGAATTTATCTAACAAACCTTGAGTAACTTTATAAGCCCCTTGATACCTGGCCACTTCCTCTCCCATAATAAATACATTTTTATCGCGCTCCATTTCTCCTTCTATAGCTTTAAGTAGTGCTTCTCTTACCGTTACCTCTGTCATTCTTTATTGTATGATTAATTGTGTTATATTTGCTTTTAACATAATATTATTAAATTATCATCATGTAACTGAAAATGTTAACATTAACTTTACTATAAGACGATATATCCGACACAATGTTAAATATATTCTTGGGTATACTTAGGTATAAGAGTTTTAAGTCAGTATTTGCTTCTAGCTTACTTGTCATTGCTACATTTTATTTCTCTATCCACGCTGTAATAGGTAATAGAGGTTTAATCCATTGGGTTGAATTAAATAAAAATATAAAAAGCTCTTCTGCAAAATTGCATGACCTTACCATATACAAGAACTCAATAGAAAAAAAGATAAATGGTTTAAACGAAGATAATCTTGATCTGGATTTATTAGACGAACGAATCCGTAATACTTTAGGTTATGCTGATAGAAATGAAACCATCATATATAATAACCAATAATTCAGAAAAATATCTATTTGTCCTTTACGCATACTAATTTTTATGTTAAATGAGACATAATAATATTTGATTACTCTAATTAACAATATGCAAAAAAACAGCAAAATGGAAATTAACAAAGCAACAGACAAGGATAACGAATCTATCACAAGTCTTGGTTCATTATTAGATAATATATCAACCATACTACAGGAAGAAGAATTTTTTGATTATATTGATGGTCATGTACCAGTAGAAAACTTTCCTTCTGTTACTAAACCTGCAGACAATGAAGAAAGTCAAGTATCAAGAGCAAAGGAACTGTTAAGTAAAATCAATTCATGCTTAGCAAAATGTCGACACTATTGTACTCCACAGGATAAAGATGAACTTGATTGTTTCTTTGAGGAAGTTAGAGTTATTAATCAAGAAAATTCAATGCTGGAGCTAGACAAGCTAGAGAAACTTATAAAAAAGGGTAAAGATTTATTAAACAAAACAAAATCTGACGCAGAAAAAGCACAAATTGAGAATAGCCAGAAGAAATTAAGACAAATAATCAATGAAGCAACTGCAGAAAATAAACAAAAAACCCAATACACACAATTACAGCAAGACTTGGATCACAGCATAGGTTTGTTTCGACACAAATGTCAAACCGTGCTCGTAACCATAAAGCTAAAAGCAAAAAATCAGGAAATTAAATCTGATAAACCAGTATTTATTGACTTTTTGAAAAATAACAACGAATACTTTGAAAAAGCAACTCTAATGAAATCTCAATTTCTTAAAAGCGAAAAAGATAAAATACGTACTAATAAAATTACAAAAGAACAATTTGAACAGTTAAGCAAAAACATTGAAATAGACTACAAAGAAATACAGGAGAAACTAGATAGCTTCAACAAAGAAGGAAAAGGAATACTAAAAACATATCGGCAAGAATTTAAAAAGGAGAAATCGCACTCCAGACGCAGTATAATATCGAAAGTTTCTTCATGTGCTAGCTGCAGCTCAAAGCAAATAGATAAATCAGAAACTTATCTTCCATCACCACGACGTTTCTAGAAAATAGAAAAGTCAAGTTATGCACGGCAACTTTTTGGCCATAATAACCAACCCTTTACGTGTAGATACTGGCGCAATGGTGTTTTAACAACAATTAGAAGCAATCCAATTGATAGCAAACACCAAACTGCAGGCTTCTCGTTAGCATTGCTCGCAAGTAACGATGCAAAAAATGGGCCGGCAAGATAGTGATAAAGAGTCATCCTCCAAGATCCGTACAGCAGCGGTAATAAAAAGGCTACAATCGGATAGCTATAGCCAGAATCAAAAAGAAAACCCCAATTAACAAAAGTATTACCAATATCATTCACAGGTATATCCCAAGCAATATGCCAAGAACCTGAAACTGAGCACAGGTGTTCATGACTACATAATGGTCTATTTAAATCACATTTTCCAGCCCAATCAAATGGATAAACTTGCATTAACATAACAATAACTGACACAAAACATAAGGTATAAACTGGAAAAGCAATTTTATTGCGTACTTCTTCTGGAATAAAATACATAGAAATAGCATTAACAAAAAAAGGCTGGAATGCAATATGAAAATACCCTAATAGAGTAAGAATTTGGTTCATTTGGTTTGAGCAATTATCAATAACCGTATAAGTAAATGCTTGTAGTAATTCCATAAGCGAAAAATAACCAAGTGTCACCCAGAGCACTAAAGGCTGTTTTCTCAAAGCTGCATATAAAGTAAAACCTATTCCAACTGCTGCTAAAACAGCAGAAGCTTCTCCACTCCAACACATAAGCCAAAATTAAAAGTAGATACTATATCATTCTGCGATCAAATAAAACATTTACTAACCAATTTTTACAATTAATTGACCATTCAAATGTTTTTTTTCAAGATCTTCATGTGCTTGTTCAATTTCATCAAAAGTATATACTTTTGCTATTTTTGGATTCAAATATTTTTTCTTAACCATTTCAAATATCTCTATAACACTTAAATTTAATTCAAATTCACTAGATTTGTAGTGAAAGACAGAAGGAGCTGTAAAAAAAGTTGAGCGTGATTTTAACATCTTAAGATCAACTGAAGGCAAAGGACCTGAAGTTTCATAAAATAAAACATATATGCCAAAAAATGTAAGAACTCCAAAAGAAATTTTGCAAGTTTTTAAACCAACAGAATCATAAACAGCATTTACCCCACAACCTTCAGTAACTTCCATAATGTTATCAATGCAATCACTATCTGTATAATTTACCACATATTCACAACCATTATCCAAAGCTATCTCAGCTCTATCATCAGAGCTTACAGTTCCTATAACAGTTGTCTTAGAAAAAGACGCCCACTGACAAATGATCTGTCCAATATCACTATCAGCATCATGCACCAATACTCTAGCACCCTTTATCACAATATACACTCGACGCAATAAAGAATGAACAAATATTCCCTTAAAAAGAATCGCTGCTACTAACTCATCAGAAATAAAATCTGGAATCTTTATCAAACATTTTGAATCAATTACCCTTTTCTCACAATAAGCACCATATAAAGTACAATAGCCTACTCGATCTCCAACTTGGAAATTCTGCACCATCTCACCTACATTCTCTACTTTACCAACTGCTTCAACCCCCGGAATCTCACGTTCACATTTGATAACTTTTTTCTTTTGCTGAATGTCAATGTAATTAATACCTAAAAAAGTATTTGCAACTAACACATCATGCGGCCCTAATTCAGGCACCTCACAATGAACTACTTTCAATTTACCCTGTCTTGTAATTTTCAATATTCTCATAACACAGAAAATTATAATCTATGAACTTTAATTTTTACTTCACCCGTGAATATATCCCCCATTTCAACTTGTTCAAGTTCTTCAGTTCTAAGCAAAGCAAGGCCAAAACTACCAACACTAGATCTCATTTCTCCTATTTTTTTATTATTCCTATCAAATATAGAAGTTTTAGAAATAGGCAATGAATTTCCCTCAGGACTCTCCACCAAAAAAAACTTCTTACGTATCACCCCCCTTCCTACAGTCCTAGCAACCACTTCCTGACCAACATAACAACCTTTATTTAGATCAATAGCTGAATGAAAATCACATTCAAAAGGAAAAGATTTACCTTTTATCAGATCTAATCTACCGTCAGGAATTACATTTTTAATCCGTTTTAATTCATACTCAGATCTGTCTACCAACCCTTCAAAATCTCTTTTACTAAAAACACGGTAACCCATATTAACAGAACGAGGATCTAAAAACTGCACATAATCACAACTTTCATCCAACGGAACAAACGTAGAAAAAACCTTTCTAAAAGAAGATATCTTTAAAGATAAATCACAATTAATTTTACTCTGTTTAAGGTGCTGCACAATATCACTTCTATAACTGCTCTCATACTCAAGCAAAACGCCACTATCATATTTAATCAAAAAAATATCGTAAAGGTACTTACCTTGATTATTCAATAAAAAAGCATAAAGCGGACCTTCAGATAATTTACTAACATTATTAGTAATAACACCCTGTAAAAACTTATTTACATCAGGGCCACTTAAAAAAAATATACCTCGATCAAGAAGAAACATCCTTTTTAGATTTCTCTAACTTACATTTGTCAATAGCCCTCTCAAGAGAGACAGTATCAGCACCTATAATCAACTCTTCATCACATACTACAAAAGCAGGAGTCCCATTAATCCCTAGAACATTCATTAATTTCATACTTTCATCTAGCATGTCCTTAACTTCTAAACCATTAAAAACTTTTTCGAATTCCTCTAGATCAACTCCTAAATCACGTACAATATCTTTAACAAGTTCCTCATTAAGTGAACCCTTGTAATTCAAAGCTGCTTTATTGAAATCAAAGTATTTACTATTATCAATCATGTGAACCGACAAAGCAGCGCGCGCAATAGCATCAGACATCCCACCAAAACCAGCAACTTCTCTGAAAGTGTATCTAATATCTCCCTCATTTCTCCTAATGATTGATTCTATAGAGCTTGATACTTGTTTACAAAAACCACAAATGTAGTTAAAAAACTCCACGACATTCACTTCTCCATCACCAATACTTGGGTACCTATTATCATTGACCTTGCTCATATTATTCTTTAAAGCTTCTCTAGTTATAGACTTACTTTCTTCCTTTGCTTTCATATCTTTTTCCAGAATATATTTTTCTACAGAAGAAATTATATGCTCAGGATTACCATCGACATATTCTTTAATTACATCAGTAATGTAATTCTTATCATGAATTATCTCACCTTTATTCTTTGCTACCCAATTACTAAAAAAGGGAAAAGCAGCAATTAACACCATTATGATAAGCAATACCAGAATTCTCATACTTTAAATCTCCAAAAAAATTTTACCTAAGAGTTTAGAATAATCTTAAATTTTTTACTCATTCTAAACCGCACCACTTTTTGAGCTTCTTTAGTTTTCAACTCATGAGTTTGAGGATCACGATAAGTTGTTTTTTGCCTAGTTGTAACAGACAGTGTACCAACACCAGGTATTCTAACTATCTCACCTTCCTCTAATAAACTTGACATCTTTTCCATTAAGGCATGGTACATTTTACCAATATCCTTCTTTGTTAAAGATGATTGAGAGATGGCTATACTCATAGCTTTGATAGCATCTTCTTTTTTCATTACAAACACTCCTTTAAGCCATAACAGCCGGTAGACTAGGCGATAAACCGACACAAATCAAGTTTCATTTTCACTTTTATCCACAAAATTACACTTTATTAACTACTTATCTACTTTTTGTCTAACAAATTCATAAAAATAATAACAAAAATTATTCCTCTCGTATAATCTTTGCTGGATCTTCTTTTGCAGCTTTAATTGCTGGTAATATGGTTGCCAAAAATGATAAAGATAACGAAATAAAGCTTATCTTTACAATATCAACCACTACTATCACTGATGGAACCCTATCAAAAAAATATATTATCGGGCTGAATAACTTAACGTTAGAAAATTGCTCAAACAATAGTTTAATTTCTTCAATATTATAAGCAAAAGCAATACCCAGTATTAAGCCTAAAATTGTTCCTATAACTCCAACACTACTACCACATATAATAAAAATTTTCATTATATTAAAGCGCGTAGCACCAATTGTTCTTAAAATTGCTATATCACGCCTTTTATTTTGCACAAGTATTGTAAGGCTAGAAATTATGTTAAATGAAGCAACAACAATTATCATAGTAAGAATGAAAAACATTACACTTTTTTCCATATTCAACGCATCAAGTAAACTTCCCCTATCCTTCCAACTATCAGCATTAATTCCTAAATCCATTACTATTTTTTGTGCAAAAATATCAGCTATCTCTGGATCTTTTATGTAAATATTTGCAATATTGAAAAAACGCTCATCATAATTAAAAAACTTCCTAGCCATATCAGCTTGCATATATAATAAAACGTTATCATATTCAAACATACCTAGACTAAATACCCCCGCAACAGTATATGTCTTAATCTTTGGTATATCTCCTATAAAAGTTTTTACACTTCGTGCTGAAAATAAATTTATCTGATCTCCCACTTCAACGGATAAGTTATCAGCTAACCTATTACCTATCAAAACCCCATTGTTAAAATCATTGAGATTACCACTCACAATGTTCTTCATAACATTATCTATACTCTCAAGTTCAACACCACGCACTATAGCTCCAGTGCTATTATATTCTGAACTAATTAATGTTTGGCCGCCAATACTAGGAACAACTTTTGTAACGTACTTATTTTCCTTAATTGTGTTTATAATTTTCTGATCAAGCTTGCCATAAATATTCACATGTCCGTGAGTATTAATTATGCTATTTATTAACTCCGTACGAAAGCCATTCATAATCGCAGTAGTAATTGTTAAGGTTGAAACACCTAACATTATTCCAAACAAAGAAAATAACGCTATAAAACCAGAAGCACCACGAGGATATAAGTAGTTCAGCGCTATAATAAACTCAAATTTTGAAAACATGAAAAGTATATACAAGCCATTGCCAGCATTCTAATCATATAACAATTAATCACAAGCACGAAATTTTACTTATTCTTAAAAAAGCTGTACCCTAAAAGAAACTTGTTTTGTTTACTAAGCGTCCTTATGTTTAAAAATTCCAAATTAGGGTCTTTCTCAACCAAGGTGATTCTGTTTGTAGTCATTCTGGCATTGGGTCTTTCTGGAGTTAGCCAAGTTTTCATGAACAAGTCATCCAACACTTATGTCGCACAAGTTGGCAACAGAAAGATCTCAATCGAGCAATACAGGAAGATGTATGATATTGAAAAAAATAATATACAAAATATGACAAACATGAGTTTTAGCAATGAACAACTAAAAAGTCTAGGCCTTCCTAAAATAGTATTAGAAAAGTTGATAAAGAGTCTATTACTAGAGAATCTAATAAAGAACTTAAAATTGAAAATAGGTGATAAAAGTTTCGCTGACACCTTGCAAAAGATTAAGTATTTTCATAATGAAGAAGGCAAGTTCGATAAGGATAAATTACTATTCCTTTTACGTCATAACAATTTAAGTGAAGCAAAATATATAGCAGAGACAAAAGAATTAATAATGAAAGAAATGGCAGTTGATGCCTTCAAGTACACCCCTTTCTTTAGCACAGAGACAGCTGAGATTCTTTATAAAAGCAAGTACGAACAAAGGATTGTTGATGTACATACATTTACAAAAGATATGGTTAAAAACATACCAACTCCGATGTTAGAAGAATTAAAAAATTTTTATAAAACACATAAAAAAATTTTTAAATCACCTGAATATAGAATAGCTGAATACATTTTTATAAACAAAAACAACATTAACGAAAGCATTACTGCTGATAAAGAAGTAGTATCAGAAATGCTTGCAATGACTGAAGATAGAATAGATGTATCATATGTCTCTGTAAAGGATTCAGATTCTACTCAATTAGTTCTTGATACCCTGAAAGAAAAAAATATCTCTACAATTAAAGAGCATAAAGTTTTAAATAACTTAAGTAAAGATACTCTTCCTGAAAAGCTACAAACAATTTTCTTGTTAGAAGAAGGGGAGATAAGCCCACCAATCAAAACCACATCTGGTCTTTACATTTTTCAAATAAATAAAAAGTACAAAATTTCTGAAGAAGAAAAAAGTGTTCTAGAAAAAGAAATAGAACAAGAAATGATAAATCAAAAGATTAACGAAAAATTAGAAGATCTTGTTAAAAACCTAGAAGAAAAATTACTTTCAGGGATAACTATGGAAGATTTAATTTCATCATATAATTTACAAGTTCAGAGTATTGGCCCGATTGATATAAATCATGATAGTGCAACACTTACAAAATTAATTTTCGACCAAGAAAGTAAGACTGAATATGATAAGTCATTTTCAAACCTAATTGATGAAAATGGTCTAGAAGAATATTATAATGTTAAAGTCACAAAAATTATCCCTGAAAAGTTTAAGAATTTTGAAGAATGTGAAGATGAAGTTCGTAATGCTTGGGAACAAGACTTTATAAGCAAGGAATTAAATAGAATAGCCAGTGAAGTCAACATAGATAAAAGTAATTTAGAACAAAAAACTATTTTCAGAACTAAAACAGCTAATACAGAAGCTCCCCAACAAGATTATCCTGAAAGTTTTGTTGATCAAATTTTCAAGCTCCAGAAAGGAGAATCAACTCTGCCAGTCAAATATAAAAATTCTAAACTTATTAGAGGAACTTTGATTGAAATTGAGGAAGCTAAGAGAAATAAAATTTTGACACAAGAAATTGAAAAAGAATTAAATGAGATTTTATTAGAAACAATGCTTCAAGATTTCGAGCAGTATTTACGCAGAAAGTCTCCTGTTTCAATTAACGAAGAAGCTATTGCTTATCTAATTTCCAATTAAAAGTAGCAGAATATTTTAGTTATCAATTATTTCGGCTATCTTAACAGACAAACTTTTTTCTTCCTCTGAAATTAGCTCCCCTTTTGCTATAAGTTTGTTATTCACGTAAATATCAACTAAATCATCTACATCCTTATCTAATGGAATAACAGAGCCTACACTAATCTCTCTTACTTCTTTAACTGTCATCAATGACTTACCTAGAACAGTTAAAAGTTCGACCTCTATAGCATCGATCAACTTACTGTTATCCTTTCTATCTTCTTGTTTCTCCAACACAATTAAACCTCGCCGAATAATATTTTCTTTATCTCATGCTTTCTATCCTGCAATATATCTTCTGCTTTACCATTTTCCCACTCAACTATGCAATCTCCTAACTGAACAGATTCTTCGCCAAATACAGAACAATTTAAATCTTTAAGAATAGATTTTAAATTTTCAGCTAAACCACTATTTACCCTAACTTTTATTGATAAATTCTTCTGCAACTCTAACATAACAGAAAAAACAAAATCCTTAATCTTAGCACAATAATTATCACCTACTATTACACCAGAAAGTTTTTCCCCTATTGCCAAAGCTAAATTCAACAAACCTTGTTTCTCTTTTTCAGAATACGACCCTGCAATTAATTTATCCAACTCTTCTCTAATACCATTTAGTAAAGTAGAATACTTATAATCATCAGCTTGTTTTTTAGTATTCAACTCTAAAAGCTCTTTTCTTGCCTTATCATAGCCACGTTTAAAAGACAACTCTTCTCTATCCAAAGCTTCTCTTTCACTTATTAAAGTTTCTTCTTCATGACTCTTTACAACTTTCTCTTTAAAGAGATATTGAAAACTTTCCTGCATATAAAAACATAGAATTTCATTATTATTAAATATTTATTAAAAAGCGTGATCAAAATACAACATACTTTTATTTCATAATTATCATGTCAACTAAATTATATTATTTCTTAATACAATTACTATAACATCGGAACATATTTATGGTCTTACAGAAAATGATTATTGAACTATCTTCAGAAAAATTGCTTTCAAAAGTATTCTACGTACTTTTCTTTATAAGCTTTTTTACTTTTTTACCCAGTTTACTTTTAGCGACTTCAGGAAGTGCTAATTCAAACGCTATAACAGCTGTTATATGCAACATTGTTGTTTCACTTACAGGCAGTATAGGTCAAGGTATCTCAACTGTAGCAATAATATTCGTATGCATTGGTATGTTTCTTGGAAAAATGCATTGGGGATTAGCTATGTCCATAACTGTTGGTATAGGTGGTTTATTTGGTGCCCCAAATGTTGTTGAGTGGGTAAGCGGTACAACATTAACTGAGTGTGCACAAAGCGATGTAACCGGTGGCGGAGAAACCAACAATCAAAATGCATAATAGCTAAAAAAAATATAAAATACTTGCTTTTTTGCGTAAACATAATTAATAGTATAAATGGATATTTACACTGGTTTATAAAATTCTCACTATTATATAAGGCAGTGAAATAGTCTGCTAATTTATCTCCGTGTATGTTTTGTAAAAGTTTATAAGACATCACCGGTACTTATTAAATAAAAGGAGCAAGTATGAGTTACAGTATAAATTTAAAAAAAAAAAGTATTATTGACAAAAAAGAAAATGTGTTTTTTTTACTGTTCGTTGTGTTACTTTATTATTTTGCACCGCATATTGCTGACGCGTCAGATTCAGCAGGGGGCAATAATGTAATATCAACTGGTATTTGTAATGTAGTAAGGTATCTAACTGGCCCAATTGGTCAATCAGTTTCGACTGTTGCAGTTGTATTTATTGGAGTTGGTATCTTTTTAGGAAAAGTTTCTTGGGGTTTAGCACTTGGAACTACAGTTGGAATGACAATGGTTTTCGGTGCAGAAAATGTAGTCACATTAATTGGAGGAAACCAACAAGCTTTTCGTTGTGCAGATTACATCGGTGACGTATTCAACTAAAATCATTATGATGAATTTTTCTAAAGTAATTGATTCCATAAAACCTAAAGAAATTAACAGCGGCATCAAGTTAGAAAAACTATCTGAAAATTTTATACCATATGCTTGCCACTATTCTCCTGATACCATTTTAACAAAGAATGGTGAATTATTACAAATTATTAAGCTAGAAGGCTTTTACTCACAGAGTGATGTACAAAAGAAAATCAGGGAAGCAGTAAGTCAACATATCAACAATGATGATATAGCAGTTACAATAAACACAGTCAGACGAAAAAAGCCTATATTGATTCCATGGAATAAAAATTTACAAAAAGGTTTTGCTTATAATCTACATTGTAGTTGGACAAAAATGAAAAAGTCTTCTGTAGAATATGTAAATGAGATTTACATATCACTGATTTCTAAGAGTGTAAGTAATAAATTTAATGCAATAGATTTTGTATTCAGTTTTTCTTTTCTCTATATAAAAAGTAAATATGCAAAACACTTAAAGCAGCAGTTCAATAATCTTTCCAAAGTAACAGAGAAAATTAGCAATGACCTTCGCGAGTTTAAATCACATATACTTACTTTAGATGAAGACAACAATTCTGAATTATTGCAGCTTTTTCGTATGTTTATCACATTGCTTACTGATACACAAAAGCATAAGTTACCCATGGAAGATATAGCAGACAATTTAATAAGGAATTATAACATTGCAATTGGTTTTAATTCTTTAGAATGCATAACAAATAAAACTAAAAAGAGGTTTGCTACCGTTCTAGGATTGAAGCGCTATATGGCGATCAATATAAACAACATAAGTGTAGCGTTACAGTTAAATATGGAATTTATTGCTACAGAAATCGTAGATTTTACAGCTGACATAAAACAATCTAAGAAAATAGAGTACCAAAATTATTTACTAGACGTAAGTCGTGCCTCTGAACTACAAGAAATTACTAAATTAGGTGATTTCGGAACTAACTCAAAATTTATGAATCACTCTACTAGCATTATGCCCATTGCAGCAAGCACAAATGAACTGGAAGAAAATGTAATAATGTTAGTCAAATCATTGTCAGAGTGCGGTATAGCAGTTTTTCGCCATGATATATCACTTGAGAATGCTTTTCTAGGTATTTTACCTGCAAATTTCAATTTCCAAACCATCACCTACTTAAACTCAGAATCTAACATAGGTGGGCTTGCTTTTTTACATCCATTAAACTCTGGAAACATAATGTGTAAAAAATGGGGTTATGCAATAACGCTGTTTTGGTCTGTGTGTAATAAACCGTATTTTTTCAATTTTCATCACAACGAAGTTGGTCACACAACAATAGTTGGTAAACCTGAATCTGGAAGCACATCATTACAAAACTTCATGATATCAGAATCCAAGAAAATAGGAACACGTGTAGTAATTATGGAAAAAAATATGAAATCATGCGTGTTCATCAATGCTTTAGGGGGGCAGTATAGGTTTATAGATAAAAACAATCTTAATATATCATTCAATCCTTTCAAAATTGAAGAATCAGTAATTAATAAAAGATTTATTTTTGAGCTTATACGTCATATATCAAGTGATAAAGCAACAACAGAAGATATAGAAATAGCTTGCAAAAAAATATTTGCTATTCCTATAAAAGAACGCAAAGTTGATGAAATAAGTAAGCTATTGTTGCCATATCTTGATAAAGGTGCTGATAAGCTATTCAAAGAAAATGGATTATTTGACATGCTGTCAACAAATAATGATGATTATATCAACATTTGGGAGAATAATTCTATTGGATTTAATATAGGCATAGAAAGCAATAAAATAGTACTTTTATTTACACTAATCATTTTAAATAAAGTTGAAAACAGTTTAGATGGCAAACCTACAATAATAGTGCTAGACGAAGCTTGGGATATTGCAGAATTGTTCTTAAATGTAGGTTATCTAAGAAATTTCTTAAATAGAATGAATAAATTAAACTGTGTAGTTATATTTACTAGTAGCAACATGAAACTGACATTATCTAGTCAATTTACACAGAACCTTAATAATTTGATTTCCACACAAATCTTCTTACCAGGTGGAATCATGGATAAGAGATACATAAAAGCGTTTAACATAACAAAAGAAGATTCATTCATGATTGGTACACTACAAAGCTATAATAAACATTTCTTTCTAAAGCAAGGTGATATTTCTATTGTACTAAAACTAGATCTCGGTGAAATGATTGAAGGGACACTTCTTTCTAGTAACCAGCAAAAAATAAGACTTATGAACGAAGCTATAACTGAATCAGCAAGTCATGACCCCGACAGATGGTTACCAATATTATATGCTAAACTAGGTAAGTGAAAAGATTTCTTTTTATAATTTTAGTACTTTATACGATACCAACACGTTGTTTCAGTTTTGTATTTCTTCTTTCTTTATTAATCCTCATAAGACAAGATGTGGACAAACCAGCCATAATGGATACTTGGAATGGTTTTTTCCAACCACAAATACATGTCAAATCTAAAATTTCTGGTTCTTCTACTTTATCCCCAGGTGATTGTGAATTTATTCAACCAACACGGGTTAAAGCTTACCTAGCATGTTGTGACCGTAGCAACATACAACCAATAACCATAGAAAGTAACAATAGATGTAAAAGTGGAAGCATCTCTTGTATATGTGCTAAAAGGGTTTTTACTTGTGATACTGACTTGAATCCCAATCCATTACTAGGGTGTTATTTGCTTCCATTACCACCACCACCACCACCATTTTGCGATGTATTCCAGACCCAGACAAATATAAGAATAGTTCCAGTCAAAGAAAGTTCCTTTTTTTCGCCAAAAATTAAAATCATAGTTGGATTAGATGGAAAAAAAAGACATAATAATAACTCTTTGGATGAGGATGAATCAAGCAATTATAAATCAATGATTTTAAGCTTAAATAGTAACGGAACTTCTAAGGGTATAGAAAGATTATCCTTCGGTGACACTGAATATATGTTTGAAGCTAAAAAAAGAGAAAATCAAATATGTGGCTTATATTACAAAGATTCCAAATTTGAACCATATTCATCAGTATGCTTTGATATACCAAAGATGAACAAACCTATAATAAATTCATACCCCGATGACATAGCAAACATTTTGAAAAAAGGTGAAAACATTGTGGTTCAAGCTACAGTGAATGGTTATAATAATAATAAATCTTTTAATTTATTCTACACAAAGAGCGGAATTCTACATAATGATACAAAACTAAAGCTTATACGACCCAAAATAAATGATGAACATTTTTTTGAACGCGAATTGTTGTGCTATAATTCTCTTGGAAAATATGTCAAAGGTGTTTTTACAGAAGAAAGTGTTAAATGTCCTGATGGATATAAAAATGAAAAGATAGCATACAAAGAAGACCCAAAGGGTAGAGTACTTTGTATCAGCGAGGAGGAAATTAGTGAATATATGCTTAACCGTGGAAATAGGATATTTAGATTTGCAGAAATAGGACGCGCTTTTATTCCACACCAATATAATTCAATTACAAACGAATGGGAAGTTAACTACTCTACTATTCCGAATAACCTCTTTATCGAAGACACACCTCAAGATGAAATCGATATAATACAAAATATTGGAGCAAATTTATTTGTGATTTATCCCACGAAAAAAGGTGGTCATTACAATGCAAAATATAAACAGGTTGAATCATTTGCAAGATTAGAAAACTTTCCTGAAAAAACAAGAAATAACTTTATAGCGACCCATTTAAGTAAATCTGAAGCTTTAAAATATAATATAATAGACGGAAGTATTGCAATTGTGATTACAAATTTTGTTAATATAGAAGACAATACGGCTTTTTTTCTAACTCGAGAAGAACAAGAAAAAGCTCAATATATACCAACTGATCCTAACTTACGTGGCTTGTGTATCCATGATTTTCCTTTCCAAGTGTTTGATGATCCTAACAAAAACCAACTTGATAATGATTTGGACAATTCTGGCAACTTTTTTAATGCACAAGAATGTGATTTCGTTACTATAGAGGCATGGGGTGGAGGTGCATCTGGTCATATTGATACATTAGAAAAATCAAAGCACGGAAAATCATTTTCTGGTGCTTCAGGAGGATATACAAAAGGTACAATAAAAATTAAACCTGATCAGCATATTTTAAAAATGGAAATAGGAAGTGGTGGAAATATTCCAAATAAAGCAGGGCAAACAACAAAAGTTTATTTATGTGATAACAATAAAGAAAATTGTGATACACTGCTAAGTGCAAATGGTGGTAGATCAAATAGAGAAGAAGCTAAAGAGATAGACTTAAACAATAAGGATCAATTCAATAGAAAATTAGTTTTATTTGTAGATACCTTTCCAGGGTTACAAGGAAAGTATGAGATTTCTGATAAAAAAAATCCAGATGTAGCACAACCTAGAATAACAGAAAAGAACTTACCAGGAGGCTACATTAACTGGAAATCAACTTTATGCTCTCAGAGTGATAGCATGAATGAAGTAACTTCTGTAATACCCTCAACAGAAACAGGTCAAGGCGGATGTGTTTCTAAAGAAAAAAATTTGTGGCAACCTGGAAGCAACGGAAAGGTTAAGATAACATGTGAAATCTGGCGAGATTAATATTTTACCCATGAAAAAAATTGCAAAAATATATTTACCAACAAAATCAGCAACTCAATCAGGTTATAGCAAGGAAAAATTTTGGTTGCTAGAATTTGAGAGTAAAAAAAAAGAAGAATATAAGGATTCACTGATGGGATGGAATGCGTCACAAAATACTTCAAAACAAGTGCTGCTCAAATTCAAGTCTAGCAAAGCAGCAGTCTGTTATGCTGAAAAGCACAACATTGCTTATAAATTACTTCCTCAAATGCAACACACAAGAAAAAAGAAGGCTTATGCAGATAATTTTATTAAATAGACCTCAATCATCCATTAGTTACATATCGAACAGGCACTAAAAGGTATTTATATCCTGAATAAATAGTAAGAATCGCTGCAATCCAAAGCATTATTTCACCAAGGAGGGTTAGTTCCGAAGGCATGTAAATAAGGGAACCACTTGATACCAGTAATACTATAGCCAACATCTGTAAAGTAGTTTTTATTTTACCCAACTTTGTTACTGGAATCTCTATTTTCATATTTCCCATAAATTCACGTATTCCAGAAATAAGAATTTCTCTACAAATTATTATCAAAGCTGGGAAAATATGAATTCCACTAATTTTATCTATATGAATCAACATTATAATGGTTGTACTAACAATCAATTTATCTGCTATTTGATCAAAAAATTTACCAAAATCAGATTGAGTCTTCCATAAACGTGCTAAATAGCCATCCATAAAGTCTGTTAAACTGGCAAAGCAGAATGCAATTAGTGCAATAATATAAAAAAAACCACTTCCATCAGAAAAATATAGACTAATAACAATAACTGGGATTACTACTATGCGGAATACAGTCAAAAAATTCGGCAATAATTTGGTGATATTCAAAATAACACCTGCAAAAAAAGACACTTATGTTTACAAAAAAACTTAATCTTAGCTTTTAAATTTTGTGCTAACAAGCTAGTAAAACATGCTTGTATGCTATTGTTTCCTGAATTGTAATTAACATCTTTACTACTCAAAACCTCCCCAATTAGAGGTTTCACAACATTGTTTCCATTAGCCTCAACAAAAAAACCAGTATCACTTAAATTAATCTTTATCTCTCCACAACATGATATAGCAGCAGCCAAGCACATAACCACATTAATAAACAATTGACACTGATCAGGAGAATATTCCTGATCTACACTATTTCTGATCTCCTGCAAGGTAATTTTCTTATTTGAAAAATATTTTGTGAGCAGATCATAAGACGTCAACAAACTTGTATCACTATCAACTTGAGCAAATGCATTCTTTAGTACTTTAAAACGATCTATTATATCGCTTACCATATCAGATTTAACGCTGTCTTCCGAGCTAGAATCATCCAACATACTCAACATTATAACAATATTCCCTAAATCATGAAATATCTTCGAATTAAGTTTCTTAATTAAATCTATATTGTTCATAGCAAAAAATTATGTCATTAATTTTTCTATTATCTCATTGAAATCTTCTATATTATTAAAATTCATATAAACAGAAGCAAACCTTATATACCCTATCCTATCCACTTTTTTAAGTTTATCCATAACCATTTTACCAATCATCTCACTAGAAATTTTACTCAATCTTAGATTCTCAAGCTTATACACTATACTATTAACCATCATTTCAACTTGTTCCACATCAACTGGACGCTTTCTTAAAGCTATTTTTACTGATTGTATCAATTTATCCCTATCAAAAGGCTTTAAGCTTCCATTTTGCTTAATTACAGTCAATTCACGTAGGTTTATCCTTTCAAACGTAGTAAACCTAGAATTACAATCTGCGCATACTCTACGCCTTCTAATTGCTGCACTATCTTCAGAAGACCTTGAATCTTTAACATGTGTTGCAAGACTTGCACAAAATGGGCATTTCATCATAGATTAAAAAAACAATACAAAATCGATAAAAACTTTTAATTCATTTCACCTTTTTCTTTAATAAGACATCACGTGCCATATTTATTTTTTTCGCCAAATACGAAGAACCACCTTTATCAGGATGATTCGATTGCATAAGCTTATGATATGCTTTGTTTACTTCTGATCGAGTAGGATCCTTCTTGTTTAAGTTAAGTATATCTAACGCTTCCTGATATGAAACTGAGGCATCACTACTACCTCGAATATCTTGCCCCATATTTACCCCTGCCATCATTCTTTCCATTATATTGTTAAATGTCTCTGTAAAAGCACTAGATCTTATCAGCTTACCTCTCACTAAGAAAAATACTATAACTCCCGGCAAAACAAATAGTAGTAAAAATATTACAAGAAGAATTATTAGTATTGCGTATAACATGTTGATTTTAGCAAAGCAGGTACATAATATAACATGGTAGAATCACGTGCAAGACTATGTTTATACAAACTGAAGAAACACCAAACCCTAATGTACTCAAATTTTTCCCTGGCTTAGTAATATTAGAAACAGGCACTATGGAATTTGCTAACAAAGAAGAAGCAAAAAAAAACAAACTTGCCTCGTTACTTTTTAAGATTGACACAGTTGCTAGAGTATTTTTTGCTAAAGATTTCATTTCTATCACAAAATTAGAAGAAGTAAAATGGGAAATTATTAAGCCTAATTTACTAACTACTATTATGGAATATTTCGTTATAAATGGTAACAATAGTATATCTAATACTCAGGATTCTGAATTAGAAGAAGAGTTTGATGAAAGTGATAATGAAATAGTAGAGGAAATCAAAGAATTAATTTACAATAGAGTAAGGCCAGCAGTTATGCAAGACGGTGGTGACATACAATTTAGAAAGTATAAAAATGGAATAGTTTTCCTTAAACTAAAAGGGGCATGTTCAGGTTGTCCTAGTGCTGCTCTTACACTTAAAGATGGAATTGAAGATATGCTTAAATATTATATTCCTGAAGTGCAATCAGTTGAGGCGATAGAAGAATGATTAAAGACAAAATATTATTGACATGTGACAATGTTGATAATTTTGCAGATGAAGTAATTGATTTACTAAAAGCAACAAAAGGTGGGCATAGTATTCGTTTTGCTGATGGTGAAGCTTCAGTTGAGATCACACATAAATTAAATAGAGAGTTAGCAATAGTCCTACAGTCTGTAACAAGTGATAAATCATTGATGTCGCTGTTAATTATGATAGACGCACTAAGAAACTATGGAATAAAAAAAATAGTCGGGGTTATCACATATTTTGGTTACGCCAGACAAGATAGGAAAATCTCACCCTGCTCTCCTGTTAGTGCAAAACTAGTAGCACGTTTTCTTGAAGAAGCTGGGTTAACTGATCTCATAACGATTGATCTACATAATGAATTTATTGAAGGATTTTTTAACATATCTACAACTAACTTACTACCTACAAAGCTCTTTGTACAAGATATCATGGTAAGACATAAAAAAGAAGATTTAAGCAACATAGTGATTGTTGCTCCTGACACAGGAGCAACAAAACGTGCCCGTATCTTTGCCTCTTATTTAGGACAAAATCATATTATTATAATTAACAAGCACAGAGAGCGTGCTGGTATTTCAGAAGTTATGAACATTATAGGGAATGTAGAAGGAAAACATTGCATCATCACAGACGATATAGTGGACTCAGCAGGTACGTTATGTAACGCTTCGTTAGCACTCAAAAATCAAGGAGCTAAATTTGTAGAAGCATATATAACACACGGAGTACTAGCAGGAAGAGCTACAAACCCTAAAGCACTCAAAGCAATAAGTAGAATCAATGAATCAGCACTAAAACAGCTTACTATTACTAATAGCATGAATTATAAGAATGGCAATACAATTTCATACTATTCCGACACAAATACAAAAGTCTTCTGTAATAAGATAAGGACAATATCGCTATCACAAATGATAGCCAGAGAAGTAAACAAGCACTATAAACAGAAATAATGACCTCCATTCTAACAAAAAGCAAAACTATGAATAAAAAAAGAAGAGAGAGCGAACTACATACACGTCCACACTCTCACACAAAAAAGCTTATAGCTTATATTATACTTACAAAATTAGAAAATCGCCTTAACACCAACAAGAAAAAGATCCCCTTTATTATTGCGGTTATCTGGAACACCCCTTTCTTTTGTAGTAAAGTGGTGATAAGAAACGTAAGGGCTCAACTTAGTATGCTTACTTCCATAAGAGGAGTTATAATCAGCACCAATATTCAAGTCAGACATCTTACTACGGTCATCTGAATTAGTTGTATGAATATTATTATAACCTTCATAATAACCAGCACTTATCCTAGCAGGACCTGCATCATATGCAGCACCTATAGTCCAGTAATACGCACCTTCAGGATCAGCATCTTTATACCTATCAGGGTCATCAAGATCAAGAATAGAAACATTTAGATCTTCATCTTTCAAAACCTTCTTATAAGTGCCAGATTTACCAAGATAACCATATTCACCACCAAAAGTAATACAATTACTATATTTTAATAAACCACCAATACTCACAGCAGACAAATCATTATAAGCAGCACTTGTTTGATTTGACCCCTTAACAGCTGAACCAACTTCACCAGCCATTGCAAGTTGTATCATATAATTACTGACATACTTTTCATACCTAACACCAGCAGCAAATACATTTTCATAAGCTGGACGCAAGCGGTAATAAGGATCACTAATCATACTGCCATCACCAACAATCTGATGAGGTGTAAAGCTAGCACCTAATTGAACACCATTTATATTATGAGAGTAAACAGAAATTTTAGGAGCAATGCCAATATCAATCTTATCATCTCTAGAGTAAGTAGCATTGTTGCTCACATATTGACTATATAGAGCTGGAGTTATATAAAAAGGCCTCATTACATCACGATGACGAGTTGATTTATTAGCATCAGGAGAAGCAACAACAACAGCATCTACATAGTTACCTTCTAAATTAGCATAATTAATCCAGCCACTAGCAACACCGCCATCAGCAGCAGACCATTGTGCAGGATCAATTTTCATCATTTGCTCAGCACCAACCATAGCACCAACTTGAGCTTTAAGGTACTTATGATCCAAGAAAATATATACTCCTTTATTTTTTGCACCAAACGAATACTCTCTCACCCTATCACTAGAAACAGGCGTCAATACTTCAAATAACGCACCAACAGATATATCACGTGTAACATCTCTTTCAATTTTTATATTCAACAAAGAATTAAGATTGTAATAATAATCCTCTCTGTAATCACCAAGAATTGCTCCATCATGGTCAGGTACCACAAACGGAGTTGTAATTAATAGCGAAGGATTCTTAATAAGCCCATTAAGATCATACAACCTATTAACGTATGCATCAGTAGTAGAATACTCATACCTAGAATCATTTGTAGGAACAGCCATATGAAAATCCACAACTGCATCCAAAGACACCTTCATCCCTCTCTTTTTCATCTTATCTCTTTTCAAAGCGTCTTGCTTACTCATAGCCAAATCATGCTGACTATGTTCATGCATAGCCATCTCAACTTTAACTGTCTCATCGCTATCATACTCATATTCATGTGCAAAAGCCGCACCACGAGATTCCAGCACGGTAGCCATCGCAGTCATTGCAGTCATCGCAGTCATCGCAATTACAATAATTTTATTCATATTAACACTCTCTTAAATTATAAACATTAGATCTCTTACGTGAACTTGCTACCGGAGATAACAAACTCAAGTCTACGATAATAGTAAAATAGTCTTATTGCAAGTAGCTAAAATACATTTTTTCTAATTTCATTATATTTTTCCATAAAAAACAAATCAAACAATCACAAATAGTTAATTTTTTAAAAAAGTTCATTTCTTACTACAGCAAAGTCACTCAGATTATTCTTAATTCCATTCTTTAACTGATAATCTTCATGCCCTTTGCCTGCAATAAGAATTACATCTTGCTGCCTTGCTTGACATATAGCTGAAATAATAGCCTCACTTCTATCTCCAATTTCAACTGCTTTTCTACATCGAGAAATTATATCTTGCCTTATCAAGGCTGGATTTTCTGTACGTGGATTATCATCACAAACTATAACCTTATCAGCATAATTTTGTGCTATATCCCCCATAACTCTTCTTTTGCTTTTATCACGATCACCACCACAACCAAAAACTAATATTATCCGTTTATCACAGTTGTGCCAGCGTAGAGAAATAAGAGCAGATTTAAGTGCCTCTGGAGTATGAGCATAATCAATAACAACCACCTTACCATTATTTTCCAACAACTCCATACGTCCCTTAGAAGATCGCAACGCTCCAAGATTAAAATCTTTTAATCCAACTGCCATCACAAGACCGACAGCACACATTATGTTATAAGCTTGAAATGCACCTAAAATTGGAACAAAAATTTCTTCCCTCTTATCACTAATTTCCAAATATATAGTCTGACCATCTTTGTGTGGTATCTGCTTGATTAACCGAATTTCCCCTACATTCTGCCCATATGAAATAACATTACGCTCCCCTACAATATCTAATAAACCTTTGTACTGATATATATCACTATTCAACACCACTGCTCCACCCTTTTGCAATATCTCAGTAAAAAGCTTAATCTTCGCTTGGAAATAAGAATTATAATCAGTATGATAATCATAGTGATCATGAGATAAATTTGTAAAAGCTGCAGCTTTTAATTTCACACTATGCATCCTATACTGATCTAGACCATGGCTAGAAGCCTCCACTGCAACGTGACTTATATTACAAGAAGCAAAATAATTAAGTAAATAGTGCATATCTGCAGAGTCAGGAGTAGTAAGATTTGTCGCATAATTTTTTGAGAAATCACAACTTACTCCAAGAGTACCAATACTTGCTGACCTAATACCAACAGAATCCCAAAGCTGTTTACAAAACGTTACAACTGAAGTTTTGCCGTTCGTACCAGTTACAGATACTATATTTTCTGGTTGTCTAGGATAAAAACGCGCTGCAATTTTATGATAAATCTTCTTGGGAGAACGATTACTTATAAGTATTACATTATCACCTACTCTGATTAAATCGCCAATTATTGCCACTGCACCCGAAGTAATTGCTGCTGATATAAATGAATTACCTATAGCAGACAAAGCTACAAACAAATAACCAGGTTTCACTCTACGCGAATCACTAGTAATACCATTAACCTTTACATTAGGAAAATTTAAATCATCAATAATCCCAAAAAGTAAATCATGCAACTTCACAACTTTTCAATTCAAAGATTAAAATAACCCACCCTCTATAAGAGACCTAATTGTATTAGAAGAATCAGTTCGTTCAATCTCACTACCTGCACTAACAAATGTTTCTGCTAAGCCTAACTCAATTTTATAACTGATTCAGATATCAAGCCATTACTCACTATTTTCAAATAACTATCCTCTAGCAAGATTAAAATAACCCTCCTATAAGAGACCTAATTGTATTAGAAGAATCAGTTCGTTCAATCTCACCACCTGCACTAACAAATGTTTCTGCTAAACCCAGCTCAATTTTTATAACTGACTCAGACATCAAGCCATTACTTGCTATTTTCAAGTAACTATCTTCTGGCAAAGATATCTCTTCAATGATACTCATATCAACTCTTGCTAACCTTCTTTTTTTATCAAATTCCACATTTTTAACTTCACCAACTTTAATTCCTGCTATCGTGACATCTGAGCCCCTAAGAATACCTGTAGCATCTTCAAAATAAGCAAAAATATTATAATGAAGCCCCTTTTCATCATCACTACTTATAAAAAATAAGTAGACAAAAGCGACAACAAAACAAATTATTACAGCCCCAACAATAGACTCAAAAATATTCTTAGTCATTCTTCTGGCTCCCATGCAATATAATCTTTTTCTTTTTCCCTAAAAGGATTCTTAAGAATATGTCCTTGCGGCAAATATGCATATGCAGTCCCAGTTAAATTAGGAATCCTATCTCTTTCCCAACTATAACTCGAGTTCGTCACTTCAAACTCTTCAATAGAGTGACTCAACCAAAGGTACAGATCAGGAGGAATTTTATTGGGCTCAGAATTACCTTTGTATTCAACCCAGCGCAAATCACCACATTGATAATAACGATTACCAAACTTATCAATAACAACTAACTTCCTAAAGAACAACCTTTTTAAGAAACCAATCACGTCTCAATTATGACTAAAAACATCAACATCACCCCAGCCTGTAATATCCAATTCACATCTGTATCTCAAAAAAGCAAAGCAAGCAAGAGCTAAGTCAAGTCTATTTTCTCTTTTTAGCATATTATCCAATTTTCGTCTAATTTTATGTAAATATATAACATCAGAAGCGGCATAATCAATTTGAGCATCACTAATCTTATCTGCCCCCCAATCTGAACACTGTTGCTGCTTACTTAAACGTACATTCAACAACTCAAAACACAGTTCTTTTAGAGAGTGATGTTCAGTGTATGTCCTAACAAGCTTTGAGGAAATTTTTGTACAATAACAAGGTAGTGACCATACTCCTAAATAGTACTTTATCATTGATATATCAGCTCGAGCATAATGAAATATTTTTGTTATATTTTGATCTTGTAGTACTTGTTTCAAGTTTGGAGCTGCATACTCACTACTATTCTTAAAGCGAACGATATGCCCCCTACCATCTCCTGTCGAAAGCTGTACCAAACATAACCTATCCCTACTACACAGCAGGCCCATTGATTCAGTATCAACTGCAATAGATTTTACATGATCACCAACTACACCATCTGGTAAATCTTCTTCATAAAGTATGTTCTCTTTGCGCATCAAAAACTTAAATAATTAAATCATCTTAAATGAAATAATAGTCAAAACTATCCTTTAAAGCAAAGCGTTACAAGCTTCCACTATTCTTTCACAACCAGTTCTAACATTCCTCTCATTAGTAGAGTAGGAAAGACGAAAATAGTCCTTAAAACCAAAAGCTTCACCAGGTATAACAGCAACCTGATACTCACACAAAAGGTAATTAACAAAATCTTTATCATCTTTAATCACCATTCCCTTTAAAGTTTTCTTACCAATCAAATCTTTGCATGAAATAAATAAATAAAGAGCTCCTTGAGGAATCTCTACTTGTAAATAAACACTGTTATTAATTTCATCTAAAGCTATATCACGCCTATTTCTAAGAACATTCATACGAGCAGATAAAACCGCTTGATCGCCATTCAAAGCAGAAATAGCTGCATATTGTGCTATTGAACAAACTCCTGATGTACTTTGAGATTGCAGCTTTGACATAGCTTTTACAAGACCTTTATCTCCAGCAACATAACCAACTCTCCAACCAGTCATCGAAAAAGCTTTTGATAAACCATTTACAACCATAGTGCGCTCATAAAGCTTTGGTTCTACTTGCGCAGGAGTATAAAACTTTATTCCATCATAAACTAAATGCTCGTATATATCATCCGAAACCAAATTGACATGTGGAAATTCAAGCAAAACATCAGTTAAAGCCTTAATTTCATCGTAAGTATAACATACACCAGCCGGATTACTAGGAGAATTGAAAATTACCCATTTAGTTTTATCACTTATTGCATTTCGTAAATCAGAAGGGCTTAATTTAAACTTATTCTCAGCCAGACATTTCACTATAACCGGATTTCCGCCACTAATTCTTACCATATCAACATATGAAACCCAATATGGACAAGGAACTATAACCTCATCACCAAGATTCAAAGTAGCCATAAAAATATTGTAAAGTGCTTGCTTCACACCATTACAAACAATTATCTGATCAGAAGAGTACTCAAGAGAATTATCACGCTTAAATTTATTAACAATAGCTTCCCTTAATTCTAGATAACCTTCAACTGGTGGATATCTTACGTAACCATTATTAATAGCTTCTATAGCTCCTTCATCAACATAGCCAGGCTCTCTTAAATCAGCTTCCCCAGTCCCCAATGGAATAATTTTTTTCCCCTGCGCTTTCAGCCTTCTAACTTCAGCTGATACTGCCGCTGTAGCAGAAGGCTGTATTAACGACATCCTCTCTGATATTATTGACGTAATTGACATAAAATTAACCCCACAAATTTAAAAATTGCACACAAGGACTTGGGAGCCCACGATCTTCCTCTTCAACAAAACAACCACTCAAAAGCAGCAGACTAAAAAACAACAAAAAGCAATTCCTCAACATAAAAAAAATCTCTCTTTAACTTTGATAAAAACCCATTAGGAAATTATTGCAACTATCCAAAAACCACAAGACTACACCTAACAAGGTTAAGAATAGTGTTACCATACCAATACATATTTGCAAGGGAGCAACTATAAAAAATATTTGTATATAAGGTATTAATTTCCCAATAATTCCAGATGCAAAATAAACTAGAGTACAAATCGTTGCAATAGGAAGAGCAAATTTAATTGCAAGTTCAAAACTTTTCACTACAGAATAGGTTATTAAGTTTAAATATTCCATTGTATCTATTCTTGGCGGTATTATTTCATAAGTATTCAAGACACTAGAAAATATAACCATATGACTATCAGTAACAAAAACTAAAGTTATAATAAGTAAGAAAAGAAACTTTGCAACTGCACTCTCTTGATTAAAATTTGCTGGGTTAAAAAACGTTGCTTGCGATAGACCAGATTGAGACGCAATCATAGCTCCGGCAGCGTTTATACTTTGGAACAATATGTTTATAGATAAACCAATAACAGTTCCTATCAGACCTTCCTGTACATATAATGCAAGATTAAACTCTCCCCAATCATTTTCTAAAACAAAAGTAAGCAAGAAAGAAAACACAATAGCAAAAAGTAACTTGATATTAACAGGAACGTAATTTGCTCCTGGTAGAAATATAATTATTGGCAATAAACGGCACAATATTAGTAAAATTTGTATAAAATTTTCTTCTGAAATTATCTCCATGTGGAAACCTTACTTGACAATTCTCACAAAGCAAATTACTATTACTTTATTTCTCGGCAATAAACAATGGGGGGCATAGCTCAGCTGGTAGAGCGTCTGTTTTGCACACAGAAGGCCAGCGGTTCGACTCCGCTTGCTTCCACATCACATAAACACCACTCCATGTTAAAATGCAAAAAAACTTCTGTAAAATAGATAAAACTTTGTGACCTTGAAAGGAAGGCTTATTTAGAGTACGATTAGCCTTTCTTTATTGAGCTAATATTATGGTTAACAGTTTAAACAAGGTAACTTTAATAGGTCGTTTAGGAAAAGATCCTGACATTCGCATGATGCAAGATTCTAAACAATTAGCAACATTTTCTATAGCAACCTCTGAATCCTGGATTGATAAAAATACTAATGAACGAGTTGAGAAAACAGAATGGCATAATATAGTAGTATTCAATGAAAAGCTTGTACAAATATCACAGAAAAACCTAAAAAAGGGAACTAAAGTATACATTGAAGGTGCTTTAAAAACTAGAAAATGGAGAGATGGTAACGGTAACGAACGATATATAACAGAAGTAGTTTTACAACAATTCAATTCTGTTTTAATTATACTAGATTATGAAAAACCATCTCAGAACCTAGACAATAAGGAAAAAAACAATCTAGAAAAAGAAGAATTAAATAAAAACAATAACACACAAGAGTTGGAAGAAATTGATGATGATGAGATACCATTTTAACAAATTTTGTAAATAACTATCCTATGAAGAAGATTCACTAAGTTGGTATTCATATAAAATCTGTTGCAGTGGTACTGAATCAACGGCATCAGTGATGGTAGAGATATGTTATGCTTTCACGATTTTCAACAAAAGATGGTAAGTGACTTGTTACATTAAAACACTTTTTCTTTGACTTTTTCTGTTTCTACATCATCACTATTTGCTTCTTCAATAGACCTAGCAAGGCCTTTTTTTATCATAAGTAAGCGCTTTTTTGCTCTTTCATAAGAGATATTATAAACAGAAGAAACCTCAGAAACTAAACGATCCAAAGCAGCTTCATAAACGTTAAGTTTACTATAAGTAAAGTTTCCTTCAACGCATAAATCACGAACAATTTCTGCAATCAAAACCAAATCTCCAGAATTTAACTTTGCTTCATATTCACTTGAACAGCTTCTCCAAGCTTCATCTTTCCTCTCACTTGCAACAAACAAAACTGGAATCACATCTTTACTTATATACTCCTTTGAATTCAGAATCCTAAGACCAGATTTAAGTACAGTATCAACAGGTATGTGTAATACCATATTATCTTTTTGAAAACTGATTCTATAAAGATTAACTTTCTTACCTCCGACCTCTTCTTCTGAAATAGATAAAACTGTTCCAATACTTTTATGAGAAGGATAAACAACCTTATCACCTACCTTAAACATTTGGTTTTTCATGAGAAATAGTTTCGTTTAAGAATCATACTAAAAATAATTGTAACCTACAAACAAAAATTTTTCAAACCTGCAAAAATATAACTAATTTATCTCCTGACTACTACAACTATTATAATTCTTACTTCTAAGTAAAGATTAAGTTTTTTTTACTGAGATATTGCAAAAGGACAAAGTAGTAGTATTAAATAATGATATACATCAGTACAAAGATTTATTAGCCATTGTAGGCTAAACCTAATATTATTTCATATGAGCAGAATACAAGGAAGATTCGGTTAATCAAGCATATACCATAAAAAGATTCTAAGTTCATAAATCATTTATTCAAATTTTGAAAAATATGCATATAATTAAATTCATTTATAAAGAAAGCACCTATGAATAACTTACTTCAGACATTAAAAAAAGGCGATATTGTTGATGTATTAGCTCCTTCTGGAAGAGGAAAAAAAGAAGATTTGGATAATATAGCAAAATACATTGAATCGTTTGACCTAATTCCAAGAATTGCAGATGATATATACTCAAACGAAGATATATTTTATTCTAATACGAATGAATACAGAGCAAATGCATTCAAAGAAGCATTAGTAAGAGAAGATAGTAAACTCCTTTGGTGTATCAGAGGAGGAGAAGGTGCAACAGAAATAATCCCTTACTTAGAAGGAAAGATAAAAGGTTTTGATGGCTTATCAGAAATAGTTAATGACAAGATATTAATAGGATATAGTGACATAACTGCTCTTCATATTTACTTACAAAATGAACATGAAATATTAAGTATACATGGCCCTATGCTTGAAAAGTTAATAGAAGACTATTACACAAAGGAATCAGAAGAATTACTAATTGACATACTATTTAATGAAAAAGAAAGCACAAATTATAGAATAGAAAAGCAAATCAGCAACAGTTATATAAATGAGAACAGAATAATAGGCAAAATGACAGGAGGAAATCTAACTTTGGTAGAGAAAAGTCTTGGTACTAATTGGGAGATTGATACAAAAGACAAGATAATATTTTTGGAAGATATAGGAGAGCCAGCGTATAAAATAGAAAGAGCTTTAACTCATTTGAATCAGGCTAATATTTTTGAAGAAGCAAAAGCTGTCATACTATGTGATTTTGTAAAAACATTAGACGAAGAATTAATACCTCAAGTCATGGAAAGATTTGCAGAAAAAGTAGATATCCCAGTATTTCATATGAGTGGAATTGGACACGGATCAGAAAACAAACCTATAATATACAACTCAACATACACTATTGATGCTGAAAACCTGTATTTATCAACAGGAGTAATATAACAAGAATGACAAAAAATATAACTATACATAATAAAGAAGGTTTTTTTGGTATGAGAAAAGCCGGAGAATTAGCTGCTAAAGTTCTTGATTTTATTCATAAATATGTAAAACCCGGCACTACAACGAATGAATTGAATGATTTATGCCATAACTTCATTATAAAAGCAGGTGCTATTCCAGCTCCGCTGAATTATAAAGGTTTTCCAAAATCTATTTGTACTTCCAAAAATCATGTTGTCTGTCATGGAATACCAGATGACAAACCATTAGCAAGCGGTGATATTGTAAATATTGATGTGACTGTAATTTTAGATGGGTGGCATGGAGATACAAGTCGTATGTTTTTTGTCGGAAAGCCATCTATTAAAGCACAGAGATTGTGTAAAGCAACCTATGAAGCCTTAATGTTAGGAATAGGAGCTATCAAACCAGGAAAAATGCTTAATGATATAGGTCGAGCTATACAAAAATATATAGACGGTTATGGTTATTCTGTGGTTCGTGATTACTGTGGACATGGATTAGGAAAGATATTCCATGCTCAACCTAATGTGGTACATTATAGTACAAATGATGGCGATTTAGTTTTAGAAAAAGGTATGTTTTTTACTATTGAGCCTATGATAAATATTGGTAAACATCATACTACTTTAAGCAAACATGACGGTTGGACTGTAACAACAAAAGATATGTCTCTTTCAGCACAATTTGAACATTCAGTTGGTGTAACAGAAGATGGAGTTGAGATATTTACCCTTTCAAATCAAAAATAGACTCTTCTAAGAAGACTAATTCTGGTTCAGTTTCCTCAAAATAGTTTCAAGTTCACTTAAATTTTTGAATTTTATAGCAACAAAACCATCTTTTTTATTGTCATGAATTGTTACCTCTAAACCAAGTTTGGTTGATAATCTTTTTTCTAAAACAATAATATCTTCACTTTTTTTTTCTTCTTTATCTACTGAACTTACAGATTTTATTTTTTTCTTACCTTTTTTTACCAAAGATTCTGTTTGTCTAACATTAAGAGATTTTTGTATTATATGCTTTGCAAATTCAGTTGCATTTTCTACACCAACTAAAGCTCTTGCGTGTCCCATTGAAAGAAAATCTTTTCTTATTAAATCTTTAATTTCTTCCGATAAAGATAAAATTCTCATGCAATTAGAAATATGACTTCTACTTTTACCAACAATTTTTGATATATCATCTTGTAAATAATTGAAATTACTAATTAAGTTCTGATACCCTATCGCCTCTTCAAGTACATTTAAATCATCCCTTTGAACATTCTCAATTATAGATATCTCAAGAGCTTTTTCATCATCAACATCAACAACTATAGCAGGTATTTCATCAAGACCTGCAATTTTACTAGCTCTCCATCGTCTTTCTCCAGCTATTATCTCATATTTATCTTTTTCTCTTTTTCTAATTATAATGGGTTGTATAACACCATTAGACTTTATAGAATCAGAAAGCTCTTGCAATTTATCATCCTTAAAGTTCTTTCTTGTTTGAAATTTACTTGGATACAGAAATGATAATCTTACCTTTCTTTCGTTTCCTTTTTTATAAATCTCATCTTCCTTATTTGGTATAAGAGTAGATAAGCCCATCCCTAATTTATTCATTTCCCAATATCTCTCTAACTAAATGTAAATAAGATTTCGATCCTGCACATTTCATATCATAAATTATTGCAGGTTTTCCATGCGAAGGAGCTTCTGATAACTTAACATTTCTTGGAATAATAGTTTTAAAAACTTTATACTTAAAATATTTTCTAACATCAAGCTCCACTTGTTGACTTAACTTATTTCTTCTATCATACATAGTTAAAATAATTCCGTCTATATACAAATTTCTGTTCAAATTTTTTTTTACCAAATATATTGTTTTCAGCAAGTAACTCAATCCTTCTAAAGCAAAGAATTCACATTGAGATGGTATTATTACTGAATCAGCTGCAGTTAATGCATTAACAGTCAACAAACCTAACGATGGTGGACAATCTATTATTATAAAGTCATAATTCAAATCCTGTAAAACATTTTTTAAAACATATTCACGATCTTTTACATTTATTAATTCTATTTCCGCAGCAGATAGATTAATATTAGAAGTTATGATAGATAAAAGAGGTACTATAGTCTCCTTTATATTTAACGGCTTTATTTTTTTCTCTATCAAAACATCATAGATACTATTATTTCTACTCTCACTACTTATTCCAAGACCAGTACTAGTATTTCCCTGAGGGTCTAAATCAATTAGAAGTGTTTTATTCCCTAATGCAGCAAATACAGTAGCAAGATTTATACTTGTAGTTGTTTTTCCAACACCTCCTTTTTGATTTGCAATAGCTATTATTTTTGACATTTGATTAAACATTGTTTGATATAAATTAATGTAGTATAAAGACAAAGTCAATGTTTCACGTGAAACATTGTTTTCTTAAATATAAAAATAGATAATAAATTTTTACATATAAATAATGAAGTAAGAATGAAGAAAGTGTATATTTATCTTATATCAATTTTCACAGTAATTTCTTTATTTTACCACACACTTTCTTCAATGGGAAAATATTATTCAAAATATGGTATAGAATTAGAAATAAATAATAATATTATAAAAACTATATCATCACATATTATAGTACCAATTATAGAGTGGCGTATAGATTATAACTTAAACAAAAGTGGAATAATAAATAACATAAAAAAAACCTTTTATGATAATAAGTTGCTAAAAATAGATGATATAAGTAAAGGCGATGGTAAAAGTGTTTTATGTGGCCAAAGAATTCTCATAGAGATAAAAACAGAAGATAACAGAATTCAAGAAAAAATCATTATACTAGGAACAAGTAAAATAAGAACTCTTAACATAGGAATTATAGGAATGAAAGAGGGTGGAAAAAGAAAAATAACTGTTCCAAACAAATTTTCAGAAAAATTAACAAAATATGAAGTTACTCTAAAAAAGATATTAAATCACCATCCTATTACAATAGAAAATCTTCTAATATTTGAAAATATAAAAAATCATAGAAAAGCACTAATGTGTGGAGATGAAGTTTCAATAAGATATAAAGTCAGAAATATAAATGGAAAACAAATAAGCGAAAATAGCATTAGTTTCAAAATCGGAGAAGGTAAAGTTCCTTTAGCTTTTGAGTTAGGTACAATTGAAATGATGCCGGGAAATGAGCGCACTATTATATCTCCTTCAGATTTACTAGATGAAAATTTTCCAAAAGACCAAATTAGCATTATAGACTTAAGTATTGAATAAATTTCTCCAACACATTTTATACTCTTTTGGACAAACTTGTCTACAAGGTTTATTATTGAAACACAGATTTGATAAAGCTTTCATAAAATGATCATTACAACTCAATGTTGGAACTCTAAAGTATTTTATTTTAGATGCTATTTTCTTGTATTCTATATCAAGTTCAACCAAAGTTTCAGAATGTTCTGAAACAAAAGCTATAGGAACTAAAATCAAATTTACCTTATCTTTAACAGCTTTAGTTATTTCAAACTCAGTACTTGGCTCTAACCACTTTTTTTTACCAACTTTACTTTGATAACAAACTAACCAATCTAAATTATCTATAGCTATTTTTTTTACTACTAATTTTGCTGTAAGATTAACTTGCCATTCATATGGATCTCCTTTTTCAATAATATCGCATGGCAAACCGTGAGCAGTAAACAATATTCTTACCTTACCAAATTTCTTAGCTTTATTATAAGCTTTTATTATCAATTCTGAGTGTGCTTCTATAAAACTATTTTCGTTAGGATAACAGCATATTATTCTCTTTTTATATTTTATTTTTTTTATACTACTTTTTATAAAAGACAATGTAGTGCTAATAGAATACTGTGGATATAATGGTAAAAGAATTACTTCTTTAGGCGAATAATTATCTACTTTTTTTAAAGTATCTTCTATAAAAGGCTTCCAATACCTCATAGCAATAAACACTTTATAATCATTGCCTAAAAACTTCTCCAGTTTTTCAGCTTGCTTTTGTGTTTCTTCTAAGATAGGAGACTTTCCACCTAAAAAAGAATATATTTCTTTAGCAATTTTGAATCTCTTATGAGAAATATACTTTGCTAAAAAATAACGAAAAGGATTTGGTAAGTCTATTATAAATCTATCATTGAATAAATTAAATAGAAACGGTTTTATAGCAGAAATTGAATTAGGTCCTCCTAAATTAAACAGAATTACTATTTTTTTATTTTTCACAGGAACAACCCCTTTTTTCTTTAACACCTTCTGTACATTCTACAGAAAACTTTGTTCTCACTTCTTTCTTCTCACATAAAACATCATTTACGTATAATCCAACTCTTTGCTCACAGAATGGAAAAGAAACAATAATCATATTAATTGAAAATAGAAAATTTTTCAGTAATTCTAGTGTATCTTCAAGCAAAACACTGCCCAAAACATTTTTATTTTTTTCTTCTTCAGAAATATTTAATGTATTTTTATACTTTTCAAAACACTTCTTAAATGGATAAGAAATTAGGTCAAAAATCGTTCTGAAAATGACATCGATAAATTGAATTAAGACAATAGGAATATGTAGAACACAATATATAACTTTAAAAAATATTTTTTGTCCTGGCCTTCTAGTAGGCTCATCGTTACAATTAACGTCTTTTTCTTCTTTTGAAACATCAACTCTAAAGTAGTCAGGAACACCTTCATTTCTCTCTGGAACACTAAAGGAAATCCATCTAAAATCTCCGTTTTCATTAAATATGCCTTTTTCAAAATTTATATCGTTACAGCAGTCTTTTCTTATTCCAAGCATTCTTAACGACATGCAGATAGTAAATGCAAACATAATACAAATTAATGCGGTTATTAAATTTACTGCAGTTGAAGACAAATTAAATCTCTTTGCAACATAAAAGTGCATAAAACACATAATTGGAATTAATACTAGAACTACTTCCAAAAACGGTGCTATATTATGAAACATACCATAAAGTGCTTCTCTTTTTCTTTTTTCAAGTATACTTTTTTTTCCTTTTTTACCTTTAGATATAAGACTATCAATAAAACAAAAGAACGCGATTATAAAAACAAAAAAACCCCTTGGTGCACAAAAAACAGAGCTTTTTACCATCTTTAAACTTGGCTTTTCAAACTTTATTTTTCCAATAATGTGCTCTTTAGTAAAAACATTTCCATCTGCCATAAATGTCTACCTCTTATTCATAAATTAACTAAGCATAAAAAAGACCTATTACAAGAGCAAGAATAGCAATCTAGAGTAGTAAAGTAAAAATTTTTTGACAAAACAAAAATATTACCATTTTAACAATATCAATCACTTTATAATAGTTTAAGGTATTGTATACTATAATAGAGACCAATTTTGTCATAGTATGATATTTCCACAAATGAGTCTAGAAAAAAATTTTAAAAATAAACTTTATGATATATTCTTTGGCGGTGAACGAAGAATAAATCTTTCAAAAAGTGAAAAAATTGTACAATCTGTCTTCCTTACTATTTTTTTTCCAATATTATTACCCACGTTTTATATAGGCCGCTTATATAATAGTGAAACAATAAAAAGAGCAGAGGCAAAAAAAATTTATTCCTTTCAAATAAGGAATGAATATTCAGATAGAAGAAATAATCTTTTTAAGTTATTAAAAGTAAAAGAGAAAAAATTAGAGAAAGAAGAGTTATACTCAGTACAAATAAAAGTAATAAAAAAGTCTTTAGTAAAAAAATTTATAATTGAAAAGAATAAAAGCAGATATGATGAATTAACTAAAGAAGAAATAAACGAACTTAATAAATTACTTGATCAAATACAAACTGAGAAAATAAAGGAGTTTCATGAACACTACAATAAATACTTTAGTGATGATGAAAAAGACATACCTAATAAAAAAGGCGAAACAGAAATAAAAATCCACAGATTAGAAAAAATAAAAGCATATTATTCACACAAACTTATTAACAAAAAAAAATATTTTGAGACTGGCAAAAAAGGTATAAAAGAAGTAAGCCAAAAAAATAAGTGGTTATTTATTGAAGATATTAGCAATTTAACTACTAAAGATATATTTTTTAAAAGATTTTTTCCTTCTTTTATTCTCAGTACTATCATAATAACTACTTTTACTTTTTTTAAAAAAAACAAAGCAGATATTATAAAAAACATAGATAAAATAATAAAACTCTTTCTTATCATATCATTAGTCACATTAGCTACGTACTTACTCATACAACTAACTGCTTATACTCTCACAAGAGAAAGAAGAAAATTAGCAAAAGAACTTGATGTAAGTACAAAAACAGTAGAGGTTATAACAGAAGAAATAGAGAAAATTGATGAAGAAATAAAAATAGAAAAATTATACAAATAAAAAATCTAACTCATATTAAGCATTTTTTCCAAAGGTTTTCTGGCAGAAAGAATTAAATCATTATTCATAGAGATCTCAGGAGTTTCATTTAACAAACATTTATAAAGTTTTTCAATAGTATTCAGGCGCATGTAAGGACATTCACTGCATAAAGTACAGGGACCATCACCTTTTATTCCTACAGGATAAAATTTGCTGCCTAATGACACATTTTTCATTTGATGTATTATGCCCGGTTCTGTCAAAACTATAAATTCAGAATTCTGTCTTTCTTTCGTGTACTTTAAAAGTGAAGATGTCGATCCTATATAATCAGCATAATTTAAAAGATTTTCTGGACACTCAGGATGTGCTATAACAAATGCATCTTTATATTTCGTACATAATTTTACCAATTTTTTTTCAGAAAATTGTTCATGGACAATGCAAGTCCCTTCCCACAAAAGCATGTTACGGCCAGTTTTTTTCCTTAGAAAAGAACCTAGATGTTTATCCGGTGAAAAAAGTATAGGCTGACCAATAGGAATAGAATTTACTATTTTTTCAGCATTAGAAGAAGTACATATTATGTCTGACATAGCCTTTATTTCAGCAGAACAATTTATATAGGTAATAGCAATATGATCAGGATTTTTTTCCCTGAAATAACCAAAACTTTCTGATTTACAAGATTTCTCTAAAGAACATCCAGCATTATAATCAGGTAAAAGGACCTTTTTATCAGAGCTTAGTATTTTTGCAACCTCAGCCATAAATCTAACACCACAAAAAACTATAACTTCAGCATCATTTTTAGCTGCTTTACGAGATAATTCTAATGAATCTCCTACAAAATCTGCTATTTCTTGTATTTCTTCATTTTGATAATAATGAGCTAATATTAAAGCATTTTTTTTCTTAGCAAGTTCTTTTATACTCTTCTCCAACATTTAACCTTTTTCACTAAAGCTTCAACATTTTCAACTGGTGTTTCCTTAACAATACCATGTCCAAGATTAAAAATAAAATTTCCCTTTCCTAAAAAGGAAAGTATCTTTTCTGCTTGTAATAAAGCTTCTTCTTTGTTATACGCCAAAAGAAGCGGATCAAGATTACCTTGAACAAAAGCTAAAGGTTGTAAATTATCACGTATCCACTCAAGAGGAACAGAATAATCAACACTAATAGCATCAACTTTTGTTTTCTTAACATAATCAAGATACAAATAACCAGCACCTTTTGGGAATCCTATTATTTTAATATTTTTAAATTCATCTCTTAAAGATTTTACTATCTCTTGTGTTGGTTTTATAACTAACCTTTCAAATTCCTCAGCAGAAAGAACTCCAGCCCAACTATCAAATAACTTTATAACATCTGCGCCACTCTCAATCTGTTTTGACAAGTAAAATATTGTTGCTTCTGTAATTCTATTTATTAAATAATTAAATTTTTCTCTATTTTTATAAGCATAACTACGTGCAACTGAAAAGTTTTTCGATCCCCCTCCCTCAATCAAGTAAGCAATAACTGTCCACGGAGATCCTGCGAAGCCTATCAGACTCTTTTCTTTTTTTAATTTCTTTCTCACACCTTTTAAAGTCTCAAGCACAGGCTGAATTTTTTTTTCAAGATCTTTGTAGTTTATAAAGTTTAGTTCGTTAGTTACAGGTTTTATAACTGGACCAACATTTTTTATAAAAGATATATCACAACCTAACGCATGTGGCAATAAAAGTATATCAGAAAACATTATTGCAGCATCTAGATCAAATCTATCAATTGGTTGCATTGTTATTTTCGTGGATAGATTCGTTGTATAACAAGTATCAAAGAAGTCTCTTCCTTCTTCGAAAGTTTTTTTATACTCTGGGAGATATCTTCCGGCTTGTCTCATAAACCAAAGCTTTACCCATTTTTCCGACTCAAATAGCATTATAAGATTATATTTATATATAGTTATTATATATAGTTGTAGTTATATTACTATGGTTTATATTAATTATTTTTCATCAACACTTTTATCAACAGAAAGGCATCTTATGAAAATTTTGTTAATAAAAGTGTTGATAAAAAATAATACTTCGCGTCACCCCTATTTTTTATCGATACAAAATTCACTTAAAAACAATAAACTATCTTTGATGAAAATAAATATAGAATGGTAATATTGTGTTTTTCAACATGGTAAGAAGTACGTGAAAAAACAACTAAATATGTGGAGCAAGGGAAAAAAATTAAGTATCAGATGGAACTAAATTAACAGGATAATTTTTGTAATCTTGAAAAGAGATCTTTTTGTCTTAGTTAAAGAAATTATTGTGAAATTTTAGTGCAGAAAAGATATTATTGCTTTCTATAGCAAATAGAACTAAAATCAGTCTAATTTATAAATTTGTATTATTTGAGTATGCCTAATACTAAAAGTGCGAAAAAAATGAATAGAAAAATAAAGAAAACGACATTGATTAATAACTCTAGGGAGAATAGGATACGTACACTTGTAAAAAAATTAAGAGAGATTATAAAATTAGGAGATAAAAAAGCAGCTCAAGAATATTTTGAAAAAACTCAACCAGAAATACATAAGGGTGTAACAAAAGGAGTCCTTACTTTAAATAAAGCTTCACGCATTATAAGCAGGTTGTGCGCTAATGTTAAATCCATGTAATGTTCCTGTAATAATATTAGTCAGGCCTCAACTTGAAGAAAATATAGGTTTTACTGCGAGAGTAATGATGAATTTTGGTTTTTCTAGGTTGCGTTTAATTGATCCTAGGTGTTACCATTTAAGTAATAAATGTGTTTCTGTTGCATGTAATGCAAGTGAGATTTTAAGCAATGCTGATGTTTTTTCTTGCATTAGTGATTCTTTGTCTGACTTGAATCTTGTTTTTGCTCTCTCTGCACGAAGAAGGGATTTAGATGTTAGTAAGGTAGTTTTATCTCAGGATATAATTTTTAACAAAAATACTGGCTTTATGTTTGGCCCAGAAAATTCTGGTTTAAGTAATTATGATTTGTCTCTAGTTGATAAGCTAATTACTATTGAAACATCGGAAAACTATAAATCATTGAATTTATCACATTCTGTAGCTATACTTTGCTATGAATTGAGTAAAAGAAATAGAAAAGAGGTGAAAAAAATTGGAAAAGACAGGTATGCAAATAAGGCTGAATTAGATTTTTTTTTTAGGAATTTAGAAAAAGAATTGACAGATAGTAATTTTTTTAAAACAAAAGAGAAAATATTAAAATCTATGGTTAATATAAAGAATATGTTCAAGAAACATATTGTTACTTCTAACGAAGTAAAAATTCTTCATGGAATTGTAAAGGCACTTTCCAATAAGGATTAAGTACAAATTGACAGCAAAATTTGTTTATCATATACTCTGCTAATGATTCTAGATTATTTGCCAATATTTATTTTCATAGTAATAGTTTTTATTTTATCTTCTATTATGGTGGCTATACCAGCACTTTTTTCAATTTATAGATCTAATAAGTCAAAGCTTGACGCTTATGAGTGTGGTTTTGACCAATTTAATTGGAATAAAATGAATTTTGATGTGCGTTTTTATTTAGTGTCTATACTATTCATAATTTTTGATTTAGAAATATTTTTTCTTTTTCCATGGGCTTCAGTTTTAGGAAAAATAGATTATTTTGGCTTTTTTTCCATGTATTTTTTTCTTTTTTTACTAACAATAGGGTTTTTATATGAATGGAGAAAGGGAGCTTTGGAGTGGAATTAAATCAAGATAAATTTTTAGAAAGCTTTTCTAAAGAATTGGATGATAGGAGTTTTCTTGTAACAAAAATAGATGATTTAGTTAACTGGGCTAGATCTGGTTCTTTATGGCCTATGACATTCGGTTTAGCTTGTTGTGCTATTGAGATGATGCATTTTACTGCTAGTCGTTACGATATGGATAGGTTAGGGTTGATTTTTCGTGCAAGTCCAAGGCAATCTGATGTTATGATAGTTGCAGGTACGCTTACAAATAAGATGGCACCAGCTTTACGTAAAGTGTATGATCAGATGCCAGACCCAAAATATGTTATATCTATGGGTAGTTGTGCAAATGGTGGTGGATATTATCATTATTCTTATTCTGTAGTTAGAGGTTGTGATCGTATAATTCCTGTTGATATATATGTTCCTGGTTGTCCACCAACGGCAGAAGCACTTATGTATGGTATATTATGTTTGCAAAAAAAAATAAAAAGAATGAAGAATATAATCAAAAGATGAAAAATATTGAATATGTATTTAAGTATGTTAATAAGATCAATACTGCTAAAAGTAAAACTTTTTTTATTGAAAAAAAAGATTTGTTAGTAGCTTTGCTCTTTTTAAAGGAAAATAGATTCAATTTATTGATTGATCTGTTTGCTTTAGATTATCCAGAAATGAATGAAAGGCATGAAATAGTCTATGTACTTTTAAGTATCGAATTAAATAAGAGAGTTATTTTAAAAGTAAAATTATCTGAAGGAGAAGAGATTGTAAGTTGTACAGAAATTTTTAGTGTTGCTGGTTGGTTTGAAAGGGAAGTATATGACATGAATGGAGTCACTTTTTCTGGAAATACTGATTTGCGTAGGATTCTTACGGATTATAATTTTGAAGGTCATCCTATGTTGAAAGATTTCCCTTTATCTGGTTACAAAGAAGTGCGTTATGATTTAGATTCTAAACGAGTTACATATGGGAAAGTAAATCTAACTCAAGATTACAGGAATTTCGATTTTCTAAGCCCTTGGGAAGGCACTGTATATAAGAGAAATACTTAATCCTCATTCATTATTTTTCCAATTTCTTTTTCTATTAAAGTACGAAATAAATTTTCTATATTTTGATTCATCCAATTTTGTATTTTTGATTCTAATATAGATTCTAAGTTTTCATTTATCCAGTTTTGGATTTTTGGTTCTAGTAGAGAAAGAACAAGATTTTCTAAAGATGTATTTTCCCCACATTCTTTTGAGAGATTATCAGATTTGCTTTTTTTGAGATTTTTGACCATTTGTTTGACTTTATTATGAACAGGATTTTCATTATCTTGTTCAAGCTTTTCAAGTGTTTCATTCATGTCTTTAAATAAATTATGGCGTTGTTTATTTAACTGACCATCTTCTTCTAAAACTTTATTTTTAAGAACTAATACGTTTTTATTAATTTTTGGTTGAGTAACAGCATTACCTATGTCATTTAAAGTCTTCTCATCAATACTTTTCAAATTGTTTGTCATAATAGAAAAACCTTTTCTTTTTTATTCGCTATAAATTGTATACCTATTGAACATTACTAGTATTAAATAAAAGTTATTACAATAAATCTTCAAGATTACTAGTCTGCAGCAATAAAGTATAAAGTGCAACAATGTGTTTTGCTTCTGCTACTGCTAACTCTTTTTTTGCAGTTAACAAATCATTTTCTGCATCTATTACATCTAATATTGTTCCGGTATTTAATTTTCTTGCTTCCCTTGCACTATCTAATACTACGTTATAGCTTTCAACTTTTTCTTCTGATGATTTCAAGTATGATCTTACAGTATTTACATTATTCCATGCAATTGTCACAGCTTCTTCAACATTTTTTTTGTTTTCATAAAGATCCTCTCTACTTTTTTCTAAAGAATATTTTAACTGTTTTATTTTAAAATAATCAATTCCGGAATGGAAAAGAGGAATAGAGGTTGTTATCATGGCACTTTTAGAATCTTTGGTTTCTTCATTACCATTTCCATTTGTTCTGTTTCGGCTAAGACTTAGATTCAATGAAAAAGAAGGGAAAAGTTTTAAATAAGCTTCATTTAAAGAGTCCTTATTTGATTGATATAAAAGCTTAGAAGATTTCCTCTGTAAACTATTGTTTAGTGCTAGGTCAATAGATTCTTGTAAGGAGGAAGCTATTTTATATTTTATACCTTTTGGTGCTTTCAAGCTTTTAGGATTCATTTCTGTTATATTTATGTATCTTACATATGAATTATTTAAATCACCTTCTATCTTTGTTTTTTCCGAGATTACCGTTGATAGTTCTGTTTTTACTTTTTCTAGAGATATTTTTGTAGTCTCACCAAGTTCAAAAAGCTTTTTCTCTGCATCTAGATGCTGTCTTATTGTGTCTATGGTGTACTTATATAAACTATTTTTTGCTTCCTGTTCTACAACTGACATATATGCTTGAACTGTTTCCAGAATAACATCTTTTTTTGTTTGTAGAAGAGAATTTTTTGAAATTTTTATTAGATTTCGTGATTTTTCATAACCAACCAAACTACTACCAAAGTTAAAAATAGGCTGAGAAATAGTAAATTGACTTACTTTTGGTTTGATTGTTAAATCTGTTTCATTTAAATCATAATTTAGCGACATACTAATATTAGGTAAAAATGAAGAAAAAATTTCCATGTATTTTTCTTGTTCTTCTAAATATTTATATTCTGCTGATTTTATTTTCGCATTGTTCTTAATTGTGTACTCTATGACTTTGTCAAGTTCATGTGCATTAGATGAAAATGAAAAAAACACAAAAGAAAATACAAGCGCAAAATTTGCTTTCATATTCCTACTTAATTTTAGCTAAACTGATTAAGTATATTAAAAAAGGTTGATATTCAAGTCTTATCGAATAATTTATTCTTACTTTCCTGCAATAGTCATTTCTGTAACAACTAAAGTTGGAGAATTAATTAATCTATCAAAACTTAAATCGTTTGCTGGTACAAGATTCATGAACATTTCTTTCATGTTAGAAGCAATTGTAAATTCATTTATAGGGTATAATATTTCTCCATTTTCAATTAAAAATCCTGATGCACCGTGACTATAATCACCAGTTATAACATTTGTACCAAAACCAAATATATCAACAACTAAAATTCCTTTTCTTATTTGTGCAATTATATAATCTGGTGAATATTGACCTGTTTCCATATATAAGTTGCTATTTATTGGTTTTATTCTCCCATTTTTAGATCTATGTGCATGTCCTGTTGAAGTTAAATGCAATTTATTTGCTGAATATCTGTCCAACAACCAACTGTTTAATTTTCCGTTTTTTACTAAAGTCAATTTTTTACTTAAAGTACCTTCATCATCAAAAGGATGAGAATACACAGCACCTTGCATTGTTGGATCATCAATTATTGTAACTTGCTTATTAAAAATTGGCCTTTGTATTTTATCTTTCAAAAAACTGATTCCGTTGGAAACTTCTATTCCATTAACAGCAGTAGCAAAACCCTGCAATAAACTCCCAGCTATTTTTGAATCGAATACAACAGGAAGTTTACAAGTTTTAATTTTTTTAGGGTTTAATTTTTTTACTGCACGTTCGGCTGCTGAAATACCAATTTCTTCTGCTTTTTTTAAACTTCGTAAATTACATGAGAAAGAGTAATCGTTGCCTTGTTCCATGCTATTTCCATCTTTTGCTATAACAGAAACAGAATTATAAAAGTTAGATTTTTTGTATGAAAATATGAAATCATTAGTGTTAGCAAAAGAAACAGTCTTTTGCTGAATTTCGCTATAAGCTCCTTCAGAATTCTCTATTTTTTCATGCGATAAAGCTGCTTCTTCAGCTACTTTTGCTTTTTCTATTAGTTGATCTTGAGATAATGTTTTATTGTCAAAGATAGCGAGCGAAGTAAGATGTATGTCCTTTTTTTGTACTGTTTCATTAGGTAATGTAATATATGGGTCTTCAGGTGAAGCTTTTGCAATTTCTATAGTTTTTTTAAGAAGACTTTCTAAATTTGAGATCTGATTTGTGGAAACACAAGAATGTTTTTTGTTAGCTATTACTCTTAAACTTAGATTAATTTCTGAAGAATTTTCAACACTTTCTACTTTCTGCATGCGACAAGAAACACTTTTCCTTTTCGTATGAGTTATAAGGGCGTCGGCTGAAACACCATTATCTTTTGCAATTCTCATTAAATCTTCTAATATATTTAAGGTTTCCATGATTAGATAGCCTCCGCTCCGCTTACTATTTCAATTAATTCTTTAGTTATATTTGCTTGTCTTGATCTGTTATATACTAAGGTTAAATCTTTTATCATTTCATCTGCGTTACGAGTTGCATTATCCATAGCTATCATTCGAGATATATATTCGCTTGCTTGGCTTTCAACTATTGCTTTATAAAGTTGAATAGATAAATTTTTCTTTACTAAATTTTCTAAAACGTCAACTTGCTTTGGCTCATATTTGCATTCATATGGTTTTATTTCTATATTTTCAAAAGGAATTACCTGTTCTTTAGTTGGTACCTGAGACGTACTTCCTTCAAATTTTGTGAAGAAAATCTGTATTGATCTAAATTTATTCTCTGATATGACTTCGCTCATTAATTCAAAGGTGCTCTTATAATTTGTGTTTATCTTTTCAACATATTTTATTATGCAAGAACTAAACTCAGACTTTAATAAATCTCTTGCTTTTTTCCCAATACAAACAATTTTTGCTTCACTTTTTTCTATGTTTTGCAAATAACGCTTGGCTAGTTTAACTATAGAAGAATTGTATCCTCCACAAAGTCCTCTATTTGAAGAAATGATAAATAACAAATGATTTTCTGATTTAATGTTTCCTTTTAAAAGTTCAGGCCATTCTCTTTTTGGTATTGTCGAAATTATCTTATTAATCAAATTCTTACTTTCAAAAGAACAAGGACGGGAGTCAAAAGCTTTTTTCTGAGCTTTTTTTAGGTTTGCTGCTGCTACCATCTTCATAATTCTCGTTATCTTTTTTGTCGATATGACACTGTTAATACGAGACTTCAACTCCTTTAGATTGCTCATTATAATCCTGTAAAAAATTTATTATACCTTTTTTTTTTACATAAACAACGCAAATTAAAAAAGCAAATTATTCATGTTTTATAGGTGAATTTATATTTTTTTTCTTGATCTTTCAATATTGCACAAAATTAGTAAATGTAGAATCTATAATTGAAGTAAGAAAGAATAATTTTAGTCCTGAAGAGGTATAAATATGTCTAATGTAAACTTGCCTTTCTCTACTTATTACCAAATTGCTCAAGCCAAAGGAGTACTAATTGCATTAATCGGCGAACCTACTCTTCCAGCAACGTCCTGAATTTCTTGAAGCTATAAGAAATTAATGTTAATGAACAGCTAAAAGTAATAAATGCTGCTCAAGAGTTACTTGATGAAAATTATGTAGATGGAGCTGCTGAGTTTGCAGTAGTACAAGGAGTATGTTCAGTTGAAGTATATGTTCAAGGGAAAATAAAGTATTATGGACGCCATAAGTTGTTTAATTTTAGTGGAAAAAATCAATATACAGCAGATGAGGTTTTAATTTACTATAGGGTTCTAGAGATAGTCTTAGTACACTTGAGTATATTAACCGTGATAAGTAGGTGTTGCTGCCTTGGCCTTTGTACTTTTCGTATAATTTCCCAAAAATTCATAAAATGCCGATAAATAATAATGGTTTTAGTGTAGAAGGACTAGTGAATTCTTTAGTAGGAGCAAAGCAGCAAAAAAATATTAAAGAAATTTTACTTTGTGGCCCACATAACCCATTGGGTTATGTAACATCGAAAAAAACTTGGGAAGTGGTAGCAGATGTTCTTAGTAACTATTGACGAAACATATGCAGAATGTTCGTTTGATAGAAGTATTTCTTTATTGTATAGTGGCATCAGATTTAAAGATCGTCTTACTATTATTTGTACTACTAGTAAAGGCTTTTCTGTTGCAAAAAATCGGGTTGCTATTGTTTTAGCAAATAAGAATCGTATTGGAGAAGTCATGAGGCGTAATGTAGATATTTACCTAAACTACCAGCTCCAATTCAAGTTGAATATACAGCTCTAAATGGAGTGGTATGTAGAAAATCGAGATGAACATCATACAAATATACGTAAATTTTATGAAAGTCAAGTTAGTCTAGTGCTAGACTGAGTAAAAAATCTTGGTATTTTTCTCAAACAGGAATGGTATGATCCAAAAATATTTTATGTTTTGATGGACTTAAGTGAGATTCAAGGATTACCCTTATCCTTTGGAAGCTCGTACTATACTTGTTACTTCTAATACATCCGGTATTATTGAAAATGATAGGGATATTTCTGCTCAAGTTTTAGCTGAACATAATGTAGCACTATTTGCACTTTCTTATTTTCATTATGATGAGAACGCTTGTACATTAAGGATTACATGCAAGCTTGTCTAGAAAATATGAACAGAATTGCGAATGCAGTACAGACTATTGCAGAATGGAGGAAAGCAAAAAAAATTAAGCTTTAAATAGAGCATATGAGAAAGCAAATTAAAATATTACGGGAAACTTTATTGCTTACTTTTTGTCATGACAGACAAAAAAATTTATAAATAGAGATCTAATATGTTCCCTGTCATAACATTGTGTTTACGCGCTAGAACTTTTCATCGAATCAAAGAAATCAGCGTTATTTTTAGTTCTGATAAACTTTTCTTGCAAGAATTCCATGGACTCAACAACTCCCATAGGTGATAATATTCTTCGTAGTATCCAAATTTTACTAAGTACATCTTTATCAAGAAGCAATTCTTCTCTACGAGTTCCAGATCGTTTAATATCAATTGTTGGGTAAAGCCTTTTTTCAGCTAGTTTTCGATCAAGAATAGTTTCATTATTTCCGGTGCCTTTGAATTCTTCAAATATAACACCATCACCTTTTGATTCTGTTTCTACAAGTGCTGTTGCAATTATTGTTAGTGAGCCACCACCTTCTATATTTCTTGCAGCACCAAATAGTCGTTTAGGCCTTTGTAAGGCGTTTGAATCAACACCACCAGTTAAAACTTTACCAGAAGATGGGACTACTGCATTATATGCTCTTGCCAATCTTGTTATAGAGTCCAGCAATATAACTACATCATGACCATTTTCCACCATGCGTTTAGCCCTTTCTATAGCCAACTCAGCTAATTGAACATGCCTATTAGCAGGTTCATCAAAAGTAGAGCTTACTACTTCTCCCTTAACTGACCTTACCATGTCTGTTACTTCTTCTGGTCTTTCTCCAATTAGGAGAACTATCAATTTTACTTCTTTGTGGTTAGTAGATATGGAATTTGCTATGCTTTGTAATAACACAGTTTTACCAGTTTTTGGTGGTGCAACGATAAGTGCTCTTTGCCCCTTTCCTAATGGTGATATAATGTCAATTATACGTGGGCTTAAATCAGGTTTATTGTTATGCATTATCACATTATCACATTCGAGTCTTAAATGTGAATCAGGGTAGATAGGAGTTAGGTTGTCAAAATGAACACGTCTTTTTCTTACTCCTATATCGCTTTTGTTAATTGAAAATGCCCTTAGTAAAGAAAGATAACGTTCTTCTTTTTTTATTGGAACCCGAAACTCGCCATAAACTTCATCACCAGCTCTTAGACCTAGTTTTCTTACCTGTCCTGGTGATATATAAACATCATCTGAACTTGATGAATAATTTGAGTTAGCTGATCTTATAAAGCCAAAGCCATCACTTAATAATTCAAAGACTCCACCACCATGTATAATGTAATTGTTCTCAGATGCTTTTTTTGCAATGCTGAATATTAGATCATCTTGTTTTAAAACAGATCCACCTATAGTGATATCCATATCTTCAGCTGTCTTGAATAAATCATCAAAACTTAAACTTTTAAGTTTATTTATATCCATGATTTTCCTTTCGCTATTTTGCTTAGGTTCACTTTTTGCTTTTCTCTCTATTGCTGCTAGATTTAATATTTTAGATTCTTTTTTGTTTTCAGATTCGAATTTTCTTCTTTCCCTTTGTTTGTTTGCAGGACTTTCTTCTGTATATACAACTTCGCTATGACCAGATTGTGAAATATCTTTTTTTTCTTCCATATTTGTAGTTGTAGGCTTATCAGATAAAATATCTTTTTTGTTAATTAAAACTTTCTTTTTTATTTTAGTCTCTTTTTTAGGATTAGCATCTTGGTTTATAGTTTCTTTTATATTCTTTGTTTTTACCGTTGATGATATACTAGAAGTGCTAGTCTCTTCTTTAGGAATAGAATTTTGATCTACAGCTTCTTTTATATTCTTTGTTTTTGCCATTGATGGTGTATTAGAAGTGCTAGTCTCTTCTTTAGGAATAGAATTTTGATCTACAGCTTCTTTTATATTCTCTGTTTTTGTTGTTAGTGACATACTGGGTGAATTAATAAATTGAATTTTAAAGGTGAAAAAAGAATATTCTGTTTGTATTAACAGTATCAAGATAGATTGTATTAAAATAAATTTCCTGCGTCAACATCCTATTCTGTGCCTTTTTGCTTCTGAAAAGGTTATAGGTAATTTTTTTAGATTATATATGGAATCTGACGCAACTCCATATATTGGATTCATACAGCTTTCCTTATTTTCTATTCCATAAAGTATAGATTTTGATATTTCATAAATAGTGGATTCTAAGTGGCTGTTACTGCAAGGTACTCTATGTTCTATTCTATTTGAAACTATTCTAATTGCTGTTGTTCTGTTATTATATCCCCAACTTATAGTGGTTGGGGTATTTTTATCTGGATATTGATAACGCTTGTAGCATTCAACTTCTGGGGCAAAAATAAGCATAGATGACTTCATAAATTTACACAGACCAGCAACTGCCCACATTAAGTAATTCTTATTCTCAAATATGTTATAACCACTTTTGTTAAGCAGATTTACATGAATATGCAAAGAGTTTCCAGGTTGATCTAAAAAAGGCTTGGCTGAAAAATTTACTTCACATGAATTTCTTTGTGCAATTTCCTGTATTATTTTCTTTATGATTATTTCTTCCTGTAATAAAAGACTAATATTAGTTGTTGGCCTTGTTTTAATTTCATACTGATTAAGGCCTTCTTCTTTTTCTATTTCAAAAAAAAGTTTACATTTTTCTTTACAACTATTTTTAACTTCTTCTATTAATTTGGGATTACTAAAGAAAAACTCAATTTCTATACCGATTACTGGTCTTAGAAGAAACTCAAAAAAGGAACTAAAAGCACACATCTAGCACTTTTAAGCCGACAAATAATCGATAAAAAACTTAACATTATCCACTAAAAACCTAAATAAAATATATACAAGTTACCCTACCTCTAATACATTAAAAATGGATAGAAATCAACTGAACTATAGCGAGTAAAAATTGCTGTAAGTTAGGTATAAAGCGAAGATAGCGACATAAACAACTCATTCTTCACTTTTTGATATAACCAAAAGAAATCGTCTGCAAAGCGATTAACAAGTATAGAACATACGGTGGAAGCGGAAAAGATTTCCTAGAACAAAGTATGTTTCTAAGTTTTTTCATCACACTTAGTTGATAAAATAACAGCAAGAATCTGATCAAGAAGATAATGAATGTCTTTTACACGTGGCAGAACCAAGAATATCTAACAAATAAAATTTGGATAATTAACTATTTTACTTCTAGTTTATCATAAGTGACACATTAAGAACAGGGAAGAATCAATTGGGCCGTAGTCGATATAAATATTTTGTATTCCTTTAGTAGCTAACAACATAATATAATTAAATATCCATACTGCTGTTAGAGAGATTGCTAGGAACTTCATACAAATTATCTTTGATTTTTAAAATCTACATGGTCACTTAAATGTATAGGACTCTAATCATTTATAACTAATTTTCTAACAATATCATTTTCCTTGTAGAGTCTTTTATTGTAAGAAGTCGTGAAATAATCAAAAAAAGCTCAAAATATATAGGATTGCCTTGTTTAAATATAGTTTCTGAATAAAAAGTTATATTCAGTTGGATTATGTGAACCTAACTTAAAAAAACATCAAAGATTTTAGGTTTTTTATATAAAAAATTTATATCTTTTACATTATTAAAAATAACAGGAATATAATAGTAAGACGAAGCCAGATTAAGATACTTAATATAAAAAGTGGTAATTATCTAATTTAATTGCTTAACGATTAATGAATTTTGCTAGTTTTACTTTCAGTTCATTATGTTATGCTATCTGTATGTCAACGAGAAGTTCACCTCATAATATAGAAGCAGAACAGCTCTTATTGGGTGCTATTTTAGTGAATAATAGGCTTTATGATCGCATTGAAAATATGATCTCAGCCTCTACCTTCTATGAACCAATACACCGAAAAATATTTAGCGCAATTATTCAGCTAAATACAAGAAATGTACTTGCGACTCCAGTTACCTTAAAGAGCCGTTTTGAAAAAGATGATTCTCTTAAAGAAATTGGAGGTACAGATTACCTAGTAAAACTAGTTACCAAAGCAAATATGGTAATTGATACTGAAAGCCTGGCAAAAATTATATATGATCTGTACTTGAAGCGCAATCTTATCTCTATTGGAGAAAAAATTGTAAATGATGCTCATAATGATCATGAGAATGAAGCAATTCAGCAGATAGAAATAGCAGAACAACAACTATTTAAGTTAGCTAGTTCAGGAGAGGTAGATGGAGGGGCAAATAGATTGAGTCTTTCTTTAACTCAGGCTATAGAAAAAACAGAATTTGCCTATAAGAATCAGGGTGAGGTTCATGGAATTTCAACTGGTTTTGTAGATTTGGATAGATTATTGAATGGAATGCAGGATTCTGATTTGATTGTTCTTGCAGGTAGACCATCTATGGGAAAAACAGCATTGGCAGTTAATATTACTTTGAATGCTTGTAAATATCTTCAAAGTAGTATGAAAAAGAACAAGGGGGTGGCATTTTTTTCATTAGAAATGTCAGCTGAACAATTAGCACTTCGTTTAATAGCTATGCAATCTGGGGTGAATTCATATAAAATTCGTTCTGGCATGTTTTCTGAGAGTGATTTTAGTAGAATTATTAGAAGCAGAGATGCTCTACATGATTTACCAATATTTATAGATGATACTCCAGCAATTTCAATTGCAACTTTGCGAACTAGAGCAAGAAGATTGTATCGCACAAAAAAGATAGGTGCTATTTTTGTTGATTATCTGCAGCTGGTACGTGGGAATATACGGTATGAGACTAACCGAGTACAAGAAGTTTCTGAGGTAACACAAGGCCTAAAAGCTATTGCAAAAGAACTAAATGTACCAGTAATTGCACTATCTCAGCTTTCACGCTTGGTTGAGCAACGTGAAGATAAAAAACCTTTGCTTTCTGATTTACGTGAGTCTGGTTCAATTGAGCAAGATGCAGATGTTGTTATGTTTATCTTCAGAGAAGCTTATTATTTGATGAGGAAAAAACCAGCTGATGGAACGGAAAGCATATTAGATTGGCAAAACAAGATGAACAAAATGCAAAACCAATCGGAAATCATAATAGCAAAACAGCGTAATGGCCCAATTGGAAACATCAGGCTGTTTTTTGATAGTAATACAACTACATTCAAGGATTTGAGCATAAGAGAATATATTTGAAAATATGGTAAAAACCAATTATGGTAAAGGGTGTTATTTTCTTATACTTTCTTCCTTTGTTTTGTTATCTAATTTGATTCTCTCAACAAGTTCACCAAATGAAATGATGGTTCTAGTGGTTTGTGATCAAAATAATTCTCATTTTTCTTCTCTATAAGAGTAGAATGTTTAACTTCCTCATTTTCCATTTTCTTCCATTGTTTTACTATCTAATTTAGTTTCATAAGGAGCATCAAATGATGATTCTGGTGATTTGTTATCAAAATAATTCTCATTTTCCTCCTTTATAAGAGTAGAATGTTTAACTTCCTCATTTTCCATTTGTTTTATTTGTTTATTTGCTCTATTTGAAGGTATGAGCAGCAATAACCATAATGAAGATGATAACATGATGAGCAAGGGAGCAACACTAAGCCCTACTAGGAGTATTTTTTCTCTAGCTATAATTTGGAAACTTGACCATATCCCAGTCTTTTTTCCTAGCAGAACACCCCATATAATACTTAATGAAATTCCTAATACAAGTTGAACCCAGAAACCAGAAATAGCTAGATTTTGAAAAAATTCCTTTTTTTTCTTAAGTTCTTCTTTTTTATCATGGTATGACATATTTCTAACTAAACACTTTATAATTAGATAGTATATGTAATATTATGTAGAGTGTAAAGATGTTATTTAAAACTTATTTTTTTGTGATTTTTATTTGAATGTAACACAAGTAAAGTACTGTGTTGTGAATGACTTTACAGTATTTCTTGTGTTAAAAGTACAATTCATCTTATCTATTGTACTCTTTTTATATCTTGTTCTTCCGCTTACTTGCAAGCGATCTAAATATTTAAAATAGGCATATTATCTTCTTTTGTTTTGGTTACTTCTATTCCTTTTTGATTTTTTTAAGACCTTTTGTTGGCTTTTTTTGCATTTGTTTATGCAAAATAGTGATATGGCTGCTTTGCAAATATAAAACCTGCTATAGTAGACGCTATTGTGATAAGTAGTGCAGCAGCCAGTTGAGTTTATTGTTAATAGTTGGCAGTTTATCTGAAAATTATACTGCAACAATGGTAGACACTAAGAATAGTGTGACTGTTCCAAGAAAAACTTTTTGCAACATTTCACTAGATAAGGATTTGTTTTTGTATAGTTCCTAAGTCTTGTTAGAGCTCTTTACTATAACCTTTTATTTTATATTACCTTTTAAATTATCAATATTAATTTGACAATCAATAATAAAAAAAATAAGTAAAATTTTTATATTAACTATTTACTAGCTTAGTATTAGCATATTTACATAGATCATTTATATAACATTTTTCACACTTGGGTTTTTTTGCCGTACAAATGTACCTTCCATGTAGTACTAACCAATGATGTGTGTTTCTTAAGAACTTTTCTGGTATAATTGCTGTTAATTGTTTTTCAGTTTGCAAAACGTTTTTTGATTCTGTTAAACCAATTCTGTTACTTACTCTAAATACATGGGTGTCAACTCCGATAGTTGGTTTTCCAAAAGCAGAATTTAAAATAACATTGGCAGATTTACGTCCAACGCCGGGTAAAGAAAGAAGATAATTAAAATCACATGGTATGTCATCATTGTAATTATCTTTGATTAACTTTTGACTCAAATCTATAATATTTTTAGACTTGGCGTTATACAAACCAATACTCTTTATTTTCTTTTTTAGTTTTTTCTCACCCAAGGAGAGCATTTTTTTAGGATTATTTATGGTTTTAAATAAACTCTTGGTCACAATATTGACACGAATGTCAGTAGATTGTGCAGAAAGGACAACTGCTACAAGCAAAGTATAATTATTAACATAATTGAGTTCTATTTTAGGATTTTTATTTTGAAATAAGAATCTATTAAAGATCTCAGTTATCGTCTTTTTGTTCAGCATAGATAAATATCTTTCCGCAATAAGGACAAGTTATTTTGTCATTATCAGCAATATCAAGGTATATGAGTGGATGGCTGTTATCATCTCCACTACACCTGACTTTAAATTGATTAGTCTTTTCTTCATCATTCATGTGAATAATTAATCAATACAAAAACCATTATAAGTATGAATAACGATCAATACAACGCTTACAATAATTTTTTAGGTGGTGAGAGCGAGCAAATAGTGATAATTTATGAAAAATTAATAGAATTAACCACGTTGGCAAAAGAAGATTCTAAATTAAAGAAAAAAAATCTAGAACAAGTTTTAGATATAATAGTGAAACTCATCTCTTCTACAGAATGGGGTGAAATTACAGAAACAAAAAAGAAAATACAGGCTTTTTACTTGCTTTTAGCAAAGAATGTCTTGAAAATTCTCTATTGCAATCAAGACGAAATTTATGACAAGGTAATAAGGGATATAGAGATAGTTAAATTGGCTTGGGAGCAGAAATAGGAGGATTTGAAGACCTAAGTTGTTTTCAGTGATTTCATATCAATCACAAAGCGGTATTTGACATCTGATTTAATAATACGATCGAAAGCATAATTAATATCTTGCATATTTATTATTTCTACATCTGAAACGATGTTTTTTTTAGCACAAAAATCGAGCATTTCTTGTGTTTCTTTTATACCACCAATTAACGATCCAGAGATATGTTTGCGCCCAAAGACAAGGTGCATACTATGTAAATTAATTGGTGTTATGCAAACCAATGCCATTGTTTTATTGTTCTTTAACAAAGTCATATATGGACTAAGATCATGTTCAACAGGAATAGTATTTAATAAAAAGTCAAAACTTTCAGAATGAGATGCCATTTGTTTCTCATTCATAGATATAACAATCTCATGTGCGCCAAGACGTTTTGCGTCTTGTCCCTTTTCTGGTGAAGTTGTTATAACTACAACTTGTGCTCCCATAGCAACAGCAAATTTTATACCCATATGTCCGAGGCCACCAAGTCCAATTATACCAACCTTTTGCCCTTTGCTCACCTTCCAGCGGCTTAGAGGTGAGTAAGTTGTAATACCAGCACATAAGAGCGGCGCCACTGCTTTTGTATCTAACTTTTCAGAAACTTTAAGAACAAAATCTTGATCTACAACTATCTGTGTAGAGTAACCACCATAAGTCATTAATCCTTCTATATGTGGATCAGGGCTACCGTAAGTCATTACCATACCTTTTTCACAAAACTGTTCTAAATCATCTCTGCAAGCTGAACAATTACGGCATGAATCTACTAAAACACCAACACCAACAAGTTCTCCAATCTTAAAATTAGAAACTTCATCTCCAATAGCTTTCACATAACCAATAATCTCATGGCCAGGTACGATTGGGTAAGTTGATATTCCCCAGTCATTGTGTACCATATGGATGTCACTATGGCATACACCGCAGTATTCAATATCAATTTGAACATCACTTGAACCAACTTCGCGTCTATTAAGCTCAAATGGTTTTAAGTTGTCTTTATTATTATAAGCAGCGTAAGCATTTATTTTTGGCATAAAAAACAATTCCTTTTTGTATTTAATACAATATTGGTATAGAATGTGTTGTAAAAATTAAACTTTCCTTAACTCTTCGTTAATTAAGGATTTGCTAATAAAAAAGGTAATCAGAGGTACAATTAACAAAAACAATCAGCTAGAATTCAGAAATAATAAAAGATAACTGCATTGAATTATTAAAAAGACAGTGTGGAGGACCTAAACACGTGAACAAAACAATACTTCCATCATAAAAATAGCAAATAATAAACACAAAAATGCATCTGAATTCAGCAGTATTAGTCACAAAAAGCTATACACTCTTTATTTTCTATAACCTTTCCTCCACAATTTGAATGACAGTTCCTATGATCAACATCACAGCTTGACTTACAAGATGTTTTTTTTCTAGAAGTGCTATCATGCTTCTTACTGCCTGTAATGAAATTACTAATGTCATCAATAATTTTATTTGTTGTATGATCTTGTCTGCAAGCCTGATAACACTTGTCTTTTTTCACTATGCATCTGTTAGAGCATTCCCTGCCAGCAGAATCTTTTGGAGGAACAAATGTATAGTTTGTTTCATAAACCGCCGAGCAAGCAGTAATAAATAATAACCCGAGAATCAAGATTCTTTTCATATGTAAACTATCCTATTGTTTCTAACAATAGACAAATTTTAATCACAAAAATCAAAAATGTCGAATATTTTTTATGAAAGCGTCTCTCTAGTTTTTTTTATCTAAAAAGTATGAATTTCTATTATCAGTGTAAATATCTGTATCATTATAGTTAAAACAACTATAAATAATGTTTGGCATTTCTTTATCTGCTTTAATTGATTCTTTTTTTATTACTTCACGGTTACAGTTTGGAAAATTTTTGCGTATTGTATTATCCAATTTTCTGCTGAACTTATCAGTAAAGTTTGGTTGAGTAATTATATTGAATATCATCTTTCCATCTTCTTTTAGTAGGTATTTTATTGCTTGAAAAAACTCTGTAGTAATTAGTTGAAATGGTACTGATATATGATGAGTGTATGCATCTAGTACTATTAGATCATATCTTTTTTTATCAGTATTCCTTACAAAAGCTCGTGCTGGTATTGCAATAAATTTTTTATTTTCTCCAAGTGGCTTTTGTAAGAAATATTTTTCAGATATTTCTTGTAAAGATTTATCAATATCTACGTAAGTATATTCATTTTTGTTGTCTTTTAGACCAATTGTGAATCCTCCAGCACCTATTACTAAAATATCATAAATTTTATTTATATCTTCCATTAATGAATTAAGGAATTTTTCTTCTATAAATTTTAAGTATTCAAAATTATTTTCTGGTTTTTTTGCGATTTTTGCAGAGTAGCTATTATTTATTAAGAGCATTTTACTATCTTCATTTTCTATTATTCTTATTGTGCTATAACCGTTGTTTTTTATAACTCCAGTGTCTGTAAGATTAATTAGGATACATGTTACTATTGTGAAAAGTCCAGTTATGTTGTTATAAGAAAAAGTATGTTTCTCCATTACAAATACTGCGAAAAATAAAGAAAGGATTGTAATGATTACAGCGCTATTAACCCCAAGAAATGGCATGAAAATTAGTGAATTCAAGATCGATCCTAAGAAAGAACCAAATGTTGAGGTAAATAATATTTTTCCAGTAATTTTGGGTAAATTTTTATTTTTTAAGTACTTGCTAATTAAAGGTATTGTTTGGCCAAGTAAGAATATTGGATATAAAATAAATAACGATGAATAAATGCACGTTTGTACAAAATAGTGTTTTATTCTAATGAAGGTTAATATGCCAAAATATATATCAAGTAAGTTTGAAGATAGTCCCAGGACTAATAGTATGTTGGCTTGAAGCAAGTTCTGTACTAGCCTCAACCTTACTTTTCCTTTATAAATTCCACCAAAATAATAACCAAACGATAGTGGTACTAGAACTGCTGAGATAATAATTGATATTGCTTCAATTCCGTTGCCTACAAATGGTACTAGCTGTCTGATTGCTAATATTTCTGAAGATAAAACTACGTATCCTTCTAAAAAAATTACTAAAAATAACCAAAAATTACGTTTGAATATCACTTCTATTTGTTTAATGGAAAAATTATATGATCAATCTTAAAATTTTCTCTCAATGTTGTGCTTTTGGTATCACTATACTAACAGGGCCTAAAGCTTTCCAATTTACTTCAAATATCACTTGGTCAGGTTTTTTTAACCGCCCTAAAGGCAGTCCAGGAGCAAAGTTGGGAAATTCACCAGCTGTTACAATATAATCACCTTCTTCCAATTCTTGATTATTTAAGTAAGATAGCTTCAGCGAATTTTTATCATTTCTTCCATTTGCTATTGCTTCTTCTCCATTACTTAAAATTTTTATAGGTATACGAAACTGAGGGTCATGTAAAAATAATATTTTAGCGCTAGAGTCGCTAACCTTTATTATCTTCCCAATAAGAGCATTTTTGTTTATTACGGCTTGACCTTGTTTTACTCCTTGAGATGATCCAATATTTATTATTCCATAGTGAGAAGTTTTGTTGTCTATTATCCATGCAACTTTTGTTGTGATTACATCTACATCTTGTGAATTTTGGAAATTAAGCAATTCTTTTAAATCATTATTTTCCTTCTTAATCTTGTCTAATTCGAATGAAGAAACAATATTAGAGAGCTTAGAATTTTCCTCTTTTAAGTGATTATAATAATATATTATGTTACCCGCGTAATTTAAAAAATGTGAAGGAAAATTTATTATTTCAAATATCTTTGAGGATAAAATCTTATTTCTAATACTGTCAAAGTAATTAATGTTTTTTACTTCCTTGAAAAAGATGAATAGTGATAATACTGTATAGAAAGTAATTTTCAAAAATCTAGAGTGATATCTTAGAAAAAAGATAAAATTTTGCAATGTAAAACGTTGATGTATAGCAAAGTGCCTCATTTTTTTATAGCAACTACAAGCCCTTCTATTGTTGGTAATATAATAGAATCATATTTTTTGCTATTAGCCAAGCGTTTATTGAACTCTCTCATGATTTCTTTTGATTTACATGAAATGTTATTAGGCAAGTTTTCAGTAAATACTGTATTAAATAGTAAAGCGTTGTCTCCAATGATCAAACCACCTTTTTTTATGTTTCTTTCTGCCCAATCTAAATAACGGCAATAACCACTCTTGTTTCCATCAATAAAGATCATGTCAAATTGCTTTTCTTTTTCTAACTTACTTAATTCAATAGCAGCATCACCTTCAATCACAGTGATATTTTTATAATCAGCTAAGTTTTTTCTTGCAATATCTGCGTGTTCTTTATTCCTCTCTATAGTATAAATTATTCCGTCGGTAGGTATTGCTTTTGCCATCCACAATGTGGAATATCCTACTAGAGTGCCAATTTCAATTATGTTTTTTATGTTTTTCATTTTAATTAAAAGATATAGGATTTTTCCCTCTAGAGGACTGATTTGTATAAATCGCCTTTTATCAGTAAACTGATAGTGCAAACTTTTCAATTTTTGGCATTCCTCTTTAGTGAATAACTCTTCTATATAGCTTAATGAACTAGGTTTTTTACTTCGCATAAAAATCTATTAGTTTGTTGCAACTATACCAGCAGTCATTTCGTTAGTAGTAGTAATATTCAGGGCTGTACTTACACTGATATCGTCTTCTATAGGTTTATTTAGAGCTCCTATAACCTCAGCAAGTGTTACAGCTATAACTATAAACATCCCAGTTCCACGAAGAATTAAAGACCAGGGAACGAAACCTCCTTCTTTAGTAGGTATTTTCCAAATTCCACATCCTGAAATACCCAATCCAATTTTACCTATTAAGGAAAGAAAGGCACCAAATATAGGTAGTATTATGAATGCTGTTTCTTTTACCTTTTGCTCTATAGTTTTTTCTTTTCTTCTTTCTGTATCTTTTTCAGACAAATTATAGACTACCCTAGTAATTGATGAAATAACTAATATTCCTAAGCCAATAGTATCAAATATTGTTTGGAAATCAAATATAAGACCTAACTTTTTATATAATGAACTGTTTATACCCAATTGAACCCAAAGATCAATCACAACAATTGTCTGGTTTATAGTTAATATGGAAATTGCAAACATGTTTGCATAGGTTGGAACAATACGGAAGATTTTTTTGAGGGTTGTTTCGTTCTTAACCCTATCTGATAATTCTTGAATTTCTTGTTTATTTTTTTCTAACTGTTCTATTTGTTTTAAACTAGTGATAATAAGCTTATTGTTAAGCCCTCTTGTATAAGAATTTATTGCTTTTTTGGTTTGTGGGCTTGTAGATTCTCCTCTTATATCTTCAAATGCACGTTTTAACAGCAAATTATTATTCTGCTCTATTCTTCCGAGGCTTTCTAATGTTTCATATTTTTTCTTTCTGTTTAGCAAGTAAAGAGGAAAAACAATTATAGAAAACAAAGCAGGTGTTATAGCGATCAAAGCAATAGTTTCTAGGCTTGCAGAAAATAGCTGAAGAGTTCTAAACTTTAGTACCATTAGGCCGCTTACAACGAAAGAAAAGCTCAACCATAGTGTAATGCTGCTGAAAGGAGTGACAACATTGATAATTTTTCTATAATTATCTATTCTTTTTTCAAATCTTTTTGTTTTGTTAAATTCTTCAAGGTTGTATTTTGGAGCTTGCACATTAACCTTTACACAATCACATTGCTTATTTTATCACATAAAGTAATTGAGAATCAACTGTAGATTTTTTTACAATATTTTATTTACTTTTTACTAGATAATAGTAAATGGAAGTTAATAATAAATAAGATAGAGCTGAAAAATTTACTAAGTAAGCAGCTGTTATATACCAGAAATACATAATATTTTTACTAATGAAATCTTAACTACGCTTGTTTCTTATCATGATATAATTTACAACAGTAATTATGTTACTGACATTATCATTATTAATAGCAATAATAGTTTTTTTTGCAATCCTTAGAAAGGAAGTTTCTTCTGATCGCGATGATTATTATCTTTATAGTAAAAAATTAGGAATACCTCTGTTAACTTTAACTATAATTGCAACACAAGTTGGGGGCGGTATGGTTGTAGGAGTTTCTGATGCTTCTTATGAGAAGGGCTTCTATGGTTTGTTATATCCCTTAGGTAGTTTAGTAGGTCTACTAATAATAGCTTTTGTTTTTGGGGATGTATTAAAGAGCGCTAATTTACCTACTATTTCTGCGGTATTTGAAGAGAAATATGGTTTTCCTTTAGCTAGAAAATTTTCTTCTGTTGTTTCTAGTGTATCATTATTTTCTATAATGGTTGCACAAGGGATCGCAATTAGGCATTTACTTTTCACAGTTGGTATGAAAAATGATTTTATTTTTGTTCTTATATGGTGTGCAGTGATTTTATATACTTCTTTAGGTGGGATAAAAGCGGTTGTAAAAACAAATGTTTTGCAAATTTTATTCATAATTTTTGCATTGCTGTTGTTGTTTTTAACTGCGTTAAGTAATACAGATATTACATCTGTTAATTTTGCTTTTTCTCAAGCTTATGATTATTCAGTCATAGGCTGGTTTATCTGGCCTTGCTGTTATATGCTCATAGAACAAGATATGGCTCAATTATTCTTTTCTGCGAAATCAAAAAAAGTTGTGAAATATTCAGCAATAATTGCTTCGATTAGCATTTTTTTGATAACAATTATTCCTGTTACAATCGGTATTTTTGCTAAAAGTCATACAACTGTGCTTGATAATGGAATTTTGTTATTTTTTGCAGCAAATTATCTAGATTCACCAATGTATATTATGACTGCGATTGCTATAATTTTGGCTATAACTTCAACTGTAGACTCATTGCTATGTGCAATAAGTAGTAATATATCTTATGATTTTGTATCTATGAAATTATCACGGAGATCTTTATCAATGGAAATTGTGGTAACAACAATTATTGGAACAACTTCGTTAGCAGCTGTGTTTTATTTTGAAAGCATAATAAATGTTATAATGTTCTCCTATTCGTTTTGTGTTTCTACACTTTTTGTACCTTCAGTATTTGGCTTTTTACTTTCTAAAGAAAGGTTGAAAAAGATGTCAGTAATACTTTCTACGTTGTTTGGTGCATTGAGTTTGATAGTATTACTGCTGTTAAATAGTGAGTTCACATACTTGTCAATATTGTGCTCAGGCTTAGGTTATGCACTTCCTATGCTACCTAAACACAAATACCGTTTCAATTGATTATCTTTCAATTCCCCAATCACTATTAGTGTACTTTTGTTTAGCCTTGATAGTGGTTCTTGTTTGTAAGTTACTGTTATAGATGTCTTTTTCTTTTTTATGGTAGTCTTTTTCTGCTAATTTAGTCTGTTTTTTTGAGGATGTATTTTGTAAGTTTTTCTGTTGCTTTAAGAGAGGTTGATTTAGATTTTCCTTAAATTCATCAATGTTTCTTTTTTTTATTTCTTGATTTTTATTTTGCCCTTTATCCTGAAATTTTTTTATCTTGAAAGGTATGTTAATTTCCTTAGATTCATGAGTATCACTTATTATATCTCCTTTGTTTTGAGGTATATCATAAATTGAAATTGGTTTATTTTTGTCAAATCGATTTTTTGTATAAGAATACAGAGAAAATGGATAGAGTCTTGGTGGTATATCATAGTATATCGGCTTGCTATTGTTGTTACTTGAGTGATGTTTGGGTGATTTGTCTTCAGTGTTTTTACTTGTGTTATGTGTTGTTTTAGGGATATCATATATGGGGTTTTTGTTGTTAAGCTGTTCTTGGATAAGCATTCCCCAGGCAATTGGAGTTTTATAAACATAATCTTCTTTATGTTTGCTGGGCTGGGTGGTAGTACTATCTGTAATTTCAGAGAGTGTGTATACAGATGTTCTGTTACCTTGATTGTATTCATCTATATTTACGTATTTTACTTTAAGTTCAAGATTATGCTGAAAATCTAGGTTAAGGTTACCAGTAGTAAGGGAAGTGGTAGGATGATTGGTACAATGATAAATACTTTCATATTTTACTTTACTACTGTTCATAATGTTGTGCATAAGTTCTGTAGGGCTTTGGACTAGTTCTGGTGGTATTCTTTTTGAAGTAGTTTGAGCTTTCACGTTTGCCATCTGTTGCTGCTTAATTTTTTTAGTGTTCTGGTAGATTGCTTTAGAGCTATTCATATCTATATAGGTTTCTTCTTCTGTGTAGAATGTAATTTCTCTGATATTCTGGCTTTTACCAGTTTGTAGATGTTTTATAGATTGGGGTGGTGGTGGTGGTGAATACTGTGGTGGTGGTGAATGTTCTTTTTTATATTGGCTTTTGGATTTGTTAGCTTGAGCTTCATTTATGTATTGATTCGCATTATTTGTTGTAGTGGGTATTTCATAAATAGGCTTCTTATCATACAAATATACGCCTTCTTCCTTATCTTCTTTAACAACGTTAACTGTGTTTCTTCTACTAAAAAGCTTAATGAAAAATTCTTTAATATTTATCCAAAATTTTGGCATAAGATTTTTTTTTTGCATTACATCTTATCATCTTACCATTTTATTTATGTAAAATCCACCATATAGAAAGATGTAATGGAATATTATGTCTATATCAATATAAAAACATCAATTTCATTTAGAAAAATACGTGAAATATTTTTCTTTCAAGTAGTCGTTTTAGCGTATAATACAAAATCTTATCTAAAGTTAAACTTTTTTACTTTTTATAACTGAGTGACATAGTTCAATAACTCTCTTTTTAACTTCTCTTACCTTATTGTTGAGAATAACGTTAGAGATTAGTTGAGAAAATTCTTTAAAATCATTTTCACTGAAGCCACGTGTTGTTTCTGCTGCACTTCCAAAACGTAACCCTGAAGTTATTCTGGGACTTTCTAAATCAAAAGGTATTGCGTTTCTATTGCAAGTGATACCAGCTTGCTCCAAATCTGCTTCTACAGCATTTCCTTTTAGTCCGTTAGGGCGCAAATCAATAAGAACTAAATGAGAATCTGTTCCACCTGTTAAAATCTTAAGCCCAACTTCTTCAAGGATTTTACACATCGCTTTAGCATTTTTTATAACTTTTGTACTATAGTTTTTGAAATCATCTTTTAATGCCTCACCAAAAGCCACGGCTTTTGCTGCAATAGAGTGTACAAGTGGCCCCCCTTGTACTCCAGGAAAAATTGATGAATTGATTCGTTTGATCATTGCTTCATCATTGGTCATTATAACCCCGCCTCTAGCACCTCTTAAAGTTTTATGAGTTGTGGAAGTAACTACATGTGCATGGGGAAAAGGAGAAGGAAATAAGTTAGAAACTATTAGCCCAGAGTAGTGTGAAACATCTGCTAACAAATAAGCTCCAACTGAATCAGCAATTTCTCGAAATCTGGCAAAATTAATTTTTCTTGGATAAGAAGAAGCACCAGCAATAATTAGCTTCGGTTTGTGCTGCTCGGCTAATTTGGCAATGTTATCCATGTCTATTAAAAATGTTTTTTTATCTACTTCATAAGATATAGTGTTGAACCATTTTCCAGATAAATTAGCTTTTGCACCGTGAGTTAGATGTCCACCGGAGTTTAATGAAAGCCCTAACACTGTATCACCTGGGTTTAGCAAAGATAAGAAAACTGCAAGGTTTGCACTTGCCCCAGAGTGAGGCTGAACATTAGCAAAATTACAACTGAATAACTTACAAAGCCTGCTTATTGCAAGTGATTCTATTTCATCTACAAATTTACATCCACAATAATACCTTTTACCTGGATAACCTTCTGCATATTTATTTGTCAATACACTTCCTTGTGCTTCCATTACAGCTTTGCTAACAAAATTTTCTGATGCTATAAGCTGCAAATTCATCTTTTGCCTATCCTCTTCTTGTGCTATTATATTGTATATTTCAGGATCAAACACCTTTAAAGAGCTATCAGACATTATTTTGACCTAAGTTATCCAATTTTTTTACTCTAGTAGTGTGCCTTCCACCTGTAAAATTGCTATTAAAGAATACTTTTAGCATTCTTTGTGCTGATTTAACACTGACAAATAATGCTCCTAAACAAATTATGTTAGCATTATTGTGTTCGCGGGAGAGTCTAGCGGTGTCCTCATTATGACATAAGGCAGCACAAATTCCAATATAACGGTTGGCAGCAATACTCATTCCTATTCCAGACCCACAAATTAAAACTCCACAATCACTAATGGAGCTTTTTATGTTATCCACAACATCTTTTGCATAATCAGGATAATCAACAATCTCATTGTTATGGCAGCCATAATCAGAAACAACATAATGATTATTACTTAACCAATCCTTAAGTGACTCTTTTAGAGAGAAACCAGCATGATCTGACGCAATTGCTACCTTTATCATTAATAGTAAAACGACAATAGGCTAGATAATAAGACACTCATCCTATTGCTGTCAACGATAATGTACATACATAAATGTTAAGAGCAATACTCAAAAACATAAACTATGTAATCAAACTTCATAACTCACAATTGATATTACAGTTGAGTAAAAGCTGTTACGAGCATTGTCGAATGATCCTTGTGAATAATGATTAAGGGCTCAAAAGTGCTTAATTTGTTAGCAGGTTTAATACATACCTGGACAACTAATCTAATTTCTTATTCTTCTTGGGCGACTGCAATAGTTATATACTATCAGTATTTTAACATATCTACATAAAAATAAGCTGTTTTTCGTATAACGTGAAATTTCCACTATAGTATAGTAGTGTAGCTTCGTGAAACAATTTTCTTTTGTGTTCTCTGTAGTTTATTTAAATCGTCTTGGAAATCGGCTATTGCTGTTATTTAAGTTAGGCTCAAAACTTGGTTACATATTTTACACTATTAAATGATTTGTGCTGGCTAAATATCTGTAGAATTTGCATGAATTACCCTACTGCACCTCTACCTTTAAAATAGAACGATTTATCGTACATTTATCAAACATAATAATCATACTTGAATTTTGCTTTTCTCATTGCTAAATTTGTTGCAGCACTAAGGCAAAATACTGGATAGTTATTCTTGTCTTTCAGGATTAGATTGACAGGATAAACTTTCTAATACCTAAATTAGGTTGATAATCACTAATCCTAACCCACATCAGAAAAATGTAATTCTATTCCATTGTATTGGAAGGAAAGCTTTGTGGGAACCCAAAATTATTGAAAGGTATAATTTTAAGATGGCAAGTTAAAGTTAACTTATATTTCTAAAAAGCTTCTGTTTTTGTTATTGATTTCTAACGTATTTTAAGCATTTAATAATTTAATCAGTAATATTCTACTTTTATAAGTGTTTCGTCTTGTACTTCATCTCTGATGCAAGTTAGATTTATTGGTAAATTGGTTTTGAAATCTGTATCATCTAATATGCTTAAGGACTTCATCTGTATTATCTTGATTGAGTGGCCATAAATATGTGTTTTTTGTCTGTTAAATATTTCATCAGGAGTTTTGCTTTCCATGAGCTTGATTAAAGTATACTTTTTTTGTTTTCACGCACTTTTAGATTGCTAGATAAGTCATTTACACAGTCAATCAGATTTCTATCTAAAAATGAATTACGTCCTTCAATGTAATTGAACTCTACGATTTCATTTCTAAAGCAAAGGAAACTTCATCTGTGATTCGCGTAAGAAATATAAGTTTTATTCCTGCATAATCTCTAGCACAATAAAACTTGTTTTTTCTGAATTATATAATATAAAAAGCACGTTAACCATTTAGATAAATTACTGCGTTTATTCCGTATCTTTATGATAGGGCTATTAAAATTTAACTGTCGTTATTAGAGGGAAATTTGTGGTCTTTAGAAATTAATTTAGATTTTTATTTTTTTATAGTCATAGAATTCACCGTTAATAGAAATAACATTTTTTTTATTTTTAGAATAAGCCAATTATGCTCAATCTTGTGTGCCCGACCTCTACATGGTATAATCTATCTTTAGAGTTTCTATTAAAATGTTTACTATTGAAAAATCAAGCTTCTATGTGAGATAGTGCTTGAATGTTTGTTAAAAAGGTTTTTGTCAATATGTTTCGTCATTATTGTGTATAAAATTCCACATACGAATTAGAAGATACTATGTTTTAATATATAAATTAAACTTTATAATTATTAATGTTATCTGAATTGTATAAAATAAATGGTAAAAGTAATTACTTTTGGCTGTAGGCTAAATTTATACGAAAGTGATATAATAAAAAACTTCTTGGCCCAAACTAAAAGTGATAATATAACTGTTATTAACAGTTGTGCTGTTACAAATGAGGCCGAAAGACAAGTAAAGCAGTCTATACGCAGAGTTTATCGTGAAAATTCAGAACAAGAGATTATCGTTGTCGGTTGTGCTGCAGAACTTAATCCGGAAATATATAAAAAGATGCCTGGGGTAGTGAAAGTTCTTGGTAATAAAGAGAAATTGCAATATAGAAATTATTTAAATTGTAATCATAAATTGGAGAAAATTAGAAAAGAGAAAAGCGAAGTAATTTTTTTGAGTTTCCAAAATAGGTCACGTCCTTTTGTGCAAATACAAAATGGATGTAACCATAGTTGTACATTTTGTTGTATTACTCATGCCCGGGGAGAAAACAAATCGGTTCCAATTACTAGTATTGTTGAACAAGTTAGGTTGTTAGTAAGAAATGGCCATAAAGAAATAGTTTTGACTGGGGTTAATATTACTGGTTTTGGTGTTGATTTACCTGGCAATCCAAGTCTTGGTTCAATGATTAGAAGGTTGCTTAATCTTGTTCCAGAATTGAAAAGGTTGAGATTGTCTTCAATTGATGTTGCAGAGATAGATAATGAGCTGTTTAATATTATAGTGAATGAGCCTCGCTTAATGCCCCATATACATATCAGTGCTCAGTCAGGTGATAATATGATTTTAAAAAGGATGAAACGCCGTCATAATCGAGAGAAGATTATAGAATTTTGTGCACAAGTAAGGAAAAATAGACCAGAAGTTGTTTTTGGAGCTGATATGATTGCAGGTTTTCCAACTGAAAGTGAAGAAATGTTTAAGAATTCTTATGATGTAATTATTGAAGCTGGAATTACATATCTACATGTTTTTCCATACTCTAATAAAAATGGAACCCCAGCATCTAGAATGCCTCAGGTAGCTGTAAATGTAAGAAAAGAAAGAGCAAAGAGGCTGCGTAAACTTGGTGAAAATCAATTAAAATCATTTTATCGATCTCAAATTGGGTCTACTCATGAAATAATAATAGAGAAAGAAAACTTCGGTCGTGCACAGAATTTTGCCTTAGTTAAATTTGAAGGAAGTTACGATGTTGGCAACACAATAAAAGTGAAAATTATAAATTCAAAGGAAGATAAATACCTTGTTGGTGTGGAGGATAATGCGCACCTTTGAACTTAACAAAACTTATTTATTTCATTTGTTGTATTGCTAAAACTGGTTATCATATACTTTTAGATTCTGTAAGTAATACTCTAGACGTTTTTCTTTCCCTTTTTAATATTGTGCTTATTTGGGATTTTATACAAAAAACATGTGAGACACAAGTCGTAGGACAGTTCCATATATAACTTGCTTGAGTGCGTTTCTTACTTTTTTTGCTACTCTGCTAATGCGAGTTCTCTTTCTGTACTTAGAGATCTATTCAAATAAATGAATATTATCTCCTATTATGTTAGGAATCATCAGCAGAAAAACTATTTTTTACTAAAAATGCAGAATTCTGCGGGGTCTTAGAGAAAAGATGGTCACCATTAAGTCTGGTATACTAAACATATATCATAATATGCTTATCTTCTATCAGTAAATTCAAATCTCAATAAGTTATTGTGAAATACGTGATAAAAATATCAGTACAAGATATTTAAATTATGGAATAAGCCAATTTTTGCAGAATGAATTACAAGGGTTAAACAATCAATTATTCAGAATTAAAGTTTTTAGAATATAAGTATAGCGTTAATCATATCCGATTCTATAAAAGATTAGCTTTAGTAGTTTAGTGTGTATTATAAAAAGTGATATGAATTGCAGACTCAAGAATATAGTTTCCATCTTGAAGAAAGTGACTTGAACCATCAAAATATCGCTAAAGTTGAAATCGATAATGTAACTAAATTATTTATCATATCAATAACTAAGACATTATTGATTGCGACTTATAAGTTATAAGTACTGCCCCTACTTGCCAATTGGTATTTTTTTACACTCAGTTTTACTAATATTACAAGTATTGTATAAACCATTATAAAGCTATTTCTGATTCGCTGTTGTTTTTCGTTTTATATGTTCCTAGAAATGCCATATGCGACGTAAAATTAAAACGTTAAGTGATAAATCTTTGCAAACAAAATTTTACACTAACTAATATAAAACAGGATTGAAAAACAAACAGCAAGAAAAAAATCTACCTTTTTATTATATAACTCAAGAAGCAAAAACCAAACTATCATCAATATTATAGGTTGGGCTATCTTTTGCTAAAACTATAGATTTTCCATCTTCAAGCAGGGCATTGAAAACGGAATTTTGGGAAAATTGGTATGTTAAACACACTTTATCATGTTTATTAGCTTCATCAGTGGAACTAATAAACTCTAGACTAAAGAGGTCATTGTGGAAAGCATAATCATATTTGTCTTCAGAAAAACATTGATATCCATCTTCAATTGGACCTTCTTCAATATCAGATAAATGAAAATATGCAGTTTTCTTGTTTAGGTTTTGTTCATCATAGAATGTCACTTCTAACTCGTTTTCACCGTTAAAAAATTCGGCAGGATATTTTTCTTTCAAAATATAAACGTTGGCCAGGCTAGAAGCGCTAGGTTGAGATTGGACTTCAATATCAAAATCCGTATTATAATACTGCCAAAAATAATCCTCATTTCTACAAGAATTTGAATTACAGATTTGTGCAGTGGAATCGGAAAGAGTGATAATAGTTTTACTGCTGTAGCCCTCATTATTAAGCATATTTACCTCATGAATAAAATATATATATGATGAAGTTACTACATGAGGAGAAGAAATACAACTTTCATTTTTTAAAGATTATAGATAAAGAACTAGTAGTATAGTTCTTAAGTTGGATACGATGTAGCAAATTTGTGTAGTTGAGTTATCATACTAGTGTACATTTTTTGCTACATGCTATTCGAACGCCTCTTGAGTGCATTTTTATTAAGTGTATTATCAAATTGATACTGATTAGAAGTACTACTATATATAATAGTATGAAGATTCAAAGCCTAACATATTAAATAAAATTGGATTTTAATATAAAAAAAATCTTTATTAGAGCACATAATTTTTTACATTGCTGCTTCTATAAAAAAGCTACAAGTAAGAACATTTCACAATAATACTGCACAAGATTTCACAAAAATACTTTTTCATTTAAACAAGTAGAATCATTTGTGATTTATGAAAGCCCTGTTTTTAGGTTATCGTAAGATTGATAATAAGATACGTCTTTAATTATGAAAGTTATTACGTTACAGTATTTAGCTTATTGTTTGCATTTAATGTATTTAAGAAAATAGAAAGAATTGTTTTCTATCTTGCCCATGCTATTAGTACAGCTACTAATTTTAACTTCTATAGATGGAAATTTATTAAGACTGAAGATAATTTTTTGGAAAATCATGCAATTTCATTCCTGTTGTGCTGAAAGGCTTTTTGCTTGATTGTCGAAATTATTAAGAGCATTTTTGACTAACTTTCTACTTTCTGAGTCTATACTATCCTTTAATTTGTGCATAAATTCATTTCTAGACAAATCTTTTTTTATAGGCGGTAGAAACTTTATTATTGCAGTTCCAGGTTTTTTTTTATCAAATATTCCTATGGGCCAAAAAAGACCACAATTTAAAGCTACCGGAATAAAATCTATGTTATCCAGCTTTCTATCAGTATATAGCACTGAAATTCCACGCTGATATTGAACATTATCATTTATACCAACTCGACCACCTTCTGGAAAAATGATAACATTTCTTCCTTCTGCAATTCGTTCTCTAGTACTGAGTATCATTTTTCTAAATGATGCTGCGTATGAATTCTTATCAATTGTTATCATCTTTGTAATTATGAAGTACAGTCCCACAAAAGGTATGAATATCAACTCTTTCTTTAAAATATATACTGGTTTTTTTATTAAATAGGATAATAAAAGGGTTTCCAAGGGTGAATGATGTTTTGCCATGAAAATAGCTTGTCGGTTTCTTGCTATATTTTCTTTTCCTTGGACTTCATATTTTACTCCACAAAAAAGCTTTAATACTTTTAGAATAAGATATATCCAAGGTTTGCAAGAATAAATTGCTAAATAAGAAGGCAAAAGTAAAAATGGAAGTGCAACTATTCCATAAGATATTGTCCATACAACTAAAAAAATGTTGAAAAATAAATTATTTATTATCTTCATTATTAAAATTTATTAATCTTGCTGTTTCTGAAGCCTCTATTAGGGCATCAACAAATTCTTCGATCATGCCTTCTTTTATTATTTGATCTATCTTATAAGAAGTGTAGCTAATCCTGTGATCTGTGACCCGACCTTGAGGAAAATTGTATGTCCTAATCCTCTCAGAGCGGTCTCCAGATCCAATTTGTTGTTTGCGCATTTGTGACCTTTCAGATTCTTTTTTAATTTTCTCAATTTCATATAATCTTGCTCTTAGAATTTTCATTGCCTTTGCTTTGTTTTTGTGTTGGGACTTTTCATCCTGTTGTGTGACTATAATTCCAGTAGGAATGTGAGTTATGCGTACCGCGCTATCTGTTGTGTTAACAGATTGACCTCCTGGGCCACTAGACCTATAAACATCTATGCGTAAATCTTTTTCTTGTATGTGAACATCAATCTCTTCAGCTTCAGGTAAAACAGCAACTGTTGCAGCTGAAGTGTGGACCCTACCACAAGCTTCTGTTTCAGGCACTCTTTGAACTCGATGTGTTCCGGATTCAAATTTCAAACGAGAAAAAACGTTTTTGCCACTGATATTTGCTGATGCTTCTTTGAAACCACCAATTCCAGTATGGGTAATGTTTAATATCTCAAATTTCCACTTCATTCTTTCAGCGTATCTCTGGTACATTCTGTACAAAGTTGAAGAGAATAATGCAGCTTCTTCGCCTCCACTACCAGATCTAATTTCTAATATGACATTTCGTGTATCATCCTTGTCTTTTGGCAATAGAGATAGCTTTAATTTTTTCTCTAAATTTGGTAACTGTTTTTCTATTGCTAGCAGTTCCTCTTGAGCTATTTCTCTTATGTCTGGATCATTATCTTTGGTAATTTCTTGCAAATCACCAATTTCTTTATGCACTTTTTGATATTGATGTATCATAGTAACAATAGGCTCTAAATCTGAATATTCTTTGAAATTTTTAGCATATTCTGGTGAAGAAGCCTTACTGTGATCTGCAAGAGTTTCTGCTAAGAAGTTAAATTTATTGAGAACTGTTTCCAAAGTTTTATGTAAGCTTGTCACGTTGTCATCAACAATTAAATTGCAATTATTTTACGACTTTTTAATCGCTAATTCAAGGATAGCCAATCATTGTTGAATGAGGAAAATAGTTCATTTCCAGATAGAAGCAAAGAGTTGCAATTTATCGACAATATTTGAGCTATAACAAGATTGGATAAAAAATAATAATTTGCTCACACATTATTTAAATTCAAACATGTTATACTTTCTGTTCACTTACATTCGGACTAAGTGGATACAGCTCTGCGTATTCTAGAAAACTCTTGACCTTTTCAGGTAGTGGCAAAGAGATAATAACTTCTTCTTTTATGTGACAATTAGCAAATTGAGCTTGAATGATTGATTTTCTTATTGTTTCCCTACACAGACCTTGTAAAGAAAATGTTGACAAAGCAACTGCCAAATTTTCCAAGAAATTTTTCTCCCCTTCATTATCACGACGCTCTTCTGATTCACTTTCTATCATATTCAAGATAAATCTTTTTAACTGGTTGCGTGATTTCTCATTGTTTGTTCTTGCTTGTGCACATTCATACAATTGAACAAAATTTTTCTGTTCAGTAAAATCAAACAATGCTGGTCTTTCCTTCCCCTCCAGTACCTGCAAAAATTTCTCTACAGTGGTGTGTATACCTGTTATATGGAGAGATAACAAAGTATTATAAAGATTTACTTTGGGTAAAAATTTCTTTATTAGAATACTTTTTTGCTCTTCAGAAAACACTGCTCCTGCATCAACTAAAGCTTTTGTTATATTTTTCTCGTCAAAGATAACTGCATACATTAAAGGTGTTAATAATCTTTGTGGTACACAAGCCTCCTTAGCTATTGTCACATAATATGGTTTAGTATTAGGTGGTGGATTTTGATATAAAAATTGGTGAGCAAAATCAAAACCGATTAACTCAGGATAGCCGTAAGGAATGTCAGAAAAGACATCAAGCTCTGCTCCTGCACCTATCAACAGTTTTACCTGCTCTTCATTCTTCTTTATAGCAGCATACAACAACGGTGTGTGTCCACTTTCATCTGCAAGGTTAACATCTGCACCCCTGTCCAATAACAACCGCATTAAATTAGTTCTATCATAATGCTTGTTATATTTTGAGGAGGTTAAGAATGCTAACGGCGTTCTACCTTCGTCCAATTTTGAATTGACATCCACTCCATTATTTAATAGCACCTCAACAAAATCTCTTCTTGCATGAAAGATTGCATGAGCCATGATTGGTAATTTGCCATCAATAGGAGGAATAGCACCAACTGAATGAACAAGACTTTTATTACGTTTAATAATCAACTCAAATTGTTGCACATCATTTGTGAAAAACGCTCTTTTTAATCCTTTCGGGATTTTCGGTTTAGGTAGTGAATTTTCCATTACTTGCTAAGTCTAGCCTCATACTGATTGTTATGTCAACTATAATTAATGTTTTATAGTTTATACAGTGTATGTGTTATCCGTTAAAAATGACTGGAAGTGAAAAAAAATTGGACATTAATGCTAAATGGTAGTCATATAGATTCAATAAGCTAAAAATATGCTATCAATCGAAATAATTCCATTGCTTCGAGATAATTATTCGTATTTTATCTATGATACAATGAGCGGGGTTACAGGGATTATTGATCCTGCTTCTGCAGAACCAATATTAGGGTTTTTAGGTGATAAAAGTTTGGATTTTATACTTAACACACACCATCATTGGGATCATACTGATGGAAACCTTGAAATTAAAAATAAGAAACAAGCGAAAATTATAGGTGCTGAAGTTGATCAACATAGAATTCCAGGGATTGATGTCTGTGTAAAAGACAGCTTTTATTTTGGAAATTGTGAAGTAAAGATTTTGCATCTGCCTGGACATACATCAGGCCACATAGGATTTTTTTTTATTAATGATAAGGTGCTTTTTTGCGGAGACGTATTGTTTTTTTGTGGTTGTGGAAGAGTCTTTGAAGGGACGATACAAGAAATGTATAATAGTATTCAGATCCTCAAAAGTTTACCTGACGAAACAAAAATTTTTTGTGGACATGAATATACAGAGAGTAATATTCGTTTTGCTTTATCAATTGAGCCGAATAATACTAATTTGCAACGGGTGTACAAGGAAGTAAAGTTATTACGTATAAGATCTCGTCCAACTGTACCTTCAACAATTAGCCAAGAAAGATTGATTAACCCATTTTTCCGTACATCAAGCGATGAAATAAAGCGTAATATCGGTTTTTGTTCTAAAAATAGCGATCTAGAAGTTTTTACTAAAATCCGTAAATTGAAGGATAAATTCTAAATTTTTATCATTGAGAGCAATATTTCTCTTAGTGTTTAAGTTGTATGTGCATACATTTTTGTGTAGAATATGGTATTGCATCTGCTTAATTGAGATTCGTTGTCGGCACCATATGTAAATGGATGTGTTTATGGTGGTGATTGTTCCATATTATTAATGATTAAGCTTGTTGTGTGCACTACAGTAGTGTTTGTTAAGGTCTGTTCATTGTAAAGTGTGGAAAGTATTTCTGCATTTTGTATTTGTTTGGAAGTTGCTGAAGGATGTGATAAATAACAGTGGTAATGATGGTACTTTATATCTCCCAATTTCTATAGGATAATCTCAGTACTATATTGCATATTCCTCTTTCTGACTATTTCTATTGGTAATGACTTAAAGTGTAACTGATGTAGAAAAGGTCATTCTAACCAAAATATATTTCTTGTAAAGCACTTAGATTAAGTAATATCTGCGCTTTGTCCTATTTCAAGAAACGAGTTAATTTAGTAAATATTCTTTTTAGCAATTAAACTTTTTTCTTCTCAGGATTCTTTTTTATGGTGTAATCAGTAGTTGATTAAGCTTATTCTAGGCTAACTCAAAACAAGGGATAACGTTTGCATTTCCACAATATAATTGTTACGAATTTGTACTAGATAATATGTGTGATTCTTGTTCCAAAAAAATCAGTATATCAATTTTATGTGTACTGCCAAGAAAGATGTGAGATTTAACGAATTAGCTTTTTCTATCATCTCTATATTTATATCCTTTCGTAGGTAACATTAAACACTGCGGAAGTATTAGTATCTTCTAATTCATTTGATGGCGATTGCCTTAATTTGGAAGATATGTTTATCGGTACTGTCCTTCTTCTCACTTCTTCAGCCATATCTTTGAACTCTTTACTATCAACATAAGAATCCATATTTTCTACAATGCTCTCAACGACATTTTGCCAATCAATGTCTTTTTCACGAGAGTATCTGTAATAGGTCTTTGTCAAATTTTTGTAAAATTTCTCATCATCACATCTTTCAGCAATAATGTTCCTTATATACTGAAATTCTTTTATTAACTTTTCTTTATTACACTTATTAACTTTACCCGACTCATTGATAAGTTTTTTGCGAATTAAAAAAAGGCAAAAAGACCTTACATTTTTAGTGATATCATCAACATTGTTCTGATCAAGATCTTCCTCATCAAGATAACGTTTAAGTGTAGGTTCAAGGCAATTAGCAACAAGATCTTTCTTAAGTTCTTTATCTATAATATCTTCCTGAAATGCTACGACTCTGTTCTCATACTCTTGAAAGTTACGACGTTTTGATTCGCAATGCTTAGCGAAGTCAGGGTGCCATAAAACACTATCCGTCCTAATAGGGCAATTATTCATATTTTTAGCAATTTATTACTGCAAATAGATATCACATAAGTTATAATTTGTCAAGATCGTTATTCTATTCACTTTTAATATAATGACTTAGGCCGATTCGTACACATCTGCTGTTGGCCTCATTAATGTAAGTAATTTAAAAACAAGAGTATTGCTTCCTAGTGGAAAAGTTGTATAGATTGACGAATCTTAATTAATCAAGAATAATTAATCTACTTGCAATTTCTGTACCAATGAAAAATCTGTATATAAAAACTTACGGTTGTCAAATGAATGTGTATGATTCTATTATGATTGCAGATGTAATTAAGCCTTTAGGCTTTCAAGAGGTCAACAAGCCTGATTCAGCTGATGTAATAGTGCTCAACACTTGTCATATTCGTGAAAAGGCAACTGAGAAGGTTTACTCAGAATTGGGCAGAATAAATATGATAGCAAAAGAACAAAATAGGAAGATTATAACTGTAGTTGCTGGTTGTGTAGCACAAGCTGAAGGTGAAGAAATTTTTTCACGTGCTAGTAATGTGGATGTTGTGATAGGGCCACAAAACATTCATACTTTACCAGAGTTGTTGGCAAAAGTAAAAAGGAAAAATAGTGAAGTAATGAATTTAGATTTTTCAGAAATTTCTAAATTTGATGTTCTAGTTAAAAAAGGAGTTGAACGTAGTAGTCGAATCTCCTCTTACCTTTCAGTGCAGGAGGGATGTGATAAGTTTTGTACATATTGTGTAGTGCCTTATACTAGAGGTGCTGAATATTCAAGGAGTGTAGGTGAGATTTATGTAGAAGCATTAGATTTAGTCAATAAAGGTGCTAAAGAAATAATTTTACTTGGGCAGAATGTTAATGCTTATAACGGAAGGTTAGATGGGGAAGTTTGGTCATTAGGCAGATTAATGCAGCGTTTGGCTAAGATAGAAGGATTGGAGAGAATTCGTTATACAACTTCTCACCCAAAAGATATGCATGAAGAGCTTTATGAGGCTCATTTTGCTTATGGCAAGATAATGCCTTACATGCATTTACCCGTACAATCTGGTTCTAACAGAGTGCTAAAGCGGATGAATCGCAAGCATGATGTGACATTATATTATGATGCGATTGCAAAAGTTAGAAAATTTTGTCCTGATATAGCATTCTCTTCAGATTTTATAGTTGGCTTTCCTGGCGAGACAGAAGAGGATTTTAAGTGTACTTTAGATTTGGTGGAGAAAGTTAAGTATGCACAAGCATACAGTTTTAAATATAGCCCTAGGGCAGGTACGCCAAGTGCTGAATATAAAGATCAGGTGCCAGAAGATGTAAAGAATAAGCGCTTGCAATGCTTGCAATCTTTATTAAGAAAGCAGCAATTGGAGTATAATAAGAGTTTTATTGGCAAAGTAATTCCAGTGTTGTTTGATCGCAAAAATAAAAGGCAAATAGTTGGACGAAGTCCGTATATGCAGTCTGTTTATGTCGATGATATGAGTTTTTATGGTAAGATGAAAAATGTTTTAATTACAGAATGCTACTTAAATAGTCTCAAAGGAAGAGTTACAAATGGATAAAGATTGTGTTGCAATAATTGATTTTGGTTCACAATTTACACAATTGATTGCCCGCAAGATACGGGAATTAGGTGTATATTCTGAGATCTTTTCATTACAGAGTTTCCGTTATAAGAAAGAGATTCATGCAATAATTCTCTCTGGTGGACCCAATTCTGTTGATGATACAGATTGGTACGAAGAAGTACACAATGCGGAATTAGAAGAAAAGATATTTTCTGTTAACAAAAAACAAGGTGTTGCGATACTTGGACTATGTTTTGGGAAACAGCTAATTTGCAAATATTTTGGTGCTGAATTTTCTCGTAGTCATCAACCTGAGTTTGGTAAGGCTGAAATTAGAGCCTGTTCTACAGGTTATCAAAATGATTGCCGGAGCATATTATACAAGACTCTAATATTACCAAACGGTTTTCCTTCACACAGTGTTGTGTGGATGAGCCACTATGATAGTTTGAATTCTTTACCAGAAGGATTTATTCAGGTTGCTTCAACAGAGCGTTGCAATTATGCAATAATTGAAGATAAAAAGCGAAAAATATATGGATTACAATTTCATCCTGAAGTTTCTCATACAGTAATAGGTACTCAATTGTTGGAGAATTTCCTTAGTATCGCCGGTTGCCGCAGGGATTGGAAAATGGTGTCCTTTATTGAAAATCAAGTAGAGAGAATAAAAAGTTTAATCGGAACGAAAAAAGTTATTGCTGCAGTGAGTGGTGGTGTTGATTCAACTGTTGCTGCTGCTCTTGCTTATAAAGCTATAGGTAGTAATCTGTACTGCATCTTTATTGACACAGGGCTTTTGCGTAAGGATGAAGCTGAAAATGTTAAAAAGACTTTTGAGGATAAGTTTCATATCTGTGTCCACTTTTGTGATAGATCAGATCTATTTCTTGCTAGGTTGAAAAGTGTTTCTAACTCTGAACAGAAGAGAAAAATAATTGGAAAGACATTTATTGACGTTTTTGAGGAAGAAGCAAAAAGTATTGCTGGTTCTGAGTTTAAAAATGTGGAAAGTAAATCCAAACTTGGGAACGCGGAAAGTCAATTCACATTTTTGTTACAAGGTACTTTATATCCTGATGTTATAGAATCCGGATTAGGACACAGCGCTAATATAAAATCGCATCACAATGTTGGTGCTCTTCCTGAAAAACTGGATTTGAAATTGTTGGAGCCATTGCGTTTTTTATTTAAGGACGAAGTTAGAAAGTTGGGAATTGAGCTAGGTATTGATCGCAGCATAATTAGTAGGCATCCATTTCCTGGGCCTGGTCTTGCTGTAAGAATTATTGGCGAGGTTACTAAGGAAAAAGTTAAAATTTTGCAGGAAGCTGATAATATATTTATGAGTGAAATGAAAAGATATAAAGTGTGTGGTCGTGCTGGTGATTTTTATCGTGATATATGGCAAGCTTTTGTCATTTTATTGCCTGTGAAAACAGTTGGCGTTATGGGGGATAGTCGTACATATGAATATGCTTGTGTTTTGCGTACAGTAAGTTCACAGGATGGAATGACAGCAGATGCATTTCCTTTTGATTGTGGAGATGCAAATTTCAGAGATGGCTTTTTTTCCTTTTTAAAGAATGTAAGTAATAGGATTGTTAATGAAGTAAGAGGAATAAATCGTGTTACATATGATCTAACTTCAAAGCCACCTGGTACTATTGAATGGGAGTAGGGTTATTTAGGTAACAACAAAGAATCATGCTCAAAACACGAAATGATATCATATTAACTGAGTAGAGAGAAATAAGTTTGCCTTTTCTTCAATTACTGATCGAATGCAATTCCTTTATGCTACACAAGAAAAACATCAAACGGTCCTCCCAACTCACTCCTCCTCATTTAACAATCTCTTCCTGTTATTAAAAATATTCTATATCTCTTATTAGTTAAGTGCTTAAATAATTTTAAGTTTTTTTGATGTTGGTAGTTGTGCTATTTGATTGCTATCAGAAAAAATTTTTTGCCTGCTGCAATAGGTGTGCAAATCTCCAATGGTAACAGAGAAGCAAAACTTCTTTGTCTATTTCATAAATACATTTCAAACTTTGGTAAGAATACTTTATTAATATTATTTATTTTGGAGACGTGAACACTATGTCTAGCAATATTTTGAAGACCTTTAGTTGATCTTATTCTACTTTAGGAGACAGACAAGAATACAATATTGTAGATTCTTCTTTTTTAACATTCTGGAAAATTCTTCTATGTGCATTTACTGTTTTTCTATAGTTCACACTTTTTTGTTATGTCTTTGCTGACAACCAAGGGTAAAATATAAAAGAAACTTATTCTCTTAACCAGTGTTATTAGATACTTTGGCGCATTTTTTTAATAAGAAACGTTAAAGCCATGACTCTTTCCGTAATACTTTTTATTCTGTTACCTTAATCAATTTCCAGTTTTTTCGGTCTTTTTGACAACGCTCTCAACTGTACATGAATATCTCTTTTATAATCTTTTTTAGCAACGAGGATTGTCCTTATTGTGCAACTTTAACAAATTTAAACTCTTCTTGTATTAATAGTTCTAGGTTTTACTCCTTTGATAACGTGGTTTATAACCTTTTTCCGTTCCTTTAGAGTGTGGTAGATTATTCCGCCATAGGATGTGTTACTACTTTTCTTCTTCCCAAATAAAAGCTAAAAAATCTAATCAGCATACTTTTTAAAAAACGTATTGTTTTATACATAAATATGATATTAATCTTTTATCGTCTTGATTGTACTACTTGAAGGATGTTGGGATCTTGAATGGTATAACTACTGAAAAAAAGCATGGGAATTGTTATGTTGCTGTTTTCGCTTGAAAGGATTTTTTGCTTAGCAAGGCTTGATAGATTATAACTGTGCTTTGAAATAAAAAGTTATGTTATTGCCTAGATATAATTTCTTACTTATAGCTTTTTAAGCTAGCATGAGGAGTTTTTGTTGTATATACACTTAATTACGATAATATCTAAAATGGGGAAAAGTGATAATAGTTAAAAAGTATAATAATTCTTAAAGATAAAGAAGCTATGGATATATTTTTTGGTTTATTCATTGCAGGTTTTGCATTTGCAATTGCTTCTCTTGTACTATTTCCAGTAGTTTTTTTTGTTTGTATATTTGTTTCCTTAACTATTATTGCTTTCCTTCTCTTTCCATTTTTTGTTTTTATTTTGCCTTTTCTTGTAGTGATTATAGGAGTTGTTTTTCTCATTAAGCAGTTCAATAAGAAAGATGAAGAGAAAGATCACATAGATAAGAATTAATTAATTAGTCAATAATGAAGTGTTAATACAATCTTCTTTATTGGTTACTTCTAATATGGTATCAGATAGATTGCCTGATAATTCGCCCTTTAATTCAGCTGTATATTGAAAAATCATGTCGCTAAACATGCCTATGAACAAACAAACTAGAATGCCAGCTATGTAAATGTGTATATTTATTTTCTCTTTATCAAAATATAGTGTACTAAAAGCAATGCTAGCTATACTGCTAATAAATTTAGATATGAATACTATAGAAGAAATAAATACGAATTTGCTTTCGCTTATACCTGCAGAGTCTTTTGTGCTTTGACTATTTACAACGTCATGATATTCTTTCAACTCTTTATTTAAATCGTTGATGATTTTCTTTTCACGAAGTATATCATAAATTGTTAACCCTAAACCAATGCTGTGAAATGTTGCCAATAATGGTAAAAACATTGTTAAATCTAGAGAGAAAGAATATTTCAATGAGTAAATAATAGTAGTGCTACCGCTTGTGCAAATGTAAATAACAATAGCTTTTACCAACTCAAGAGGCATCTTGACTTTGCTGCTTTTTCTATTAATTGTTTCGGGATCAGTTTCACCTTTTTCTTTATTAACTTCCTTTGAGAGTGCTATTAGAGTTTTTTCTAGCCTGTTTTTTACTACAGTATTGTGCTGGAATGCGATGACATTGAATACTCCCATTAGTAATAACAACAATGATAAAATTACATAAACTTTAGTGTCTATGAGTTTGCTTTCAAAATATAATATACTAAGAACAATTTCGCCAATTATAGCAGCGAGATGGACAATAATAATTCCTGTTGTTGTTAATAAAAATTGTTTTTTGCTAATCCCTTTATTCGAGATCTTAGCTTCTTTTTTAAAGTGATTACTGTTTATCTTCTCTATTGATTTATTTAAATTGCATATTGATCTGTACTCAATATATATTTCACTTAAAAAAAGTAATAAACCTATAAAACACAAGATTGATGTTAACAAAATAGTTAACTCTGCAGTTAAGATTTTATTAACTGTTTTGTAGTGACGTGCAGAGTATAGAATAATTGGTAGGGAAGACAAAAGTAAGTAAATAAGAGCTGCTTTAGCCAGTTTTTTTGCTATATATGAGTCTTTCATGAATTTTTCAATATAAAAACAACAATTGAAGCGTTTAACAAAGTTATCTAATAAATTACTTATATTGTCGTCGCATACTCATATACTATTATGAAAGGACAAAATATAGAAATAGCATGAGAAGAACTAGAATTTCTATTTAAAGGTATAATAAACAACATTTAACTAGCTTTTCTCAATATTCAAAGAGCTTATAGTATAATGTAAAAATTTTTTTTCATTACAATATCTTTTGGCAAATATTAGCTGTTTACGTTTTTTTGCATTATTATTTGTGATGAAGTACGTTTAGCAATATCGGTAATAATTCGTTTTTAGTGATAGCATTTTATATATTAATTCCTTTTTTAAGTTCACTTTTATCTTTTTTTGTAAAAAATAACTTTCGTTATGTGGCATTAGTTGTTGCATTTATAGTGTTTATAGGTTTTGTAAGTCTTGTAAGCAATTTTAGTACATACTCAGGTAAGTTTAATTTTTTTGAAACCTTCAATATGGGTGGGTATGAAATGCAATTTGGTATAGATGGAATATCATACATATTCATACTATTGACTAGTTGCCTAACACTTATATGTATAGCAACTAGCTGGAACAAATCATCAAACTATTTAGCTCTGTTTTTATTGCTAGAAGGTATTGTTATAGGTCTATTTTCATCTTTAGATTTGATAACATTTTATGTATTTTTTGAAGCATCTTTAGTGCCAATGTTTTTTATAATTGGAATTTGGGGTAGTGATAATCGTATATATGCATCTTTTAAATTTTTTCTTTATACTCTTGCAGGCTCTGTAGCTTTTTTGATTGCAGTTATTTTCCTGTATTTGAATGCTGATACAGCTAGTATTATTGACGTGAGAAATTCAACAATACATTTATCAATTGAAACACAGAAGTGGCTTTGGTTTGCTTTCTTTATTGCTTTTGCTGTGAAGATCCCTATGATTCCATTTCATACTTGGCTACCTGATGCCCACGTTCAAGCTCCCACTGCAGGTTCTGTTATATTAGCAGGTGTATTAATTAAAATGGGAGCATACGGATTTTTGCGTTTATCAATACCTCTTTTTCCAGAAATAAGCCAAAATTATGCACAAATGATTTTTGTTTTTAGTATAGTTGCAGTTATATATGCTTCACTGGTTGCTTTGGTGCAGACTGATATAAAAAAAGTTATTGCATACTCTTCTATAGCGCATATGGGTTTGGTTACTGGTGGTATTTTTTCATTTAATGAGCAAGGGATTGTTGGTGCTATATTCCAAATGTTTAGTCATGGTATTATTTCAAGTGGCTTATTTCTTTGTGTTGGTGTTATCTATGATAGAAAGCATACACGCGATATCTCTTGTTATAGTGGTTTAGTGAGTGTAATGCCTTTATACACCTTTGCTTTTATTACACTTACAATGGCTTCGATTGGTTTGCCTGGTACATCTGGCTTTATTGGTGAATTTTTTCCAGTAGTAGGTGTTTTTCAGGTTGCAAAAATATCTTCTTCTTTAATGGCACTAGGGGTGATTCTAAGCGCAGTTTATATGCTTTTGCTTTGTAAAAGAGTGATTTGGGGACAAGTGAATGACAGAGTTGTTAACATGATAGATCTTAGTTGTGTTGAGATGTTCTTCTTATTCTCATTGATAATTCTAGTTATAATATTTGGTTTTCAACCTAATTTGATTATTAATTTCATTGAAGAGCCTGCTAGGAATCTAATTAATTTTGTTAATATGTGACATGAATGATTTTATACGTATAATCCCAGAAATTTTTTTGCTTATATCTTCATTATTTATTCTTCTTGTAAACACTAGAAAAGAAATCTTGGTGTTTGGGGTATTGCTTATCACTCTAACTCTGGTTATTTGTCAGCAATGTTCATATTCAGAGCTTTTATTTAGCAATTTTATTGCTATAAGTCCATTTATTCAGTTTTTAAAGATTGTAATTTTATCTTTGTCTGCTTTTGTTGTGTTAATGATGTCTTCTGTAAAAGAAGTATATTCTAATGAATTACCTCTTTTAGTTGCTTTCTCTACTTTGGGTATGATTTCTATGGTTTCGTCTCATGACTTACTTTCAATGTACATGGCAATAGAGTTACAAAGTATGCCAGCCTACATTATGGCAGCTATTGATCGAAAATCATTACTCTCTTCAGAGGCTGGAGTTAAATATTTTGTGACTGGTGCGTTAGCTTCTGGTTTGCTATTATACGGAATATCTATGCTATATGGTTTCGTTGGTTCAACTAATTTTACTGATTTAACTCAAGTTTTTAGAAGTGGTGAAATTGAATTAGGAGTTCTTGTTGGTACAATTCTAATTATATCTGCATTTGCATTTAAAGTTGCTGCTGCTCCATTTCACATGTGGGTACCGGATGTTTATCAGGGTTCACCGACAGTTGTGACTGCTTTTTTTGCGAGTGTGCCAAAATTTGCGCTTGTAGCATTACTTATACGCCTTTTTAATTATGAGCTGCTTAATATTAAATTACAGCAAGTCTTTATCTTGTTATCAATGCTTTCTTTGGTAGTCTCTGCCTTTGGTGCATTAAAGCAGAGTAACATAAAAAGACTTGTAGCTTATAGTTCTATAGGCCATATAGGATATATTTTTATAGGAGTGGTATCGTCTATGGAAGTACAAGCTAATGTTATAGCAGTAATTATGTACACGACTTTATATTCATTGATGAATATAGGGCTATTTTCTGTTATTTTTCGTTTTGCTAGCTATGAGATAAAAAGTTTACCTGGTCTTTATAAACAACATCCTGTAATCTCAGTATGTTTAACTGTTCTGCTGTTTTCAATGGCAGGTATTCCTCCAACAGGTGGTTTTTTCACAAAGTTATACATATTATCCAGTGCTGTAGATAGTGGTTTTTTATGGCTAGCTTTTTTTGCTTTAACTATGAGTGTAATCTCAACATATTATTACTTGTGGATAATAAAAATTATTTACTTTGATTCCTCTACTGAAAAAGAAGCTAAATTGTCAAAAAGTTATATACTCTCTGGTATCACCTTGATTATGGCTGCAATCAATTTAGTATTTCCACTTTTTGTAGGAAGTAACGTAGGATTTTTATCTAATATAGTGAATTACTTGTGACTACGTTTCCTTCAGGTTATACCATACTTAGGTATGATGAATTAAATAGTACAAATACTGAAGCTTTCAGGTTATTAAAACGAGGGTGTGCAAAAGATAAATTTGTTGTTGTTGCAAATAGACAAAGTGCAGGAAGGGGTCGTAATGGGAAAGTCTGGTTATCACCAAGAAATAACCTTTATATGTCTATGATAATTCAAGAATCAACTGATATGACATATGTCTCACAACTATCATTTATAGCTGCATTAGCAGTTGGTGATTTATTAGATGAAGCAAAGTATAAATGGCCCAATGATGTTCTTCTGAATGACAAAAAAGTTTGCGGAATACTTTTAGAGTCTCACAATAATGGATATATACTAATTGGTATTGGCGTGAATGTTAATAGTGCACCTGATTATGCAACTTATTTGAATAAAAGTTATGATTTTACAGTTTCTGAGTTATTATCTAAAATACTTGTGAATTTTAATTACTGGTACGAACGTTGGTTAAAAAACGGTTTTAGTGAAATTAGGAAAAAGTGGTTACAAAAAGCTTGGAGACTGAACTCAAATTTGAAAATTCCCTTAAAAGGAAAAGTTCTTACAGGAAGATTTGTTAATCTTAATCATGAAGGAAGGCTAGTTCTTGAGAATAAGGAGGGCGATTTAGTGTTAATTGATAGCGCCATTGTAGATTGGGATTAAATGTGTGATTATGGATTAAGGGCAAGGGCAACTTGTGTTTCATTCTTACTGGCAGTTGCATCTGAATCCTGCAAGTACGTAGCGACCTTTTCATATTTTCCAGTCGGTATTTGCGCCGTTATCGGAGATGTAATTCCAAATGGATTACTTTTTCTTAGATCTATTTTTGTTTGTCCAACTTGTACTTCTACTGCTTTTAATATTCTTATTATTTCTACGTATCCACCTGAAATTGCAAAATGTAATGCTGTCATCCCTTCCCGATTTTGTTTATTAACATCAGCTCCGTTTTCTATTAATATTTTTACTACTTCTATGTAGTTATCTCTTTTTTTAACTTTAGCACCATAACTTATAGTAGCAAAATGTAATGGTGTCATCCCTTCCCGATCTTGTTTATTAACATCAGCTCCTCTTTTTATTAATGTTTTTACTGCTTCTATTGCTTTTACGGATTTACCTATAACAGCAAAATGCAATGGCGTCATCCCTTTCAGATTTTGTTTATTAACATCGGCTCCATTATCTATTAATATTTTTACTAGTTTTACGTAGTTATTTCTTTCGCTAACTTTAGTACCATAACTTATAGTAGTAAAACTTATAGTAGCAAAATGTAATGGTGTCATCCATTCCAAATTTTGTTTATTAACATCAGCTCCTCTTTTTATTAATATTTCTACTGCTTCTACGGATTTACCTCTAACAGCAAAATGCAATGGTGTCATCCCTTCCTGATTTTGTTTATTAACATCAGCTCCGTTTTTTGTTAATATTTGTGCTGTTTTTAGATTATTACTTCCAGCAGCACAGTGTAATGCTGTCAATCCACCCTTATTTTGTTTATTAACATCAGCCCCGCTTTTTATTAATATTTGTGTAATTTCGCCTATTTCATCATTCTCAGCTGAATCCATTAAGGCTATAGAATCGTATTGATCACTTTTGTCAACTTTAGCACCATGTTCTATCAGTGCTTTTACTAATTCTACATTTTTTTCAAGGCATGCAAATCCTAAGGGGAGGTAAAGATGATGTTTTTCGTTGTGAAAACCTTTATTCAAATAACGCATATGAAGATTAATATCGGTGCCAGACTCGACTAGTCTTTTTATATAAAGATCAATACCAACGCCAGAAATGGATACATTTCTTAGCTTTTCTTTTTTTAATTGTTCTTTTAGCGGATTGTGCTTCTTCTTTACCTTTCCCATGGCTTTTACTGTATATTCAATCTATATATGAGTATAATATTTATCTGTTTTGTCAACTGTTTTTATTATAGATACTATCTTGTTTGAAGAGAGTCTTTAATAGGTGAAGCCGAAGAGGAGGTTGCCTATTTATTAACACTGGTCGTATCTGTGCTTCGTAAATACGTAGGCTGTTTCTTCTCCCATAGAATGAAACAATGTTTCTGCTTTTTCTAGAAGCGTTTCATTGAATTCCCTCTCTCTTATATCTGTCTTAGCTTCAGCTGCCACTTTCATTGCTGCTAAATTACCATGTGCGACAGCATAGTGTCCAAGTTCAATCTTGTTTATTAATGTCAGTTTTGTGTCTATTAGATAGTCCTGTGTTACCATATCTAGCTGAGTCTATTAATAGTGTAAAATAACATTTGTCACTTTTTTTGACATTAGTCCGTCTTCTATTAGTTCTTTTACCAAATCGGCCCTTTTTTGAGCGCATACAACTCCCAAAGATAGGTAATACTCGTAGTCTGGATGACGTATAAAAGAATTAACGCCATTTGTCATTGCACTTTCCATAGCTATTTCTATTACAGTTCTCATATATTTAAATCTTATTAATTAATAATTATATAAATACATATAGTGCTTTTCAACTATTTTTGTTAGGATATTATGTGTCGATTTCTTATTTCTAACGACTTTTTAATTTACTTTAAAAATAATGAGATTTAGGTTATCGTCAACAATGGGAACTTGATATTAGACAGAAAATGGCACAAAGTAAAAATGATCCAACGAAAAGGAAAGCTAAACAGAGTTCAGGTCAAAAAATGTACAATGGTAAGCCTGTAAAGCCTACTTTATATATATATAGAAATGGGTTAAAGCGTTATAAATATATGGCGGCTGAATATAACGATGAAAATATAGTAGAAGATGCAAATGGTGACCCAATACGGTGGGATAGTATATAGTGATCAACGTAACTATTAATGATAAAAAAATAGAACTGGAGTCTGGATTTACGGTTCTTCAGGCTTGCGAGATGATTGGCATTGAGATACCTCGTTTTTGCTACCATGAAAGGTTGGCTATTGCAGGAAATTGCCGTATGTGCTTAGTGGAGATTGAAGGTGGTCCGCCTAAGCCTGTTGCTTCCTGTGCTATGCCTATTGCTGATGGTATGGTAATAAGGACTAATACTCCTATGGTGAGAAAAGCAAGGGCTGGTGTTATGGAGTTTTTGCTAATTAACCATCCTCTTGACTGTCCTATCTGTGATCAGGGGGGTGAATGTGACTTGCAAGATCAGGCCATGGCATATGGTTGTGGTGAGAGCAGATTTGCTGAAAACAAAAGGTCTGTTCCTAAAAAACATTTTGGACCTTTGATTGAAACAGCTATGAATCGTTGCATACACTGCACCAGATGTGTCAGATTTTTGTCTGATGTTGCTGGGGTAGAGCAATTGGGAACAATAGGTCGCGGCGAAGATATGGAAATTAGTACTTATATCAAACAATCTTTAAAGTCTGAATTATCTGGGAATATAATTGATTTATGCCCGGTAGGAGCCCTAACTTCTAAACCATATTCATTTACAGCTAGGCCATGGGAATTATCTCATACTGAAACTATTGATGTTTTAGATGCAGTGGGGAGTGCTATAAGAGTTGATTCGCGTGGGCAAAAGGTAATGCGGATTTTACCACGGCTGAACGAAGACATAAATGAAGAATGGATTTCTGATAAAGCCAGGTTTTCATATGATGGCTTAGCTACACAAAGGCTTGATAAACCTTATGTTAGAAAGGATGGGAAGCTGAAACCTGTAGTATTTAAAGAGGCTTTTGCTTGCATAAAAGAAAATATTTTAGGAAAGAAAATCTCAGCAATAATCGGTGATTTCGCTGATTGTGAGTCTATATTTTTATTAAAGGAGTTTATACAGACTTTGGGTGAAAATTCTATCTCTTGTTGTCAAAGAGGGGAAGTATTTTCCACTGCAAGCCGTAGTAATTATATATTCAACACTACTATTGCAGGAGTAGAAGAAGCAGACTTTTGTCTTCTAATCGGTACTAATCCAAGGCTAGAGGCTCCTATTATAAATGCACGAATTAGGAAAGTATGTTTGGTAAATAATTTGCTTGTTGTAAATATTGGGCGAGAAGCCAATTTTACTTATCCTGTTGTACAGTTAGGTGATGATCCTGCAATTTTGCAAAGCATATTAGATGGGAAACATGAGATATGCGCAAAGATGAATAATTCATCTAAACCGATGTTGATATTAGGAATTGATGCATTATGCATAAAAGAAGGTGAGGCTTTATTAAGTATTGCTTGGCAAATTGCTAAGAAATATAAGATGTGGGATGGAAGCTGGAATGGTTTTAACGTTTTGCATCAACATGCTTCTACGGTTGGTGCTCTTGATTTTGGTTTAAGTAATCCTGTAGATTTTGATTCAGAAGTTATATATTTATTGGGAGCGGATGAGATAAATTTTGATAAGATAACTGATAAGCAATTTGTCATTTATCAGGGGCATCATGGTGATAGAGGTGCGCATCATGCTGACGTTGTATTGCCTGGTGCAGCTTATACTGAAAAAGATGCAACTTATGTAAATACAGAAGGACGAGTGCAACATGCCTATAGAGCGATTCATGCACCAGGTGAGGCTTATGATGATTGGCAAATCATAAGAGATTTGGCTAATTTCATTGGTTGTAATTTTGCTTATTCAAATATAGATAAAGTAAGGAATAAACTTGCTCATATTTCACCATCATTTGGGAAAGTTGGGGTGATAGTGCCTGATGAGAAACGCGATATAAAAATTAGTGAGAGCAAAAATCTTGGGAAGAAAATATTCTCTCAAAAAAAGAATTTTTATATGACTGACCCTATTAGTAGAGCTTCAAAGATTATGGCGCAATGCACGGAGGAATTTTGTTGTGATTGAATATATATTTAATACTATTTTACAGATATTAATGCTAATAATACCTCTTGTTTTGTCAGTAGCATATTTGACTTTAGCAGAAAGAAAAATTATTGGTGCTATCCAATTAAGACTGGGCCCTACAAAGGTTGGTTTTTTTGGATTATTGCAACCTATTGCTGATGCTTTTAAATTGCTTTTGAAGGAGAATATCTTTCCTACACAAGCAAATAAATTTGTTTTCTTAATTGCACCTGTGACAACTTTTGTCCTAGCATTTATTGGTTGGGCAGTAATTCCTTGGAATGCTAAAATTGTTGAAGGAATTGTGGTGCCTAATGTAATTGCCAACATTAACGTTGGTGTTTTATACCTTCTAGCAACTTCTTCTCTAGGAGTATATGGGATTATTATGGCGGGTTGGGCAAGTAATTCACATTATGCTTTTCTGGGTGCTTTGAGGTCGGCTTCACAAATGATATCCTATGAAGTATCTATGGGTTTAGTAATTGTTTGCATAATAATTTTTTCTGGTTCATTGAATTTAGCAGAAATGGTTGTTGCAAAACATGATCTGCCGTATTGGATTGATCTTTTTATGTTACCTATGGCTATTGTATTTTTTATATCAATACTTGCTGAAACAAATAGGCATCCTTTTGACCTTCCAGAAGCTGAGGCAGAATTGGTTGCGGGTTACAATGTTGAGTATTCATCTATATTTTTTGCATTATTTTTTTTGGGTGAATATGCAAACATGATTTTAACCAGTGCTATGATGGTTCTCTTTTTTATGGGTGGCTGGTATCCGCCAATTGATGTTGAGCTATTTTACAATGTACCTGCTTTGGTCTGGTTTTGTTTAAAAATATGTTTTGTTCTATTTTGGTTCATTGTTGCCCGTGCAGCATTGCCAAGATATAGGTATGACCAGCTTATGAGACTGAGCTGGAAAGTTTTATTGCCTTTGTCTCTTACATGGGTTGTTTTGTCATCATTTGTGAAGGTGATTTTTAAACTTTAGACGTTTGTTTCCTGTTGTTCTACTGTATCAAGATGTTTTTCACCTTTGATTTCCTTTATTATTTGACTTGGTTCTCCTTCTATCAGAGTTAGTTCATTTTGAGCGGTACTTGTTTTTACATGATGAATATTTGCAATTGCTGAAGTAACTGTATCTGCTGAAGGGTTTGTATTCTTCTCCTGCCAATTGAAGTGTATAATTTTTAATACGTTGCTTTCCTCATCAATGACAGGAAGTTTTATAGTTGTACGCAAATTTTCTAACTCTTTAATGTCATGAACAGGATAATGATCACCTTGTTCTTTTAAATTAAACGTTTTGCTTGTTTCAGTATTGTTGTTAATTCTAGTTGCTACTATATTAAGCAGAACCATACCATTTTGTTTTATAAAAGTTCTAATAGCTATTTCATTATCATTAATAGTTTTTAGGGTGGGGGTAATTGCATTTCATTCTTCATCTTTTTTTGCTGCTGATTACTGATGTTTCTGCGTTTCTGGCGCTCTTCTTTTATAACAAACCGTAAAGCTAAGAAGAAAGTTAAGCAAGAGAGTAAAAAAAAGCCCTAAAGAGAGACAGTACATAAAGTTTTTCAAAGCTAAACTTGTTTCGTCCAGCGCACTACTTTTAAAAAAGTATCCTGATTATGTGCTAAAAAGCGTTAATCCAACAAAAGTAGCATGTGATAATTTTTGACAAGCCATTACATATTTGAGTCTTCAATGTAATAACTGTTTTTTTTCTATTACTTAACCAAAGCCTTAGTTTTATTTTGAATAGAAATAGACAAGTGGATCAATCTGCTGTCAATATTTTCTTGATATCAACATTTTGCTTTTACAGCTAGATAAAGCAGTACGTATTTTCTCAGTGACAACTATGAAAAGAAGAATGTTTTTATAGATAAAAAGTACAGATTAAGCATTTTTTACAGGGTAAGAAGATCTGTCTTTCAACTCCTTCTTTAATACCTTTAATACTTGTGTTACTTACTTCCACATAAGTCTACACTGGCCCAATAAGTGAGCTCAGTAACTAATATGTAAAATAAGTGAACAGTAAACTAATTTACAATGCTTATAAAACTGCAATAATACTGAAAAAGAGAAAAATAAAGTGAGAATTTAACTTTCTAACCTTCCTTATAAATTCTGGATAATACAGAATTTATTTGCTAGTAATGTTCCTGAGAAAAATACACGTGCAACAAATGAATAACAAGAAACAGCTATTACGTGGAATCATCATAGCCCCCCCGGCAGCAGGAACTCAGTTACTTTGCTCGTTAACTTGTATTTTTCTGATTATGCTATCAGCAAGTTTCACTAGACAGCACATATGCTCAGTCCTCCATCTTTTATTTTCTTACTATCTTAGTAGAGGGAGGTTAATATATTGTAGAAAGAGCCTACAGCAAAAGAACTTTCAATTAAGAATTGATTATTGTCATCGGGCTGTTTCTTCTGTTCTGTTTGCAGTAGTTTCTTAGTGCAATTTGGCCTTGTTAGCTATTTCTTGATACAGGTCGTAAGCTTGTTCTACAAGATTAACAACTAACATAGATTAGAGACGAAAGTGTATAAAGGTAAAGTAAATGCTTCTTCATAGCTTATTCGCAGCTCCAATTCTTGGATAACAATAATAGCGAAATAAGTCTATGACAAACACAAATATTCCAGATAATCAACCTTTGCATGGATAGCTCTGTTGTCACCAGTTACAATATCAAAAATTCTTATAAGCCAAACTCTCTTGAAATCTATTATCACCTAAATTGTCATTCATCTTTACTTACTGTTAGTATGAACTACCTGAGTAATATAGTTTCTAAAAAAGATATGTTTAGTTAGCTTCAATTAAAACAATTTCATGTAAATAGTTATTCAATTGGATAAAAAAAGAGCCTTTCTAATTGACATCCTTCTCCTACTTCAAGGGGTTATCTATTGCGACTGGAACCTAGTTTGTTCTGTTACTGTTTCACTGATTGCTGAAATTGGTTATTCTCCTCTATTAATGGGTTTGCTCCTATGCTTCTTACTCTTTTTTACAACATTTATTGGATGCAAAATTACAATCCAATCTTCTCTAAGAGAAGGAAGCAGCTTCCATTTGCTTCTACTGGTGTTGTTCCTGCTCCGGAAAGTACTATGGCGATGCACAACAAGAGCAAAACTAACATTCAGGATAATTACCTTCAGTCAAGTTGTGATAATTTTACTTGCTTTTATCAAACTTCTTATTAAATTCTTCTTGTTTTCTTGCTTGTGTCATCATCTTCAATTTATGCATTTTATCTAACTGCTTTACTTCAGTGTTACTAGTAACTATTTTAGCTTTTTTTGTATGTGTAATCTTTCACTCTTACCTATTAATTAACTGCTCATTAGCATAAACCATACTAATAATATAATCAATGTATTTTTTACAAAAGTAAACTAGATGATTTGAATATTAATTGCTAGAATAGTTCGTAAACATGACTATATAGATGCCAAAACGTACTGATATACAATCAATCTTAATAGTTGGTGCAGGACCAATCATTATTGGACAGGCTTGTGAATTTGATTATTCCGGAACGCAAGCCTGCAAAGCTTTGCGGGAAGAGGGTTATAAAGTAATTTTAGTAAATTCTAACCCAGCTACGATTATGACAGATCGTGAGATGGCTGATGTGACTTATATTGAACCTATTAATACTGACTTTTTAGAGAGGATTATTGTACGAGAAAGGCCTGATGCGTTGCTACCCACTGTTGGTGGACAGGTAGCACTTAACATCGCGATGCAATTAGTGCAACAGGGAGTATTAGCAAAGTATAATGTCGAACTAATTGGTGCCAATCAAGAAGCAATTGAAAAATCAGAGGATAGAGGAAAATTTAGCAAGGTTTTAGATAAGATAGGGCTTAAATACCCAAAAAATATGATAATCAAAAGTATGGGAGAAGCAGAAAATGCTTTGCAAGAAATAGGGTTACCTATGATTATTAGAGCCTCTTTTACTTTGGGTGGAGCTGGAGGCGGAGTTGCATATAATAAAGAGGAATTTTTAAATATAGTGAAAAAAGGCCTTGAAACGTCGCCTATTTGTGAAGTTCAAGTGGACCAATCAATAATTGGTTGGAAAGAATTTGAAATGGAGGTGATACGTGATTCTAACGATAATTGCATAATTGTGTGTTCAATTGAAAACATAGATCCTATGGGTGTGCATACTGGTGATAGTATTACTGTTGCACCTGCGCTTACTTTAAGAGATATTGAATATCAGAGAATGAGAGATGCATCTTTTGCAATTTTGCGTGAGATAGGTGTTGATACTGGAGGTTCAAATGTGCAGTTTGCTGTTGATCCAAAAGATGATAATAGCTTAATGGTTATTGAAATGAACCCTAGAGTCTCCCGTTCATCTGCTTTAGCTTCAAAAGCAACTGGTTTTCCGGTTGCAAAAGTAGCAGCAAAACTTGCTGTTGGTTTCACTCTTGATGAGATAAAAAATGATTGTGTAAATTCAATCTCAGCTGCTTTTGAACCAACGATCGATTATATTGTTACAAAAATTCCGAGATTTAACTTTGATAAGTTTATTGATGTTGAGCCTGAACTTTCTAGTGCGATGAAATCAGTAGGAGAGGTTATGGCAATAGGCAGGTGCTTTGCAGAGTCTTTGCAGAAAGCATTTTGTTCTTTAGAAATAGGAATGACTGGGTTAAATCCTATTCTTGCACATGATGTATCGAAGGAAGATATAAAGCTTGCTTTAGCAAGGATTCACCCGAATAGATTGCTTGTTATAGCTGATGCTATGCGAAAAGGAATATCTATCGATGAAATTTATGAAATTACAAAGTATGATAAATGGTTTTTAGAGCAAATAATGAACATTATTCTTGTTGAAAAAAAGATACAAGAAGGTAGGACAGATTTATTAGAGAATTTAATAGATATAAAAAAAATGGGTTTTTCAGATGAAAGATTAAGTGAATTGACAGGAATTAATGTAAGGCAATTACGTAAAGAGAATAGAATATTACCTGTTTATAAGCGTGTTGATAGCTGTGCTGCTGAATTTCCAACAAATACTAGCTATATATATAGCTCATATGAAAATAGCTTTGCATGTGAAGCTGGTATTTCTAAGAGGAAAAAGGTTATAGTTTTAGGCAGTGGACCTAATAGAATAGGACAAGGAGTAGAGTTCGATTATGTTTGTGTTCATGCAATAAAAGCTATTCAGAAAATGGGTTTTGAAGCGATTATGATAAATTGCAATCCAGAGACTGTTTCTACGGATTATGATATGTCAGATCGATTGTATTTTTCTCCTTTAACGTCTGAACATGTTTTAGATATTATAGCAAAAGAAAAACAAGAAGGTGAACTATTAGGTGTGATAGTACAGTTTGGTGGGCAGACCCCTTTGAAATTAGCTAAAGTATTAGAAAAAACAGGGATAAATATTCTGGGAACAAATTGTTCTGCAATAGATCAAGCAGAAGACCGTGACAAATTTCAGAAATTATTGTGTGTTCTTAATCTACAACAGCCACAAAATGCAATTTGTTTTAATGAGGCTGAGTTATATGAAAAGATAAAATTAACTGGTTTTCCAGTTGTTATAAGACCGTCATATGTTTTAGGTGGGCAGTCTATGTCAATAATTTATCAAGATAATGATTTGAGAGAATACTGTAAAATTCACAAGAATGTATTTGATCATGGTGCTTTGTTATTAGACCGTTTTCTTTCTGATGCTGTTGAGTTAGATGTTGACTTAATCAGTGATGGTAAGCTAGTGTACATTGCTGGGATAATGGAACATATAGAAGAAGCGGGAATACATTCAGGGGATTCTTCATGTGTTCTACCACCATATAAAATAAATGCTGCTGTAAAAGAGACAATGAAAGAACAGTCAATCTCTATAGCTTTAGCACTTAAATCTAGAGGATTGATGAACATACAATTTGCAGTCAAAAATGATGAAATATATGTATTGGAAGTGAATCCTCGTGCAAGTCGAACCATTCCTTTTGTAGCAAAAGCAACCGGAGTGCAAGTTGCACAAATAGCTACTCGAGTGATTTTAGGACAAAATCTTTCTGAATTTAATTTGGATGATGTACTAATAAAACATGTTGCAGTGAAGAGCTCTGTTTTCCCGTTTTCCCGTTTTCCAGGGAGTGATGTTATCTTAGGTCCAGAAATGAAATCTACAGGTGAGGTGATGGGCTTGGATAATGAGTTTGGTTTAGCATTTGCTAAAGCACATATAGCAGCTGGAAATATCTTGCCAGTGAGTGGAAAAGTGTTTATATCTGTTAAGGATTATGATAAAGATAAGGCTTATGAAGTTGCTAGAAAACTTGCGGTGATAGGTTTTAATTTGGTAGCTACTAAAGGCACTGCTGAATTTTTAAACAGAAGAGGATTAGATGTGGAAAGTGTAAATAAAGTGAGTCAAGGTAGGCCGCATATTGTTGATATGTTAATTAGCGATAGTATTTCTTTAGTCATAAATACTTCTGAAGGTGTAAAATCAATAGCAGATAGTGCTAGTATAAGAACTACAGCTTTAAATAAAAAGGTTCCTTATTGTACTACAATAACAGCAGCAAGTGCACTTACTCATGCAATTCAACGGATTAAAAATAGTAAATTTTCTATAAAACCTCTTCAAAATTATTGAAGAATATTCTTAAAATTTTAGGTCTCTATCTTAGTAACATTATGATATGCCTGGAAGAAATTTTTTTATGGTATTTTTTTATGCGTTTTCGTCATTAACAAAAGGTAAGGATTTTTACTAAAAGAATTCCTCTTATTAAGGAGTGGTTTAACTTTCTTTTATCATTCTTTACATCAGTGTTCTAAAGATTACAATTTATACTTTTATGTTCGTAAAATACTTCTATCCTGTTGTAAAAGTGGTGACCAGGAAGGATCTGATGCTTCTGTGTTTGTGTGGACTATCCTTTCATTTTCTCCTGTTAAATCAATTGAATATAGCTTTTTTTCAGTTTTGCCGTCTTTGTGCTTAATATGTTTTGTGAAAGCAATTATACGACCATTTGGTGACCAAGTTGGACTTTCAACAAGGTAACTTGTTGTCAATAATCTCTCTCCAGAGCCATCAGGTTTCATAACACCAATATAAAAATTTCCTTCCATTACCTTTGTAAATGCAATCCAATCACCTCGTGGTGACCAAGAAGGTGAATTATATCTACCTCTTTGCTTGCTAATTTGATGCTGCTTTCTGCCATTTGTATTCATTACGTATAATTGTGGTGATCCACCTCGATCAGAATTAAAAACAATGTGTTTTTGATCAGGTGAGTATGAAGGGGAGGTATTTATTGCAGATCTACCTGTTAACTTTGTGGTTTTTCGTGTTGCTAGATCAATATTGTATATATCAGTTGATCCATTTATTGAGCGAGCCATTGATACCTCTTTCCCGTCTGGAGTAAATACTGGAGAAGATTTTATACCAGAAAAATTTCCAATCAGTTCTTCAGCATTGCTTTTAATATTACGCATATAAATTGTTGGTAAATCGTCGACATAAGACATATAAACAATACGCATACTTTCTGGAGAAAAGTGTGGAGTTAAAACTAAATTGTTACTGTCTGTTAGAAATTTTCTATTAGCTCCATCCTGGTCTATTATTGCAATCCTCTTTTTGTTTTTGTGTTCTGCTATATAGACAATACGGCTATCAAAGTATCCTTTTTCACCCGTCATACGGTGATAGATTGCGTCAGCTATCATGTGTGAAATGCGACGAAGATGTTTTTTATTTCCTTCAAATGATTCTTCTAACAACTTCTTTTCTGTTGTAGTATCCCATAGCTTATAATTAGCTGTTACTTTCCCCACCTTATCGTATTTTATGTTTGTTATAACTAAGGAGGTAGAATTAATAGCATGCCAATTATCTGAATTTGGAGTTTTGTCTTCATTGAGCGATAACTGAATATCTTTGTTTATTTTGAATAACCCAGAACGTATTAGATCAGCTTTTATTATTTTCGAGATCTCATCCCCTAACTCTACGTTATTTTCATTTTCATGCAAAATATTGCTAAAGGCTATAGAAATATTCTCAGTGTTGCCACGTGTTATGTTAACCTTAATACCAGCTCTACTTTCTGAGCTAAGAAGTAGTGCAACTAGAAGTATAGTTGTTACATTACCTATGCTTCGTAAAAAATTGCACACAATAAAAACAAGCACCATCATTGCAATTAAAGAAGAGCTAACTTATATTATACTAACTAGTCGCTATAGCAAGTTATTACAAAAATGAGTTTTAATAAAATACTGAAGGTTGGGAAATCTTTATTTTTAGCTTTGCTACTTGCTATGTGTTTTCGAAGCTTGCTTTATGAGCCATTTCATATACCATCAGGCTCAATGAAGAGCACTTTAATGGTAGGTGACTATGTGTTTGTTTCAAAATATTCTTACGGTTTTAGTAGATACTCATTCCCTTTTGCTATACCTCTTGTTGGAAAGACAGGACGAGTATTGTACACTGAGCCAAAGCGTGGAGATGTTGTTGTTTTTCGCAAACCAAATGAAACTAGTGTGAATTATGTGAAAAGGTTGATAGGACTACCAGGTGATAAAATTCAACTGAAGGATGGAATTGTTTATATAAATGGTGAAAAGGTTAAAAGAGAGAAGTTAGCTGACTTTTTAGATATAGATTACAATGGAAAAGGTGTTAAGGTTCCTCAATATATAGAAACTTTAGATAATGGTTTTCAATATACAACTTTAGATCAAATAGAACAGAATATTCAGGCGGATAACACTCAGGTTTATGTTGTGCCGGATGATCATTTTTTTGTTTTGGGTGATAATCGTGATAATTCTGTTGATAGCCGTTTCATGTACGAAGTGGGTTTCATTCCTAAGGATAATCTGGTTGGAAAAGCACAGATAGTTATTTTTTCAGTCTCAAGAAATAAAGGAATTTTACCTTTTAAGTTTGATATTGAACGATTTTTTAAAAAAGTACAGTGAATGAGTTTGAGTATATTAAAAAAATATTGTCTAGATTAGCTCTTGAAAATGCGTTGGAGAATGATGCTTTTGTTTATCAAAAGAACACAGTTATCTCAAAAGATTTGTTAGTAGAAGGTGTGCATTTTCTAAGAAATACTGAACCTTGCGATATTGCAAAGAAAGCAATAAGAGTGAATCTTTCTGATATAGCTGCAATGGGAGCTAAACCTTATGGTTATTTCTTAGGCTTGGCAATCAATTATACCTCGGTTGAATGGCTAAGATGTTTTGCTAAGGGTTTAGAAGAGGATAATAATTATTTTAGTATAAAATTACTTGGTGGTGATACAACGAAAAATGCTGGAGCAAGTGTTATAAGCATTACTATGCTTGGTACTATAGAAGATAATATCTATTTAAGTAGGTCTGGTGCAAAAATAGGTGATTCAATTTATGTAAGTGGCACAATAGGAGACGCTTCTATAGGTTTGCAAACTTATAAAGTACCTTCGCTATGTAGGTTTAAAAATTTGCGTCAGCAATATAAATTTCCAAATCCTCAAATAGAGCTTGGTCGAAGATTGTGCGGTACTGCATCATCTTGTATTGATATTTCTGATGGGTTTATTCAAGATTTAGGGAATATATGTAAATCTTCTGCTGTTGGTATGGAGATTTATGTTGAAAAAATACCTTTTTCTCCAGAAGTACAAGAGATTATTTTGGAAAATAAAAAATATCTTGAGTTAGTCCTGTCTGGTGGCGATGATTATCAATTATTATTTACAGCACAAAATGATATTATGGAGAAAAATGTAACAAAAATTGGGAAAGTTGTTTCAGGAAATGATGTAAAATTGTTTGATGAGATGAATAGTGAAATGCAAATAACTTCTCGTGGTTATATACATTTTTAGCAATAGGATGTGAAATGAATAATACGAAAACATATGAGAAAGCGAATTGAAGCAAAATAGTTTTTTTATTAAAAAATGCGTTAAAATTTACTCATCTTCACACAGCGGGAAAACAGAATCATTAGAAGAGCTTACTTAAAAGTCCCTGGCCAAATTACTATCCAAGTAAGGCCAAATGACTAATACTCCGAATTTAGTAATACTTCCTAATTGAATTGACCAAAGTGTACTTCATGCTTATTAATTGAATTTTTAGCACGAAGAATTCTAACTGGTCTAGCACCCCCGCTTTTAGTGCATGTAACATATCTCCATCTGCATCACCATAGTAAATTTCAACACCTTTTTCTTTTATTGCTACACTCTTGTTATTACCTGCAAAAAATCACATCACTCATATTTTCTATGTTAAAAATTTCTTTAAGTAATGAGGTAACTTGTTCTGTTTCAGTTTTGTGTCTTGCTGTTATGAAATAAATATTATCACCTCTTTTTTTTATGTATATCTATTAAATTTGAAAGCAATTTCTTTGGCAGACTGTATTGATCTGCAGCATTATTTATTGCGGACCAAAAAACCGTCTCTTTGTAAGCACTTTTCCATATTTCCATTGCATAAAACTTGCACATTACGGTAAAAATCTGGGCTTGAAAATAAAACTGTATCATCAATATCAAAACCAACATTCATTTTTAGAGAATCTCGTAAAGAATATACTAATCTGATCAACAGTGACCATATTTTGATTAGTAAATCCATTACTAAAAAACAAAACAGATATTCTAACCGCGCACAAGAGAAATGTACGAATTCTCATTGTCATATTCTATCCTAAAATAACTCTGAGCACATCCTCCCACACATTAAGATTTTTAACAAATCAAAGTTGTATTAGGTCTACCAAAATAATATCCTTGAAAGTAATCAACTTGCCATTTATTCAGTGTTTCAAATATTTCTTTGTTTTCTACACATTCAGCAATGGCCTTTATGTTTAATGCGTGTGCTGTATCAATTACAGATTTAACGAATATTTTATCTGCTTGATTGTGAGCAATGCCTTTTATAAAGCTCCCATCTATTTTTACGAAATCTAATTGAAATGATTTCAATTGTGAGAATGAAGTACAGCCACTGCCAAAGTCATCTAGTGCTATTTTGGCTCCTATTTTTTTTATTTTGTCTATGAATTTGGTTATTTTTCTGTGGTCACGCTTGTTACCTGTTTCAGTAATTTCAATTATAAGATTATTTGCTATTTCTAATTCTTCTACATTGCGTACAAATGTTTTTGACCAATCAGTATTATCTATGCTACTAGGAGAAACATTTATGCTTAGTATTTTTTTATGATCATTAACTATGATTTCTTTTGCTAAAATTAAAGCGTAGTCATCTATTTGATTTATCATTCCCGCCTCTTCAGCAGTTTCAACCATTCTCGAAGTTGAGGAAAAAAGACCTTTTGTTTCTCTAATTAAGCATTCATAAAAACAAATGCAGTGTTTTGAATTGACTATAGGTTGTAAGACTGATGATAAATCTTTATTTTGTATAGCATTGTAAAGTGGGTAAATTTTTTCGATAGATTCTATTCTTGGTGTGAAATCGATATCAGAAAGTGCTTGATAATGTAGATTATTTGTGTTGATATTTGTGAATTGCTTGCTTATTAGACTGCATGATAGGTAAATTTCGTTGTTAATCATGTATTTGTTGAGGCAGTTTTCAACCTGTATACTAATATTGTGTTTGGAAACTAAAAGAAATTCATTATAACAAGTCCATAATATTTGTGCTCGGGTTTCTTTGGCAAGGTATTTGTGCAAGCTCAAACAAAGTGATTTGTATTTATTACAGCCAAGTTCCTTGACTAAAAAAACTGCATTGTTTATGCTAAACAGCAGAATAGAATAACTACTGATGTCACTAATATTGCTACTTAATGCAGACTTGGAATCAAACATTGCCTTATTATACACAGTTTATTTTTAATACAAAAAAATGTTTGTGCGTTTCATTTACAATGTCTATCATGCTAAACATTAGTTAGGTTATATTCAATGATGAGAAGTAGATTTATTCCTACAATATTTTTGGTAGCAAGTATAGCGGCGCTCACAAGTGCATATATTATGGAGTACGGTTTTACCATTATGCCATGTAAATTGTGTACTTATCAGCGTTTTATTTATTTCATCTCGACAATTTTCTCTTTTCTTGGTATTGTATGCCCTGGTCGACTAGTTATCATAATTTTAGTCATAAGTTATATTTTAAATATGTTGGTAGCTGGCTATCAAGTTGCTATAGAGAAACATTGGATTGATAATTTTATTTCATGCAGTGTTGTGGCTTATGACCTGAGCACATTAACTGATCAGGAGATATTAGATTTAACTTTAGGTGAGAATGAAATTCCTTCATGTGATTTTCCTGCACTTGTTGTTTTTGGTATATCAATTGCTGGTTGGAGTTTTCTATATTGTTGTGTAGTATTGATAGTATCTTTTCTTTGTAAAAGAAGATATGAAGTCACCTCTAAGTAAGTTCGATTTAATAAAAAAAATAATACGGGTTAACCATGCTGGAGAGTATGCTGCTGTGAGAATATATAAAAGTCAAGCTCGTGTATTTAAGGAAAAGGAATTCAAGAAAATGCTTGAGCATATGAAGGAACAGGAAAGTCATCATTTGGAATATTTTGCAGAGGCACTAAAACAGAACGAAATTCGCCCAACGAAATTGTTACCTTTGTGGAAGATACTTTCTCATATTTTAGGGTATGGGACAGCTTTGCTAGGAAAAAAAGCTGCTATGGTTTGTACCGTTGCAGTGGAGGAAATTATCAGTGATCATTATCAGGAACAAATATCTCAGCTTGATGATGGAGAATTAAAAGATAAAATAAGGCAGTTTCGGCAAGAAGAAATAGAACATCATGATATTGGAATAGAAAATAAAGCTGAAGAAGCTTTTGGTTATAATGTTTTATCAAAAGTGATAAAATGTGGTTGTAGAATCGCTATCGCATTATCAAAAAAAGTGTGAATAAGAAAAAATGTTTTTTAGTTCTGTTTGTTATTTACTTGATTTTAGCGAATATGCCATTTTTACAGTTGTTAAGGATAGATATGATTGCTGTATATTGTTTTGCAATGAATCATAATACTATTTTATTCATATTTTTATTAGGCATTTTACACGATATTCTCTTTATGTTACCTCTTGGGGTTACTTCGCTTATGTATATAATTGCTAATAGTATATCGAGGAATTGTAAAGGTAAAGTTTTAGATTCAAATTACACTTCTAAAGTTTTTATTTTTGGATTTATGATTTTTATTACTAGTTTTTTATCTTACTTTCTTGTGTCATTTCATATGGGCTCTTTTTTGGATATTAAGCAGTTTGTAGCTGAAGTAGTTATTACTGCTGCTACTTATTACATATTATTGAAAGTAAAGTTTATTTTTAGTGATTAATGTGAGTAAATTGAACGTTTGGAGATCTTTATTAAGAAAAAAGTATATAGATGAAATTGATCTGATAAAAGATTGGTTGGGATTTTGTATGTATCTAATAACTAAATTGTAACTGATGTTTCTATTGACATCTACTTATAGTTAATGGAATTTGATAAAAGTTCTTTTGAATAAATTGCGAATACACTAAAAGAGTGCTACAGGTTATTCTCATTGTAACGCATACATAGAATGAAAATAAAAAAAGTATTAGTCGCTAATAGGGGTGAAATTGCTTGTCGCATAATAAAAACATTGAGGAAAATGGATATTATGTCAGTGGCTGTTTTTTCCGAAGCTGATACTAATTCTTTGCATGTGGAAATGGCAGATGAAAGCTTTTGTATAGGGTCAGCACAATCAACAAAAAGTTACTTGAATTTAGACTCAGTGTGTGAGGCTATCATAGCTAGTAAAGCTGATGCTGTTCATCCAGGTTTTGGTTTTTTGTCAGAGAATTGCCAATTTGTGCAGCGTTTACAAAAAATGGGTATACGTTTTATCGGTCCTAATACTGATGTTGTAAAGAAGATGGGTGATAAAATAGAAGCTAAAAAAATAGCTGTTGATGCTGGTGTTAGTGTAGTTCAAGGATATATAGGTGAGGCTCATAATTTACAAGATGTGGTAAAAATTGCATCTTCTATAGGATTTCCAATTATAATTAAAGCTGCGGCTGGGGGTGGTGGAAAGGGAATGAGAATTATCAATTCTGTTGATGATATAGAAGAAGCATTAATCCTGGCAACAAGTGAGGCTGAAAAAAGCTTTGGTGATAGTAGGGTCTTTGTTGAAAGATATATGGAAAGACCTAGGCATATCGAAATCCAAGTTCTTGCTGATAAGTTTGGTAATGTTGTGTGTCTTGGAGAGAGGGAATGTTCGATACAACGCCGTTATCAAAAGGTTGTAGAGGAAGCACCAAGCTTTTTTGTAAATGAGCAATTGCGGTATGAAATGTATGAGCAGGCGGTGCTGTTAGCTAAGAAGGTTGGGTATTACTCTGCTGGCACAATAGAATTCATTATGGATAAGGACAGGAATTTCTATTTCTTGGAGATGAACACAAGAATTCAAGTAGAACATCCAGTAACAGAACTGGTTACAGGAATAGATTTAATAGAGGAAATGATTAAAATTGAAGAAGGTGAAGAACTCAACGTTAGGCAAAGTGATATTGAAATCAACGGTCATGCATTGGAAGTTAGGGTTTACGCAGAAGATCCAGCGAATAATTTTTTACCAGCTAGTGGTATAATTACCCATTATATTGAACCTGAAAATATGGAAAATGTACGTATTGATACGGGAGTACAATTAGGTTCAGAAGTGACAATGTTTTATGACTCAATGTTGGTAAAGATCTGCACACACTCTAATACTAGGGAAAGGGCTATTTTTGCTATGCAGCAAGCACTTAGGGAGTTCTATATTTTGGGAGTAGAAAATAATATTTCTTTTTTACAATCGATTATCAATAATCCAAAATTTATTTCTGGTGATATATATACTGGTTTTATTCAAGATTACTACCCAGATGGATTTATTAGTGATGAATTAACGAGTGAAATAAAAGGCGTATTTGCAGCTGTGATACTGTATGTTCACTTGAATAATGAGTGTAGGAACAGTGCTATTCTTGGTGATGTAAAATTAGAGCGTGAATGGTTTGTAAAAATTGATGACTATTTATGTGAATTTCAAGCTGATTATGCAGAGGGTAGTATTAAATTACAATCGGATGATAGGATAATAAGATTGAGCACAAATTGGTATCCTGGGCAAGCTTTATTTAAAGCAAATATTAATGGTTGTGAGACTATAGTTAAGTTACTAAAATATGATTTATGTTATATTTTAAGTTATAATGGATATAAATCTTTATGCAATGTTTATACCCCAGAAGCTTCAAGGCTCCTTAAATTTGTAAAGCAAAATAGTGATGATGAAGATAATAGTGTTGTTATTTCTCCAATTAGTGGAATGATTACCAAATTGTATGTTGCAAAAGGTAGTGAGGTTAAAATTGGACAACCTCTTTTTATTATTGAAGCGATGAAAATGGAGAATACTATTTATGCAAAGGGTAATGCTAAGATATCTGAGATTAACTTTAAAGAAGGTGATCAGATTAATGTTAATGATACCGTTATTAGATTTTGTTCTTAATCCTTTTGCACGTTGAGAATTTTTTCTTCTCTGAATAGAATAGAAAGTACTTGTTTTGTATCTTTCATAACTATATTGTTATATAGATTAGAGTGTTGGATGTTGATTTTTACCGCTTACTTAAGACTTGGAGCCTAATCTTGCTAGTATTAGTAATTACTAATACTAGTAGTTCTGCTATTTTACAGTTTTATAACTTGATAATGCTTTTTAAGTCTTTTTTGGGAGAAGAAGTACTTCCAGTGAAGTATTTTATCAATATATGGCTGTAAGAAGTGTTACTACCCTATAGTTTTCAAGATATAGGTAGCAAAAGATAAAGTAAAGAGTCTTGAAAATTGTATTTAAGATAATTAATTGATATTAACTTCATCCTTTATTATGATCTTAAATGTTTATTATTATCCTGTTTCTTTTTAGATATATCTGTGTAATGTTGTATGCTATGGTTTGTTATAGTATATTACGTGATGTTTTGAATACAGCTATTTGAAGATGAAATTACCAATACTACTGCTGATTATAGTGGTATTCTCTTTGTTTTTTGATTCTTATATACCAATATCGGTAAAATCTTTTTTGTACGCACTAAGTCTATCTGTTAAGGAAATTATTCTCTTCATTGTGCCACTACTTATTTTCTTTTTTATTTTTAATAGTGTTGTTAAGTTGCAAAGCAATGCAATTAAATTATTAGCTCTGATAGTAGCGATGGTTTGTATTTCTAATTTTTTCTCAACATGGTTAGCATACGCTTCAGCAGCTATTTTTAATAATATATTGGTTAACGTTTCACTTTACAAAAATGGAACAGATGTTGAAGTTTTAGTTCCATTTTGGAATTTTTCCCTACCGCACTTATTAAATAATGAAGTATCTATTGTTTTTGCATTGGTTCTAGGCAGTTTAGTGGTATTTTTTGTACCTAAAGCAACGAAAATAATTAATAAGAAAGTAGCGTATTGTACTGACTTATTTTTGCATAAAGTATTGAAGCCACTTATACCAGTTTTTGTTATAGGTTTTGTTATTAAATTGGCTCATGATCAAATTCTATTTGCATTGGTAAAAAATTATCTTTGTATTCTTCTAATTATGTTTGGTAGTTCTGTATCTTATGTGTTGGTATGGCACATATTGATCTTAGGTTTTACTAGATTGTCAGGTTGTTTGAAGAATTTGATGGCTCCGATAGTTGTTGGCTTTAGTACTATGTCGAGTGTTGTGGCAATGCCTGTATTGATTTTAGCACTGGAAAAGAATATTAAGGAAAAGAAGTTATTAAATGCAATTGTACCATCAGTTACTAACTTTCACCTTGTAGGTGATTGTTTCGCAATACCTATATTAGCATTAAGTATTATGAATACTTTTGGTGCTGCACCACTAGATATATACCAATATTTGGTATTTTCTATTTATTTTGTGATTGCAAAATTTGCTGTTGTAGCAGTTCCTGGTGGTGGCATACTAGTTATGCTACCTCTGTTAAAGAGTATATTAGGCTTTAGTGATGTTATGCTTTCCTTAATTACAACTCTGTATATTATGTTTGATACTATTATTACTTCAATCAATATTTTTGGGAATAGCTTTTTTTCTATGTTAATAGCCAAAATTTATGACAAGATATTAAAGAAGCGAAAATGATAAATAGTATTAAAGTTGTGATGAAAAAAAAATCGTAAATTATTCAATAAATTATGAAATATGATAAAGGATTATACATATCTTAATGTTTTGCATGTATCGTGTTTATGTTAATCATTTTTTATTTGGTTTTGTATGTCTAAAGATTTTATTGAAGTTGTTATTAAAGGGGAAGTCAATGCAGTAAAGGATATATTAGATAAAGAAGAAGTTGATTTAAGTTATCAATATGGAAATTATTCTGATAACACTGCTTTACATATAGCTGTGTTAACTGAAAATGAGAGTTTGGTAAGATTGCTTCTTACAAAGAAAGATAAAATTATTAATTATGTTAATAATTTAAATAAAACGCCATTACATTATGCTGTTGCTTCTTGTAATACTGCAATCACTAAAATTCTTGTTGAGAATGGAGCTGATCTTTATTGTGAAGATGTTTTTGGTAATATACCACTTTTCTATGCTATAGTGGACGATGTTTTTGAGCATGTGGCTGTCTATAATGATGATAGGTCAAAAATTATAGCTTCTTTGTTATCAAAAATGCATCAAATGCACCTTGATCGTATGGCTGGAAATACAAAATTTTCTGCTGTTATGAGTAATATAATCGAGGTTATAGATAGAGATGTAAAGCTAGCATATGATTATGTTGTAGCTTGTTCTAAGAGTGGGCTTTTTCATCATTAATTATTATTCTGTAGTAAAAAATTGCGATTGCTAATGTTATTATTGCTATGACTTGGTGGCTTGATGCTAGTATTATTGGCACTTGGTATATTAGAGTAAGTATTCCCAATATTACTTGTATTGTTATTATTATTAGAAGATTAAGCGCGGTTTTATTCAAGTAATATAAGGCAATAGCATTTATTAAAATTAAAATACCTAGCGACCTATGCAAAAATTGTACTGTTTGTGTATTTTCAAACAAGTTACGCCATATGGGAGAAATATCTAATAAATTATTTGGTATGAGATCTCCGTCTATTAGTGGAAATGTATTATAAAGCAATCCAGCTTTGAGCCCTGACACTAGTCCACCAATTCCTATCTGTGATGCTATCATGAGTATTATTGTTAGCAATAGATATTTGCAATATTTGTAATTTTTTGTAGTTATGATTATGTAATTCCTCTTATTATTTTCACATACTTGCCACCAGAAAAGTGAAAATATTGCTGTTGCTAATAGTAGGTGTAATGTTAGCCTATATTGACTAACATTAGGTTGGTTTACTAAACCGCTCTGTACCATATACCAGCCTATAAACCCCTGAAATGCACCTAGTACTAACGCTATAGATAGCAGTATTATTGTTTTACGGTCTAATTTTTTCTTAATGAGAAAATATATAAATGGTAGTAGAAAGACAACACCTATTAGCCGTGCAAAAATCCTGTGTGTGTATTCAATCAAATATATTTTTTTGAATTCTGACATTGAGATATCAAAATTTACTTTTTTATACTCAGGAGTATTTTTGTATTTTGCTTTCTCTTCAAACCAAGATTGTTCTGTGAGTGGTGGAATAATTCCAGTTACAGGTTTCCATTCTGTTATAGATAAACCAGAACTTGTTAATCTTGTTACACCGCCAATCCACAAGATTATTATAACCAAAACCGAACAGATAATTAACCACAGCTTTACTGCGTCCATTTTATAATATCCACCTTTTACTTTAAGAGTAGAATAATGCATTTCCAGTCATTATGCTAGGTTTTGTTAAATTTAATAACTTAAGAATAGTAGGTGCAATATCAGCAAGTCCACCATCTTTTAGTGTTACCTTTTTATTGCTAATTAGTAGCAAGGGCACTGGGTTAGTTGTGTGAGATGTGTGTGGTGAATTATTGGCATCATCATACATCAATTCTGCATTGCCATGATCTGCAGTAATGATTGTTTCCATTCCATTTTGTATTGCTGTAGGTACTAATTTTTTAAGGCATTGATCAATTGTTTCTATAGCTTTTATTGTAGCATTTATATTGCCGGAATGTCCTACCATATCTGGATTTGCATAGTTGAGAACAATCAAATCGAATTTATTTTCTGCAATTTCGTTTATTAATTTGTCAGTTATTTCAAAAGCAGACATTTCTGGCATTAAATCGTACGTATCAACTTTTGGTGAAGGTATTAAAATTCTTTCCTCGTTAGAGAATTGCTCTTCTGAGCCTCCATTGAAAAAAAATGTCACATGTGAATATTTTTCGGTTTCAGCTATACGTAGTTGTTTCATATTATTTCTTGCTACTACTTCTCCTAGTGTGTCTGTAATTTTAAGCTTGGGTAAAATTGATTCTTGTTGTAACTCTTGCGAATATTCTACCATACCCAGCACCTCTGGTAATAGTGTGTTTGAGAAATCTGTTTTACCATTAAGTGCAGCAACAAGTTGCTTTACTCTGTCAGGTCTAAAATTGCATATAATAACTCCATCACCTTCTTGCATTCCATTATAATCACCAATTACAGTTGGTAGTATAAATTCATCTATTATACCACGATCGTAAAAATTATTTATTGCTTTTTCAGCCGAAATAAACTTTTCACCTTGACCATACATGATTAAATTGTATGCTTTTTTGGTTCGATGCCAGTTTTTATCGCGATCCATAGCGTAATATCTTCCACAAATTGTGTTTGGAGAAAAATGCTCTATATGTTGAATTGCCGACCTAGGTGGGGTATCACGTCCGTCTAGAATAGCGTGTAATTTTGTAGCTATGCTGTACTTCTGTAAAAAATTTTGCAATGACATAATATGATTTATGTGTGAATGGACTCCTCCAGGTGATAGGAGGCTGACTAAATGGCATATCCCATTATTTTTTTTTATTTTATTACAGAAGTTAGTTACACTCTTGTTTTTGTTTATGTTTTTTATTTCTCTATTTAGACGGATGAGTGAATGTTCAATAATACGCCCACTACCTATTGTTGTGTGACCTATTTCTGAGTTTCCCATTTGACCTGGAGGTAATCCAACTGCTTTGCCGCTGGCTGCAATTTTGCACTTTGGATATAACTTAGTTAAGTGGTCCCAATATGGTGTTTTTGTTTTGTATATTGCATTGTATTTTTGGTTATCACTATGACCCCAACCATCTAGTATACATAATAAAACTGCCATTATTTTATACTCTGTAATTCTATCAATCTGGCATAAAGATCATTGCTTTTTAATAGGTCTTCATGTGAACCTATATCAACTACTTTTCCATTATCTAGAACAATAATTCTGTCTGCATTTATTACTGTAGATAGTCTGTGTGCAATTGTTATTATGGTTATATCATGCATTTTGTGTAACGAATTTTGAATCATTCGCTCGTGCTCTGTATCTAAAGATGCTGTAGCCTCATCTAATAATAGCACTTGTGCATTTCTAATAATGGCTCGAGCTATAGCTATTCGTTGTTTTTGACCTCCAGATAATTTTATTCCCTTTTCACCAACAAACGAATCAAATTTATGTTGTAGCTTATTGATAAAATCTGTTGCATGAGCATTGTTCGCAGCTGAGATTACTTCCTCGGATTTCCCTTCAGGGTCACCATACATTATATTTTCCATGATACTTGTTGAAAATATAGCTGAATCTTGTGGTACTATTGAAAATGCTTTTCTTAAATTATGTATTGCAAAATCTTTTATATTGTGACCATTGATTGTAATAGTACCATTTTCCACATCATAAAACCTTAATAATAGGTTAAAAATTGTGCTCTTGCCAGCTCCAGAGAGACCGATTATAGCTATATGTTCGCCTCTATTGATTGTAAATGATAAATCTGACAAGATATTCTTTTTACAAGTTGTGTAAGAAAACGATACATTTGTAAAAGTGATGTTTGTAATTCTTTTAGGGAATTTTGTTGCATTTTTTTTGTGTGAAATTGTCGTTTTATGTGAAAAAAGTTCTCCCAATCTTTGGATGGCAGCTTTGGCTTGTTGTAATTCTGAGAATATTTCACCTAAGCGGGATGTAGAATTGGCAGCCATCAACATATAGAACATAAATGCAGATAATTCACCATAAGTTATATGACCATTTATTACATTATTGTTGCCAAGCCAAAAAATTAAACCAACTGCGCTTAAGACAGTTATTATAACCAACACTACAAGCCAACCTCGCATTATTTCATATCTAAAAAAGCAATTCGATGTATATCTAACGTGTTCAGAAAAACTTTTTATTGCATTTTTTTCATAAGTAAAGGCTTGTATAATTTTTATATTATTTAAAGTTTCTTCACTATAAGAGGCTATGATAGCTATGCTATCACGTGCTACTTTTGATAATTTTCGCACTTTTTTTGTTAGCAATAGTGTGGAAAGAACTACTGCTGGGATCATAATAAATGAATACAGGCTAAGTTCTATGTTAGTATATACTAGCATTATCATACTGCCTATGAGCATAGCAATATTGCGTAATGCGTTTGATAATGCACCACTAATTATTAATTGTAGTGTTGCTGTATCTGATATTAAAGTTGAAAGAATACTACCTACTTTTTTCTTTTCAAAAAAAGATTGTGAAAGTTTTAATAAATGGGAGTATGCATTTATTCTTATATCAGCTATTATGCTTTCACCTGTATAGCTAATAAGACAGATGCGGGCAAAAATTGATGTGCTGAGTATAAATATTGCAGCTACTGAGACATAGAGTACTCTTGAAAATGAAGACCACATGTCTTTTGTAAGAAAGCCATGATCTATGACGTATTTAATTCCTTCTCCTATGCTTAGAACTGTAAAAGATGAAACCAGTATTGTAACACAAATTATTGCTACAAAAATTTTATAATTTTTAAGGTATTGACTCAATAATGGTAAATTTGTCACGGAGCAATCATATTTTCTGGTTTGACCACTTTATCGAAATCTTCAGCAGTAATCAATTTTAAACTCAAAGCCGCTTCTTTTAAAGTTAAGTCTTCTTCGTAGGCAAATTTTGCAATCTTAGCAGCATTATCATAGCCGATGTGTTTATTTAGAGCCGTAACCAACATTAACGAGGAATTAAGATGTAAATTTATCCTTTTCCTATTGGGTTTGATAGCAACAATGCAATTCTTACACAAACTGTTCATGGCAGTGCTCAGCAAATTAATAGATTGCATTACATTATATATAATAACAGGCCCGAAGACATTGAGGTCAAAGTGGCCAGTAGATCCTGCTACTGTTACAGTTGTATGGTTCCCCATGACTTGTGTGCAAACCATAGTCATAGCCTCACATTGTGTCGGGTTGACTTTACCTGGCATTATAGAAGATCCTGGTTCATTTGCAGGCAATATTATTTCACCAATACCACAACGTGGCCCTGATCCTAATAAACGGATATCATTTGCTATTTTCATCAAACTCACTGCTAAGGTACTGAGAGCACCACTTAGCTCTACTAATGCATCACGTGCAGCCAAGGCTTCGAATTTATTTCGAGCAGTAATGAAGGGCAGATTCGTAATTCTAGCTATTTTTTCCGCAAATATTTGTGCAAATTGAGTATGTGAATTCAATCCAGTGCCAACAGCTGTACCGCCTTGCGCTAATTCATATATACTTGTTACCGATTTTATCCGTTCTATTCCTTTTTTGATTTGCTCTGTATATCCAGAAAATTCTTGTCCTAATGTTAAGGGGGTTGCATCTTGTAAGTGTGTTCTTCCTATCTTGACTATATCACTAAATTCCTCTGCTTTTTGTTTAAGAGAATCATGAAAATTGTGTAATGAAATTAATAGGTTATTTTTAATTTCAATTGCAGCTGCAATATGCATTGCAGTGGGAAAACTATCATTTGATGATTGTCCCATGTTGACATGATCATTAGGATGAACAGGATACTTGCTACCAATCTCACCTCCTAGCTTTTTTATTGCAATATTTGCAATGACCTCATTTACATTCATATTACTTTGTGTACCAGAGCCAGTTTGCCAGACAACTAGTGGAAAATGATCATCAAATCCTCTATCTATAATATTCTGAGCTGCTTCCATAATTGCTTGACCAATTGTTACATCAATTAAACCTAGCTCCAGATTGGTACAAGCCGCTGCATACTTAACCATTGCCAAAGATTTTATGATCTCTATAGGCATCTTTTCACAACCTATGTCAAAATTCTCTAATGATCTTTGTGTTTGTGAACCCCACAGTTTATTTAATTCTATCTTTTTTTCCCCCATTGAATCATTTTCGATTCTTTGTACTGTAGCCACTAAGCAATCACTTTCCATATGTATATTATCTTATAGATTATAATTTAATGAAGAAAATTGCAATATAAGTCTTGCGATTTCTTCGAAATTTTTTACAATTGATTTGAAATTAGATGAGAATAGAATTTTGAAGGTTTTGTGTATAAATATGAATATAGCTTTATAGCACATCAAGGGTTGTCAGACGATGAAGTAACTAGATTGATAGATAATCTCTGTTTGGTTCTGAAGAATGCTGGAGCTTCAGTTTTGAAGCGTGAATATTGGGGTTTCCGTGATCTTGCTTATAAAATAAATAAGCAAGAAAAAGGACATTATTTTATGTTATGCTTAGAGGCTGAAATTGGTATCTTGTCAGATTTTAAGCAAAAATTGAAGTTGAATGAATTGATAATGCGTTATATGGAATTAAAAAAGGAGTCAATTTCTGAAGATGATTCTCACATGATAACTGCAATGTCGGAGGAAGCTGATGGTAAAAAATCGTAATAATAAGAAAGATAATAGAAAAAATTCTTATTTTGCCTTATTTTCTATGCAAAATTCTTTTCAAAGAGAAGCAAAATGCTCTCTGTGTCAGTGTGAAAAAAGCGATATAGATTATAAGAACGTTCCTTTGCTGAAGAGATTTATTTCTGATGGTGGTAGGGTTTTGCCTAGAAGATTGACTTATGTTTGCGCTAAACATCAGAGGCTGCTTGTGAAAGCAATCAAGAGGGCAAGATTTATGGCATTAATTCCTTTTATTGATTAATTATGTTGGTTATTTTACAAAAAGATATTAAGAAACTAGGAGTTAAGAGTAAGGTGCACAAGGTTAGGGCTGGTTATGCTCGTAATTATCTAATTCCTTTTGGATATGCTGTACCAGCTAATGAAGCTAATATGGCTAAATTAGAAAAAAATAGGAAGGAAATCGAGAAAAATAATGCTGAGATATTGCATAAAGCACGGAAATTGGCTGAATCTATGAAAAATGTTTCTCTTTCTGTTATGTGTAAAGCAAATTCTGTTGATGGTAAACTTTTTGGGTCAGTTACTGCTCGTGATGTTGTACGAGAACTTGAAAAGTATAATGTAGTTATTTCTAGTAAGGATGTAATATTACCTGTAATAAAAAAGATTGGTGATTATGTTGTAGAAATTATTCTTCATCCAGAAATTGCGTTGAAATTGCCGCTGTTAGTGAGGCCAATTAAAGATGATTCCTCGCTATAGCCGTAGTGCTGTTGCTGATATTTGGACTGAAAGAAATAAGTTTAATATTTGGCTTGATATAGAAATGTTCGCTTGTGAAGCTCAAACTAAGTTAGGTCTTATGACTGCAGAATCGCTTAACGAGGTAAAAGAAAAGGCGAATTTTAATTTGGAGCGTATTTTTGAGATAGAGACTGTTACGAAACATGATATTATTGCTTTTTTAACCAATGTAGCGGAGCATGTTGGGCCAGAAGCACGATTGATTCATTATGGTATGACAAGTTCAGATATTTTAGACACTTGTCTTTCTGTTCAGCTTGTGCGTTCTATTGATGTTATCTTAGAAGATATAGAGAATCTATTAAGTATTTTAAAACAAAAAGCTAAAGAGACTAAACATATAACATGTATAGGTCGTAGCCATGGAATACATGCTGAGCCTATGTCATTTGGGCTAAAGTTTGTACGATTTTACAGTGAATTTAAGCGTAATTATAATAGGCTACTAGCTGCAAAATCAGAGATAGGAGTATGTGCGATTTCAGGTGCTATGGGGAATTTTACTAATATAGACCCTTTTGTAGAACAATATGTAGCCAACTCTATGGAGCTTAGTGTTGAGCCAATTTCTACTCAAGTGATACCAAGAGATAGGCATGCTATGCTTTTTGCTGTTTTTGCTGTGATTGCTAGTTCGATAGAAAATATATCCCTTGAAATTCGTCATCTGCAAAGAACTGAGGTAAGGGAAGTTGAAGAATTCTTTTCAGAGGGACAAAAAGGTAGTTCTGCTATGCCACATAAAAAAAATCCTATATACAGTGAAAACCTTACTGGTCTTGCTAGAGTTGTGAAGAGTTATGTTATTCCTGCACTTGAAAATGTTGCTCTTTGGCATGAAAGAGATATTTCGCATTCCTCGGTAGAAAGATTTATTGCACCTGATGCTTGTATTACTTTAGATTTTGCTTTGGATAGATTATGTAAGCTGATTGAGAATTTAGTGGTACATACTGGAAATATTACTGATAATTTGAGTAAGGCAAAAAATATATTTTTTTCGCAAAAAGCCATGTTATTGTTAATAAAAAATGGCCTTAGTCGTGAAAACGCTTATAAGATAGTTCAGAGAAATGCTATGAAAGCATGGGATAGTGGTGATGATTTTATTAGTATTCTGGAACAAGATGAGGAAATGAGTAAGTCTATGGAAGGTAATATCAGTGATTTATTAGAAATAAGTGCTTATAATAAACATTTAGAAACGATTTATGGGCGTGTTTTTGATGATGTATGAAGGATCTCGAGTTAAATAAGGTATTTGCATCATTGCTAGTAGGGGCTCTTGTCCTTGTTGGTGTAGGAGTGATCGTTGATATTCTTTATCAACCGATGAAGGTTACACGGCGTGGGTTTGAAATCGAAGTTACAGAAAGTTTAGGTGGTAAGGCTGAAGCTGTAAAATTGGATATACCAACTTTATTAGCTAGTGCTAATATAGAAAAGGGAAAAATTATCTCTAAAAAATGTATTGCATGCCATAATTTTGGTAAAGGGGAGCCAAATAAAGTAGGGCCGAATTTATGGGGAGTTGTAGGGAGTAAAAAAGCTCATTTAGGTGGTTCTTTTAAATATTCTAAGGCCATGTTAAGCCAAAGTGGAATTTGGGGATATGATGAGCTGTTTCATTTTTTGAAAAAGCCACAGGGATATATTGCAGGGACAATAATGGCTTTTGCCGGCATATCGAAACCAGAGCAAGTAGCTGATGTTGTTCTGTATATGAATAGTATGAGTGATAATCCTCTTGCGTTACCTCCTGTTGTTGTAAAGGAAGAAAGAGAAGGTAACATAAAAAATAATAAGAGTAGTTCTGAGAATGGAAGAGCAAAAGGTGATAAAAAATCAAAAGTGGAGACTAAAAATAGTGTTCTAACGGGAGAGGAGATTAGTGATTTAAAGAGTGATAAAAATGGAGAGAAATAAAGAATTCAAAAATAAATGTAAACTATAAGAGTAAGTTAATAATTCAGAATGGAGTTGATATGAAATATCATAAAGGTCTAGTTTATAATAAGGTAAGTGGTAATAAGGGCTCAGTGTTGCTTTGTACAGGTCTTGCTTCGAATATGAATGGAAGCAAAGGCTCTGCTCTATATGAATTTTGTAGTTCCAATGATGTTGCTCTGACTCGCTTTGACTATTCTGGCCATGGTGCTTCAGAAGGTGAGCTTAGTGAGGGTTGTATAAGCAAGTGGCTTGAAGATAGTTTGGTGGTGTTGCATGACTTGACGCAAGGTGAACAAATTATAGTTGGCTCTAGTATGGGGGCTTGGATAGCAATTTTGATTGCACTTAGGTATCCGAAACGAGTTAAGGCTCTAGTGTGTGTAGCTGCTGCACCGGATTTTACGCAGGATATATATAATACTATGTCACAAGATCAGATTGAGCTTGTTAAAAAACAAGGCTATATTCATATTCCCTCTTCAGTGGAAGGACAGCCTTATTTGATTACAAATAAGCTTCTCGTTGATGGAGGTAAAAATCTGATTCTAGATAAGGAAGTTATTTCAATAACTTGTCCAATCACACTTTTGCACAGTCTGGATGACGATGTAGTTGATTATAAGAAATCATTAAAAATAGCGCAAAAAGTACAATCAGAAGATGTATTGGTAAAGCTAACGAAAAAAGGTCAACATTTTATGAATGATACTAGGTCTTTAGCACTACTTTACAAGAGTATAAAATCTTACATCTAAAAAAATAAGCAAAGATTGTTGTTTTTCTTTGCTATGATTCTACCATCATATAAAACTTAACACTGCATACTTTGTTGTACAATGTTGTACAACATCAGAAAAACAAAATGAATACCTGGTATGTTATGAATCTTATATGAGAAATTATGCTTTCTTATCCTTCTTTAACAAGTGTTAGGGCAGTAAATTTTAAGTGAGAAGAACTGCCCTGATGTAACTAATTTGACCATTAGCAAAAAATAAGCTTTGTTAAACGATTAAATCATTAATTATGTGATCGTATGATAATCAAAATATTTCTAGTGGAGTAACTTAACCTGGCAGAAAATTATTTATAAAGTAACATGCTTCTTGTGGAATGTCTTGCGATAAAGAAGATGTTTCTTGTGAACAGCTTTCTAAAAACTCACCTGAGCATCCATGTTGTTCTTCCATAGAAACATCTTCAGATATTTCCACAGTAATCGAATTGTCAACAATTTGAGTGTTGTATACTTGGTGTGTACTATCATCATCAAGGTTATTAATGATTAAGTTTTCTTCATTAGAACAGGTATCTAAGGATTCTCGCGTTATAACTTCATATTCTTCTGTATTACTATCCTCGTGATTCTCCATCACAATAGTAAAGTTTTCGATGATTTGAGTGTTGTATACTTGATGTTGTGGATTACCATCATATTTAATAGTATTAACGGTTGGGTTTTCTCTGTCGAAACCAGCATAAAGAAAGTCCTTTTTCATAATTTTATGATAATAATGATAATTCCAGACTATGAACTCTCTTTATTAAATATTAGTAAAACATGTGATACAATTAGCAAAATTGCTTGAATGTTATCAATCCTATATGAAATAGTTATACATGCAAGTATAGTAGTAAATTGTTAAGATTGTTACGACGTTGTTTAGAGCAACCTTTCAAGAAAATACAAATAGTGCTTTTAAGATTCTTATCTTTCTTTAACAAATGTGAGAGGGGGGCAGTAAATAATTTTAGGTGAAAACTGCCCCTATATAGCTAATGTTAACAATTAGCAAAAAATTGACTTTGTTAAAAGAGTAAATTCACCTTCTGGGGAGAGTTAATCATCGTATACAAAAATGATTTTGTTGCTGTTATGGTGTTCCATCTGGGAGGATACCACCGCTTGTATAATATGCTCCTGTTGTTGTAATATGACCATCTATTTCTATTTGTGGACTGCTATAAAGCTTATATGGTTTCCACTCGTATTCTTCTTTTTCTTCAATAACATCTATTATTAAGTTTTCTTCGCAAGAACAGGCAGATTGGTAACATTGTGTTATAGATTCATATTCTTCCATAAAAGAAGTGTCTTCAGGTGTTTCCGTAACAGTCAAATTTCTGATAATTTGAATGTTATAGATTTGATTTGTGTCATCACCGCTAATAATATTAACAGTTGAATCTTCTCTGCCGGAACCAGCATAAAGAAGGTCCTTTTTCATAATTTTATGATAATAATGATAATTCCAGACTATGAACTCTCTTTATTAAATATTAGTAAAACATGTGATACAATTAGCAAAATTGATTGGGGGTGTTTTTACTATCACAACTTATTGAGATTTCGTATATTGGATAGCTTTTTTGAGTTTTATCATTCTTAGGTTTTCCAATTACATTATTGTAGAACTTCAAGTAAACCTAAACAGAAGAGAGCTGGAATTAGAGCTAGAAGTTATTTTGGATTTACTTTTGTTAACTTGAAAAATACTACAACGCGAATGTGATTCTTATTTTCTTTCTATCAAACTATAACAACTTTTGGCTTTTACATTCGTTTAATCATATAAAGTTTTCATATAATAAAAATTTTATATTGTGTTCTATATTACTAAATTGGTAATAGTATCACTTTAATCAAAGTAAATAATATATTCATGATCTTCACAAGCGAGTTCAAATTTACCTATATAGTCTTTTCAAATAATTCACGTCCATCAAAATTACATAAACTACCTTCTATAGTTATTTCATTGGGAGTTTCGAGAATGTGATACGTCACTATGATTTGAGCTATAGCTTTGATTGGTAATGTAATCTCTTCCTGCTATGTTAAGGATGAAACTTAAATGTTATTGACTATCCAATCAATTCCTGTATGCTGAGTGATAAGGCTAAATCTTTAGTTGTATGAAGAAATTTACACTTCTATGATAACCTTTACTGCTGCAAAAACCTTCACGATTCGAATATATATGAGGCGTAATCACACAATTTAAATGTTAGCCTTCATAAAATCTTCGCTAATATATTCTTTGCTAATGTTGGTAGTATTTTTTATCACTTATACTTATCCCTTTATGTTTAAGTAAAATCCAATCTACTATATTATATGTAACTTGTGTAAATCAAATAAAAAATTGTTAATGTTTGGCGGAAGAAAGGGGATTTGAACCCCTGACACGTTTTTAACGTGAACACGCTTTCCAGACGTGCGCCTTAAACCACTCGGCCATCCTTCCTTTTGTTTAACTTCAAGTATGATAGTATTTTAGCGCTGTTTATACAAGCTGGGAGAAAGTAGATAGGAGGATAAACGAATTTTAACATGAAAAGTTTCCGAATTTATGCTCTTGAATCTCTTCCATAAATTTTCATATGTTTTACAAGCATGATAATATTGTTACATTATTTATATAATAGATTATGAACAATGACACTTATTCTAAAGCTGGAGTTGATATAGATAAGGGTAATGTTTTTGTAAGCAAAATCAAATTGCTAGTTCAGCAACAAAATCGTCGAAAAGAAGTTATTGGTGACATAGGTGGCTTTGGGGCTTTATTTTCATTTGATACAAGAAAGTACAACAATCCAGTTTTGGTTTCTGCTACAGATGGTGTTGGAACAAAAATGATGATAGCACAAGTAATGAATAAGCACGATACTATTGGACAAGATCTTGTTGCTATGTGTGTTAATGATATATTGTGTCACGGTGCAGAGCCACTTTTTTTTCTTGACTATTTTGCTACTGGTAAGTTGGAGATTAAAGCTGCTTATGAGGTTATTGTGAGTATAGCTAAAGCATGTGATGAGGCTAATGTCTCCTTAATTGGTGGTGAAACTGCTGAAATGCCTGCAATGTATAAGAAAGATGAATACGATTTGGCAGGGTTTTGTGTTGGAGTGGTGGAAAAAGAAAAAATATTACCCACAAAAAATATAGAAGCAGGTGATGTGTTGATAGGATTAGAGTCTAATGGAATACATGCAAATGGTTTTTCTTTAGTGCGGAAAATTTTGTCTGATACAAATATAAAGCTAACAGAACTGTCACCTTGGGGTAATAAATCTTGGGGGGAGGTGCTGTTAGAGCCAACTCAAATTTATGTTAAACCAATACTTTCGGTGACAAATTTAATTAAGGGTGTAGCCCATATTACTGGTGGAGGTATTTCTGAAAATATATTGAGAATATTACCTGATGATTTGGACTTTTGTTTGGAATATAAAAATTGGCCAGAAATATTTCTATGGTTACAAGATGGAGGTAATCTGACAAAAAAAGAAATGTTGAGGGTTTTTAATTGTGGCATAGGAGCAGTTATTATTACTAAAGAAAATAAAGCTGATAAGGTTATGAAAAAGCTTAATCAATGTTATGATTGTCATGCAAAATATTTAGGATATATTATAAAAAAATAAACTCTCCATTATCAAATCTTATATTTTTATTCTATAAATGAAAGAAGTTGTAAAAGTCGATAGCAATGCTATTTATATTAATGATAAATAATACAATGTTTGTTAAACCAAGATTTAATACATTTATGTTAGCAATATAGAATATTTAGGATTATTTATATGGCAGATACAGGACACCTAAAATCAGATCAATTATTTAAAGGTTTGACTAGACCGAGTATGTTATTGGGTGTGAGCTTCACTTTTGTTATGTTAAATTTAATGACTTCTTTAGTTACGTATATCCTAAGTAAGGAACTTATTGTTTTGTTTGTTCTGATGCCAGTTATGCATTGTTTGGGATATATAATATGTTTTCAGGAACCATTATTTGTGGAACTTTTTATGATAAAAACACAAAAATGTATGAAATGTAGGAATAAGTTCTATCATGGTGCAAACTCTTATTATATGAAATAAAAATGTTATGCAGTTATCGAGGTTTAGAACACAAAAATCTAAAATTTTAGCCAAGGAATGTGATGCATCATCATTTATACCTTATGCTTATTATTGGAATGCAACTACTTTACTAACTCAAGATAATTGGATGCTTAAAGTAATAAAATTGAGTGGGTATGCATTTGAAACTGCTGATGATGAAGATGTTGATATACAAAAAACATTAAGAAATCAGCTTTTTAAAGGTATAAGTAGTGGTTCTTGTGCTCTTTATTTTCACATAATAAGGCGTAAACAAGATGTTTTTACACATGGGTTTTCGTCAAAGAGGCTACCTAATAGATTTGCCGATTATGTAAATGAGTTATGGAAGTCAAAACATAAAACTAAAAAGTCATTTGCAAATGAGATATATATAACTGTTATTAGGAAGTCTGATACCAAGGGTGCTGCCATAGTTACGCATCTATTAAAGAAGTTCTCTCATGCCGCACGCCGTAGTGCTTGGGAATCAGATATGCGAGATGCTCATGAAGACTTAGAAGAAATGGCTTCGCGTATTGTGACAAGTTTAAGGTATTACTCTCCAAAAGTATTGGGTATCAGAAAAACAAAATATGGCACGATATCAGAGATATTGAGCTTTATGAGTAAGATTGTTAATTGTGGCGAATCTCCTGATGAAATGCTTTTACCAGTAATTAATATTGCAGAGTATTTGCCTTTGAACCGTTTTTATTTTGGTGGGCGTTCATTTGAGATGGTAACTTCAAAGGGGCAAACACTTTACGGTGGAATCATTAGTATTAAGGAGTATGGACAAAATACTTCTGCTGGTATGCTTGACGTATTTTTACAGCTGAAATACGAATTGGTTATTACTCAAACATTTCAATTTACTAATAGACAAATTGCAATAAATAAAATGCAGATACAACAAAATCGTATGATACAGTCTGCAGATAAGGCAATATCTCAAGTTGCTGAAATTACACGTGCACTTGATGATGCAATGAGTGGGAGGATAGCGTTCGGCGAACACCATCTAACAATTTTATGTACACAAAAGACACCTCGTGCTTTAGAACATGCGTTATCTTTGGTGGAATCAGAGCTTGCTAATACGGGTGTTTATGCGATTAGAGAAAGAATTAATCTAGAACCAGCGTTTTGGGCACAGCTTCCTTGTAATTTTTCATATATTGTACGGAAGGCTGTGATAAGTACTCTCAATATTGCTAGTTTTGTTTCAATGCACAATTATCCTATTGGGTCAAAGTTTGGGAATTATTGGGGTGAGGCTGTGACAGTTTTTGATACTACCTCTGGAACACCATTTTTTTTCAATTTTCATGTGCGAGATGTTGGGCATACTATGATTATAGGACCAACAGGAGCTGGTAAAACTGTTTTAATGAATTTTCTTTGCGCACAAGCAATGAAATTTAATCCTAGGTTATTCTTTTTTGATAAGGATAGAGGTGCAGAAATATTTATTAGGGCTTTAGGTGGAAGATATACAGTAATAGAAGCTCGTACTGAATCGCATCTAAATCCACTACAATTAGATGATACAACTGACAATAGAACATTTTTGAGTGATTGGTTGAAATTGCTTGTTTCTACAAATAATGAAGCAATTACATCTGAAGATGTGGAGCGTATAACAAGTGCTGTTGATGGTAATTTTAAGTTGGATAAAAAAGATAGAATTTTGCGTAACTTGGTTCCATTCTTTGGTATAGGTGGCCCTGGAAGCTTAGCAAACAGGATTAGTATGTGGTGTGAAAGTGGCTCTCATTCAGCACTTTTTGATAATTATGAAGATAGGTTGGATTTAAGTAGTGAATCGGTATTTGGTTTTGAAATGGGATTCCTATTGAAAGATACAGCAGCTTTAGGTCCGGTTTTATTGTATATATTCCATAAAATTAGTATTTCTTTGGATGGCAGTCCATCTATGATTGTTTTAGATGAGGCTTGGGCTTTAATTGATAATGATGTATTCGCACCAAAGATAAAGGATTGGCTAAAAGTATTGCGTAAGTTAAACACTTTTGTGATTTTTGCCACACAAAGTGTAGAAGATGCTAGTAAAAGTAAAATTAGTGATACTTTGATACAGCAAACTGCTACACAGATATTTTTACCTAATTTAAAAGCGACTTCTGTATATCGTGATGTTTTTATGTTGAGTGAGAGAGAGTTTATTATTATTAAGCATACAGATCCTGGAAATAGGTTCTTTTTAATTAAACAAGCAATAGATGGCGTAGTAGCGAGGATAGATTTATCTGGAATGAATGACATAATCAATGTTCTATCTGGAAGGGTTGAAACAGTAATATTGTTACATGAGATAATTAAGGAATTCGGTGACGATCCAGGTTTATGGTTGCCTGTGTTTTATGATCGAGTGAAAAATGTTTAGTAAATGGTTGAGAATAGTTTTATTAACATTGGTTCTAATTGTTGTTGATAATGTTAACTTGATGAATCAAGCAAGTAATATTGCTTACGCACAGTCCTCAGCTGTGCCACTTGGTGCTGGTAAAGCGAATCATCCAAGTTGTGAATCGGCAGGTGTTATTGTGTTGATAATGTCGGGAGTAACAGCAGCTCTTGTAACGCTCTATGCTGGATATGCACTCTTTCTAGCTCCTGAGCCAATTTCTACTGCTACAGGTGTTGCTATGATTACCGCTGCCATGGGTGCTTTGACAGGTATAGTAGTCGGATCTGCTGAGTTTTTTGCTTGTACACATGGTTTTATTCGTCATCCAGTTCTTAGATGGGAGAATACAGGAGGGTATAAAACATGTAGAAATCCTGAGCAGTTGTACCCTGGTCAAGATAATACTCCGATGGTATGTAAAAGTGGTGAATATGTAGATACAAGTGATTATGAATGGCCTAAAAATAAAGCTTCATATAGTGAATATGTTGAGGTATGTCATCGCTATGCATTAGTACCATTTCCAGTATTTAATATTGGTGGACTTGATGATCGTGAATATGAATTTGGTCTTTATGGTGATTTTACTGAGGAGGAAATAAAAGACGGTAAAAAAGATGATATTATAAATATGAAGGAATGGGTCGGTTGGCCTGATCTGGACTGTGAAACTATAAAAGTAGGTCAGATTGCTAACTTAAATGGTATTTCCTTTAAGGCTTATCAAAATGGTGGTAAAATATGCGTTGATGCAGTTGGACTTTTTGGAGGGGAATTTTTTCTTTTTGCTCCAGTTATAGGTTGTCAATCAGCTCCTCCTGCCCCTCCTGCTCCTATGTGTGAGAAATCTGTAGCAATAGAATTTGATGATAGGGGTAGACCTACGAAGTACAATAATACTGCGTGCTTTAATTGTTATATATCAGGTTCTTGCTATAGTCAGATATCTTTGGCTGCTAGAGCTCCTTTTCCAATAACGTCAGTTGTGGTGCAGTGTATAAGGGAGTCTCTGGAGAATCTAGTAACAGGTGAATGTAGTGCTGCTTCAGGTCAGTCTTCTTCAGGGAGAGTAGGTTTTCTAGCTGTTGTACAAGAAAGGTTAAAAAGTACTGTCATGGTGATTTTAGTGTTATCTGTTGCATTATTTGGGATAAAGATGATTCTAGGACATGCTATACAGGGGCCTGCTGAATACTTTATATTACTTTTGAAATTTGCTTTTGTTGTGTACTTTTCAATTGGTAATGGAATGCAAATTTACTATAGTGAGCTTATAAGACTTTCTACTGGTTTAGCCGATCTAGTGCTGAGTGCAAGTGGGAGTGCTCAGGTTTGCAATTATGATAGTAATGATTATCAAAGGGATTTAGGTAATGGCCTACAAGATTATAGCTATTTAGCACCTTGGGATAGGTTAGATTGTAGAATATCATTTTATCTTGGTAATGGTTTTGCAATTGGTGCTGGGGCAGCTTCAGCTGCAGCCGTTATTGCTGCTGCTACCCTTCCAGTTTTTGGAGTATTGCTGCTAGTGATTCCGTGTATTCTTGCAGGGCAGTTATTGATTGCAATTTGTGTCGCATTTTACATATTTATGCTGGTATTAACTATAGTGTGGATGGTCCATTTATTTGTATTATCTCTTATTGCCCTTACTATTATTAGCATCTTTGCTCCGTTATTTGTACCTATGGTGTTATTTCAAGCAACGAAGGGGTTTTTTGATGGGTGGCTAAAACAGCTGATGGCATATTCAATATATCCAATAATATTGTTTGCTTTTCTCTCATTATTATTTTCTGTGTTTGACCATATGTACTTTAAAAATTTGGAGTTTCGGTCTCAGATAACAAATAAAGAGGTTAAAGGCGGAACAAGAACTGTTGAATCTTTCATTCCTGAATATGAACAATGTACTTCTGGCACAACAATACTTGCATGTCTTGTAGCAAATATTAAGCATGGAGACGCTCCTTTAATTTTGGGTATAAAGGTAACTAAGGCAGAAATTGATCCTCAAACGAAAGATATTTGGAAAGATTTTGGTATGATGGGTTTGATGGCATTTTTATTTTATCATTTTCTAGGGGTTATTGGTGGAATGGCTGCAGAATTGAGTGGAAATTTCCGTGCTGATCTTTCACAAAGAGGAGTTAATGACCCTAAGCAAATGGCAGCAAAACTTGAAGCTAGTGTGATGAAAGTTGCTGATGTTGTCGGCTCAACGGCGAAATCTGGTGCTCAAAGTATAAAGAGAGGAGTAGTAAGTAAGGGTAAAGGAGGGCAAGGTAGTGAAACAATGAGCGAATCGTCAGTGGGAAAGGGGGGAGGTAGTGGTAGTTGAACGGGTATTATCTGATAGGTTGTGTTATTGCTGCGTATTTTTTATTTTTCTCTTGCTGCCAGTAAGCATTTTTGCAGATTGTATTAATGCAAGTGATATTAATACTACAAAGATAATTGATTTAGTTTATGCAAGTCCGGATTCTAATCAAGAACCTGATAGTGGATGTTCACGTGATTGGGTAAAATCAGGAGTGAAACTTTCAGATGTAGAAAGAGTAGTAGCGATTGTTGATAAGGGTATAAATTTATGTGCTAAAGGTAGTGGAAACAACGAAAGCGAAAGCATGGTAGTTGTAGTCAATGCTCGAGATTTGTATACTGATTTGTCACAATTATCACTAAGACAAAATGATTCAGTGAAATTTTCTTATTTTCCTTATATTTCCAATCAAGTAATAACACATGATATATGTGAAAACTCTGATCCTAATATTAAAGTCCTTAATGAATCTAGATGCAAGCTTGACTATGTGGATAAGGTTTATTCATCTATTATTGGCAATGATCTTGGAAACAGTGCTTCCAATCTACTAATACAAAGTAATTTTGATACAAGTAGATGGATAAATGCTCCTCTTATAGTTATTGATCCTATTGATGACCCTAATGACCCAAGCAGTACGAATTTTATAACTAAGATTTTTAAGGAAGCAGGTGACGTATTTGAAGATTCTAATCACTTATGGCGCTCTGTTTGTCTAAACTCTTATAATTCTGATTTGGAACGATATTATGTAGAAACAATACGTTCTTCAATGTCTTCTTATGATTTGAATACTGAATGTGGAAATATATGCCACATCAAATACGATAGAAGCGGAAATGAAGTTGATCGTGTTACTCAAGATTGTGTTTTCACTGTTACTCAAGAAATGTTCGTTAGAGGCAGCTCTACAGCAGAATACAAGCAATTTTTTCCATATTCTAGATCTTATGAACAGGGTGGGGATAACTTTGAGCATGGTAGTGTTGGTTTGGGTAGCGGAACTGGTCTAAATCATGAATATCTTTTAAAGGCTGTCAATCCTAGTGTTTTATTGCTCATTAGACATATAAGTGAGCTAAATAATGCCTATGGGGGCTACACTATGCATGCTTATAGAAAATGCACTTATCACAATAAAAGAAGTCTATACTACTACATCAGTGATGTGTGTCCAGATAGTACTTTGAAGCCTGGTGATTTAGGAACGGATTTAATTGAAATGACTGATTATGATGGCAACTATATTAATATACGCAATTTTACTTTGCAGCCTAGTTGGAATGGCAAAAATATATATTACGGAGTTAAGGATAATGGCGATGGAATTCAAAACAATGTTGGGCATTTTGAGCTTACAACAAGTGTACCAAAAGATCTCAAAACACCTTTTGGTAACTTGGTTGAAATGGTTTTAGATAATGTAAATTTTTTGCTATATGGTGATGGTGGTGCTGTAAATAGAGGAGCTGTTGGTAGTATATATCAAGCTATACTTGATAGTCATTTTGTGCAGATTGTGCAAGGTATGATCTTGTTAGCCATATCTGTATACTCGCTTTTATATATAATGGGAATGTTTAAAGCATCACAAGTAGATATAATAGCACTGCTTGTGAAAATTGGTATTGTCATTATTGCTATTAGCCCTAATAGCTGGGATTTTTTCAATGTTTACTTATTTCCTCTGTTCAGAGATGGTAGCCTTGATCTTATTAACATAATGACAGAACAAGGTGAATTAGGGGAAGTTGGGCAATTTGATTTTATTGACAAATCTTTGGCCAGATTTGCAGATTCAGGTACTTGGATACAAATAGCAGCCATAATATTAACTGGCCCGGTAGGATTTTTAATGGCTTTTATAATTATTTGGGGCGTGTGGATGCTGTTCTTAACAATATTAACTGCATGTATAGTTTATTTTATATCTATAATTATAATAGCTGTATTATTATGTATTGCGCCATTGTTTCTCAGTACTGTTCTATTTAAACGAACAAGAACAGTATTTGATAACTGGATAAGGTTGCTAGCAAATAATGCGATACAGCCAGTAATGATGTTTGCTGTGATTGCAATGTTCAATGATATTATTATGGGTATAACACATAGCTTGATGGGTTATGATGTGTGTAAGCAATGTGTGACAATGGTGACTTTAGATGATGATATAGAAGCATTTTGTCTTTTGAATACTTTTTTGCCTGTAAATTACAATGCGCAATCTGGGTTTAAAGATTTAATTGAAGAGAATTACTATGGCTTCTCATTTTTCGGTGTGCCTATACCTTTATACTCTTTAATTGCATTTGTAGTGCTTTGTCATGCCCTTCAAGGTTTTATACAGAAAATACCAGAAATGGTAGGTGGAATATTTGGTGTTATGGGAGCTGAGCTGACTCAGCCTGCTGATACGTTTCAGGATACTATGCGTGCTACAGTTGGTATGGATGAACAGTCAATTGAACAACGTGCACACTCAGAATATCAGAAAAAGTTAAGAGATACACCAGAAGAAGTGCGAGATGTAAGAGAGGAGAAAAGACAAGCAAAAAGGAAAGGGGGAGCTGAATGATAAGAAAATCTCTACTTTTGTTTCTTCTAGTTTCTGTAAATGCTTGTCAGGATGTTTGTGTTAATCCAGGAGATGGAGTAAGCACTAATAGTATTGATGTTGAAGTACCAGTTTACATAAGTGGTGCCTTGGCGTCGGTGAAATCAGATTGGTGGATTGATAGTGGTATTGATATTGATAGTGATGAAACAACGCCTCTTGTTGTGAATAAAACAATAAATTTATGTGCTGATACTTTAGAAAGGATCGAGAATTGTACTAACCCAAAATTATGCAGTAGAACAGTTGTACCCTCTACTTTTTGTAGTGATGGTAGTGTTCCTAGGTATAATATAAATAGCGGAGAATACGATGCGGCTACAGTATGTTCTCATTCTGAAGGACGCTTTAGCTCTGATGGTTTTTATGTAGATAGTAATATTCTTGTTAAACCTGGAGATCAGTTAGAATTTCGTTTAGTTCCACATAAGATTGTTGATATAACAAATTGCTATAATATTCCACCAGAAGTCTCTGTTTACTCTTTTAGTGATTTAGAAAAGATCTATTTAGACGCTACTGGCAAGCTTTGGCTTAGTAATGATGATAGAGCTTATATCCAGAATGTAGTTGATAACAAAATGCAGGTTATATGTGAACAAGGAATTGATTTTGTAGAAGTGAAAAATACTGGCAATTACATTCACTTGCCTGCGTTCAAAGGTTCTTACCCGGTTTATGTTAGTAATGATTTTACCCCTTATGGTAATAAAAATTATCATTTTGATATTAATAAATTTGATGAATACAATAATTGGAACAATGCTGCCATACTTGATGTGCGCACAGTTTTAAAGGGAGATCACTATAAATATGAATGTAGACCTGTCGTGGATCAAGATTTGTTAAGATTTAATACTTATGAAGTTAACAATTATTGTGAAGCAATATGTAGCGAGACAAAGGGTCCACCTGGTTGTATGAATAGTCTCCGTTATAAGTGGGGTATTGGAAGTCAAGAGTGTATAAATGCAATGAACGCAGCAGGGGACGACCCTAGGAAGTGCCGTATGCACACTATTCCAGAAGAAAAATGGGCTGATCAGATTGTTGCAAAAATAGGCGGTTTGAACAATAATTATGGGGATTCAGGTGAATTATGCTTACCTAACCAAACATCAGGAAGATGTATTGGTACTAACAATAAGCCGTCAATTCGATTGGACTATAAATACTTTATTCCGGATTATGTTACTCCAAGTAGCAAGGTTTGGCTAGGTATACCAGATACAGGTGTGTACGCTGACAATGTTGGAGGGTATCACATGGAAGTGCGTCGCACGTGTCTTCGTGCTAATGGTGAAGATCTTTACATGTACATAGGCAATTCCACGCCAGATATTGATCCTGGTGACATAGACACCTATCATTTGCATATACCCCCACAAGATGCAGATAGTAATGGTGTAACTGAGTTAGGTGTTTACACTGTCAATGGTGGTGGAGCTGACGGGAAAAGTAACCCACCTAAAAATGGTAGAATATATTTTGGGATTAAAGGTGCTCGTGAAAGTGATACTGTAAAGGAGGGTTTTATAGAAAAACCTAATGAAAATAAATACACAATTAGTGTAACTAAAGTACAGTGGAATCCTATATTTTCTAGTTTTTTCACGCTGATTCGAGATTCAATATTAAATGTTTTATATGGTGATCCTGCCGGTGGTAGCATTAAGGAAATTGGTGATATTGACATAAATAACACAAGTGGTTTGATTGCCTCAACTTACACAAAAATTATAAATAATGGTTTGTTACAATTTGTACAAACAGTTTTGGTTCTGTATTTAGCACTTACAAGCATGGGATTCATGATTGGGCTCATACAGAAAACTCAGGCTGAGTTTATGATACGAGTTGTCAAGATAGGAGTTATCCTTGCAGCAGTTTCTCCTGGTAGTTGGGAGTTGTTTGGGGGAATATTATTTTCATTGTTTGTTTTTGGTGTTGACCAATTAGCTGGTATTTTCTCAGGTATTGTGGGTTCGGATACAACATTTGCGTTTCTTGACCCAACCATGGGGGTTTTGCTTACAAAAGAAACTTGGCTGAGGTTTGTTTCAATAATGTTCTCTGGGCCTGTAGGTTTTGTATCTTTTTTGCTATTGCTATGGGGTGTTTGGGTTTTTATTGGCTGTGTTATTAATGCAACTATAGTGCACTTACTTTCTATAATTGCTATGTCTCTATTATTGATATTAGCTCCTTTGTTTATAATTGCTTTGTTATTTAAAGTAACAAAAACCCTTTTTGATGGTTGGATCAAGATGATGGTGTCGATATCGCTCACAAATATAATATTATTTACGTCTTTAGGGTTTTTGCATCAAGTTATGATGGCAGCTTTTGCTTCGTTGGTCAATTTCGCTGCATGTCCTGGATGTTTATTTACTATGAAATTTAATATTGGTGTTATCCCGTTTCATTTATGTCCTATTAAAACTTTATTACCTACAACTTATGTTTCTGAATATGGTTTTAATGATCATCTTGACCAATTGTATGCTACCAGTGGTGAAAATGTTTTTGGACTTCCTTTTAATTTAGTTGCTCTTATTATGTTCGTTCTAACTGTTTTTGCTATGAGGCAATTTGTAGAAATAGCTGATAATATGGCTAAGGCTATTACTGAATCAATGGAGCCTAATTTGACCATGGCTGCAGCGGGTCGTGGTGGTGCATCTCAAGGATTGCTATCTCTTGTTGGTCAGGATAACGAAACAAAACGGATGCGTGCGCAAGCTCTTATGGCTAGTAATGTTGACCCGACTAAGATTAATGTTGAAAAAAGGAAAGGTGTAGAGCATGGTGATCATAGGAATATTAAAGAAAATAGTGATGAGGAAGGAGGGGTAGATCCTGAGAAGACTAGTGTTTCAGGTAGAGAATATTTGTCTTCAGTTGTTCCATCAGCTCCTCTATATTCTGGTTCAGAAGATATATCGAATAGTGCTACAGATTTGGATAATTCAAAAGGTATGTCAGATGTTGCTGAGGATATAAAAGGCACAGAAAATATTGGAAATGCTAGTAATGTTGAGCCTGGATCTGCTATTGATGAAGAGATAGTTGCTGGGAATAGAGAAAAAGATTTAGTACAACAGAGTGCAGGTGTGGAACAATTAGGTGAGACTACTGGTTATGTGCCAGAAGAGGTGCAATCTGCCTCTTTGAGTGAAGAAGAAAGCAAACACAGGACAGAAGAAAATACACATGATACGAATACGCAGGAGAGTGAGACTGATGAAACTGAAGCAAAGGTACTAGAAAAAACAAGAGATGAGTATGATTTAGGAGAAGGTGCTGTAAGAGCAGAAGAGATAGATAATCCTTATGAAATAGACAATTATGAAGAATTATTAGATGAAGCACGTAATGATTCTAATAAAGGATGGCAGAACGAATCAACAGAAGAAGTAGAAGAATTACCAGACGCATCAAGTAGGGATAATACTGATCGAACTATTTTGGAGAAAGCAGAAGATCAAAAAAAAGAAATAAAAGATAGTAATGGTAGTGAAGGTGATACATGAAAAAATTTTTACTACTATTGCCTTTATTATTAACTAGTTGTGGAGAAACACCATTTCCAAGATGTATAGCAGCTGACGATTTTTTTGGAATGAATTTGTCTATTTCAGCTCAAGTGCCTAAAGGGTCAAGTATGTTTAAATCAGATGACTGTAACTCAGGACAGGCAGATTGTAGTACCAATGGAATTTTTGATCCAAATCAGGTTATTAGATGGACTGATACTGGTTATGTAACAAATGGTGATGAATTAATTATAAGAACGGAAGGAAAGTGGACATCTTGGTTGGATAGCGGGGGGCAACAAGTAGTAAGTGATAATCCCGGTGGTGGGAGTATTGATACTCAAGATGATTTTGAAAACGAAAGTAACCTCTCTAGTGTACCAAAAACTAGGATATGTGGACCATACTTGAAGAAAGATCCAATAATTGCTGGGTGCAGTCAGGCGAGACAATGTCCTTATGTGGAAATAGGAGAACCGTATGATGATGCTAATGCTGACCAATATGGTCCGCCATGCTGGTTTACAAATGGTTATGGTGCATACATTTTATTACAACGTCCTGGTGATCCTGATCCTAATCAAACTTTAGAATTAATGCGTTATCCTCAGTCTCCAGTTGTACATATAGGGTATGATGTTGGTTCAGGTGAAATGGAATATTCATCGTCTGACCATCCTATTATCGATAGTTCGTGTAATATTATTAGAATAGAAAAAGGGTGGAAAATATATGCGCGTATTCTTGATAGATTTTATTGGGATAATGCTGGAGGATATTCTCTTGCTTTTATAAAAGGAGTAATTAATCCTGAGAAAAAACATATATTAGAAGACATAAGAAAGGAAGTAGAAACACTTCTTATTGATGGTGCTGAGCACATGTTTAAACAGATTACTTCTAATAATATTTATGTGGATTTTGTTAGGTATTTATTAGTTTTATACATAGTTTTTACTGGAATAGCATATGTCATTGGTATGATACAGCAACCAATTTCTGATATTATGCTGCGTCTTGTAAAAGTTGGGATTATAATGCAGTTTATTTCTCCTTATGCTTGGGAATTTTTTTACAATAATATAGCAATATTGTTTGTTGAGGGTACAGCGCAGATGATTGCTATAATCAATGCTCATTCAGGAGTTGAATTTGATCCTGATGCACCATTTGCTGTTTTTGATAGAATGCTGGATCTGTTTTTTTCTGATGTAATATGGAGAAGAAGAATGCCAGCTTTCATATGGACTTATCCACCAGTTATTGTGTGTTTAGTTTTACTTGTAATTATCATTATACTACTTGCTTATACCATAGTCATGATATACGCCTGTATAATATATTTAACAAGCATGATAGGTATTACAATTTTAATATCATTAATGCCTATACTTTTCTTGTCTTTATTATTTACTAAGATTCCAAATACATTTGAGAATTGGTTTAAACAAGCTATGAGCTTTGCTTTTCAAAGTATTATGGTCTTTACTCTCGTGTCACTTTTTTCTGCCATGATAGTGAGTTTTTTTTACAGAACTTTTGGTTACACAGTATGCTATAACAAAACAGTAGACATAAAATTTTGTTTATTTAGTAGTGATGTATGCGTTTCTATAGCTGAGATATCTTCGTGGACATTTGGTAGTTACTTTGACCATTATTTGTTTGGTTTTCTTGCGTATGACCTGAGTGTAAAAAAAAGAATCACATTTGTTAATGGTGCTGCTGTGATAAAAGTTCCACCTGAATATGAAATAACTGATTATAGATATATTGATTATCCTTATTTAGATCCTAATCCAAATTCTTTTACACCTGGCGCTAATGATGCAAAGAACAAGCCTATTGAAGGTTCTGGCAGAGACTATGAGAAAATCACCAATGGAATACAAGGAAAGGAGGAATTTGTATCATTTGATGAGTTATTTACTTTGGTGCTTTTGACTGTTTTATTATGGCACTTGAGATTATTTGTACAAAGGTTAGGAGCTTTAATAGCTGGGGCTTCACCATTTATCAATGTTATTGGTTATCAATACAGCAATTTCTTCCAACCTAATAGCAGTAACATAGCAGGAAAACTTGGAAAAGTTATTAGTGGTCTTATGTTTCAAGCGGGGCAAACATTAAACTTACATTCAGTTGTAACAAGTGCACCAGAAAAGATTATTAGAATTATTCCAGGTGGAGGTAAATTTGTGGATTTTGCTAAGGAAAGTACTTCTGGTATTGGAAGTATGGGGCAAACTTTGTTTAATATTGGTGAGTGGGTAGTTGGGGGTGAATCAGACATTAAACGTGAACTAAGAGAAAAAGAAGCATTTAAATGGATACATTATGGTCAAGCTGTTATGGGGCAGACTTTATCTAATATTTCGCCAGATAATTTGTTTGTTTCTGGTTTATCATATGGTCATAATAAACTTATAGGCAAGACTGATGAAAGCTTAGGCGGACATATAAAGTTGTCTTATTTACAGCAGCTGGAGAAACTGAAAGATAATATTATAGGCTATAAAAGGCCTGGGGTTCCTGACCATAAAGATGATTATGAAAAAAGTAAACCAAAAGTTATAGGAGATAGTAAAAAGATATTTCATGATTCTAATGGAGAGACTGGAAGTAATGCTTCTGATTATGATTACGACTCTGGAAGAATTGCTGATGAAGTGATTGGAGAAGAAGATATGTCTCCTATTGATGTCAGTGATCGGGGTGGTATTGCTTTACATGAAGAAGGAAACCAGGATGGACACCATAACATTTTGACTACAACAAAAAGTGAAGGGGAGGAGAAGCCATATGTCAATAGAGAAGAACAGGACTATGATGTGCAACGAGCTGTGCCTGATGGAGGTGAGAGGAATAGTAGCAATGTGCAAGATGAGTATCAACAAGATAGCGATGCGAAATATGATATTAATTTTCCTACAGAAGACGTTAATGAAACTACAATAGAAACTGAAGACTCAACACAACGTAATATTGAAGAGGGAGTTCATTATGGTTCAGTAGCAGAAGTAGTAGAGGATACAATAGTAGAGGTGGAAGAGGAAGCAGTTGGTAGCACGAATATAACAAGCGGAAAAGAAACATTAGGAAATAGTGAGAGAGAGGTTCCTAAAGATTTGGGAAGTCGTAGTTTTTTGGTGCAGGATATGTGTGAAGGTGCTGCCGCGGAGTATGATTTAGATACTTCAGAAGAGGCAAAGCGAGTAGAAGATACAGTTAAAGAAGTTCCTGAGTATGATTTGCAAGAGCGTAATAGATTACAAACTGATAAACAAGATGCCGAGACTGATCGTAGTTTACCTTCTACAGGAAACATAGGTGATGTAGAGGTAAAACCTGAGGACATTCTGGAAGATGATAGAAGTAATAAAATAAGGGGAGGGCAATCTCAAAGTGAAGCTGCAGCTAAAGAAGATAGCCTAATGCAGACCGAAGCACAAACAACTGAAGAAAAAGCAGAGTTTATTGATAATTATAATCAAGTAATAGATAAAGCACAATGGGAGCAAGTAGAAGTGGAGAATAATTCTACAGACATGACAACAAGTGGTCTGACAGTGGACAAGGAGCAGGACGAGAGCCCTGAAGACGGTAAAAAAGAAGTTAGTGTTGATAAAGATGATCTGTATGATTTGAAGGATAAGGACAGTGTTACTAGAGCAGAGATCTTAGGTGTGAATAGAGAAGCTGACCGTGACTTTGATGTAAGCAAGAGTGTAGATACTACTGATGCAATAACAGAACAGCAACAGAAAACGAGAAAAGATGCCGGCACTAATTTATTTGGAGCTTTGGGTACTCAACAACAAGCAGGTATATTGGGTGGTGAAGGCTTGAAGAAGAAAAAAGAGCAAAAAAGCCAGACGAAAAGTGGTAATAATAAAAAAGAACCAGATAGAAAGAAAAAGACTTCTGGTAAAAAAAAAGACGGGAAAATATTTGATGGACTCAGTGGTCAATGGTTAACACCAGAACAGTTGGAGGCTAAAGAAGAACTTATGAAGCAGCAAAAGTCAATTTCAAGAAAGAATACATGGTGGGATTTTGTTGAAAAAGAGGATGATAGTGAAACAAAAATGGGATCTGATTATAAACAGAAACCAAGTCAGGAGGATTTAACGAGAGAACAGAAGGTGTCTGAAGAGCAAGATAAAATTGGAGCAAAAAAAAAGCAAGATAGTAAGAATGAACGACAAGATAGTATAAATAAAACTAAGGGTGGATAGCGAAATTAATGTGACATGATTGATCAGTTTTATGCAATATTTACTACAAGAATTATTTGGATTAATGAATTAGTATCGAGAAAAAACAGTGTTATGATTTAGGAAAAGTTTATACGGATTCTTTTTTTGCCGACTGAGATTTTGAATATTGCTCCAACGTTTTGTTTTTGTATTATAAAATCTACAGAATCATTTACTTCATCATTGATTTTTACAGCACGCGATCTGATTAATTGTTTTGCTTTAGAATGTGAGTTGCTAAAGCCAATTTGAGTGATCAGTTTAAATAAGTACATTTTTTGGTCGGGTATCTCCAGTGTAGGTAAAAGTGAACTATCTTCATATTTGAATTCAGCAATTGCAGAATTTAGCGCATCTTGAGCAGCTTGTTCTCCATGGCATATTATTGTGGCTTTTGTTGCTAAATTTTCTTTTATATTGTTTATGGACTCTGCATCTAAATTCTTTTTTGCAAATTCTACTTCATTTTTTTTTGCATTTGAATTACCTGAGGTTAGGGATGTTAACAGTCTTTCTTGGTTATTTTTTAGTTTTTTTTCTTTTTTTGTGTTTTCTTCTTTAATATCTATAGGAGAATCTTCTGTAAACATCAGAATAAACTTTTTTACATCCCTATCATCAATATTACGGAAGTACTGCCAGTAATCATATGGAGAGCACATTTTTGAGTCAAGCCAAATGGCGCCATTAGAAGTTTTTCCCATTTTCGCTCCATTGGCAGTTGTTACTAATTTAGTGGTCAGACCAAAAAGCTCTGTTTTAAGTAATTTTCTGCCTAAGTCAATGCCACTTATGATATTACCCCACTGATCAGAGCCACCTAGCTGTAGTCTACAACAATATCTCTTGTTTAATTCTACGAAATCATAAGCTTGGAGTAGCATATAATTAAATTCTAAAAAACTTAAATGCTGTTCACGTTCTAATCTTGCTTTTACACTTTCTGCACGCAACATGTTGTTGACAGAAATATGCTTTCCTATGTTTCGTAAAAATTCTATATAATTTAGATCTGCAAGCCATTCATTATTGTCAACAATAGTAGCCTTGTAGTCGTCAAAAATTATAAATTGCTCTAGAACAGATTTTATACCTTTCTTGTTTCTTTCAATAACTTCTTTGTTAAGCATAGCACGACTTTTATCTTTTCCAGATGGGTCACCAATTTTTGTGGTTCCACCACCAAGGAGAACAATGACTTTATGTCCACATTTCTGTAAAAGTCTTAGCAACATTATTTGTACAAGGCTACCCACATGCAAGCTTGGAGCTGTACAATCAAAACCTACATATGCGGTGAAGTTTTTTCTTTCATTTGATGATTGATTATTTTTTAATGATTCATTTTTGAATAAATAATTATCCAAACCACTTACGTTTGTGTATTCGCACTCATATCTTTGGCTTACTCTATTTAGAAAATCAGATTTGTATGTCATAATTTGCAATTGTCATTTTATTACAATTTTACTATGTTTAAGGGAATTTTTACAGCTTTAATAACTCCTTTTAAGGAGGGGAAAATAGATATCACTGCATTTTATGATCTTTTAGAATGGCAAATTGAAGAAGGAGTACACGGTTTTGTTGTATGTGGAACAACTGGAGAGGCTCCTACGCTTAGCTATGACGAGCATAGAAAGGTAATAGAATTAGCTAATACTTGTGTGCAGAAAAGAGTACCAATTATTGCTGGTGCAACTTCTAATAATACAAGTTATGGGATAGAGTTGGCAAATAATGCAAGGATAGCTGATGCTATTTTAATCGCGCCGCCGTATTATAACAAACCAACACAAGAAGGAGTTTTTCAGCATTATAAAGCTATAGCAGATTCTGTGAAACGTCCCATCATTGTTTATAACATACCTGGTAGATGTCTGATTGATATATCAAATGAGGCAATGCATAAGTTACTTGCTTTGCCAGAAGTAGTAGGTATAAAAGATGCAACTGGTGATTTGAACAGAGTTCTTGAGCTAAAACAGGAAGGAATTTCATTGTTTTCTGGAGATGACCATAGTAGTTGCTCTTTTAATATACTAGGTGGTGATGGCTGTATTTCAGCTGCATCGAACGTATTACCAAAATTGTGTGCTCAAATGCAAAATTGTTGTATGGTTGGTGATTTTGAGAGAGCAAAAGAGATACACAGAAAGTTAGCTCCACTTTATAATGTATTATTTTGTGAAATCAATCCTATTGGTGTAAAATATGCTGTAAGTTTGATTCGAGAGAACATAAGAGCAGAAGTGCGAATGCCCCTATTGACTGCGTCAGAATCTTCTCAAAAGGAAATTAAGCAGGCTTTGTCTGAAATTTCTTCTAAATCATGCCTCTTGGATCAAAAATGAGTTCCATTTTTTTCCATAGTCCATATTTTTCTTTTGGTAGTCCTTGCAATGGGCTGCAACTATGAACAGCTCTTAAAGCGCTGTCAGCCATAGCACGAAAGAAAGGGTCTTTATTGTATTCTCGTAAATTAATTATGTTAGCAGCTAAGACTTTACCATTAGTATCAAGTTCAATGTTAACTTGGACTTGTATTTTATCTGTATTTAAAGCACCATATGGTACGTTCCAACAATCAATGAATTGGCTGCGTATCGAATCTTGAATGGCAATAGTATTGGGCTTAAGTTTGTTATAAACAGAATTGCCCTTACCAATAGAGCCTTTTTCTGTTTTGTTACTTACATTGCCTTCTTTTCCTTCCTGTGTGATTTCTTTGAATCCAGTTTGTAATTTATTTAAATTTCCTTCTTCTTTAAATGCTTTAGATTCAATTGGCTTTTTTTTAATTCTGTTTGAGTCTCGATGTATTGGTATTTTTTCACCATCTCCACTGTTTTTATTTCGAGTATTTTTTTGTTTGTGTGGCTCTAGGTCCTTGGAATAGCCTTTTTTTCCTTCTTCACTTGTTATTTTGATATTTGTCGTTTTGCCCACTGAAACTAAATCTGTTATTATGATTTGTCCGTCATTGTTCTGAATTCCTTTGAACGTGGGAAATTTACTGATGTTAGTTAATAGTAAAAGTATTAGTGTAATGTGTAAAATAACAGATAAAGTTATGTGAGGCTTCACATTGAAAAGATAATGCTGTGTTGTTTGGTATGTTAAGCTGTTTGTTAAAGTTTTGATGTAAATATTTGTGTACTTAAAAATTGCCTTGTTTAAACTAAAGAAATTTCTGATGGATCTGGCTACATGAAGTGCATATTTATGCATTGTCATAATCTGTTATTAAAGCTATTTTAGTAAAGCCAGAGTTTTGTATTACGCTTATAGTTTTGATTATTTGTTCGTAATTTGCTTCTTTGTCACCACGTACAAATATACGAATATTTTTACCATTTTTAGAGAATTGGGTGAGTTGCTTTTTTAGATTACCTAAGCTTGTTATTTTATCTTGTAAATATACTTTACCCTTACTGCTAATTGTAACGACAAATGTCTTATCTTCACTGTTTTCTACTCCTGCATTTGTTTTCGGTAATTCAACCTGGATTTCAGGAACTAACATTGGTGAAGTTATCATAAAGATTACTAGTAACACCAGCATTATATCTATGAAAGGTGTGACATTTATATCATTAATTAATTTTTTTCTCATTTAGGTTTTTCATTAGTAAAAATTGTAAATCTAAAGAAAATTTACTTAATCTTTCAGAAAAAGAGTTTATTTTAATAATAATTCTATTATAAAAAATAACAGCTGGTATTGCTACCATAAGGCCAGCAGCAGTTGCAAGTAACGCTTCTGCAATGCTAGGAGCAACCACAGTCAGATTTGTGTTTTTAGTCAGTGCTATTGACCGAAAGCTATTCATTATCCCCCAGACAGTGCCAAGTAAGCCTATAAATGGTGCTGTCGAACCAGCAGTTGCCAACCAATCAGTATTTTTTTCCAGTTTTGTTATTTCTTGATTTATTCCTATTTCTATAGCACGACCTAGCTTTCTTTGTACAAATTGATGATTTTGTTTTTCACTTTTATTGGTATCTTTAAACTCATTTATTCCTAGAATGAAAATATTAATAAAGATACTATCTTTTCTGTTTTTCAGATTATTGTAAACATTTTCGAGAATTTGTCCTGAACAAAAATAATCTTCGAAAAGGTCAGCTCTTTTTTTTTGTTTTCTTAATTTTATTAATTTATCAAAAATAATACTCCAGCAAAATATTGAAATTGTGATTAAAAAGAATATAACTGCTTGTACAACAAAATCTGCATTTGCTATTAAAGACCAGGTAGATAAATCACTTACTTCCATATCTGATTATATGTCAATCCTAACACAACTCTATATATCGTGGGCAATTTTTGCAAATATTATTTGTTGTTAACTAAAAGACTATTAACGTGTGTTAATTGAGTATAGATTGACATTGTGAAAGTAATACTATTAATATTCAGGGAAAAATAGAGAATGACTACAAAAATAACAGTTACCTACGGTGATGGAATAGGCCCAGAGATTATGGAGTCTGTATTGTTGGTTCTACAAGAAGCTGGTGCATCAATATCCATTGATGTTGTAGAAGTCGGCCTTAAAGTTTATGAAAAAGGTTGGAAGGCTGGAATAGCTGATTCTGCTTGGAATACTATAATACGTAATAAGGTATTTTTAAAAGCACCAATCACTACTCCTAGGGGAGAAGGCTTTACTAGTTTGAATGTAACGCTACGCAAGGCTTTGGGTTTGTATGCAAATGTAAGACCATGTCTAGACTATTTCAATAATAGTATTGATGTAGTTGTCATAAGAGAAAATGAAGAAGATATTTATTCTGGAATTGAGTACCGATGTACTCAAAACAGTTCTCATGCTATCAAGATAGTTTCTTATGATTCGTCTTTTAGAATATGCAAATATGCATTTGAGTATGCTAGGTCTAATGGCCGGAAAAAAGTTACTTGTTTTGTGAAAGATAATATTATGAAAATTACAGATGGAACTTTCACTAAGGCTTTTAATGAGGTTGCAAAAAATTATCCAGATCTTGAAAATAATATTTCGATATTAGATATCGGGGCGGCAAAGTTATCAACAAAACCACGGGATTTTGATGTTATTGTAACAACTAATTTTTATGGTGACATCGTTTCAGATATAGCTGCAGAGATTACTGGTTCTGTTGGCTTAGCAGGGAGTGTGAATATTGGTCCAATTTATTCTATGTTTGAAGCAGTACATGGTTCTGCTCCTGATATTGCAGGAAAAGGAATTGCAAATCCTTCTGGATTATTAAATTCTGCTATAAATATGCTTTCTTTTATTGGGCAGAATGAAGTTGCTAGTAACATATATAATGCGTGGTTTAGTACTATAAATAGTGGAATTCATACGGCTGATATTTATAATGACAATATTAGTAAGTGTAAAGTTAATACTGCAGATTTTACTCAAGAAATAATTTCTAATTTGGATAGAAAAAGTTCTTATTTTGCCCCTACTTATCCTAAGGTTGATATTCAGGTACTTAATGCTCCGATGTCAGAAAAGAAATTAATAGGTGTAGATCTTCTTATAGAATTGGATAGTAGAGTAGTTGACGAAATAGTTGCACGCTTGCTTTCAGTGAAAAGTGAGGATTTAGAACTTAAAAACATAATGGTGAAAGGTCTGATTATATGGCCTCGCACTGAATTGATTAGGTCTTTGCCTAGTGATAATATATGTTGTAGATTTTTAGCAAAGAAAGAAACTAGTTCAAATAATAATATTAATTTGCTGCTTTCTGAGTTGTCCGATCTAAAAATAATAGCAACACATATGCTGTACTCATTTAATGGTGAGTGTGGTTTTCGCCCTTACTGATTAGATTAATTGTTGACAGCAATGTTGTTTAGTACATAATTGGGTAATTATTATTTAAGGTAGATATGGCAGAAGAAAATGTTAAATGTTCTGTAAAAATAGAGACTCGTGCACAGAGGCGCGCTTGCCGTTTTCTTCAGTGTATGATTACTGTGTCTCTTTTTGGATTGTTAGCCTTTTTTATTGCTGCTCTATGTCTACGGTCAAGTGGTAGATCTTCAAGCTATTTATCGTGCTGTTTTAAAAAAACAAACATAGCTGATAGTCTTCACTGTAATAAGACAGTGTGGATATTACTGTTTTGTGCATTCTGTTGTGGATTGGTGTGGATTGCTGGGTTAGTCTTATGGAGTTTAGCAAGGTGTGAGAAGATTTTGAAAAAAAATGTCATGGAAGTGAAAGTTGATCTTGATTTTGGTAGTAATTGTGGAGATACTAAATTATATTATTCTGATTTATTTACTAAATGCGAGAATGAACTGAATTTACCTGATGGTCATGGTAATTTTATTTTTAGCATATCTCGGCGAAAGGAAATTGTAGATTCAAAAGAGACAGGTATACATACTTTGCTTTATAATAATGACAGTCCTTTAAATTTCCTTTCTCTTTGTCCATTGAATAATTCTGTTAATAATAGTTTACCTGCTAAAAATTAAAATTATACTGAATCTGTGCTGGCTTATTTCAATGAGACTTGGAGCTTGCTCTTTGTCTTAGTGAAGATTTGTGTAAGAGATGATAAAGCTTCCTACTTAGATGATTTCTTCTGAAGTTTTTTTTATCTATCTATTATAGTCTATTGACTTATAGCAACGCGCTTTCTGTATTTACTTCTATTGTTCGAACTTTAATCTTTAACCTTTTGTACAGAGGTTTGTGTGTGGTATGGGACAAGTTGCAATGTAAAGATTTAAAGAATTCACTTAGCAGCCAATGTGCGTTTCAGCACAATAGTGTAAAATTAAACCTATAATAAACTTTATTGTTGCTCTTTCGTTTTATACAGATGTGACCATATCTTTCTTTTTGTTACAATGGAGAGAATCGTAGCTATAACAAGAAACGATATTACTTTAAAACCTAAACTATTTCTTTTTTCCGTTTCTGGTTCTGCTGCCCATTGTAAGAAATTAACTACATCATGAGACATGTTTTCTATGCTGGGATATGTACCATCTTCATACTCCACTTGCTGATCAGAAAGCGGAGGAGCCATTGCTAGCTTACCACCTGTAAAATACGGATTGTAGTGCAAAATACCTTCAGATTCGCCAGTGTAGCCAGTCAATAATGAATAAACATAATTTGCTCCGTCTTTTCTAGCTTTAACAATTAAAGACAGATCAGGTGGATAAGCTCCTCCATTAGATGCAATAGATGCTTGCTTATTAGCAAAAGGAGGAACAAAGTAATCTGAAGGTAAAGCTGGTCTTTGGAACATATCTCCTTCATCATTTGGTCCATCTTGAACTTCTTGAGATTTTGCGATTTCCTTTATCTCATCTTGAGAAAAACCAATATCTTCTAGATTGCGAAAAGCAATTCTATGCATAGAGTGACATGAAGCACATACCTCTTTATACACTTTATAACCACGTTGTATAGCTTGTCTATCAAACTTACCAAAAAAACCATCAAAAGACCAATCGACCTTAAGTGGTTTTTTATATTCTTCGCTTGTATAACCAGTAGTGAAAACAGAAATCAAAAGCAAAAATAGTGTTAATTTTGTCATCATCTCATATTACTTACAGCGTCACTTATAGAGTTTGGCAAATCTTTTGTTTTTTCGAGTCTAGATAATAAAGGTAAAGCAATTATAAAGTAAGAGAAGTATAAAAGAGTAGCTAAACGGCTCAAAGTTATGTATGGTTCAACAGCTTCCTGTCCTCCTAGCCACATAAGAGCCATAAAATCAAAAACTAAAAAGGAATAACATACTTTAAATATTGGCCTATAATTTCCGCTTCTCACTTTACACTTATCTAACCATGGCAAGAAGAACCAGATAAAAATAGCACCAAACATTGCCGAAACACCCATTAGCTTATTTGGTATTGCACGCAAAATTGCGTAGAAAGGCAAAAAATACCATTCTGGGACTATATGTGTAGGTGTTATCAAGGGATCAGCTTCTATATAATTATCAGGGTGACCTAGGTAATTTGGCAGAAAGAAAACAAAGATGCAAAATGGTATCAGCAAGAAACCAACACCGACTACATCTTTTATTGTGTAATATGGATGAAATGGAATAGTATCCTCTTTTGATTTTACATCAATTCCAGTCGGGTTATTAGAGCCGAATGTATACAACGAAACAATATGCAGTATTGCAAATGTCACAATCCCGAAAGGAAGCAGGTAATGTAGCGCAAAAAAACGATTTAGAGTTGCATTATTAACTGAAAATCCACCCCAAAGCCAAACTACTAAATCTTCACCAATAAACGGTATTGCTGAAAATAGATTAGTTATAACAGTTGCTCCCCAAAAACTCATCTGTCCCCAAGGTAAAACATATCCCATAAAAGCAGTTGCCATCATTGTAATGAATATAATAACACCGATTATCCAAAGTAATTCACGTGGATGTTTATACGATCCATAGTACATTCCCCGGAGTATATGTAGGTACACAACAATAAAAAAAAATGATGCACCATTAGCATGAGCATACCTTAGCAACCAACCGTAATTCACATCACGCATGATTCTCTCAACACTATTGAAAGCATGTTCGATATGAGGTGTGTATTGCATTGCTAAAAATATGCCAGTTATTATTTGTATAACAAGCATTAAGCCTGCTAAAGATCCGAAATTCCAAAGATAACTTAAATTTTTTGGTGTTCTATGTTCACCAACATTTCTAAAAAAACTAAAAATGGGCAAACGATAATTTATCCATCCTATTATTCCCTTTTGTTTATTATATTTTGTACTAGACATCCTCTGTTTTACCTATCAAAATAACGTCATCATTTATAAATTGATAATCTGGTACGAGTAAATTTTTTGGTGCAGGTCCCTTTCTTATTCTACCTGCTGTATCATAGTGTGAACCATGGCAAGGACAAAACCAACCCTTATAATCACCACTTTCACCAATTGGTACGCATCCTAAGTGTGTGCAAATTCCAACCATCACAATCCACTTTTCTTTACCTTTTTTTGTTCTTTGTTCGTCAGTTTCTGGGTCTGGTAAAACAGAAAGATCAACAGCTCTAGCTTCTTCAATTTCTTTGTCAGTGCGTTTACGGATAAAAATAGGTTTGCCTTGCCACATAATTTTAATACTTTGTCCATCTATCATACTTGCAACATTTACTTCCACATTAGATAGAGCACGCACTTCTGCTGACGGGTTCATTGAACTTAACAATGGAAAAATAGTACTTGCAACACCTAGACCTGCAACTGCACTGGTTGCAAGGACTATAAAATTTCTTCTCTTTGTGTTAACTCCCACTACTTCTACTAAAATAGTAAAATCATATTTACTTAATATATAGCAATAATCAGAATGTGCAAGTTAATGTAATAAATTAATTATTGAATTTAGCTGTATAGAATTACTGTTAATGCAATTAAATATAGTGAATAGATAGTAATAATTTCTCTCTTTTGCAAGAAGAAAAAAATCTACATACATACAAATTTTTGAATTTTCACATAAAAAAACATTTGTACATATAAACTTTTGCGTTAGTTATGTGTATATTGTATACTTTTTTGATAATTCTTAAGAAAAGTAAAAAATGCATAAAAATGAAACGAGAAACAACAATCCGCCTAAGTTGGATCTGCCTGAGTTATGCTCACCTAGAAAAGATGAGATTAAAATAAAATGTTTAGACAATCTAGGTCAAGAGAAGCTTTTTCCTTTTTCTATGAAAGGCATAAATCGAGTTTTTGACTATGAAACAAAGTTAGGAAAAGAGCTGAAAAATAAGAAAACATCTAAAGAAAGAAGAGAAGTAATAAAAGGAAGAGAACTATATCTAAAAAAATCTCTTGAAATTTTTCAAAAGCTAAAAGTACTTTCTAAAGATGATTTAGGTCAGAGGTTAAAAACTAAAAAAATTAAGGATAAAACTGTATTTGATTATTTTAAAAATCGTGTAGAGCATTTAGAAGATCTTGAAAAGGAATTAGAGACAACTGAACAATTCGAGAAAAGGTTAAAACGGGAGGCTGAATTGACACCGAAAGGATTGCCAAAAGGAACCATCCTGAAAGGAGATAGTAAATGCTATGAAGCAACTGATAGTATGTCTAAGTTAAGTCTTAGTTCAAAAGAGATGATTGAGTTACTTGTTCATTATAATGACAAATCTGGGCTTAAGAAACATTGGATGAAATGGGGAGTAAGCCTCAATTTGTTAGTGTTTATATGCTTAAGTTATTGATCGGAGTAAGATTAGGAACTGATTTTGAAGCAACATTACTTATAGTAAATCAATTAACAGGTGAGGAAATTGTAGGGGTGTCAAAAGATTATTATTATAATCTTGCCGTTAGGTGGATTGATAATTTGGATATTTTGAAAGATCAAGAAGCAATTAAAATACTATACAAAAATCTGCATAAGATTTCTCTATGGTCTGCTAAAGAAGAGTCAGAAACTAGGCAATTTGTCAGAGACGCTTCTAATACATTAGAAGCAAGTGCGATGAGTAATGAAGATCTTAGGGGGTTGAAGAACTGTAGATTCGATTTTTTTGACGAGAGTTTTGTTATTTTTTTTGAAGATATGTTTTATAAAGATCCAGCAAGAGTGTTCACTTTATTAGAGGAAACAGGAATTGAGTTTAACCCTGGGGCAAGTGCGGATGAGAACTTAAGTAAGATCAAGGAGGCAGTAATTTCTAGTGATCGAGAAAGAAGTGATACTGTTTGGACTAAGATCGTTGCAATTGTGAAAAATGAGTATCGAGAAGCTGAAAGGAGTACAACGCAAATTGATTCTGTTTTATGTGAAGATTGCAATGGAATCAAAATGACTGTACGATGAGGTTATAAATGGTGAACTTAATCACTTAAGAAGAAACTTTTTGATATGTTGGTGAAGATAAATGCCATCAGTACTTTTGTTAAGCATAGAGTAGAGACGTTAGCGATATGTCAGATGAGCAAAAAACTGAACAGCCGACCCAAAAAAGGCTAACTGATAGCCGTAAAAAAGGACAGGCTGCATCATCACGTGAAGTAACTAATGTTTTAATGATTATTGCTTATACAATAATATTTGCGTGGATTTTGCCCATTGCTGCACGTAATATAACCTTGAGCATGAAATACTTGATAGTGTTGCCTAATCAATTTATAGGGGCAGATGTTATTAATATTTGTAGTGAGTTATTGGGAAATATATTTCACAATTTAGCTCTGCCAATGATCTTGATAGTAATTACTGCTATACTCAGCAATTTATCTCAAAATGGCTTCATTTTTTCTGTTGAACCTATAACTCCAAAATTGGCCAAAATATCTCCAGCAAAAGGTTTGAAAAGGATTTTTTCGAGCAAGTCTGTTGTTGATTTGGTTAGCAGTATATTTAAGTTTCTTTTCATTTCGATTTTATTGATTATTATTCTAAAGTCTGAAGTGTTAAAGATAACACTTTTCCCCACTCTCTCATTTGCAGAAGCGTTGGCAGTTATTCATAGAATAACAATAAAAATAATGACAGGTGTCATTATTATAATGGGTTTTATAGCTATTTTGGATCTTTTATATAGAAAGTTCATATATATGCAAGAGATGAAAATGAGTAAACAAGAAGTTAAGGATGAAGCAAAGCAAACTGAAGGTAACCCTGAGGTTAAAGCAAAATTACGCAAAATGCGCACTGAGATAACTAATTTGAATATAAACCAAGTTATGCAAAAAGCTGATGTTGTAATTACAAATCCGGAGCACTTTGCTGTTGTGTTACAGTATATTGCACAAAGTATGCCAGCTCCTAAAGTTATTGCAAAGGGCCTTAATCATGTGGCATTAAAGATAAAGGAGTTAGCAAAGAAGAATAATGTTGAAGTTGTAGAAAATAAGTTATTGGCACGTGCACTGTTTTACACAACTGAAGTTGATAAATTTATTCCGGAAGAGCATTATAAGGCAGTAGCTGCGATAATCAGCTATGTATACAAAATGAGAAATAAATCTATTTTTTAGTAGATACATATTGGTAGATTATGAAAAACATGAGAAAAAGTGCTAAGCTATACCAGGTTATTATATATTCTAGATGACGGTTGGCTATTTTGAAGGGGCCGTTATCTTTCACACCTTTGATATCTGTTGATTCCATCCATACAAAGTAATTTTCAAGTTCCAATCCGATTTTTTTTGAGATTTCATATGTGTCAATGCCAAACCACAAATCTGATTTTTCATCATAATTTTTTATCATTGGTGGTTTACTTATTTTTGATAATATTACTCCTTCTACCTGTTCTTCTATTTCATTGATACCATTTAACTCTACTAAATTTTTCTCTAATGTTGTTCCAATGTTAATTAAGACATTTTTTTTATTTTTTATTTTACCTATGACCAGAACATAATAACCATTTTTGTCTGCATAAGCATATATTATTGGATCTTTTTTTATTTTTGTTATGAAACGAACTTTTAGATATTGATTTTTAGAGGTAATTGTCTCTGGTAACGTTACTACTTCCTTTTCTAATTTTTCAATAGACTCTTTTTTGTATTGTAATCTAAAAATTTGCCATGTTCCCAGGGAAATTAAAATTAATAATATTATCAATAATAAATATTTCATTTTTGTAGATAACAGAAGTTCTCTTTATGAAGGGAAGAATAACATAGACTTTGAATTGATTAAATCTTCAGCAATACAACTGTAAGGCTTACGAAAATTTTGTATAGTTGTGGTAAACTTGTTATATGATAAAGAATATAATTGGCATAATCTGGATGCTACTTCATGCTTTATGCTCAGTTTTTCTTGCTGTATATTCTCGGATTTTGTCGCAAGACTTTTCTCCTTTTCAGATATCATTTATATATAATTTAACAGCATTAATTATAATTTTGCCATTTATTGTAAAAAGAAGATCCCAATTGAATAACAAGTAGTGTTATTTGGTACTGTGCTCTAAAAGGTTTATTTACTTTTCTTGCTCAAGTTGCAATAACTATTGCATACAATAATATGCCTTTTGCTCAAGTTGCTGCGATCAATATAATTTATCCATTGTCCGCCACAACAGCAGCAGTTATTTTTCTAAGGGAAAGAGTAGATGTGCATCATATTTTTGCTCTGATAGTTGGCTTTATCGGAGCGATAGTAATTGTTAATCCCAATATACATGATTTTAATTACTATTCTTTGTTTGCTATTAATGCTGTTATGTTTTGGACAATTTCTGATCTTATAACAGCTATTATTACTAATAAAGAAAGTGGTTGCAATCAGTTGTTGCTTGTGCTTTTTTTTATGGGATTATTTGCAATATTGTTATTAGGATCATTTTTTACTATTACTGGAAATAGTTTTCCTGAAATAAAAAGTCATTATTGGGTATTATTCTGTATTATTGGTGTCATAGCAGCATTTCATAGATTGTGTATAACCTTAGCTGTTGTAAAGTCCGAATTGAACATTGTTGCTCCCTTTTATTTTGCTATTTTTCCTGTAGCGTCCTTGGTTGCGTATTTTGTTTTTAGTGAAATGGTAAAAATTAGGACGGTAATAGGTGCATCTATGATAATAGTAAGCATGATATATATTTCATTTAGAGAGTATAAAGCTAAATAGCCTATGGTCATTTTAACAACAAAGTTGATTGAGTTTCAAAAAACACAACTGTAAGTTTACAAAATTTTTGCATAGCCATGGTAAACCCATTGCATGACAAAGAATATAACTGGAATAATATGGATGCTGCTTCATGTTTTATGTTCAGTTTTTCTTGCTATGCATTATCGAATTTTATCTCAAGATTTTTCTCCTTTACAGATATCATTGATATATAATTTTGCAGCAATGATTATACTTTCACCACTCATTATAAGAAGAAGATCTCAATTGATCAAAAGTAATATTTTATGGCCTTGTATTTTAGAAGCTTTGTGTCTTTTTCTTGCTCAAGTTGCAATTATTATTGCATATGATAATATGCCATTTTTTCAGGTTGCTGCGATCGAATTAACTTATCCACTGTTGAGCACAACAGCTGCTGTTATTTTTCTAAAAGAGAAAGTTGGTATACATAATATTCTTGCTATTATAGTTGGTTTCATTGGTGCTGGAGTAATTATTAGCCCAAGTATGGATGCAAGCACAAGCATAAATAATTTTAATTACTACTTCTTATCTGCTATTTTTGCTGTTCTACTTTGGGTAGTTTCTGATATGATAACAAACAAGATTACTTGTAAAGATAGTGTATCGAATCAGTTATTGATTTCACTTTTTTTTGTAGGATTGTTTTCAATATTATTGTCAGGATTACTTCTAATCGTAACTGAAAACGATTTTCCTGAAATAGAAAATTATTATTGGATACTCTTTTGTCTTATTGGTATCGTGGTAGTGTTTTATGAACTTTGTGATATCTTAGCCATTGGAAGGGCTGAAGTGAACGTTGTTACTCCTTTTTATTTTACTGTTTTTCCTGTATCGTATTTGGTTGCGTACTTTGTTTTTAGTGAAATGGTAGAAATTAGTACGTTCATAGGGGCGACTATGATAGTAGTAAGTATGATATATATTTCATTTAGAGAGTACAAAGCTACACAACTTAAGTTATAGTAGTTTTAAAAATAAGTTGATTGAATCTCAATCAGTACAACTGTAAAGCTTGCGAAAATTTCGTATAGTTGTGGTACACCTGTTACATGACAAGGAATATAATTGGAATAATATGGATGCTACTTCATGTTTTGTGCTCAGTTTTTCTTGCTATATATTACCGGATTTTATCTCAAGATTTTTCTTCTTTTCAAGTTGCGCTTATCTATAATTTAGCGACACTGGTTGTAGTTTTACCATTTGTTATAAGAAGAAGGGCTCAATTAATGAAAAGTAATATTTTACTGCATTGTTCTCTGATGGCTTTATGTACTTTTTTAGCGCAAGTTGCAATAATTATTGCACATGATAATATGCCTTTTGCTCAAGTTGCTGCTGTCAAAGTAATTTATCCACTTTCTACGACAGTGGCTGCAGTGATGTTTTTAAAAGAGAAAATATATATGGGTCATGTTTGTGCTCTGATAGTTGGTTGTGTTGGAGCTATAATAATTGTCAATCCTAGTGATGATTTTAACTTCTATTCATTGTTTGCTCTTAGTGCTGTTATATTTTGGACAACCTCTGACATGATAACAAACAAGATTACTTATAAAGAAGATGTGTGGAATCAAGTATTGCTTGTGCTTTTATTTATGGGTTTGTTCTCAGTATTATCGTCAGCGTTATTTTTCACTGTTACTGGAAACAGTTTTGCCGAGATAAAAAATCATTATTGGATGTTATTTTTGCTTATTGGTATTATAGCGGCATTTTGGCGATTATATATAATTCTAGCTGTGGGGAAGGCAGAAGTGAATGTTGTTACACCTTTTTATTTTGCTATTTTTCCTATGTCATCCCTAGCTGCATATTTTGTTTTTGGCGAAACAGTAAAAATTAGGACAGTTATAGGGGCAGTTATGATAATAGTGAGTATGATATATATTTCATTTAAAGAGTACAAAGCTGCACAACTTAAATCATAATAATTTTAAAAAGTAAGCTGAGTAAGTGTTAAGAAATACAATCTTCAAGTTTTGTAAAATTTTTGTATGAATGTAAACATAATATTTGCAAAAATTTCGTATAGTTGTGGTAAACCTACTACATGACGAAAAATATAATTGGAATAATATGGATCTTACTTTATGTTTTGTGCGTAGTTTTTCTTGGTATGTATTCTCGAGTTTTATCTAGAGACTTCTCTCTTTTTCAAATATCATTTGTATATAATGTAGCTGCATTAATTATAGTTTTGCCATTCGTTATAAAAAGAAGATCTCAATTAATGAAAAATAGTGTTCTTTGGTACTGTGTTCTAAGAGCTTTATGTATTTTTCTTGCTCAAGTTTTAACAATTATTGCGTATAATAATATACCATTTGCTCAGGTTGCTGCAATTAGTATAACGTATCCATTGTTTAGTACATTAGCGGCAGTTATTTTTCTTAATGAGAAGGTCTGTATAAACCTCTTTCTTGCTTTGATGATTGGTTTTATTGGTGCAGGAATAACAGTTAATCCAAGTCTGAATGACTTTAATTACTATTCTTTATTTGTTATTGCTTCAATACTTTTATGGGTTGCTTTTGATATTATTACAAACAAAATTGGTGATAGGGAAAATATTTGGGATCAAATTTTGCTTATAATTTTATTTATTGGCTTGTTCTCGATTTTTCCTATTTTTGGAAGCAATTGGCCTAATATGCATGATCATAACTTAATTTTATTTTTCTTGATTGGTGTTATAGTAGTGCTTTATATGTTGAGCATAACTTGGGCAGTTGCAAAGGCTGAAGTTAGTATTGTTACACCTTTTTATTTTACTGTCTTACCAATTTCATCTTTAGTTGCATATTTTATTTTCGATGAAAAAATAAAAATGAGAATAATTTTAGGTGCGGCTATTATATTTATAAGCGTAATATACATGGCATTTAGGGATTATAGAGCTAAAAAAATGTCTGAAAATATGTAGCAATCAAAGTTTATATAGATGGCAGATCTTTTTACAAATGTAGTTTTAGTGATTTTAGCAATAAGTATTGCAGTTGGGCCCTTAGGATCATTTGTTGTGTGGCAGAGATTAAGTTATTTTGGTGATACCGTTTCTCACAGTGCTGTTTTAGGTGTTACAATTGCAATGATTATGAAAGTTAATTATATTTTTGGTATTCTTGTTGTGGCTTTTGTACCTTCTTTAATATTATTAAACCTGCGTAACTGCTATACAAAAGATATGATGTTTAGTATAGTAAGCAATTCGAGTACAGCTGTTGCTTTAGTCCTTTTTTCTATTATTGCACCTTATACAAGTATTATGTCACTTCTTTTTGGTGATATACTAACAGTGGATAGTAGTGATATATTGCTAACTTATTTTTTAGCCTGTGTAATAGTTGTAGTTACTGTTACTCAATGGAAAAATTTGTTGTTGATAACAATAAGTAGAAATCTAGCGATTGTAGCAAATATTAATGTCAAGCTTTTGCAGTTGACTTTTATGACCCTATTATCAATTTTTATAGCATTGTCCATAAACGTAGTTGGGGCATTGTTAGTAACCTCTTTATTGGTAGTACCAACCGCTACTGCCCGTGTTCTAACACACAAACCTGTAAGTATGGTTGTAATATCGTCCATAATCTGTTTTATTGCTTCTTTAGGTGGTTTACTTATCTCTTTTCAGTTTGATTCACCTACTGGACCATCAATTATTGTTGCATCTACTGCTGTTCTAATACTGAGTAATATTTATTCCTACATCCGTGTAAATGTATTAAAAGTGTAATTACTGAACAAATGATTGTAGTAACAGAAATTGGGTAAATTGTGTCTAGTATGGAAAAGTTACTAATGGTATATATAGCCAATGCACCTGAAGCCATTTGTATGAATGTCAAAAAAGCACTTGAACGAGCAGTAGCATTTTGAGGTACTGAACTTAGTCCTATTGCCATGCTATTTGTTATTACAAAAGCAAGCCCAACCAAGCTAGGTGACCATACTAAAGCTATTATTATTGGATTAACTTCTATTATTGAATTAAGAATAAGTAGGAAGATATCAGGAAATATTGTGAGTATTATTCCAATAAAAATCATTTTCCGTATTCCTATTTTTGATAACAATTTATTGTTAATTATTGTTCCTAGCATGTAGCAACTTGCATTAAAGAATACAAAATAACCGTAATATGCTACATCTAGGTTCATGTGATTAATGAATAAAAAGGGCAAATTAGCAATTTCATTCCATAGCCAAAAAAACGTACAAGAAAGTATTCCAGACATTGAAAGAAATGTTTTGTTATTGAATATGCTGCCATATGACTGAAATAGTTTTGCAATTTGAAAAGTTTCTCTTTTTTCTTTTGGTAATGTTTCTGGGAAAAACAAGAGAATTAGCAATAACGTAATACTAGAGACAACAGAAATAACAATGAAAAGAGAATTCCAATCAAATCTTGATAATATAAGAACTCCAATAGTGGGTGCTATTGCTGGCGATAGACAGATAACAAACCCTAATCTTGAGATGATTTTTGCATATTGTATTCCTGAGTACATATCTTTAATGCTGGCATGGGCGATAATGGTGGTACCTCCAGCACCGAAACCTTGTATAAAACGCATCAATATTAATATATACACATTATGAATGAAACTACATGCTATGCTTGCTGCTGTGAATATGATAAATCCACTAAGGAAGACTTTCCTTCTACCGTAGCAATCTGCTAATATACCGTGAAATAAGCTAGAAAATGCTATTCCAACTAAATTCAAACTAACCGTTAATTGAACTAAGACCATTTCTGTGTTTAATGCTGCTTGAATGTTAGGGAGAGCAGGCACATAAAGGTCTATGGATATTTCGGCGATAGTCATAGCGCAAAAAACTATCCATAAAAACATAATCTAGAATTAAAAACGGAAAAGTTAATATATAACACATAAACTGAAGCTATGGAAAATTCTTATTTTAATGATTTGTGTACTTCTTCTTGTAATGCAGAAAGTTCATTTTCAGAAATGGGTATTAGCCCTTGTGATACTAAATAACCATCTTTCCCAATTGCAACCTTGTTTACAGTCTCTAGAATGAAAGGTTTTAAATGTTTTATTGTGTTGAGATGTTCTCTTTTTACGTAAAGATAAAGAGGTCTAGAGAGGGTATAAGCTCCGCTAGAAATGTTTTCATGTGTTGGATCAATACCATTTATCATGTTTCCTTGGATTACTGCTGAGTTATTTTGTAAAAAATTGTAACCAAAAATCCCAATTATATCTGGATTATGTATCATTTTCTGTACTATAAGACTTTCATCATTTCCAGTTTCAACAAACCTTCCGTCGTCACGTACAATGCTACATGCTTTTTTTAGGTCATCATAATTATTATATTTCATTCTAAATGCCTGTGTTTGCATGCAGGATTCTAGGAAAACTATCTTGATTAAAGAGTCATATGTACCAGAGTCTCTGGTGGGTCCATATATTTCTATCTTCTGATTAGGAAAATTATCATTTATGTCAGACCAATACATGTTTGTATTGCGTACCATAACAAAATCGTCTTGTGCTATATACGAAGATAAAGCCAAAAATAAATCCATCTTGCTAAAATCGAGCTTTTTTCTGCTAACTGAACCAGCTATGACAATTCCGTCGTAGCCAATCTTAATTTCCAAAGGGTCTGGAACGCCATTTATCTTACACAGCTCAAGCTCTGCTTGGCTAATCTTTCTTGAAGCAGTAGCAATATCAGGAACACTATCTCCAATTCCAGAGCAGAATAACTTAAATCCGCTCCCAGTTCCAGTAGCTTCAACAGTTGGTATCCTTAATCTATTCTTTCTACCAAATTCCTCTGCACTATATGACACTAATGGAAAAACAGTGGAAGAACCAACCACATGAACATAGGACCTAACAGCAAAAGATACAGATGAGGTAATTCCAAAAACAAAAAAAAATGTTAAGAATAAATAATTATACACGCCTATCACCTTCTGAAAAAAACGTAACTAACAAACTTAAAGTTGATATACGAACACAATATAAATGCCGTGTGAGTTCTCCGGAATAATATAAAACAACACGGCAATAGAAGAACTATTGAGAGAAGGAAATAATAAGCCCAACCTCAATGTTCTGGGACGAATAAGGAACCTCAATATTATGGGTGTTGCCGTTTTTTGCAACGACACCTTCATATCCTGTCTCTTGGCCTAACAGGTTAAGGTATTTATAACCAACATATACACGAGAATACTCTCCAACTGCCACTGTTACTCCAAACTTTGCCTGATAAGCAAGCGCCCACATATTTTTACCATTGAAATCAGGGTAAGCAGGACCAAAACCACCACCAAAATAAGGCATTATTGAATTATCACTTCCCATTCCACCAATATCATAATAAGCATTCAATAAAAGTGCCCAGCTGGATATCCCTTTATTAACATATTCATCCTGAGGAGCAAAACCCCCAGCACTAGCTTGGAATTTAGGATTATTTACGTATTCTTCACCACTATCTTTAGGGGAAGCCCTTAAGTAATGACCTTCCAGCTCGGCTCTAACACCAGGAAAGTGCATGCCGAGCATGACTGAAGCTATAGCACCACCATACTGATAAATGGGTTTATACCCATCTACATAAACACCGGATGCATTCATACCCTGGATATAAAAACCGTTGTCTAAGACTTTATACTCATGTTCAGTGGGAAATTGAAACGAGCCTCCAACAGAACCATACATTGGACTTGACGATCTAACTGCGTGGGAGTAGTGAGGGCACACTAAAGCAGCAAAAGAAAAAACCGCTACCCCAATGAAAAATTTTTTACTTAACATAATAACCAACCTTCCTTTAAGAAAAATACACTCTAAATTGTTTAACAAGCAACACAGGAGACATTATAATTACTAAAAACACTGCGTCAAATAATTATTTACTTCAGTAAGAACTAAAAGCCAACTGATAAGTAAATATCACATTTAAGTGAATAAAAAGTTAATAGTTAAGTTTCATAGTAATGAAAGAAATGATAAGCTGCATTAAACCCACTCTGTATTAAATCATATTTTTGATCATCGCTAATACTGATATCTAATGCGTTAATACCATTATTGTCTATTTCGATTTCATCGACTGTGCAATCATAATATTCTGCTTTTGAATATATGAGAAGAAGGTGTTGAATATATGAGATTATACTGTCTATCGGTAACTCTGGTTCATGAAATATATCCTCATAGTTTAAATTGCTAAGATATTGCTCTACAATCTCTGTATTTGTAGTATAAAATTTGTCTGCTATATTCCCAAGTACTGAGCCAATTGCAGAGCTACTTTCACCATTATTACTGAAAAAAATTCCTAAAGTTTCAGGATTGTATATACATGTATTTTCTATTTCTTGGCTAAATAAATTAATAGGATAGTTGTTTAGTAGTCCCCCATCAACATAATAATGGCTTTCTTGATCTATGAATGGTGTATACATTATCGGGTAGCTCGCACTAGCACGGACCGCATCTACTAATTTCATATCTGGTGTGGTTTCATAAGAAAGAATGATAAGTTTATTTTCTGATAAGTCTACTGTAGTCATATACATATTTTTGTAGTCATTTACGCTTGCTGTGTCATGAATATCTCTGAAAGTAATATCTCTACATCCTGTTTTCTTTTCTATTATTTGTGACAGTATCTCTACATTTTGATCTCCAGTATACAGCCCATATTTTGTGAAGAATCTTTCCATGCGTTCATATTGGCTAGATGTTGCTATTTCTTTGCTTGTGTCTAGTGCATCAATAGCTTGCTGTATCTCTTGAACAGAAAAATTTAGTCCTACAAATATAGCATACAAAGAACCAGCAGAGGATCCGGCAACATTTTCTATGTTTGCTAAGGTCCCATTTTCTTCTAACACTTTAAGTGCACCCAGATAAGCGTAGCTTTTCACTCCTCCTCCTGCAAAGACTAAATTTTTGTACATTTTTATTTAATTTTTTAGCGTTATTTGATAATTGTATAACTTATACAGAAGATAATCAAGTTGATTTAAGCGGAAATTTATTGTCTTATTTAAGGAAATTAAGCATTGTTATTATGATTCTAATTTCGGAAAACAGAAAAGCTAAATATAATTTTTTTATATCAACTTCATTAGAGGTTGGTATTGTATTGGTTGGTACTGAAGTTAAATCTCTACGTAAAAATAAAGTTTCTTTAGCTGAAGCTTATGTTTTTGAAAAATTAGGTGAAATGTGGGTACAAAATCTCCATGTTGTTGAATATAGTAGTGCAAACAGATTTAATCATGATCCAAAACGTTTAAAAAAACTACTTTTGCATAAAAGGGAAATTAATAAGATTACAGGTTATATAAAAAAAGATCATGCAACTATAGTTCCACTTTCTATCTACTTTAATGATAAGGGGAAAGTAAAGATAGAAATTGGGTTAGCAAAAGGTAAAAAAAAGCATGATAAAAGAGAAGCAATAAAAAAGCGAGATTGGGAGAGGGAAAAAGGGCGTATTCTGAAAGCATAGCGCCTAATATGATGCATCAGTTATTGCATACTTTTTATTATCTTGATAAAATTGCAAACTTATTGGTTCCGTAGCTCAGCAGGATAGAGCGACAGATTCCTAATCTGTAGGTCATGCGTTCGAATCGCATCGGAATCAGTCTGGAAACCATTACAAGAAGAATGCGTATGTTGATATGAAGTATAGTTTTTGTTATTTTTAATACTGGAAATTATATGTACATAATTAATATGCCAACGGTAATTAAAAATACAAAAAGAAAATTATTGGAAGGAGCACCTATCTTCTTTGTATGGTTAACAATGGGTATTGACTTGGAAGAAGGATTACATTCTGTTCCTAATTCTAAGGATCATCTTATTCGACAAAATATTTACGACTTTGCAGTGAAGTTTGACAATGATATTTATTTTTTTTATGACAGCAAAACACTTTCTCCCGAACAGATACTTGCTATGAAAGATATGAGATTTTTCACACCGAAAGGAGAACAAATACCTAAAAACTTACACATTGTTGATATAAGAGAGGTGTTTAGCGAGAAGGAGTTAGAAAGGTTAGATGGTTTGAGAGAACAATATGATGCCATGGGTAAATATGTTGAGAAAGGGTTAAAAAATTGCAATAATTTAGCTATGTTTGTCGAGTCGTCAGACGGTAAATTTTATAATCTTGCTTTGGAGAGTGATTATATAGATCTGCTTATATTATCAAAATATCCTAAGGCAATTGTTCTTGATGTGGATTACTCACCAGATAGTATCCCAGAGGAATTTGTTTTTACTCAATTGGGGTTTTGTGCTGAAAGCAATTTTAGTCATACAAGGATTGATTATTATGTTCCTCAAGCTTGTTTCTTTAAGTGGCAAGAAGCGTTTAATGGAGAGGAGATGAAGAAGATTGCTGCTGGGGAGGATTCATTACAACAAAAAAATATAAAAGCGGATGCAATCCTTATGCGCTGTATACAAGAATGTGGAGTAGAACCTGTCTTGTATCAGTTACCTGTTAATTCATTTATAGCATCAATTGATAACACTTTCTTTGCAGAAGCTATTAAGTACGTATTTGAACCACTATTTTTTGGTAATCAACTTGATTCTAGTACGGCTTACTCAATGCTACTACATGAGAAAATAATTAAATTTGATAAATTATCAAGTGATTTAGTTCCTATAGCGAGCAGTTCGTTTATAAATACTGCAATTGAGAATAATATGATTTCTCAAGAAGAAGCTGAGAAGGCCAGAAAGAATATCTCTAAATTTATTGGCTGTATTTCTGGTTTGAAGTCACCTGCGCCTATTGATAAGAAAGGTAATACACACATAAAACATATGGGCTCTAAGAAAGTAAGAGGAGAAGATATACCACTGGAAAAAAGTAGGTTTTCTTCATGCGATGTTGCAACAAGATTTGATTCTGATGTTTCTGCTAAGGAATTACTTAACAAATTCGGCCGAGATTATCCTGTAAAATCTGACGAGATTTGCTATCTACAGTGAGAATTAATTAGATATTCCTTCCTATGTGTGTAAGCATTGTTATAGAATAAAGCTTTCATTTTGCGGGGTTAAATGTGTTAGCTGATTATTCGTTAGAGATAAAATCAATTCATGATGATGGAGTGTTTGAGGGTTATGCTAGTGTTTTTAATGTTATTGATGACATGCAGGATGTAATTTTACCAGGAGCTTTTCAAGGTAATGTGACTAAAAAAATAAAATTGCTCTGGCAACATAACCAAGATATGCCAATCGGTAAGATTCTGCATTTATATGAGGATAATAATGGTCTTTATGTGAAAGCTCAACTGATTCTAGATATTCAGCAAGGACGAGAAGCATATTCTTTGTTGAAATCAGATGTTGTGAATGGTTTATCAATAGGATATGTAGTTAAATCGCATTCGACTGATAGTAAAACAGGAATTAGGAGAGTTGAAAAAATTGATCTTTGGGAAATAAGTTTAGTTACGTTTCCAGCAAATAGTTTTGCAATTGTAGGCTCGTATAAATCATTATGTTTAGCTCTTAGCCGTGCTTGTTTATCTTTGAAGAGTTTAAAGGAAATTTATTGATAAAAATCTTGTCTGTGTTTCTCATATCTAGTGTTGCGATGTTATTTTCTAGTAAGCTGTATCTATCGATTATTTCCAAAGCTTTTTTCCATACTTGTTTTGCATTATTTTCTGGCAACTTTACCTTCAAATCTGTATAAAAAATTATATTCCACCTGCGTGTATTTATGTATTCCAAAGCTTTTATCTTAGTTATGTTGAGCTCTAAATTCAGATCTTGCATGAAGTGATAGAAGTTTAAGTTAGCCTCTTTACCATGGACTGATAACAAATTATTTTTGTTTGTAGATTCAGTAATAGTATGTCCTTCTTTATCAATTAAAAAAATATCGTTCCAAATAGCAAAAGGTTTATATTCTTCAATTATTATTTTGATCTGATAAGGAAAAATTTTTTTCACTATAGCGGACTTTACCCACTTATCTGAAGAAATTTGTTTATATATCTTCTCAAGCGAAATTACAATAAGGTTTTCTCCTAGAGCAGGTAAATCAAGTTGAGCTGCTGTAAAATTGTTGTTGCCAATTATCTCTATGCTTGTTATAGGTAATGAGATGTTCTTAGTGTAGTGGTAGATAATTGTTAGGCACAACACGACGATAAGAAGTGTGTGTATATTGTATTTACATAATTTTTTGAAAAAAAATTGTAACCTTAACATATCTACAACGAACAGCTACTATACTACTATAATATGCATTACAGTTCTATTTTTTGAGGATAGTTATTTTTGTGAAAGATTATCAATTCCATGAATGAGATAAACAAATTAGTAAAATAGTAAATACTTGCTTATTTACTAAGCTTCTAAGTAACGTAAAATCTATCACAGAGTTATAACCTAACCAGTTTCGTGTAAATGCACCGCAGCACAAGAACACACACTTTGCTTTATTTTATCCAGTAATAATAAATAAAAATTTGCTATTTGTACTATGACAAAGTTCAATTTTACTCTTCTTTATCTACTACTATTATGATGTTGTCTGGTGTCTCTTTCTGATTCAGGCAAAGATTGAGGATAAGGATCATTAACCTGGTAAGCAGGAGGAAATCCTAGTGGTCTTGCTGCTGCTTCCCCAACAAATTCAGATGGAAGGACTTGTTGCCTACTATTGTGTATTGCAGTCTCGATTTCAACATTCTCATAATTCTCTTTTTGCGTCAGTGCATTTGAGAATCCAGGCTGTTCATTATTGCTTTGCTGCTGCTGTGTTCTTGGTTGAAGTCCCATTAAACTTCTAAGTGCAGAAATTTCACCTTGTAGTAGAGCATTGTCATGTTTTAGTGTTTCACAATTTTCCTTTAATTCACTATTTTCTATTTTTATTTGTCGATTTTTTTCTTCTAAGTTTTGCACCTTAATCTCATTAGAAATATATTTCTTTCCCTCGTCAGAGAGGAAGGCCATTCGTACATCTGGGTTTGGATGCCTTGTTGCCATATCATAAGCGCTTATTCCGCCTATCTCTTCATACAAATTTACACCTGCTTTATGCAAAGCTTTCATAATTTGAATATTTCCCATTTCTGTTGCTGTAATGAGTGGTGTGTGAGCACGTTTTGTATGATACTTCGAGTAACAACAATTATAATTTGCAACTTTTTCTAGTACTTCTTTGCTTGTTGCACACTGGATAAATTCCTTTATTACAGCTAAATCATTATTCATTATTACAAAATGTAAAATAGGAATATCAGCTCCTGTTGCATTCTTTTTGCTATTTACAATATATTCACCTTGCTTACTTAATATATGTTGAGCTATATCCTCATAATTCTTCTGATTAATTATTATGTTATTCAGAAAATCTTTTAAATTTTGTTGATCATTTTGTGTATATTGACAAAATATCCAATGAAGTATTCTATCGCTATTTTTATATTCTTCTGTCATTCTCTTAAAGATTAGGTTAGCAATTTTTGGGCTATCTTTGTTCACAGCTTGTACTAAAAAATCTCCTGCTTGATAATCTATATCATGTTTTTCCAGAGATTCTTTCACTTTGTCGTAATTATCCTCTTCAATTGCTTCTGATAGTAATCTTTGTAATTTAAGATGCATATGATATTTAATGAAATGTATCTAAAATAATTATATTGTTAATGATTCGTATAATCAATATTCTTTTTGTATATTTTAGTTATCTAATGTAATTGTCACGAAAAATTTATTGGTGAAATTAAGAAAATCTTTACAGATAGCAATTGACGAAATGCATTCAATGCAGATAGATTACGTATTTACAGGAATAGTTTTTATTAATAATCGAATGCCAGTTCAAGTTTTAATGCCAGCTTTGTCACCTACTATGACTAAAGGTAAATTAGTCAAGTGGAGTGTGAAAGCAGGTGATAAGGTTGATATAGGTACAGTCATAGCTGAAGTTGAAACTGATAAAGCGACTATGGAAATCGAGAGTTTTGAAGAAGGAACAATAGGTAAAATTTTGGTGGAAGAAGGTACTGCTGATGTTGCTGTTAACTCTCCTTTGTCTATAATCTTATTAGATGGGGAGACAGAAAGTGATATGGAAGATATTTTAGGAACTAATGTCAGACATGATACGGTTCCTGATAAAAAAGAAGAAATAAAAGAAAAATCAGATGAAGAAACAAAATTAGAAGTCAGAGCTACAAAAGAGAGGATAAAAGCTAGCCCACTTGCAAGACGCATTGCTAAAGAAAAAAATATAGACCTTGAAAAAATAAAGACAGGTAGTGGTCCTTATGGCCGTATTGTTAAGGCTGATGTATTAGATTATGACGAGGTATGTGGTGCTACAACAGAAGCTGTTATAGGTAATTCTTATTCTGAAATTTCTACTATACGCGGTGTTATTGCTGAAAGGCTTGTAGAGTCGAAACAGAGTATACCCCATTTTTATCTTACTGTTGAGTGTAATCTGGATAAGCTGGCTGAAATAAGGAAGCAAATTAATGAAGAAGGCGGAAAAATTACAGTGAATGATTTTTTTGTTAAAGCTACAGCGTTGGCACTACAAGATTTTCCTGAGGCTAATTCCTCTTGGCTAGGGGATAAGATCGAACATTATGCCACTGTTGATGTTGCTGTAGCTGTTTCTTTGGAAGAGGGTCTTATCACCCCTATAATTAGAGAGTGTAATACGAAATCATTAAAAGCAGTTTCTTCTGAGATTAAATCTTTGGCACAAAGGGCAAAAATAGGTACCCTATCGAGTGATGAATATCAAGGAGGAGGAATTACTGTTTCAAATTTGGGAATGTTTGGTATAAGGGATTTTCTTGCTATTATTAATCCTCCTCAATCTAGTATTTTAGCTGTAGGTGCTGCGGAACAAAGAGTTATTGTGAGAAATGGAAAAATGAAAATAGCGGTTATGGTTACTATGACGCTTTCTGTTGATCACAGGGTAGTTGATGGCGTTTTGGCTGCTAAATTCCTGAATAAAATTAAGAGTTACTTAGAAAATCCGTTAAGTATATTGATATCATGATTACAATTAAGGTTAAATTGTTAAAGCACGGCAAGGGTTTGAGTCTTCCAAGATATGCAACTGATCATAGCGCTGGTGTTGATCTATATGCTGCAATAGATGAGGAGATGATTTTAAGGCCTATGGAAAGGCGACTTGTACCTACTGGAATTGCTATAGCTTTGGCAAATGGTTATGAAGCTCAAATTAGACCGCGATCTGGGATAGCTTTAAAATATGGTGTGACTATTATGAATTCTCCAGGTACAATAGATGCAGATTATCGTGGTGAGATAAAAATTTGTTTAATCAATTTAGGGCAAGGTATTTTTACAGTTAATAGAGGGGATCGTATAGCTCAGATGGTGATAGCGCCAGTTGTGCCAGTAAATTTTTCTCTTGTTGATGATCTTGATGAAACAGATCGTGATAGTGGTGGATTTGGGTCAACAGGTGTGTGAGTAGTCGTTATTCACGTAATATTTCTTTATTTGGTCATGACGGTCAAGGAGTGTTACTTGATTCTAAGGTTTTAGTAATTGGTGCTGGCGGATTGGGGAGCCCACTTCTATATTATTTAGCTGCAGCTGGAGTAGGGACGATAGGTGTTATTGATCATGATAAGGTTGCTTTATCTGATTTGCAAAGGCAAATTCTTTATAACTCTGAAATGATTAATAGAAACAAAGCATTTGCAGCTAGAGGTGTCTTAAATAAATTAAACCCAGATTGTGAGATTATAGCTTATAATAGCGGGTTGAATGAAGAAAATTGTGACATAATTGATGATTATGACGTGATTGCTGAGTGTTCTGATAACTTTAAGACGAAATTTTTAGTTAATCGTGAGTGTTACCTGCGTAGAAAACCTTTAGTTTTAGCTGCAGTGATAGGTTATAAGGGGTATGTTGGAACTTTTAAACCTTATTTAGATCTAGATTATCCTTGCTATCAATGCTTTTGTCCTGAAATTCCAAAGCGGAGAGAAGTATTTCAATCTTGTGAAACTCAAGGTGTTTTAAATTCCGTTGTTGGAACAGTTGGTTCAGTACAAACAACTAAAGTGATAAAAGAGTTATTACAAATAGATACTGAAGAGCCGAATAAGTTAGTTAGAATTACTTTAGACACATTTTCTGTCAGTGTTATCTGTCTAGATTCTGAGTGTTTGACTTGTTTATACGTAAAAAAAAGAAATATAAAATGTTAATCATGTATTCGCTTTAAGTAATGCTATATATGAAAATATATAAGAATAATAATTTTCTAAGATAGAGGTGTAAATTAGAGATACGCTGAAAATAATTATATTCAGCAGATATTATATGGTCACGTGTTTTACTATTTTGTGCCGTGCTTATTGGGCGGTCTTGTTGATGCTTGGGATCGTGAAGATGAATTACTAAGAGGAAGATATGGTGATTTAAAGGAATCAAAAAAGGAAAGATAGTATTGGCAAAATTCTAAATGAAGAAAATTGTAATCTGAAAGATAGGGAAGAAAAGTATAAAACAGCTATTACAAGAATTAAAAATGAACTTAAATCTCAGTCTTATATTGCTGAGGAGTTAAGAGCAGAGATAGAAAAATTACAACAGCAGTTGAAACAAAACAGTTCTGGGCAACAGTTACACAAGGTGGAGAAATTAAAATTAAAAAATTTCTTAGGGAAAAGTAAACGATCTAGAAGTGAAGCATAATAAATCATTGTAAAAAACGTGATGTGTGTATTATGAGTCTAAAACAAAGTGTAAAGAAAGCACAATCCAAAGTGGAAGAAGTAAGTTTACTAAAAAGAAGAATCAGCAATTGATATTGAAAATACACGAAATGGTTGTTGTGTAGTTAGAAGCCAAGGTAATATCTTAGTAAATAAGTGGCTGAGTATAAAGAATTGGATTATGTAAAGAAAAAAAAGATAAAGATCAACAGAAGAGTTATAGAGCAGCTAAGGGAAAAAGTTAGAAATTTGGAAGAAAGAAGTTAGTTGACTACATAAATCTTTTTATGAAGTGCAAAAAGTTTAAGCTCACGTCTTCAGAAAATTACACGAGCTTATGTACAAAATATGATAAGATGCAAGAGAATATAGTAAAATTCACTACTAAGCAGCTATATCAGCAACAGATAAATGGGGGTGGAGACACAAAAGAAGTTAAGTAGACAGCACAATGAATATGATAATCTTGATGAACAGCTAGAGCTTAATGGGCAGAAAAGTGCTGAAGAAGTTGAAAAAGTAGGTTAAGTCGAGTCGCAATCTAAGAAGGTTGCTCTAATGGAAGCTCAAATTATATAGATGAGGTCTACTATAAAAGTATTGGGTGATGAGTATGAAAAAAGAAGTTGATAAACTAAGATTACATATATTTTTTGATGAGCAAGTTAAAGGAGAATGAAATTTTAGTCACAGATAAGGATTTTTTAAAGATAATTATCTAATAGAGAAGCAACTTCAGTACACAAAGAAAAAGAGCTGAAGGAGGAGTTTATAAAGAAGAAGTTAGGCAGCCAGAAGTAATTTAACAAGGAATTATTTTTACAGGGTCACGTAGAAGCAGTGGAAAGTAGAGATAGTTGTAGTTTTTAAGAAGAAATTACACATAGGGAGCTTGTTTTAGTGGATATCTTCTTTTTTTGACTGAGTGAGCAAATTTTTCTCTAATATTACCAAGCTTATAAACATTTTGTGTACGTTAGAAATCAATGTGTTTATTTTTTAGTCAGTATAATTGAGTTAAATTCTGAGCATTTAACTTGTTTAAACAATTAGAAGAAGCATAGTATATACATCCTATATTTGTTATGTAATGATCTATATGTTAATATTCATATATTAATTTGAGGTTTATATATGAATTTTTGGCAGCACATGTACAAATTATAAAGGTGGTTATCAATTTACCACATTAGAAATAGTTCTAATGTGTGTGGGTTATCTTTTATGAGTTTAATGTTTTTCACATAGGATATAAATCTTATATTTTCTATGTAATGATCTATATGTTAATATTCATATATTAATTTGAGGTTTATATATGAATTTTTGGCAGCACATGTACAAATTATAGAGGTGGTTATCAATTTACCACATTAGAAATATTTCTAATGTTTGGGTTATCTTTTATGAGTTTAATGTTTTTCACATAGGATATAAACCCTATGTTTGCTATGGAATGATCTGTATGTTAATATTCGTATATTAATTTGAGGTTTATATATGAATTCTGGTGACACATGTACAAATTATAAAGGTGGTTATCAATTTACCATATTAGAACTATTTCTAATATTTGGGTTCTCTGTTATGACTTTAGTGGCTTTAATTTTAATGTTGTGTTGTTCTAATGCAAAGAGAAAGCAAATTCTTGATAGTGCTCTTGATGAAATAAACACTCTGAAAAAAAATTTAGCAAAGTCAAAGATGAAGATTGCAGAATTGAAGAGTGCTAATTTAGGAACATTTAAATTTTCTACACAACAGAGAAAAGAGATTGAAGAGCTAATTGCTGAAGAAGTAAAATATTCTTTAGAATTAAGGGTAAAGAAGTCGCGTAAGGAGAGAGGTGCAAGTGAGGAATCGCTTCAAGATGAACATATGGAAATGCTTAAAAAGTTAGTTAATGCATTAAAAAAGCTTGAGCGATTATACAATAACAATATGGATCTGTGTGAAAAAAATAAAGAGTACGAAAAACAAATACGTAATCTTGAAGGTAAATTAATAGCGATGGACAAAAGTCTTGAAAAATTAAAACCGCAGGTGGAGAGTAATAAAGCCCGCAAAAAAGAAATAGCAACCCTAAAAAAAGATGTAGAACGATTAAGAGAAAAATTGTCGGAAGCGAATTTACGTATATCAAACTTTGAAAAAGATCGTGAGAAGGGGGAAGTAGTAGAATTTATGGAACTTGAGAAAGAAGTCAGAAAGTTAAAGGCTGATGTAGAAGAAAAAAAGTCAGAATTGGGTAAAATGGCTTCCCTGAAAAAAGAATATGAAGATCAGCAAAGGAAACTAAAAAAATTTCAACATAATAAGGGGGTACTTGATCATGAAGTAAAGACTTTGAAATCAAGATTAAAGACAAGTGACGAGCGAAGAGGTTTTCTAGAAAAGGAATTAACAAGAAAAAACTCTGAAATTCAAGAAATGGTTAAAGCTCAAGACGCTGCATCTACTGGGGTTGGGGATATCAGATCTTCCACTCAGTCCCGTGCAGATATAGAGCGGTTGGAATATGATCTTGGATCAAGGAAGGAACTTTGTCATAAATTGGAGAAAGAAAAAAAAGATGTTGAAGCAAGATGTAGCGAGCTAGAAAAGGAAAATCAGAGACTTATAGGTGTTGTTCAATCTTACAAAAGCGAAGTAGTAACGGTGCTGAAGAAAAAAGAAGATACCGAAAGTAGTGAAGAAAAGGCAAAAAAAAGTGATTTTACTAAAGACTATGCTCAAGAAATAGAAAATTTGGAAGGTTTGATTAACGATATAATAAATCAGTCACTGCACGTTCTAGGCCAAACAAAGGAAGTCAGCGAAAAAGAGAAAGATTCTCTTACTAAAAAATTGGAAGATGTTAAGATGAAAAGTGAGTCGTTGACTAGATGGTATCAGGAGAGGAATGTGGTATTTATACCAGCTGATAGTGCACTTCAAGCTGATCATGATCGCTTGTCGGTGTTGTATAAAGAATTGGAAGAAACATATGATGGGTTGAAAAGGCGACATGATAGGCATATGAATGTGTGTTCTTCTGTTGTTGAAGTAGAAGAAGTTGGTTTAAACTTGGATGGTGATGATAATTTACTAGGAGCGGTTGGTGGTTCTGATAGAGGTAGAGAACTGTGATAATTTGTAGAAAAAAGGTATGCTGACAAGTTATTTATAGAAATAATTATTGTATTTATTTAAATAGGCCTTTGTTTATAGAAAAAAATAGGGCTTATGTGTACCTATCGCTTTGGGTAAACTGCCATAAATTGAAAATAAGCAAGGCTATTTGTTTTTTCTAATTGATTGTGAGGGTTCTGACTGTAAATTTGATTAAAGGAAAAATGTTTATAAGCGTCGTATGATTCTGCCTCTTGTTTTATCATGTATACTAACTTCCATTCTTACCTTATCTCCAACCAATATCCGAACTCTGTTCTTGCGCATCCTTCCAGATGTATGGGCAATAATAACAACATTGCCTCCTCCTTGATCTAACTTTACTCTAAAAGTCGCATCAGGTAGAGCAATCTCCACCATGCCCTCAACAACAATTAATTGCTCCTTTTTTGTCACTTATACTAGGTAATAAAAAGCAATAGTAGCACTTTACAGAGTACTTCTCAAGTATTTCTTGTAGTAAAGACAGAAATTAGCTTTATGTTGTGTAAGAATGAAGTTTATCGTATGAGATGGAGGAGAAATTCATTGTGATAGTGCTCAGCTTCTTCAAACATATTTAATGCTTTAAATGACTCTGTAAGTCTGAGTAATGCTTCTGGAACATAATCTGTGTTACCATAGTTTATATCTATAATCTTAAATCTTTGAATAGCTGAAGCATAGTTTCCAACCTTAAAATAAAATAAACCAATGTTCATTTCCTTAGCGGCTAGATAATTCATAATTTCATCATATTTGATTTGAGCTTCTTTTGCATATTCTGTTTTTGGAAATTTTTTGATAACTCGATTAAAAGCCTCAAGAGCATCTTGAGCTGGTGTGCTATCGGTATCAATAATTTTGATTTGCTTATAATACGACATTGCACGCAAATAGTAGATATATTGTATATCTTGAGTGTTATAGTATCTATCTATATACTTTTCGGTATCAATTATTGTTTTTGTATAATCTTTTAGCATATAGCTTGCGAAAGCTGACATTTTTTGTGCTTTAATTGCTAAAGCCGAGAAAGGGTAAGAAAGCTGAATATGCTGAAATTGTTCTCTTGCTTTTACTAATTTGCCTTTGTTAACCAGTTCAGTTGCGTTATTATAGAGTTGAATTTGTAGCTGTGAAGCATTTGCGTTTATATTTGAAGTAAAGCTTAAACTGATTAGGTAAAATATTGTCAATAATTTTTTCATATACGAACCTATTGTGGCAAAGAATAAATCGTAATATAACAAAAACTGTTATCTGGATTTTATGTCTTTTTAAAGAAATATGCAAGAATTTAATAAGGTAAACGTACTAATAATAGGTAGTGGTGGTCGTGAGCATGCTTTACTTTGGGCTGTTTCTAAATCTCCTATTATAGGTAAGTTATATATTGCAGGTAATATCTATGGTGCAGATAAGTTGGCAAAAGTTGTTGTGCTAGATTGCAATGTGAGCATTGATATAGTTCTCTTTTGTAAAAAGAACAATATTGGTTTAGTTGTGATAGGGCCGGAAAGGTATCTCGCACTTGGCTTAGTTGATGATCTTTTAGCTGAAGATATTATCGTGTTTGGTCCTGGAAAAATTGCTGCACAATTAGAATCTTCTAAATCTTTTACAAAAGATATATGTAAGATGAATGATATTCCAACTGCAAAATATGCTTACTTTTCTGATGCAAAATCAGCAAAGGGTTTTGTAAATAATAAAGAGTGTCCTTTAGTGATAAAAGATGATGGTTTGGCTGCTGGAAAAGGTGTGGTGATTTGTCAGACAGTGAAGGAAGCATATGATGCCATTGATATTATGTTGGGAGGTAAATGTGGTACAGAGAGTTCTACTATAGTTATAGAAGAGTTTTTAGTTGGTACTGAGGTGAGCTATTTCGCTTTTTTTGATGGCGGTAGTGTAGTTCCTTTTGGCACAGCACAGGATTATAAATCTGTAATGTATGAACAAAAAAGGTATAACACAGGTGGTATGGGAGCTTTCTCTCCTGCTAAGTCTAAGTTATCTAATGTTGAGAATTTGATTATTCAAAGAATAATTTATCCTACAGTGTCTGCTCTTGGTTCTATGGGGATAAAATTTAGAGGGGTTCTTTTTGCTGGTGTTATGGTAACTAAAAATGGACCATATCTATTGGAATATAATGTTCGTTTTGGTGATCCAGAGATACAAAGTTTGGTTGTGAGATTAAAGAGCGATTTATTGTCTTTGATGTTAAAAACGGCTAAAGGAAGTTTGCATAATGAGAGTATACACTGGAATAATAAGCATTCAGTATGTGTAGTTATTGCTAATAGAGGTTATCCTTTAGAATTTAAAATAGGTTCAGTAATAAATGGTTTGGAAAAGTTAGAAAAACTAGATGAAGTATTTGTATTTCATGCTGGGACAAAATTAGAAGATAATAAACTGATAGCAGTTGGTGGTCGTGTACTAAATATAGTTGCTTGTGGAGAAACTTTAGAGATTGCTAGAGAAAGAGCATATTCAGCAGTCAAACTTATAGATTGGCCAGAAGGTTTTTATATAGAAAATATTGGGATATAAAATTCCTTTGCATAAATGAATTTATAATGGGCTATATTATCTTCTTTTATTTTAATATTATTATGAGCTCTTTTTGTTACTATTCCTATGCGTAAGGTTTTTATAGCTTTACTATTTATTTTAGTTGTTGTTTCTACAATACTATATTTTCATGGTAGCGTTATAGTTTATGACAGCTACGTGAATAACTACCTAGTAAAAAACTTTGAAAAAGCATTACCTCATTTGGAACTTAAAATCAGTGATAGCAAAGTTGATGGCAGCAACGATATGGGGGAGTATCGAGTTATACTTTCTGGTATCTTAGTAAAAGAAAAGAGTAATAATAGATTGGTAGGAAAGATACCTAGGATAAAAGCTATTATTTCTTCAGGCTATTTTTTTACGAATTTTAAGATAACGGAATTAATTGTACAGGACCCTAAGATATTTGTGTTTCCAAAGTCTGTGGGGATTAATTTAGATAAAATAATAGGTAGCTTTAGCGAATATGTGACTCATGCTAGAATAAATAATTTGATCATAAAAGGAACAAAATTTAACTCTGTGTATCTTCAATCAATTTCTAAGTACAGTTGGAGAACAGTCAATGCAAATATTAAGAAAGACGACAAAACATCTGTTCAATTGGAAGCAAAAGTATCAAGCAATGTTGTGTTGTCTTCGCGATTCAATAACTTGAATCTTTCTGATATTGGCCTGAACAGTGACTATAACATAAATATAAGTGGGCATTCTAACATTACATTTAGGAATAATAAAATAAGTAAAGGTTGGGTTAAAGTTGAAGACGTTAGTGGAACAATAACTGGAGAGACAGAAGTTGTTACTGTTATTTCTGGTGGGGGTGGAGTGCGAATGCAACAAAATAAGGCAATTGTCGATGATATGAATCTTGTTGTGAAGGATAGGGATAGGTATTTATCAATTTTTGGTGAGTACCTTTTTAAAAACAAGGAGTTAGATGTTACTTTAAAAATATCATCTTTAAATCATAAGGAGTTATTGAATTATTGGCCAAAGAATATAGGAGAAAGTGCTAAAGAATGGGTTGAATCTTATGTTGCAGATGGTGTGTTATTTGAACCGCAATTGCAAATAAGTGGTTCATTGGAAAATAGCTTTCGTGCTAACGTTGAAGCAGATTTTAAAGATCTAAAATTGATTTTTAATGAGATATCAGTACCTGTTACTAATTCGCGTGGCCATCTATCTATTCGTGATGATATTTTGAATGTGCGTTTCGATTATGCGAATATCAATGGAATTGAATTAAGTGAAGGCTCTGTTACACAAGATAGTATGCAAAGTAAAGCACCGATCATTGTACAAGGGAATGTGAGTAGTAAAGTGAAGCCCTTCAGTATGTTTCTTGAGAAAGGGGGAAAATTACAGGAGATTATCAGTAATATTAATGGTTTTGCTTATGGTGATTTCTATTTAATTATTGATAATGGTATTAGACGAAAAGTGAATATGTCGTTGTTGGATATTAGTTATAATAAATTCTTTAATTTGTTTGATTTCCATGATGGTGTCTTTGACTTAAATATAGATGGCGATTATCTAAAATTAACAGGTAATGTAATAATTGGCGATGAAGTGCTTAAAATTGTTGCAGAAGGTGACAAAGAAATGATTGTATCGAATATACAAGGTGGGTTTCCAGCTAAAAGTCTTGTGCTGTCAGAAATTTTTGGTGAAAAAACAATTTCGGGTAATATAAAAGTGGATATAAATTCTCGCTATGTTGATGGATATAATTATGTAGAAGGTGAATTAGATCTTGTTGATTCTATTTTTAATATTCATTTAATAAATTGGCAGAGTAGTTTTGGTGATGATGCTTTAATAAAGTTTTATGCTGTACAAAATGACTCATCTTTTTTAGTACCTGAATTTTCTATAGTTTCTAGTAAGACTGAAGTAAAAGGATTCATGAGTATTGAATCAGAAGAGCTTAAGGAGCTTGTTTTTATAGAACAGTCAGCAACAAATAATGTTCAATTTAACTATAAAAAACAAAATAACATACAGAAAATAATCGCAAAAGGTGATAAGCTTTTTTTGGATTCTTTGGAAAATAAAGATCTTAATACTAAAAACTTTAAGGATAATTTTGACATAGCAGCTGAGTTCAAGGAGATTGTATTGAACAATGAATTCTCTATTTATGACATGAGTTTAAAGGTAAATCCTGAATATAAAGATAGTTATTTTATTGGCAAATTTACTGAAGATAGTGGGTTTATTATGGAAAATACTGCCAAAGGGTTTACAATTGAATCAAATGACGCAGGTTTACTACTTTCCACATTTGGGGTTGTTAATGAATTGAATAAAGGGATGTTTTTGCTTAGATTTGTAGATGGAAAAGGTTCTATAATTATCAATAATTTCTTTTTAATTAGAGCGCCTTTATTAGCCCAAATATTGTCGCTTGCATCCTTGCAAGGGATTGTGAGTACCCTCAATTCTGAGGGAATCTTTTTTGACCAATTACAAGCACCATTTACGTATGAAAGTGGAATTATTAATTTTAGTGAATCATGGTTAGAAGGTTTGTCTTTGGGTGTTAGTTTTGAAGGAGAAGTAGGAATTAGTGATAAAAAACTAGATTTATCTGGCTATGTTGTACCTGTATATTATATTAATAAATTTATATGGAATATTCCTGTAGTTGGTGAATTAGTAACAGGAGGATTAGGGCGAGGAGTTATATCTATTGATTATAAATTAAAAACTCAGGATGATGGTAACAATAAAGTTTCTGTAAATATTATTTCGATTTTCACACCTAAAGTATTGCAGAAGTTATTGGAAATGTTTGGTTAAAGTGGTTGTATGAAAAGTAAATGGCGACCAGGTAGCTGGCGCAAATTTCCTATAAAACAGCAACCAATGTATAACAATACAGCAGAGTTGGTTACAGTTGAAGCGAAACTAGCAAAGGCTGAGGCAATTGTTAGTGTTAAGGAAGTAAGGTTGTTGCGAAAATTGTTAATACAAGTTGCAGAGTGTAAAGCAATTGTTTTGCATGCTGGTGACTGTGTAGAAAATTTTGTGGACATTAACGAACATAATATTAGCCAGGACGTCTTACTTATCACTGAGCTTGCAAAAAAATTATCAGTGTCATTAAAAAAGAACGTTGTAATAATTGGCAGGATTGCAGGGCAATTTGCTAAGCCTCGTTCTAATGATAGTGAAATCCGAGATAAAGAAAAATTGCCTGTTTATAGAGGTGATATAGTTAATTCAATAGGTTTTTCCAGTAAAGCTAGAACGCCAGACGCCAATAGGTTGTTTTTGGGTTATCAAAAATCAGTTGAAATAATGAGATATTTGCGTAATTCTAAGTTAGATAATTATTATACTTCACATGAAGCACTGTTGTTGAATTATGAACAATGTTTTACTAGGAAATACGAGAATAATTACTATAACCTGTCAGCATCATTTTTTTGGATTGGCAATAGGACGCGCTCTATCTTAGAGGCACATATAGAGTATATAAGAGGAATCCACAATCCTGTAGGAATTAAAGTTGATCATAATATTACTTCAGAGGAGATAATTGCTTTAATTCAGCACGTCAACCCAGACAATGCATTGGGCAGATTGTTGCTGATTTTTAGGCTTGGCGAGAAGTATATAGGTAGGCATCTGCCTAAGATAATATCGTCTATCAAAAAACATAATAAAAATGTTATATTGATGTGCGACCCTATGCACGGGAATACATTCCGCTTAAAAGGACAAAAAACCAGAAATATTAACACTATTTTGTTGGAATTAGGTTATTTTATCGATATATTGGAATCACAAAACATGTACTTTGGTGGTTTGCACTTAGAAATGACAGGTAAGAAAGTGGTTGAATGCGTTAATATAGGTGAAACAGTACAGCATTACAGTAGTTACTGTGATCCTAGACTTAACGCAAAGCAGAGTATGCAGATTATAGATTTTACTATGAATAAGCTGAATAAGATTATAGTAATAATCTTTCTTGTATTTTGTTTAGTATCAGATTTGAGTGTTGCAGTTGAAATAGAAAAAAGAAAGTGTCATGTTACTCCTGAACTATATACAGGGTTGAAGAGACCAGATGAGTTTAGTTCTTCGAATAATTTGAGAAGAAGGGCTGGTTTTCCTTCTGTAGCGGAAGGACGTTTAATTTATATTTCTGGAAAGGTCACAGATATAAATTGTGTTCCAGTGCAAAATGCTAGGATATCTATATGGCATCCTAATGTTTATGGTGAATATCAATTTGGTGAGTTTGAACATAGTCATTCTTATTTTGATAAAAATTTTGTTGGAACTGGCAGTGCAGTAACTGATAATCTAGGAAATTATAATTTTATAACTATCTTTCCTAATGAATATATAGATGATCCTCCTTTTATAAATTTTATTGTTAATCATTCTGATTTTGTAGAGATTGAAACAATAGCTTTCTTCTCTATAGGAAATGAAAGATTGAAGATTTTTGAAAAGGAAATTGCAGAGAGGTTAGTTGTGACTGCGATAGGTGAGAATAGTTACTCGTTTGATATAGTGTTGGGTGGCTACAATCTTTTTAGAGAGTATTAATGGTGTGATGTGGGAAAATTTCACTAGTTTGGTTATTCTAACTTTGCTAGAAATAATTTTAGGAGTTGATAATATACTTTTCATAAGTATTGTAATTCAGAATGTAAAAAACAAAACTACTGTCAGATATATAGGTTTAAGTTTGGCTTTAATCATACGGCTTGTTATGCTGGTCTATATCAGATGGATAATGGAGTTTGATACAAATATTCTTGAGATACCAATAAAAAATCTTGTGCTTATGTTTGGTGGAGTTTTTTTAGTATTTAAAAGTGGAAAGGAAGTTTACTATGATCTTTTTTGCAATAAAAAAGATTTTACAGTGAAGCAGAGTAATAATTATTATTATGCAGTATTTCAGGTTGTTTTAGTTGACTTAGTTTTTTCACTAGATTCTGTACTTACAGCAATAGCTTTGACAAAGAATATAACTATAATTGCAATAGCGTTTCTCATTGCAATGGTTGTTATGGTGTTGTTATCTGGTTACAGTGTACGTTTGATAAATGAATTCTCTGAACTAAAAATATTAGCTTTGATGTTTATTGTTGCTATTGGAGCTTTGTTAATAGCAGAAGGATGTAACATATATATTCCTCGCAGTTATTTATATTTTGCATTTACTTTTTCTTTGATTGTTGAGATTCTAAATATTATAATGGCGAAAAAGGCAAGGTGAATGCATATAATCAGAGCTTTGTATGAAGCGTGTTTTAGTACTATAAAACATGATGGGCTTGAGTATTCTGGCTATCTTGCTTTTTTATCTTTATTAGGCTTATTTCCAGCATTATTTTTTATTACAGCTCTTTCTGGTTATATAGCCTATAATTTTGAACAATATTATATAATGGAATCAATAAAAGAGTTTTTTGTTAATAATGTCTCTGAAGATATCTTGTCTGGTTTGATGCCTAGAATGCACGAAATAATATCAGGGCCTCCACCAACATTATTAAAATTGGTTGTTATTGGTGCGATTTGGACAGCTTCTTCAACTGTCGAGGGTCTTCGTAGTATTTTAAATAAGGCATATAGAGTTGAAAACAAGCATCCTTATATTCTAAGTAGGTTACTTAGTATATTGCAGTTTCTATTGATCAGTTTTGTTATGGTGATTGCAATGTTGATATTAACCTTTACGCCTTTGATTGAAGGATTAATTAGCCGTGTTATTCATATTGAGCCGCAATGGTTGTATATACGATATCTGATCAGTGTTTTGATTTTATTTATTGGGGTATCTGCGCTATATATTATGTTGCCGAATTTTGACCAAAGATGGTTTTCAGTAATGCCTGGGGCTTTTATTGTAGTTACGTTGTGGACAATAACAGCAATATCTTTTTCCTTTTATATAAATCACTTTCAACAAGTAAATTTGATATATGGGAGCCTTGGGGGTGTTATAATTGCACTTTTGTTTTTTTATGTACTTAACATCTGTTTAGTTTATGGTGCTGAATTTAATTATGAATTACTGTATAGAAGGTGAGCTTATTTTTTCAATAACAAAATTGTGAAAGCCATTACTGTTAAAACTTCTAACCTACCTAAAATCATTAAAAATGATAGTATAAATTTACTAAGATTAGTCAAGGTCGCGTAATTACCATAAGGGCCTATAATATTGCCGATTCCAGGGCCTGAGTTAGTAATAGCTGCTGCTGTAGCGCTTATGCTAGTAGTAAAGTTTAAGCCCGAGAAGGCAAGTGGGATGGCTGAAAGAAAGTGAACGGTTATAAAAATAAAGAAAAATGAATAAGCTGAATTGATTTCTTTCATGTCTAACTTGCATTTATTGATTTGTATTACTTCAATTTTATTAGGACTCAATACTTGTCTTATACTATAAAGTGAGTGCTTAATGAGTATTATTATTCTGAAGATTTTTATTCCACCTGTTGTTGAACCACTACACCCACCACAGAATGCTAGACAAAATAGGACAACGCTTGTAACACCAATATTCCAAAAAGTATAGTCTCCTTTGATAAAACCAGTTGATGTGAGTAATGAGGTGGTGTTGAATAAGGCTAGGTTAAAACTATTGATAAGAACATTTTCAGTGGTATGTAAATTCATAGTAGCTTTTGCATCTATCATGACAGGAATAGAAAAAATGAGAATTATTTTGAATAACCACCTAACTTGTTCATCACTAAGAATTGCAAAATCACCTTTGATAAGCCTTATGTAAAGCAAGAATGGTATCGACCCTGAAATCATAAAGATGATAGCTATGTAGTTTATGAAATAGCTTGTATAATGGGTGAAAGAATCAGAATAATTAGCAAATCCTCCAGTTGAGACTGTAGAGATTCCATGACATATGGCATCAAAAAAATTCATTCCTGCAATTTTATATAAAGTTATACAGCAGAGAAGAATGAAGAGATAAACCAAAGTTATATGTGTTGAGATTTTTTTTGTGCTACCTAAAGTAGACATTTCAGAAGATTCAGCATGAAATAATTTAGCATTATTTATTCCTTTGAAAAGTGGCATAATTACAATGCCAGTTATCATTATGCCTATTCCACCTATTCCATGTAGTATCGCACGCCACATTAATATGCTTTTTTTTTGTTCTTCTATATTTGTTAAGATAGTTGCTCCTGTTGTTGTAATGCCGGACATAGCTTCAAAAAAAGCATCTGTAAAACTAAAACCACTAATATAGAATGGTAAAGAAGAGAATATTGTTGCCATGATCCATGACATTGTTGTGATTATTACTACTTGTTGTGGTAATAACTTTTCTGGTTTGCCAAGTATGAGTAACGTTATACTAAAAAGCAAGGTAAGAATTGCAGAAGTAAGGAAGATAAAGTCGTCTTCATTATAGATTATTGTAGTCAATACAGGAATGAGCATTAATAATGTTATTATTAGTAAAGCCGATCCAATTTTTATCATTATTGTACGCATTAGAATAAATATGAGGCTAAATTTTAAATTATTTATGAAGTTATCAAGATTGGAGAAAATTGCTTCGCTAAATTAAGTGATACTAGTAAATATTTTTTAGGTTATATTAGTTTGATATGTTTTTTACCGAAGAAAGATTTCCTGAAGATATTTCATATGGTGCACGTGGTGGCCCAGAATTTTCTACTGATATTATTATATCAAAAAATGGATATGAACAACGCAATGTTAATTGGTCTGATGCACGAGTAAGATATGATGTATCACATGGTGTAAAAACGAAAAAGCAAATGCTAGCGTTAATTAGTTTCTTTAGAGCGAGAAGAGGTATGGGTTATGGTTTTCGTTTCAAGGATTGGGCAGATTACCAAGCTGTAAATCAGCAAATAGGTACTGGGGATGGTCTAAATAAGGAATTTCAGCTTATTAAAAATTATTTAGACAGTAGCAGGGTAATAAATAAGCCTGTTGAAGGTACAGTATCGATATTCTGGGATGACGATAAATTTACTTCTGAATATGTAATTGATTATACAACTGGTAAAGTACTTTTTGATACAGCTCCATTAACATCTTGTGTAATCAGGGCAGATTTTGAATTTGACATACCCGTACGTTTTAACACTGATTATCTTTCAATTTCTTTAGATAGTACCAACACATACAGTTGGAATATTTCAATTATCGAAATTAAGCTTTAGTTAGAACACCTTTTTCTGCGCTTAACGGTGCAACTGTTGCAGCATCGATGTTTGTGTAAGATGATTCTGGATCTTCTATTATGTTTAAACTATCTGCTCCTGATTCAGATTGTACTCTAAGCCTCCGTTTGTGTAAATTTTGTGAATTCTTTTCTGTGTGTGAACAGCTTACTGATTCAGACTGTGTTCTAGATCTTCTTCTTACTAAAATAGCTGTTTGCCCAAGACTTAGATCAAGAGAAAAGCTCCTTTGTAAACTTTTTCCTTCTTTTTTCTCCTGATTAGTCTTAACAAGATCTTCTACTTTTTGTATGATTTCATCTTGTCCTACTGCTTGTCCAGTAATAAACTTACTCATATCGGTAAGATACTCATTTTCTTTGTTTTCAGGATTAGCATGGCTTGCAATGCATATAATGCTTTCTTTGTGTTGAAACACATTAATAAAATTTTCTGCATCATCATCAACTAAAATAATGTTTTTTGGGTCTTTAATTTTGAGTTCATCTTTTAAAAACTTTACTAATATGTCTTTACGGTGTTCTTTCATGACATTTGCGTCATTGCAGATAGCTATGGTTATCTTTTCGGCTGATTCTCTACCTAGTAATTCCTGCATGAGAAGTTCCACTACAAAGGGGAAAGAGCTAAAACTTGTAATTGCAACTTTTATTCCTTTTCTTTGTGCATTTAGTATTGTTTCTTTTAGTTCTTCCTGATTCCGAAAAGTTATGCCATTATCGTCTAATTTCTCCTTGACTGACTTTTGTAAATCTTTACGCATACTGTCCAACTTCTTTTCATCAGTTTCCTTGTTTTCCATTTCTCTACACAAAGTATGCCATTTCCACATAGAGTTTTGACCATGTAAGGTTTGGTTAATTACAGTCCTGTCAAAATCTAAACAAATAAGTTTTGTAATTTCTGACTGTTGAGTGTCATCTTTTGGAAGGTTTATTAATTTAAGTTGAACACTTTCAAAAGCTTCTATTCTATAGTCCATATTTTTTTATATAAAAAATAAGTTTATTTCCAGCAATATAATCTGATTGATATAAATAATCAAGTATTTTTTAATTTTATTAAGTATTTTTTAATTTTGTTAGTTAAGTTATAAATTTATTTTGGGATAAGGAGTGAGAAACTATTTTTGTAGAAAGCTAGGTTGTATGTAATTATTAAAATATATTTAAACTTTATTGATAATGGATGTATACCGCCTAGTAGAGAAATTTGTATTTGAAAATGTTGGTGAAAATGTTAAGGGAGTTACAATAGAACCATCACGTAATTTAAAGCATGGTGATGTAGCAACTAATGCTCCAATAATACTTGCAAAAACATGTGGTGTTTCTGTGCAGAAAGCAGGTTCTGTACTTGCAGAAAAAGTTCTAACATTGCCAGAAGTTGCTAAAGCGGAAATTGCAGGTGTTGGATTTTTGAATGTAACTATTAAAAACTCTGTGTGGCAAGGTATTGTTAAAGAAATAAATAAGGCTGGTAAGAGTTATGGAGCTTTGAACTTAGGTAAAGAAAGAACTATACATATTGAATCAGTTTCAGCAAATCCAACTGGACCTTTACATATTGGGCATGCACGTGCCGCAGTTTTCTTTAGTTCATTAGGAAAAGTTTTGGAGAAAGTAGGTTATAGAGTAGTGCGTGAGTATTATATAAATGATACAGGAACACAAATTGAAGCACTAATAGATTCAGCCTATGCAAGATATAAAGAAATTCTAGGGTATGATTTCGAAGAGGTTCCTTATCCAGGTGAATACATGAAACTGATAGGTAAGCAGTTGGCTGAACAACATGGGAATAATTTATTAAAAAACGGAAAAGCAGAGAGAGAAGTAATACGATTTTATGCTATAAATTCAATTATGGAATCTATAAAAGAAGACTTGGGTATTATTGGTGTAAAACATGATATTTTTGTATCAGAAAGGAGTTTACATAGTAAAATTCAAGAAGCTATTGCCATTTTGGAGAAGAAAGGCCTGATATATAAGGGTGAACTGCAAGATCCAAAGGGTAAGAAGAAAGAGGGGTGGAAGGTACGTGAGCAGTTATTGTTTCGCTCGACAAGTTTTGGTGATACCTCTGATAGATCCTTGCAGAAAGAAGATGGAAGCTGGACGTATTTTGCGGCTGACCTTGCTTACCATTTAGATAAGATAGAACGTGGCTTTGATAATATGGTCTTGGGTTTGGGCTTGGATCATGCAGGCTATGTTGATAGACTTAAATCGGCTGTAGAACAGCTTAATGATAAAGTTAAAATTAACATAAAGTTATACAACATTGTTAATCTGTTTGAAAATGGTGCCATGATTAAGATGTCAAAGCGGAGTGGTAAGTTTTTGACATTACGTGAGCTTGTAAATGAAGTTGGTTCTGATGTTGTAAAGTATATGATGTTAACAAGAAGGCAGGATAATGTGCTAGACTTAGAGCTGTCCCAAGTTAAGGAGCAATCTAACAGGAATCCAGTTTTTTATGTTCAATATGCACATGCCAGGGCTTGTTCAATTTTAAGACAAATGGGTGGAGTTGTATTAATGGATGATAATGTGGACTTATCATTATTATCTGCTTCTAGAGAGTTATTACTAATAAAAATTTTGGCAAAATGGCCCCGAGTGTTACTTGGGGTTGCAAATACATTTGAAGTGCAACGAATTACAAATTTTCTGTATGAAGTTGCTGAAGGATTTCACTCTTTGTGGCATTGTGGTAACAAAGAAAGTGTGTTTAGATTTATTGTACATGATGATAAAAAATTGACTTGTGCGAGAAGAGAGCTTGTCTTAGCCGTAAAAAACTTAATTGCTTTAGGCCTTGATTTACTTAGTATTAAGGCAAAAGAAAGTATGTAAGAAGGCGTTTTCTATATCTGTTTCTCCAGAAAAAATCAGATTATTATAGACAGTTATTCTTCTACATTAAAGTAATTATTTTCGTTATCCTTATTAATCAAGTAAGCTATCAACTATCTTTTAAGGTAGAATACATATTGTTTAATACTAAGATTTATCGATTTGGGTCGATATAAATTCAAGAACTGAGATCATTGTGGCACTTCCTTATCGTATTAATGAAAGCGATTAGTGTCATCTGAAGCTCCTTCTTTGACATCATCTAAGGTTCTTTCACTTTTGCTTAGCTTTGTTCTTACAATAACATGCCGAATCAGCAACTTTAGAGTGACTATGGTAAACTCAACCTTTGCAGGATAAGTGGCATTAAATTTTTACAATGTAATAATATTCTTACCATTCTCAGTATCATAAATTACAAAATCTCTATTTTCATGCTACCAGAGCTAGATTGGCTTCTCATACATTTCTGTTTTTTTCAATTCTTTCTTTTATAATTGTGGTAAATAATCATATAAGTTGTGCTGTTATCATTATTGTTGCTAATATTTTTACTGGGTAAAAAGACATCATAGCTCTCTAATCCAATCTCTATCTAAAAACTCAATAACTCTCTTTTGCAACCTAGTGTTACACCAAAATTTCTTGTTCTAACTACATCAATGACGTAATCATTAAGCTCTATTTTCAATATTCCATTATTTATAGTAATTTCTATATCACAGTCACTAATAATGACGTTGCTGATTTGCAAACTGTCAATATTGATAAAGAACTAATTTTTTTCCAAGAAAAATCTCTATTCAGTTAAGGGATTAGAATATATTATTGTTGGATTCATACACACATGTTTACTAGGATCACTATCTATCTATAATACGGATCCATAAATTCCTAACTGGCTAGGAAGCATCTATCATGACTACAAAACATTTTGTTAAAGAAAGCACTATATTTAGTTATTACTAAATTTTCCTCAGAATAACCATTGCCTTCCGTGACTGATTTTTTTAGATGCATATTATCAGAGAGTATAAAACGTGGTTGATTAAGTTAAGCTCTTTTAATCTGGAAAGTAGTTTATACGTTCAGACATTTGTTGCTTATAGTTTGCTGCTAAAAGTAAAATTTCAATTAACTCTGAGTACTCAATACCTTCTTGTTTTATTAGGTTGGGATATAAGCTAATTTTAGTAAAGCCTGGTATTGTATTTACTTCGTTAAAAAATATTTTGTTATCTTGAAGCAAGAAGTCTATCCGAGCCATGCCAGAACAATTAAATAGTCTAAAAATTTGTTTAGACATGTCTTGTAGTTTCAGTATTTGTCTTTTGGTTAAAGGTGCTGGTATCAGTAATTTGACTTTGTCACAGTCTTCATACTTTGCTTTGTATGAATAAAAATCATGTTCATTAACTACAACTTCTCCTGGCTTGCTAATAAGTAACTTTCCATCGCCTTTCTCTAGAATTGCTATTTCAATATCGCGTGCTCTTTCTATAGATTGTTCAATAAGAATTTTGTTATTGTACTTGAATGCTGTTTCTATGCTTTTTTGTAAGTTATCTTGAGACCTAACCTTATTTATGCCAATGCTAGAACCTGTATTAGCTGGCTTTACAAAAACAGGATATTTTATATTTTGAGGAACATGCAAAGAATATCTAGTTAGTGTAATGTATTCAGGGGTTTTAATCTTCAAGCTTGTAACTAATTTTTTTGAAATATCTTTATCTATGGATATGGCTGAGGCAAGAACTCCAGAACCAACATAAGAGATGCTTAACGTCTCTAGCCAACCTTGTATGGTTCCATCTTCGCCAAAAGGACCGTGTAAAATGGGGAAAACTATGTTGAAAATGAAGGCATAATTTTTCATCTTGCAGATGAATTCTGATGAAGTGAACTTTCTTATCTGAATTAAACCGAATTCACATGTGCTTAATACTTTATTTGCCTCATTTCTAAGTATACACGTAGCATCCTTTCTTATAGTAAGGATGAACAATTTTTTTGTGGTATTTTTTGCGAAGAATTGGGCTGATTGTAGCGAAATTTCATGTTCATGTGATTTCCCACCACATATTAATAATATACTCATAATTTATTTGGTAGTTTAAAACATGTTATTTTTCAATGTATTAAGAGGTGATTTGATGGTAAACTACTTGATTAATTTTTGAATGTGGTGTAAAGTGCAAGGAGTTGACGCGGGGTGGAGCAGTCTGGTAGCTCGTCAGGCTCATAACCTGAAGGTCGGAGGTTCAAATCCTTTCCCCGCAACCAATTTGAATATTTCAGGGTATAAAAAATATGGGAAAGGTTTTGGAATGAGTATCCATTAAATGTCATTTTTGGAAATATCCAGGTCGTTACTATAGATTGAAGAAAAGTGATCTGTTGGATAAGTATTTTTAGAGTATCTTCAGTTTTTCGAGATTTTTCTGTTCCTAAAGATGAGCACACGATGCTGACAATGATAAAGAATTGAATAGGATAAAGAAAATGACGTTCCTAAGGACGACTACCACAGATCTATACTAACAGTTGATTTGCGGGAGAGTGCCACTGCTAATGTTGGGTGGAATAAAAAACCTGTTGTTGATCGAGTATAGAATTTATATAAATGTCAAACATTAGAAAAAGTCTAATAGCTAATACTGAAACTGACTATGTCGATAACTATAAGCCACATTGTTTAAAAATATATAAGCTCTATGTAGAGAAAGCTGATTCCGTAAGTGCTCGTCTTCATTCAGCAAATTCTTGTTTCTTAACAAGGAATACCGCAATTATTGACATAATTGGATATTTTTCTGCACCTGACAATTATGTAGAATTATTCTTTTAGGTATCGCTGGAATTTCTATGTGTTATACATGGAAGAAGATCATTGTTTCATATAGGCAAATAGGATACTGGAAGATTTCAAGTCATCATATAGTATGTTGTAGAGTGCTTTGTCCTTAGAGATGAAGACGCAAGTCTTTATAATCAATTCACGGAGGTTGAGAAAATGATACATTAGGCGAATAACCTACACACCACTTGCAGCAAGTATTAATTAAGTATTTATAGAATAAATTCTCATCAGCAAGTTTAAGACATTACTTGAGATAGTAACTTTTTGTGGCTTACCATAATTGGTCAATAAATTTGTCATATTTTGTTTGCTGGATTGAATTGCATTTACTTCAAGTCGTATTTGTGTTACAGATCTAGTGCTAACTCTTCTCAAGGATTTGATAGCATTTTTATATGGCTAACCTGTATATAAATAAAATCTATTCCTCAAAAAAAGAAGTAGCGTTTTAGATCAGTGTTTTCCAAGAGAAGCTTCTTCAAAAATGCTACCACATACATATATCACTATTAAAAATTATTCTTCTTGTTGGTAACAGTTAAGTGTTTCAAGTGCAAATTTATAACTTTCACTGCCGTTTTGGTTAATAATACGGTGTTTTTATTGTAGTGTAATACGTAGTTAATAATAAATATCATTAATGAGAAAGCTTTATGAACAGTTTTCAAGATCGAGATCGGTAGTAGCTTAAGAAAGAGAAATTGGCTAATGTTCCAATTGCAGAAAGAGGTTATGTTGATAATTACAAATTCTGTTCTTAGTAGATTTATAAGGTCTAATCTATTTATTCTAATACTCTGAGTGATATTTTTTTGTACTGTTGTTGAATATTGCATGGCTTTTTAAGCAATATGAGAGAATGAATTATGATAGTTCATTGATTACGGTTATCTATTTTCTTGTAATCCTACTATTGTTAGAGTTTGAAATTGTTCGCTATTGTTGTAATATCTGCTATGTATACTATTAGTGTAAATTATTAATCATATTGGTGAAAAGAAAAAAGTTTAAATCTGATACTTTATACAAAGTTTTGCATGGCTGTGTATTACTTGCTGCTATTATTTTTATTATATCTTTAGTGAAGAAAGGAAAGTTTATGTCTGATACTTTATACAAAGTTTTGCGTAATTGTGTATTATTTGCTACTATTACTTTTATTATATTAGTGGTTTTTGTAGTTTTTTATAATGTAAAAAATGACCAAGCTGGAAATGTTGCAATTAAGCTGGGTGATAGCTTATATGAGGCTATGAATCCTGAACTTAGTAGTGACAAACAAGAAGAAATATTGAGAGTAATTGGTGGTGACCATAGCTACAAGTATATAGCTCAAATGAAGTTAGCTGATCTTTTAGTACAAAAAGGTGAGTTGGATTCTGCAAAAGCAATTTATTATCAATTGATAGAAAGGAGTAACAGTGTTGAGTATATACGTGATATGGCAGAACAAAGACTGATGATATTAGAAAATCGTGATGTTAGCTCCAGTAATATTTATCATTTTTCTAATGATATGATAAAAGTTGTGAAATTGATTGATAGTGGTTCAATTGAGGCAGCAAGGCCGATCTTACAGAATCTTAATGATAACTTTGAAGCCCCTTTTGCTTTGAAAGAGTTGGCAAGCCGTATCTTGGAAGCACTAGATACTCCTGTTTGAAAAAAATTAAGATTTGTAAAAAAAAGAAGTAGTTTAGTTAAGATGAGCTAATTAAGGTTAGTTAATTTGGCTGCTGAAAATGTAATTTTCAAGAAAGAATTGTACTTCTTGTTAGGTAAATGTAGGTATAACGAGAAGATATAGAAAGAATGGTAAATAAGAAGAAGAGAGTGTGGAATAATAATTAGTTTACAATAGAGTTAATGTAGTAACGTATTTGCTGAATAAATTAAGAACTATTAGATTTTTTTGTTTTTAATCAACTTTTAGTTGTATATACATGTTTACATATTGTTTATTAGATGATAGATATCCATTAATAAATTTTAAAGAGAAGTTTATGAAAGAAGAAGAAAAGAATATTGAAGGATCTTATGTTTCTTTGGTTAGTATGAATAAAGATGCAAGGAAGGTTGAGAAGAATAGTAGAGATAATATTTGGCAAGTAGTAGGAAAGGATATTGAGGAAGAGAGGATTGAAGATGGTTTAATAAGTAATACAAAAGAGGTTGCTATCTGTAAAGAAAAATGGCCTTTTTGTTCGTTTAGCTTTAGGTTAATGGTTGTTATTACTGTTTCAATATTGATTCTTATTTCAGGGATGTTCTTCTTTCCTATGGTATTAAGAGGCTCTAATCATGCCGTTGCCAATAGTCGTAATAACTTATTCCCTTTACAGGAACAGATACTTTTGCCTTTACAAGATGGAAGCGGTTCTGATACAGGGAAAGAGGGAAATCTTGCGAAATTAAGTTCTGAAGGGAGAAGTAGAGCTGAGTTATACAATAAGACGTTAGAAATTGTTAGGAAGGTTATTAGGCCAGACTTTAAATCCAAGTTTGGGTATGATCTTGTAATGAATGATGTTGTTTCATCTAATAGAATTCAAAAGCGTACAACATGTGATGTAGAGCAGACTTCTGATTTCTACAAGCTAACAAAGCATATTCAGGGTACTAATTGTTTTAGACGTGATTTGCATTTGCAGGATATCAAAGGTATTTTAGACGTGCAAAGGCTTAAGTTTGATGAACAAATGGTAGGTGAGGCTACTAAAAATAGACTCATATTAAGTTTTTCTAGTAAGGCTGGTGTTTTAGGAGAATTACCTCAGTTTTGGCTTGATAGTACTATTGAAATGTTGGATCATGCTTTTATTCATCATCTAACGTGTAATCATGATGAGGTGGGGTATTTTGTAAATATATTTGATAGTTGCTTCAGTCAATATTTGAAATTATGCGAGCAGGAAAGAGCTGGATCTGGGTGTCATATTGCGGGGATACGTAGTTTCGGGAGCAGCATTGATCCTGATACTATTCCTGGCTGTGCAAGGATGTGAAATGTTAACAGTTTTTTTATAGCATTGAAGATAAATATGTTCAGAAAAATAGAGCTGAAGCGACGAGTTGGATTAAGCAGTATTTTCTTTTTTGATATAAGGGTTGTGGCTCTTTTCTAGCATTATCTTAATTGGTACTCCATGCATATCAAACTCCTCGCGTAAGCTACTTATTAGATAGCGAATGTAGCTTTTATCTATATCTTTTGCGATGTTTACTATCAACTTAAATGTAAGTGGTGCATTATTAGCCTGCGAAATGAATTTCAGTTTTATAGGAGTTTTTCTTGAGGATAGTGGTGGTTGGTGCCATTTTATTGCTTTTTCCAACCAATTATTTAATTTCCCAGTTCGAATCTGCTTGTGTGAGGTTTCATAGATTTTTATACAAGCATCTATTACCTTGTTACATCTCACGTTTTTTAAAGCGGAGATATCTATAGTTTTTGTTTCGTACAGCATTTTGCTATCACAATAACGCTTCATTTGTGTCACTATACTTGGGTTTTTAATAGTATCACACTTATTTATTGCAACAACCAAAGGTTTTTCTTCTTGCTTAATTAAATTAAGTATAGAGTTATCTTGGTGTTCCAGTCCTCGCACAGCGTCTAATATTAGAACTACAACTTGGGCTTGCCTTATAGAGTGTATTGAAGTTCCAACTGAAGAAGATTCTATTTCTTCACTAATCTTAGCTTGTTTTCGCATTCCAGCAGTATCAACTAGAGTAATGTTATAGTTTTGGTATTGCCATTGAACTGCTATTGCATCTCTTGTGGTGCCAGAAATTGGGCTTGTAATAAGCCTACTTTCTTTCATGAGCTGATTTATTAAAGTCGATTTTCCAACATTAGGTCGACCTACTATTGATATTTTTAAAACTTCATGTGTTATGGGTTGTAATTCTTCTTCTATATAAGTCGCAACTATGTTTCTTAAGCCACTTAATCCGATACATTGAGTTGCAGAAATATTCACAATGTTTTGCCAACCTAGCTCATATGCGTTACTATTACTACCTTTTTCACATTTGTTTACAGCCAAAATTATTGGTACATTGCTATTTTTTCGTAACCATAAAGAAAACATCCGGTCTTGTTGGTTTAAGTCAGGCTCTACAACTAGAATTATAAGATTAACAATATTTGTAATATGAACGATTTTTTGTTGGGTTAAACTAGAAAATTCATCTTTATGTCCCCAACCAGGGCTATCTATAAGTATAGCTTGTTTTGTTTGGTTGAATTTACAAAGGCCTTCGTTATAGTCACGAGTAACACCAGGTCTATCATAAACTACAGATTGGTAACTTCTAAGTAAGCGATTAAAAAGTGTCGACTTACCAACATTTGGACAACCTAGTATAGCAACCTTAAACATGAATTACGACCGCAAAAAGTCTTTGATTTTACTTAAAAAGCCATCAGACTTTGGACTACAACCAGAAGAATATTCTGCAAATTGCTGCAAAAGTTCTTTTTGTTTTTTGCTTAATTTAACTGGCGTTTCAACAATCACGCTGATATACATGTAACCTCTTGTTTCAGAATGTAACCTATTCATTCCTTTGTTTCTTATTCTTAATTTATCATTTGTTTGTGTCCCCTCAGGAACTTTGACTTTAATTTTTTTTCCATCAAGGGATGGTACTTCTATTTCACCACCAAGAGCGGCAACAGTCATGGGGACTGGTACTTCACAGTATAAATCAGTTGATTTTCTGGAAAAGAATTTATGTTTTTTTATTGAAACGCAAACGTATAAATCACCAGCTTTACCTCCATAAGCACCTGCTTCACCCTTACCAGATATTCTGACCCTAGAGCTATCTTCTATACCAGCTGGAATAGTGGCGAATAGGCTTACTTCTTTTCTGTATCTTCCTTCACCGCCACAGCTCTTGCAGGGGTTACTTACTATGCTCCCATTTCCATGACAGACATGACAAGTACGTTCTACCGTAAAAAATCCTTGCTGTGTGCGTACGACTCCGGCACCATGACATGTGTTACATTGAATTGGTTTTGCATTGCCTTCACTGCCAGATCCATTACAGTTCTGGCATACGACTCGTGTTGTATATGAAATAGGTGCTTTTATCCCACTAAAGGCTTCTTCAAGTGAGATGCTTATATCATATCGTAAATCAGATCCTTGAACTTTCCTGCTATTTGGTCTCCTTCTGCCTCCTCCACGCTCAAAAGCACTGCTAAAACCACCACCAAATAAATCATTAAATATGTCTGAGAAATCACCACTAAATCCACTACTTCCACCAGAGTTACTACTTCCCCCCTCAAATGCGGAATGTCCCATGCTATCATATGCTGCTCTTTTCTGTGAATTGCTCAATATTTCATAAGCCTCAGCTGCTTCTTTGAATTTTTTTTCGGCAGTAGCATTTCCAGGGTTTTTATCTGGATGATATTGTTTTGCAGCTTTGTAGTAAGCTTTTTTTATTTCACTTTCTGAGGCACTACGAGAGATACCAAGTACCTCATAATAATCTTTTTTTGTCATTTACCTTTTTTATGAGCCGATTGCAATCATGACAATATATGTATACCTTTTTTCTTTAAATACAAGATTATATGCGATTTTAGCTTGCTTTTCTTGAATTAATTTTTATGTTTTGGAAGTTCTTTTTTATGATAGGTAAGGTTATTTGATTATTAATGTAGATGAATACTTATTTAAATATGAAGCTATTTCAATTAAAATTGAACATAAGTAATTACTGAATCAAATTTATATATTGTTGTAGGTAAGAACTACCTGTGATAGTTACTTTCTTGAGAAGAGTTTTGCCATCTCTTTTGGATCAAGCTTCATTTTATCCAAGCCATCAATTTTGCTTACTTTACTAATCATTGCATGTGCTTGTTGAAACTTTTTCATCAAAGTATTAACGTCACTTACCTGAACTCCAGCTCCCTTTGCAATCCTCTTTTTTTGTGAAGCTTTGATTGTGTGTGGGTTTTTCTTTTCAAATTTTGTCATGGAGGAAATTATTGCTAAATGAAGTTTTACTGTTCCATCTCCTATAATGTCTGGTAATTTTAGATTACTAATGCCTGGAATCATTTTCATAATGTTTGCAACTCCACCTAATTTTCCTACAGTTTTTAATTGTTTTGCAAGATCATCAAAGTCAAAACCACCCTTCCTAGCTTTAGAAGTCATTTTTTCAACTTCATCTTCACCAATTATTTCAGAAGCTTTTTCCACAAGTGATATAACATCACCCATATTCAAGATTCTACTAGCGATGCGTTCAGGATGAAACTCTTCCAAACTATCCAATTTTTCTCCATATCCTAAGAATTTTATTGGACATCCAGTTATATAACGCATAGAAAGTGCCGCTCCAGCACGAGCATCTCCATCCATTTTTGTGAGAATAATACCGGAGATGCCAAGATCTTCATTAAATTTTTTTGCTATATTAGCAGCTTCTTGACCAGTAACGGAATCGGCTACTAATAAAACTTCAATTGGATTACTCAAAAGCTTTATTTTTTGTAATTCTTTCATTAAATCTTCATCAATTTGCAAACGACCCGCTGTATCTAATATTAACACATCGTGATGTTTTGCTTCTTTAAGTGCACGTTCAGTTATCTTTGTAGGACTCTCTTTCTCAGCTATTTTTAAAGTATCAATCTGAATTTGCTTTCCTAATATTTCTAATTGTTTTTGGGCAGCTGGTCTGTAGACATCAAGTGATGCTAATAGAATATTTTTTTTACTTTTTTTTCTTATATATTGAGCTAATTTAGCAGAAGTTGTAGTTTTCCCTGATCCTTGTAGGCCTATTATCATAATTACTGCAGGTAGATCTGTAGATAAGTTCAGTTCTGATATCTTACTTCCTAATATCTTAGTTAATTCATCTTGGACTATTTTGATAATCATTTGTCCAGAAGAGACTCCATGTATGATATTGGATCCTATGACCTTCTCTTTTACAGTGTTTATGTAATCTTTAACTACTTTTAGTGCAACATCTGCCTCTAATAGAGCGATTCTTACTTCTCTAATCGTTTTCTTAAAATCGTCTTCAGTGATTAGGGATTTGTTTCTTAATTTATCAAGTATCTTGCTAATGCCGCCTGTAAACAAACTATACATATAATCCTACTAGAACCATTATAATAACAATTGCAGATAACACTGTATAAGAGATAGCCTCTAAAGTAATTTCATCCAGTCTTTTTAGAGCAATTATTAATTTTGTCTTACAAAAGCAATAAACTTTTTTCCATAAGACCAGTATCCTACTTTCGAGCCAACAGAGCAATCTTTTTATGTATACCCTGTACACACAATCTACTTCAACTAACTTATACTCTGTATTGTACCACATAAAGCGAAGACAGTAAAATATACCATAGACAGAGGTAAACAGGATTAGATTTTTCAACACTTCACTAAGTAGGTAGGTATTTTCTACATCTACCAGTGGTATAAAGCATAAAATGGTACTAGCTAACAAAGCTAAAGTTGAATTCCAAGGTATTTTTCGTATGTTATCCAAATAATCTTGTTTGTGAAAAAATGTAAAATATATAGGCCTAATGCCACAACTTATTATAAGACCATAACTTATTACCAAAAATAAAATTAATGGTGTGCTTGGTTTTATTGATTCAAGCATGATGTGTTTTGCACTGAGGCTAATTGTAAAAGGAAATGCTGACATTGTAATTAATGCTATTATACAGAATAATCCTAATATAGGTATCTTCTTAAATAATCCACCTAATTCTTTAATATTCTCTTTTCCTGTTGCATGAATTATAGAGCTAGCAGCCATGTACATAATTGATTGATAAATAATTGATGCAATGAGGTATGGTATAATGTCAGCTCCAAATCCAATACTAACGGTAAGTAAACCCATTTGACCGACAGTATTATAGGTAAGAATTGTTCTTAATTTGTTTTCCCATAGTGAGTAAATAAATGCGTATAGAGCAGTAATAAAACCGATTATTGTTAGGATTTTGTACCCACTAAACAGAATGAATAACATAAATATAGAAGATTTTGTGACAAAAAGTTGCAAAAAAGCTGTGCCATGGGGTGAGGCTTTCGGGTATGCATCTGTTACCCATGTTGACAAAGGAAAAGATGCGCAATTTATCAAAATTCCTGTCATCAAAAATATAACATTGTGTTGTTCTAGCTGTGTCACCACAGAGTTAATATCCATAAACATTAAATCAAATGGCACTGAAGCTATAATAAGTGTACCGCTAATGAAATGAATGCTTGCATAACGTAAAATATGTCCTTTATCATTATTACGATTACTTAACAGTACTAAAATTGCAGTTACTGAGGCACTTTCCCAGGTGCATATCATTGTGAAAAAATTAGGAGAGAGAACTATTGCTGTAGAAGACAGGAAATAGCCAATAGTTCCGAGTGGAATTATGCATGAAATTGAATTTAACAGCAACAAAAATGACATTGTACAGAATATAAGAGACATAATCTTGCTATCTTGATGCAATTGAGTTGTTGTTAAAGAAAAGAATATAAAGATTCCTATTATTATAGGTAAGAGAAGAGATACAAGCTTTGATGTGTTCTGCCAGACCATGAGTACAATATTAATCACTATTAGACTTAAGTAAAATATTATTTAGTTGGGTAAGTTCTATTATTAGCATCGTCTGAATTATTGTATAGACTGTTTTCTTGTTTAACACGTTTTGTTTCTGCCTGTATAAAAAATGACGACTTTGTATAACTTTTTTAAGTTAATGATTGTATCAAACTATGATGGTGTGGTTATACAAGATTAGTTGTATATTTCTTATGCTCTGACTCCTCTTTTTTTGTGTATCTTTATAATTTTTCTGGCAAAGATTAGTTTTTTCTCATAATGCCGAGAATAGAAGCTGTAATTGTGCTTACAAAATGTATAAATATGCTTCAATATGGGATAACTATATGAGCAGTGTTGTGTTTCATAGAAATGCAAGAAGCAAGCTAGGTCAAAGGAGATTTCACATACGTACAAGTCAGAGTAACCTCTTCCATAGGATGTGAAAATTAATACCAAAAAGTGGGCTGGAAAAGTTGGGAAGTGGTTCTGGTCACAGTACATAAACTAGATTACTAACGTTGAATATGCTTAGTCATTAAATGAGTTTGTTGGATTCTCACCGATAACCAACATCTCTTTTTCTATATTAATAACACTTTTTGGATGTTGAAGTTCCTCGGTCGTTGTGCAAAATCTAGGTTCGTTTTGGTTTTGCTTCAAATATAATTGTTAGTGTATCGAGCAACGCAGCGGTACACAACACATATTCTATCGTTGCTACTACAGCTAGTGCTGACACACCGTTTATCATCGAAATTATTAATGCCCTGTCTGAACCCATAGAGATTTGCTTGTGTATGTTTTGACTCTGATATGAAACGCGAAAAAAGAAAGAGGTATTTTGCCTGTAAAACAAGGGTATACAACATAGCAAGAAAGCTACAATAAGCTGCTAAAACAATACAACGATGACGACGCACAAAACCATTCTTATCAATTATCTTAACCATAAAAAACTAAACTCCTATTTTGTGATACCTAATTACTAATGATTTATACAAATATTAAATTTGATTAATTATAATTCCTAACTACAATGATCTATCTTATATTTGTAAATCGCTTTTTCGAGAGTTGAAAAATTAATTAGTGACTTGATTTCAGGTACATAAATTTTTGTGCTGTTTGATTATTTATATTGAATTCATGCTGAGGTTATCCTTGGGTACTTCTTTGTTAAAGTAGATTTAATTGTTTCTATAGTTGGTTTGTTGTAGCCTTGCAATAAGTTTATAAAAAATTACTATGTTTGATATAACAGGGAAGCGAATTTTATTGACTGGTGCCACAGGTGGGATTGGGAAGAGAATTTTAGAAACGTTACATAATCTTGGTGTTGTTATTACTATTTCAGGAACAAGGAAGGAAGTGCTTGCAGATTTACAATCTCAATTTCAAGGTATTCACGTTATCAGAGCTGATTTAGCAGATAGACAAGAAGTAGAAGGCTTAGCTATAAAAGCACAAGAAAAGATGGGAGGAATTGATGGGTTGATATGCAATTCAGGTATTACAAATGATCAGTTATTGGTTAGAATGAGTAATTATGCTTGGGATGATGTTATTAATATAAATTTAACCTCAACCTTTATACTGAACCGCAATGTAGCAAAAATAATGTTTAGGCAGAAGAAGGGCAGGATAATAAACATATCATCGATTGTGGGTAGTATTGGTAACCAAGGGCAGGCAAACTATGCGGCATCAAAAGCTGGTGTTGATGGGATGACTAAGTCAATAGCTTTAGAGTTAGCTAATAGAAATATTACAGCAAATTGCATAGCTCCTGGTTTTATAAAAACTCCTATGACAGATAAGTTAGCAGAAGTTCGAAAAAGTAAGATTATTGAAAGTATTCCTATGAAGAGGGTTGGTGAGCCAAAAGATGTAGCTTATGCTGTCGTTTTTTTGATGAGTGATGAGGCAAGTTATATAACAGGGCAAGTGTTACATATTAATGGTGGAATGTATTAAATTTGTATTCATTTTGCATTACTAGTTTATTAAGGGAAATTGCGTAAAATCTTGAAAAGGCAAAATTTAAATGCGTAGAATTACTGCCCAAACTAAGTTTAATAGTACTAATGTGAACTCAAACAGTAATTGCAGAATAATAACAAATTTTACCGCGGCTTTTATTAATGCAGAAATGAAGTCAATATTACCTACTTAAAGAACCATAGCTCTTAGAAGAGATTGATGAAACAAAAACAACTTATACTGTGGCTTGTAGTAGTGTAAAAGTTAATTTAGTGTTATGTAATGCTTAAACACTAATAATGTAGCTGAATTCGACTCAGTTGTTTTAAGAATTACTGTACTTTTAAGTACATTACACAATTTTGTTTGTCTATGTCGATATATATTTTCAATTTCAGGATTGAAAAAGTGTACTCTATAATAAGCAAATTTTTTATTACGCTAGAAAAATTTATTGTGAATAGCTTGCTACTTAAGTGAGTCAACGTTAAAATAGCTGTTGTGTCAATAATATTTACTAGTGAATCTGTTTCTAGTGGTCATCCCGATAAAATTGCAGATCAGATTTCTGATGCGATACTTGATGAATATATAAGGCAAGACCCATTATCACGTACTGCAATTGAGACTATGGTCACAACAGATAACGTGATAGTTGGTGGCGAAGTTCTAGGTCCAGAATTAGCTAATAATCAAATTGAAGAAATAATCTGTCAGGTTGTAAAGGATATAGGTTATGCCCGCAAAGGATTTGATTGGCAAAATTTAAAAGTAACGAATTTACTTCATAAGCAGTCACGTGAAATTACAAATGGTATTGATAAAGCACAAGGTGGTGCAGGTGATCAAGGAATGATGTTTGGGTATGCAACAAACGAAACTGAAGACTTGATTCCAGCACCTATCTATTACGCACATAAAATTTTAAAGAACATATTTAAATTTGTTAAATGTTGTGAGTTACCTCAGCTTGGCCCAGATGCGAAGAGTCAGGTGACATTACTTTATCATGATGGGAAACCAATAAAGGCTATTAATATTGTTGTTTCTATACAACATCCAAAAACTATGAAGCAAAAAGATGTTAGGAGCGCTATATATAGCATAGTAAAAAATACCTTTCCTGAGGGATGGATGTGTTCTAGTGATAATTTTTTAGTGAATCCTTCGGGGCAATTTATTGTTGGAGGGCCAGTGAGTGATTGTGGAGTAACTGGAAGGAAGATCATTGTTGATACATATGGAGGCCTTGCACCTCATGGAGGAGGTGCTTTTTCTGGTAAGGATTCTACTAAAGTGGATAGGTCAGCAGCTTATATGGCACGTTATATTGCAAAAAATATTGTTGCACTTGGTTTGGCTCAAAGATGTTTGGTAAGCTTAGCTTATGCTATTGGAGTTGCAGAGCCTTTGTCTTTTACTATTGAGACATATGGTACTAATGGAATTGGTGAAGATATAATAGTGGATTGTATAAGAAATATGATAGATTTGTCACCACAAGGAATTTGTAAATTTTTGAATTTGAATATGCCAATATATTTACCAACAGCAACGTATGGTCATTTTGGTCGTAAGCCGCAAGGGAAACTTTTTGCTTGGGAGAGGGTAGATATGGGATTGGATTACTTTATGCAATGATTGACTTTATCAAGATGCATGGGTTAGGTAATGATTTTGTCATTATAGATGGTAGAGAAAAAGATTATAATATTGATGTAAAAAAAATTGCGCATAGAAAGTTTGGTGTTGGTTGCGATCAGGTTATAATCATAAAAAAATCAGAGTATGCTGATTGTTTTATGCAGATTTATAATGCTGATGGGAGTGAGTCAGGTGCTTGTGGAAATGCAACACGTTGTGTTGCAAAGATAATTATGCAGAATAATAAATTACAAGAAGTAGATATAGCAGTAAAAAATAAACTTCTGCATTGTACAAAAGTCGATGGAAACAATATAAAAGTTAACATGGGCCTACCTTCATTAGACTGGGAGGAGATACCATTATCTTTTGCATGTAATCCTGTTAATTTGCCAATATCGTATAGTAATCTCAGTTTGCCTATTGCAGTTAACATGGGTAATCCGCATGTAGTTTTTTTTGTTGATGATATAAATGCAGTTAACCTTTGTGAGCTTGGTCCTCAAATTGCAAATGATCCTATTTTTTTGGAAAAAGCTAATGTCAATATTGCCCAAATTGATGGTGAGAAAATTGTACTTAAAGTTTGGGAACGTGGGGTTGGAGAAACTTTAGCATGTGGTAGTGGTGCTTGTGCTACATTAGTAGCAGCAGTGTTGAAGAGTAAAATTAAGGACAAAAGATGCCTTGTTCAATTACCAGGAGGGCAACTCTTTATTGAGTGGGATGGTGCTGTCTTTATGACAGGATCTGTAAGTAAAGTCTTTGAAGGCACTACCAAAGAATAGTGACATTTCTCAGGTTTATTCTAAACACAGGCAGAAGTGAAAACCTAGGTAACTGAATTTAATTTATTCTCATCGCTTTATGTTTTGCATCTCTATAACAGCGCTAGTCTTTTTTGCGCTTGTCTCTATAACAGTACTAATGCTTGATGTGTCTGTTGTTTGAGAATCACTATCGGTATCAATTCTGCTGTCGTTGTCAACATTACTTGTCATCATTAAATTAGTTTGAGTGTTATAACTTCCGTGATCAAAGTTATATTCTGCCTCGTCCTCTTCCTCTTTTAGATCTCCAACTCCTTGATATATGGGATTTTTGAAAAGTCTGCTATGGCGGTACGAATCCTTATTAACATCTGTTTGTCTGCGCTTTCTTACCCAATTTAATGAATTTAATGCTTTTTCACTTATATAGTTAAAAGCTTTAAAAATTCGAGAATAATTAGTTCTGCCTTCTTGATTTTCTGTAGATATTGTATTGTTTCTTTTTTTATAAAGATAGCAAACAATGACAGTAGGAATTATAGTTATAATACCAGATGCTATTACGATTATTAATATTTTAGTATTTCTACTCAATCCAGCTTTAGTATCATTATCTGGTTTTGCTTTGTTTGTGGTAGGAGAGAATGTTATATCAGAAGTTAAAGGTTCTGCTGTTTGCGTTCCTGTACTCCGAACACAATCTGATGAGTGGTCTTGTGATATACCTTCTTCTGTTGTTTCAGTGTACTTGCTAGATCCTGTAGTTGAGACTTCTGCTGCTTTTGTACTTGAATAGCTATTATCCTTTGATGTAGGTCTGGAGCTTTCTACAGAAGTTTCTTCTGTTGTTTCAGTGTACTTGCTAGATCCTGTAGTTGAAACTTCTGCTGCTTTTGTACTTGAATAGCTATTATCCTTTGATGTAGTTCTGGAGCTTTCTATAGAAGTTTCTTCTGTTGTTTCAGTGTACTTGCTAGATCCTGTAGTTGAAACTTCTGCTGCTTTTGTACTTGAATAGCTATTATCCTTTGATGTAGGTCTGGAGCTTTCTACAGAAGTTTCTTCTGTTGTTTCAGTGTACTTGCTAGATCCTGTAGTTGAGACTTCTGCTGCTTTTGTACTTGAATAGCTATTATCCTTTGATGTAGGTCTGGAGCTTTCTACAGAAGTTTCTTCTGTTGTTTCAGTGTACTTGCTAGATCCTGTAGTTGAAACTTCTGCTGCTTTTGTACTTGAATAGCTATTATCCTTTGATGTAGGTCTGGAGCTTTCTACAGAAGTCCCTTCTGTTGTTGTTTTAGTGTACTTGCTAGATCCTGTAGTTGAAACTTCTGCTGCTTTTGTACTTGAATAGCTATTATCCTTTGATGTACTTCTGGAGCTTTCTATAGAAGTCCCTTCTGTTGTCGTTTTAGTGTACTTGTCAAATCCTGTAGTTGAGACTTCTGCTGCTTCTGTACTTTTTGATGTAGTTCTGGAGCTTTCTATAGAAGTCCCTTCTGTTGTTGTTTCAGTGTACTTGCTAGATCCTGTAGTTGAAACTTCTGCTGCTTTTGTACTTGAATAGCTATTATCCTTTGATGTAGTTCTGGAGCTTTCTATAGAAGTTGCTTTTGTTGTTGTTTCAGTGTACTTGCTAGATCCTGTAGTTGAAACTTCTGCTGCTTTTGTACTTGAATAGCTATTATCCTTTGATGTAGTTCTGGAGCTTTCTATAGAAGTCCCTTCTGTTGTTGTTTTAGTGTACTTGTCAAATCCTGTAGTTGAGACTTCTGCTGCTTCTGTACTTTTTGGTGTAGTTCTGGAGCTTTCTATAGAAGTCCCTTCTGTTGTCGTTTTAGTGTACTTGCTAGATCCTGTAGTTGAGACTTCTGCTGCTTCTGTACTTTTTGGTGTAGTTCTGGAGCTTTCTATAGAAGTTGCTTTTGTTGTCGTTTCAGTGTACTTGCTAGATCCTGTAGTTGAAACTTCTGCTGCTTTTGTACTTGAATAGCTATTATCCTTTGATGTAGTTCTGGAGCTTTCTATAGAAGTCCCTTCTGTTGTTGTTTTAGTGTACTTGTCAAATCCTGTAGTTGAGACTTCTGCTGCTTCTGTACTTTTTGGTGTAGTTCTGGAGCTTTCTATAGAAGTCCCTTCTGTTGTCGTTTTAGTGTACTTGCTAGATCCTGTAGTTGACACTTCTGCTGCTTTTGTACTTGAATAGCTATTATCCTTTGATGTAGTTCTGGAGCTTTCTATAGAAGTCCCTTCTGTTGTTGTTTTAGTGTACTTGTCAAATCCTGTAGTTGAGACTTCTGCTGCTTCTGTACTTTTTGATGTAGGTCTGGAGCTTTCTATAGAAGTTGCTTTTGTTGTTGTTTCAGTGTGCTTGTTAAGTTCTGTAGTTGAAACTTCTGTTGCTTCTGTACTTGGAACACTATCTGATGAGCTATCCTGTGAATTTGTTAGCGCTGTGCCGTTAGATGTGATATAAGAATCAAAAGTGAAAGGTTCTGACGTTTGTGTTCCTCTTGATATTTGAGTAGTTGTTGTTTGTTCAATACCATCTTTGTGTAAGCTTTCTAAAGTATTTTGTGAAAAGATATCTGTAGTCACTCCAGATGTTACAGTTAAGTTTCCAATCTCACATACGTATGTTTTGATTATTTTATCATTATCATCATCATCTATTATTTCTTGTTCAAATTTTACTTCTTGAGAGTAGAGATTATTATCCTTATCAATAGCAGCAATTATAGTATTGTTTGATTGTGTTAGGCCAGTATAAACTCCTACTATGTCATTTTCTACATCAAACAAGTATTGTCCACCTGGGATTAGATCACCTCCTTCTGCACAGGGAAAGTCCGATTTAACCTCCGGTTCGCATCTCGAATGCTGCGGGTGAACAGAAACTGCATTATTTGAGGAATATGCAACCAAAACAGTATCGTTCACTGAAGTTGCAGCAAAATAGTCAACATCTTTTGCTAATGTATACACCTTCTTTTCTCCATCACATTGAGCAGTTTCTCCACTTTCTTTGCAGCATGTAACTATATAGGCATGATGATGATGATTATCATCATCGTAAACCGTACTTCTGCAACCTTGTAAACTATTATTCTCGTCTTTTTCAAGGGAGAATAAATACTTCACTTTTGGAACTGCATAGCGATCTTGTTCTGCTCCAAGCTGGTCAACAGTGACTACTTGCTGTGTGATTTTTGGTGAACATAATGCTTCTTCTTTTCCTTGATCACAATAAGGAAAAGCGGAGCCTGTGTCTTGTATTTCTCCATCTTCGTTAACTACAACTTGTAAGGTTAGATCAACTCCGTCTAGCGTCTCCCCTTGGCAGACCATAAACTGTACATTAACTATAATGTTGCCATCATCATCAACTGCAACATCACCTGTATTGGGACCCATTCTTTTTTTTGTCTCATTATCATTATTATTAGATGGAAGTTCCGTTGTGCTTTTACATATTTTTGATTCTTCACAATCTCGTATATTTTGTTCTGTAACATTAAACGTTTTCTCTAATCCCCACCTATTGCCATGATCTTTATATTGGCCGACTTGTAGGTGATAAAGCTCGTTGTCTTCACAATTTCTTTCATTTGATGATATTGGATAACTAACAACTAAAGTGTTCTTAAATGGGTTATATGCAGTGGCTATATTTGCTGATGTAGCTTCTTCTGCTATCTCTGGAGGTAGACCAATATCAGCAAAATCTTCTGATCCATCGGTTACTCTGACATAAAATGTACCATTATTCTGAAATGTTGTTGTTTTTAAAATACCATTATGAGTAACTAACTCTTTGCAAGTTATTTCTGAAAAATCAGATGGAATTTTTTCATTTAGTTTATCTATAAAATCATTGAAATCCTTGTCATTTTCTAGTTTATCTGCTATCCCCTTTAAATATGGATTTAATTTTTTTTTGCTTATAGTATTAGTTTGCTTTTCGGAAAGATCATAACTTATGCTTGCATTTATAGCTAGTGAAGTGTGCATATTAAAATTAATATTATAAATCTTTATGTTGATAACTGATAAGAAATATTAAGTCAATATAAAATCATATTATATTCCTTTTTTTCAAAAAAAATTTGGAGTTCTTATAATAAGAATTTATTTACAGGATCAAATTATTAAAAAAACGGAAAAGGTTAGTGAATATTGTTTGAGCTAATAAAATTGATTCTTGCAACAATTTAATTCAGACTTGGTCTGAAATATTTTCCTATTGCGTGACTTTATTCTTTATATAGATAATTGATAAGAATATTAGTTAAGTTAATATAAAATCATATTATATTCCTTTTTTTCAATAAAAATTTAGATTTCTTATAATAAGAATTTATTTACAGGATCAAATTATTAAAAAAACGGAAAAGGTTAGTGAATATTGTCTGAGCTAATAAAATTGATTTTTGCAACAATTTAATATAAACTTAGTCTAAAATGTTTTCCTATTGCATGACTTTATTTAATATATTGGATGTCGGCCAGCATTTTCACAATATTCTAAATATAGGCTACTATCTTATTTCCTTCATTTTTATCATGTCAATTGTTGTATTTGTACATGAATATGGGCACTACATAGTAGCGAAATTATGTAAAGTTAAAATAGAAGTTTTCTCTATAGGGTTTGGCAAAGAATTGTTTGGTTTCTATGATAGATCCGGAACTAGATGGAAATTTAGTTATATTCCAGCTGGAGGATATGTAAAGATGTTTGGTGATGCAAATGAGGTGAGTGTAGAGGATAAAGATTTGCTTGAGTCTATGTCAGATGAGGACAAAAAATCTTCTTTTCATTACAAACCTTTGTATCAGAGAGCGTTAGTGGTCTTTGCTGGACCATTTGCTAATTTTCTTCTTGCTATACTTATATTGATGTCCCTTTATTTGTTTAATGGTAAGGAGTATGTAGCACCTATTATTAGTGAAGTTATAGAAGGCAGCCCTGCTGATTATGCTGGGTTAAAAGCAGGTGATGAAATCATATCAATTGCTGGTGAGAAAATAAAGACATTTAATGATGTAGTGCGTGTCATGAGTGTAAATGTCGATTCAGAAGTTATGGTTAGCTATGTTAGAGGGGGTCAAAATTTTTTAGTAAAGTTGTTTCCCGATAATGTTATTGCTGAAGATATTTTTGGTGATCAAATTAAGTCCCAATATATTGGTATACGTTCAGGAATTGTTGAGCATCAAAGCTTATCGATTTTCCAATCATTTGTTGGTTCGGTTGTTGAAGTCAAGAATATAATAAAACTTACTTGCATAGAACTTTGGCATATGTTCATAGGGAAAAGTGATTTAGATAAGTTAGGCGGCCCACTAAAAATTGCGAAATATTCTGGGCAATCAATGGAAAAAGGATTGATATTTGTTTTGTGGTTTATTGCAATGATTTCTATTAATTTGGGTTTTGTCAATCTTTTACCTATACCAATTCTTGATGGTGGCCACTTGCTATGCTATTTAATAGAGGCAGTTAGCAATAAAGACTTTGCCGTCAGATATCAGTATTATGCCGTTAAAGCTGGGATGATGTTAATTTTTGCTATTATTGCATTTACTACTTTCAATGATGTAAGGACAATTTTTTCATGAGCATAAGATGCATAATTATATTAACGTTGTTAATTGCTTTTGGTCTTAGAGCTGAAGTTGTTAATTCGTTCAAGATAGTTGGTAATGTTAATATTGAAGATGAAGTGCTTATATCACAATTGGATTTTGCAATTGGTGATGAGGTAGATGACCGTAAATTGACCCAAATGATAAGGAAATTGTATATTTCAGGTTTATTTTCTGATATATCGATGAGTTTGGATAAAGGTGTTTTACTAATTAAAATAAAGGAAAATCCGATAATTAATGAAGTTGTAATTGAAGATAATATTTCGATAAAAAATAGTAAGATTGATGAAGTTATAAGCTTGAAATCTAACGGAATCTTTTCAAAAGAAAAGTTAGATGAAGATATATTGGAAGTCATTAAATTGTATAAAGAAAATGGCATTGTTGCAGTGACGGTTAAACCATATGAAATCAAGCGCAAAGATAATAAAATAGACCTCATATATAAAATAGAAGAAGGAAAAAAAGCTAAGATACGTAGCATTGAATTTATCAATAATGAAAGTTTTTCAGCAGCAGTTTTAAAATCTTCAATCTTGAGTAAAGAATATGCCTTCTATAACTTCATTACAGATAATCATTATTATGTAAGTGAAAGAGTTGATTTAGATGGTAAGCTTTTGCGAGATTTTTATCTATCAAGAGGTTTCATGGATTTTAAAATTGATTCTGTTGCAACAGAATTTGATGGTGAGAATGTGTATATAACATTTATGTTAAGTGAAGGGAATAAATACACAGTAAAAGATATAGAAATAATGTCTTCTATTGATGGGTTGGATGTAAATTCATTAGCAGGTTTGGTGAAGATTGCCTCTGGTGAGACGTTCAATTTGAATAAAATACAAGCATCTGTAGAGGCAGTCACATTATCTCTTAATGAGAATGGTTATTATGTAGCAAATGTAATTCCTGATTATAAAATTGAGGGAGATGAGGTAACTATTAGTTATCAAATTGAGGAAGGGCAAAAGATACATATTGATAGAATTAATATAAAGGGTAACGAGCGTACATTAGACAGCGTAATACGGCGTGAAATCGATATTTACGAAGGTGGTATGCTTAACACGATGTTGATAAATAGATCGAAGAGAAATGTTGCTAGACTTGGATTTTTTAATAATGTGGATTTTCAAACTATATTGAAGGGTGATAAGGCTGATGTAGATATTTTGGTAGAAGAGCGTAATACAGGTATGGCCAATATTGGTGGAGGGTTATCATCAAATCTTGGAATAGTTGGGAATTTTAGTATTAGTGAAAGTAATTTGTTGGGTACTGGTAATAAGTTATTGTTATCTTTGGAAAAGAGTTCATCTAACCTATCTTCTTCTATAAGCTTTACCAAGCCTTACATATTAAATTCTCCATTGTCTTCAGGTGTTGATCTTTTCATAGATATTGCTGATCATAAGCATGGAGCGCCTTATGATAGTTTTGTGCATGGTATAACTTTGCGGACGGGTCGTAACTTGACAAATGATTTAAAGGGTACTTTAAAATATTCTTACAAAAGGAGCAAAATTGATGATATAGATGATAACGCGTCGCCACTGATTAAGGATCAAGAAGGAATAACGCATACATCTTTAATTGGGTACTCACTTGCTTATGACAAATTAAATAAAGTAACTGCACCAACTGATGGTTATTTGTTGCGGAGTGGACAAGATTTTGCTGGTTTTGGCGGTGGGCTGCAATACATTCGTTCTGAAGCTTCTGCTATTCGTTTTTTTCAGTTTCATGAGGATATTGTTTTTCAGCTATCTGCAAGAACTGGTTATATTGATTCCTATGGTGGTCAAGAAGTGAGAATAGGTCAGAGATTTTTTATGGGGAGCAATGATTTAAGGGGATTTCGGAATTCTGGGATTGGACCAAGAGATATTAAAACTGGTGATTCTCTTGGAGGTAATTTTCGTGTTTTGTCGACTTTACAAGCTGACTTTCCTATAATAGATTTTCTTAGTAAGGTTGGGGTGAACGGGTCATTATTTCTTGATGCTGGAACTTTAACTGGTCTTGATTCTATTACAGATAATGTTGTAGATACGGGTAACATACGTGCATCGCTAGGTTTTGGTTTTTCATGGGCATCACCATTTGGTCTTCTGAGGGTGGATTTTGGTTTTCCAGTAATGAAAGATGAGTATGACAGAACACAAACGTTGAGCTTCAAAATTGGCAGTTCTCTTTAGTAGGCATTAGTGAGTATGAAAAATTGCATGCTTTTGGTAAAAAAAATCTTATTATTTTTGTGTTGCTACTATTGCAACTTTTGCTTTTGTTGTTACGTCATGAAATTCATTACTGGGAAGTGATTGTTGAGTAGATTCAACAAGATCAAGCATTGACTTTGTAAGTTTTTCTTTCATTTTTTTTAAACTTTCTTTTTGTTGTTCATTCTGATTATGAAATTCTTTTAAACTCTGTAATTCAGAAACTACTTTTTTGTAAAATGTCTCGGCAGTGAATTCTATGTGGCTACAATTTAATTGGTCGTGTTTTTGGTTTCTTTTAAGATAATATGTGTATATTTCGATTTCTTTGCTGACAGTTCTAATCAAATTTTTTTGAATATTTTGATCACAATCAAGAAAAGTATAACCGCAGTATTTTACTAGAAGAAAAAATGCATCAAAGTACAGAACAACATTGTAGGCACGAGGAGTAGATTTATGACTTTCCTCTTTAATAACTTCAAATAAAGTTTTTATTTTGTCGGGAGAGATATCTTTAAGTTCATTTTGGCTGTTCTGGAAATTTTCTATTAACTGTTTTTCAATATTATTGAATTGTTTTTCAATATTATTGGATTGTTTTAATTTTAATATTGATCTAATTGAAAAACCAAGAGTTAAAAGAAATTTGTTCTTCCATGCTTTTTCTTGAATCCTAGTATATATTGTTGATTGTGTGTAACCATGTTCCATATTTCCTTTAACAAATGTCAATAAAGTCCTTTTGTCAACAAATTTAGAATTATATAAAACTTTTAGTAATACGTTTTTGCCCTGTGTAATTAATTCAAATGCTGCAACAAATTCTTCGGGAATTTTGTCGTAATGCTGTGCACTGAAATTAGAAAGCTTAACTGTTTTGCAAAGTTTTGGGAATAAACAAATCTTATTTAGCTGTGTCAAGATCTCAGTATCTATACTGGTTATACCATTACTTAGGTTAATTTCATTGTCTTCAGTCGTATAATTAGTACCAACCACAATTTTTGAAAAATTTTCGGGTGAAATGAATAGCATCTCATGTATACCGGTAACAAGTTTTCTGAATGCTTTTTCAAGTTCCTTTATGTCATTACAGTTGAGTTTTGGTCTCTCTACGGTGATGCTAGCGGTAAAATGAATTACATCATAAAATTTTTTCTTATTAATGAAGTTGGATTCACCTAAATCGAACAGAATATGATCAGATTGGAATAACTTTCTGAATTCATTTCTAAGTTGCTGATCACAGCTTAAATTACTGTTCCATCTTTCACCAATTTTTTTTAAGGTTGGATTGTTGTTTAAAGCAGTGTTCCATTCTTCTTCATTAAGAAAGAAGATTTCTTCATCAATATTCATGCAACTAGGTGAAATGGATAACTTTTGGCGAATTTCAAAAAATTTTCTAAATTTATTTTTTATTTCTTGATTAGTACTGAAGACATTATGCCAACTTTCATCTAATATTTCTATAATTTTCTCGATAATAGCATTTTGGGATTCTGTAAATACTTCTTCATCTTTTTCAATATTTCCTTGTTTTAAGGTTTTAGCGCTTCGGGTTTCAATATCTTCTTCTATTCTTCTTTTTGTACCTGTAAACATATTGTATATATAGATTTGATATACTATAAAATAAATTATATATAAATCAATCTTTGAATACCAAAGAATGTAACTAATTATTTGTCTTTTGTGTTACAATGACTTGTCATTAGTTATTACTGCCTAGAGTATATGTTAACAAGATTTGCACCTAGCCCAACTGGCCTAATGCATTTAGGAAATGTGCGTACAGCCCTGGTTTGTTATCTTTATGCAAAAAAAGAAAATGGCCAAATGCTATTGCGGATGGATGATACCGATACAGGATCTTGCAAAGCTGAATATCAAGATTTCATAAAGCGTGATTTAACATGGTTAGGTTTACATTGGGATCGTTTAGAAAGACAATCCGAACGTTTTGAACGTTATAATGAAGTATTTCAGCAATTATTAAATTCTGGTAGGATATATAAGTGTTATGAAACAGCTGAAGAGTTAGAGGTAAAAAGAAAAATACTTATAAGTAGGGGAATGCCGCCGATATACGATAGAGCTTCTTTGAATAAAGAAAACATTCAACGCTATGAAAAAGAGGGCAGGAAAGTGTATTTTCGCTTCAAAATAAATACTAAAGATACAGTAAGTTGGACTGATGAAGTAAGAAAACAGATATCTTTCTATGGCGAGAATTTAAGTGACCCAGTTGTGGCCAGAACAAATGGATTTTACACTTATATGTTGCCTTCTGTGATTGATGATATTGATTATGATGTAACTCATGTTGTGCGTGGGGAGGACCATATTGTCAATACTGCAATACAGATTCAGATGATGAAATCTATTGGTGCAAAAATACCTAAATTTGCTCATCTTTCATTATTACAGATATCCGGCAGCAAACTATCTAAGCGTGATGGTTCTATAAATGTCAATTCTATGAGAGAGCAGGGTATAGAGGCAATGACGATTAATAGCTATCTAGCTAATATAGGGACTTCAAATCCAATAGTAGCATATTCTAACATTAAGGATTTGGTTGAACATTTTGATATTAGTAAATTTTCTTCTTCTAGTATTTCATTTAATTTAAAAGAAGTAGAAGATTTAAATGAGAAGGTAGTGAGAAACCTTGATTTCAAAATAATATACGAACGTTTAGCTATAAAAGAACTTGATGAGAGTTTCTGGAATGCAATAAAATTTAATATTAAGACGATAAATGAGATTCCGGATTGGTGGCGTATATGTAAAACAAATATTAAGCCTGTTATACATGATGCATACCTGATTAAAAAAGCATATGAAACATTACCTGAGGGGAAATGGAATAGGGGAACTTGGAGTAAGTGGATGGAAAAATTGAAAATTGCTACAAAGAAAAGAGGTAAAGATTTATTTCTACCACTTAGGCTGGCTTTGACTTCTGCAGAAACCGGACCTGAATTAGCAGAGCTGTTTCCTTTGATAGATAGGGAATTAGTAATGTCAAGACTTAGTTACCATGCTTAATGAAGATATTTATCAGCAAGCTTCCACATGTGTTTTTTTATTGAAACAACGTAGAATGCAGTTAGCAGTTGCTGAATCTTGTACTGGTGGCCTATTAACAGCATATATAACTGCTATTCCAGGTTCTTCTTTAGTTTTGGATAGAGGTTTTGTTACATATTCAAATGCGGCTAAAATTGAGATACTTGGTGTAAGTAGAGAAGCTATAACTAAATTCGGTGCGGTAAGTAATGAGATAGCACGTGCTATGGTAGGTGGAGTTCTAAACAAATCGCAGGCAGATGTAGCTATAGGTATAACTGGGGTTGCTGGTCCGGCTGAAAGTGAAGCGAAGCCAGTGGGTTTAGTTTATGTTGCGTTTGGATTAAGATATGGTGTGACACAATTGAACAAATTCGAATTTGATGGTGGAAGGAATGCAGTACGTAGTGCGACTGTATCTGCAGTGTTTAACCTAATCATAAAATACTTATTATCTAAGCTGTAGTATATTAGTAAAATGTTTAAAGATATGTCAGTATGAGATATATAAAATATTTAAGATCTTCCAGTGATAAAAAGTTGTGTGATTCGAATTTGACTCATTCCACAATTTCCTTTATATATTCATCCTTGGTTGTAAATAAGATCGGGTTGTTTTTTTCTGTTGCTAGTCCGTATATAGCCTTGGGTTTGCCGTATACTAAAGCATGCATTTTATCGCCATAACTATAATGCCACCATTCAAACCCATAATTAGCAAATCCTGCTTTGATTGCAGTTCTTAGCAAAATTAACCTATTTTTCCTCTGTGTTATAGTAGTATTTTTCGAAAAAGTTTCTTGTTGGTCATTAGGGCCGAAGATTACATCAAATTGGCCCATGTCTAATAAATATTTTTTACCACCATTTATAACAGTAAATAATGTCATGTCTATTGCTGCCCCGGTAGCATGAGTTGGAATATTATTGATAAACGGAGAGACATGTTTGGTAGTTTCTGAGTATGCTTGGTATTTATCCGGTATTGTTTGTAATATTTCTAAAAATTTTTTATCAAAGTACTCTTTCTGCTTAGATAAAGTTCTAAAACCTTCAAAATAAGCGATCCCAACGTTATCAGGGAGCAAATTTAGCATTTTTAATAATCTTTGATAAACTCCTAGTCGTACTTTTGACCAACCTTCATAGGTGTTGTTGTATTTATCATTAAATGATGATAGTGGAATTAGTCTTGGGTTATTAATTTTAAGTAAATCAATCAAAGGTTCATCCAATTCTTTAATTGCAATCTCAGCAACTGAAGAATGAGATATAGGATAATAAAGAACTTTTGAGAATATTTCAAATGAAATTGTTGGATTATCCCAAGGTTTAGGCGATGTGCTTGCTAAACATATATTTGATAAAGACAAACTAAAAACAAATAATAAAAACAATTTTATCATAAAAATATGTGAGAATTCAAGTCATTGTAAAGTTTGCTATGAAAAATCACAATCGTTCTCTCCTAAACTTTGTTCAAGGATGTTAATGAATTTTAGTACTTAGAATTGGAATTAATACTTTAGCTCTTCTGATTTTATTTAGACTTTAATTTTTTTACAATAAGGTTAGTAATTATTATTTTCTAGAGACAATGAGAGTAAAAAAAAGATAGAGAAAAAAACGATTTGGCTTCTTCTGTTTTATTTTGGTATTATTGTTATTTCACATCCCAAAATATTTATGAGCTAAATATTATAGTTTGTGTGTTTTTTGAATAGATTTGAGTTGTGGAAGTTATTAATATTTGTATTACAGTGTTATATCTCTACGGACAATATTGTAATTATAGCTTGAAGTGTTCTTAACTATATAACTAGAGTTCAAAACTAGCTTAAGTAAATGTTGATTACTGTGCAGAAATCTTTTATTCTGCTAAAATGGAAGTAGTTTTAGCTCAGCCACGTGGTTTTTGTGCCGGTGTTGAAAGGGCTGTTCAGATCGTTGATCAAGCTCTTATTCAGTATCCAGAAAAAAAGGTATTTGTATTTCATGAGATAGTGCATAATAGGTATGTATTGAATGACTTTAGAGCAAGAGGGGTGATTTTTACTGAATCTATAGAAGATGTTCCTGAAGATGCTGTGCTAATATTTAGTGCACATGGAGCGGCAAAAAAAGTAATTAAGTCTGCGATAAATAAGGTGGAGATAGTAATCGACGCTACTTGTCCACTGGTGATAAAAGTTCATAAGGAAGCTCAAAGGAATGAGGAAGAAGGAAGGGAAGTAATTTTGATAGGTCATAATGGTCATCAAGAAGTTATAGGTACTATGGGGCAGCTTAAAAACGAAGTGCATTTGGTACAGTCTGTACAGGATGTAGCTAATTTGTCTGTAAAAGATAGCTCAAGGTTGTCATATGTTACACAAACTACTCTAAGCATTGATGATACAATTGAGATAATTTCAAAACTTAAAAGTAGATTTCCTGAAATTAAAGGACCAAATTTGAAAGATATATGTTACGCTACACAAAATAGGCAAAATGCAGTCAAAGGTCTGATAAAAATAGTAGATGTAATTTTAGTTGTTGGGTCACAGAATAGTTCAAATTCAAGGCGGTTACAAGAATTGGCTTTGGCTAATAATGTTCCTGCTTATTTAATTGATAGTCAAGATGATGTGGATTTATCTTGGTTTAAGGGAATAGAGAAAATAGGTATTACAGCTGGTGCATCTGCTTCTGAGGTTTTAGTTAAGCTAATTATAGATTTTTTGAAAGATAAATTTTCTGTTATGAATGTATCTACTATGCCTGGTATCACTGAAACGGTGAAGTTTAAATTACCTAAGATCTAGATTTTATGAAGAGTTATACAGAGTTTTAGCCTAAGCATTGTGGATTTGACCATCAAGAGAGAAAATTGGTACGATTTTTGCTGTTCTAGATAGTTTAGTCACAAGAATTTATGCCCATCTTATTATTTTAGACAATTGCGAGTAAGTATGTTACACGTGTAGCATATTTGTAGCGATGGTCGCCATTTTTTATAGGTAAAAAAGCATGTTAGACAATAACCTTTTATCTCATTTTCCTAACAATTTTTTCTCTGATGAAATAACTACACTACTGTTATGAACTGATCTTGTTATATGCCTTGTTTACTGGGAGATAATTGGATTTTCAATCAAGCTATTATTTAGTGTTACTAAAATTCCTTTTATATAGATTAATCTCCTGATTGCTACAATCTGCCGTACAGATGCAATCCAAAGTAGCCTTTCCATAAATTAACAATGCGTATCACTTTGATCAAAAAAATCAAACTACAGAACTTGCATTATAGTGTCTAAACATTTCACAAACATGTCTAACTTTGTATTTTTGTACGTTATTACATAAAATAACTCCAATTTTATCTTTTGATTTTTTTATTTTATTATTTGAGTTTCAATAACTAATGCTGTGTAAAAAGTCCATTTTTTTGCTTATATAATAATTTTTTTTATAGTATTTTCTTTTATCTGTTGTTGTCAATTTATTCTTTAAGTCATTTTATTACGTGGATGTGACTTTAAATATTTCTTCAATAGGTGTTTTTTCTCGACTTTAGTATAATTTTGAGTGGTAGATAACTGTGAATGCCCTAATAATTCCTGTATTACTCTAATATCGACATCATGTGCTAGAAGATGTGTTGCAAAGCTGTGCCTAAATGTGTGTGCGGTTAACATCTCTGGTAAACTGAAATTCCTTCTTAAACTTTTTAACCGATTAGCAAAGTGTGTCCTACTTATTTTATTTCCTCTCTTGCCAATAAATAAGTTTTGCTCTGGATTAATTGGGTACGGACAAAGCTTTATATATTCTTGGATTACTTTTTGTGTGCATTTCAAAATTGGTACTGCTCTTTCTTTGCTACCTTTTCCTATGACATTTATCATGTCATCACTAATATTATTTAATTTGATTGATAATGCTTCACTAATTCGCAATCCACTTCCGTAAAGAAGAAGTATAACTGCGCAATCGCGTTTTTGTATCCATGTTGTTTCATTGGAAAATATTTTTAGTATCTTTGTGATATTTTCATATGAAAGTGTTCTAGGTAAGTTTTTTTGCTTTTTAGGTGCGGATATATTAAAAACAGAATGATTGAGTATTTTATGTTGACGTCTTGCATAGTTGTAAAAGCTCCGTACAGCAGATAAAGCACGAGCATTCGAGTTTGCACTCAAACCTTTTCTTTTACGTTTTGTAAGCCAGCTTCTTATTTCTTGAATTGTGATGCTTTTTAATGTTGTTATGGTGAGGCCTTTTCCATTGTTCTCTGTATAAAACGCAAAGAAATCCTCTAAATCACTTTTATAGGCCTCATAAGTATTTCTAGAGTAACAACGTTCTGTCTGTAGATAAATAACCCATTGCTTTATTAAGTGGCAATGATTGTTACTTTGCATTGCCACTTATTAGACTCCCAAAAACACAATAACTATTCCTATTCTACTAATACCCTACAGGAACACACAAAAAAAGCTATTAATTTTATTGGTAATGCTGATAAATAGTGGAACTAGATAAAAGCCCAATCATCTTGAAAATATACAACAATATGATCGATATTATTAGGGAGATTCATGTCAAGATAAAAGCCCAATCATCTTGAAAATATACAACAATATGATCGATATTATTAGGGAGATTCATGTCATAGTAGTAGGGTTCTAAGCTGGGAAAATCTTGTTGAATCTCGAAGATTTCATAGTAGTGATCACAAGGGCAATAATAATTCATATACTTAATACATTAATCAACTAAGGGTTTAATTATAACACAAATACTCTACCATGTCAATATGGCTGTTGTAAACTACACAAAAGTAGTTTTGAAAAACAGCGATTTTTATTTAAAGATAAATAAAAGTATACCTTGGTATTGTGAGATGTAAAAGTACACCAAAGTTATATTTTTTGGACAAACTTTTCATGCGTTGTAGATGGTATCGTGGTATAAGTTATAATACTTAATGAATATTCTGCACTTGCAAATGAAAAAATTAGTAATGTTTTAGGTGTAAAAATTGCTTGAACTGTGTAATATCACTATGCAGTATAATAACATAAAGAGTTCACCGATGTGGCTGAAGGTCTTCCCAGAGCATAAAATAAAAAGTGTTTACAAAAAGGTAACATAAGAGTTTTTTTTGCTGTTAAAAGGTTTTTATAACATAATAATGTTTGTAGAGGCGTATGTTATATGTTGGTAATATTCATCTTCATTTATCTTGAGAGTAAAAGATTGCGATTGGTTTATTAGTATCCACGGCTAGACTGGTTAGTATATATAAGGTAAGTTTTTCCTAACTGGAATTATATGATTCATTTTACTTTAATAACAGAGTAGGATATTACTTGTCGGATAATTGCAAAGATATAACATGAGGATTTATATAGCTTATTTGATTTTGTTGCTTCTTTCTACAGCAAAGCTTTATGCTACTGAGTGCTTTGGAAACAAGCCAAATATAGAGATTGCTATTAGCGAATCAGATGCTATTTTTCACGGACAAGTAGAGGATATAATATTTTTGAATCCGTTTGATTATTTAGTAAAAATGCGTGTTGCTAAATCTTGGAAATTAGTTAAAGAAGAATACGTTTGGCTTGCTTCTACGATCAATAATAAAGAAAGCGGTTTTTCGTTTGTGATTGGGTATGATTATCTTGTATATGCATATTACGTTTCTTCTGATTTATTAGCGGCAGATAAGTGTGGTCGTACCAATGAGTGGATGGAAATATCAGAGGTGGAAAAGCAGAAGTTAGGTGCACTGATTTATAGTAATGAGGATAGTTGATGATGCTATAGTACTTTCTATACATAAGAAAGATGAGAAATCTGCTATAATTAGCGTTCTTACTAAACATAATGGCCTTTATTCAGGTTATGTTTGTTTGAGTAAAAAAAACTCTTGTGCATTGCAAATTGGGAATTTATTGAAAGTCATTTGGAGTGCTCGTTTATCAAACCATTTAGGTAGTATATACTTTGAACTACTTGAGTCGTTCCCAGCATTTTTTTTACGAGATTATGACAAAATGCTAGGTTTATGTGCTGCATCAAAGACATTAGCTAAGATATTGCCTGAAAGAGAACCGAAAAAGGGTATTTATGATAGTTTATATAAATTGTGTAGATCCCTAAAAGGGAGTAAAAATTGGTCTTTGCATTACATTAAGTTGGAATTAGTAATTCTAAGTGAGTTAGGTTTTGGTCTTGATTTAAGTAAGTGTCCTGTGAGTAATTCCACTGAAGATTTAGCATTTATTTCTCCTAGGAGCGGCAAAGCCATTTCGCGTTTTGTTGGTAAAGCATATCAGGCTAAATTATTTGATTTTCCAAGATTGTTAGATAGAGCCAATAAAGAAGGGAAAACTCTACAGGAAAAACTAATTCCGATCAATATAAGTAATACTAATGAAGAATTTGCTGATTGTTTAAAAATAACTAATTTTTTTTTTAATAAATATTGCTTTATTCCTTATCACATAAAGTCGCCAATAGAACGTGCAATCTTATACAAAGTACTTATTGGTAAGTAAAAAATGTTTGTTTTGCTGTATTAGTGCTGTATACTATCTGAAGTTAAAAAAATGGCACCCTTAGCTCAGTTGGATAGAGCGTTTGACTACGGATCAGAAGGTCAGGGGTTCGAATCCTCTAGGGTGTATCATTCTTTAGTTTTGGCAAATTTTGCTAGGTAAGTCCATTTAGGAATAAATGCTTTAAGCTTTCAGACTATGATGCTGTATAATTGCGTTATTTAGAAAGTTTTTCATCTAACAGTGTATCTTTACTTAAGAAATTATTTGACACATTAACAAATTGTTGTGAGGTTGAAAGAATGTTGTTATTTCTACATTAGGATATCTATACTTAGATTTTCTATACATTGAAGAGTCTTATTGGTGGTAGGTTTTCGTTGCGCTATCAATTTAGTCAGATTAATGAGGATTATTACTTTTTAGAAGGTAGTGTAATAACAAAAATTGGAATCAATACATCTCTATTTGTTATAATTGTGAATTCATTAAGTTTTATAGATTCTATAAAAAAGGTAAGATAGGATTTGAAACTGATTCGAAATATCTAATTTTGGTTTTAATTGTTTCATTATTGACTTATTTTATAGAACGACATATGGTGTATAAACAGAGTATCTATTTGCTCGATTTGTGAAAACGGTTTTTTCTATATCAAGCAACATAATGAGTGTCTTTAAAATACTTTATTTTTATTGTTTTGGTATTGTTGTAAGTCTTTCAGCATATTATATCAGGTGTTGGTCATATTATCTTGACTGTACCTAATTTTAGAAAACTAGCCCTTGCAATGGAAGAAAAGCGTTACTTTAGGTGTGATGATAATTTTTCCATATATTAAGTTTTCGTTGTATTCTTTTTCTGAAATTAAGAGTACAATACCAGATTTACAGTCTCTCTTAGTTTTTTATACTTGCCTGCTTTGGTAATTATTTTGGAGTTCTATTGGGATTGAAAATAGAATCTATACTACTACCTGGTTACTCTTTTCATGCTAAGGGATAATGTTTTATGTTGTTTATAGCAAATGGCTTATAAGATTTCCATAATATTGTATTTTGAGTTAGAATTAAAGTTCTATCTAATTACCATTTTTTTTTGATAAAGTCTGCTGAAGTTTATAGAGTGTACAGGTTGCAGGGAGACTTTAGGTATGATTTTTTCTGTGGATTATTGACGTGAAAAATTATCTTTTTTGCTGAGTGTGTTATATATATATGCTTCAAGCTTTAATTCCTTTTTTGTTTTGAGTTTGGAATTATTTTATTAGTGGTGTTATGTATTAATAATGTCAGAGATAAGATGTTTATAATGATACTTGTGATAGAGTAAATAGAAAGTTATTGTTTATTTTATTAGTATTTTATTATCAGTTATAGCTGCGGAGATAAAGAATTAATATGTTATCTATAGAAGTTACTGATGTATGCAAAAATTATGGGCAATTTTCTCTCAAAGAGGTTAATATTTGTCTTAAAAAAAAGCAGATTGTTTATCTTATTGGTGAATCAGGATGTGGTAAGTCGACGATTCTTAAGATGATTGCTGGTTTAGAAAGACCAGATTCAGGTTCTATTACAATTGATGGAATGGTTGTTTTTTCTAAGGGCAAAATGGTTCCACCTGAAAAGCGTGGTATAGGTATTATTTTTCAATATCCATCTCTTTTTCCTCATAAAACTGTCTTAGAAAATGTAATGTTTGCTATCAATGATTCTGAAAAAATAAATAAGCGAAATTTTGCAATAGAGAAATTAAAAAGTGTTGGAATGGAACTTTTTGCAGATTACTTACCTGCTTCTATATCTGGGGGACAGCAGCAACTTGTAACAATTGCTAGGGCTATGGCGCAAAATCCGAAAGCTATATTATTAGATGAGCCGTTTTCAAATTTAGATGCTTCTCTTAGGAAAAAGATTAGGTATCAAACTATGGAGATTCTGCAGAAAAATTGTATACCAGCATTAGTTGTCAGCCATGACCCTGAAGAAGCGTTGGAAATGGGAAATAATATATACGTAATGCAATGTGGTAAAATAATACAAGAAGGGCAGCCTTACGATATATATTATAGCCCTGTTAATACATATTTTGCTAAATTTTTTGGAGAATTAGACCAAATTAAAGGTAGGTATGAAGATGGAATATTGTACTCTGCTTGGGGTGAAATAAAAATTAATGATGAATCATTGTTGCCATATTTACGACCAGAGGCAATATTGGTTGCAAATGAAAGAGAAGGAATTAAGGCAAAAGTTATTAATGTACGTTTTTTTAATAGATTAGTAGATATTGAAGTTGATGAGACTATATATCATATGAGGTTTGCAATTGCTTTATTACCAAAAAAGGGGGATATTATATACGTAACACTTGATAGGAAGCAAGTGTTATTTTTGGCTAATTAATTAAAGGAGAATGTTATGAGTCTTGGACCGTGGCAAATATTTTTGATATTTGTAATTATTTTAATATTATTTGGTGCTGGCAGATTGCCTCAAGTTATGGGAGACCTAGGGAAAGGAATTCGTAACCTAAAAAATGGCCTTCGTGATATAGATAATGATGAACCAAATACCTAGTGGACAAGGGCACATACTTTTGCGTGTGTGCCCGGGAATTAAAATTTTATTTTCAGTAATCCGAGTTATATTGTTGTGAAATTCGAGTAAAGATAACTATTTTGCGAATCTATCTAAAATACTCACAGCTTTATTTTATAGTCACAATTATATAGCAGTATGATTCCTATTATCTATTAAGTGATTTCAATGTTGGATAGTGATTTTATAACTTGATAATCTGTTAACCCTTCTACTAATATTGTAGGTAGTTCTAGTGTGTTTGCATAATAGAGATAGTTTTTTCCAATTTTGTTTGCTTGTGCATCAGTGATTATAGTGCTTATAGTTTTGCAACAAGCATATTTAAGTCTAGAAACTTCACTATCATCACTTTCTTTTGGTAGTGATACGTTATCACGAATAATTGATTTCAGTATTTTTTCTATATTCTTTCTTCTAGCCATCATTGTATCTTCTGTAGTTGCTCCTGTTTTTATAAAAACTCTTACTGGATGGTCTTTCATACTTATGTCTTCTCCAACATTTGCTCCTGCTCTTACTAAAAGTTCTATTGTTTTTTTTAAATCATTCTTCTTATACTGGCCTACTTCTAGGTATTCCGTAAATGTCTTTGTTATTACTGTTTCTTGATGTTTTCCGTTTTTTGCATTTATATCAGCTCCTGCATTTAGCATTACCTTAATTATATCTGTTCTTGTGCAGTCTACTAAATATAATGGTGTTATTAGTGATTTTTTGTTGTTACTCTCTATCTTTTCACTTTTCAAATTAACATTACAATTTGCTTCTTCTATTAATGTTTTCACTATTTCTAGAAGGCCATATCTACACGCGAGATGTATAGGTGTATAGCTAAAACTTAAGGAATGATGCTCTATATTATTGTACAAGTTAGGATTAGCATCTCCATTTACTATTAGTTCTTTTGCTATTTTGTTACTTATTTCTTCTGTTATTGTCGTGGGTAATCCGATAACGTGGTTTTTCACATGATAAATGGCTAACCACAATGCTGTTCTTCCAAAGTAATCTTGACTATTTACTGCCGTATTTCTTGTTACTAGCTCTGTTACTATTTCCAAATTTCCTCTTTTAGCTGCAATATGTAAAGGAGTTTGTAGCGATCCATCCATTGGATCAGTATTTGCTCCCTTTTCTATCAGCATTCTTACCATTGCCAAATTTCCTTCTTCAGTTGCTATGTGTAATGGTGTCCAATTATATGATGGGAAAGTATTTCTTTTATTTAATGTAACATGGGCAGTACGTTCTGCATTAACATCTGCTCCATTGTTTATTAGTAGTTTTGCTATCTCTAAATAGCCTTTTTCAGCTGCAGTATGTAAAGGTAACCAGTGATTACAATCGACTTTATTAATAAGGCTTTTGTTTGAATTTATCAATGATCTAACATCTTCTATATTTCCCTTTTCAATTGCATCATGTAATTCAGTCATCTTTTACCTTATTTATCTACTTATTGAAATAAATTATATCTGATAATTTGAATATAATCAAATTATGCTTGGAAGTTTATTAATTAATTCAATTGATTGAATTAACTCAATCACCCTAGCAAAACTTTAAAGCGTAATGTATATTGAAAAAAATCGTGTGCCGCTATAGCTCAGCGGTAGAGCACTCCATTGGTAATGGCGAGGTCCCGAGTTCAATTCTCGGTAGCGGCACCATGATTACTCTTCAGGTAAAATGTTTAGTATTGGTGCTATTCTGCTTACAATTTCTTTTACAATAGGTGCAGCTACTATTCCACCAGTGACAAATTTACTTTCAGGTCCTGGCTGTGGTTCATCAATCATAATAGCAATGACATATTTTGGTAACGATATAGGAAATGCTGCAATGAAGGATGATATATTGGCACTTTTCATATAGATACCATTAATGCTTTTTTCAGCAGAGCCAGTCTTACCTCCAACGTCATATCCATATGTGCGAGCACGTCTGCCGGTTCCATTAATCACGACTTCACGCATTAAATCTCTCATTTTTTCTGAAGTTTCCTCTTTTATAGATCGAGTGTATTTATGTTGATTATTGGAGTTTAGTATCAATGTTGCAGGGTAAAGCTTACCACCATTAACAATGGAGGCAGTGGCCTGTGCTATATGCAACAATGTTGGAGCTATTCCATATCCATATGAAACTGAGGCAGTAGTGCTATGTGTCCAGAAATCTTTAGCTATAGTGCTAGATTTTTCTGGAATTTCAACATCTAATAGGCCTAATAATCCCATATTATTAAAATATTCCTTTTGTAGATTACCTTTGAGAAGCATTCCAATGTGTACCATTCCTACATTGGAAGAACGTGTGAATATTTTTCTAACAGTTAGCTCAGAAGTTGGGTGTGAATGGAAGTCTTTTATAGTGTGTTTACCAATTTTAAGTGGTTTTGATACATTGTATTTTGTTTCTACATCTATTAGATTTAAATCCAAAGCAGCGGCCAAAGTAAATATTTTTAAGATTGAACCAAATTCATAAACACCTAGTGTTGCACGGTTATAAATCTGATTTTTTGTAGCATTATTTAGCCTGTGTGGATCAAAATTTGGTAAGCTGGACATGGCTAAAATTTCGCCATTATTAGCGTCTAATACTATACCAGCTGCACCTAGAGCTTTGTATTGTTGTATACTTTTTCTTAGTTGTTCCTCAACAATACTTTGCACTCTGCTATCGAGTGAGAGTGCTAATGTATCTTGTAGTTGCTGTTTATCTATGTAATATTCCAGTCCGGCAAGACCATTGTTATCAGTATCAACATAGCCTATGATATGAGCAAACAAAGAACCTAACGTATAAATACGGCTTTTATCATTTTGAAATTGAAGTTCTGGTAAGCCCAAACTATTCACCGCATATTGTTCATTTGGTGTTATATGGCGCTTTATCCAAACAAAAGAATTTTGAGATGACAACTTGCGGTATATTGTATCATATGAAATATCAGAAAATATTTCATGCAAAAATGATGCTGCAGCTTCTTTGTTTTTAATTTTTCTAGGATTTGTGTAAAGTGAAGCTGTGTGTAGGTTCACAGCTAATTTTACTCCGTTCTTATCAATAATTAGTGGTCTTTCCCTGGTATTATTACTGTTAATTTTGTTTTTTAGTATATCTTTTTCTATTGGAAGTGATACTAAAACAAGTCTAATAGCTATTATAGAAAATGCTAATACAAAGATTACAATTAAAGTAAGTAGCCTATGACTATATTTGCTATATTGTTGCATTAAGACAAAGAATGTTCTAGTATCTGCAGCTAATAGGTTATAGTTTTTGTGCAGATATGGCAATATTACCTCTTGTGATAGCTCCAGATGATAGGTTATTAACTCGTGCAGATGAGATTGAATCTGTTGATGATGAAGTACGTCAAATGCTTGATGATATGGTAGAGACTACACGTGATAAAAATGGTATAGGGTTAGCTGCAGTTCAAGTTGGTGTAATGAGAAGAGCTTTTATTGCTGAGATTCCTGAAAGCTATGTCGTTGATGAATATGATGAGCATGATAAATATAAGGATTATCAAGCAAGGGGAGGGCCATTTTTTGTAGTAAATCCTGTTTTAGTTGAGTCTTCTGAGGATGATAAAGTTGAGATGCGGGAAGGATGCTTATCTATACCAAGACAAGGCGGTGAAGTGATTAGACCACGCAGAATCGTTATTGAAGGACTTGACTATAATGGTAACAAACAGGTAATAAAGGCACGTGGCTGGTTATCTCGTTGTTTCCAGCATGAAATTGACCATTTAAATGGCAAATTATTTATTCATTATTTTTCTAAATTAAAGTACGAGATGGCAATAAAAAAAGCAGAGAAAGTTAAGAGAGCGTATTTTAGTCAATAAGATCAATCTTTGCTCATCACAGTTGAAACAAAGATAATTAAATCTTCGAGTGTAGAGTTGTATTAAGTAAAAAAAACCAAAATTTAGTTGATGGGCGACTCATAATAGGGTGTTGTTTTATGCTTGTTTATTGGTTGCAATAGTATTTATAATATGTTATATAGCTTCTTGTATTTTTATAGGTTTTTTATGCATAGAAATATTGAACTTGGACAAGACACAGAAGAGCAAGGTAGGGAAACTGAGGTTCTTGATGTAAGGGTACAAAATAAATTCTATCTATCAGCTGTTCCATTATTTTTTGCTTATTCTGCACATTTATCTGGTAGGATAGTTAAAGTACTAAATGGAGAGGGGGACTCTGTTATGCCCAATTTAGCGGATTTTGCTCTTCTTCCCGTTGTGGTTGCGCCTTTATGTTGTATGTTGAAAGATGGAAGAAGAAAAATAGTTGAAATGGTTCGACGTCCTAATCTTATTCATAAGCAATATAGTTGGTTGTGGTATTTTTATCTTAATGCTTCGGTCGTAATGTTTTTTTGTTCATATGATCAAAATGTTTCAATATATGAGAATATTTTAACTCCTGGATTACCTAGCTTAATTCTGTTGTTTTACGCACTCAGTCTTGATCTTGAACAGACTAAACTTGAATGTGGAATAAATTTTATAAAACATCCTATGGCTACACTGAAGTTGTGGAGGATTTGTTCTAGTAACTCTGACTATTCTGTGGAACTTTCTAAATTTATAAACTTAAGTAATGAAAAGTTGCAAGAGATGCTTAATGCTGAAGTCGAACAGTATTTGACAAAGGAGAGTCTTAGTGACAAGGATGTAAAAGAGTTTAAAGAGTTAGAGAGCCTTTACAGATTGTTGGATAAAAACCGTGAACCTAATTCCAGATTATACAATGTTGAACAAGAAGGTGTTGAACAAGAAGGTAGGACATGGGCAGAGCTTGTAGAAATATAAAAAATGAAAAAATTTGCACTTGATGAGCAGTTGAACTGTTTTCTTGCAATTTATTTTAGGAATTGTAAAATTTAACCGATTATCATTTTCTTACTTGTCAGCTATGCCACAATCTTTGAGTGAATTAAAAGATTATATGAGGTCTAACGAAATAAAATTTGTGGATTTTCGTTTTACAGATTCTTTAGGTAGGTGGCACCATATTACAAGGCATGCTGATAGTGTAAATAGCGAATTGTTTAACCAAGGAATGTCATTTGATGGTTCATCAATTCCTGGATGGAAGGCTATTGAGAAGTCTGATATGCTAATTGTGCCTGACTTAAGCACTGCATTTTCTGATCCATTTACTGCTCAGAATACTCTTGTTGTTATATGTGACGTTATTGATACAGAGTCAGGGCAACCTTACTCTAAAGATCCTAGAGCTACAGCTAAAAAAGCTATGAAACGTGTAAAAGAGACAGGAATAGCTGATAGAGCTTACTTCGGCCTTGAGATTGAATTTTTTATTTTTGAGAGTGTACGCTTTGCAGTGAATGAAAGAGGTGCATTTTTTGAGTTAGATTCGCATGAAGGTAGCTATAATTCTGATAAAAAGTATGAATACGGTAACCATGGTCACAGACCGGGAAATAAGGGTGGATATTCTCCTGCACAGCCCGTTGACAGTCTCCATGATATAAGATCGGAAATTTTGGATACTTTAAGTAGTGTGGGGTTGAAACCTGTCTTGCATCATCATGAAGTTGCTCCGTCACAGTGTGAGGTTGGATTTAAACATAATACTTTACTTTATTCAGCTGATGATGTGCAAAAATGTAAATATGTTGTGTGGAATGTTGCTGCTTCATATGGCAAGACTGCTACTTTTATTCCTAAACCAATATTTAATGATAATGGTAATGGTATGCACTGTCATCAATCTTTGTGGAAGGAAGATAAGAATTTATTTGCTTCTAGTAGTGGTGAGGATGTTTCTCAGTTATGCAAGTATTATATAGGTGGTATTATAAAGCATGGTAAGGCTTTAAACGCTTTTACCAACCCTACTACTAACAGTTATAAAAGATTAGTTTCTGGTTTTGAAGCCCCAACTAAATTAGCTTATTCGTCTTATAATAGATCTGCATCTATACGGATACCTTTCTCTCAATCAGGTGATGCAGGAGCAGCAACAAGGATAGAGGTGCGTTTTCCTGATCCTTCTGCTAATCCTTATTATTGTATTAGTGCTCAGTTAATGGCTGGATTGGATGGAATAAAAAATAAAACGGATCCAGGAAAACAAGTGTATTCGAATTTGTATGAAACATCAAATGCAGATATACAATCAGTTGCTTCATCTTTGAGGGAAGCTTTAGATCATTTAGATAAAAATCGTGAATTTTTAAAAGAAGGTGGTGTTTTTACTGATGAACAGATCGATGCATATATAAAATTAAAGCGAGAAGAAGACGTCTTTGTTAATTCGTCTCCTCATCCTGCAGAATTTGTTAAGTACTATAGTGTTTAATATCAGGGCAGAGTTTCACCGAATTTTAATGGATTGGAAGAGTCTTTAGCTGCTAGAAGGAAGACTGTCTTTGAAATTAATTGCATTAGGTAGTTTCTTTGCTGCTAACCGAATTAGTTTTGGTTCCGTTGGAAACTTTTTTGGTGAAACAACGAGAGGATCTGTTATTTATTTTCATAAATTCGCTCTTATACTCATTTGAAGCTGATTTTCAACTCAAAGGATGACCAGATTGCATAGGATTGGATTACCATATGATGATCTATTTGCAAACGACAAATAGCTGTGCTGATTATATAACAATCGTACTAATTATGTTTTGAGTTAAGTCTAGAGCTAAAGCGAATCTTTGGCTCTTTTTCTATTGACTTTAATTGCATATATGACTTAAGTAAGCTTCGCTACTTTTTTACACGTCCAAAAAATATCAGTCTAGATTGTATTAACACACCTATAATGAGGGCTAATCAGACTATGTTTCAAATATTGTGTTAACTCTTTGTAATATCTCAGAACTTATATTTATTATTTTCTTGAGTATATGACATATTACACAACTTGAGACACTGAAAATCTTTCTTTCACCAAATATGTTTGGGTTCAACACAACTTGTTGATTTTTTAAATCTTTTTCTTCTTCTTTGTCAATGACCGTTAGCTTAATAAATTGTCCATTATTCGTGTTCAAACTATCTAATATATTTTTTATGTTTTTTGCAACGCTGATACTCTTATCGTCTCAGCCATATTACTTGATAATTTACTTCTTTGTACTGTAGGTTTTAGACGCATAAATTCAATAATCTCAACTTTAGCTTCCTAAGGTGATTGTAACAATCCTTGAAGATAAAATGAAGTTCATTCTTGTTATTCCAAGGTGATCCTATTCACGTAATGCTTTGACGTGACAAAGAAGGAATTTTATTATTGTTTGATATTTTGTAATGTATGTAAACTTTTACGTTTTGTTTTGAGGTGAGCAGTAGAAAGAGTTGTATCTATAATCAAAATTTTGGTCCCTGAACAATCCAAGAGCATCAGCATAAATAAGGGCTATCTACAATCTTAAGCATCACATACTAAATACTCAAAGATGCATGTTTTTTATTAAGCTGTTATTAGTGAATTACGTATGGTGATATAACTATAATCGAGTTCTATTTTTGGAGTATTATACAGGTCAAAAAGATAATCTTAGGGATTTATATTTTAAATCTTCTCTTTCCACACTTCTCTTCTTTTGCAGCAGATGCGTTTTGCTTCGAAGCTTAAGAATTGTGCTGTAGCAATTTGCGCAGCAAGGCAAATAATCACTTAAAACTATTATACAAACCAGTCTCAGAATATTATATTATTGCAAGTTTAACAAATCTATGTTTCCACATGAAGAAGTTGTATCAACAGTAATAACTTGCTCAACGCAAAAGCGTTCAAGATATTTAGGTCCACCAGCCTTAGGACCAGTTCCAGATAAGCCGTTTCCTCCAAAAGGTTGAGATTCAACTACTGCGCCAATTTGATTACGATTGACATATATATTTCCAGCTCTTATTTTCTTTGTAATATACTCAATCTTAGAATTAATTCTGCTTTGTACAGAGAAAGTTAAACCGTAACCTGTTGCATTAATTTCGTCTATGATGCGATCCAAATCATCTTCTTTGTATCTGATTATGTGTAATATAGGTCCAAATGCTTCTTGTTTAAGTTGTAAAATTGAATCAATTAAATATATTGAAGGTGGAAAAAAATATCCTTCTAAATCTTCTGGTATATCCATCTTTGCTAGTAATTTAAAGTTACTATCTTCCAGTTGCTTTGTGTAATCCTGTAAAACATTCATCGATATATTATCTATAATTGGCCCTATATCTGTGTTGATTTTCAGTGGATCACCTATCTTCAGTTCCTGCATAGCTCCAATAATCATCTCAATCTGTTTATCTGCTATCTCTTCTTGCAACATTAATACACGTAGTGCAGAGCAACGTTGGCCAGCGCTACGAAACGCTGAGGTAATAACATGTTTTGTTACTTGCTCTGTTAAAGCAGAAGTATCAACTATCATAGCATTAATTCCACCTGTTTCAGCTATCAAAGGTGCTATAGCACATTTTCTTTGTGCTAAATTCAAATTGATTATTTGCGCTGTTTCCGTTGAGCCAGTAAATGTAACTCCTGCAATTTGTTTATTAGGAATTAGAACATTGCCAATTTTGCTTCCACTGCCGGTTAATAGATGCAAGACAGAGTTAGGGACCCCACCTTTGTGCATTAATTTTATAGCTTCAAAGGCTATAATTGATGATTGTTCAGATGGTTTTGCTAACACTGTATTACCGGTAACAAGTGCTGCAGAAATCTGTCCTGTAAAAATTGCTAATGGGAAATTCCAAGGTGATATACAGAGAAAAACACCTCTACCAAACAAATTAATTTTATTGCTTTCACCTATGACTCCTGGCAGTTTATGCCATTCAGACAAGGATTTTTTTGCTTGTAGTGCATAATATCTTAAAAAATCGACGGCTTCTCTAATTTCCGATATTGCATCCACAATTACTTTTCCAGATTCTTTTACTAAAATTGCAATTAAATGAGCCATGTTTTTCTCATATAAATCAGCAATATTATTTAAACATTTTGTTCTTGTTTCGACGTCTGTTTTACACCATTTAATAAAGGCAATATTGGCAATATCCAACGCTAGTAAAGCATCTTCGGCAGTAGAAAATGATGTTTCACCTATAGTTTCTGTGGTGCATGCTGGATTGAAGACTTCTTGTGAGCCATTTTTCTTTGATATGACTCCATCTATTATTGGGAAAGATTGCCAATGCTTTATAGATTTATTTATATCTTCTAACAATCTGTTGCAAATAATTGGATTTTCCATGTCTATCCCTTTTGAGTTTATACGTGTACTACCAAATATATTAGAAGGCAATGGTATTTTATTATTGCGTGCACATTTGTTATTTTTAGCAATTCTTATTGGGTCTTGGATGATTTCTGAAATTGGAGCAGTATGCACTTGGTTAATAAAGGAACTGTTAGCTCCATTTTCTAGGAGTCTACGTATTAAATATGACAATAGATCTTTTTTTTGGCCAACCGGTGCATAAACTCGGCAAGGATACTGTATCTGAGTGTATAATTCTTTGCCCATTCCATGTAACCTTTGAAATTCAAATTCACCTTCATAATTTTTTATGCACTCTAGTATGTAGGACACGGTATGTGCATTGTGACTGGCGAAACATGGGTATATGTTTTTAGGATACTTAAGTAATTTTCCTACACACGCTAAGTAATTAACATCAGTGTTAGTTTTTGTAGTGAACACAGGATAATCACTATGGCATAATTCTTGTGCATATTTAATTTCATAATCCCAGTAAGCACCTTTTACTAGTCTTACCATAAATTTTCTATGGTATCTTTGTGATATATGAACAAGCCAATCTATTATACTTGATGCTCTTTTTTGATAAGCTTGTACTGCTATTCCTATACCTTGCCAATGTGATAGAGTATATTCTTTGCATAACATTTCAACAATTTGCAAAGATGGATAAAGCCTATCAGCTTCTTCTGCATCTATGCATATACCAATATTCGCCTCTTTTGCCATGTCACATAATAATTTGACTCGTGGAAAAAGTTCCAGTGAAATACGTTCTTTTTTGGTGAACTCGTATCTAGGGTGCAAAGCAGATAGCTTAATAGATATACTAGGTGCTTTAGTGAGATTTCGATGTGTGCCTATTTTTTTTATTGCTGTTTTGTATGCTGTGAAATATTTCTCTGCATCTTTATTTGTAAGGGCTGCCTCGCCTAACATATCAAATGAATATTGTTCTTGTTTATTTTTGAGTGAGTTTTTTAAAGCCTCGTCTATTGTATCTGCTAAAACGAACTGCCTGCCTAATATCTTAATTGCTTCAATCAATGCCTTACGGATAATTAGCTTACTAGGTTTTGTGATTATTTTAGAGAAGGATGATATTAGAGAGCGTTGGTTGCTACTAGATAGAACTTTGCCTGTTAACATTAATGCCCATGTAGAAGCATTTATGAAAAGAGAATCAGAGTTATTGATATGCTTGTACCAGTTCATATGTGCGATTTTATCTTTAATTAATTCATCAATAGTTTTTTTATCAGGTATACGCAGCAGAGCTTCTGCTAAGCACATAAGCATCACTCCTTCATTAGTTGATAAGTTGTATTGTGTCATGAAGGACTGCATTATAGTTGTTTGTGATCTCATATTCTGCACAAATTTGTGTGCTTGCTTGGATATATTCAGATTGCTATTGTTATCCAACTCTGCAATCTGTACACATTTATTTATATACTCCTGCTCATCAATGAAATAACTATGATTTATACTAATTCTATCCATTAACTCATTATTATTATCTTCTTCACAATAAATTATTACATGTCAAAGCATTGCTATCAATAATTAATGTATTTATGAAAGATCTTTCTAAAAACATAAAGCTTCCAACTTGTTATAGAAAGAAGCTTTACAAACATACCTTTTAAAAAAAGTAATTTATCTTCTTTTAGAAGATCTATTTGTTTTTATCTTATGGACTGTTGTTAATAAGGTGTAAAACTACGATCTTTATCTTTCCCAGGATTCCTGATTTTTTGTTTCCTCATTGAATTCGCTACTAGTAACATTGTCATTATCTCTTTCATTAGCCCGACTTTTTATTGCCTTACTGACGTTGCTAACAATAAAATCACCAGTATCTTTTACGAATCCTAAAGCTCCAGCAGTGAATGCAACAGGCCATGCTATCGGGTTACTAGCGAGGGAAGCATAATTTATACTCATATTATTATCATTATGCGCTTTATAATAGATAGAACCGATAGAATTTGCAAAAAGAGTCAAGAATAAACCAATACCAAAACCAATAGATATTATTGAAATGATATCAAGGGGAATATTCTTATGTGTTTTAAATGCTATTAACATACCAGAAATGTAAAAACCAGTTGCAATAGGCATAAGACAGTTTGTTATTCCTGCTGGATTCGAAATAGCACGATTTACGCTTAAAACTGCGTTAAAAGCCTTTTCAGTGTACTTAAGTTTAAAACTACTCATTTTATTTTTTTGTCTAATAATTATAAGTATTATTCTATATTAAATTTATTATAAATCAAGTACTTAGATGATAATTTTTTAACAATCACCAACATCTTGCAATAATTTACTTAAATAGCAATAATTTCGCGTATTCAATCAATTCCTTTTTGTTGGGAATGTAATCATTTTTTTCCCAATAATCTATTATTTTATCTAAACTTTTTTTTAAGTAAGTTCCTTGCTTATAACCAACATAAATTAGGTCATCTCCGGATATAGGTAGGGCAGGAAGGTTCCATTCAAGTGCGAATTTTTTATAATCAAGTAGCTGCTTATAACTAATTTTATTTTCATAGTTATGAATAATGAGCATGTCATTATATAGATCTGTTCCTAGTTTCCTTATTTCAGATTTTTGGTTAACTGAATTTAATTCAATCTTACACAGATTATTCAAGTGGTTAAATTGTTTTTTCGATAATTTCCACCTGTTTTGGATTACCTTAGCTGCATTTGATTTTTGTTGACTAGAGCGCAGAAGGAAAGCTAGGTTGATTATTGGTTGGTCAGTATGAAGATTGACATTGCGTATTTTATCTAGATGCAATTCAATAGGTAGAACTTCGTGTAAGATTTGACATTTTTGCATTATTATTAATGTTCCAATAGCTTTACTATGCTGTAATAAGCGCAACATTTCGTTTTGTATTCTTTCACCTGATAAGGATTTAATTTTGTTTGCATATTTGCTACATGCATTAATAATTTTAGAGCTAAAGCTGTTACAGTCGAGCTGAACATGGAATCTAAATGCTCTTAAAATGCGTAAGTAGTCTTCACAAATACGTTTTTCTGGATCACCCACGAAATTTAATTGGAGATTTTCTAAGTCATCAAGGCCGGAAAAATAATCATATATTTTTCCCTCCATATCGCAATATAATGCATTGAATGTAAAATCTCTTCTTGCAGCATCTTCACCCCAACTATCTGTAAATTCAACTGTAGCATGGCGTCCATTACATGTTATATCACGCCTTAATGTTGTTATTTCTGTAGCTTTATTGTCTATGATTGCAGTTATTGTACCATGTTTAATTCCTGTTAATGCATATTTTATTCGATTTTTTAACAACATTTTCTCGACTTTATCAGGTACTACGTTTGTTGCTATATCTATGTCTTGTACTACTTTATTCAGTAAAGCATCTCTGACACATCCGCCAACTAATCTTATTTCTCCTTGCAGCTGATCAAACAGAGTGTGTAGTTTCTTTATATGTGGTTGGTTAATTATCGTTTTTAACCTTTGTAAGTACATAACATAAACTTCTTTTTAGCAAAATAGTAATAACAAAAATGACTGAGTTCAAAAGGATGGCAATTTAAAATGCCACATAAGAAGAATACTCAATATAGAAAAACTTTTTCTAACAGGATGAAAATGAGTCAGGAAATAATGAGAGAAACATTTTATACCACAGCCTGATCACTCTCCAGAATTTGCATCTACATTTTTATCGACATTTACGCTACTTTTCTCTTTTAGCATTTTATTTACCATGAAACCTGTACCAACAGGCAAGAGACGACCAGCTATCACATTTTCTTTTAACCCCATTAACCTATCTATCTTGCCAGCAATTGCGGCTTCAGTTAGTACACGTGTTGTTTCCTGAAATGAAGCAGCTGATATAAACGACTTAGTTTGCAAACTTGCTTTTGTTATTCCAAGTAATATAGGTATATATTGAGCTTTCTTTTTCCCTTGTTTCTCTGTTTGTTCATTAATCTCTTTTATTTCATCGTAATCTATATGTTCTCCGGATAACAATATTGTATCACCAGGGTCAGAAACTTCTACTCTTCTAAGCATCTGAGATAATATGATTTCAATGTGTTTGTTATCAATTTTTACACCTTGCAGTCTGTAGATTTGTTGTATTTCCGTGATCATGTAGTCAGAAAGTGCAGTCACACCAAGCACTTTTAAGATGTCATGTGGATCCGGGTTACCATCCATAAGAAGATCACCCCTCTTAACAAAGTCACCTTGATTTACCCAAATATGACGTCCCTTTGGGATTAAGTATTCAACTACTTCATCACTTCCAATTGGTTTAACTAAAACTTTTCTTTTTGAGCGATAGTAACCTTTACCAAATTCAACATAACCATCTACTTCGCTAATAATAGCATGATCCTTTGGTCTCCTAGCTTCAAATAACTCAACAACTCTTTGCAATCCTCCTGTTATATCGCGAGTCTTACCAGACTCTCTAAGCATTCTAGCAAGTACTTCACCTGCAGTTACTTCCTGTCCATCTTCAACATTGAGTATAGCACTAATTGGCATCAAGTACTTTGCTTCAATATTAGAGCGTACTTTTAAAGTTTCTTCTTTATCATCTACTAATAATAGGGCAGGGTGTAGATCCATGTCTTTACTTTTATACTGCCGCCAATCCATAACAATGTTATTTGTTGTACCAGTAGAGCTGTCAATAACTTGACTTAAAGAAACGTCATTGATAAGGTCATTATACTTCACCACTCCAGAGATTTCAGCTAATATAGGGACATTATACGGATCCCATTCTGCTAATTTATCACCAACATTGACAATTTTATTGTTATATATAAGTAATGTGCCTCCATAAGGAACTTTTCCTTGCATTCTCTCTATACCTTGTTGATCAATGACTATAATTTCACAGGAGCGAGCTAACACAACTCTAGCTCCATTTTTGTCAATTACAGAATTATCATTAATAACTTTAACTTTTCCATTTACAGAAGATAGCAGGCTAGACGCTTCAACACGCCGCGTAGCTGCACCACCAATATGGAAAGTACGCATTGTAAGCTGTGTTCCAGGTTCACCTACTGACTGGGCTGCAATAACACCCACAGCTTCACCTATAGTAACTAATTCACTAGTTGTAAGGTCACGTCCATAACATTTTGCACACATACCATTTTGTGTTTTACACATAAGTGGTGATCTGATTTTGGCCACGTCAATATTATAGCTATCTACTATTTGTGCTTCTTCTTCACCAATAAGTGTATTACGTGCTAGTAGTACAGATTTATCCACAAGGTTATAAATGTTTTCGGCCAATACTCTACCAACTAACATTTCTGAAATTGGATGTATACACCTACCATTTTCAATAATAGGTCTTACTATTAAGCCATCATGACTACCACAATCCTCTTCAGTTATGACGCAATCTTGGGCAATATCAACAAGCCTTCTGGTCAAGTAACCAGAGTTTGCTGTTTTTAATGCAGTATCAGCTAACCCTTTACGTGCTCCATGAGTTGAGTGGAAGAACTCTGTTACATTAAGTCCTTCTCTAAAGTTAGACTTGATAGGATCATCAATAATATCACCTGAAGGTTTAGCCATTAATCCACGCATACCTGCTAGCTGCTTGATTTGTGCAGAAGAACCACGAGCTCCTGAATGAGCCATCATGTAAATAGAATTTATCTCTGATGCTCTACCATATATTGATATAGCCTGCATCATGTCTTTTGCAACATCATCAGTGCATTTAGACCATACATCAATAACTTTATTGTATTTTTCGTTTTTAGTAATAAGACCATTTTGATATTGATCGTTGAATATCTTTACTTGTTTATCAGCTTTATTTATATGTTTCTGTTTAGTCTTTGGTATGACCATATCATCCTTACCAAAAGATGAGCCAGATATTGTTGCATATTTAAAACCTAATTGCATTAAATTGTCCGAGAATTTTATAGTTTCCTCTTGGCCGCAATATTTGTAAACTAATTCTACAAGGTTACTAGCTTCATTAGAATCTATTACTTTATCGATCACTGAGAATGGTATGTTAGGATTTTTTGGTACAATGCCGTACAATATTAATCTTCCTGCTGTTGTTTTTACAACTTTCTCTATACCAACTGCATTGTCTTCATAGATATGTAATCTACACTCAATTACAGAGTGTAATGAAATACATTTATTATACAAAGCATGTTCAACTTCGTATACATCTGCAAATGTTGCATGATCATCACTAATATCATCTATTAATGTCAAATAATAAATACCTAAAACTATATCTTTTGTAGGAGCAATAATAGGTTTACCACTAGAAGCACTTAGAATATTGTTGGAAGACATCATTAAAATACGAGATTCAGCTTGTGCTTCTAAAGATAGAGGTGCATGTACAGCCATTTGATCTCCATCGAAGTCAGCGTTAAATGCTGTACAAACCAGAGGGTGTAGTTGAATTGCTTTTCCTTCTATAAGAATTGGCTCGAACGCTTGTACACCAAGTCTACATAAAGTTGGAGCTCTGTTTAACAATACTGGGTGTTCGTGAATAACTTCTGCTAATATATCCCAAACCTCAGGTATCTCATTCTGTATCATTCGCTTGGCAGCCTTTATTGTTTGTACGATACCGTACATCTCTAATTTAGAATAAACAAAAGGCTTGAACAATTCCAAAGCCATTTTTTTAGGTAAACCACATTGATAAAGTTTAAGGTTAGGGCCAACGACAATCACAGACCTACCAGAATAATCAACACGTTTACCAAGTAAATTTTGCCTAAATCTGCCCTGTTTTCCTTTAAGCATATCACTCAGGGATTTATAAGGTTGTTTATTTGAACCCTTAACCATACGGTTACGCCTTCCATTGTCAAATAAAGCATCAACGGACTCTTGTAGCATTCTTTTTTCATTAGCAATGACGATTGCAGGTGCAGGCAAAGCTAATAAAATTGCTAATCTATTGTTTCTGTGTATTATCCTGCGATACAGTTCGTTTAAGTCAGAAGTTGCAAAACGCCCACCGTCTAACATAACAAGAGGGCGTAAATCAGGTGGTAAAACTAGTATTGTGTTAAGTACCATGTTTTTTGGGTCGTTACCAGAGTTAATACAATCCTTAATTATGCGTACTCTTTTAATTATTTTTTTGCGCTTTAATTCTGAGTTAGTAGTGGAGAGCTCCTTCAATAGAGAATTGTAAGTTTGTTGAAGATCTAAGGAGGCAAGAAGCTCATATATTGCTTCAGCACCAATCATTGCTTTGAAGGAATCTTCACCATATTCTTCAACTGCTTGACTATATTGTGCTTCAGTAATGAGATCTCCAACAGAAAAGAGTGATATACCTGGATCAACTATAATGTACATCTCAAAGTATAGAACACGCTCTATGTTTTTAATTGAGAGATCAAGAATTAAACTAATTCTAGAGGGCAATGACCTAAAAAACCATATATGTACTACTGGAGATACTAGATCGATATGCCCCATTCGCTCACGACGGACTTTAGATGATGTTACTTCTACGCCACACTTTTCACATACTACCCCACGATATTTAGCACGTTTGTATTTACCACATAAACATTCATAACTCTTTACTGGACCAAATATTTTTGCACAAAATAAACCATCTTTTTCTGGTCGGAAAGTACGATAATTAATTGTTTCAGGGCGCTTTACTTCACCGTAAGATAATTTATGTATCTTATCTGATGTCATAATTGATATGCGAATACCATTAAATGACTCTGTTATGTTTTTGCAACCATGAAAACCGTTTAGCATACCACTACTCATATTTTATACAAACCTCTAATTATTATTTATTATATCCTCATCCTGATATAATTCGATATCAAGACAAAGAGCACGTAATTCATTCACCATGACATAGAAAGATTCAGGAATACCGCATACGAAATTGTTATCATTATGTATTATAGAGTCATATAATCGAAGTCTGCCGATAACATCATCTGACTTAATAGTTAACATCTCTTGTAAGGTATATGATGCCCCATAAGCTTGGAGTGCCCAACATTCCATTTCACCAAAGCGCTGTCCACCAAAATAAGATCTGCCCCCAAGTGGCTGTTGCGTAATTAAACTGTAAGGTCCTACAGATCTTGCATGCATTTTATCATCAACTAAATGATGAAGCTTAAGTATATAAATGCTGCCCACTGTTACTTTTCGATCAAATTTTTCACCTGTCATGCCATCATATAAATCCTCTTGTCCACTAGTATCTAGATCGGCTAAATTGAGTAAATATGATATTTCGTCATCTTTTGGGCTTTCAAAAACTGGAGTAGAGAAAGACAGATTTTTAGACAAATATATAGCAAAATCTAATAAATCAGACGAATCAAAATCTTTAATTCTTTTTAATACGATTTCTTTTTTGTGATATATTTTATATAATAAATCACGAATTTCATCTATTTTGCTATCTTTAGCTAATGAAGCCAGCTTCTCTCTTAAATTAACGCATGCCCATCCGAGATGAGTCTCTAATACTTGACCTATATTCATACGTGAAGGTATACCAAGAGAGTTCAAAATAATATCAACAGGTGTTCCATCTTTCAAGTAAGGCATATCTTCTTTTGCTGCAATCTTAGATATAACCCCTTTATTTCCATGACGACCTGCCATCTTATCACCGGGTTGTAAACTGTGTTTAATGGCAACAAAAACTTTAATAACACGAAGCACGGACTGTCCTAAATCATCACCATCAGACTGAATTTTTCTAATCTTTAACTCATATCTGTTATCAATAGAAAGCTCTTCATCCTCAAACTGTCTTCGCAAATCAAGTATATTTTGACTATTTTCAATGACAAGAAACCACCATTGATTTTGGTCTATTTTTTGTAATATATCATCTGTTATTAAATCTCCCTTACATATTACACTGTTAAAGTCTTGCAACAGCTTTTGATTAAGCAACAAGTCCTTTAATATTACATAAGTATAGTCATATAGAACATTTTTTTCGCATTTCCACTGCTTATTAATTGTATCTAATTGCTGCTTTTCAATCAGAGCAACTCTGCCATCATGCTCAATTCCTCTACGCAACATAATTCTTACATCAATTATCTTACCAGAGATTCCAGGTGGCAGATATAGCGAAGTGTCACGCATATCAATTGCTTTTTCCCCAAATATTGCACGTAAAAGCTTTTCTTCTGGAGTGACTAAGGATTCACTCTTAGGTGTTACTTTTCCAACTAAAATATCTCCTTCCTCAACCTCGGCACCAACGTGTGCTATACCATATTCATCTAAATTGCATAAAAATTCTTCTCCTATATTTGGAATGTCACGAGTTATTTCTTCTGGTCCTAAACGTGTATCACGTACTACACACTCAAACTCTTCTATGTGAATCGAGGTAAGAAGATCATCTTCGATAACTCTGTTAGAAATAACTATTGAATCTTCAAAATTGTAACCCTTCCATGACATAAAGGCAACTGTTAAATTGCACCCTAATGCAAGTTCACCCTTATCAGTTGCAACACCGTCAGCTATAACATCACCTGCTTTTACGTAATCGCCAACGTTTACTATAGGCCTCTGGTTAATAAGAGTATTATCATTTGATTTGTAGTACTTACATAAATTGTAATTGTCTGTATGAAAGCCTTTTTTATAAGAACTAATTGTGATCATACTAGAGTTGACGTAAGTAACGTGACCATCATTTTTTGCTACAATTAACGTTCCAGAACCTCTTGCTATAAGAGATTCCATACCAGTCCCTACTAAAGCTGCTTGAGAATTTAATAATGGTACAGCTTGGCGTTGCATATTAGAACCCATAAGCGCTCTATTAGCGTCATTGTTTTCTAAGAAAGGGATAAGAGAAGCTGCTACAGAAACTATTTGTTTAGGAGTAAGATCTATATAGTCAACTTCTTCAGGTTTTACTCCAGTAATTTCATTTGCATATCTGCAAGAAACAATACTGTCAACAAAATGATTATTTTCATCTACAAGAGCGTTAGATTGTGCTATTTTACAAGCATTCTCATTTACTGATGATAAATATTCAATTGTGTCTGTTACAACACCATTTATTACTTTTCTATAAGGTGCTTCAATAAAGCCATATTTATTAATACGCGCACATGTTGATAAGCTATGGACTAACCCAACTTTTTGTCCTTCAGGACTGTCTATAGGACATAAACGCCCTCGATGACTAGTATGAACATCTCTTACTTCAAACCCAGCTCTTTCCCTATTTAAACCACCAGGACCAAGGGCTGATAACCTTCTTTTATGAGTAATCTCTGATAAAGGATTAGTTTGATCCATAAACTGAGAAAGAGGTGACGAGACAAAAAATTCTTTTATAACTGCAATTAATATTTTAGAGTTGACAAGATCAAATGGCATGACTGTATCTATATCAACAGCTGGCATATACTCAGAAATTATCTTATGCATTCTTACCAAACCGATTCTGAGTTGATTTTCAATAAATTCGCCAACAGATCGCACTCTTCTATTGCTCAAACTATCTATATCATCAGTATCATGATATCCATTATGAATGAGGGCTAATTCTTTTATTGTAAGAATTATATCTTCCTGCTTTAAAATTGTTTCATTTTCATTCCAAGGCACATTAAATCTCTGACCTATCTTCATTCGTCCAATATAAGACAAGTCGTACTTGTTACTGTCAAAAAACACTTCATGAAACAACAACTTAGCTGATTCTAAACTTGGTGATTCACCTGGTCTCACTACATTGTAAATTTCAAATAATGCATCTTGATAAGACATATCAAGATTTGCAATTATAGAGTTGAGTATCAATGTTGTAAATTTGTTATTTGTATTAACAGCATAAAAAAAATCAATATTATATATTTTTAACCTTTGAAAAATTTCTGGTGTTATTTTTTGCCCTGCGGAAGCAATTATTTCTGACTGATACACAATATCTTCAGCTAAATAAACTGAATGTAAGTCAGTTTCAGATACAACAAATTCTTTATCACCATCTTTGCAAAGCTTATCTACTTTATTTTTACTTAAATAAGTACCAGCCGGATGAATTATGTTACCATTATTTACATCTACTAAATCGATTTTTAATTTTACACCGATATAATCCTCGTTTAAAGACCATAACCATCCCTTATTACTTCTTTTATATGTAATTTTTTTGTAAAAGGTTCTCAGAATGTCAACATTGGATAATCCCAAAGATTTAAGCAAAACCATTATGGGTAATTTCTTTTTCTTATCTATCCGAAAAAAGAGTAAACCTTTACTACTAAACTCAAAATCAAGCCAGGAACCACGATAAGGTATAATTTTAGCTATATAAGATAGCTTGGAGTCATATGATTTGCTTTTGTTGTAATCAAAAAAAATTCCAGGAGATCTATGTAATTGAGATACAACTACTCTTTCTATGCCGTTAATTATAAAAGTGCCTTTGCTTGTCATCATAGGTATGTCACCTATATATACTTCTTGCTCTTTAATATTTTTTATAACGTTTTCTTTTACTTCAGCATCAGAATCCCATACAATTAACCTTAATAGAGCTCTAAGTGGAGAAGAATAGGTAACACCGCGTTTTATACATTCGTATTCACTATACTTAATATCACCTAATTTACAATCTACAAATTCTAACGCAGCTCTTCCGGAAATTTCTTTAATGGGGAATATAGAGTTAAATGTGTTATATAGACCACTTTTACCACCTCTTTCTATGTCCCCATAAATAAAAAGCTTGTAAGAATCTTGCTGAATCTTGATTAGATCAGGAAAGATGCAAGCACTAAAAGGATCATCTGATGAAAAAGAAATACATGAAAATGAGACTAACTCATTAATATCAAATAGAGGCATGATTTTATTCAGTCTGAGCTTCAGCGCCAGCTTCTTTGAATAAACTAATATATTCAGCAGCTTTTTCTTCGGGTATATTCTCACATACTTTTATTGGTGCTGATTCAACCAAATCCTTTGCTTCTTTTACGCCTATATCACTCCCTTCTTTTTTCTTTATGTCACGTAAAGCTTTTATAGCTTTAGCTTTTTTTGTTGAATCAAAAGATTTCAATATTAGAGAAAACTCTTTTTTTCCTGAACTTTGTTCATCTTCATCTTCGGAACAAGAGTTCACTGGAGCTGCTGCAGCTATATTCATGGGTACATCTTGTATGTTGAGCTTTTCTTTTAGCATATCAGCTAATTGACTTGCTTCAATCAAACTCAAATTACATAGAAGTTCAGCCAAAGCAGGCACATCATTTTTCTTATCAATCATATTTATCTCCTTTTTAATAAAATAATACCAAATTAATCATTAGCACAAAATTTTGCTGCATTAAATATTTGTGTTTGAGTGTACTTAAGAATGTGCGATAACTTAGTACCAACACCATAATTTAACATACTTATCAACTGGGACTGCACAGTCAGTATATCAGGTAGAGAAGCTATTTTTTTAATTTTATCTTGACAAAACACAGAGTTTTCATAAACCATGTTAATGACACTGATTCTATCATCACCTTTTGTAAAAGTATACAACAGCTTAGATAAGGATACAACGTCATTAGAATAGAATATACCGACTTCCTTATTTAATTTTTTTGCAATTTCAGCATAGCAATGATCTGATAAAACTATTTTTAATAAACTGTTTTTTGCTATTTTTAAATCAGAATGTGCAATCCATAATGCACTACGCAATAAATTAAACTCTGTAGCGTCTATTTTGCTCAAGTTAGCGATAATAACAACAGAAAAATTTGCAAAAATAGATCTGATATCTTCAATTAAAGTTCTCTTTTTTTCTTTTTTCACAACCCTATAACTCCAATAATTAACTCATTTTCAATAACACGGAACCTTTACTCATTGTAGTATTTATATAAACTTTATTAAATATAGAAACTTTTGCTTTGGCGTTATTTGCAGACACAGTAGAAGAAATTGAATTTAAAACCTCGTGTAAATTATCTTGTAATGTATCAAGTTTACAAGCTACATTTCCAATCTTAACATGAATAATATTATGTGCATCTGATTTATATCTTATGCGACCTTGCCTTATCTTTTTAATAATATCAATAAATTTATTTGTTACAGTCCCTAATTTTGGATTCGGCATGATGCCCTTTGGACCTAAAATCTTTGATACTTTAGCAACTAATTGCATAAGGCTTGGAGGAGCAATAAACCAGTCACACAGCAAATTATCGTTTAATATTTTTTGAATTAGGTCATCCTTTCCTACTACATTTGCTCCTGCATCTAGTGCGGATTGACAATCATCTTTTTCTGCGAATACACCTATTGTCACATTCTTACCTGTACTATGAGGTAAATCGACAAAGCTCTTAATACTTCCTTTAATTCCTTTATTTAACATAACTGCAAGATCTACAGATTCAGAGAAATTAGCACTAGCAGAAGAAACAACTTTTCTCAAACTTTCCTTTACATTTAACATAGACATTAAAAAACGAAATTAAACATTATCAACCACATCAACACCGATTGAACGTGCGGTTCCTATTAGCATTCTTATCACACCATCAATATTTTTACTATGTATATTTTCAATTTTTAATTTTGCTATTTTATGTAGCTGATCCATTGTTATAATACCTTTCTGATCTTTTCCTGGTGTAGATGAACCTTTAGGTAAATTTATTGCTTCCTTTATTAATTGGGAAGAAGGCCGACCCTTGAGAACAATTTTAAAAGTCTTATCTTTGTGGATTTGTACATTTACTATAACTTCATAACTCTGTTTATCTTGGAAAGAGGAATTAAACTCTTGTAAGAATTTCATAGGGTTAATGCCTCTAGGACCTAAAACAGATGAGATAGACGGAGTAGGGGCAGATTGACCAACCTTCAACTTCATCTTTATTATTTCTACTATATTTGACTTTTTTACAAACATTTCTATCCTTTTTTTACTTTTTCTATTTCTAAATCAACAGGGGTGGAACGACCGAAAATCATAATCGAAACTCTCATCATATTTTTATCATAATCTATACTTTCTATCTTGCCAGTAAAATTTTTAAAAGGCCCATCTGTTACTTTGATTTTATCTCCAACTGTAAAAGATGAATTATAACTATCATTTGATCCTTGAATATTTGAGATTCTCTTCTTTATTCTTTCAATTTCATCATCAGAGACAACTTTAGCGCCTTTATTGTAATCACCTAAAAACCTCGAAACAGAAGGAATAGATAAAATATTACGTGAGCTGTTTTCATTCATGTTCATTTTTACAAAAATATAACCGGGCATTAATCTGGACTTAGATTTAGTCTCAAAATCACCTGTTTTATTATTGCTAACTGGTAAAAATACTTCTTTTATGTCTTTTATGTAACTTTCTTTTGAATTGCAAGTTTCAATTTCATCTTTAATGATTTTTTTAATGATTTTTAGAGCAACATGCTCAGAACCAGACTTGACTTGTAATATATACCATTTATAAGAGGTGTCCATAGGCTAATTTACAATATAATTGATTAGAGATATGAAGATAAAATCAATAAAAGCAAAGAAGGAGGATAACACAGTTACACATATAAGTACAGTAAATAACAAAAAAAGAGACTTTTTAAAACTAACCCAGACAACATTTTTCCATTCCTGAACAATATTATCACAAAAATAAGACAAAAAAGAAAACATATAAAAATAATATAAAGCAGGAGCAGAGGGAATCGAACCCACAGCCTTTGGTTTTGGAGACCAACGCTCTACCAATTGAGCTATACTCCTAATTCACTTTTAAAAACAAACAATCACCCCTGAATCTCTAACACCATACCAGCTCCTATAGTCCTTCCACCCTCTCTTATTGCAAAACGCAATCCTTTAGACATTGCTATACGAGATATCAACTCTACAAATATCTCAACATTATCACCTGGCATAACCATTTGAATATCATCTGGCAAAGTAATTTTGCCAGTAACATCGGTAGCGCCAAGATAAAATTGGGGACGATAATTCGTGAAGAAAGATGTACAACGGCCACCCTCTTCCTTTTTTAAAATGTAAACACTTGCTTTAAATTGATTATGTGGAGTAACAGAACCAGGAACAGCTAAAACTTGACCTCGTTCAACTTCATTTCTTTTTATGCCACGAAGCAAAATTCCGACATTATCACCAGCTTCACCCCTATCAAGAATCTTTCTAAACATTTCAACTCCAGTACAAGTAGTTTTTACGGTGTCACGTATACCTACTATTTCAACTTCATCACCAACAGCAATAAAACCACTCTCAATTCTACCAGTAGCAACTGTACCACGACCTTCTATAGAAAAAACATCTTCTATAGGCATATAGAATTTTCCATCAATAGGACGTTCTGGATCAGGTATATATTCATCAATTGCAGACATTAAATCTAATATTGATTTTTTACCATAATCACTTTTCTCTCCTTCTAAAGCTTGAAGCGCAGAACCGTGTATTATTGGAAGATCCTCACCAGGGTAATCACGCTCACTCAGAGCTTCTCTTACTTCCATCTCAACTAATTCTATTAATTCATCATCATCAACAAGATCACACTTGTTCAGATATACAACCAATGAAGAAACGCCGACCTGACGTGCAAGCAGTATATGCTCCCTAGTTTGTGGCATAACACCATCAGTAGCAGATACTACTAAGATAGCACCATCCATTTGAGCAGCACCGGTTATCATATTTTTTACATAATCAGCATGACCAGGGCAATCTACATGCGCATAATGATACTTTTTTGTTTCATATTCTACATGAGCTGTATTGATTGTTATTCCGCGTGAACGTTCTTCAGGAGCATTATCTATATCTGCATAACCTCTAACCTCAGAAGCAGAATCTTTCTCTTCAGATAAAACTGTAGTAATAGCCGCAGTAAGCGTTGTCTTACCATGATCAACATGACCTATTGTCCCTATATTTTTGTGAGGCTTATTTCTTATATACTTCTCTTTCGATGCCATAACTTAACTCCATCTATTTATTTATTATCATCATACAAATCTTCTGCTACACTATCAGGCATTTTCTCATATTTTAAAAATTTCATATTATATTGAGCTCGACCCTGAGTTATTGAGCGCAAATCCTTTACATAACCAAACATACTTGATAACGGAACAGAAGCCAAGATTAATTTAGCATTGTTTTTATCAGATATATCAACGATTTTCCCACGTCTACCATTTATATCGCCAATAACAGTACCCATATATTCTTCTGGTGTAATTACTTCAGCAGACATAATAGGTTCTAAAAGTTTTGGCTTGCCTTTACTTCTCAACTCTTTAAATGCTGCTTTTGCAGCCAATTCAAATGCAAGAACACTAGAATCAACATCATGATGCAATCCATCCAAAAGTGTTGCCCTAAAATTAATTACTGGATAGCCTGCTAATAAACCACTTTCTTTAGCTGCATTAAGGCCTTTTTCGACACCTGGAATATATTCTTTAGGAATAGCACCACCAGTTATTTTATTTTCGAAAACAAAATTACCACTATTGTTACTATCTTCATCATTTTCAATTGGTTCAAATAATATTTTGACTCTTGCAAATTGACCAGCACCACCAGTCTGTTTTTTATGTATATAATCTATTTCAACAGATTTTGTTAAAGCTTCTCTATAAGCTACCTTTGGTGCTCCAATATTTGCTTCTACATTATATTCTCTTTGCATTCTATCGCATGTTATTTCTAAATGAAGCTCTCCCATTCCATGTAAGATTGTTTGTCCACTTTCATGATCAACAGAAACTTTTAATGAAGGATCTTCGGCAACCAATCTCGATAAAGCAAAAGACATTTTTTCTTGATCAGATGAAGATTTTGGTTCGATAGCTATTTCAATTACTGGAACAGGTACCTCTATATGTTCAAGAATTACAGATTCATTGTCGATTGAGCACAAAGTATCACCGGTTGTAGTATTTTTTAATCCAACCAGCGCTACTATATCTCCAGCTTTTGCTTCTTTTAAATCTTCTCGAGCATTCGCATGCATTAATAAGACACGTCCTATACGCTCTTTTGTATTCTTGTTTGAATTGAGCAAAACATCTCCAGATTTTAATATACCAGAATATATACGAACAAAAGTTAAAGAGCCAACAAATTGATCATTCATTACTTTGAACGCAAATCCAACAAAAGAAGCCTTGTCTGTTATTTCAATCTTTTTAACCTTACTGTCAAAAGATAATCCTTCTACACAACCAATATCAAGTGGAGAAGGTAAGTAATCTACGACAGCATCTAAAAGAGTTTGGATACCTTTATTTTTAAAAGCTGAACCACAAAAAATAGGCACAAATGTTCCTTCTATTGTACCTTTTCTTATACAATTTTTTATTTCTTTTGTTGTAATTTCATCTCCATCTATATATTTTTCCATTAAGGAATCATCTACATCAACAATATTATCAATTAAGTATGATCTGTATTTATTTGCAACATCAGCCATATCAGAAGATAATTCTTCAACACAAAACTCAGAGCCCATAGTTTCGCTTTTCCAGATTATTGATTTCATTTGTACCAAATCAATTACTCCTACAAAATTTCTATCTTCACCAATAGGCAACTGCATTACTATAGGTTTTACTCCAAGCCTATCACGGATCATATTAACACAATTATAAAAATTTGCACCAACTCTATCCATCTTATTGATAAAACAAATCCTTGGCACATTGTATTTATCAGCTTGTCTCCAAACAGTTTCAGATTGAGGTTCAACTCCTGCAACACCATCGAACACAGCGATTGCTCCATCCAGTACTCGCAAAGATCTTTCTACCTCTATTGTAAAATCTACATGACCAGGTGTATCAATAATATTAATGATATAATGACTGCGCCACTTACATGAAGTAGCAGCAGAGGTTATAGTAATGCCACGCTCTCGCTCTTGTTCCATCCAATCCATAACAGCATTTCCATCATGAACTTCTCCTATTCTATTTTGTACACCTGTGTAAAACAAAATGCGCTCTGTGATAGTTGTCTTTCCAGCATCAATATGTGCCCCTATTCCTATATTCCTATATAAGGATAAATATTTCTGTCTAGTTATAGCCATCTTTTGTTACCACTTAAAGTGAGAAAAAGCTTTATTAGCTGCTGCAAGTTTATGTACTTCATCGCGCATTTTTATAGCTAGACCTTTATTATTAAAGGCATCACAAATCTCAGAACATAATCTATCTGCTCCAAGCGAAGCTGTTCTTTTATTTGTAGAGCGTATTATCCATCTCATTGCTAAAGATATAGAGCGAGTATCACTAACCTCTCTAGGAACTTGATAAGTTGCACCTCCAAACCTACGAGCGCAAACCTCAACAGATGGGCGGACATTATCAATGACTTGTGTAAATATTCGTAACGGCTCTTCTTTAATTTTCTTACTTGCTTTTTCGACTGCACTATAAAAAATCTTCTCAGCTATTGATTTTTTCCCTTTTCTCATTAATAAATTAATAAATTTGCTTACTACAGGACTATTAAATCTTGAATCAGCTAAAATAACTCTTCTGTTTGCCCTCTTTTTTCTTGACATTCCTTATGTTTCTCCCACTATTTTTTTACACCATATTTAGATCTGCTGCTGCTTCTACCCACAACTCCGGTAGCATCGAGAGCACCACGTACTATGTGATACCTTACTCCAGGTAGATCTTTGACCCTTCCGCCGCGTATATAAATTACAGAGTGTTCTTGTAAAGTATGACCTTCACCTGGAATATAAGCTATGACCTCATTTCCACTAGATAAACGTACACGAGCAATTTTCCTAATTGCAGAATTGGGTTTTCTTGGAGTTGTAACATATACCTTAGTACAAACGCCACGACAAAAACTTTTTCCACTAACTGCAGGTGTCTTTCTTACCTTAATACTTTGCTTTCTTGGCTTGCGAACAAGCTGATTAATTGTAGGCATACAGAATTCTAATGTTTGTACTAATACTATTATATTATTTGCTAAGATGCAATTTTTTTTATTGTTAAATTACATTAATTAAGAGCTTTTCATTTATAGAATAATTTTTTAGAATTTGTGATATCAGCTAAATTAAGATTAATGTGCATATTTGATAATAGTGTACTATTATATTTGTAGTATAAAAAAGAGTACAGTGAATTATGTAATGTATGACAGCTGTGATAAACAATTTAGTGGTGATGTTAAATGGATTGATGAAATGAAAGTATATGTTGTTAAGACCAATTCTAAGATTTTTATTAATGGTTTCAGCCCAAGAGTCAAAGACAGATATAAAAAAGAGTGGGAGCGTTGAATGAAGTGTACGCAATATATAAGGATTATTTGGAGAGTGCTGCATTAGAGAATTCTGGCTTAATTGCGTTAGAATAATTAATTATGAAAAATAGTATTTTGCAAGATCTGTAAAAGATAAACCTCAAAATTCTATTTTTAGATGTGATGTATGACGTGGTGCAATATGAAGCTGGGGGTGAATTATGTCAAGAATTCCGAATTTTGTATAAGATTTGGTTGATTTTTCTGCATTATCTTTTTCTGTTAATAGAAATGAGCAGCCGCTTAAAAATGTTTTTATGAGGAACAGTAATTCTATGTCGGCAGCCATAATAGTGCTCCCATCTACACATATGATATATACTGTTAAAGTAATCAAGTATCTGTTACAGAGGACCAAGTATATAAAAGAGCAATATCTAAATTACACACATTTCTCGATTTTTTAATTCTGATGTGTATTCATTCACAGTAAGAAAGCAGAATAAAAAATCCTCTTTGAAAAGTTGTACTTACTTAGAAGCTAAATTACAATCACCTCTAAGTACAGATGATGTTTATGTTAACGAATTTATCAATACAGTAAACTTCTTATCACAGAATAATATTGAATTACAAAATGGTTTGAACGAAGCATTTTTGAAAATAAAAGCTATTTACCCAAAATATTATTAGTGTGTAGTCTTGAAAAGATATGGAGAAAATGGTTTTCTATGGTAGCGAATTTTTACTTTTTCTGGAGAAGAGATGCTAAATAGCAAGGAAACAAACGTAATTGACTTGAGGGCTCGAAGAATACCTCTAATTTAGAAATTGAAAGTGTGGCGAGCTTGAATGCATTTAGTTGAGGGTATGTGTAAGATGAAAGATTAGGTTGTTTTGCAAAGCCTTCTGGTATTGCTATATGCTTGGGAATTGGATCTTTTTAATATTTTACTTACATGAAGCAAAGATGTTTAGTTTTAGTGCTGAAGAAGCTTATAAATCTATATTAACTGTTTGTTTTATGGATGTTGGTGTAGTAACACATTTTTATATTGCATTATGGCAGTTTTATGCATTGATATAGTTAAAGTGTGAGAAGATAGGTTCTAGCTCTGATGACTGTAGTCAATCACATGATGAATCTAATGTTATTGCAAAAGCTGTTAATAAGTTTCTACTATTGAATTCTATGTTAGAATAGAGTTGCTTTTAATAAGAGTGTCTATAGCATTGTAGCATATTTATACTCTGCATTATGTATTGTGAGAAGATAGAAAGCCCTAGTCCTGATGATGATATAACAAGCTTAGTTCATCTTATAATGAATGCAATGTTACTGAATTAGATAAGTTCATCAGAGAATAATGTTGATAATGGGTTTTGCTTTTTTTTGTAAGTATTATTGTCTTAGAAAATTTTTTCTTGTCTACTAAAATGTTTATAATTTTGATAATAAGCATTTGAAGTAAATGTCATTGTCGCAAAGTTCTGTAATAATTCTTGTAGTTTAATTTTCATAGATCTCATTTCATCTTGACAATTTTTTATTTGCATTTTTTTAAGTTCTTTTGTCTTCAATTGCCAATAAAGTAACTCTGATATATCCTTTTTGAATTTGTGATTTGCTGCGATACCCTGGATTAGTAATTGTGGTGACAATCTTGATTTTATATCCTTTATTGTTGGCAAACTCCCAGTTTTATAATCTATTATACTTATGCTTCCGTTATTTAAATGTTCTAACCTATCACACTTAGCTGTTATTGTATAATCTGATATTTTGAATTCTAATTTCATTTCTCCATCTATTTTTGTAATACTGGTTATCCTTTTTTTATCTTCTTTTACAAAGTGTTGTGCAATTTTTTTAAATTTTGGCCACCAGATTGACTTGGATTGAGCTATGTCAGAATATTTTTTAATTTCTTGATTCCCATAGTAAAGAAGTAGATCATAGTCGCAAGCTTTATTTTTAGTGTATTGCTCTAGTACTTTATGCACGAAATTGCCAAAAAGAACTACTTCATTATCAAATTTTGGGGTTATTTTTAATATATAACGTATGTAAAATGCGTAAGGGTCACATAGTAGAGTTTCTATCATTGTTGCTGAAAGGACATTTGGGCGTGAATAGAACGGAGGATTAGCCACGCTATTTGATATATTGAGGTAGTTCAAGTTTGATAATGACTTTTTTGTGTACTTAGTGATGTGCTTATTAGATAATAGAATTCTTAATTTTAATAACCATGAGGGCTGCTCGGTACTTTTTCTGTGCACTATTAGTATGTTGGGAATATGTAACAACTGATAAAAGGAATTTTCATTTTTCCAGTTTGATGTCAATATAATTATGTTTGTACCTGTTGTGAATTTTATGTAGCTAGTTTCTATTGCTGTTATTCTTCCTTGTTGTTTGTATTTTATATTTTGTGATAGCAGGAGAAAAAGATTTCTATATTCAATTAGGTTGGTAAAATTAAAGTCAGATATGAATTTTGAAAGATCATCAATAAAGTTTTTTGCTATCTCGCTTAAACTTATGTCTGTTGCTCTTCTAAATAATTCTATATGAGCTTTGATTAACTCTGATCCTTTTTTCAATCCTTGAAAAAGACAATTTTTGTGCTGAATTAAATCGCTAAGTGTTATATTTTGTGTAATGTAATGAGATTTAAGAAGAGTAATTGAAATATCATCATCTAGCAATCGTCCTAATAAAATGATTATACAGTCCAGCTTACTTGATTTTTTATATGAAAAATCCTCGATTGAAATTTCTAGATTTTGTAATGTAACAGGGTCGTTAGATATGATGTAACTATCTTTATTAAGTGATTTTATTTCAGATACTTCTTGTAATCTTGAATCACAATCAATTATTTTGATTCCATTTATAAAATTTTGTTTATTAGTGTGCCATATCTCTGGGCTTTGCAAAAGAACATGTCTTCCTTTTATTTTTAGGTCACTGTGTGAGGTGTTATGATTTTTGTAATCAATAAAAATGATCTCACAATTTTCCAATTTTTGTTGCATTAATTCACGAATTAAAATATGCTGTCTATCAAAGCCTATTATAAGTGGTGTTCCTTTGTTATGTGAGGCTATTTTTTGTACATAGAGTTTTAATTCATTTTTATACTTTAGCAAGTTATTGCTATTTTCTATTTTTTGAGTAATTTTTGTACCATAAATATTTAACAAATGATTATGAAATTCTGTTTCATTTACAAAAATTTCGACTATATTGGCGGCTTTTTCAAAGTTTAATCCTTTTGTTCGCATTAAAATGAGTGAAATTTCTATCAAAGTTTTATTTGTTAATTGATAAAATTGTTGATCGAAAAAAGTAACTGTGTAATTCGAGATAATCGAATCTTTCAAGCCATCTCTATAGGGGAAAATTATGTTGGTTTTATTCTGTATGTTTTCCAGATATTGTGATAAATCACTAGCAAATGCTAGATTAATTACTTTCATTATTTTTTATAGCATATTGTGCTGCAGCTAAGCGAGCAATTGGTATTCGGTAAGGTGAGCATGAGATGTAATCTAGGCCAATTTCTGCACAAAAATGAACTGTTTTCGGGTCACCGCCATGTTCACCACATATTCCTAATTTTAAATTCTTATTTACTTTCCTGCCGCGTTCTATAGCTATTTTTACTAATTCTCCTACGTCTTCTTGTTGTAATGATATAAATGGGTCACATCCAAGTATTTCTTGCTCTTTGTATGAGTTTAATGTTGCTGTAGAGTCATCTCGTGATAAACCTAATGTCGTCTGAGTAAGGTCGTTAGTGCCAAAACTGAAAAAGTCAGAATGAAGTCCTATCTTGTCAGCGTTTAATGCAGATGAAGGTAACTCAATCATGTTCCCGATTAAATAATCAATCGTGAAATTTTGTGCTGTTTTTTTTACTAACTGTTTGATAAAGATAAAATCTTTTTCGTTCATAACAAAAGGAATCATGATTTCCAATTTAAAATTTTTTAATGACGAAGCTGCTGAAAAAATTGCTCGTATTTGGGTTTCATAAATTTCTGGATAGGAGATACCTAATCTACATCCTCTATGACCTAACATCGGGTTTGTTTCTTTTAGTTGTGAGACTCTTTTTGTTACAAAAGAGTAAGTTAGGTTCAGTTTTTTTGCTAACTCCTGAATAGCATTTTCATTTTGTGGTAAAAATTCATGTAGAGGTGGATCTAACAACCTTATAGTGATAGGCATGTTACCAATTTTTTTAAATATATCTTTAAAATCTCTCATTTGTATTTTTTCAATTTCTTTTAATGCTTTTAGTCTTTCTGATTTTGTTTCAGCCAAAATCATTCTACGTACATAATCTACGTTATTTTTATTAAAGAACATATGCTCTGTTCTACATAAGCCAATTCCATTTGCATTGAATAATTTTGCAATTTGAATATCTTTGACGTTATCAGCATTAGCTCGAATATTAATCTGTGCAAAATCATTTGCTAGGTGCATGAAAGTGTTGAATTTATCAAAAAGAACAGCTTCTGTTGTAATTGCTTCGCCTAAAATTACTCTACCACTACTACCATCTAAAGTTATTATTTCACCTGCTTTAACAATTACCTTACCTTTTGTGGTGAACTGTTTTGAATCATAATCAATAGATATTGAGTCTGCGCCGCATACACATACTTTCCCCATACCTCGTGATACTACAGCTGCGTGTGATGTCATTCCTCCGCAAGTTGTTAAAATCCCAACAGCACTATTCATACCGTTAATATCTTCTGGGCTTGTCTCATTTCTTACCAAAATGACATTTTTTCCACTTTTAGCTTGTTGTACAGCGGCTTCTGTAGAAAATGCTACTATTCCAGAAGCTGCACCTGGTGCTGCAGGCAAGCCTTTAGCAATGATATTACAATCTGCCGTTTCATCGAGAGTAGGGTGTATTAATTGCTCAAGTGAATTGGGTTTGACCTTCATTATAGCTTCTTGTTTTGTAATTAAGCCTTCATTCATCATGTCAATTGCCGTATTAATTGCAGCAACTGCTGTACGTTTTGCTGATCTAGTTTGTAAGAGCCATAATTTGCCATCTTGAATTGTGAATTCAATATCTTGTACATCACGATAGTGATTTTCTAGCTTTTTTTGAATTTCAACTAGCTTTTGGTATGTCTCAGGTAAATCTACTTGCATGTTACCTTGTATTATTTTTGGTGTTCTTACCCCTGAAACAACATCCTCTCCTTGTGCATTCACTAAATATTCACCAAACAATTCTTTTTTTCCATTGGAAGGGTTGCGCGTAAAGGCCACTCCGGATGCCGAATTGTTATTTAAATTGCCGAAGACCATGACTTGTATATTTACAGCAGTACCCCATCCTTCTGGAATATTATTTATTTTTCTGTATGAGATTGCTCTATTATTCATCCATGAATCAAAAACTGCTTTTATTGAATTTTCTAGTTGCTCATGAACGTTTTGGGTGAAGTAGCCTAAGCGAGACGACTGGACTAAATCCTTAAATTTTTGCACAATCAAAAAAAGGTTCTCTTCTGTGAACGCTGAATCTTCAATTATGTTATGTTCATTTTTTACTTGTTCAATTATTTCCTCAAAATGAAACATGTCTATTCCTAATACTACGTTACAATACATCTGAATAAATCGACGATAGCTATCATAAGCAAAACGTTTATCTGAGAAGGTTTCAATTGTGATGTCATTCATGCCTAAGTTAAGTATGGTATCCATCATTCCTGGCATGGATGATCTAGAACCTGACCTAATTGAGATAAACAAAGGCTTTTCTATGTCTCCAAGTTTTCGTCCTGTTTCTTTTTCTAGGTTTGTTAGTGCTTCTTTTATACCATCTTTTGCATAATTGGGAAGAATGCGGTTATTTTTATAATATTCTTTACATACTTCGGTTGAGATGGTAAATCCTGACGGAATTGGCAATTTTAAGTGACACATTTCAGCAAGGTTAGCTCCTTTTCCACCTAAAATATCTGTCATATTATAGTTGCCTTCTGCTCCATTCTTGCCGAAAGAATATATAAATTTTTTCATTATAGATCAGGTGTTGATGCTAATTGTATATAATAAGTAATGGAATAAATCAATTTAATATAATTAAGAAAGTTCTGTGTAAGTGAATTTTTAGTTTGATATTCTTTGCAATAATAATGTATTGTTTATGTGTAAGTTGTGTTTTAAGTAAAAAAAATTATGGGGAAACCAAGTAAGAATAATTCTAAAGCATACCGTAGGAAAGATAAAAGAAAAAAAGAGAAGGTTAAAAGGAAAGAAGAAGAGGAAGGTTTTAAGAGTAGAAAAATTGCTTCTAATAATGAGCGAATAAAGAATTTTAGACTTATTATTCCTTATTTACCTTGTAGTAGCATTTATAAAAATTTTCGGGATAAATCTGAGGGATATTTTGAGCGTGAAGTTGAATCATTAACAGATGCTTTATTTATTGATCTGGATGAAGAGCTTGCAGAGCTGTTGGTCGAATATTACAAAGAGAAAATCAGTCAAGCTGGAGTTGGTATTGAATGTAATGATAAAGATATTGCTTTGTCTATCGGTGAAGCTTTGTTTACTATGGAGAAACAGGGTTTTGATTACTCTGGAGTAGAATTGAAGTGTTTGGATTTGCAGAAATTGCTCTCATGCAATGAAACTGAGAGTGAAGGAAAAATTGATAAGGTTATAGAAAAGTTTGTTGAAGAACATGAACTGAGGCAGAAAATAGAAAAATCGTGTATTGCAATTGGTAGTACAAATTCTATGTTAGGCGGTTATGCCTCTAGAGATGATAAAAGTTGTTTCTCAAAAGGTAAATTGGTTAAAAAAGTTCCTTCTGAAGAGCAAATTTTAGACAAATTTACAGATCTGACGTTTGAGGAGAAAAATAAGTCAGAAGACAATAAAGCAGTTTCTGTATTAAGAGAAATTGCTTCTGGACTTCCTGATACCAAACCTTATAAAGAATTTAAAGATGAAATTCAATGCTTTGATAATGTATGCAAGATGGAGTCAAATCTTACAGAGCTGTTAATCAAAAATGCTGAATCATATAAAGGTAACCAACCTAGTTTTTTATCTGTCTCTTCTAGTCAAAGAGAGAACACTTTGTTTATAGGTCAAGTTTTATCTATCGTAAAAAAACGGGGTTATAATCCTGATGATGTAGGATCTGTATATCTGTATAATGAGAAGAGATCGTTGCCAAGTAGTGCTGATTTAGCTGCAGAAGAGGTTATCAAAGAATGTTGCGAACCGGTTCAAACGCAACTTTCAGGTGGGTCGGTAAGTAATAAAGGTAAACCTTCAACTCCATCTTTTACTATTGAGGAAGTTACAAGAACTTCTCTCAAAGAATGTGGAGTGAGGCAAATTCAGTTGTCAGATAAATCGGGAAGTGATGGAGTTAATTTCGCAGAAGGATGGGTGCTTAAAGGGGTGGATAGTGTAGAGGGAGTGCAAGATCTTGTTAGAAAATTTTATACGCAGAATCACTCTAAAGAATTGCTTTCAGGCATGACAGATTTATTAGGTTCTGGAGATTATTTAGAACTATCGCAAGAACTGCCAACATATGAAGAGAATGCAGCTAAAAAAAAGGATGATAATATTAGAGGAGGATTCAATAAAATAGAAAAAAACGAGCTGATTCGGCTATTGATAGAAAGAAATAATAGGGTGAAATTGGGTGATTTTATTAATGATGATTATATATGTGTGGCTATTAAAAAGATGTTCAGACCCCCTAATATATTTATTGATGTAGGGAAATTTATAGGTGGTCCTGGATTTAAGGAGCGTTTGCAGGAAGTGATTGATTCGATAAGGTATGTGGCAGGTAATACTTATGATCGAGTGTGTGAACAAGTCTGTATCGATAGGCAAGATGTTGAAGAATTTTTTAAGCTGAAAGTTCTCGTAGGGGAAAAATCTGAGGGATACTATTTTGGTATTTCAGAGCAAGATTATAAAAAGCTCAAAAGCTTTGATATTAAATTAATTAGAAACAAGCGATTTTTATTTGGATACCGGTGTAATAGAGTAGTTGAATTTTACCAACATCTTTCCGATTTGTGTAATGATTTCCAGCAGAATTATATTAAAATTTTGCGTGAACTGATAGGTTTTGAGGTCAAAGTTCCAGAAAAGCATGCTGAGGTTTTGCAAAATCTTGTATTATGTGCTTTTAGGGAGGTTTTTGAGTTGGAAGGTGTAAATGATTATGACGGGTATGAAGCCTTTGTAATAGATTTTGTATTAGGGAAAAAAGTAGATAAGCAATTATGTAACTTTTTATTCTTGGAGAAGATAAATAGTACGGTTGCAAGTACACTTTTTTTTAATGAAAGTGGAAAAGTTGGATATACAGACTTATTTTTAATGAAGTGGCGAAATTTTGCGAAAATGCCAACTTATGATCAGTTTGAAGAACTGAATTGTAGGTTTGAGAAGCGTTTTTATGAAATTTTCAATAATAATGTTTTTGAGAACGTTGCTAACAAAACTTATGACTTCTTTAATTACATTAGGAATTATGTAAAAAAACTCTATGATTTTGATTATTTGAAGCAGATTAATATAATTTTAGAATTATCAGCTTCATTTCTAAAAAGAAAAAACCTAGATCATAGTATATATGATTATGACACATTTAGAAATAAGATATTGCATTCCAAAATCACTTATAAAGAAGGGAGAGAAGAGGGAGAAACAGTTTTAGGTTTAATAACCGATCTACACTTTTACGCACGTGGTGGTCATTCAAACCCTTCAGATAAGAAAGAAGAAAACTATATTAAATCATTATTCTCACAAAAAAGGGCAGAAGCTGAGTTGAATGTGTTGATAGAAGAAGAAGCTGGCGTTGGCCAAAATATAGATCCTTGTGAAGAGAGTTTGCAAAACATTGAAGAGAAAAAATTAGCGCAATCTATTCTACAATGTGGTAAAGGTGTAGATAAAGAGATGCATGAAGACTTAGCGGCTTACAATGCTAATTTTAAATATTTCATTGATCAATATGATAAAAATATAGATTATGATGTTTTTAAGATTTATTCATTGCTTCGTGGAGTTTGTAATGAGATAGAGTGTTACTTTAAAATTGGTGATTTTAATGGAGTTCATTTATTTTTCAAATCATCGCTCTGTTATCTACAGAAGATAAATAAGAAGTATGAAATATGTGATAGTAAGGCATTTAGCAGCGAGATATTGGATCGCGAGATTGTGAATGAAGACGGCAAAAAGTTGAATAATACAATTCGTGAAGTAGTTAGCAGGTTATATTATTTTGCTGACTCGAGTAACAACAGCATGTCTTCTTCAGAAGAAAGTATAGAAAAATACTTTGAGTCGTTATTGTCACAAGGAACTCAACATGAGATAGGGACGATATTAGAGAATCCAGCAATAGCTTGTTTTTCCGTGTGTAGTACGTCGCTGTAAAAAACTTTGGGTCGTTATTTCCACAAGGGACTCAACATGAGGCAAGGAGGATGATATTAGAGAATCCCCAGCGACAGATTTTTTGCTCATGTTTAGTACGTTACTGTAAAAAGGGTACTATAAAAGATTATTTCTTTTGTATTTAGATTTTTTTATTTGGAGTTATTTTTCTCTTCACAGTTCCTTCTGCAAGCAGTTCTTTTGCAGTTCTTGCTATATCATTTTGTGCTGTTTCAATTTCATCCATGCTTATCGGACCTTGTTCTTCCATATCTTCTCTTATGATTTTAGCTGCACGTTCTGACATATTATCAAAGAAAAGCTTTTGCATAGTATTATCAGCTCCCTTTAAAGCTACTGCCAAAATGTTTTTATCAATATTTTTAAGAAGAGTTTGTACTCCTTTGTCATCTAATTCAATGATTTTTTCAAAAGCGAACATTTTGTTTCTTATAGATTCAGTGAGCATTTTATCTCTTGATGTTAGTGCCTTTAAGTAACTATCTTTATTCTTGCGATCTACATAATCAAGTAATTGGGCTATATTTTCTGCACTATCTTTTGCAATAAGAGTATCAAAATCGTTTTGTATAGTACTTTCAACCTTGTTGATCATTTGCTCATTAACAGGATTTATAGTAGAAAGGCGGAGCATTACTTCTATTGCTAGATTTTGTGGAAGGTGAGTCATTACTAATGCAGTTATGTTTTGAGGTAATTTATCTAACACTAAAGCAATGATTTGTGGATTCTCATTGTGTAGATATACTGCAAGTTTCTCTGGTTTAAGCTGAGATAATTTCTTCCATATATTACCGTCTATATTGTTGATGACTACTTCAGCTTCTTCCTCTCCAAGAATTCTTTTGAGAATTTCTTTTGTGTTGTTGAAATTACCTATAATATTCTTGTTGTTACTTAATCTGTCATATGCTTCTTGCATAACCATTTCTGCAATATCTGAAGAAACAGAACCAATGTTGCTCATAGCAGTTGATATCTTTGTTATTTCATCTGTTGCCATAGATTTTAAAATTTTTCCTATAGCTTCATCTTCTAACTGCATTATTACTAAAGCTGCTTTTTCTACTCCACTTAGCATTTCATAACTATTAGGCATTGTTTTCTTTCATCCAATTTCGTAACATGGAGGTTGCTTTCTCAGGGCTCTCTGAGATTATATCATTAACTTTTTTTGTTATTGACACAGCTTCTTCTTCTTTTACTTCTGCGTTAATTCCGGATTGATTAGGATTAATACTGTTACCATCTTGTGCACTTTTCTTGTTTTTATTCAGCAATTTTTTCAGAATAGGTCTTACTAAGAATAACGATATTAAAGATAAAATAAGAAGTATGACTGCGAGCTTTATTGTTTCATATATCTTATCGCTAGTCCAAAATTCTTTGTCTAAATCAATTGATTCGTATTTATTGTTAGAGAATTGCATATTTACAACCTCTAGTACATCTCCTCTCTCTGCATTAAGACCAACAGCTGATGAGATTAATGCATGTAATTTTTCTATGGCTTCAGTATTATGAGGCATATATATATATTCTTTGGTGTTATCATCATATGCATAGTTACCATCTACTAATACAGCGATCGATAATTTCTTTATATCACCTAATTCTTTTTTCCGTTTTATTATATCCCTTGAGATTTCATAATTTGTTATTTCTTCACTTTTAGTGTCGCTAGAGCTATCTGCTGAAGCATCACTGCTACTATCTACGTTGGGTATATTATTTGATACTGATACTGAATATGTTTTTCCATCGGTTCTTGTGCTGCTCTCCTCAATACTTTGGGTAGATCTTGCAACTTGACTATCAGGGTTAAAAACTTCTGATTCTATGGTTAAATGTTCAAGATTTAGCTCAACATTAACTTCAGCTTTCACTTTATCATGGCCAACAAACTTGCTTAGCAAATTTTCAATTGAAGTTTGTAAACGCTTTTCCATATCTAATTTATATTCATACATAGAAGAGCTTATGAAACCATGTTGAATATCATCTGGTAGTTTAAATGGCTGACCATCAGTTCCAACTATTGTTATATCTTCTGTTGAGAGACCTTGTACTGCAGATGCAACAAGATGCATAATTGCAGCAACTTGCTTGTTTACTAAAGAAGAGCCTGTATGCATTTTTAGTATTACTGAAGCTTTAGGTTTGTTGATTTTTCTATTAAATAATTCTCGTTTTGGTATAACAAGATGTACGCGGGCATTTTGTATGCTTTCAAATGACATTATAGTTCTTGATAACTCACCTTCAAGAGATCTTAGTAAATTAACATTTTGTGCGAAGCTAGATGTGCCAAGTGCTTCTGATTTATTAAATATTTCATAGCCGACGATCGAGCCACTACTTGGGATTCCTTCTGCAGCTAAAAACATTCTTGTTTTTCTGACTATATCTGAGTCTACTAGTATATTACCTTCATAGATTTCATAGTCTATTCCTAAAGAGCTTAATTTGTTGATTACTGTGGAGCGATCAGATGGAGTGAGGTCTGTATATAACGGGCTTATGTCTATATAACGCCAATTAGAGATTAAAAAGAATAAAGATGTTAAGAGCAAAACTGATATAGCTGCTATTGCAACTACTTTTGCATTTTTTATTTTTTGCATTATACCCAGCATATCATATTGTTAGGAAAGTGTCTTTTTTCATATACCACCAAAATTGTCTTTATAAAAGCGCCTTATTGTGAGAGCTACTCCTCATTTTAGTATAAAATTAATATACCAAGGTCTTATTACTTTCCAGATAAGATTTGGTTAATAAGCTCCTGTATTGTTGGAATGAAACCATTTTGATAAAATGGATCTTGTCTGAATCTGTAAGCATTATGTCCAGAAAACATTAACTGATTTTGAATATCTTTTCCTTGTAATACTTCTTGTAGGGTTTTCTGTATGCAAAAACTTCTTGGGTCAACTTTTTTATGAGTAGTATAATCATCATGATCTTTCCAGTTACTGAACTTGCAGTGACTGAGACAGCCCATGCACTCTACTTGATCTCTATGAATTTCTTGAGCTTTTTTAGGTTCGACAAATATAATTGTTTCATCTGGTGTTTTTAAAGGAACTGTATATCCAGATTGTTTCCATTGATCCGCCAACTTCTTACCTTTGGGTAGTACGTACACACTTCTTCCGCGATTTCCTATCTTTAGTTCACAACTAAAAGTTTCATCTGCTGATCCTTTGAAGGGAATTTGACGTTCTGAACGTTCCTTTAATTCTTGAATAAAATTGTTGTTTATAGCAGAAGAATAGAATCCTGTTGGGCTAAACCTATTTAAAAATATATCTCCAGGTTTTAAATTCAATAAATATTGTTTCCATTCGTCGGATATAGGGCTTTCTTTGGTTAGTAATGGTCTTGTTCCAAACTGAAAAACTATTGGTGCTATGTTTTTATCTTCCATGATTTCTTTCCATTCTTCGAGGTTCCATACTCCACCTGCCATTATAATTGGGACTGAGGCAAGACCAACTTCATTCATAAATGTTCTTATGTGTCTTAACCTGGTGTAGGGTGCAATAGGGGATTGGGGATCTTCATTATTACTTAAACCATTATGTCCACCAGCTAACCATGGATCTTCATATACAACTCCGCCTAATAAATCAGAAATTTTTTGATATGATCTTCTCCATAATGCTCGAAAAGCCCTAAGTGAGGAAACTATTGGATAGTAATATACCTGATATTTTGCTGCGATTTCTGCAAGTTTATAAGGCATGCCAGCGCCACATGTTATTCCATCTATTAAACCTTTTGCGCGTTCTAGAACACCATGTAAAACTTTGTTAACTCCGCCGCACTCCCACAATATGTTCATGTGGATTCTTCCTTTGTTTCCGGAAACATCTCGAGCTATTTGAGCTTGGCTAATTGCTGCTGAAATGCTATAATTAATTAATTCGTCATGTCTGCTCTTTCTAGTTTTATTTTTGTATTCTAGCGGAATAATATTGCCATTATTATCAAAGCGCTGGGCATTAACCCCAGAAAATGTGCCTACTGCTCCAGCTGCCGCAAATGCACCAGCTGTAAATCCATTAGATATACCAATACCTTTGCCTCCTTCAATAATTGGCCAGGACATTTTACCTGAGATCAGACTTTTTTCTACTATATTCAAGATTATGAGTTTACAATTTATTATAAATACGAATATACACTGTTAAATACCTTTCTACAAGGTGTTTGCGTCAGTAATAAGAGAAGAGGTCATGTGTTTAAACAACATTACACGTTTATTTTTAGTTCATTAAAATTATTTTTTGTAGCTTCTATTGTAATGGTGATAATTATTTTATGTTTGAGCTTTACATCGAAGTATGTAATAGATTGGTCTAGATATGAACAAACAATCATTGAGCAGATAGAAGAGTCATTTGGTAAAGGGTCTATAAGTATAAGTAGTATTGATGGATCTTTATTACCTACACCAAAAGTGGAATTATATAATCTTTACCTAAACTATTCTAGTGGTAATAAGATAAATGAAGTATTAGTTATTCCTAAAGTTGATATAGAAATATCTATATTTTCAATGTTGTTGTTTAATCCTAAAATCAAGTCATTGAATATTGCTTCTGTTGATTTTAAGCTTAATCAATTAATTGAGTTGACCTCATTAGTTGTTGGCAAAAGAAGTAACATTCAAGTAATGAATCTTGATAGCGGAAAGATAAGGCTACAATCATCTTTTTTTAGGGATTTTTCTTTTGATAAATTAAGGATAAAGATAAGTGATGATGAGTTGTTAATTAAAGGCAATATAATTGTGGATGATAGTGTCTACAAAGCAGACATGGAGTTTAATGGTACAAGCACAATTTTTTCACTTAAATCTGATTTTTTAGAGGCAAAATTTTTAGGGGAGAGTAAAAGTGGTAGTTTAGAGATTTATGGGACAAATTTTGCAAGTCATGTTGGTAATTTAGCACATTCTATTTCTTTTAATAATTCAATTTGGGATGAGTTCAAGGTTGAAGCTGGTATTTCTTGGTCTGAGAATGGTTTTGATGTTAAAGCATTGAAGTTATTTTCAGATAGCCTCAATATGAATTTAAACCTAAAGCGTGTTTATAGTACTAACTATACAGATTTTAAAATGTTAATTGACTATATTAACTTTGATGACTTGCTTTCTCAACAAGATGAAAGTAGTTCTTCTTTGTTGCATTTTATGCGCTATTTGAATGGAAGTAGAGGAGAGAATGCTTCGGGTAAAGTACTAATTAAAGCAGATAAAATTAAATATTATGAAAATCTTATTAATAATTTTACAATCGAAATTGATATTTATGAGAAAGAATCTAATGTAAAGCAATTTACCTTTAATGCTCCAGGGGCTACTGAAGTAGATATTATAGGAAAGTTAGTAAATAACGGTATTATATCTAAATTTGATGGCACGATGTTAGTATTGAATAAAGATTCTAAAACTTTTTTAGAATGGCTTTTACCTATTGAGAAGCTGACTGATGGAGGTGAATTAATGTTTAAATCAGACGTTATTGTAACTCCTACTGCGTTTTCTTTATATAATGCTGATCTTTCGTTAGGTGATTTTGTTGCTAAATCACAAATTTTTGTTAGGAGTGATGCTCGAAGTGAGCAGATCAAATTGGAATTAGAAGCCGATAATTTAGATCTTGAAAATTATGTCTTTCAAGAGATTAAAGATATTGTTGGAAAGAGGTTAGTCGGAGCGCGTAATTACGAAATGGACTTTGATATTGATGTTCAGAATGTATCTTATTCTAACAACCGTATTGATAAAGTTGCCTTTAAGATGTTATCAAGTGCGGGGAAAATTATTATTCCAGATATAAACTTTAATTCTGATAATCTTAAATTTTCTGGTAATGCTAGTTTAATCAGTAAAGGTTTTGATGTTATGGTCGATTCTAATATTGAAATTGATTATTTGGATACTAAAATATTGGATTTACCTTCTATATTAGATCTAGATCAAAATCCTGATAATCCTCAAGTAAATTGGTTTTCAACTCCTTTTTCTTGGTTTGGAATGGATAATCTTAGTGGTGATATATCGGTAAAGATAAAAGAAATGAATACTAACAAGGTATTGTTTAATGATATGGAGTTGGATTTAGTTTTAGGAGATAAATTATTATCTATTAACCGTCTTAGTAGTGGGGTAGATGATGGTGGACATGTAGAGGCTAATGCATATGTTGGTATGGAGTCTGAATCATCTTCTCTGTTGTCATTTTCCTTGAGTAATTTAGATATTTCTGTTCTTACAAAAAATGTGTTTGATATAAATAGTTTTTCTGAAGGAAAATTTAGCTGTGCTGGAAGTGTGAAATCTAAAGGTAATAATATAAAAGATATAATAAGTAATTTAGAGGGTAAATTAGAGATTGCATCTCGCTCAATTACTATTGATACATTTGGTATCGATAAATTATTTAATAATGTTATGTCTGTGAAGAATAATTCTGAATTGGCTACTTTAACAAAAGTTCTTATTTTTTCTGGAGAGACTTATTTGGATTATTTGGATGGTTCTGTAAATATTGGTAATGGAATTATGGCCAGTACTCTAAAATTCAAAACAGAAGCTTCTACTGGTATAGTTTCTTCACATTTATCTTTAACTGATTTTAATACAAATACTGTAGTTAGGTTTTACTTTATTGACCAAAGTAATCCGACAAAAGTATTGTCTCTTGACATGAGTGCTAGTGGTCCTATTTGGTTGCCGAAAATTACTTTTGATAATGATAAAGTGTATACTATGGTAGTTGAAAACAGGAAGCCTTAAAGTGAAGTACGTGAAAATTTATTTATATTTAGGTGTTATTTGTTAATGTCAATAAAGGATTCTTTTGAAAATTGTTTTTTAAAGAAGTTTGTGGAATGCTATCATTTTTGGTTGTAGATTGTTAAGAATAGAAAATGATTTATTGCCTATATGAAAATTAATATAGTAACTGCAAATATTAACTGGTGAGTATAATGTAAGTCTAAATAATAGAATTAGGATATAGTCTGGTCTATATAACTAAGAGGAGAAAAAGTTGTAGATAATACTTAAGTAATGAAGTTATTAAAGTAAGATTTGTTTTCTAGCTATAATGGCACGTTTTTTGTGTAATGTGGGCATCAATCGGGTAGTATGTTTGCTCTTTCTTCTGCTTCATCATTGCACACTTGATCTATCCAATATATAATCCTCTGGTTGTTTGCTGTTTTTTTTGGTTTGAAAAAATCTTACGTATTTTTAGCTGTTTGTGTGCTTTTTTTTGCTGTGATGTTTTATTGGTGGAACAGTAGTGTCAATTTGAAAAAGGTTATCTTATATAAATTAATTGATAACAGTAGCTCTAATATTAAAAATATATTTACAAATACAATATGGAATAAATATAGAATGGCATTTAAATTATTGGATGATGATATTGATAAAATATTAGATAGTCGTAATTTCGAACATTTTAGTTTTGAAACGCGTAATTTTTTTCAAAATGCAAATCTTTTGCAGGTCCTTATTTATACTAAATATGATGATCTTCTTTTTGTATTGCACAGAGATTATGAGTATGAACGTAATCATCATTTGAATTTAGATGGGTCAGGTTTCATATATGAGGATGAAATGGGAGATATTATATCGGTAATACCTATTTATTCAAAGGTTGATTATATAAAAGATATGCTTCCTGATATAATTATGGAGCTTAAGTATGATAGTAGTCCGTTGATAAAATACATTGATAATATGTATTTGTCTTATTTTGTTTCAATTGCTTTGTTAGTCATTGTTGCTTTTTCCATAATTTACTACATTTTGTTAGTCAATAGAAATGCATTAAAAAAACAATATGCTGTTAATGTGAAATTGAAAATAGCAAAGGATAGTGCAGAAGAAGATAATGTAAAAAAATCAATGTTCTTAGCTAATATCAGCCATGAATTGAAAACACCTTTGAACTCTATTATAGGTTTTTCTCAGTTAATGAAGGGAGATAATGATGGAGATAAATCTCAGAATCATGAATATATAAGTGAGATATATAATGCCGGTGTGCATTTATTGAGTTTAATCAACGATATACTTGATTTTTCGAAAACAGAAGTTAATAAGTTAACCATACAGAATAACATCTTTGATGTCAATAGGGTATTGCATTCTTCCATTAAAATGGTGCAACCTAGAGCCGAAAAGTACAGATTAGATATAAAGGTTAATATTCCAGAAGAGCCAATAATTGTTAAAGCAGATGCTAGGCGTGTGAAACAAGTGTTTTTAAATATTTTATCGAACGCATTAAAATTTACTAAGGAAGGAGGGAGAATCACTGTTATATCTGAGCAAGGTGTTGATGTTGTTTCAATTATAATAGAAGATACTGGAATAGGGATAGCTGATAAAGATCTTGCTAAAGCTATGTCAACATTTGGTCAAACTGATAGTGATTTGTCACGTAAGTATGAAGGAACAGGGTTAGGCTTGCCTCTTAGTAAAAATTTAATTGAATTAATGGGTGGTGAGTTCCAAATAGACAGTAAGAAAGAACATGGCACTAAGGTTGTTATTGCTTTTCCAAAAATTAAGTAATACTTTTATACATATAAATAAAATTTTATAAAAATGTGATATAATGGTTATTAATTGGTGAATGTATAAATATTATGTGGAAAAGGAAATTTGCTTCTGTATTAGCCATCTTGTTGTTATCAGCAATTTTAGCTTTTATTGTTATGGTGGGATTGTTGAAAGCTAATTCACACGCACGTATTAATAAGATCATCTCTCCTTTTGTTCTTGCGCTTATAGCATTGTTGCCTTGTGTAATATTTATAATATGCGGAGCTTTAGATATTATTGAGTTTAAGCATAAAAAAGATCAAGAAGTTAATGAGAACTATATTAACTTCTATTCTAAGTATAGCGGTGAAGGATCTAAAATTGTTGACCAATTTGATGGATCTAAATGGAAATCATGGCGTGCTTTGGCACTTATAGTTAATTTTACTGGGTCATCAATATGTATTATTGCTCAATTTGTTGAGATATTTCAGGCTGTTGCACCTAAGCATCTTAATGTTCCAAAATGGTTGAATACAGGTAATAATATTCTCTATTTTATAGGGGTTATGTTATTTGGTTTTGTAGGTGCATTTGAAGCAATAAGCATAAAAAAGGATAGAGATAGTGGGATTTTGGACGAAAAAAATGAAGATCAACACAAGAAAATTACCTCTCTATACAAGACACAAATAGTAATTGCATCTACTATGTCAGTTTTGATGTTTGTAAGTGCTGCATGTAAATTCATTAACTCGTTCTATCCAAAATTAAAGATAGAAATGGGGCAAGGTAGGTCATTGGATGTAATATCTGCAGTACGTGCTGCTGTTTTTCTTATATTTGCTGGTTTGCTTGTTGCTTCAGTGTTGATGAGTAATAAACTGGGAGAGCTACGAAATAATGGAAGAGCAACGCCAAAACCTGAGTTGCGAAACAGTTCTACCTTTAGTGTTGAACACTCCCAATTGGCAAAAGGTAAATACTAGAAAAAGGATTTATTTTTGTTATCACTTGGAAGTATATTCTGTTTCTTGCTTTTTTAATTAGGTCTGATATAGCAGTAAGGACTATCTAGTGAAGCAGTTGGTATTACAACTTTAAATACTATTTTTGCTTGTTCATCAAGGAATTCATAATAGCCATTCATAATTCCTGAAATTGTATGCAAATAAGTTCCACTAGTATATTCAAACATTTCTTGTGGTGCGAGAGTAGGCTGTTCCCCAACAACTCCTATGCCGTTTGTTTTTTCTATTATACCTTTATTGTCTGTTATTTCCCAAAAATTGTTCAAGAGTTTTATGCTGTAGTTATTTTTATTGAGAATGCTAACGCTATACACCCATATATAACAGCCGTAATCATTGGTTATATTTTGTTCTCCTAAATAAGAAACGTTGACTTTAACTGTCACAGAATGTGTTGTTTGAGAATATTGATTATATTTAATTGGCATACAGATCAATTGTCTTTTTTAGTTAACTTAATGAATCACTTAACAGAGAATACATAAAATCACAACTAACATATTCAGTATATGCCTTACCAATTTCTTCTAGAAGTGTTAATTCTAGTGTTTTGTTTTGTATTTTTTTATCATTTAGAATATAGGAGTAAATCTTTTTTATATTTATATTGTTTGTTATCTCTTTTAGAGAAATGGGTAAACCAGCCTGTTTTAAAGTACTTTTTATATTTTGAGTATTAATGTTTGAGATTGCTGATTCTACAACAAGACCAATTGACACAGCTTCTCCATGTGAAATCTCGTATTCTGATGCGGCTTCTATGGCATGTGCTACAGTATGCCCAAAATTGAGCATATTCCTTTTGCCTTTTTTGCCAAATTTGTCTTGTTGTGTTATTTGCATCTTGATTCTGCAACAATTCTGTACAAGATATAGAAGTGTATCGAAATCTTTTTTGATGATTTTATCGATATTTTTTTGTATCCAAAAGAAAAAGTCTGTTTTGTAGAGAAGTGCATTTTTTATTGCTTCTGCACATCCAGCAGAGATTTCTTTGTTTGGTAATGTTGCAAGAAAGTCAACGTCCATTAATGTAAGTATTGGATTATGTGTTGAACCAATTAAATTTTTTCCATGATTGGAATTTATACCACATTTGCCACCTATTGCACTATCTACCTGGGCTAATAATGTTGTAGGAATATTTATCCAGTTGACGCCTCTAAGGAGGATATTAGCTGCAAAGCCTGCTATATCACCAACCATACCACCTCCAAGTGCGATTAAAGTGCTGTTGACTGTTGGTTTACAAGATAATATTTCTTCGAGTAAGAATTGAAGGGTTGCAAAGCTCTTATTTCTTTCGCCTATTGCTATTATGTGATGTGTTTGCTCAATATTGAAATGTGATAAGTATTTCTGTACTTTTTGTAAGTGATGCCGTGCTACATTTTTATCTGTGATAATATGTAAAGTGCTGGAGATTATGTATGGTAGAATAATGTTTTGTGTATCCTCAAAAAGGTTCTTACCAATCTTAAAAATTGTATCATTATTACCTTTTAACTCAAATATGTTCATATTATAAAAAGCTAAATGTTCACTTGTAGCACGATATGTATATATAATAAAGGTGCTTCAATGTTGTGCTTTTGTTTGAAAGGAAATTTCTAGCATTTATAAACATTTTTGTTAGAATGTCTATAGTATTATAAGTGTTTTTTAAATTTTTTTCGGTGAACAGGCAAAAACATATAAAATTAAAAACTGTTAAGGGAAGAAAATTGTCCTCTACAAATTGGCTAAGTTGTCAATTGAATGATAAGTATACGCAATTAGCAAAAGAAGAAGGATACAGATCTCGTTCTGCTTATAAATTGTTGGATATAGATAAGAAATTTTCTATTTTAAAAGGGAAAAAAGTAGTTATTGATCTAGGTTCAAGTCCTGGAGGATGGTCTCAGGTTGTAGCTCAACATTGCAATCATGTAATTTCTGTAGACATGTTATTTATGGAAGAAATACCTGGGGTTAGGTTTCTACAGTGTGATTTTACAAAGTGTAATGATTTAATAGAGGGAGAATTATTAAAAAAAAGTCCTGATCTTATACTCTCTGATATGTCGCCTGCAATTTGTGGACACCCTGAAATTGACCATATACGTATTGTTCTATTATGTGAGGAAGTTTTAAAATTTGCTGTAAAAATATTGAAAAAAGGAGGGATGTTAGTGATAAAGGCTTTTCAAGGTAGTGAGGATGTTCGGCTATATTCAGAATTTAAAAGAGTATTTAAAATTGTTAAATATTATAAACCAGATGCAACGAGAAATAAATCTTCAGAATATTATTTAATTGCTTTAGATTTCCTGCTAAACTGATGCTGTTTGTAATTTATGAGTGATGCAGATATATTTACCGATCGCAGAAATTCCAATTGATATATTTGCTTTATTGTTGTTAGGAATAGCTTCTGGATTAATGTCTGGGGTATTTGGTATAGGAGGAAATTTTGTTGTTATACCAACCCTAATGTTTATCGGAGTGCCTTCAGCAGTTGCATTGTCTAGTGCTGTTAATCATACTGTTGCTTCATCTTTTTCAAGTTTTTTGAGCCATTTAAAACGTAAAAATGTTGATATAGGGATAGGTTTATGGCTGCTTTTTGGGAGCTTTATTGGTTCTATAGTTGGCGCGATGTTATTTTCATGGCTTCATGAGTCGGGTGCAATTGATATAACCATCTCGCTTTTGTATGTATTTATATTGGGAATTATGGGGGTTATTATTGCATGTGAAAGTGCGGTTACAATATATAGAAAGCATAAGAGTATTGCTTTATTAGATCAAAGTAAGAAATCAGGGATCAAGAAAAAGTCATTTATGCCATTCAAGCATTTATTTGTACATTCAAATGTTGAAGTGAGTATACTGTCAGTTATTTTATCTGGAATAATGATAGGTATGCTTGTTTCTTTAGCTGGGCTAGGTGGTGGATTTGTTTTAGTTCCAATATTGATATATGTGTTAGGGCTACCAACTTCTATTGCTGTTGGAACATCAGTTTTTCAGGCTGTTTTTACTACATCTGTTGTAACTATGATGCATGCATCTATTTCTAATACTGTGGATATTGTGTTGTCATTGTTTTTGATAGTAGGTGCTGTTATTGGTGCTCAAATTGGGGTGAGAATAAATAGTAAATTACCACCTGAAATACTCAGAATATTACTTGCTGTAATAATATTATGTGTTTTTTCTAAGCTATTTTCGGGTATGGTGATGGAACCTAAAAATATTTATTCTTTTGAATACAAGTAAATGAGATTGTTTTATTTCGTACTTTTTGTGAATTTGTTTTGCTTTAATGCATACTCACATCCAATCAATTTTGATTTAGCTGTACGTGAAATTAAAATAGATTCTGATTTTAACGGAATTGATATGTTGATTTTTGGTATGCTTGATGTAAGTGGTGATGTGGTCGTGATAGTACATGGGCCAAGACGATCAATAATAATTAACAAAAAGGAAAAGAGATACGGTTTATGGGTTAATGGTAAAAGAGAGAAATTAGATGATATCAAGCAGTTTTATTCTGTATCTTCAGGCCGTGATTTACATAAGGTAATGAATGAAAATAGTTTACAAAAGATAAGTTTGAGTGCTATGAAATTTTGTGGAGATAGCGAATTGGAAGCTGCTTTTAAGGATATGAAAATAAAAAATGGTTTATATGTTGAATTAGCTAATAATGTTGATTTGATCAATGAGAGATTATTCAGGAGTAACATACACTTTCCAAAAAATATACCAAAAGGGCGTTATATCATTGAAGTGTTGTTGTTCTATAGAAATGATTTATTTGGAGTTCAGACACTTCCTTTGTTGGTTTCAAATATTGGTATAGAATCATTTGTTTTTGATATGCATATTTTACACCCATTCTTATATGCTTTGAGTGCTGTTTTGGGTGCATTGTTTATTGGTTGGTTTAGTAGCTTAATTAAGCGGAGGTAGGTTGAGTGGTAGAAGAGAATTATCTTATTTATGTTGATGAAAGTGATCAAGTAGAGAAGATGTTAGAGTATACAAACAAAAGATTTTCATTAACAGGAAAGTGTGTAAATATTGTCACAATAATAAATTTAGAAGAAGAGCAAACAGCTTTTTTATCGTTGAATAATATTATTGTTAATGATTATCGTAAGAATGCCAAAGAGTTGCTTGATAAATGTTATAGAAAATTAGCTTATTTAAATGCGCATTTGTCTATTAAAACAAATGTTTTAGAGGGTAAAGTTGGATATAGTATAGCTGGCTATGCAAAAGGTAATCATATTAGTCATCTGATATTTAGCGTAATTCATGAGAGAGATAATAAAATATTAACAAATGTTGTTGGTCTTAATATTCCAGTTACTATACTTCCATCTATAGCTTGGGTAACCTAAGCTCTTTATACGAGTGTGGACTTTTGAGTTTAATTTAAAAAAGCGAGAGCCGCAAACAATTCATAAAGCCAATCTATATCCCTGTGAATTCTCTAGGCTGAATCAACAAAATTAGTGATTCTGGAGCGTTTTAGCATTAATATTCTTATTAATCTTAATTTTATTGAAGTTATGCATAGACTATTGAAGATAAGTTTGCACTTAGCGTCCATGGTTTTGGAATAATCTTGCTATTAGTCATACTGGGTATAATGTTTTCTCACTTGCTGTACTGCCGGAACTGTGGTTTATGTTTCTAACAGTTGCTATGGCTTCTGCAAGCGGTTTTAACATTATTTGGCCCAATCAGCCCAAAATGTTTACCTTTTTTGGAAATTAATATTGGTACCATTAAGAAAAGTAGCTTTTTCTGGACAATACCATTTTCTATTGCTGAGCATGTTTCATTGTGTATTATTAACTGCAAGACTGATTAACTGAAGGTTAATGCCCTTAAGGGCAACCCTATTGGAGTTGGTGCAGTGTTAGTATATAGCGTATAAAGATCTTGCAAAAGCGACTTTTAATGCTGACGGTTATAAAGATTTTGTAGCTAATCAAAGCGAACAGCTATTCATGCTACAGCAAGGGGCTAACCTTATGATTTTGAAGATGAACGATCATTGTGTGACAATGTAGAAAGTATTGTAGTAAAACTTAAAGAGGAGCTGCAGTCCAGGTTTGCAAGTGCAGGAATTGTAGTAGAGAAAGTTAGGTTATCACAGCTTTCCAACAGAAATCGCATCGTTGATGCTTAAACGCCAACAAGCTGAACAATATTACAAGCACGCAAATACTTGTTTGAAAATGTGCTAACTATTGTTGATAACGTGTTAGATCATTTTCCTATTAGAAGGAAAGTTTGATATTTCTAATGATAAAAGAGTTGAAGTTATTAATAATCTTTTGCTAAACCTGACTTCTGACCGAGAATCTTAACCTGTAGTAAGTGTAAATTCTTAATAATTTAGTAGCATTATGCTTTTCTTTTATCACAGTGATGTTGGCTATTTAGCTAACACTTATTTTTATTGATGATTTGCTAATTTTATTTTTGTGGAATTCATCATTACAAATACTAAGTGTAAATACTCTTCAATGATTGCAGGTTCAAAAATTGTTGAGTGTTGTTCACATAAATCGTGTTTATACTATATTGTTATGACTCCTACATCCTTTAAACACTTTTATAATTACAATCAACATATCGAAATATAATATTTAGCAGATTAGTAAATTAAGTTTCCCAGTATTGACTGTCGTTGTTTTCTGTGTTACTAGTCGCTCCAGTTAAGATTTTTTTTGCCGAGAATGGTGGAGATAGTATTTTCAGAGGCGGTCGGTGCTTTAGTAAGAGCCGTGGTTTTGGTTGTGGTTTTGTTTGAAGATCAAGATTTAGTGGGTAGAGTTGAGCAAGTCAATTTGAGTGCTGAAAATCTTATTAAACAGGCTTTAGCAGTGAGCAAACTGCAAGATAGTGATTTTGGTGAAAGCTGTTTGGTTGTTACACCAAATGTTATTGATGGTTATCCTGAAATTAAGTCTATAATCTTGGTTAATGCAGGAAAATCTGAAAATTTCGATTTTGTGACTGCTGAAAAAATAGGCGGTAAGATATTTCAGCGCTTAAAGAAAGAGAAAGTATCTGAGGCTACAGTGTTGATGGAGCATTCGTCACAGCTAGTGATTCCATACGTTGCTAATGGAGTTGTTCTTAGTGATTTTGATTTTAATAAGTATAAGAGCGAAAAAAAGGATAATTACTTAGAAAAAGTTGTTTTTGCAGTTGATGCACAAGATTATTCTACTGCAGAGTTTAAGTATTTGAACGCTGTGACAGAGGGAGTAAAAATAGCTCGTACTTTAGTGAGTGAGCCTCCAAACATACTTTATCCTGATGCTTATGCTCAGAACGTGAAAGAAATGTTTAAAAAATTTGGTAATGAAGTTAAAGTTGATATCTTAGATGATAAGGCCATGATGAAGCATGGTATGCATGCATTGCTTGGTGTGGGTCAAGGTAGTAGTCAAGGGTCTCGTTTAGTGACAATCCAATTTAATGGTAGTGATGATAAGAATAGTAAGCCTATAGCGTTTGTTGGGAAAGGGATTACTTTTGATACTGGCGGTATATCATTAAAGCCTTCTCGTGGTATGTGGGACATGAAATATGACATGGCGGGATCAGCTGCGGTTGTTGGTGCTATGTATTCTCTTGCTGAGAGGAACGCTAGTATTAATGCAGTTGGGGTAGTTGCATTAGCGGAGAATGCAATTTCGGGGAATGCTCAGCGTCCTAGTGATGTTGTGACTTCCATGTCTGGTCAGACTATTGAAGTACTCAATACGGATGCTGAAGGTCGTTTAGTTTTAGCAGACGCATTGTCGTATACGCAAGAGTTTTTTGAGCCAGAATGTATTATTGATCTTGCAACGCTTACAGGAGCAATTGTGGTTGCTTTGGGCGATCAATATGCTGGACTATTTTCTAACAATGATATTCTTGCTGAGAATATAATATCTGCTGGCTTGAATGTAAATGAAAAGGTGTGGCGTTTTCCTTTATCTAAGGAGTATGATAAGCAGATTGATTCTGATATTGCTGATATGCAAAATATATCCATTAAGAGTACAGGTGCTGATAGCATTACTGCTGCACAATTCTTGCAGCGATTTGTGAAGGATGGGCAGAAATGGGCTCATCTTGATATAGCAGGAGTTGCTTGGAGAAAGGAGTTAACAGATGTTTCTCCGAAAGGTGCGACTGGCTTTGGTGTGAGATTGCTGAATGAGTTGTCTGCAAAATATTATGAGTCAAGCAAAGGATAAGTGCGGTATTGCTGTATTTATATCTGGTAGAGGTTCTAACTTAGCGAATCTTATTTCAGTTTGTGAGAGTGAGGGTTACCCTGCTAGAATTGATTGTGTTATATCTGATAATCATGTGGCAGCTGGTGTTGAGATTGCTCAAAATAGAAATATTCCAACTTTTTTAATTGGTAGGGGGAATCATAAGGTTGAGCTTGGCTTTATATTGAAGGATTTTGACATAAAATTAATATGTTTAGCTGGTTTTATGCAAATACTTAGAGCTGATTTTGTTGAGTTATGGAAAGGTAAGATAATTAATATTCATCCTTCTTTATTGCCTGCATTTAGGGGTTTAAATGCACAGAAGCAAGCGCTTTTGGCTAAGGTAAAAATAGCTGGCTGTACTGTACATTATGTCAATAATAAAATGGATGATGGTGAAATTATTATGCAGGCAGCTGTCCCAGTTCTGGAAGATGATACTGTTGATTCTTTAAGTGCACGAATATTGAAAGCTGAACATGAGTGTTATCCAAGAGCACTTAAATACGTATTGGATGGTAAATCTCATGATGTCAAAAGGGCCTTTTTTGTCAATTAGTATAAAAGGGTTGCTTTAACAGGCAGGGTGTGTGAAAAGAGTTTTATTATAAAGCTCTGATTTTTTTGTGTGATACGGGGGAATGTGCTGAAATTATGGAAAGAGATGTTGTCAGCAATAATAATATTATGATTGTCATTCTGCAGATATGATTTATTATATTCATAAAGTTGTGCAAGGCAGGTGCAGATTGTTAAGTATTTTCATACTTTCCCTTTGACATTTTTTGTGCTTGTTGATCAAGTTCTTCTTTTATGTCTTTTTTTGACATCAACAACGTACAATATGTAATGTTATTGGCCTTAACTTGAAGGTAAACTCATTGATGCAGTGAAAATCTGTTAATAGAATTCCTGAAATTTGTTTGTATATTTCTCTTAAATCACATTTTTTTTAATTTCCTGTGTATAGTCGGTTTTGTAGTAAACTGCCATTTTTTCTTAATATAAATTATAGAACTGATAAAGACTATGACTACAAGCTACTATCGATAGAAGTGTGTTGCTTTACATAAGGCAATAGATTAACTATAAATTTCCTTTGTTATTTTGTTTTTATTATCTTTTATATTCCTTTTGAGTAAGCCAAATTTATAGATACGAGTGAGATTGTTTCTTCAGTTGGTAATGGTTTTTATTCTATCCTTTTCGGTCGCCATAGATTTTAGTTGTATGCGTTTTTTGATGAAACTATACTAGTGGTGTAGGCATAATCATTGTGATCTGGTGTTTGTGTTGCATTTTTGTGTATTCTACGCCTGCTTTTGTGCTTGAACTATGTTTGACATTTGTTGCAATAGTCCCAGCTAAACAATGTTGGGAGTTATCAATAATAACAACCTTCTATTCTTTTTTTTATTGTAGAAAATAACATATTTTGCTAGTTCAATCTGTATTATTTCTATAGCCGTGATTAGACTCAAATTGATTTGTAAATCTATTATCAGCATTATACAATCCCAAGGCAGAAAGCTCTTTTATTAAATGCTGGATTTCCTCTGTTTTAGTGGAGGAAACAATACGGATGTAATGTTTTCCTGAGATTACATTATCACTATTTTTTACTAACTTGCTTATCTTTCTTATTAATATTGTTTTGTGATTTTCTCGGATAAAGCGTGTCAAAGTATAGTGACTCTGACGATTTTTCCTCAATAGCACTTGATCAAGAATGCTATGCATAGTTTATAATTAATAGTTTAACAATTCGCATTATATATTATTTATATATATAAAAAAGCAATATCTTTTTTTTGTTTAAACTTTTATTAAGGCAGCGCCCCATGTAAGACCAGCTCCTATTGCTGTTAATAGGACTAGCTTATCTTCAGTATTATCTTCATTCTTCCAAATGTGATCCCAAGCTAAAGGTATTGACGCTGCGGAAGTATTTGCATGTATGTCTACAGTTGAAACGATTTTCTTTGGATCAAGGTTTAGCTTTTTTGACATAGATTCAATAATTCTAATATTTGCTTGATGAGGTATTAGTAAATCAATTTGGTCGATGTCAAAGTTATTGTTTGCTAAAATATTTTCAATTGACAGCAACATTTTTTTTATTGCATGTTCAAATACTGCTGTTCCATCCATATTTACATAGCCAGCAGTTTGAGATGAAGCAACTCCTCCGTCAGTTTCTAGTATGTTCTGTAGTTTTCCATCAGAATAAAGCTCTGTTTTAATGAATGATTTACCGTTATCGGTTGCTTGTAGTACAATTGCACCAGCTCCATCACCAAATAATATTGATGTTGATCTATCGGAGTAATCAGTAATTTTGCTCATACTGTCTGCACCAATCAGTAAGGCAGTTTTTACTTCACCAGACTTAATGAAGTTATTAGCAATGGCCAGGCCATAAACAAAACCTGAACATGCTGCTTGTACGTCAAAGGCAAAAGCATTTGAGCAGCCAAGTTTAGACTGCACTATCGTTGCACAGCTTGGAAAAGTTTTATCACCTGTTGCAGTAGCGACTATTATTATATCTACATCTAATGGTTCAATCTGTGCATCATGCATTGCTAGAGTTGCTGCTGCTGTTGCCATATCAGATGTCATTTCTCCTGGGCTAACAATATGTCGGATTTTTATACCTGTCCTTTTTTGTATCCATTCATTTGTTGTATTCAAAGATTTTTCAAATTCCTGATTGTTTAATTTTGTTTGTGGTAGATATGACCCAAGTCCAATGATTGCAGATTCTAATTTTGTCATTTTATTTCTATTTTTTCGTTAATATTATTTCTTATTGCATTTGCTGCTACATGAATTGCGTTTTCAAATGATTCACTACTTGCGTTTCCATGGCTTTTAATAACTACTCCATTGAGTCCAATTAACATTGCACCATTTCTCAATTTCGGGTCGAAATTTTGTAGTGGTTTTTTAAGCAATAATCTTAGCAATATTAAATAAACCTTGCCTAGAATTGAATGTGAATACGAATTTTTTATTGTTTGTTTTAAAAACTGAAAGATCCCTTCAGTGTTTTTTAATGCTATATTTCCACAAAAACCATCAGTGACTATAACATCACAATCACCATTAAACATCTGATCTGCTTCAATATAACCTTGGAAATTGATTTTATGCTTGGAATCTTGTATTAGAGTATATGCCTGCTTGATTTGTTCTGTGCCCTTAACCTCTTCCGAACCTATGTTCAATAGAGCGACACTCGGTTTTTTTTTATAGAAGACAGCTTGTGAAAATGCTCTTCCCATTAATGCAAATTGATATAGCATTTGTGCGTTACATTCAACATTAGCTCCAAGATCAAGCATTACCATTTCGTCTTTCAGTGTTGGGAGTGCAGTGACTATAGCTGGTCTGTCAATGTTTGGGAGCATACCTAGGATTGATCGTGAAATTGCCATTAAAGCACCTGTATTTCCAGCAGATATTGCACAATTTGCTTCACCATTTGCGACTGATTTAAGTGTCATATGCATGCTTGAGTTTTTCTTGCGAAGAGCTGTTGATGGTTTATCATCTGGAAGTATTATTACGTCTGTATTAACAATAGTAACGTCTTTTTTTATATGCTGATAGTTTGAAAGCAGTGACTCTATAGTGTTCTTTTGGCCATACAATACAAAATGTAAACCTGCCGATTTTTTTAGAGCTAAATGTAGAGCTTCTATTGCCATATGAGGAGCATTGTCTCCTCCCATGCAATCAATAGCAATTCTGATATTATTTTTTCTTTTTTGCATTAATTTTTAAAATTTTGCGCTCATTATAATATCCACCTGACGAAATATGATGACTTAACATATATTCCCCAGTTGCTTTATCTATGACTATATTTGGTGCTTTGAGTGCGTCGTGAGATCTACGTTTTCCTCTTTTTGAGGGAGTAGTCTTACTTTTTGGTACTGCCATAGTGTATTATATCTATTTCCATTCCATAGATTATAGGATGATTATTTCAATAAGTCTACAGTAAGTCTATAGTTTTGTAGGTTGAATAATTGTAATAATAATGAATTTTGAAAGCACAACAATAAAATTGACTGTATGATATGGTAGGTTAATATCAAGTGTAGTTCAATATCCGTAATCATGTCGAAAAGCACTATTTCCTTTACAGATGATGAGGTGTTAAAGTTTCACCAAAAGGATGGAAAACCAGGTAAAGTTTCTTTGCAGCCGACTAAGCCCTTGTTGACTCAGAAAGATTTATCTTTAGCGTATTCACCAGGGGTGGCAGTACCTTGTGTTAAGATTAGTGAAAATAATGATGCTGTTTATGATTACACTGCGAGAGGGAACTATGTAGCAGTTATAAGCAATGGAACAGCAATTTTGGGTTTAGGTAATTTGGGTGCACTAGTATCTAAGCCAGTGATGGAAGGTAAAGCTATATTATTTAAGCGTTTTGCTGGCATTGATGCAGTTGATATTGAGGTTGACACTCCTGACATTGATGAATTTATAAATTCTGTAAAACACCTTGGAGCAAGTTGGGGTGGAATTAATTTAGAGGATATTAAATCTCCAGATTGTTTTATCATTGAAAAAAAATTACAAGAGATTATGGATATTCCTGTATTTCATGATGATCAACATGGAACGGCAATTATAGTGGGAGCTGGTTTAATTAATGCAGCTGATATAACAGGACGTAAATTAGAAAATTTGAAAGTTGTAGTAAATGGCACTGGTGCAGCTGGAATAGCTTGTATAGATTTAATACAGTCGATGGGTATCAAAAATATAGTTGCGTGTGACCAGCATGGAGTAATCTATCGGGGCAGAGGTTACTTAAATCCATGGAAGGAAAAGTATGCTATTAAAACAGAGAAGAGGACTTTAGCTGAAGTTCTTGAAGGAGCAGATGTTTTTTTAGGGCTTTCAGTAAAAGATGTTTTAACTGAAGAAATGTTGATGAAAATGGCTGCTAATGCACCCATAATATTTGCTATGGCCAATCCTGATCCAGAAATAAAGCCTGAATTTGCTAGAAAAGTTCGTCCAGATGCTATCATAGCAACTGGGCGCTCTGATTATAATAACCAGATTAATAACATTATGGGCTTTCCATATATATTTCGGGGAGCATTGGATGTAAGGGCAAAAAAAATTAACAATGAAATGAAAATGGCTGCTGTTAGAGCGCTTGCTGAATTGGCACGTGAACCAGTTTCGGATGAAGTGTTAAGTGCTTATTCTGGTAGAAAGATGCAATATGGTCCTGAATACATAGTTCCTACTCCCTTTGACCCCAGATTGATTGCAAGGATACCGCCAGCAGTGGCAAAAGCAGCAATAGATAGTGGTGTTGCACGCAAAAGTATTAATGATTGGCGTGGATATCAACAACAGTTGAAAATTTTATTATCGCCTACATCGAATATTTTTGATCTTTTAGAAGAGTATGTTTCTGCTAATAAGAAAAATATTATTTTTTCTGAAGGAGAGGAAGAGAGTGCAATAAAAACTGCTGTGGAATGGCATAATTCTGGTTGTGGTAAGGCTATTTTAGTGGGACGTAAGGATAAAATAGAGCAAAAGATGATGGATTTAGGTATATCTGATATGCAAGGGATAGAGATTGCTAATGCTGCTATTTCAAAACATAATGACGAGTATATAGATTTTATGTACGGAAAACTTCAACGGAAAGGATTCTTATATAGAAGTTGTGTTAGAGCTGTGAAGACAGATCGTAACGTATTTGCATCATGTATTCTTGCGTGTGGTTATGGTGATGCTTTAATTACAGGTCTGACACGCAGTTACCATGATTCCTTGCGAGAAGTGAGTAAAATCATAGATCGTGATGAGGCTTGCTTTGGTCTTTCTGTTGCTATGATAAATGGTAATGCTGTATTTTTGGCAGATACTACGATTAATAAAAATCCGTCACCTGTTATGCTTGCAATGATAGCAATTAAAGCAGCAGAAAAGGCTAAGCAAATGGGTGAAAAACCACGAATTGCATTTATTTCATCATCTACATTTTCTGATAATAGGAAAAGTCGGAAAATAAGAGCTGCTATTCATGAATTGGACAGAAGGAATGTTAGTTTTGAGTATGATGGTGAAATGGAAATAGATGTTGCTTTAAATGTTGAGTCTATGTCGAGCTATTCTTTTTGTAACCTAAGTAAGCAAGCAAATGTTCTGGTGATGCCAAGTTTAGAGAGCGCTAATATTACTTTTAAGTTATTGAAGAGTTATGGAGCAGTGGTTGTTGATCCAATGCTGGTTGGTATGAGTAAACCTGTACAAGTTGCTCAGATGTATTCTAGTGCATCTGAAATCTATAATCTTGCTTTGATTGCTGCTGCTGATGCAATTGATAGTGAATAGATTTGAAATTTTATTGCAATTTTGTATGGTGGGGCTGTGAGTAGTACTAAAATGAGCAAGGGTAATTACGCTTTGTATATAGCTTTTGCACTTGTCGATCTTATATTAAAGGCTTCTATTGCGATAGTTGGTTTTTTTTACAGCAAAAAAAAATTGCAAAATAAGAAAGTAATTATAGATGATTGGCTTTTTATAGTACTAAATTGTGCTTTCAGCGCTGTGAGCATATCTTTGTTTATTTTTACTAACATATATAAGAGGATAAATGTAAATAATAGTTTGGAAGAAATTGCCAAAAGAGTTTCTAATATTAGTGTAATTAATGATAACAATGCTAGCAATAAGGAAAATAAAGAGAAGACATTTGTGGCTGATAGTCCTGAAGTTGGTAAATGTGTTATTATAAGACTTACAGGTGAGGTAACTAAAAACAATCGAATATTGGGAAATAAGAAGAGTTGTTGTTTGCCAAGTTGTTGTCAATTAATTGGTTTTTCTATGCTACAAATTGTTTCTATTGTTTGTTCTGCAACAGCCTATTATTGTTTACATAATGAAAAAATCAATTTGTGGAGTTTTATATTCATTTCTGGAATAGGGTTAGTCGTTGGCACTTTCCCAATTGCTATTTTTGGAGTGTGTAGTAGAATCCATAATCAACAGAATATTGAAATAATTGCTAGTAAGCTTGATGAAATCAATAAAGCAGCAAAAGTGATAGAGTTAGTAAACAGTAAATAAATTTTATAAATAATATAAAAAGAACTACTATACTATGACTATGAATTATCAGTATTTATAGGGATTGTTAGATAGTTTAAAGTTTTGTAATAACCGATGGGAAAGGATTTTTTTATTGTAGGGGGAGCTAGTTATAATAGCGTGAGTATGAGTTGTAGGTATTATTTGTGCAGATGCAGTATTTATAGCATATCAAAGTTCTATTTTTGAAAATAGGGCTTAATAAATTGTTTATTTGATGTAAAATGATGCTATGCACTGATGCTTACGGAAGGCTAATATTTGCTAACATTCTAAGTCTTATATATATGGCATATTTAGTAGAAAAACTGAATTATTTTACACTTCACTTTTTTTTCTCTGATTAATCTTTATTGGAATCTGAATAAAAATTTTTTTGCTCACAATGTCTTATTTATATGTTACAATATGTGCTTTTGAGATGGGATTGTGAAGAACATTAATTCTCTCCAGGCTTGGAGTATGTTATCAAGAATTAAGGATTCAATTTTAATAGATGTTCGTACACGAGAGGAGTGGAACTTTGTGGGTAAGCCCGATTTAACTTCAATTGGAAAAGAAGTAGTGTTCTTATCATGGCGTTTTTGTCCAGATATGAGTATAAACAGTAATTTTGCAAATGAGTTAAAAGAACTGTGTAATATCAATAATAATTTGATGTTTTTTATTTGTCGCAGCGGTCACCGTTCCTTTGAAGCTGCGTCATCAATATTTGCAGAAGTAGGAAAAAATTGCTACAATATCACCGATGGCTTTGAGGGTGTTTCTAGTAGTAAAGACCATCATAATTCTTTGAATGGTTGGAAATTTAATCAATTGCCTTGGTTTCAGGGTTAGGTATTATGGGTATTACAACATCAAAATTTATACAAGGCTTTCTGAATGAAATTGCCCTTGAAGGTGGAGTTGAAAAGAAGAATGATGATTTAGGTGAATCTGTATGGGAAGCTATACGTGGAAAGCTTATATCCTTTTATGGTCAAGAAACTTATAATAGCTGGTTAGTTTATCTGCGTTTTGTGGATTATAACGTGGGGCGTGTTACCTTATCTGTGCCGACTCAATTTATATGTGATTGGGTTGTAACACATTATGTTGATAATATATTGTCAATTTGGCAACAAGAAGATCCAAATCTTTCTTTAATAGAGATTATAGTTCAGGAAATTGATGGATGTGGTAGAATGGTTCCGTGTTCACAGGAAGTTCTAAGTGATATTGATGTTAAAGGTGAGGAATTTAGTTTAGGTTCTCCTATTGATCCTCGCTTTAGCTTTGATAGTTTTGTTGTAGGGAAGCCAAATGAGCTTGCTTTTGCTGCGGCAAAGCAAGTTGCAGAAGCAACTCAACCTATAGCAGGTAGCAATCCTTTGTTCTTATATGGTGGTGTTGGTCTTGGTAAGACACATCTTATGCATGCAATAGCTTGGTACATACGCAATAATTCTAAAAATCGCAAAGTTGTTTACTTGTCTGCTGAAAAATTTATGTATCAATATATAACAGCTTTACGTAATAAAGATATAATGGATTTCAAGGCGAAACTTAGGTCGGTTGATGTACTGATGGTTGATGATGTACAGTTCATCAGTGGGAAAGATAGTACGCAAGAAGAATTTTTTCACACTTTTAATTCATTAATAGACCAAAAGAAACAGTTAATTATATCTGCTGATAGATCTCCTAGTGACTTAGACGGAATTGAGGATCGAATAAAATCTCGTTTAGGGTGGGGTTTAGTTGCTGATATAAATGATACTACATTCGAGTTACGAATGGGAATTTTGCAATCTAAAACAGAGCAGATTGGAGTAAAATTGCCACACAATATATTGGAATTTATAGCAAAGAACATTAGCTCGAATGTGCGTGAACTAGAAGGTGCTTTAAATAAGGTAGTGGCTCATACTGCACTTATAGGTCGTGATGTGACTATTGAGATTACAAAAGATATCTTGTCAGATTTGTTAAGGTCAAATACTACGAAGGTAACAATTGAGAAAGTACAAAAAGCTGTTGCAGAACATTTTAATGTTAAGTTATCTGATATGCATTCTAGCCGTAGATTGCGTAATGTTACTCGTCCTAGACAGATTGCAATGTATCTTTGTAAGCTATTAACACAAAAAAGTTTACCTGATATAGGAAAAAAATTTGGTCGTGATCATGCAACAGTTATACATGCTAATAGAAGAATCGAGAATTTGATAAGCAGTGATGCTCAACTGGCTGAGGATGTTAATTTACTTCTTAGGCGTTTGAAGTAATGGAAATAGCAATAATAAATGGACCGAATATCAATGTACTGGAAAATAGGGATGGTTATGAAGGGAAATCTCTTGCTGATATAGAGGATCTATGTCGTGCTAGAGCCAATTTACTTGGGTCATCGTTGGAATTCTTTCAAAGTAACCATGAAGGTTATATTGTGGAAAAAATACAGCAGCTAAGTTGTGATGGGATTATCATTAATGCTGCAGCTTATAGTCATACTTCAGTTGCAATTATGGATGCATTGTTGATTCATAATAATAAGAGTGTACCGATAATTGAGGTTCATATTTCTAATGTTTTTGCTAGGGAAAGATACCGACAACATTCATACATATCACGAATTGCTAAGGCAGTTATATCTGGAATGGGAGTTTATGGTTACCAGTTTGCAATAGAGTATCTATGCATAAATCATAGTACTTAGTAAAGTGGTGTATATACACCTATTATATCTGAACTTGTTATTGAGAAATCAAGTTATTCCCAACATAAAAGTCTTACTTTACCTGTAGTATTAACTTAAGGTATGCAATGCTTGATGTTATTTGTACATTAAAAGTCAATTATCTTCCTTTTTTTTGTATAGAAGTTTTATGAAGTGTGTTGGAAGGTAGAGAAATGAGGATTTTTGAGTTGGATTATGGCGAAGAGCAGAAAATCTATACTATTTTTCCTGTGTATTTTGATCAATCTCATCTAAAATATCTTGAGCTGCCTGTCTTGGATTTCTGCTATTTGTAATAGGCCTGCCTACTACTATATAGTCAGCTCCTGATTGTACTGCTTGAGATGGAGTAATAAATTCTTTATGATCGTTATTTTTGTGTGATAAAGGTCTTACTCCTGGTGTTACTAATATAAAATTGTTACCACATTCTTCTCGTATTTGAGATAACTTACAGCCCGGGCATACAACACCATCTAGGCCACAATTTTTTGCAATTTTTGCTAAATTAATAACCTGTGAGTTTTGTTTGTTGGCAGTAATATCAATTTCTTGTATATCTATTTCTGATATACTTGTAAGTATTGTTACACCAATTATTTTAATATTAGTGTCAGACAATTCCTCTGCCGCTACTTTTAACATTTCTTTTCCGCCGCTTACATGAACTGTTAACATGAATATATTCAATTTTTTGAGTACTTTTAAAGTTTTCTCTACAGTGTTGGGAATATCATGCAATTTTAAGTCTAAGAATATAGGTATGCCTAATTCTTCTATTTTTTTTACCCCATGAATCCCGCAGGAGACAAAAAATTCTAGGCCTATCTTTATAGCTTCAATCTTATCCTGTACAAGTTTGATTAATTCTATGGAATGCACAATGGATAAGGAATCGATAGCACATATTAGGCAATTTGCCACGGTGACTATTACGTAATAATATACATACATTCTAACAAAGTATTATGCATGATTCTAGCCTGTTATTGTCAAACCAAAAGGATATTGTTCATATTGTAGGTATCGGTGGAATTGGAATGAGTGCGATTGCCAAGCTATTATATAACATAGGTTATGTTGTGCAAGGTTCAGACCTATCAAATAATGATAATGTTCAAATATTAAGAAGATTAGGTATCCATATTTTTCTATCACATGCAAAAAGTAATATTGCTAATGCGTCATTGGTAGTTAGGTCAACTGCTGTTAAGGATGGGAATGTTGAAATTATTGCTGCTTGGGAAAAAGGTGTAAGAGTTGCGAGTCGTGCTGAAATTTTAGCTGAGCTTTTACGCTACAAAGATAATATAGTAATTTCCGGGACCCATGGAAAAACTACTACAACTTCGATGCTTGGTGCGGTTCTTGATGTGGCAGGTTATGATCCTACTGTAGTGAGTGGTGGTATTATGAATTTGTATGAGGATAATGTCAGGCTTGGAGGAAGTAAATGGAATGTAGTGGAAGCTGATGAGTCTGATGGGACATTTATTGCAATCTCTTCTTCTGTGTGTGTGATTACAAATATTGAATCTGATCATATTGATTACTATAAATCATACAATAATTTATTGAGGCATTTTCAGTTATTTATTGATAGAGTATCTTATTGTGGTTGTGTGATTTTGCATAAGCAAGCATTTAAACAGCTCGATTGTACGGATAGAAAATATTTAACATATGGCGTGAAAAGTGTGGGAGTTGATGTGAATGCGATAAATGTTAAACATAGTAATAGAGGTGTTAAATTTGATGTAATTACTTCTAATAAGTTATTTAACGTAAAAATATATGATGTAGAAGTAAGCGTTTTTGGAGAGCATAATATTGCTAACGCAATTGCTGCAATTGCAACAGCGCTGTATTTGCGTATTTCCGCTGAGCAAATTAAATTGGGCTTGAAATTATATTCTGGGGTGAAACGTAGGTTCTCAATATTAGGGTGCTTTAACGGTGCTGAAGTGATAGATGATTATGCACATCATCCAACTGAAATAGTTGCTGCAATTAAAGCTGCACGAAGTTTATGTTCATGCAATAATAAGGTGGTGGCTGTTATACAGCCTCATAGATACAGCCGTGTATGTTACTATTTTAGTAGTTATATTGATATTACACTAAGTAATGAATACTGTATATTTTTGCCAATATGTGCATCTGGTGAAAATTATATTGAAGGTTATGACAGTAATTGTATTGTAGAGAATGCTAAGAGCAAAACTGTTAATGACAATGCCTTTATTCAATATTTAAGTGAGCCTTTACAATTATTTAACACATTAAGTAAATTAACTGTTGCTGGAGACAAGATTTTATTTATGAGCGCAGGCAACATAAGCTCTTATATAAATGAAATAATAGAAGGTAACTACTAGAAGTGCATTAATCCTTTTCTTTTTTTGTTACACCAGAACTGGCTATTAGTTCATATACTTGCTTATCAGTATGTTTTATACTCATACCTCCTGAATCAATTGGCCTGACCTTAAAAATACCGTTAGAGGAACTTTTGATTGTTTTTGTGTTGTCAATTACAGGGTCTGGTCTAAAGAATATGGAAGGGAAAAACAGCGCTATCAAAAAAAACTTAAAAAACATGATATATCTTCCTTATAATAAACCCCTACTACGCCACTATTAATTATGTACTAAGCCAAGCAGCGCAAAATGATATTAACAGGTATCAGTAAGAACTACAAGATCATATCTTGCTAAGATGTTGTATAATTTGTTCTATATTATCTGAATCAACATTTAAGTGTTCTAGATACTCACCATTTTTGCCCATTACATAAACTATAGTTGAGTGATTCATTTCTTCTGGTGTATCAGCTTCCTGTACATAGACTTTGTAACTTTCTACCATCTTATCAATTTCTTCTTTCTTTCCAGTTAACATTTGTATTCTTTCATCAAATTTTTCATGAAAATCTTTCAGGGTTTCTATGTTATCATGTTGTGGATCAAGTGTTACAAAAAAAGCTTGAAGATTATCATTATTAACTTCTTCTAAGATACTTGATATGTAGCCAAGTTGAGTAGGGCATATGTGTGGGCATCGACTAAAACCAAAAAATATTAAGGTGTATTTATTGAGTAGTGCATTTTGAGTAACTTCTTTTCCTTTGTGATTCTGTAAAACAAAGTCACCTCCAATCAGGACTTTTTCTTTAATTTGTGTTGAAAAAGGACCTCCTTCTGTTATATACAGGTAACCAAAGGAAAACAAAATCATTAATACTACAACATTTAGTATAGTTTTCATAAAGAACAAAACCCAAATTAGCCTTGATATATGTACTACTTATTTTTTAGAAAGGAAAGTGGTTAATACATAGTATTGTTCTGATGTTTCCAAAATGTTCTCATGACGCTTCTATTATTACTAATAATTTAAACATAGAATAAATTCTTTTACCTTTTTTAAAATATATTGTTTGATATTTTGTTTGTCTTTTACTTACTATTCCTAATAGATTATTGTAATGTATAAAATTTTTATTATTTTATAGTAATAAATTATATATATCCGATTTATATCTGTTACTTTAGTATATTATGGTAAATTTATCTATAAAAAATCTAAATAATTAATAAAATTAATAATTTTTAATTAAATATGCTGCTCCTGTTTTTATAGCTATATTGGTAGCTTTTTAGTATAAAATGTATAATTTAGTTGAGAAGTAAAAGAAAGATCTATAAGGTTATGCTTACGGTTTTTAGTATTCTATTAGAATAGTTCTGTAAATATAACTTATTATTTTTTGTATTTCTATTGTGAGCTGTAAAATATTGGAGCTATAGCCTGACAAATTAATACAGTGAGCGTAGCGTAAATCATAAAAGTTGACGTAACTTAAGATTGCTAATATGGACATTTTTCTTAATTATCTAATAATTCATGACACGATTTCTTCTTCCTTTTGTTTAAGAGTGGATTGATTTATGTCTTCTGTTATACGCATTGGACAGAATTGTGGCCCGCACATAGCACAATAATGTGCTGATTTAGCTGCATGACCCGGCAGATCCTCGTCATGTAGCATTTGTGCAGTTTCAGGATCAAGCGATAAATTAAATTGGTCTTCCCACCTGAATTCAAAGCGAGCTTTTGATAGCAGATCATCACGATAGCGTGCTACTACATTACCTTTTGCAATATCAGCAGCATGAGCAGCTATTTTATAGGCAAGTAAGCCTTCTCGTACATCTTCTAATTTGGGTAAACCTAAATGCTCTTTTGGTGTGACATAGCAAAGCATTGCTGTACCATGCCAAGCTATCATTGATGCTCCTATAGCACTAGTTATATGATCATATCCTGGTGCTATATCAGTTACTAACGGGCCTAAAGTATAAAATGGTGCACCACAACATACCTTAAACTGTTTATCTGCATTTTCTTTAATTAAATGCATTGGTATATGCCCTGGTCCTTCTACAATTACCTGGCAATCTCTTGTCCAAGCATATTTGGTTAATTCTCCAAGTGTTGTTAATTCTGCATACTGAGCAGCATCTGAAGCGTCTTTAACGCATCCAGGGCGTAAACCATCTCCTAACGAAAATGTCACATCATACATTCTCATAATGTCACAAATTTCATCAAAATGTTCATAAAGAAAGTTTTCTTTATTATGGACTAAACACCACTTAGCCATAATGGCACCACCACGTGAAACTATTCCTGTAGTTCGTGTTCCTATTAATTTTGCATGATCCTTCAAAACTCCTGCATGGATTGTAAAGTAGTCAACACCTTGTTCTGCTTGTTTAATTAAGGTATCTTTGTATACTTCCCAAGTTAGTGCTTCTGGGATTCCATTAACTTTTTCTAGAGCTTGATATATTGGTACTGTTCCAACTGGCACTGAGCAATTTCTGATTACCCATTCACGAATATTGTGAATGTTTTTTCCAGTAGAAAGGTCCATTAAAGTATCAGCTCCCCAATAACAAGCATGAACCATTTTTTCTACCTCTTCTGCTAAACTTGAAGAAACGGGTGAATTCCCAATATTTACGTTTACTTTTACCAAGAAGTTCCTACCGATAATCATAGGTTCTGATTCTGGGTGATTTATATTTGCTGGAATTACTGCTTGTCCGCTAGCAATTTCACGTCTGACAAATTCTGGAGTTATTTTGCTGACCGGTTTGTTTTTATTAAGGAAACCATTCCGAATGTAATCATCAATTCCTACATTTTCCCGAATTGCAACGTATTCCATTTCTGGAGTAATTATACCTTTTTTTGCGTAGTGCATTTGTGTTATAGCGCCATTTTTGGATTTTAAAACAGTGCGTTGTGATGGGAACTTAGATTCTAAGTGTTTGTATTCTTCATATGCTTTGAAACCGTTGTCACTGATATCTAGTGTTCGACCCTTATAAGTTTTAACATCTTCTCTGTCACTAATCCATTTACTTCTTTCTTTTTCTAATCCCTTTGCTATATTTATTTTACTATTATCGTCAGTGTAGGGGCCAGATGTATCGTATACAAATATTTCAGATTCGTTTTTACTTGAAAGTTTAATTTTTCGCATCGGAACTTTAAGCTCTGGGAAAAGTGACCCATGCTCATAAAATTTTCTTGAACTTGGATAAGACTGAGTTGATCCAATATCTACATTGTTTATATTTTTTTCTACCATTTGCTAGAGACAGGCTCAATTAAAGAGATAACTATCATCTTTCTTACTATAAATCAAATTTTAGGATATTTCATATTTATTAATGATAAAAAATTTAATTGTGTGAATAATTAAATTTTTCTACCATACATGAGGTTATTTAATTTTAGGTAGTAAAAAATGAAAGCAAAAATTAGCCTTATTGGTGCTGGTAATATTGGTGGCACTTTAGCACATTTAATTAGCATGAAAGGTTTAGCAGATATAGTTTTAATCGATATAGCATATGGTATTCCACAAGGCAAAGCGTTAGATTTGGCATCATCATGGCCGATTGAAGGTTGTGATTATAGAGTAAAAGGTAGTAATAATTATGCTGATATGGCTGATTCGGATGTTGTCATCATTACTGCTGGTATTGCACGCAAGCCAGGTATGAGTAGGGATGATTTGATTACTACTAATGCTTCCGTTATTAAAGTTGTTGGTGATAATATAAAAAAATATGCAGAGAATGCTTTTGTGATTGTCATTACAAATCCATTAGATGCAATGGTTTGGGTTATGCAGCAAGTTACAGCTTTTCCGGCAAATAGAGTTGTGGGAATGGCAGGAATTCTTGACTCAGCTCGTTTTCGTTATTTTATTTCTCAAGCAGTAGGGGTGTCAGTAGAAGATGTTAGCGCATTTGTGCTAGGTGGACATGGTGATACAATGGTGCCAATGGTCAGATATTCTACTGTAGCTGGTATACCTTTGTCTGAGATGGTTAAGATGGGGTTTATAACACAATCTAGTATTGATGAGATAGTCGAACGGACTCGTAGAGGTGGTGTTGAGATTGTAAATTTGTTAAAATCTTCTGCTTTTTATGCACCTGCTGCATCTGCTATTCAAATGGCTGAATCATATTTGCAAGATAAGAAACGTTTGTTGCCATGTTCTGCTTATCTAAATGGAGAGTATGGGGTAAAAGGTTTATATGTAGGAGTTCCTGTAATATTAGGAAAAAATGGTGTAGAAAAAATAGTTGAAGTTGATTTAAATGAAGAAGAAGAAATGATGTTTAAAAGTTCGGCTGATACTGTAAAAGGTTTGGTTGATTCAATAAAGTTAAAAAATGAATAATCTTTGTTGATCTTTTAAATAGGCAGCATATATTAGTTTGTATATGAAGGTATAATAATTATAGTGATGTAATGGATGATAAAAATAGGAGAAAATACCTTACTGAGTTAGAGTATAATGAGAGTGACGAAGATTATGGTGGTGATCAGCATTATAAAGCTAGGTTAACTCAAGCCCAAAAAGAGCAAGAAGCTGCTGAAAAAGAGCTTAGGCAAAGCTATGATGGTAAAACTTCTGAAAAGAAAAAATCAAGTACAAAATCTGAGACGAATTATGCAGAAGAAGCTATAAGAGAGGAAGATCAAAAAGATTCTCCTAAAAAAAATAGACAAAAGCTATCATTCATTACATTTGTCAAAAGGGTATGGAAGACTCTTGCTTGGAAAAAAATAGTCTCTCAGTTGCGTGCTTTATTCAGAAGTAAAAAGGAGTTGAGAGAGGTTATAATTGGTACTACAAGTCTAACCAAAGCAAGATCACACCTGCAGTCTAAAAGTGAAAAAAAGGAACTAGAAAGTAGGCTTATACAATCACTTTTGCTAAAGGAAATGCTGCGCGAAGCTAATCAAGCAATGAAAGAATCTCTTTTACAGGTGCAACGTGATATTAGTAGAATAAGTGAAGCTGTGAAAGCGATTTCTGTAGCAGAAGAAATCAAGAAAGATATTAATCAAAGAAATTTAGAATCGAAAGTGAGCCAAAAGCATTCTGCAATTTTTCAAACAACAATAAAAGCTGAAGATTGGCAGAGAAATGTGAGTACTGTTGTAGACAAAAGTTTAGAAGGTAAATCTCTTCCTTTTCTTGGTCTGTCAACATCAGTAAAACCAATACCACTTCTTCATATGATGAATCAAACCACGGATTTTGCACTATTGAACGCTGCTAATATTGGAGTGAGAGTTGTTACTGCTATTGGGAGAAATATCATTGAAGTTGGTAGAAAAGCTACTCATTTTATTGCTAGTGAGATTAAGGGGGTTAATTTCCAAATGCTCTCCTTACAACCAGCAAGAATTACAGTGATAGAGGGAAAATCCCTGGCTATAGCTGAAGATAGAAGAGCTGGAATTGTTAACATGAAAGAAGAAAGTTTGGGGTTTGCTATTTTTTATCATCATCAGTCTACTACTAGTAGCTACTATAATATGGGGCGAGCGAGAAGTATAGCTTTAGTAACAAACTCAATAGTGCTAACAACAGAAAAGCCAGGAAATAAAATCAAATCATGCAAAATCACACACACAAAACAAGGAGAGGTAGAACAAATAACAACAAAAATGTTTTAAGTTAAGGTAGAGAAGAACATTATTATTGTTCTGCACATAACTTGGATTCTTGTAGTAACTTTACTTCGGATACACTTGTTGTCAGTGTACTTTGTTTTGAATCTTTGTTGTCAATTCTACAAACTTTCTCTTCTGTGTTAACAACAGTTTCTTTTTGAGTATTCATCAGCAATGGTTCCTTTTTCTTTAATACTACGGTTTCGGTTTCTACTGCTACACTGCTTGCTGCTAATATAGGCTTCTCCTCTTCTAATAATGATTTCTTCCCTTTTTCCTTAGTGCTCTTGCTACTCGTTTTCTGCTTCTGTGGAGTTTGTTCTTCTATTAAAGTATCAAGTGTACTGAAAATGATCCCTGTTGAGTCTACCGTTACGCTATGCTCTTTTAGTCGTGGCATTATTTCATAAAATTGATGTAGAAGTGAGTTAAAAATTTCCTCTTTTTGCTCACCTGTACAATCAAGCTCAAAGGCGTCAAATGAAGAAGATATTACTTTCGATATGTCAGAAAATTGACTAATACTCGAAAAAAGGATTAGCACATTATCGCTTACTGTAGTTTTAGCATTGCAACTTATCTGATCTTTATTGAATAGAGGAAGGACACAAATGTTACATGTACCGATCTTATCAGATAAATAATCATAGAAACGAGAAAACGTGCCTTCCGGATTCATATCTCCCATCGACAACTTACCCTTACCATTATTGACAACAACATCATTTTTAGCATCAAGTACAAGACATATAATACACGTATTCTCTTCTGAGTATTTTAGGAAGGCATCTGGCGAAAAGTGTTTTAAAAAACTTTCTGCTGAATGAACAGCTGTGGTGTAAAAAGAAATACTACCCATTTTTATAGGCTTCGTGCTATCAATTTTGGTGCTTATAGCATCGCTTTTAGCTTTTTTAATTATTATCTTGTTATAAGAATCGATCATAAGGAAAGTAATTCCTGCTGAACTTACCTCTACCTCCTTTAGTGCAATCTTTTTTTGCATTGTTTTATTAAGATTGCTAAATAATACATTGAATATTGATTCTTTTATAGTATCTTCACAATCAAGGTTAAATTTTTTATATGCAGAGGATACTATCTTTGTTATATGAGAAAATTGAGCAAGTTCCGAAAAAGAGATGCATATATTATGACTACATTCAATCTTACCATCCCTGGTTATAACATCGATTTCACGGCTTATATCAAAGAAGAGAAAGTGGGAACCACCAATATTGTTGAGTAAATAGCTAAGGAACTTTGCAAACGTTCCTTCCTTACTCAACTCTAGACCATTAGAAGTACTTACAACATCATTTTTAGCATCAAATACAAGACGTATAAAATACTTATCCATTTGTGTTTCTCGGATTTTGATATGTGAGAAATGATAGTTTATGTATTCTGCTGAATGGACAGTACTGGCGTGGAAAGAAATACTTCCCATCTTTATTGGCATATATATTTCTCACAAAAACAATCTTAACCGGGTCAATGAATAGTTAATTAGTATTACTTTGTCAATATGCTTATATCAATAAAATATCATTTTTTTGAAATATATTTAGAATTATTAGCTGAAGTGCAAATGAATATATGTTTTTTTTCTTGTATCATAGCAACTTTTTTAAAAATTTTTGATATTTCTAATTAATACAATTTTTTTGCTTAACTGAGTCTGAAATTGCTTATATTATTAGCATAATTACTATTTCCGTCAAAGATTGCAGAACCTGCGACCAATATATCAGCACCAGCTTTGATGATTAAATTTGCATTCTTTTGAGTTATACCACCATCTACTTCTAGTAAAATATTTTTTTTTTTGAAATTTTTATGAGTTTTTTTATCTCTACAATTTTTTGCAGTTGTGAATGCAAAAATTTCTGTCCACTAAAACCTGGATTGACAGACATAACAAGGATTAGATCAATATCTTCTATTAAGTATTTCAGAAATTCTATAGGGGTGGATGGAATTAGTGAAATGCCAACTTTTTTTCCTAAAGATCTAATTTTTTGTATTGTTCGTTCTAAATGAATTTCAGCTTCAACATGTATGGTGATTATATCAGCTCCTGCATTGGCAAAATCGTCAATAAATTGTGCAGCTGGTGAGATCATTAAGTGTACATCAAAGGGCAAATTTGTGTATGGTCGTATCGATTTTATTACACATGGGCCAAACGTAATGTTAGGCACGAAATGGCCATCCATGACGTCTATATGAATATAATCTGCACCTGCAGATTCAATATCACGGACTTCTTGGCCGAGCTTAGAAAAATCTGCAGATAATATCGATGGTGCTATTTTAATTTGTCTGTTCATTATAATGTTGCAATTCAATTGAGGTTGCTAATAGTGATAGATGGCTAATAATAGCATATGCTAATTTATTGCGCTTAGCAACCTTTACTTCGCTAAACTTTGCTCCTGTTACGTTTAAATTGTTTAAGTTTGATTGTGTGTTATGGTGACGATGGATTGTTGATACGGGTTGGTCTAGTATACAATAAATTAGTGTTTCAGCAACGTTACCCTCATGAGAATCTATAGTCTCAATTCCTTCTTGTAATAATACTTCATTTATCTCATATTTTCCTTTTGTGACTTTCATTTTTTTTCTAGTATTTTTATTTAGATTAAAAACTTCTTCGGCTGTTGATACACTGGTTATACCCATGCCATAGCTACCATTATCTGCTTTTATGAAAATGTATGGTTGACTTTCAATGGAATATTCATTGTATTTATCTTGTATTTTTTTTAACATTTTTTCTACCCCTAGTGCAACACATTCTAAACCTTCTTTTTTATGAAAATTGATTTTTGTGCATTTTGTGATAAAGGTACTCAAAAGCCAAGGGTCTATTGAAAAGTCTATGCAGAATTTTTTTGCTACTTCATTATAAATTTCAAAATAATTATGTTTTGAGCGATTAAACCAGCCTAGGTTAACATTAGGTATTAGCTCTTGTTTAATATTCAGTAATATTTCTGGGATTCCAGAAATCATGTCGTTATTGATTAATATGATTTCTGGAACATAACTACAGTTGGTTTCTATTAAGCAGTTTTTCTTTGTGATTATTGCAGTTGGTATAACTTCACCTTTACTTGCTTGTATTTCTTTGTTTTGTGCAATTTTTGCTTTATTTCCAGCTAACTCTAATATTTCTTTTAGTTTTAATAAATTATCATTGTAATATGGGTTACGTGTGTGATTTTCTGGCACTATTAAAAATTTTTTCCCGCAGTATTTTGTTTTTAAAATAGAGGCAGATAACTCTGTTGACTTTGCACCTAAATTATTAAATCCAGCTGGAAAGAGATTGACATCAACTGGTGCTAACTTGTGACCAGAATTACGAATATCTATAGAAGAGTAAATATTATATTTTCTGCCATTAGTCTGGTGTAATAGCCAATCATTAAAAGCTTTTTCAGTTATGCGTTCATTGAGTATGTCTAAAACCTTAGTCATTAATTATAAAATAAGATTATTAATCTCGAGTAAAATTATTAATTGTCTTTTATCATCTTATATAAAGCTTTTTCCCAAATTTCACCATTTTCTAATAATTTGTCTTTCTCATACATCAATTCATCTCTAGTTTCTGTAGCAAATTCAAAATTAGGACCTTCTACAATGGCATCCACTGGACATGCCTCCTGACAAAAGCCGCAATATATGCATTTAGTCATATCTATGTCATATTTCGTTGCTCTTCTACTACCATCTTTGCATTCTTCTGCTTCTATAGTAATTGCTTGTGCTGGACATATTGCTTCACATAGCTTACAAGCTATACATCTTTCTTCACCGCTAGGGTAACGTCTTAAAGCATGTTCCCCTCTAAAACGTAAGCTGTAGTTACCTTTTTCTTCAGGGTATCTTTTGCTAACTTTTGGTTTTAGAAGGTATTGTAGAGATAGTCTCAGGCCTTTTAGTATATCGATAAAAAAGAAGTATTTTATAAAAGATTTGAGTTTTAAGTTACGCATAGTGTAGAAATCCTATTTACAGCGCTACTAAAATTTGTTTTAGTAGAGTAAATTTCTTTTTAATATTATCAACCCTAATATCCATAATAATGTATAAGAAATCAATAGCAATTTTTGGTTCTACCGGTGCTGTTGGTAGTAAGACTGTAAAAATAGTTAGAAGCAATTTAAAGCAATATGATGTAAAACTTCTTACTGCAAATGAGAATTTTGAATTGCTTGCTAAGCAAGCTATTGCTGTAAAAGCAAAAAAAGTTGTTATTGGCAATGAGAAACATTTTCAACTTTTGAAAAGCTTGCTTAGCAATCACGATATAGAAATTTTTTATGGAACTAACTTGCTGATTGAATGTGCGAAGATTAATGTTGATATAAGTATCATGGCAATTGTTGGTATTGCAGCACTATTCCCAACTATACAGTCTATAAAAAGTGCAAAGATATTAGCAATAGCAAGTAAGGAAGTTCTAGTTTGTGCTGGTAAGATTATTAGTAATATGGCTCCTAAAGCACAAATCATTCCATTGGATTCTGAACACAATGCGATTTTTCAAATATATGATAAGGAAATTAACAGAATTACGTTAACTGCTTCAGGAGGTCCTTTTTATTTTGCTAATAAGAAGAAGTCAATTGATGAAGTTATAAAACATCCTGTGTGGAATATGGGTAAAAAAATTTCTGTGGATTCTGCAACAATGATGAATAAGGTGCTTGAAGTTATAGAAGCGCATTATTTATTTGATATTCCTGTAGATAATATTAATATTTTGGTTCATCCAGAAGCTATAATGCATGGTATAGTTTCTTATATTGACGGTAATAGTATATCTGTTTTAAGTTTGCCTGATATGGAGATATCAATATCATATGCATTGAGCTGGCCAAACAGAAGTATTAGTGCCCCTAGTAAAGAACTAAACCTTACTGAAGTAGGTAAATTATCGTTTTATGAGCCTGATTATAATAGGTTTCCAGCATTAAAATTTATTAAGGCAAATAATTATGTTGTACTTAATGCTGCTAATGAAATGGCAGTTAAATTTTTTCTTCAAGGTAAAATCAGTTTTGAAAACATTGTGGTAATGATTGATAAAATCATGGAATCTATTTCTGAAAAGCAAGGTAGCACAGTTGAGGAAATTTTTGAACAGGATAAGAGAACTAGATTGAGTGCTGAGGAAGTGCTACTTTATTTATCGTGATAACACAGCTCTTTCATGAACACACAAACTAATTTGATAGTATATATCTTTCACTGAAGAAGAAAGTCTAACCCTTTTTAGGTGATCTTTGTTATACAGAAGGTGCACTAAATTGTCTATCAAGCGAAGAGCACTTTATAGCAGTTGATGGGTTTTTCTTCTCAGCAGCAGTTTGTGTCAATAGTTCTAACAAATCTTTGTGTTCACTTATAGTTTTCTTATAATCTTTTTGTCTTCTTTCGATCTCATTAATACTATCATTATATATTTTCTCATGGCTAGTTTCTACTTTAGCGATTTTTGCATCTCTTGGTTCAGTTTCTTTTTCTTCTTCAAGTTGTTTTAGCTCTGCTTGTTCTTTTTCAAGTAAACCTTTAAGCTCTGATGTCTTAGTTTGTATAAATCCCTTGTTGCTCTTAATTGTTTTGTTAATACCTTCGTTATAGGAGGCGATTATAGTTTTTTTGTTTACTATTTGACTAGGATCGGCACCTTTATCTAATAATAATTGTACCTTTTTTTTAATTTCTTCCACATTTGGGTTGCTACCACAACCACCACATCGTACAACACAATAATGCAACAACGAGCTTTCTTCTGTATTTGTATTGCTAAGATCAGAACTTAAAAAGTTACATGGGAAAACCTCATTTAGCAAGTCTATTCCATGTTTTTTAAAACCTTCATGCAATATTTTTAGTACATCATTAACAACCTCTGTAAAATTAGAAACAAGCACATCTTTGCAGAAGCTGGCACAAAAATACTTAGCATATTCAGGCGCCTCTTCTTTTGAGTTCAAGTTACTTACCATTGCTTTGATGCCTTCAAGTGCTGTTTTGTAATCTTTTTTAGTACTGAAAATTCTATTTGTCCCCTTATAGCTATACTGGCCTTTTATTTTATTTATTATACGGTTAACCTTTTCATACTTTATTTCATCGTAATCCATTTTTATTCCTTTACTCTAATGAACTTGATTGATGCAAATATATTATATTCTTATATATATGTACAATATATATGACTTTTTTATTCAGTACTTTATTTGTTATAAAACAATAAACTCTTTAGTATTAGAGAAATTGTAGTTTACTAATTGTTTTATTTATTTAATATACGCTTATTGACTCTAAATAAATTGGTAACTATAATTCTGCTTTTACTCATTAATGAGTTTTATGTACCGTACATACTCTCAAAAGAAATCTGAAATTAAGAAGAAATGGTTATTGATAAATGCAGATGGGATTATAGTTGGACGCTTGGCAGTTATGATAGCAAATTTGTTACGTGGTAAACATAAGCCAACTTATACACCACACATGGATGGGGGAGACTGTGTTGTAGTTGTTAATGCTGATAAGTTAGTTTTTTCTGGTAAAAAGCGGAGAGAAAAGATTTATTACAGGCATACTGGTTATCCAGGTGGCATTAAGTCTACTACACCTAGACTGATTTTTGAAGGTAAGAATCCACATAAAGTTTTGGAGTTAGCAGTAAAAAGGATGATGGGGTGTGGACCTATGGCAAGAAGGCGTATGCAAAATTTGTACATTTATTCTGGCTCTGAACATGTGCATGAAGCTCAGCAGCCTGAAGTTTTCGATTTTGCAGCTATGAATAGAAAAAATACAGTTAAGGTTGCATAATGAATGAAGTAGTTGTGAGAAAAAGGAAAGTTGATTCTCTTGGGAGAGCTTATGCTACTGGGAAAAGAAAAAGTTCAGTAGCACGTGTTTGGATTAAGCCTGGTAATGGTCTATTTATGGTCAACAATATGGAGGTTGCTGACTATCTGAAACGTGAAAGTTTAGAAGTGCTTGCTCATTCTCCATTTGTTGCAACTTCTATGTCTGGCCAATTTGACGTCTTTGCGACGGTGAAAGGTGGTGGTATTTCAGGTCAAGCTGGTGCATTGAGGCACGGTATAAGTCGTGCTTTGCAAAATTTTGATCCAGAGCTACGTATTAAATTGAAGGTAAAGGGGAATTTTTTGACACGTGATCCTAGGGTTGTTGAGCGTAAGAAATATGGGCGACGAAAAGCTAGAAGGAGCTTCCAGTTTTCTAAGCGTTAGGTAGTTTCTCTTTTTTTGGTGAATTGAAAAAGAAATCTCATGGAGTCCTTTGTATGAAGAAAATTGGCTTTTGGCCCCTGTTTGCCATTGTTATTGGTGGACAAGTCGGTTCTGGTGTTTTTATATTGCCAGCTAATCTCGCTCCTTATGGTTTTTTTGGTATTTTAGGGCTTATCATAGCTGCTTTTGGTGCTATATCTTTAGCAATTACGTTTGCCACTCTTTGCTTTTATTACCCAAAAACAGGTGGGGCACATGTTTATGTTCATATTGCTTTTGGTAAGACAGCAGCGTTTTTTACTGGTTGGACATATTGGGTTATATCATGGGTAAGCAGTAATGCAGTCATTATTTCTACTGTTAGCTATTTTATTCCCATTTTTGGTGATTATCCAAAAAGCATTTATTTACTGTTGGAAGTAATTGTGTTGTTATTAGTGACTTTAGTAAATCTAAGAGGAGTTTCTTCAGCTGGTCATTTTGAAGTCTTCTTGTCTGTGATAAAATTTTCTCCTTTAATTTTGATTCCTTTTTTTGCGCTTTTATGCTTTGAGGTTAGTAATATCAAATTAGATCAATCGTTTCAGAATTATAATATTTCATCTATATTGAATAAGGTTGTGTTGGTTGTATTATGGGGGTTTCTAGGGTTAGAAACTGCGACAACACCAGCAGATTCAGTTATTAATCCTAAACGAAATGTACCATTGGCAGTTATTTCAGGGACTTTGTTTGTTGCTGTAATTTACCTGGTTAATAGCTTAAGCATTATGGGTGTTATACCAGGTGAAGAGCTGATGTATTCTAGTGCTCCTTATTCAGAAGCAACTCGTTATATTTTTGGTGATAACTGGTATGTTATTATTTCACTTGTTGCATCTGTTGTATGTTTGAGTTCTTTAAATGCCTGGATTTTGACCAGTGGGCAAATTGTTTTAGGACTTGCTGAAGATGGATTAATGCCAAAATTGTTTACTAAGAAAAATTCTCAACAAGCTCCTTATGTTGGATTATTAATTAGTGGTTTAGGTGGAATACCCTTGTTATTTTTGACACAGACACATACTTTTGCTGAGCAGATGGCATTAATAATCGATTTTTCCGTTATTGCTTTTCTTTTTGTGTATTTAATATCGGCTGCAAGTCTAGTACGTATTCAAATTCTTAAAAAAAGTATATGGGATATTAGAAGCTTTATAGCATTAGTTGCGTTTTTATTTTGTTTTTGGGTAGTTGTGAGTACTGATGTTAAGGTATTACTACTATCTGCTATTTTTGTTATTAGCGGCTTGCCACTGTATATTTTTTGGTATAGGAAAAAACCTGATTTAATTGTTTATTTTTGATCACATAATTAGCTCCATTTTACTTCGATGTCATTTATACTTAGCAACTCCTGTTTTAGGATTGCCAATAAGTCATTTCCATGTGTGTTTATCCATTTTTGCTGTATGTATCTAAAGTGAGAAGCGCCGCTTAGTGGGGATGACAACCATATTTCCTGTACTGAAGAGTTTTTGTTTAGAACATATTGTCCTTGGTTGCTTTCTATTTTTAAAACACCCTCTGCATAATCCACTTCAAGAGAATGTTTAACATCTGAATTTTCTATATCGTCATAAATCTGTAAGATTGTTTTTTCTGCTAAGCTGTCAAAATTCATTTTTTTCTGCTATTATAGAATGAAATAGTAATAAATGGCAAGTTCTTGAATCAATAATGATTAACATTGGGAACGTTAGTATAGATAATCCGGTGATTTTAGCACCAATGTCTGGTGTCACTGATATGCCTTTTCGTAGATTAATAAAAAGCCTTGGTGCTGATTTGGTTGTGTCTGAAATGATAGCAAGCCGTGCTATGATTTTGCAGACAAAAGAAAGTATAAAAAAAGCGAAAATATCAGATTTAGAGGACTTAACATCAATCCAATTAGCTGGTTGTGAACCAGATATTATGGCAGAGGCTGCTAAGCTTAATGAAGGTATGGGTGCAAAGATTATTGACATTAATTTTGGTTGCCCAGTGAAAAAAGTTGTAAATGGTTATGCAGGTTCAGCTTTGATGAAGAATGAGAAGAAAGCAGCTGCTATATTGGAATCTGTGGTTCGAGCTGTAAAAATTCCTGTGACACTCAAAATGCGTACTGGTTGGGATGATGAAAATAAGAATGCACCAAAATTAGCGAAAATAGCTGAAGATATAGGTATTAAAATGATTACTGTTCATGGCCGTACCCGCTGCCAGATGTATAGGGGTAAAGCTGATTGGGCTTTTGTCAAAAAAGTAAAAAATGCTGTATCAGTTCCTGTTATAGTAAATGGTGATATTAAGGATTTTAATGATATAAAATCTTCTTTAGTTGAATCAGGTGCGGATGGAGTAATGATTGGTCGTGGTGTCTACGGTAAACCATGGTTTATTAATCAAGCAAGTCACTTTTTAAAATATGGTAAGATTTTAGATGATCCATCTCATGAGGAGAAATTAGGTATAATTTTGCAACATTATGATCATATAATTAATCACTATGGTGAAGATGCTGGTGTTCGTATGGGACGAAAGCATATATCTTGGTATAGTTCTGGAATGCCTAATTCTGCAGAATTTCGGTATGAAATGAACACAACAACTTCTCCTAATATAGTAAAGAGCTTGATTACAGCTCTATTTGAGTCATTAAGTTAAACACTATATTTATTTATTGTCTTTTTTATATATAATAAATCATACAATATGAATTAAGTTATGTTATATGCAAAAAGCTATAGAATTAGAAAATAATCCGAGCCTTTTGATTTAGGTGAAATTAGATGAGGAAAAGGTATTCTTGCCTGAAAGAAATATTAAGAGATTAGTAAGATCGATCAAACAATCTGAGGAGCATAGTCGTGTTTTGTACTTGTTACATAAGGGAATGTCATCTGCTGATGAAGGAGTTTTAGAATATTTAGCAATGAAGTATTTAATGTTTATGTCGATATCTATCAATCAATTTATAGAAAATATTGACCTTAACTTTTCCTTTCCTTAGGATGAGTTGGAGTCAATACGAAAAATGCTTTTTAGTGTTATAGAAGATCAGTGAACTATCAATATAATTTTCTGAGAAAGTGTGAAGCGAGCATAGATATAGAGAAATATTTAAGCTGTAATATTAAAAACTTTCTTGATGAGCAGTTTTCTTTTTTTTATGTGTGACAAAATAGAAAGGCTTAAACGTGGAAGAAAATTGGCGCAGTATATTAATTTGTTGAGGAATATTGCTTTATATGACTGTGATGAGCTAAAGGGGTTAGTGCTTTCGAAATACAGAGATAATGTCTTTTTTGGTTTGAGCTGTTATACAGAGATTTTGATAATGAGTATCAACATCATGTAAAAACTACGGCATCTTGATGGCATATTTTGTTTGATGATGTTGAAAGACGAAAATTGCAAAGATTATTCCGACAATCTGTTTGCATTTAATTGTACAAATAGTTATCTAGTGGCGCTTAGAAAAAATACTTTAATATACGATAGGAATCAGTTGCTTGATAAGTGGTTTTCCTGATAATGGTGAAGAAAAAATGGGTATTAAGTTTAAGTTCTGCTACGAAAATTGTTGTATTAGTGTTAGTGGCGGCAAAAATGGTCTACTTTTTAAGTATTTAGCATATATTGGATCTCTTGAGTTTAAACCTTCCGGTATGGAAAAGAATGATTTTGGCCTACTTCTAGATTTGTTGAAAAGTCAAAGAGTTTATATTTGTTTTAAATTGGAATTGATGGAATTTATTAGATCTTCTTTAATGGATTGGAAGAAATTTTGCATTTTTATGCTAAATAGTATAATTCCTAATTTTTTATTTTATGAAATGTCTGATTTTAGTTTTATAAATCTTACCGAGATATTCCTCTAATTTAAAAGCATGTAAAGATTTAATCAAAGAATGTGAAGCATTCTGGAGATGTTAGATAATTTTGATAAGGGAAAGTGGGTAAAGATAAAAGTGGAATTGGGAAGTATAGAAGCAAGTAAAGACGATAAGGATAAGTTTTTATAAGTAAAAAATTTTTTAGTCGTTTAAGTTTTTATGCAAAGAGGACTTTAATTTTATTAACTGTTGCAGAATGTTGTTTGCTTTGTTTTCAGATAGGTTGTTTTTTAATGCTTGGGAAACTTCATAGCTATATTCTTTTTCAAGGTATTTTATCTCTTCTGTGAGCATTATTTTATCCCATACTGCCAAAGCATGCTCCTTGTTTGTTATAGTGTAACTGTTATTAAGAATTTCTTGTATTTTTTTACTGAACTTACCCTGAAAACTAGTATCACATAACTTATCTAGATTATCCTCATTTATTGTAGTGATAACGAAATCTTGGATTAAGATTAAGGTATTATTTTCCATTATAAATTGTGCAAATATTTCTTCTTTTTTTGGATCTTGTAATATTTCTGGGTAAGAGAAGACAATTTTAATTAGCATTGTTCCGTTTGTGAAATTTATGGATGGTAGTAAGTGGTTATTGCTGTTTGGTTGGATATCTGTTCTGTTTATTTTTTTTGCAAAGAAGGATCTATAGTATTGTTGTATTTCTTTATTTTTTATGATTTTGATGTATTGAAATATATTTTCTCGTAATCTAGCTTTTTTCTCTGGTTTGCTGAAATCCGTATCAATTGATAAGATTTCCCATAATGCTTCAGATATACTCTTTCTTGATTTTAATAATTTGTGAAAAGCAATTACTCCGTTTTGTGATATAATGTCGCACGGATCGTTATTATTTTCTAGTAATATGAAACTAATTTGATAAGTGAGATTGTCAGCTAGCGCTAATCTGATTGTTTTTAGGGTTGCATTTCTACCTGCATTATCTCCATCAAAACAGATTATAATTTCTTTATACATTTTGTATAATTTCTGTAAATGGAAGGGGGTTAGAGCTGTACCAAGTGGTGCTACTGTATTTTTTATTCCTTCTTGATGGAGAGCAATTACATCTAAATACCCTTCCACCACAATAATGTTTTCTGTATTTTCACTTCGTGCTAAGTGGAGAGCATATATTGTTTCGCTTTTTTTAAAAATTGTTGTTTCAGGGGAATTCAAATATTTTGGATGATTGTTTTTTAGTGATCTACCACCTAATGCTATAATTTGTCCATTATTATTATGAATGGGTAGTATTATACGATCGTAAAAATATTCTTTATAATTTTTGCTGATGAGTCCAGCTTCAGAGATTTGTAATTCACTGAATCCTTGTTTTTTTAAAAAAGAATTTACTCCTGTTATAGGTGAATATCCTATTTCAAACGTTTTTATAGACTCTTTATTTATGCATCTACTTTGTAAACATTGTAATGCTTGAGGATATCTGTGTAGATTATTTTTAAACCAGTTTACTGCTGTTTTGAGTATGTCGTACTGATAATGTACTACTCTCTGTTGTTTTTTGATAACTATTCCAGCTTTCTTAGCGAGGTTTTCCAGGGCTTCATTGAATGTTAAACCCTCAAACTTCATGGTAAAATCGAATATATCTCCATGAGCGCCACAACCAAAACAATGGTACGTTTGTCTGTTGTTATTAACCGTAAATGAAGCTGTTTTTTCATTATGGAATGGGCAGCAAGCCATGAAATTTGATCCATGCTTTTGTAGCTTAACCCTTTCTCTTACTATTTCTGATATTAGTATTCTATTTTTTATTTGGCTGATGTAATCCACTATATTGAGAGTGTAAAATGATATTATAGTGATTTTTTTTATGTGTGCTATCTAGTAATTTGTTACGAGTTATGCTAAAGACAATCTTTAGTTGTTCTAATTATTAGAAGTATGACAATATTAGAAAAAGATAGACAAACAAATAAAGTGCTTACGAATCAAAAAGATAATAAATTAGATATCAAAAGTGATGAGCAAACTAACATACCAAGTACGAATATATCTGGTGTGTCTACTGAATTAGTTATGATTAGACAATTTGAGATTTATAGTGGAAAGCAATAAGCAAGTGAAGTTAGTACTGTTTGTTGCGGATGCTTTGGTTGAACTGTGGAACTTAGAACGGGTGCTTTCAACCTTATTTAAAAATAACAAGGAAGTTTGTGTAAATGAATTAGTATTACAGAGTTATTTAATGAGTGTCGAAAAGTAAACCAAATTGTGTTGAGGCATTTCTATGCCAAAGATAAGTCGGGCAACAAGGTGGAATGGATGGGTAAGAATAGAGATGATACTCAGAATAAAAGTCGTAGTAATTTGTGCTTTTCTACTGAAAACAATAGAGTGGATTGAGTAGAGCTTTTCAAGATGAGGGCGAAGTTTTATCTTTATTAGAAGGTTTTTAAGTCTTGCAAATTTTTTCCATAGCTGATGTTGACATGCATAGGAATTGTTAAATTGATAACTTTTTCAAGAATGCTTTTTATTAGTAATGCAGTTTCTTCTAGTGCTTCTTTTGGAACTTCTATTACCAATTCATCGTGAATTTGCATAATTATTCTTCCATCTTTAAGTTTTGGATGCAATTTGACCATTGCTTGTTTCATTATATCAGCTGCACTACCCTGTAATGGTGCGTTTATAGCAGCTCTTTCTGAAACTTTTCTTATTGTTACTGATTTACTATTGATGTCTTTAAAGTAACAACGTCTTCCATATATAGTTTTGACATAACCATTTGTGCGTGCTAATTCTTTAGTTTTTTCTGTATATTTTTTTATGCCAGGGTAGCTTTTAAAATAGTTATCTATGTGAAGTTTTGCCTCTTCATTGCTTATATTAAGTTGTTGAGCAAGCCCAAATGCACTGATTCCGTATATTATGCCAAAATTTATTGCTTTTGCTTTGTTTCGTAAATCATCATTTACATTTCCAAAAATTTGTTTAGCAGTTACACTATGTATATCCTCGCCTGAAATCAAAGCCTGTTTTAAGTCTTTCATATCAGCCATGTGTGCTAATAAGCGTAGCTCAATTTGCGAATAATCGGCTGAAATAAGGTAATAGTTATGGGGGGCAATAAATGCTCGTCGAATATCATTATTGCTCTTTTTTGGGATATTTTGTAAATTCGGACTGCTGGAACTAAGTCTACCTGTAGAAGTTTTAGTCAAAGAGTAGTGAGTATGTATTCTGCCAGTTTTTTCATTTATGTAGGAAAGCAAAGCATCAGTATATGTATTCTTTAGTTTGCTGAAATGTCTCCATGCTAGAACTTTTTGAGCAATTTCATTGCCCTGTAGTGCAAGGGGCTCTAATACTTGGCTGCTAGTGCTATAGTTACCAGATTTTAGTTTTTTCTGTCCCTTGATATCCCTAAAAAGGATGTCAGAAAGCTGTTTTGGTGAGGCGATATTAAATTCACACTCTGTAATTTTATAGATTGCTTGTTCTATCTTTCTTATAAGAATTGAAAATTCGTAAGAAGTGTCATTTAGTATTTTTTTGTCAATTAATACACCATTTTGTTCAATTTTATGTAATACAGAAATCGATGGAAGATCTAATCTTTCATATAGTGTTATTGCTTTTTTTTGAAATAATTGTTTTTGTAAGATTTTATATATTTTAAAAACAACCTCAGCTTGCATAGCTGCTTCTATTGGTAAATGTTCTCCAAAATGGTTATAAGATATATCTTGCAAAGTTTGGCTATTTGTGTTGAGGGTATAGTTCATGACATCTATGTCAGTAAATGCCTGAATGTCAAAGTATTTAAGCAGTGATTTGATGTTGTAACTCACCTTTAAGACTTGTGGTGAGGCCAAAACTTCTTTCAAATAATTGAGCTTGTCAAATGAAATGGTATAGTTTTTGTTTTCGCCTAAGGAAATACCAAGTTTCGAATTTTTATCTTGTATAAAGTGAGCATAAAGAGCAAAGATTCCATTTTTTTTACATTTTTTAGCTAAATCTTCCTCTTCTAGTGTTGTTGTCACCTTTTTGTGTCTTGTATTGTTTTCTTGCTTATAGAAAAGGTTTTCTACCCTGTTGATAATAATTTTGAAGTTATTTTGGAGTAAAAAAGGAATTAATTGTTCTTTTTTTGGTGGGTGAAAAAGGAAATCATCAAGAGACTTCTCTAGAACCACATCATTGCGTAATTGTGCTAATTGTCTTGAGAGTAATGCTTGGTTAATATTTTTTTGCAGAGTGGTTCGTCTTTTATTTTGCTTTATTTTATCCAGTTGAGTAAGCAAATTGTCTAAAGAATTAAATTCATTAATCAAAATAGCTGCAGTTTTAGGGCCGATACCAGGTACTCCAGGTATGTTATCAGAGTTATCACCAATTAATGCAAAGCAATCAAGTAATTTTTTTGGTTCTACACCAAATTTATCAAGTACATCTTTAGCGCCTATATATTTATTTTTTATTGGGTCAAACATTTTAATGTTGTGAGTTATGAGTTGCATTAAATCTTTATCTGAGGAGATAATTGTGATTGGTATGGTAGAGGTTTTAGCTATGGTAGCAATGATATCGTCAGCTTCATATCCCTCAACTGAAAGACAAGTGATATTAAAGGCCTTTAATGCTTCTTTGAGCAATGAAAACTGGGGTATAAGCTCTTCGTCTGGCTCACCCCGGTTTGTTTTATACTCTGGGTATATTTCGTTACGAAATGTCTTTTTTCCTGTGTCACAGACAGCAACCCAATGAGTTGCTTTATGTTCAGAAATAACTTTTATCAACATGTTTAGAAAGCCGTGAATTGCTCCAACTTGTATACCTTGAGGATTTAAAAGAGGTGGTAGTGCATGATAAGCTCTGAATAAAAAGCCATATGAATCAATTACAATTAAATTTTCCATAAACTCAATTGTAGAAGAGAAATTCAGATATGTCTAACTTTGCTTACTAGTGCATCTACTAAAAGAAAAATCACTAGAAAGAACAAAGTAGAATCTTTATCCTAGAACCCTCCTCTCTTGAGCATAACGTAGGTTAAACTTCTTTTTTTCTTCAACCATAACCACCATACCAGCCAGAGCGTAGAAAGCGATCTTCTACAGTACGATTATTACGAGAAGAAGCAACAGCCGAAACTTTCTCTATGTTACTTATGTTACTGGAAACTGTATTATTTGCTTGACCTTCTATTTCTGCTATTTTTATAGGAATGTTATTGGAAACTGTATTATTTGCTTGACCTTCTACTTCTGCTATTTTTATAGTAATGTTACTGGAAGGACAAAGAAAAGGGAAAATATAGCAAACCAACTGAGTAGTATAACTCCTGAGATCATCAAAAAAATGATTAATGAATACTGTATTATTTGCTTGACTTTCTACTTCTGTTATTTGTGTAGGAACATTAAAATTTTGTTCTACATTAATATATACTACATGTTTTGCAAGCATATTATTAAGATAACCTAACAAAGGATTTTTTGCTTTTATGCCTAAGGATTGCAATCCTTGTCTTAGGTACGCAGCACCTTCTAAAAAGAAGCCAATGACAGCATTTGCATCATTAAGCTGGTCTTCAGATGGTGTTTTAATAACTCTTTTTGCTATATCAAAAAGATTTTTTGACATTGTCATAGAATCATTATAATTATCACATTTGTATATACTTATACTTTGTGGAGAATTATCTGATTCAATGTTGTTAAGAGATTCAATGTTGTTAAGAAGACATAATAAAGCAATAGAGATTCTTTTTAGATTCTTGCAATCTTGCTTTAAGAAATAGATTTTGGCCTCTTCTTCGTTTTTGGGACAATTTTTTACTATATTGGAGACTTTCTTTATATCTATAAAGCAACTATCTGTTCTTCTTTGATCAATATTTTCACTATTCTCATTAGGTCTTTTTTCTGCAAGTAGTCGTTGTTCTTGATACCTCCTGTTACGGTTTACCCTGCATTGCTTTTTTCTAGACATATTATTACCCTTCCTTTTTTTGGGATGATTATGAGTATTACCAAGATGCTGTTTGCCTAGCTTTTTTTTTGGTGTATTATTATCTCTTCCTTCTTGATAAGGATTTCTCGTTATATCATTTATTGGAATGGGTGATTCAGCTGTTAGCATAGTAGGTCTGAACTTTTCTGAACTTGCTAAGTGAGAATGATGAGCATTTGATATTTTGCCTTGATCAGTATCTTGCCGGGTTACCGAAGAAGTAGCGTCAGCTATACCTTTTAAATTTCGTGTTGCACTAAAGGCAAGCAAAGCACGTAAAAACCATTTATACGTAACTAAAGTATATTCTTGTATATTCATAACTTATGTATTTAAATTTAACTAAAAGTTAGGAAATATCATATAATATGTACGAGTCAAGATCAAATTTGGTTATTAATTGAAGAATCTTGATAAAAATACAAAAAAATATTTTGTAATATCCTACTTAGTAATTCTGAAGTAGACATATTTGAGATATAGTGTTTATATGGCCATCAGTTCTGGCAATATAAAAAGAAGTAGGTTATCCAGTGGTGAGAAAAAGGAGAAGCTTGTAAATTGATGATTGATTTCAAATAAATTAAACCTTTGTAATTAAATTATGGGTTTTGAGTGCCATTTTATGGTATATGCTTTTCATCGTATATACGGTGTTATTGAGCCTTATCTAACGCGTATGCAGTGTGGAGCAACCTTACTGCTAACTCTCTATATTCTTCATGTAAAATGACACTAATTTTGATTTCAGAAGTAGTGATTGCTAATATCTTGATATTGTTTTTCTCTAATTCTGCAAACATTTTACATGCTACCCCTGAGTTAGTTAGCATTCCTATGCCAATTATTGAAACAATTGAGACTTTTTCGTAAAACGAAACCTTATATTCTTTAAGGAGGTCAATTGTTTTAGTTAGGTCAGACTTTGGCACAGTAAAAGTTATGCTATGTGAATTAAAGTTTTGAACAATAATGTTTACATTAATATGAGCTTCTGCTAACAGGGAAAAAATTTTATTTTTTTGTTCTACAGTTTCAATTGTTAAGCACGCTTCGTCATTATTGTATGCAACTGATGTAACTAATTCATTTCTCATTCTTTCCTCTTTTCTAACTAATAAAGTTCCTGATATGTTGTTAAAGCTTGATAAAACTTGTAACTTGATTTGGCTTTGCATTGCTCTTTCTACTGCTCTTGCGTGAAGAACTTTAGCACCCATAGCAGACATTTCTAACATTTCATCATATGTGATTATAGATAACTTGTTTGCATGTGGTACTAAATTTGGGTCTGCTGTATAGACACCATCCACATCTGTATAAATATCGCATCTATCTGCGTTTATGCTAATTGCGGTTTCAACTGCAGAAATATCAGAGCCTCCACGTCCTATTGTGGTGATACGTTGGTTATCTTTTTCTATTCCTTGGAAACCTGCTATGACTGGGATAATATTTTTTGATAAGCAGTATTCGATATGCTCTTGATTTATTTTTAATATATTTGCTTTTGTGTGTTTTGCATCAGTGGTGATTGGGAGTTGCCACCCCATCCATGATCTAGCTTTTATACCAATTGAAAGTAAATATAATGAGAGAAGACCTGCAGAAATTTGTTCTCCTGCTGATAATACAACATCGCTTTCAGCAGTATATTCTGTTTCAGAAGAAGGAAAGTTACTTATATAATCTGCTAATATGTCAGTAAATTTGTCCATGGCTGAGACTACAACAATGACTTTATAACCGAGTTCAACTTCTTTCTTAATAAGAGATGCTACTCGTTTTAGATGGCTAGGTGTAGAAAGTGAAGTTCCACCGAATTTTTGTACTATTATCATTTTTGTGCAGCGATGAAGGCTATATTCCAGGATACATTTATTGTCTTTTCTGTAGCAAATCTATTACTATATATTTCGCTTATTTCATAAAATGTTTTTTTATTTATAAATCCTGTATTTCTGTTAATGTTGGTCCCTAATTTTTTCATTGATGAGATAAATTCTCTAAATGAAGAATATTTTTGCATAAATTTTGTTATGTGACTACTGCTTGAAATGTTAAATCCTTGCTCTTCCAGTAATTTTACTACATAAGCATGTTTTATAAAATGTATTGTTGGTAATTTCAATGCTTTGAGAATGTAATTTAATTCATAAAAAGTGTTCTCAATTGGTATTGATATAAATAAATTGCCATTTTTTGTTAAAACACGATAAATCTCGGCTATGGTTTTAGTTATGTCCTGTGTCCAGTGTAATGCCATGGACGATATAGTTGTATTTATACAACTATCTTTGAGTGGTAATGAGGACATACATGCATTTACAACTTTTGTTTCTTGTACTAGTTTGCACATATTAAATGCAAGGTCCAACTGAATTAAATTAATATTGAGTAGTTTACTTATGTGTCCACTACCACAACCTATATCTAAAAAGATATTGTTTTTTTTTTATCAATCATTTTGCATAAATTTTTGGCAATATGGAATTGGAAGCCTGAGTAGTTGTCATAATTTTTAGCTGCTCTATTGAATGATTTTGTTACTTTATTATAGAACTTAGTGTCTTGCACTTTCACAATACTACTTTTTCTACTTTTTAAAGAAGTCACTATTATGTATTTTATTTGTATTTACTGTGTTTGTGAAGTATAAAAAAATTCTGGTATATTAAAAAGGTTTTTTGAGATTCTGCAATTGGAATTTTTTATGTATAGTGCTTGTATAATATAAGTAATAGGTTATGTTAGGAAAAAAAGATGAGGAGTTAGGGCATTATGGTAGAAGAACTTTAGAAGTTTCATCGTATTTTCTACTAGAAAGTTTGCCAGACTTAACGTTTGCAGAAATACTATCTTATTTAAGTATAGTAGATAAAATATCTCTATTTTATACAAGTACTGAAGAAAATTGACCTTTTCTAATTTATATCCACTTGTGTTACCAAAAACTGCAGATAAGGTAGAAAAGTTTTTTATGAAATTGAAGAGTTTTGAGAAGAGGGAAAGAACAGGAAAATTAAGAAGTTTGACTTTAGTACAAAGTATAATAAGCTCTTACCGATTTTTAAAATATACGTACCTTTTGTATTTGAAGATAAAACTAAGAGAGGCATAATTTTAAAAGATTTTCTGTTTGGGGTAAATACCTTGCAGATCCTTACCTGGTTCAGAAGATCAAGCTTTAGTAAATTTGGTGCAATTCATAAAGAAAATTGCTGAAATTATATAGGTGTGTTTTGGAGAATTTAAACTAAAAATAGATAGCGATCACAGAAAATTGATTGTTGGATCAATGATGGATGCATATAAACTAAAACAGGTTATAAGAGTCTTACATACTTGCGAGTATGATATTATAAAAATAGATTTTAGTCATTTTTATATAGAGTATAGATATTCTATTAGAGAAATAAGTAGAGAATCTTAATAAGATTTTTCTGCTTTGTAGTAATTTTTATTGTAGTAGCTCGCTGTTTGTACACTGAATAGGAAAGTTAGAGTTATAATAGAAGCTGATTTTAAATTGGATAAAGAAAATATTAATTATGTAGTTGATATGTTTCGTTATGTGCTTAGTGTGTTTTTTTGGCTGGAATAAAATATAAGGAATATGAGAAGTTGTGTTAGGCCACTTATATGTGTGAACATGGATGGAGAAGTGAAGTACTTGATATAAATGTCAAGTGAGTTCTATTTTAGTTTATAGACGCTAACCTTTACGTTGGGTGGTAAGTTAATGAGCATTTCCAATGATTATTGGAATAATGTAAACATATTTCATACAATCAACTTAAGCGGTGTATGCTTCGGGAATGTTTCTATGGTTAAGTTACGTAGATCTGGGTGGATGTAAAGGTTGTGACTAATAGAGTAGATTAGCTTTTCTTCTTGATCATTGTTATATACAGCAGTGTAGCTCTCATAGAGAAAATTTTAAACTATTTTTTCATGAAAGGTCGTACATAGGTCAACAAGTTAAGCAATTAAGAAAAAGTTTGAATAATCTTGCGCTGAATACTCTTCTGGGTGGGGTAGAGTTAGAGCAGTTGATGTTGAGTGTGAACTCCCGGTGAAAGCAATTTTTTCAGGATAACAAAAACTGCTTTAATCAACTTTGATATGTCTTTATGACGTTAGCCATAATTAGGCTATTTTTTAGTTATTATATTGATTATAAACAGTGATAATATAGTTTTATTTCGATCTAGAATTTTTTTTAATTATGTAACAATATGAAAATGTGTGAATTTTATGTGGTATAGTCGTTTAAGATTTTTAAAATTTGATATCTTTTATTCTCTAGAGCAATATTATAGGGGTTTTTTTGTTCAAGGTTGATTGCATTTATGTCAGCACCTTTTGCTAGTAAAAGGCGCACTATTTGTTTTTTGTCATTTATGACTGCATATAATAGAGGTGTATTCCCCTGACTATCACGAAAATCTATTTCTTGGATATGATCGATTAAAGATTTGACTGCATGAATATTATTCTTTTTAATTTCTTTGAAAGTTAATTTTTTATAATCTGATGTGAAGATTGCCTTGGGTAAGCCTTTGTTAACTTCTCCATATTTCTTGCGATAAATTGAACTTGGGAGTAGAGTGAAACTTTTTTCTGAATGTGTATCTTGTTCTAAAATTTTCCATGGGGAAGCCTTTTTTTGAGTTTCTGATTTATTTTGTTGTGTGGTTAGTATTTTAAGTTTATCATTCTTGATTTTGTTGTCTTGTTTTTCATTAATATAGTTGTTCTCTGATGTGGCTGTTATGCTTTTTGTATTATTCCTTTTTTTTATTTTATTTAGTGGGTTGGCTTCATCAATTGCTAGTGGAATATTGGGGAAAAATTCTTCTTCAGTAATGTTGTTGTCTTCTACAAGATTATTTTCTTGTTTACTTGAAGTTTGTAGTAAGTTCAATGTGTTGTCTGCAAGTAAAGAAGTGGATAAAAAACATAAAGTGTATATAATAACAAAGCTATACATTCTACTCCTTCTCTTGTTTTTATTTAACACAACATAATTTATATGGTAATAGTGCTGATATTTCATATATTTGCAGGTTATTTCAGAATACTAAACAACATTGTAATATAAAGATACTTAATAAATATGAAGTATAGTATAAAGACTGAGAGAACAATACATGGAAAGTTTAGAGAAGTATATAGGAAATAGTCAAATAGAGTCACATTTTCTTGATTTATATCGACTGGATGTATTTCGTACTATTTTAGATTTTACGCTCTCTCTTCTTATTCAAAGAAAATTGTCATTTAGAGTTTTGGAAAAAGGATTTTCTGAAAACAAGGAAGGACAATGTTTGTCTTCTGTAAGATTGTATTACAATAAAGTTTTAAGGGTAGTATTGAAGTATCATAGCTATGTTGTGACAATCAGAAAATTATCAAAGAATGTGATAATACATGAGATTGCTCATGCAGTCGAAAAAGCAAGTGGTTTAGGTATAAAAGATGGCTTCGGGTCTGCAATACTGGATGATTTGAAAAAAATGAATTGTGGTAATTTAATTCTAAGGAATGCAATTCGAAAATTAATGGTGACTGATTTGAATCAATATTCGGCAGAGTCTTATCTTTCTGAATTATTTGTGCGCTATTTTGAATTATTTGCTTTAACAAGGGAAGCTTCATCACTCGGAAAGTTTTCTGTTTCAGAAGTGAAAAACATATTTAAAAAGACTCAGTTATGGGTTAGCACTGTTTTTGAACCTGAGGTAAAGAAAAAGATCTTGCCCGAAGTTGTTGCATTTTCAAGATCTAAAAAAACTATAATAAAATACAATTTTAATTGGCAAGATAAAACGTCTTCTCTGCCTGTGAAATCATGGCGTGTAAGAAAAAAATCTCTTTTTAAGTAAAATTTTTAACCAAAAGCACTTAATTAAAAATTTTAAGTAAGGTTAAATTACGAACAATTCAGATGATATGAAGCTTGATCTTCATATTGTGTCAACAAAAAGTCTAAAAGGAATATTAGAAAAGGCAACTAAAAAAAATTTTATAGCATAATTTATTGTTGTTTGATAAAGTGATTTTTACCTCAGAATAGAGCTAAAGAATATGATGGTAATTTAAAAAAAGCTCTGTTTTAAAGAGGTTAAGATAAGCTTAAGCAAATAAGATATTACTGATATAGAGACGCATATGGAAGCTTATGTTCTGAAATTAAGGAAAATGAAATTTAGTGATGCAGTTAATAGTATTGCTCAGGTTCAAGTAAAATCAGGTAAGAAAGTAGGAAATATTTTATCATGCTTATCTCATTGGTAAATTTTGTTTAAGCAATTGTGTGATGAGTATTTAATTCAGAGAGATGTAGAGGATAGGTGTATTATTGATTCATTCAACCGATACAAAGAGCAAAATGTTGTATCTTTTGATTGACGTTTTTTAGGAGATATTGGTAGTTGAATCAATTAGTTAGATTTTAGTGTACAATTTTGTCAGAAGTGAAAATTGGGAAAATTTTAAATTAGAATAAGTAGTGATCCTTGCCATGTAAAATTTTTGCAAGAGAGAATTTGAATCAATGTACTCTGAAGTCATTTTGTGTTACAGTGATAGATGTAGAGAAAGATAGGCAAGAGTAGTAAATTACTAAGTAGATCATTGAAGCCATATTGAGTTAAGTTTAAAGCTCACGAAAATCTTTTCCTATATAAATTTGTCTCGGCCTTCCTATTTTTTGTTTTGCATCACTTTTTACTTCCTTCAACTGGGCCACCCAACCGCTTGTTCTTGCCAGTGCAAAGAAGTTAATGAACATATTTGTTGGGACTCCTATTGCTTGTAGTATTATCCCTGAATAAAAATCCAAGTTTGGGTATAATTCTCTTTCTATAAAGTAATCATCTTTGAGAGCAATATTTTCTAACTCTATAGCAACTTCCAGCATTTCACTTTTTTTATCTTGACATGTCTCAAGTACTGTATGACATATCTCGCGTAACATAAGGGCTCTAGGGTCATAATTTTTGTATACTCTATGGCCAAAACCCATTAATTTTTCTTCTTTACTTTTAACTTTTTGAATAAAAGTAGAAATGTTTTTTTTAGATCCAATTCTTTGTAACATTTTGATTGCTGCTTCGTTAGCACCACCATGAGCAGGCCCCCATAAAGTTGCTGATGCTGCTGCCATACATGCAAAGGGATTGGCACCTGATGATGCAGTAAGTCTTAAAGTTGCAGTAGAAGCATTCTGCTCATGGTCAGCATGAAGGATAAAAATAGTGTTTAAAGATTTTACTATAATGTCTTTTGCTTCTTTATTACTGCCAAACATCATGTTCAAGAAGTTTTCAACATATTTCATGTTTATATTGCTTCTTGTAATTGGTAAGTTGTTAATGTGTTTATATATTGCTGCAACTATTACTGTTATTTGTGCAATTGCCATTATAACGTAATCGATATCATTTCTGTCTTCATATTGAGCAGCAAGTGATGCAAGACATCCTATTAATATTGACATTGGGTGTGAATTGTTAGCAAATGATCTAATGACGTTTTCAGTTAGTAAATCTGAACTAGCTTTTATTTTTTTTGTAAAATTTTCATATTCCAAGGAGCTTGGTAACTCTCCATAGATTAGTAAATATGAAACTGATAAAAAGTCATACTTTTTTGCCAAATCAGTGGCGTTATATCCTCTGTATCGTAGTATACCTTGTTTGCCATCTATGTAAGTTATAGCAGAAGAGCAAGAAGCTGTGGACATAAAACCAGGGTCATAAGTGAAATAACCGCTATTGCCATATAGTTTTTGTACATCTACTGCAGGGGGGCCACATGTGCCTTGTACGATTGGTAACTCAAATTCGGAATCACCAAATAGTATTTGTGCCATAAAATTTCTTATTAAGAAGGATTTGATAATAATAAGGATATTAGACATAAGTAAATTATGCGTCAATATACATTGGAAAATATCATTTTTTTTATTTATTGTTCTTATTTTATGTTAGTAAAGTTGTGTGAGATTGCTTTTAGTAAATATGAGATTTTTATATGTAATATTAGCTATTATGCTTTCCTATGGAGCACATGCTAAAAGTATCTCTGAAATAAATCTTTTAGTAGATTCAAACTTGGCTGATCCTATACGAGAAGCTGTTCGAGAATATACTCAAATTAGCTATGTAAGTGTTGCAGTTCAATTGAGTGATTATGGGAATTTACTTAATCTTAAAACGAAAGATACTGATATAGTAATTACTATGGATGAAAGTAAAGTTGATTTTTTGCAAGCAAAAGAGATAATTACTTTGGGTTACGATAACCTGGCTTTGTTTTCTGTTCTGGATTATCAAATTAGATTTGATGGTGATTTCAAAAATGAAATTAGATATTTGTCGAAATTTAATTCTATAGTCATAGTAAATAAGAATAAAAGTATGTCTGGGTTGTTATCTAGTGAGATCTTATCGTCAATAGGTTTAGATGATATTGTTCAGGTCAGGAGTGAGGATATTGCGATTGAATTATTAAAAAGGAGAAAAGGTATAGGTCTGCTGTTACATAGTGATGGTGTTGGTTTAGGTCTGATAGCTGATGTTCCGGATGATCTTTATAAACCTCTGAAATATCAGTTGTTAGTTATGAAAGATAAAGATTCTGAGAGTGTAAAGAAATTTTTACAGTTTTTGTTGTTAAATAAATACTTATTTACAAAGTATAGGATAAAGGTTAGATAATGTTTTGGTTTTTTAGTTTTTTGCTAATTCTATTTCTGCTGTCTTCTTTAGTCTTGGTTTTCTATCTTTTTGTTTATTTGCTACCTAAATACGTCTTAGTTGAAATTTTAGATAAATTAAAAAAAAAAGTGAAAAAAATGAAGAACATGAAAGGTATCTAGAAAAAAAACAGCGCCAAATAGAGAAACATAAGGAAAATATTAGAAATAGTAAGATGCATCAAGAAGTGCATTTTACTGAATCAAGGATAGTTGACATACATAAGCCAATCGGAAAATGGACCAAGTTAGTTATCATGACACAGCTACAGTATATAAGTAACATAAAGAAATTAATGGGAACAAAATTTTCTAATAAGTTAGGAACTTGGCAGATAAAGGTAAGAGCTCAAAATACATCTCAAGGTAGAGAAAGGGGTAGAGGGCGTTAAATTTTGCTCTGACTTAGATCAAGTCGGCAATTTTTGATATATCATTAATAATTTTGTAGGAATCACAATATATAGTTCTGCTGGTTATGTAAAGCTCTTCTTTATGTATAGATCAGTGATTGCGGTCGTAATATCATATTCGTGCTTTTCTTTTTCAGCTTTTTCTAGTTATATTTCAAGCATTAATTTGGGTGTTGAGAAAACTAAGGGCATGACTGATCATAGTCAGTCTACGTTTTATGCAGGAATGTTATCTCCTATAATTCATAACCAAAATAGCTTGCTTTTTGCTGATCTGAAAACCTCTTCAAATAAAGATGTAGATCTTTCTGGTACTCATTTAGGCTTAGGTTATAGACATGACTTAAATAAATCAATTACTTTCGGTCTAAACGGCTTTTACGACTACTATAAAACAGAAAATCCATTTGAACAATACGTAGGTGGCTTTGAGTTATTAAATGATCATTTTGAGTTTAAAAGTAATATATATTTACCCCAAAAAAGTGATTTCCTTTATTCAGGTTTTGATTCTGAATTATTAGTAAAGCTGAAGGTACTATCGTTAGGTATCAATCATTATCGCTTTTCAAACGAAGTGGGAAATAAATTTAATGGTGTGGGCGCTAATGCCAAATATGAAAATAGTATTGGTGTTCCTGAGAGCCCGATTGATTTTCATATTTCTGTTGGCTATCAGTATGATGATCTATATGAGCATTAGTTTGCTCTTGGTATTGGTACTCAAATTACTCTTGCTCCACCAAATAAAAAAACAAACAAAATCATTCCCCGTACAAATCGTAGGATGGGTGTGTACGGTTATAGAACTGGCTTATCCAACGTATATTTGGTACATAACAATGGTAACTTACAACAAGTAGTCGATGATCATCCACAGAATGCTACATTAGTAATACAAAAAGATGAAGTGGTGACAAAGTCTGTAATATTAAAAGAAGGACAGAAGTTATATGGTAAAGGCTATTCTTATGATAAAAAATATAATGAAACACAAAAGACACAAATTTCTAATTTAGTTGGTGATTCTGTTTTCACGTTAAAAGATGGTAATGCATTAATTGGTTTTGAAGTTATTGCAAAGGGTGATAGTAATAAATCAGCGATTGAAATTACAGAAAATGCAAAAAATATAATTATTGAGAATAGTGAAATAAGCACAAGTGGTATAAAAAGGCCTGGTATTTATTTTGGAAGTAATATTGCAGATTCAGCCATAAACAATAATATTATTACTACTTCTGGAACAGCTATAGTCTATGATGCAGGGCTGCAGAATAGTGTTATTGCTGATAACATTATTAACTCAGGTGGAGTTGGTATCGTTTTCAACTCTTATAGTGCAAATAATGAGTTTTTAAGGAATTCAATTAACACGAGTGGAGACTACCTAGACTCATTAATTTTTAATAATGACTCTATAGGTAATTTAATATCAGGGAATTCGTTTAGCGCTACTGGACAGAGTTCTTCAGGAATAAAATTTTCTTCAGGTGTGTCTGACACTCTTATTATTGATAATGTGATTGAAGTAATAGGAGGTATTGATGAGGTTCATGGTATATTTATTGCAGGTAATATTTCTGATAGTGTGTTATCGGGTAATGTAATTGATGCACATAAAGCAAATTCTAGTGGTATATCAATCAAAGGTAATGCTTATGACAGTGTGTTACTAGATAACGTGATTGATTCATATGGTAACGGTATTGTTATTGAAGGTGATTCTCGCAATATCACGTTATCTGGTAATGTTATTGAAGAACATGATTATAATGGTGTCATTATTGTGGGTTCTACTTCTAATAGTGTGTTATCGGGTAACATGATTAATGCAGTGTTCAACGGTATTGATATTAGGAACGATATTTATGATAGTGTATTATCGAATAATGTCATTACAGTGGATGGCGATAATGGTGCTGCTATCTCTGTTAATGGTGTGAGTACTAATAACAAATTCTCTAAAAATGAGATAAAAGCAATTGGTTATGGTATTAATATTTTTAATGATACCTATAATAGCGTAGTATCGGACAATGTCATTGATTCGACAAATAATGGCGTTAATATTAGCGGTAGTGCTCACAATAGCACATTATCTGATAATGTGATTGACGTAAGAGGTGAGAGTACTCGTGGTATATTGGTTACAGGTAATATTTCTGATAGTGAGTTATCAGGTAATGCAATTAATATACATAGCTATAATTCTCGTGGTATATTGGTCAAAGGTGATGCTTCTAGCAGTGTGCTATCAGGCAATGTGATTGACTCTTATGGTAACGGTATTGATATTGAGGGTGATGCTTACAATATCACATTATCTGATAATTTTATTGAAGAACATGATTATCATGGTGTTATTATTAGGGGTGTTGCTTCTTATAGTGAGTTATCTGGTAATGAGATTGATGCAATGTCTCGTGGTATTTATTTTATGAACGATACTTATGATAACATATTATCTGATAACGTGATTAGTACATATCACGATTATGGATATGCTATGGCTTTCTCAAAAAATAGTATCAACAACGTATTGTCAGGAAATGTGATTAGAACAAGTGGAAGTAGGGCTGAAGGTATAAGATTTAGTAGCATTGTAGATAATAATAAGATTATTAATAACTCTATTAGTACAAATGGTGATGATGCTGATGCTATAGGATTTTTTAGTGATGCACATAAACATAACAATGAAATAATTGGCAATACAGTAAAAACAGGTGGAGCTTCAGATAATGCTTTAAGAATATATGGTGTAAATACAAATAATAAAGTTATCGACAATAGTTTTCTAACTTCTGCAACAGCCTCTATAGTTATAAATGGCGATGGTGAGGAAAATATGTTTGTTGGCAATCAAATTGATTCTCATGGTAGTGGGATTGTCTATAATGGAAAACTAAAAAATAGCGTTATTGCTGATAATGTGATTAATGTAAATAATGGTGATGATTATGGTATAGATCTTAATGTTGGTAGTATAGATAATGAATTTTTAAGGAATGAAATTAACACGAAGAATCACGGTATAGTCATTAAGACTGAAAGCTCGGATAGTCTATTTGAAGCTAACATAATAAATGCAAATGATGCTGAAGCTGTATATATTCAAGGAACAAGCTTATCAAATATGTTTGCAGAAAATGAGTTTACCGCAGAAGGTAATCACGCTGCTATTCGATTTAATTATAGTGATATAGATGTTTTGATGAATAATACTATGAATTCTAATGACATATCCTGTATAAATGATGACAATGCACCCAATAATCGTACAGGAAGTGGAAATACGTGTAATGGCTTGGATATTGATGTGACCATAAAACGTCCATGATTTATTTGACTCTCAATCAAAGTGTTATTATTTATGCTACTTAACTAATTTACTACAAGTATTTTTTTACTCTATAATGTTAGTATTACACAGTGTTAAAATAAATGTATGTTAAGAATATTTTTTTTATTAGTATTGTTATTATGTGGAAGGGCATATACACAGGGTAATATAGAAGAGGCTTCTGTGTCATTTTCTAATGAGATTTTTGAACAATTTATGAAGAAATCTAGAGAGAAGGGTATAAAAGCTGATTTTGTTGCTGAGTTTGGGACAAATTTAGTTGGAGCTGATTTTCGTGCTTTGGACTTAAGAGGTGCTAAGTTTGATGGTGCAAATCTTTCAAAGGCTAATTTTAGTTATTCTATCCTTTCACATACTTCTTTTAATAATGTAACGGCAACTGATGCTAACTTTTCCTATTCTGACTTGTATAATAGCTCATGCAAGGATTCTGATTTTAAAGGGGCATTATTTTATAATGCTGAGATGTCTCAATCAGATATTAGTGCTTCAGATATTAGTTACAGTAATTTTGAAAGAGCAAGTCTAGTTGAAGTGGTTGCGGTGGGAGTAACTGCCTTAGCTGCTAACTTTTCTTTTGCGAATTTAAATTTTTCCAATTTTTCGGGTTCTGATTTACAGAATTCTGTGATGTATAAGGTTAGTGCTGAAAAATCTAAGATGGTATTGTCAAATTTTAATGACACTGACTTGAGCGAGAGCAACTTTTATAACTCAAAATTAAGTTTTGCAAGTATGAAAAACACCATAATGTATGGATCTGTGTTATCTAAATCTGATCTAACTGGTGTAAATCTAAGTAATGCATATATGGAAAATGTTTTGCTTAAATCTTCTAATCTTTCTTTAGCTGATATGAGCTCTGCTGACTGTACTAATATTAATCTTGAGTATTCATATCTCAACAAGGTTAATTTACAATCTGTTGTTTTTGAACGTGCTTTTTTGAAAGGTGTTGTAATTTCTGATAGTAATTTAAGTGATGTGAAAATAAGTGATGTGGATCTTCATAATTCTGTGTTCTTAAACTGTGATTTTAGTAATGCTTTTATAAAGAGAAGCAAAATAGGTAATAGTATTTTTATTAATGATTTTTTTCAAGATGTTCAATGGACAGAGTCACCTTTTAAATTTAATGATTTTACAAGCTCACACTTTATTAATGTTGAAATGTATAATTCTAATATTAACCAGATAAGGCTTTCTGGTTCTGTAATGCGTGATGTTAATATCAAAGGTTCAAATTGGCATGCTGTTGTATTTGATGATGTTAGTGCGTATAATGTCGGTTTTGACTATAGTAATTTTCAAGAATTAAGTTTAACTTCAGTAAAAATAGAAAGCTCATCTTTGAACAAAGTTGCTATTACTAAGAGTGAATTTAATGGAGTAAGCATAAATAATTCTTCAATTCAAAGTTCTAGCTTTGCTGGTAATGGTTTTAATAATCTGAAGTTTACCAACTCAAGGTTAGGTAATACTGTAATGTTACTAAATGCAGGACAAAACAAAATAAAAAAAGAAGTAGTTGGTATGGGGGCGATTACAACCATTGAGGATTTGATGAGTTATGCAAAGGAGGGTGATTTTGTAGGAGTAAATTATTCTTTTCTACAATTGCGCGATATGGATCTAAAAAATGCTGATTTTTCTAAATCTATACTTTATAATACTGATTTTTCTTATAGTAATTTAAGTGGTGCTAATTTTACACAAGCTAGATTATTTGATACCCTCTTTGAAGGTGCTTTGTTAGAAGGAACAAGTTTTGATGAAGCTCATATTTATGGAGTCGATTTTTCACAAGCGCTATTAAAGTAAGAGTAATTTTTATTACGTAATGCCAGTTTTAGATCATAAGGGAATATTGTTTATACTATCATCTCCTTCTGGAGCTGGTAAAACTACTATGGCTAGTTTATTGACAGCGGAGGATAAAAATATTGTTAGGTCAATTTCAGCAACTACTAGGCCGACTAGAGAAGGTGAGGTTCATGGTGAGGATTATTTTTTTCTTGATGAAAAGGAATTTCAAAATTTGTGTGAAAGCGATATGATGTTAGAGTATGCTGCTATATTTGGTTATTATTATGGAACGCCTAGGAAATATGTTAAATATCTTCTAGATAGTGGTAAGGATGTTTTGTGCTGTATTGATTGGCAAGGTTCTCAGCAGATTTCGGCCAAAACAGAAACAGTCAACATTTTTCTCTTACCACCATCTCTTAAGGAGTTAAGAGAGCGTTTACATAGTCGCTCTTTAGATAGGCATAATGTCATAGAAAGAAGGATAAAGGAAGCAAAAAATGAGATTGTACATTACAATGAATATGACTATGTTGTAGTGAATAACAAAATAGAAGAAGCTATTAAGGAACTGAGAGCAATAGTGAAAAGTGAAAGAGCAAAAGTTAAGAATAAGAAAAACTTGGAGAAGTTTATTAAGGAACTTGTGGTAGAAGAGGAATAGAATATTAAGAATGTTTTCATGTTAAAGTTAATGCTGTGTTGGTATGCAAGGTTGACTTATGCATATAGAGTTCTTTTAAAGCTGCGTAGCTTGTATTGGAATTATTGATTTTTGACAAATATTGTATATGGTTATTCATATGCTATTTCAGATTTTATCTGGACACTAAAAAGTTAAACACTCTTTCTTATAAAAAAATATTGTTTTGTTGTGATGCCCTTGGTAAGAGACAAAGATGTTATCAGGAGATATTTTGAAAGTAGCGGGAAACGAAGCTCTATCACAGCACTATTTATCTTGTGAGCATTATTTATGTTATCTATTGCTGTCATAATTGATCTTTTGGAGCTGACATACATGAGAAAGTATATAGTAGTGCCAATCATTGACCGCCTAAGTCAAAAAAATAAAGGCTGTGTGAATTAAGTACTTTATTTCCAAAAATTAGTGATTTTACTGCAAGAAAAGCCCTCATCAGTATTGGCTTGCCTAATTATTGAAGGAGGACAACAGGATTGCAACTCTCCTAGTTCAGGGACGAGGCTACTATTATTGTCTTTTTTCTCTTGACATTCTTGCTTTGCATGTGATAATCCGCAGCTTGCTAACACTGCAAACTTCCAAGCATTATTATATTTTTCTTTCAAGAAAGAAAACCATGAAGCTTTAAGTTGCACATTTACATTTTGGGTAATGCCGTAACACTGATTTACATCAACTAACTCTGGTTCTCCAGAATCGGGATTATTTCGCATCTGTTTGTATAAGCAATATCCTAAAATATCTTTATATATTTTTTGTATGGTGTTTTGAGAAATTAATGAACTATGATTAGCATACTCTTTAAGACAATTTAAGTAATTTTGAAATAATGAAGAAGCAATCGCAAGAAAATAAATAGTTGTTTGCACAAACGTATTTTGTTGGCTCAAATTAACAGCATGGTTTAAACTACATTGGACAGCAAAATATTCAATCAAACAGGAACCTAACTTTACTTTGCTTAGCTTTGGACGTTCATTGTGTCTTTCTAAAAATCTTCTTGCTTTTTTGTAAGCTCGTTTCCTTTTCCTTTTCCTTTTATTAGTTTCACTTCTTGTGTTTTCACTTTTCTCTGGTTCATTTTTCTGAAAAATGTCTTTTAGTGTCTTTTGTGTAATTGGAAGCTGTGTGTTATGGTGAATATTAGGGCGTTGTATTACTAAATTGTTGTTATCAGAGCTAAAATCCGCAAGATTTTGAACAGGGTTAGCTACTTTAAAAGCTCTATTACTGTTGTGAGTATTCCTATTGTCTTTAAGGTTCTCTCCTGCAGCTTTTTGAGAAGACATAACTAATATAAGTAATTTCCATATGTTCATACAAATCTTTTGTATTTATTAAAAGATTCAATATATAATTCAACGTGGTACATATCAAGGTTTATTTTAGCAAACAAGCACTTTATGTATATTTGTAGTTTAGGTCGGGTTGCCTAAGTTGGCAAGTTTACATACTTTATTTATTATTTAAAATAACAATTCAATCTAGTTAGCACAATATGTATTCCAGTAGTGAAGTTATTAATTGGTCTGGTGACATGAAGATCAACTTTTCAGATGCTACTGAGAACGCGTCAACAATAATTGATGATTTTGACCTGGAAAAAAGAAGATGTCAGAGAAGCAATAGGAGTGCTGGGTAAAAGAATATACAGGTATGTAAGAGAGCTGTAGAAAGTGATACGAAATTCTAAACTAGTAGCTGTAGGGGGTCATTAACAGGGAAATGTATAAATACTATTTCTGTGGCAGAAAAAAAGAAGAAATAATGGTTAATCCTGATCATAGAATCTGAAGCGTTAAAGCCGGGATAAAAAAAATATATAAGAAATGCTTTGTATGTTTCTAGTGAGGAATTTGGTGGTTTCTCAGTGGTTCTTTGTTCTATAAATTCAATCTCTAGTCCGCTTTTATCCATTATTTTAGCAAATGCTGATAAGAATACGAAAAGTAAAATTGATGTTTAAAATAGTAAAAAAGTTTTATTGATGCAAACAATCGTCAATCTTGTGGCATGGATGATAGAAATTATAGTTTGCACTATGTACAAATAGAATTTCTTTCTAAGTATAGAATAAAAATGTCTAGAATTTATGTACGTAGGACATTTTTTTCTTATGATGGATTCTCTGGACTTGACTGAGAAAATGATGATAAATATTGTCTGAAAACCTATTTGCAAGAAGGATTAAGGCCGGGTAATTTTCAAGGCTTAGAAGATTTTTATGATTTATGTATACTTCAGATGGGAGATGGAGAAGAAGATTTAGTATTAAACAACATCAGTCGTAAGATCAAGAAAGTAAGGATTATGGGCTAACCTTTACTCATAATGAATGTTTTTAAAGTACGACCTATACTCCAAAAATTTTAGCACTGGATCTTAGTCAGAAGTTGTTGCAATCACAAAAAGTACATAAGTGAGCAAAGCCTATTATAGGATAGAAGCGATTTTATGACATTTATCCTTCACGTCCACTATTCGAGCAGTTATAAATGGTTAGTAGCAAGCTCATCTGATAGAGAAAAACAAGCTAACATAAATAGTAGATTAAGCTGTCTGAAACTAATTTTGTAGATTTTTAGTGTGCAAGATAAGCCAAAAAATGGCAAAGTGATTAATTTAAGTCAAATGTTGATGAATGTTAAAATGAAAGAAGAATATTGTGTCTTGGATCAAATTGTGCAGTATGAGTAATAATTATTTATGTTCTATATAACTGGAATCTTTATTAATCTGTCTATTTTTTGTTCTTAAACTTAGATAAATTTATATAGGGAAAAATCAATATTATACAGCATGGCTTTAGTAAAGTTAATATTTTTAAATACATATCATACAATTGTGGAAAAGAATATTTGATTTTTTATAAAATTATTTTGGCAGTGATTAATATTGCTGTTTTTTTGCTCTGAGTTTTTAGTGGAAAAAAACTTTTTTTTGAATGACTTGTTTTTTTATGTAATTGGTGCCCTTAGCCGGACTCGAACCAGCACATCCTTGCGGACAACAGATTTTGAGTCTGTCGCGTCTACCAATTCCACCATAAGGGCACAGACTTTTTCCAAAGGATAGCATAAAATAGGAATAAGACAATTGCACATTTAGTATGGAGAAAATTTTGATTGTTGGAGGAGGGATAGAGGCTTTATTTATTGCTTTTATGATAAAAAAAAATAACCCTAAGTCTGATATTACAATTACAACAAAGAATTCTGATCCGCGTAAAGCAATTATGAAGAATTGTGATGGGGCAACTTGGTCTGGTATGTCTCCAAAGCATATAACATGCACGGAGGGTTATAACCGAAATGTGATGTGCTTGAATAAAAGATTATTGCAAAAGAAGGTTAATACAGGTGGTTGGCTTGGTAAAGCAGAATTTTCTAATGAGGAAAAAAAATGGTTGATAAGGAGAACTCTTGCTCAATCATTTCATGGGTTTAATTCTAAATTATTAAGTTTTTATAAACAATATAACACTACCTCAATTAATATTTGGCATGATCTCATTTTTGAGTATGGAGAACTCTTCTGTAATACAAAGATTGTTTATGGTGTGAAGAGATTATGTAAGAGAAATTGTGTAAATAATTTAGAGTTTTCGCTATGTATACATAGTTTAGCTATTAATATACTTAATTATTTGGAAGCAAATGGAGTATTTTTACAATTTGAAAGCGAAATAATATGGTCATCCTTATTACAGCAAGGTGCGCAAAGCATAATATTGGCTGTAGGAGCGTATGATAATCAATTATTGCAATATACTGAAGTAGCAAATAGAATTTTTGCAATTGGTGGAGGTTGGCTTAAAGGTAAGTCTAAAGAGAAGAAAAATATGCAAATGCATCAAAAAAAGGATTTATGGCAGCTTAATTATACTCCTATTGGAAATCAGAAATGCGTTATAGGTGGTGGCTATGCTGCTGTTGGTTTTGACGTTAACAGTTTATGCAAAGAACAAATGGCAGCTCTAAACAAAAAAAATTTACTACTAGCACAAAAATTTTGTAATACTTTGAAGGTAATGGATAAAGTCTGTTTCAGAGCGTTTACAGATAATGATGTACCAATTCTTGTAACACAACCAATTTCATCTCGAAGACGGCTGATTATTGTTGGTGGTATGAATACTGGAACAACAGCTGCTGCGCCTTTGACTGCTGAGATTGTGTGTCACTTACTTACAAACGAAAAAAATTTTTGGCTCACAAGGCTAAATGATTTTAATGAGGAATGGCAGTATCTTTTATCTATTCACAGAGATATGTATATGGAGCACGCTGTTGAACTAGAAAGTGCAATTGCTTAATTACATGAGTATATATTATTGCGTGTATCACTTTTATTGCTTTTTGTGCTAAGAATTATTTTTGTAGAGATAAAAAAAGTTTAGTAATTATTATTGACAGAAGAATTTTATTGATTAATTAATAGTATTATAAGTTTGATATACAATAAATTATGTTCAATTTTAATTCTTATGAAAAAATCAAATCGAAGGTTGTATAGAGGTACGTATTATTTATCCCTAATATCAGTTATCGAGAGTAATAACATAGACAAATTCAAAGAATTGCTACGAAGTGAGTATGAAAAATGTACACTGGATGTAGTTTTAGATGAAGTCATTTCTAACCATAGGAATAACGAAGAATGGTCAACAATAGTTAAATTACTAATTGAGGCGGGTGCTGATATTAATATAAAAGACGAATGTGGTGATACTACACTAAGTATAGCATATGAATCTTGTAATATAGAATTTGTCAAATGGCTGATTTACAAGGGTGCTGATCCCAATGTAAAAGTTACTTATAATCTGCTGTATAGAGTAGTTTACAATGCTTTTCGAGGAGAAACAGAAGAAATTAAATGTCAGAACGAAGAATTAATTACGTTACTGTTTGAATCAGGTGCTGATCTCAATTTACTAAAAGAAGAGCACTATTGTGATGAGGGTGTGCTGTGTATGGCAGCTTCCAGCTCTCATAAAAATACCAAGATTATTAAATTACTTATTGAAGCAGGTGCTCCAGTTAATGTGGGTAATAGAGAAGCAGTATTGCATGCAATAGTGAGAGGAGATTACGCATGGGATGAAAAAGAAGAAATAATTAGGTTACTGTTTGAATCAGGTGCTGATCTCAATTTGGAGAACTGTTATGGCCAGACTGCGTTGTATCTAGCAGTTAAATACTCTAATCCTCAGAATATAAATATGGTAAAATTACTGATTGAATTGGGTGCTAAAGTTAATGTGAGAGATAAAGAAGGAGAAACAGCACTACAAATAGCAACTCGTTGTGGGTACGTGGAGGTAGTTAAATTACTGATTGAAACTGGTGCTAAAGTTAATATGAGATATAAAGAAGGAAAAGCAGCACTACAAATAGCAACTCGTCGTGGGCACGTGGAGTTAGTTAAATTACTGATTGAATTGGGTGCTAAAGTTAATGTGAGAGATAAAGAAGGAGAAACAGCACTACAAATAGCAACTCGTTGTGGGTACGTGGAGGTAGTTAAATTACTGATTGAAACTGGTGCTAAAGTTAATATGAGATATAAAGAAGGAAAAGCAGCACTACAAATAGCAACTCGTCGTGGGCACGTGGAGTTAGTTAAATTACTGATTGAAGCTGGTGCTAAAGTTAATATGAGAAATGAAGAAGGAGAAACAGCACTACAAATAGCAACTCGTTGTGGGCATGTGAATATGGTTAAATTACTGATTGAAGCTGGTGCTAAAGTTAATATGATGGATGATGAAGTAGGAGAAACAGTACTACAAGCGGTCGTTCGTTGCGGGCATGTGAAGATAGTTAGATTACTGATTGAAGCTGGTGCTACAGTTAATATGATAAATAAAAGAGGAAAAACAGCACTGCATTTGGCTTGTTGTTATGAGGACGTGGAGGTAGTTAAATTACTGATTGAAACTGGTGCTGCAGTTAATATGATGGATGAAGGAGGAAAAACAGCACTGCATTGGGCTTGTTGTTATAGGCACGTGGGGGTAGTTAAATTACTGATTAAAGCTGGTGCTAAAGTTAATATGAGGAGAGATAAAGAAGTAGAAACAGCACTACAAATAGCAACTCGTCGTGGGCACGTGGAGTTAGTTAAATTACTGATTGAAGCTGGTGCTAAAGTTAATATGAGAAATGAAGAAGGAGAAACAGCACTACAAATAGCAACTCGTCGTGGGCACGTGGAGTTAGTTAAATTACTGATTAAAGCTGGTGCTGCAGTTAATATGATGGATGAACCAGCACTACAAATAGTAACTCGTTGTGGGCACGTGGAGTTAGTTAAATTACTGATTAAAGCTGGTGCTGCAGTTAATATGATGGATGAACCAGCACTGCAAATAGCGTCTCGTTGTGGGCATGTGAAGATAGTTAGATTACTGATTGAAGCTGATGCTACAGTTAATATGATGGATGAAGGAGGAGAAACAGCACTGCATGTGGTTTGTTGTTATGGGCACGTGGGGGTAGTTAAATTACTGATTGAAGCTGGTGCTAAAGTTAATATGATGGATGAAGGAGGAGAAACAGCATTGCACGTGGCTTGTTATTATGGGCACGTGGGGGTAGTTAAATTACTGATTGAAACTGGTGCTACAGTTAATCTGATGAATGAAAGAGGAGAAACAGCACTACAAATAGCGACTAATTGTGGGCACGTGGAGTTAGTTAAATTACTGATTGGAGTAGGTGCTGAATTGAATATACGAAATAACTTGGGTGAATCAGAATTAAGTCTTTATGGAAATTACAAAGATGAGTTTTTAACAATAATTAACTTACTTGTTGAAGCTGGAGCCACTGTTGTTACTTCGGAATTAAAAAAATATGTATACAGTGCTTCGAAAAAGAGCGAAGAAATTTATAATTCGGACGAAAAAAATACCCTGCCTCTTTCTCAAATTTGTAAAAATAAAATACGTAAGATTATATTAACGAATAAAGATTTTCCAAATTTTTTATCTGCAGTAGAAGGGTTGTTGTCATTATTGCCAATAAAAATTGTCACATATTTATTGGACTATGAGTATGATGATTATGTAAGTCAGGTTTATAATAAGCAAAAGAAGCAAAGAGTGGGTGCAAACAAAACTATAGATGGTGACCTACCTTCCCGTAAATTAAGTGATATTGGTGAAGAACAGCTTGTGATAGGTGGTAATGATAAATTATATTGATAAGAGAGGTGTATTAATTATGTTAAGATTGCGTAAAGGATTATATCAGAATTGGGTTAGTGCTTTATTGGGGTGGTTTCGAAAATTATATCGGAGGTTGAGAATTATTTTTCTACTAGAAAGAACTATTAAGAGTAGGAGTGTAGGAAAAGTAATAGAGTTGTTACAAGATTATAAAGTTAGTGGAAGTAGTATACTACTAAATAGAGCTTTATCTAGAGAACTCAGTAGAGATTATGATGTAGCGTCAGAAATAATAATTGAATTACTGATTAAAGCTGGTGCTAAGTGTAAAAGTAGTGCTTTTCTAATAGAAAAAGCTATCGAGAGTAGGAATGTAGAAAAAGTAATAGAGTTGTTACAAGATTATAAAGTTAGTGGGAGTAGTATACTAAATAGAGCTTTATCTAGAGAACTCAGTAGAGATTATGATTTAAAGTCAGAAATGATAATTGAATTACTGATTGCAGCTGGTGCTAAGTGTAAAAGTAGTACTTTTCTAATAGAAAGAACTATTAAGAGTAGGAATGTAGAAAAGGTAAGAAAAGTGCTGCGAGATTATGAAGTAAGTGGAAGGAGACTGACTAAAATTTTATTTAGAGAGATGCAGGAATATTATAAGGAAAAGAACTCAGAAGAAATAATTAAACTACTTGTTAAAGCTGGTGCTGATCTTAATATGAAAAGTCCAGATGGGGAGACTGTGCTGGACTTAGCATGTTTGCGTTGTTTTAACCTGAAAATTATTGAATCAGAAAACCGGTATGGGCGGATTGTGCCGAGCATAGGATACTCTAGTTTTTATAAAGTGGAAATTATTCAATTTTTGATTGAGGAGGGAGGTATTGATGTCAATATGAGAAATGATTTTGGGTTTACTCCCCTCCTTAAAGTAGTTAATTTTGCCGAACCCTGCTTTCAAGGACGTGATGATTTCAAAGAATTACTTACGTTATTAATTCAAGCAGGTGCTGAAATTGATGGTATTAGTCCATATAAAAGTGGTAAACGTGCAGCGCTACATTATGCTGTTTGTAATGGATTAGTAGATATAGTTAAGTTACTGATTGAAGCGGGTGCTGACGTCAATAAAATGAGTGATTGGGGTACACCATTATATTTAGCAGCTAAGGGAGGGCACACAATTATGGTTAAATTACTGATTGAAGCTGGTGCTAAAGTTAATATGCAGCAAGAAAATGGAAGAACAGCATTGCATGCATCAATAAAAGAATGTTGTGATTGGGATAGACAAGAGGAAATAATTAAATTACTGATCGGGGCAGGTGCTGAAGTAAATATACAAAATAAGGCTGGTGAATCAGCACTAAAGTTAGCAATTATGAATATAGATTCTAAGTGTAGATTTTTAGGAGCTGAATCGCTGATCGAAGCTGGAGCCACTATTACTTCGGAATTAAAAGAAGAATTGAAGCAAGGTAATTTTTTTTTGCATTCTAATATTCGGGTTACTCCAATAATCTGCATGAAAGATTTGCTGCGTAACAATGACAATTTACAAAGTGTTAGAGTGGAATATTATCCTAATTTTTATTATGATCTATGTTTAGAGAATTTTTTGCAAAACATTGATGATTTAGGAAAAGAGCCTCTGGCTCTTTCTCAAATTTGTAAAAATAAAATATGTAAAACTATATCGGAAAGTGAAAAGGTTGAAAACCTTTTGTTTGCAGTGAAAGAGCTGTTGGCTTACCCATATCCAGTAAAACTTGTCAAATACTTATGTGGCTGTTGGTATGATAATTTTATAAGTGAGGTTTATGATAAGCAAAGAGTGGGTGCAAACAAAACGATAGATGGTGATCTACCTCCCTGTAAATTAAGTGATATTGGTGAAAAACAGCTTGTAGTAGATGGTAATGATAAATATGCTGCTGCTTAACTTGTGATTGATAGCAATTTTTCTATATTTACAAAACACAATTTAAGATACATTATTACTTAATTGTATGATAGTGTTCCATTCTATAGCTGGGATTATCATGACTGATAGTCTTGGTTGTTTTACAAGGGCAATATTTTTCAGATGTGCATTGCTCTTAATTTCCTTTAAAGTTACAGGTTTTTCTATTTTAGAGTGATATCGAACCTCTACTACACCTTCCATTTTTTCATGTACATAAAATTCCTTGCTGATCTCAATCACACCCACTATTTCTTTTCCTTGATTGGAATGGTAAAAGAAAGCTAGGTCTCCAATAGACATTTGTTTCATATTATTGATAGCTTGGTAATTTTTCACACCATCCCATAGAGTTTTTTCATCTTTGCATAAATCCTGCCAAGAGTATTTGCTAGGTTCTGATTTTAATAGCCAATATTTCACAACTTATCTTTCTTGCGACGCATAAATGCAGGTACGTCAAGTATATCCTTATCTATTATATTCTCCAAAGAATCATTTGAAAATTTTGGTGTAGAGGTTTGAGAAAATAAAGATTGGGCATCATTCTTAATTTCATCATTATCTTCTTCATTGTCTATTCCAGTTGCAACAACTGAAACACGCATCTTGCCATCTAAACTTTCATCGAAGGTAGATCCGAATATAATATTTGCATCGGTTTGTGCTTCTTCACGAATCCTATTAGCTGCGTTATCGACTTCAAACAGTGTCATATCCTTACCACCAGTGATGTTAATCAATATTCCTTTTGCACCATTCATTGAGATATTGTCTAACAGTGGGTTTGAAATTGCTTCTTCTGCTGCTTTTAGTGCTCTTCCATCTCCAGAAGCTTCACCAGTACCCATCATGGCTTTGCCCATTTCACTCATTACAGAGCGTATATCAGCAAAGTCAAGATTAATTAGACCAGGTACAACCATTAAGTCTGTTATACCTTTGACACCAGCGTTTAATACGGTATCAGCCATAGTAAATGCATCTGCAAAGGTTGTTTTTTCATCAGCTATGCGAAATAAATTTTGGTTTGGAATCACTATGAGTGTATCAACATGTTTTTGCAATTCTCCAAGCCCTAATTCTGCAACTTTCATTCTATGGGCACCTTCGAAATGAAATGGTTTTGTTACAACTCCTACAGTCAATATTTTATACTCACGCGCTACTTTGGCGATAACTGGTGCAGCACCTGTACCAGTTCCTCCACCCATACCAGTTGTTATGAAAAGCATATTGCTATTTGATATGTGTTCAATTATTTCGTTGATTGATTCCTCTGCAGCGCCACGACCAATTTCTGGTAGTGATCCTGCTCCCAACCCTTTTGTTAGTTCGTCTCCCAATTGTATTTTGTTTTCTGCAAGGTTACTATGTAAAGATTGTGCATCGGTATTTGCAGCAACAAAGTTAACCCCAGATAATTCAGATTTTATCATGTTGTTGACACCATTGCATCCAGCACCACCTATCCCTATGACTGTTATTTTTGGAAGAAAGTTTGTATTTTCAGGAAGACGTAAATCTAAAACCATAAAATTAAACACTATCTGCCGATAATTCTAATACTTTAAATTACTTTATACAAGCTAAATTAGTATGGTCTGCAAGGGGTATTGATTTACATCTTTTATCCTCCCTAATTCTTTTCTTTTTTACAGTAACTAATTTTCTTGGTTTATATTAATAATTCTTGGATGTAATAATTGCACAACTATCGTATAGTTTGAGGAACTCAAGTGGTGATTCTAGTTCAAATAATTTTGTGTCTACCTTTTCTTGTTTTTTTACAATGATTTGTGCATTTCTTAACAATGTCATAGCAACATTTATATCTTTAATGGATGCATATGATTCTGGTTCTTCCAAGTATTGTTGCATGTTGTTGAGTATTGTATCAGCATCTATCTCCATGGTTTTACCCATCAAAAAGTTTTCAATAAATTCTTTTATTTTGGTCCGTGTTAGCTCTGTAAACACCCCATAGTCATATTGTACATTTTTATATAGGAAGCTTACAAATTCTTTTGTGATATTTCTTTGCTCAATATAATCATCAGGAGATCTTTCTTTAGCAGAAAGAAGATTTATATAAGCTTCTTCTTCGTCTACTGCTGTGTCGAGAAGACTAAGAGTGTTTATTATCTTTGCCCGTTCATCTTCATTTTCTTTCATCTTTTGCCAAATGCTTTTCTGTGCTTTTTCTTCTTTATCTCTGGTTTCTGATGTTCTTTTGAATTGTGCAACAAAAGTTCGTTGCATACTATTATCAGAATTTGTAAAACGTAAATGTGGTGCATCTGTTATGAAACTTTGAAGTCTGTTAAAAAGTTGCTTATCTTTTCCTTTGTAAAGGTGTAGAAGATGAACTGCTAGCTCCAGTTGTAATTGTGAAAAATTTTCTCCTTTATTTTTTTTTCTTATGGTTTTCATAATGTTTTCTACTTGATCCGCTTTTTCTTTGCTACTATTCTTATATTTTCTTATTGTAGTATTTATCTGTTTTTTGTGGATGAATGGAAAAAAGTTTCTCTTTGTATCAATTACCAAACCAATATTTTGTAAGATATTCATAGAATCATGGATATCTTGATAGCTTATAATTTCTTGAGGAGTTGCTTCAGCGTACTGCTTCATACTTGACATAATGCTGTTTTTGTTTTGTAGTTCTTCCGCTTCTTCTATTGCTTGTACCATTTCTGGATATTCTGTAATAAATTCTTTTTCTGTTACATTAAATTCAGAGTCAATGATGAAGTATTTTTGAATATAATCTATCATATTTTTTGTAGCCTCTTCATTTGTAAAGGTAGGTTGGTTGAAAGATTCATTCATGAGTTGAGTTATTTCTATGAGATTACGTAGATCTTGTATATCTCCTTCTGTTGCAAGAAGCATTGCTTTTAATGCAGTAATCTTTGGCATTACGCTTCCTGGATTATCCCTTTCCATTTTTTTTAAGATCTTGATTTCGTTAGCATACTTAATATTTTCAAAAAGCCATTCTCCTTTATCATCTATGCTAATACTTGTTGTAAAAGCTTCCTTTATATTTTCTGACATTTTATATTTTTTGTCTAAAAAACCACATTTTTTTGCATCTTTCATTAATTGAAAGACTTCTTCGAGGTTAGAATTATTATATTCATTCAGTAGGAAAATGTACTTAACTTGTTTTACTAGTTGATTTTTTTTGATGGCTGAATTAGATGCAGAATCTAATTTATAATTTTCAAAAATAAAGTTGTCGATTTTTATAAAATCGGAGCTGTGTACCTTTTCATACATTTGTATCATAGCATCTAACTTGTTTGTTTTTACTATTGGAAAAACATCTTTTTTTTCTGTTATTCCTAAGTGGCCAAAACAGAATGACTTGATTTTCTGTTTTTCCTCGTCTGTTATTTTTGGAATAGTATTTATTGATTCTAGTCTAAGATGGTTTCTCTTGTCACTTTCCATTTTTTCAAGCTCTTCTCCTGTTGGTTCTGGGAAGCAAATGTCATCTCCTAATTCTACCTCTGTTTTTTTTGGCATAGTATCTTTGTTTATTAAATTCTGTTTGCATTATAACATATTATTAATATAATTTAATATATATGATATCTTATAAAATACAGAATAATTGCAAATAGCACTTGTTATTTGATATATGAAAGGAAAGCTTCTTGTTATAATGAATAGCGCTTTCTTTGATTAGTCAACCTTTTAAGTTGATTTTACTTAAGAACAAAGCTTGTATATAAAATTTACTTCAGAAACTAGTCTAACTTACCTGTTTTATTTGCTTTGCTGAGATCATCATATCCTCCAATGTGGTGCCCATTAATAAATATTTGAGGTACTGTCCTTTTATTACCTGATTTTTCTATCATTTCCATTAAATCTTTCTCTGAATTTTCTACATTTATTTCAGTGTAATTAAGGCCTTTTGATTTTAACAAGTCTTTTGCACGAACACAAAATGGACATATTTTCTTTGAGTAAATGACAATTTTATTGGTCATGTAAATCAGTTATAAAAATTCTAAATATCACCCACTCTGCCGTTAGTCTAATTTCATCCTCCTGGACAAGCTTGTACAGGTGGGTGCAAATATAACGCCATGTATAATCTGTAAAAGCATTAGTGATTGCTCCCTAATAGAAAATTTAGGTCCTAGTGGTACAAATAAACCTCACTTACAGAGTAGGCAACAAACACATTATAGCATACAAAGATAAATTGATGTCAATACTAACTGTTATTTTAACGCGTATAAAATGCGTTTTTAATCAATTGATATTACCATTGATTTTTTTTGCATTTTATTTTAGCCTGAAGGTGTTTTTTAGATAGTTATATGGTCCAATTAAGACTTCCAAAGAATTCTAAAGTTAAAAAAATTGGTGTATATCATAAGAATAAGAGCTTTGGTGCTGAAGTAAAAAAATTTAGGATATACCGTTGGAATCCTGATGATGATGAAAATCCGCGTTTAGATACATTTGAGATAGATACAAAAAAATGTGGTCAGATGGTGTTAGATGCACTGATAAAAATAAAGGATGAAGCAGATTCAACTTTAACTTTTAGAAGATCATGTCGTGAAGGTATATGTGGTTCTTGTGCAATGAATATAGATGGAACAAATACCTTAGCTTGTACAAAACATATAAGTGAAATCAAGGCAAGTACGATAAATATTTATCCTCTACCTCATATGAATGTTGTAAAAGATCTTGTTACTGATTTAAGTCATTTTTATGACCAATATGCTTCTATCGAGCCTTGGTTGAAACCTAGTAATGAATCAGAGTATGGTGATAAAGAAAGGCTTCAATCAATAGAAGAGCGCAATAAGTTGAATGGTCTATATGAGTGTATATTGTGTGCCTGCTGTTCAACCAGTTGTCCGAGTTATTGGTGGAATTCTGATAAGTATTTAGGTCCAGCAGCTTTGCTTCAGCTTAATCGTTGTTTAGAGGATAGCAGGGATAAGGCGAGTAAAGAGAGATTGGATAAAGTCAATGATTCATTCAAGCTTTATCGTTGCCATACCATTATGAATTGTACAACAACATGCCCAAAAGGATTAAATCCTGCAAAAGCTATTTCCAGTATAAAGTCAAAGTTAGTTTTTGGTAAAAAGTGAAAATTTTTATTAGGTAGTATTATCAATCACTTGTTTAGCAGTTGTTTTTCCACTTTCTTTAGGTTGTGAGCCCTGCTTCTTAGGCATCATTTTTGATAATATCTCATCTCTTGGTCCTAATCCCGCAATCATTCCTTCTTTTATAATCATGATTATATTTACTGCAGATAGAAGCGATATTTTATGTGTGATAATGAATGTTGTTATCTTATTTAAACTAGCATATTCCAAAGCTTTTATTAAAAAGAGTTCACCGGCACTATCTAAGTTAGCATTAGGCTCATCTAAAACTAGAAGCTTTATATCTCCGTAAAAGGCACGTGCTAATCCAATTCTTTGTTTCTGACCGCCGGATAATATAATCCCACAAGATGAACCAATTTTTGTGTCATATCCGTCAGGAAGGGATAGAATCATTTCATGTACTCCGGTAATTTTTGCTGCCTTGACAACTTTTTCTGGATCAGGATTTTCATTCATTCTTGCAATATTTGACTTTATAGTGCTATTAAATAATTCTATGTCTTGAGGCAGATAGCCAACGAAGTTGCCAAAATGTTCTCTTTCCCAAGTATATGTGTCTGCACCATCTAGTCTTACTGTTCCTGAAATTGGTTTGAGGACTCCTACAATTAGCTTTGCTAATGTGGACTTACCAGCTGAGTTTCCTCCTAATACTCCGACAATCGATCCCGGAGAGAGTGAAAAATCTATTCCACGTATTATTGGCTTTTTACCACCATAGGGAGTGTAGATTACTTTATCAAAGGTTATTCTTCCTTCAGGGGTTGGTAGCTTCATGGCTTGGGTGCGTTTTGGGTGTGTTAAAGTTAGTATTTTTAATCTTTTGTATGAAAGGCGTGTTGAGGATAAGTTTTTCCAATTTCCGATTGCTTGTTCAAACGGAGCTAAAGTCCTACCTGTCAAAATTGAGGCAGCTATTATACCACCTGCTGTTTTCTGTCCAGAGACGGCTAAGTATGCACCAATACCTATGACTGAGATTTGAATTGTAGATCGTATTGCTTTTGTGATTGACATAATAAGTGCAGACCTATTTTGTGCTTTGGTTTGGAGCGCTTTATTGATATTATTTTTTTTAGACCATTGTAGTAATATATTGCTTGTCATGCCCATTGCTTCCACAACTTCTGCATTTCTGGTTGCTATCTCTACCTCATTGATATTTCGTATTGTAGCTTCGTTGTTCTCTTTCATTAATTTTTTCGTTGATAAGTCATTCCACAAGGCCATAGAGAACAAAATCACTATTCCGACAATGGCAATTATAGCGATAGTGGAATGTATCATGAATATTGCAAAAAGATAAAGTAAGGACCATGGCGCATCAAAAAAAAAGAAAATACTGTTTCCAGAGATAAAATTTTTGATTACATTTAGGTCTCTTAGCGCTTCTCCGCTAGAGGTACTGTTTTTTATTGTTGTTAAAGCTATCGATTTTGCAATCATGTCAGAAGATAAATTGCTATCTAGCCATTCACCTATTTTTGTCATAACAAAAGATCTTGAAGTTTCGAGCATAGCTGAACAAGCAAAAGAAAGTATGGTAATCAGAGAAAGCATGATAAGAGTGGCTAAACTTCCACTAGATAAAACGCGATCTAGAACTTGTGATGTATATATTGGTAAGAACAAAACTAAGATATTTATAACGGAGCTGAACAAAAATATGTACCACAATGCCCTTTTGCATTTATGTAAAGACTGATAAAGCAAGCTTTCTTTAAAATCTTGTTCAATTTGGAAATTATTTTTAAATCCCATCATGTGATGAATCCCACATATTATGTTGAATAGGAAAGGATTATACCAGAAATCAGTTGTTATGGCCAATATTTACGTAATTTATATAGGGTAGAAGAACTATTTTTCTTTACCTTTTGTACGTAATTCAATTTAAAGAGTAATATAGTTTTAAGGTGGCAATTAATTCTACCTACTATTTGTCTGATTGTTATGTTCCTTATTTTTATTATCATTAGATAATGAACCAATAGGGTTATCTATTGTATTTGTGTTAGCAATTATGCCTTGTCCTTTTTGTTGAGTAAAGGTGTCTTTTTCTTGCATAATGTTACGTGCTTGTTGTTTTATATTGTGTGATAATTTTATAGGTTTTACTTGTTGTTTGTTTTTTTGTGTTTCTGGCATCTTCTCTTCCATTTGAGCAAATCTAGTTCCTTCTGAAAGTGAATGGAAGGATCTTTTACTGTTATCTTCTGCTTTATTTGTTTTAGATTGTTTCTGAGATTCTCTCCATTCTTGCCTATCTCTTTGTGTATTATTTTGTGCTTCTTGTTTGATATCTTCTACAGTTGGTGTTCTGTCATTGTTTTTTGGAGCTTCAAGAACTTCTCTAGAATTAATACTAGTATTTTTTATTATTGTTTTTCCTTTTGCTTGCTCTGTTGCTATAGCTTCAAATTGTTTTGATAGCTTCGCAACATTATTACCTTTAGCTGTTGTTTTTGGATTTATTTCTTTTCGGTATTTTTCACGAGTGATATTACTAACTCCTATCAAGTTGTTACTGTTTTGCTTTTTTTGTGAAACTTTTTTTATATTTTCTTCTACATAATTCCTTGTGGGTTTTGTTTGCTTAGGTTTAACAACATGTGATGATGTGCTTGAAGCTCGTTTTTGATTAATCTCAGGAGAGTTTTCTGAATGTTTCTTCTCTTGTGGCAACCTACTTTTAACTTTCTTTTGTAATTTTTGTACAAATTCATCTTCATTTGCTTGGAAGCTAGTTTTTTGTTTTTTTGGTATAGTTTTCAAGTTTTCTCTTGTTTTTTTATAAAGTGTTGCAGCTTCATTCTCATTGATTTGTAAAGCACTTTCTGATTGTGGTTGTTGTGTTACCTTTTTCAAATTTTTAATTATTGCACTATAATCTTCCCTTGTTTTAAATGGATCTCTTTTATTATCATTCTTGCTATTATTAGGATTTTTTTGTGTTTTAGCTCTTAAGTTCTTTTTTGCCTCGTCAAAAGATGTATTTTGTAGGTCCTTTTGCTTGTTTTGTGAAACGCTTTGTATGTTTCTCTGTACAAAATCTGTTGCGTAAGGTGTTTGTTTAGGTTTAAGAAGGCGTGATCCAGTGCTCTGATGATGTTGTTGATTAATATTAGGAGTGGTATCTGAATTTATCTGTACAAGATCTCTTTCCTTATTTCCAGTACTTTCTTTTGTATTTGTTGGTTTCTTTTCGTCTAAATTCGTTCTTTTGTTAGTTGGTTCTTGGTCGCTTTTTTGTTGTTTTTCTTTTTTAGTATTCGAGTTTTGGTACTTTATTATTTGTTCTTTGATATATTTATCAATTAAGTAACTTCTTTCTTTATCTGTAAGACCTGGTTTTTCTTTAAGACTTTTTAAGCCTGATCTCTCTTGGAAATTTCTTATGTGTTGCAGAAGTTTGTTTTTTAACTCTTCTTCAGTAGATAATTCTTCATTTTCGTTTCTTTGGTCTTTTGACGCATTCCTAAGCTTAATTAACAATTCTGTATTTTCATTTTGAAAATCTTGTAGTGTTTTATTGGTAAAATCAGTACTTTTTGAAGGACTTTTGTTGCCTGAAGTTTTATTATATGATTCTGTAAGTTCTTTTTCTAGGTAAAGGCTTTTACTATCAATATGTTTCTCGAGCTCAATTGATGGATTTTGTGCAACTTTTGTGGTTCGATCATCATCTATGCTTTTTTCCATTTCTTTTCTATTTTCTATTTTTGTAGATTCTGAGCTGGATTGTATTGTAGGAATTTCTTCTTTGTTACCACTGATTAACAAACCTTTTTGCTTATTAGGAGATTGACTTTGCATGTATTCTTCTGTATCATGTTGTACTTTTCGCTGTAAATAATCAGAGCTTAACGATTTTATGTTTTTTGGGCCATTTTGATTATTTTGCAATGCTCTGCTATAATCACTTCTTGAATCACTGAACTCTTGTTTTGTTAGTTCTTGTTCGGGATCGCGTGTTATGCTATCAACTTTATACTCTTCAAGATCAATTTGTTTTTTCTCATCTTCCTTGTCTAATTCAATGTTCAGGCCTGTTTGACTTGGGTTAGCGCTATCATTATTATGATCTATGTTTTCTTCACGAAATGAAAGGTTATGTTCTCTAACTTCACTTATATTGGAAATGTTGTTAAGACCTGTTTCTTTATAAGCAGCTGGAGAAATACCTTTATCATTGTTTTGAGGAAGATGGCCAGATTGCTTTTGATTAGGTTGAGTTCGTTGTGTTTGTGGAACGTTGGGATTTTGTTGTTGTTTTATCCCTTTTTCAGATCCTTGGCTTATTTGTCTTTGATCAATTATATGCTTCCACTGACCTGATTGTAAAGCCTCATAGAGGCTTCTTCCACCAATTTGTACATTCCTTAAGCCTTTTTGATGCTCTTTCCATTCACCACTTTCTGCTTTAATTGTTCCGTCTGCGTTTACAATTACTACAAGCTTTGTAGGCTCATTGTTTATTCCTTGAACAGTTAGGCACATTTCACCTTTTTCTACTGTATAAATACGTTTATCACCGATCTTTTGTACTCTAGTAGTGTAACCATCGGACCTAGCTATGCATGTATTGATGTTCCTTTTTTGCATTGTGTCATGCTTGAAGAGTCCTGGAGAACTTATATAGGAGTTGCTATACAACTCTAGCTCAAGCACTTTACCTAGTATATGTGCTGAAAAATCGTCTTTGGTACTCTCTTTCTTGTATCCGCTTCTGATTCCTGTTATAGTGCCTCCGATTTTTTCGCCAAAGGTTTGTATTTTATTATGTAAGTGAATACTTTCTTTTATTGTATGGTTGAGTTTTTTTTCATCACTTATTAGCTCGCTTTGTGCTTTTGTGGCTGCATTGACCAAATTTTTACAGACTTCCAAATAGTTTTTATTAGCATCTGTTCCTACTTTTTTTTGGGCTTCTTGTTGAGTGTTGCGTATAATATCGACTACACTATTGCCATGCTTATCTTTATAAGTTAGGCTAGCACCTCCATTAATTAAGGCATTTGCCATTAAAATATCTTGTTCTAAATTCTTATCTTGTCCTGAGTTTATGCGGTACATTATAACATGTAACAGAGTTTCATTCTTGTCGTTGATTTGATCTATATTCGCACCTGCTTCTAGTAGGTAATTGAACATCTTACTTTGATTGTTGCGCAAAGCCTTAAACAGCGCTGATTCACTTTCTGCATCTGAAGTGTTTATATCTATGTTCCCGTATGGGCCATCGTACAATAAGTATTCACATAATGCTTGATTATTATGTGCAGCAGCTTCTCTAAAGACATGATTCAAATCTACTTTTTTAATCATATCATCAGGTCTTATTCCACTCTTGATACCTACTTCATACTCAAGGGCCTTGAACGCTGAAAGCAAATAAGGACCTCTTGCTAAAATATCAAGAGGTGTTTCTCCTTGGCAATTTTGTGCGCTAAGTAAATCAATTGAAAAATGCTTACTTTGTTTGACTTTACTTAAAATCTGAGTTACGGCATCAGCAATTAAAACGCCATTATTATTGTTATTTACAGCTAAATAGAAGAACGTGTGTAAAATGTTGTTTCCTTGTGCATCAGTACAACTCAAGTAATTTTTTTCTCCATTTAACAGAGGTTCTAAATCGTTAATAGCATTTCTTAAAGCATTTTCTATAGGTTTGTTTTTAGCTCCATCGCCAATTATGTCACTACTTATGCACTTTATGAATGCAGATAAGACATGAGAATATGGGTTAGAATAGAATCTAATTTCATCTCTCAATCTATGTGTGTTATTACCCGCTTTTGCTTTGATATCTGCTTCTTTTTGGTTTATATTATCTTGTTCTTGCTTCAAGTATTGAGCAAGATTAAGATATTCTGGTTTATCATCTAGCATTTGAAGTGGTGTTTTCCCTTCGTTATTGGTTGCATTCGGGTTCGCACCGTTGCTTATTAAAATTTTTGTTATATAGAGTAAATCTTGAGGATTATATTCATCAGCCTGCTTAAGAAGTGTGTGTAAGCGTGTGTTTCCATGTATATCTGCAATCCAAGGTTTAGGGCAATGTTGTAACATATGTAATTTTGTGTCAGTGCTGCCTTCTTCAAGTAGATGATCCGTCAAGGTTTTACCTATTAAAGGATCATAGAGATCAAGATTTCCATTTTTGATATCATCTTGTGGTATTAGTATGTTTTGTTTTATGTACTCTTTGAGTATGGTTTGTTTTTCACTTCTCTCTATATATTCATTAGTAATGATTTGATATCCTTTAGTTGGTTGATGTTTTGTTTGTCTTATATCTTCAAGAAATTCTGCAGCTTGATCTAGTTCCTCTAAACCTAGATATGTTAACATTTGGCTAAAATTTTCTGCATGACTTAATGCTCGTCTGTTAAGTTCTCCTTTGGTTAAATTAGAATCTTTTTCTAATGCTTCATGTTCTTCATTATATAAGTATCTGGCTAATTCTATATTTTTTCCTGATGCCAATGCTTCCATCCAAAGAGGAATTTCAGTATTTTCATCCTTATTGGTGCTAAAAAACGATTTAAAATTCTTCCATCTTATGGTTTTTTCTTCCGCTAATGAGTGTACTTTTTGGTATCTTTCCCATATATTGCTAATATCATTTTGATTTGTGTTTTTTCGTTGTGCCAAGGTAAGCTGATCTGCATAATAATGAGGAAATTTGTTTTTATATATTTCCATCATTTCTTGAGTGGCATTTCCCCCAGTTAAAAGTGATGTGAGGAGTTCTTTTCCTATTTCCTTCTCTATCTGTATCTTTTTTTCTTGGTTAAGATGAATGTCTGGTTCTAGTGTGATGTAGTTGAGGCCGTTTCTGAATTCATGTGTAAATCCGCCCTTAGCATAATTATTTAACCATCTTAATTCTTCTTCTTGATTAGCAAGGCGGTTTTTTTCAAGTGCTTCTTGTAACATTTTATCTTGAGTCAATTCCTTATATAGCTCTTGCTCTCCAGCCAAGGCTATGTTTTCTAATTCACATGGTTGCCCAGAAAATAAGAAGTCTGTTACTTCATTTGGTAGTGTATTATTGTATTGTGAATTTAATTCTTGTAATATTAGCTTGATTATTTCTAGATTTTTTGATTGTACTGCCTCTTTAAATAGATCTATTGTTGTTTTAGCATCGTGATGCTTTTTGCAGAGTAACACTTCTGCTAATTGATAGTTATTATCTTTAGTTGCTTTTTGGAACATGCCTACAGGAGCAGTATTCTTTTTTCCTGCAGCATTTGCTAATAGTCGAGAGTAATAATCATTGTTTATACAATAACCATTATTATTTAGAATGTTGTACACTTTTATCAACTGATCATCTGTCATTGGAATGTCACTTCTTAACATACTTTCTGCTAATATGGCTACCATATCTGCGTTCTTTACAGTTTCTATTATTAATTTACCATTTTGCTCTATAAACAATCCTTTTAGTATTCTATCTTGCTTTATAACTTCTTTGAGAGTGGTTGGATCGCCTAATTTGAGAGCTTGTGCTAATGCTACTTCTTTTACAGCTTCAAGAGCACAATTATGGCTTAAATAATTGCAGCACCACTCTGATATTTCAGGTTTTGCTATTAAAGCATCCAAGAAAGATGTGTTGTTTTCTCCTAATTGTACAAGTAGTTCAGGGTTTTCCTTTATCAGCAAATCTATATTTTCTGTATTTCCTGCTTTACAAGCACTATGCAGTAAGTTTTGTTTTTGTTCTTCATTTAAATTATTGTGTTCTATCAAATAATCTAGTACTTGTGCATTTCCTGTTTTTGCGACTTCTTTTAGGAATTCCAAATTATTTTGTTGTTCATAAGATAAGCTGTCAATTGTATTAATAAATACTTGAAGGGTCTCTAAATTACACTTAGGTGTTTTTGCTGCTTTCTCAAAAGCTTTTATTCTGCACTCTTTTGCTGCTTCGACAACATTTTTAGGCATTTGTACATCTTTAATTGTCTTATCAAGTTCATCCAATAATTTTCTAATTGCAGGAACATTGTTATTTTTTACTGCTAAGTCTAACACTGTATTTTTCTTATCATCTTGCAAGGAGATAAATTGAGCATTTTTGAGGGTTTTTACTAACTCTAAAATAGAGTTAAGAAATGCTATATTCTTCTGTAAAACAGCAGAGTGTAAAAGTTTATGTTGTTTAAACTTGATAAGTACATCTTTTTCTGGAAGAGATAATTTGTTTATACAATCTACTAAATATGTAGTGGCTGTAAAATTTTCGGTCTCTATAGCTGTTTTTAGTAATTCCATTGGATCAATTTTTTTGTTTTTTTCCAATATTTTTTGTAGTAGCTCAGTGTTACCAGTTTCCAATGCTGTTTTTGCTGCTTGCTGTAGAGTTTTTTTATCTTTCTTGAGTTCTTCTATAAGATACGAAGTAACATTAGTATTTTCAGCTTTTATAGCCACTTCTAATGGAGTGCCAAGTTCAGATCCCTTTAGGTTACACATGTGATCTTCTGGTGTTTTAGTTGATCCTATTTTTTTCCATTGTTTATTTACTTCTTTCCATTGTTCTACAGTTCCATATGCAGCAACAAAAGTAGGCAATGAGTGACCACTAATAGTGTATTTTCCTGTTAATAACTTCTTGCTATCTTCTTTATCGGCATCAAGTTGTTTTTTTAACTGTTTTGAAGAGGGATCTGCAATTATTGCATTAATATAACCTGTTAACTGTCCCGCTGTATCTATATCCTGATCTTTGAGCGCAATAAAATCATGTTTACTTTTTTTATTTTCTTTTTGCTCCTCCGTTTTTTGTTTGTGTGTTGTTTGTCCAGACTTTTCTTCTTTTTCAGGAAGGTCTGCTAAAGTTGCTGCTTCCAGATATTTCTTGCCACTAAAAAGGGATATGAATTTTGGATTTTTTGAATTTCGTGCAGTTAAAGTTGTCTTTTGCAAATCAATATGGCTTTTAGGGTTTTGTACGGTTCTATCTTTTAATTCAGGAGAAATTGCGTCCAATTGTTGTGCTAAATATAAACGATTGTTTGCTATAGCTCTGTTTAGGGGATGAATACCTTGATTGATGCAATTATCTATATCTTCTTGGTTTATTTCTGTTAGCAAAATTTGATCTAATTCTTCATCTCCGTTATGAGGTGGAGATTCTAGGATCAATCTTCTGATTGCTTTTTCCATTTCTTGTGTGTTGCTATGATTTTTGTCTTGTTCAGTTGCTTTTAATTCTTTATGTTTTGCAATTATGTATTGAACCACTTTTTTAGGATTTTCACCGTTTGCAGCTATTTCAATTAATGATTCTGTACCGAACATTTGGTAGATGCTGGCTCCATGTTTTTCTGTCAGTAACTGCAGAGCTTTTATATTTCCAGTTAATGCAGACTCCTTTAGCGCGATTTTTACAGCATCTTCATTATCTGAAGTATCCCAAGCTTTTTTTGCTTCTAGCATTTCATTTAACATTTTTAGGTCATTTGGATTGCTTCTTATTGATACTTCAATGGGAGTGTATCCTTTTTTATTTTTTTCAGTTATCTTTTCGGGGTTATATTCTCCTAATATCTGTAGTCCATCAGTATTACCTGACTGAGCAATTAGATGTAATTCATTGTTACCTTCTTTAGTAATAATTTCCAGTCTTCCGTATTTATCCTTGATTTTTTCCAGAATCTTGTGATTGCCACTTCTTAAAGCAGCGGCTTTAACATCTTGATTAATTTGTTCTTCTAGACCTTCTACCATTTCTCCAAACATGTAAGGTTGAGATATCCTTGCTGCAGCTTCTGCTATTTTATTTCTTAATCTATCAGACTGATCTGGGTGCAGTCTAAGCAAATCGTTTAAAATTTTGGTTGTTTTATGGTTGGCTAGTTGTTCGATTATATCCTCATTTTCTCTTCCATCTTGTAAATGTTTATTATAAAATGTTTCTAGTGCTTTATTTTTTTGTTCTTCAATTTCCATCTTGAGTAAAGACTGGGCTTCTTGGCATTCTTGTAATGATTTTTTTTTATCTTCAAGTAACTGTGTTTTTATTAATAGTTTATCTTCTATGTTTTTAAATCTTCCTTGCAATATTAACTTTTTAGGTTCTTCCTTGCTGATAAAAGAGGTGGTATTTATATCACCAAATTGGTTTAATTCTTCTTGAGTATTTTGCAAATCTTTTCTAAGCTTTACAATCTCATCTTCATATTCTTGAATTTGATTTTTTGACTGTTCTATTTGCTCATCTATATAAACGTCTGTTGTTTTTATATTAGACATTACTATTGATTGTGATACTAGTGTGAGTGCCCCGAAGTTTTCAGAAAGTATGCATTCATCGATAACTTCTTGCTGTTTTGTTGTATTTTCCTGTATTATTTGCTGTGCTTCCTTATTTTGCAGTATTAATTTCAGTGTTTCTTGATTTCCATTTTTTATTGCTAGTGTAAGTGGAGATGCATTCTCTAAATTCGTAGCGCTAACTAAGCTTTCTGCTAGTAAATTTTTAAGTTCTTCTTTGTTTTTTGTTTTTACCTCGATTTCCACAAGTTTTTGCATATACTGCAAATGTTTTGTATTTTTATTTTGAGCCGCAATGTGAAAAGCATTGTTACCTTTTGTATCAACTTCTCTCATTTGGTAGAGGATTGATTTGTGCTGTTTTAACTTATCATTGCTCGGATGTTTAACTTGTGTTTCCTCTATTAGTCTATCAAAACATTTTTCTGCATTTTCTTCATTAGATAAACATAATGTGTGCCATATATTATGATTTATTGTATCCTTTGAAGTTTTTTGTGTGAGATTAGCTCTATTCTCTAATAATAAATCAAGATATGGGGTTTTCTTTTCTTTATTTGATGCATCGATTTCAATTGCAAGGTGAATAGGTGATGTTCTGCTGATATCATCCTGATTAAGAAGAGTATCAGAGTTTTTAAGTTTTAGCGTTATATTTAATATCTTCAGATTGTTTTGTTGTTGTTTTTCCAGAGTCTCTAAAAGATCATTGTCGTCTTTGAATAAAGGTTTTTCCTTATTCTTTATTGTTGCTATTTTGTCTGTTATTTCTTTTCCTTGTGTTAGTATGCATTGGAATATTCCCATTCCCAGTTTTTTTTGGGATCCTATTTGTAAGTAGGTTAAATTTTTGTTGCCTTTGTTTTGATCTGCATTGACTGTATCTACAATTCTTGCAACATTATCTACATTCCCAGTTCTGGCTGCTTGTAAAAAATTATTTAGTATATTGTTGTTCTGCATATTTAATATATAACATCAATAAATATGCTAATTGTAACACAAAAAATTAACAAAGTCTTGTACAGAATTTTTTTAGCTAAGAGTTTATACAGTCTTGAGTTGTTACTACTACATTATCATTGATTAATAATTCTGTGTCTTGTGAAAGGATAATCTTGCCTTTTCTGATAATCAATAGTTGACTCCAGTTTTTTGATTCAATTAATGTTATTGATTTTTCTGACACTATTTTAACTAAATAAATGCTAAATAATTGAGAATGGTATAATTTTGTTATATTACTTATTCCTGAAAACATTGTTGATGGAGTTGAAAATGCTGAAATAATATTTCTTACATTGCGGATATTTACAGAATTTGCTATGTCTACATACGAGTTGTGGGAGTTGATTATGCCAAAAGTATTCTCACATTTCATGCTTTTTGCTAAGAGTAGGGTGATTAAGTTGATTTGGTCATTTTCGGTAGTGGTGACAATAGTGCTTTTTTCATCTAATTTGGCTTCAAGTAATATTCTGCGCTCAAATGGGCTGCCGTGGATGATTTCTGTATTTGGAAATTTGAATGATGCTTCAGCGGCCGTTTTATCATTAGGTTCGATTATTGTTACTTTACATCCGTTTGATAATAATTTACTTGCTAAAATAGATCCTGTGAGATTGCCTCCAATTATGATATAATTATTTTTTGTGTATTCGGTATTTTTGTTATTAATAAAAAGAATGTTTTTGCCTTGTGCTAAATTTTCATCAGAATAAGGTAAAACACTATCTCCAATTATTACCCAGGGTGTAAGATTTTTTTTATGTATTTCTTCATCAATCTCTTCTATATTTATTTGGAAATTGCATTCTGGTAAAGGTATGGCTTCATATATTGCATTGTAAAGTGAGATAGCAATATCTCTTTCAGGGAAAAATACTGATTCAACTGACATTTCTTCATAGAGAACGTTATACTCATCATCAGTATTATGTATTCTGGCAATATTTTTTGAGTTAGGTGACAGTACTTTTGATAATTTGCATATTATCAAATTTGTATTGTCATCATGTGTTGCTGCTACTACTATTCCTATATTTTCCATGTCTATTTTCGAGAGCACTTGGGGTAATAATGCATCACCTGTGATTGTTTGAACATCAAATAAATTGTTAATTCTGTCTATGGCTTGTTTTTGTTTATCTATTACAATGATTTCATGATTTTGTTTCATGTAGCATTCTATGAAATGCCTTCCTATTTTGCCAGCGCCGCATATTAATATTCGCATAAAATAAATATATTATTGATAACAAGTTGAAATTGTTGTAGGTTTATGTACAAAAGATGAAGAAAGTATGTTTACGTTATTATTAATACAGATTATCCTTGTGGTAGCACTTGTAATGATTGTGTTAATGCAAAATCCTAGCGTGGATAGTTTAGCTGGTTTGAGTAATACTGTTGGAAGTGGTAACTCGATAACTGCTTCTGCTAATAAAATGAGTTTTCTGTCGAAGTTAACGTACATAATAGCTGCACTGTTTATAGCAAATAATTTGATTATTATGGCTGTTCAATCTAAGAATAGTTCTCAACAAAAGGCAATGATTGAGCAGACTATTCAAAAGGGAGAAGTTCCTACTGATGCTTAGCAAAACATTATTTGTTTTTATTACTGGAGGAGTTTTATCTTCAATAGGGAAGGGGGTGACAACTGCAAGTTTAGGTTTGCTTTTGCAGAGTAGTGGCTTTAGAATCAAGCTCCGTAAGTTTGATCCATACCTTAATGTTGATCCTGGAACAATGAATCCGATTCAACATGGTGAAGTTTTTGTTACTGATGATGGTGCTGAAACTGATTTGGATCTTGGGCATTATGAGAGGTTTACTGGGATTAATGCTACGAAAAACGATAGTATTACTGCTGGTAGAATATATTCTGATTTATTGAAAAAAGAGAGAAAAGGTGATTATCTTGGGAAAACAGTACAGGTTATTCCACATGTAACAGATTTAATAAAGTCTTATGTCACAAGGAGTATCGAAAATGTTGACATTGTTATATGTGAAATAGGTGGTACTATAGGTGATATAGAGGGTCAGCCCTTTTTTGAAGCAGCAAGACAAATTCGTTATATGCTTGGTTCCCAACGTACCGCTTTTATTCATCTTACTTGGCTGCCTTATATAGATACCTCATGTGAGTTGAAGACTAAGCCCACACAACATTCTGTACGTGTATTGAATTCTGTCGGTATACAACCTGATATAATATTATGTAGGGCTAATGAGACTATTCCTGATTCGGATTGCAAAAAAATAGCTGCTTTTTGCAATGTAAGGGAGGAGAATGTGATTCCAGCACCAAATGTTAGGAATATATATGAAGTACCAATTTCTTATAATGAAAGTCGTTTAGATATGCATTTACTTCAGCATTTTAAGTTAGAAAAAAATGTTAAAAATCCTGATCTATCATCTTGGAATAGAGTTTTGCATGATAAAAATCTTTCTAGAGAAAAAGTCGTAGTAGCAATAATTGGTAAATACACAAAACTAAATGATGCTTATAAATCCGTAGTTGAAAGTATATACCATAGTAGTGTTGAGAATAGGGTGCAGGTTGAGGTTAAATTGATTGATGCTAGGTGCCTTGATGCTAGTAATATTGGTAACAAAATTAAAGGTGTTACTGGTATAATAGTTCCTGGTGGATTTGGCTGTGAAGGGGTTGAGGGAATGATGATAGCAATCAACTATGCTAGAACAAAAGGAATTCCCTTCTTTGGCATTTGTTATGGTATGCAATTGGCTATAATTGAATTTGCTAGGAATGTAGCACATATTAAAGGAGCTTGTTCTACTGAGTTTGATTGTAATAACGCTGAGCGCATAATATCAATGCTGGAGGAGTGGCGTGATGAGGATAAGTTAGAAGTGCGTAGATCTAGAGAAAATTTAGGTGGTACTATGAGGTTGGGTTCCTATCCATGTAGGCTTTTACCAGGAACTCGTATATTTCAAATTTATGGAAGTTCTTTGATAAATGAGCGTCATAGGCATAGATATGAGTTTGATGTTAGATATAAGGAATTATTGGAATCTTTTGGTTTAGTGTTTAGTGGTCATTGTGTTAGTGCAGAAAAATTGTTGGAAGCTATAGAAATTTCTAGTCATCCATGGTTCATTGGAGTACAATTTCATCCTGAATTTAAATCCAGGCCAATATCTTCTCATCCTTTATTTTCTTCTTTTGTGCGGGCTGCATGTGAGCAAAGTGTGAGCAGTAAAAACAATATCGATTGTATATCATGATCAAAGACTGAAGTTATTTAATAAGGGAAACGTGTTTAGGTGGGCTAAGAAAATTGCTATCAATTAGCAGCATTCTGTCGTATAGACACGCAATATACAAACTGAAGTATTTCGATTTTATTATGTGTCACTATATTCCTCTATGCTACCAATGACAATCACTCTCCACTTCCATAACTTTTCTCTGTTGATACTGACGGAGATGATAGTTCTGTCTTCAACTTATTTTCTATGTTTGACATAAATTTGTGTCGCTATATTTCTCTATTCGGATCAATGACAATCACTCTCCACTTCCATAACTTTTCTCTGTTGATACTGACGGAGATGATAGTTCTGTCTTCAACTTATTTTCTATGTTTGACATAAATTTGTGTCGCTATATTTCTCTATTCGGATCAATGACAATCACTCTCCACTTCCATAACTTTTCTCTGTTGATACTGACGGAGATGATAGTTCTGTCTTCAACTTAATTTTCTATATTTAATATAAATCTAATTGATTGATATGCTTCTTACTCATTATTTATATTGCGCAATTGGTAGAGTGGGAACACTGCCATTGATCCTAATAATAAAAGTGTTGATGTTGATTTTATCTTCCTATCATTCCTACCATAACAATGTTATCACACAATACTGTTAAAATTGCTGTGGTAGCGAAGTATGTGAGTTTTTTCTAAATCTTCCTAAATGCGTTAATACTGCCTGCACTTCGAATTTCTTCAGGTATTTTTTGTTTCATTGTTTAGCCAGTAACTCTATAATTTTCTTTTTGTGAAAATAACCTGCTATGTGTAAAGGTTTGTATGATTCTGAGCTGTAAATATTAAAATCTGTTCCTTTATTTTAGTATTTGTGTTGCAACTATGTTTTTTTATAAACTGCAAGCTAAAAGTATGTAGGGTGTGTTTCAAAAGTAGGATGATTGCAATAATTCTGGGTTCTGCTTTATCCTGTAGTAGTTAGTAACTTCTTCACTATTTCTTACTACACTTTTTACACATTTGTATTTTCCAAATACTGTAAATAACCTTTGGTCAAGAAAAGTCCTGTTTTTAACATTGCTGATGCCCTTCATGTTTATACTTCTGAAATTGACAATCAGGCATGATAAAGGCATCTTATATGCACTTCAACGTCGTTTTAATTTCTAATGTATTGCAAACAAAATATTATTCTCACTCTTAATAGATAACATTTTGTTAGTCTTGAGTAAAGAGAACATGTCTTAGTTTAGGCATGTTTTCCAATACCTTTCCTGTTCCCAAGACAACACAATATAGCGGATTTTTAGCTAACTTAATTGGTAGACCTGTTGAATCTTTTATAACTGAAGAAAGGTTATTAAGTAATGAGCCGCCACCAGAAAGTGTTATTCCAAGTTCTGCTATATCCGATGATAATTCAGGGGGGGTGCTCTCTAAAGCTGTTCTTATGGCAGATGTAATTTGGTTGACGCATTCTTGTAAGCTAACTGAAATTTCTTCTTTTGTAAGTATAACTTCTTTCGGTATTCCATTTACAACATCCCTACCTTTTATGCTCATTAATTCTTTAGGTTCTTTTATATTTTTAGCCGAACCAATAGTTTTTTTAATTTTTTCTGCTGTTGTTTCTCCTATTAATAAATTGTGGTGTTGCCTTACATAAGAAATTATTGCTAAATCCATAGCGTTTCCTCCGACTCTAACAGACTCTGAATAAACAATACCGCCAAGGGAAATTATTGCTACCTCAGTTGTTCCACCGCCAATATCTACTATCATAGAGCCTATGGGCTCTGTTACAGGTAGATCCGCACCAATTGCAGCTGCCATTGGTTCTTCTATCAAGAAAACTTTTCTTGCTCCTGCACTCTCTGCTGCTTCTTGAATAGCTCTCCTTTCTACGGGTGTTGAACCTGAAGGTACACAAACTATTATAAGCGGTTTTGTCAGTGCATATTTGTTATTAACAGAATTTATGAAATATTTTATCATCTCCCCAGCTGCCTTGAAATTAGCTATAACACCATTAGCCAAAGGTTTTATAGCTTTCATTTCATCTGGAGTTTTACCTAACATAGGTTTTGCTTCATTTCCAAATGCGTATGGCTCATAACCTGATTTTTTTTTGATTAAAACTACAACAGAAGGCTCATTTAAGACTACTTCTTTTCCTTTAACGTAAACCAAAGTATTAGCAGTTCCCAAGTCCATAGACATGTCATGAGAGCTGAAACCCATTAACAAAAAAAAGTTGTTAACTTTCTTTATGTACTTTGATAAGAAAGAAGCAAGCATACTGGGGGGTAGTATAAGGGAGAAGATATCCAGTGTAAAGCTTTTGCTAACTTTTATTAATAGTTTTTTATGGGAGTAATTAAAATATAACTAGAGTATTTTAAGCTATAGAGTTTAGTTTTGTCCTAATAGTGGATTAGACTAAAGTTAATGCCAATTTGACAATTCATGAATGAGTCAGTTTTGCTTGGTAAGCAAATCAAATAACATATTAGCTTTTTTTTGTGTATCTGATTTTTTTATGTGTATTGTAATTATTAATTTGGAATTAGGTATTGACTCATTCCTTTTTATGCATAAGTTTTGGTTTAGGTTAAAATTGGGTGATTATATGATTATTATAGATTTTTCAGTAAGAGTGTTGAAGTCTTTGACCAAATTAAGAGTCGGTATTGCTGTAAAAAGTATTGTATTTGGGTTATTTTTTCCTGGTGCAGATAGTTTGAAGGCATTTTTTGATGGTGGTAATTCTACTCAACCTATACCCCTTGATAAAAATCTGGAAAAGCCTCTTGCTATGGCACAAAAGTATAGTAGAGAGAGAAAATTAGTTGGTGCTGAGATAGAAAGAAGTGAGTCTATATATGGCGGCATTTCTTTTTCTAAATTAACGCAGCTAATTGATGAAATTCCAGGTAAGAAAAGTGAGTTTTTGGCTAGACAAAAAAATGCTAATACTCGTACGAAAAGGAGTCAGAGCTTTAATTGTGATTCGTTATCTTGCTATGATAAAGCAATAAGGTTTCAGTGTTCTATATTAAAAATGTTAGGAAAAAAATCGGAAAATGGCTTGGAGATGAAAGAACAAGAAGAGGTATACGCAGTTGTGAAACACTATGATAGATTGAAGCGTTGTCTGAAAGTAGGGAATTTATACGGTGCTGACGATGATCATGCTGAGGCAGTTGTAGTAAGCATTAATCCAAGCTACAGTTGTATATCTTTGAGGTTTGGATTATTAGCTAGTGTGAATAATCTTGTTAAACATGTATTATTGTCAACAGAATCTTCATGTGCTGCAGCTAAATCTGCTGCTAGTGAGGCTGTGTTATTTTTGTATCATAAGATAAATAAATGTGATAATATTGTTATGCCACCTACTGTTCTCAAAGATGCTGTAGCTGAAATAATGGATGATGGTACAGTAATCTATCTTTAATAGTTCTGGATTTTTATAATTCTATTTCTTTGGATGTGATTGCAGAGGGTCTAATTTTAGTAATGGAGGTTTTTTGATTCTTCTCTATAAAGATGTTATAATTTCTTTTCCTTTAGTAACATGTTTTAGTTGATGAAGCATAATACTGATACTGTAATAATTGGTGGTGGACCGATTGGTATTTTTGCTGCATTTGAAACTGGTATGCTTGATATGTCCTGCCACATTATTGAGATGCAAAGTTTAGTTGGTGGTCAGTGTAGATATCTTTATCCAGAAAAGCCCATATATGATATACCAGGTTATCCAGTGATTAGTGGGGAAGAATTGGTTAATAAACTGAAGATGCAAGCTGCTCCTTTTAAACCTCGGTATCATTGTGGGCGATTAGCTAGTTGTATAAAAAAGTTGAAGAATAAGAAGTTTATTGTAGCACTTGATAATGGTGAAGAAATTGAGTGTTATGCCGTTATTATTGCTGGTGGGTGTGGTGTATTTGAGCATAATAAACCTATGGTAGAAAATATAGAGCAGTTTGAAAAAAAACATGTCCATTATATCATTGACAATAAAGATATTTTTTCTGGGAAAAATATACTAATAGCTGGTGGTGGTGATTCAGCTGTTGATTGGGCTATTGTTTTAGCTGATATTGCAAAAAAGGTTTATGTTGTTCATAGAAGGAATAAGTTTCGTTGTCATCCTAGAAGCGAAAAAATTTTGTACGATTTGGCACGTAAAGGTTTGATTGAAATGTTGATACCTTACCAATTATTCTCTTTGTCTGGTGAAGGTGAAATTTTACAAAAGGTGATACTAAAAACATTATCTGGTGATCAGTTGAAAGAGTTACAAATAGATGATTTACTTATTTTTTTTGGACTAAAATCAAGTTTAGGACCAATATTAGATTGGGGTTTCGTGATTGAAAATAAGAAAATAATTGTGAATAATGAGAATTTTTGCAGTAATCAAGAAGGAATTTATGCTGTTGGTGATATAGCAGATTATCCAGGAAAATTAAAGTTAATTGTTACTGGCTTTGCTGAGGTTGCAGCGGCGTGTCATCACATACGGAAAAATGTGTTTTCTGACAAAGTATTTAATTTTGAATATTCTACAAACAAATTTTAACATTATACACTGTTTTGGTTGCGAAATAAAGTATATTAAAAACAGATAAAGAAAGACTATTGTATTGATTTTTTTATTTTCGGTTGTACGAAATATCAGACTTGTCTTTAAAGAGGTTTGGTGTGAATTTAAATTTTTTACGTAAGTTGTTGTTTGGTAATTCGTAATCTGTTGATTGAAGTAATTTCAAGCTGGTGAGGACTGCAAGGTCAATTGAAGAAAATTCAAGGTAGACTGAGCAGACAGAAATGCAACAAGGAAATGTTGGTTAAGGAAGTGCTATTAATGATTGCTACTTAAAAAAAGTTAAGAGTGAAAGAAGTGATAAGCAAAGAAAAAGGGATATTAATTATGAAGAAAGGTCTGGAAAAGCCTGAAAGCAAAGTAATAGAGCGTGGATATCAAAAAGAACTAAAGAGAGATAATTGCTGTGATGTCATAGAATTTATTGCAAGGCAGGGAGAAAAAGGCACTTAAAATGGTGAAATCATTAGATTTTTTGTCTGAGAGATTCGATCTTTCTTATTATGAGATTGTTGATTGTTTTTAGTTAGCATCTAATAAATTGCTGCTTTTGAGATTAATGGATGTGGATACGTCCAAAATAAAAATTGACTCAGATTTAGGTTCACAACGTAAAAAAACGTAATGTTACTGAAAATGAATTAAGATTTAGTTCAAGTAGTAGAGTGTGTGGAAAAAAAGGTGAGACCTTTAAGAATTATGAAGGATCATTAAGTGCAAACTGTGGGAATGTTCAGAGTAATGCTGAACAATATAATTGTTTTTCGCAGGGGTAAGTAATTCAATTAGAATGTGTACTTATTGTAGTGGGAATTTTGGAAGGAGGGCAAAATCTTTTTTTGATCCGTAATATGCTTATGCAAAACGGGTTGCCTAGAGTTATCAAAGGATGGTAACATGTGCTTCTTATTCATCAGCTTTGTTTCAAAACCTTAATGCTGCTTTTAATATTTTGAGAATGTTACAAAATGGTGCTGGTGCCATCATTACTAGTTGCTGTCTTCCTAATTTCCTTACTGCTGTTGAGTTACTTTAAAGATGAAGGAGAAAGTCAATATCTTTCTTCTGCTGCTAGTAGGAGTTGGGTCTATGTAAGGTGAACACACAGTATAGAAGTAACACATTTGTTACTATGGAAGAATTTGCTGATGCTCTTCAAGCTTTAGGGAGGCCTGAAGCTTAGGTTGATTCTAAAGTTTGATCAAGAATTAAATAACATTGTGACGACTAGAAAAGAAGTTAATGATTTGTTGTTGAATGGTCGTTGGGGGGATATTATTTGTGTTCAGTTGCTGTTACGTTTATAAGGGATTCTTATAAAAGTGTTGCTAATTTCATGGTATGATAAAACTTACTGTATGAGTATTGCTTGTCAACCTAAATCATTTTATTTGTATAATTGTAATCTTAAATCAAATATGCATGTTCAAGCATTTTGTACATTCATAGTAGCCAGCGACAGAACAATAGCTGCTTGTTCTTCCATTGGCATTTAAGAATGTTAATGCAGTCCAATTCTGTTGTATAGTTTATCTTTTCCTTAGAATAGGTGGCACATTGAAGAAGATAATGTTTTCTGCTATCCTTATTGTTAAGGAGTGCAGTATGTATATAAGAAGATACTTTTTGTATTTTGCAAAATTTCTAGGTTGAGATAGTGTGCAGTATATCTCCTTTCTTTTATTGTACTTTTCGATAGATGTGTGGTGGGACCTGTAGTCCACGATATAGGTAACTTATGTTTTACTTTAAAAATAATTTTTTAGGTGTGGTGACTTCTACTTTTTGTTTCTTTTTTTATAAACAATTTATATAATTATAATTTTGCATTGCAGATGCGGTTGTGGTGAAATTGGTAAACACGCAGCGTTGAGGGCGCTGTGGCCCGTAAGGTCTTGGAAGTTCAAGTCTTCTCAGCCGCACCAGTTTATTTAAGTAATATGAAAAATATTTGTACTGCTAGTACTGTTGAGAGAGCTAAAAAAGATTTTAGTTTAGGTTTGCCAGTTTTGGTAGAGTGCAAAAAAAAGTGCAAAATGCTTATTGCTTCTGTAGAAGTGCTTAATAAGGAGACATTTGAGATTTATAAAGAGATTGGATATAAGGTTCTCATTCCATCGATAAGGGCAGAGCTGTTCTATGGTATAGGGAATAATTATCCAGTTTGGTTAAACCCTAAAGGATTTTTTTGTGATTTTGGTAAAACTATTGATGTACTAATTAATAATATTGAATTGCCGCTATATTATGAAGCTGAAAAAGGTGAAGAAAATGATCAAGAATTGATTGATTTTGCTAAATCAGCTGAGATGTTTCCTTGTGTTATTGTTGCTCGAGTTGATGACAATGTTAAGGTTATGGATTGGTGTAAACATAATAATATTATGTTTTTTTCTATTTCTGATATACAAAGTATTTCTGGAGATGTAGATGAAGTATGCAGATCTCCACTGGTTTTACATGAGAATGTAGATGTTGAGATAATTGTTTATCGTTACTTTTCTAAGATTCATTGTGCAATAATTATAGGTAATCCATTTTCTCATGTTAAAACTCCTTTGGTGAGAATACATTCTTCATGCTATACTGGAGATGTTTTAGGGAGTTTAACTTGTGATTGTGGGAAACAGTTAGAATCTGCAATAAATTTTATGTCTGAAAATGAAGGTGGAGTGATTTTATATTTATCACAAGAGGGTAGGGGTATTGGCTTAGCTAATAAGATAAGAGCTTACTCAGAGCAATTTTTTAATTGTAGTGATACTGTTGCTGCAAATAATAGCTTAGGTTTTAATGCTGATGAAAGAGACTTTAAAGTTGCTGCATTAATATTAAAAAAGTTAGATTTAAGAAAAATAAAAATCATTACTAATAATAAAAAGAAAATAGCGCAGTTGCAGAAAAATGGTGTCCAAGTTGAATCGTATATTGTTTCTAGAGTGAAGTATAATAGGTATAACATGCATTATCTACACACTAAGTTTAGTAAACTCGGTCATATGCTGAATTATTAATTTTTAATTACGTTGTTGATTCGTCATAATTTCTTTTTAACAAAGTTGTACTATTTAAGTTTTATGTTAAAAAAGGTAATTGTAGTTTTAGAGGTTTTTTTTGTCTAAAAAGAAAAGCGATATTCAGGGTTGGTATAAGGACAGAATACAATTAGTAAGGGTTCAGAGAAATATCTTGATCTTATTATGTATTATTACTTTATCTGGAGTATTAGTTAGTGGTTTTATGATGCTTGGAGCAAATGAGTTTAAGGATATAGTGCCATTTGTTGTTGAGATCGAAAAGAAAAGTGGTATGGCCGTTTTGGTTGATCCTGCTTCTGTAAAGCAATATTCTGCTGATAAAGCTTTAGCTGAGTCATTTTTGGTGCGTTATATAAAGGCAAGGGAATTGTTTAATCCTGGTACTTTCCAGTATGATTATTATACTGAAGTAAGGCTGTTATCTTCATCTAGTATTTATAATCAATTTAGGTATTGGATACGCCTTAGCAACCAGGGAAGTCCTGTTAATTTGTATGCAAATGTGATTAATTCTAGCATTAAAATAAAGTCAATACAACATATTGCTTCTGATTCAGTACAAATTAGATTTAGGCTTGAATTTAAAGAGAAGAATAAGGTTATTACTCATGATAAGATAGCTGTGATATCTTATTCTTATAATGTTCTGGAAATGAATCAGGATGAGAGGTATGTTAATCCACTGGGTTTTCAAATAATGTCATATAGGATTGATGATGAATTTATATAGAGTAGCATTTTTTATTTATTTTATGTTATTAAACGGGTTTGCATTTCCTTGTTTTGGTAGTGGGAAGCCTGTGGTGACTGATAGCCGTGTAAAAAGATGGGTGCATAGTGAAGATGAAGTAATTGATTTGCAATTGCATTATAAGTATCAGTCTTATGTGGAGATGGCGAAAAATGAAGTTATAAGAAGCATTGCAGTGGGCGATAGTTCTAGTTGGCGTATAGTTCCGGATGGGAATAAAGTTTATATACGTCCTTTAGAAAAAAATGCTGAAACAAATATGATAATAGTAACTAATAGGTCTACCTATACTTTTGATTTAATAGCTGTGGAATCAATAAAGAAGGCAGATGTGACATATATTATGCGTTTTTATTATCCGGAGTTAGGTGATGAGTTCGAGAAAGATAAGTCTGTGGAATTGTTGGAAGAAAAGGTAATTAATAATGCTTCTGAACTATTTAATAGTCAACAAATAATTAATCATGATTATTCTTTTACTGGTGATAATGATTTACTCCCTTTAGAGATGTTTGATAACGGTAAATTGAGCTTTTTTAAATTTAAGGAAGAATTAACACCTAAAGTGTTTATAGTTAAGGAAGATGAAGCAGAATATGCAACAGAGATGATATCGTTTGAAGGTATGACCATTATAAATGGTGTTTATGATAAACTAACCTTGCGATATCAAGACAAAAAGTTAACAATAACTAAGGGAAGGCATTAAAATGTCTAGTAGCAATAATCAAATTGAGAATGGTGCTCCAGAAGTGAGAGGCAGGAGCTCTGTTGTTGGTATGACAAAAACATCTCAAAGGATTGTAATAATTGGGATCATTATATTAACAATTGTTGCTTTGATATATATATATAATACAGGTCGGTCAGATAGTGAAAAAGGTGAGAACAATATACAAGAAAATATACAAAAGACACAAGAAAAAGCTACTCCTGTATCACAAGAGGATAAAGAAGTAATTTCTTTGCCTACAAAAATTCCTGAATTGCCTTCGTTAATTGAGCCACTTGAAGTACCTCCAACGCCACCGCCAGTAAGTAAAGTTAAAGAAGAATTGGCACAAACTTTGCCACAATTGCCAGTGTTGTCTGGTCAAAGTGAAATTGAAGTTGCTCCTCAAGGTAATTTTAAATATCCACCTAGGCAAAGTGATGCCAAAAAGGGTAAGGTAAAATTGTCAAAAAATAAGGATACTCCTATGCTAGTAATATCTGGTAAAGGTAATACCTCTTCTAGTAGCGGTAGCGATAATGTAGAAGGTGATTTTAAACCTATTAATGAAATTAATGAAAGCACTCCTTTAGAAAGAACTTCTAGTGCACGGGTAAGGGCGACTTATGTAGGTGACTTAAGCTCTCTGATCCTTCAAGGAAAAGTAATAGATGCTGTTTTAGAGACTGCTATTAATACTGATTTGAATGGTATATTGCGTGCAATAATTAGTAGGGATGTGTATTCAGAATCTGGGAGAAATATTTTGTTGCAGAAGGGTTGTAAGTTAATTGGAAAATATGATACTTCTATATCTCCTGCTCAGAGTAGAGTTGATATAGTGTGGAATAGAGTAATATGCCCAAATGGTCTTGATGTTCAGCTTGGTTCTCCAGGTACTGATCAACTTGGCAGGGCTGGTATCAGTGGTGATGTTGATACTAAATTCGGTCATTTATTTATGAACTCCCTTTTGATTAGTAGTGTAAATCTTGTTGGAGCTGCTACAATTAATAAAATTTTTCCGAACAGTACATCTATTGAAACTGTGAATCCTAATGGTAGTATTACTTCAACAACTTCTATTGCTTCTGAAGCTGCTGTAGAGGCAGTAGAAAAGGTAAGTAAAGTATTTGAGACTATAGTTAAGCAGTACGAAAGCGCTCAGCCTACAATAAGAGTAAATCAGGGAACAAGAATAAAGGTTTTTGTTAATAAAGATTTGGTTTTTCCTAGTAACATGGGTAACAAAACGAGTGTGGTGGGTTAATTTATGAACTATGCTGCGCTAGATAAGTTTCTATCCCCCCTTCAAGAAGTGTTTAATGAGGATGGGGTTAATGAAATATCTATCAATAACCCAAAGGTAATGTGGGTGGAAAAGGAAGGTAGTGTCATTAAACATGATGCGGAAGAGATGACGTATGATCATTTGAAAGCTTTAAGTAGGTTGGTGGCACAAGCAACTGAGCAGGTAATTAGTGAGGAAAACCCACTACTTTCAGCAACTTTACCTAATGGTTATAGGATACAAATTGTTTTTCCTCCTGCATGTGAAGCAGGAAATGTTGTTATGTCAATTCGTAAGCCTTCAACTATGAATTTATCACTTGAAGATTATGAAAAAATGGGTGCTTTTGAGCAAACAATTACAAAGAAAGAAAAGAATTTACTAGATGATGAATTACAAGATTTGGTTAATAAAAATGCAATAAAAGAATTTTTACAAAGAGCTATTATTGGTAAAAAAAATATTATTATTAGTGGTGGTACATCAACTGGAAAGACTACTTTTACTAATGCAGCTCTGCGTACAATACCTAATGAGGAACGTTTAATTACTGTTGAGGATGCACGTGAAATTGTTTTGAATGACCATCCTAATAAAGTACACTTATTGGCTTCAAAAGGTGGCCAAGGTAGGGCAAAGGTGGATACTCAGGCTTTGATAGAAGCTTGTTTGCGTTTGAGGCCTGATAGAATAATAGTTGGGGAATTACGTGGTGCAGAGGCATTTAGTTTTTTAAGAGCTATAAATACAGGCCACCCAGGTTCTATATCAACTTTACATGCTGATACTCCCATGATGGCACTTGAGCAATTAAAGTTAATGGTTATGCAAGCGGGGCTAGGTATGCCTCCAAAACAAATAATGAGTTATATAATTAATGTTGTGGGTTCTGTTGTGCAGTTGAAAAGGGCAGATAGGGGAAAAAGATATGTTTCTGAAATATTGTTTACTAAAGATTTACGCGAAAAAGTTAATTATAATTAGAATATGAGACACGTACGTAACATTATAATAGGTACTTTTCTGTTAAGCTTTATTTTTGGATTATGCTTGTACCTTTCTACAGCTCTATTTGTTTTACTTATTTGGGGAAGTCATGCAGTTGATTTTCAAGCTATTAATCCTAGTTTAGATGATTTTCCAAATCGTTTGTGGCCAACTATATTTGATTACATATATGAATGGTGGCTTCATAAGTATGAATATCCTGTAGAAATACATATTAAATTATTGATTTCTGTCTTTGGTCCATTATCAATATTATTTGTAGTTTTTTGGACAACTCGACGTACAATTGTAAATTGGAGGCCATATAAAAAGAAAGAGTCTTTGCATGGTGATGCAAAATGGGCAACTGAAAGAGAGATAAAAAAAGTAGGGTTGAGGAGTAAACATGGTCTTATTCTTGGTCAGGATAGAAAAGGATTCTTGGTAGCGGGTGGTTTTCAGCATGCTTTGCTATTTGCACCGACAGGTTCTGGTAAGGGTGTGGGTTTTGTTATACCTAATTTATTGTTCTGGAAGGATTCTGTTATAGTGCATGATATTAAACTGGAGAATTTTGAGTTAACGAGTGGTTGGAGAGAAAAACTTGGACAGGAAGTTTATTGTTGGAGTCCAGCTGATGCTGATGGTATTAGCCATTGCTATAACCCTCTTGATTGGGTTAGTGCTAAAAAAGGCCAAATGGTTGATGACGTACAAAAGATTGCTAACTTGTTGATGCCTGAACAGGATTTCTGGGTAAATGAGGCAAGGAGCTTATTTTTGGGTATAGTTTTGTATATACTTGCTGTTCCAGAAAAAATTAAATCATTTGGTGAGGTCGTCAGAACAATGCGTAGTGATGACGTTGTTTATAATCTAGCTGTGGTTCTAGATACTATAGGTAGTGATATACACCCAGTTGCTTACATGAACATAGCTGCTTTTTTACAGAAGGCAGAAAAAGAACGTTCAGGTGTAATATCAACTATGAATTCATCTCTGGAATTGTGGGCGAACCCTCTGATTGATACTACTACGGCTACTAGTGATTTTAATTTCATGGAGTTTAAAAGAAGAAAAGTTACTGTTTATGTAGGTTTAACACCTGATAACTTAACTAGATTGCAGCCTTTGATGCAGGTTTTTTATCAACAAGCTACTGAATTTTTATGTCGTAAGCTACCAGATAAGAAGAATGATCCTTATGGCGTACTGTTTATGATGGATGAGTTTCCAACTTTGGGAGAAATGGAGCAATTCAAAACTGGTATTGCTTATTTCCGTGGTTATAATGTTCGACTATTTTTGATTATTCAAGATACAGAACAACTTAAAGGTATATATGAGGAAGCAGGAATGAATTCATTTTTATCGAACTCTACTTATAGGATAACTTTTGCTGCAAATAATGTTGAGACGGCTAATCTTATATCTCAATTGATAGGAAATAAAACGGTAGCACAAGAATCTTTAAACAAGCCAAAGTTCCTTGATCTTAATCCTGCTTCTCGTTCTTTGCATGTTTCGGATACTCAGAGAGCATTATTATTACCACAGGAAGTTATAATGTTACCTCGTGATGAACAAATATTACTTATTGAATCAACTTCTCCTATAAAATGTCGGAAAATATGCTATTACAAAGAAAGCTTTTTTATTAAGAGGTTACTAAGTGCTACCTTTGTTCCTGTTCAAGAACCTTTTGATCCTAAAAAGTATGAAGAGAAAATCAAAGAAGAAAAAAAGGCACGGAAACAGAATCTGGATAATGCTCCTATTGAAAATGAAAGTTTGAAAACTTTGCTGCCATCTGCTGATTCGGAAGAGATAAATAATGAAGAAGAGGGTCATGATGCTAATGGAGATACTGCGCCGCAAGGTGGTGAAAATTATTATGAGGATGATGATAGTGAAGCAGAAGATGTTGATGATATTAATAGCGATAATGATATTAATAAAACAGGAGGAGAAGATAGCAGTGATAGTGAAATTGAAAAAGAAGAGGGTGATGATTTAGAAGATGAACTTGAGGATGAAGATATTGATGAATATTATTTCGATGAAGATGATATGGTTGAAGAGGTGGATGAAGATGAAATAGAGGGCGATGAGCTTATTGAAGACAGTGATGAGGATTGTGTTGAGGGAGAAGGTAAAGATGAAAACCATATTGACGAACATGTTGATGGTTTGAATGAGGAGATTGAAGATGGTGATGTAATTGAAGAAAAAAGCGATGATGTTGGAGAAAAAGAAGATAGAGATGAATAGGTATATCAAATGGAGAAAAGGATTGAATCTGTGCAAGAAATGTGCTATCTGGTAAAACATTGCACTAAATGTATGTGATCGATTAATTTTAAAAAATCTTATATTTTACAAATTAGCTTTGCATTGCTATATTATATTTCATCTTAATTAACTTATTTAATAGGTTTGGCTGTGTTTTATGTACTATCTAAAATTAGGAGAAGAGTATGAAAGTGAAGAAAAGTTTTTCCTTAGGATTTTTTATGTTGCATCTTTTGGGTGGTTAGAGCCATTACTGCGAATACTAACTTTTCTGTTAATCCATATGGTAATAGTGATGTTAAAAGATGTTGTGGTGAGAACATTCAATCTCTGGCTTTTGCTAAGGAATGTAATTACGGGAGAGGGAAAAGGTAGTTTTCAAGATTAGGAGTGGAAACAGAATGTTAAAAAAGTAGTGTAGTTTAAAGAAGAGAGGTGAAAGACTGCAAGAAGAAAGAAGTGGGTAGGTAGGTAAAAGAAGGCAAAAAAATGAGTCCAGAAGGAAGCTAAAAAGAATATTCTCTTAAGGATGCTCAGGAAAAAGAAAGGGATGAAAAGAACAATTAGAAGCGCGATGTAAATATTATATAATTTAGAGTTGTCTATAGGCATGGTTTTTATAATTTGCAAAGAGGTGTTCAAGAAATGAAGAATAATAAGTTAGGTTATGGAAAGGAGGAAATCTTGTGGAAGTGGGTGGTGTAGGGCTATGATGTGAGTTTCCCACTGCAAATTATCTTGGTGTTGCCTTATCCATTGTATGATCTTATGAAAATTAGAGAATGCAACAGAAAAAGAAAAGTGTATTCATTGATGAAGATTGCCCACTTTGGGCTGGTAAAGATGCAATACAATAACAGATCAAGCAAGTAATGCGTTCCCTAGTAGTTATACTTAGGCTTAGTAAAAAAATACAACGGGAAAAAATCAGCTATCAGGTGTGGGAGAGGAAAAAGCAGATTCAATTACACCTTTGTATTCCTGTTATTATTTACAGATCAATTTATTTAACTTTTTAGCAAAATCAGCAGGATTGCTTATTTCTTCACCTTCAATAATACATGCCTGATCGAATAGTACATTTATAATATCCATTGATTCTTCACTTTTTCCGTCATCAATAAGTTTACGCACTAAAGGGTGTTTTGTATTTATTTCAAGAATCTTGGCTGACTTATTTTTTAGTTGTTTTTGTTCTATCATAAAGCGCTCCATTCTTATGTCCATTGCACCTTCTTGAACTGCTAAACATACAGGACTATCAGTTAATTTTTTTGAGATACGGACACCACTTACTTTTTTATCTAGAATTTTTTTCATGTAATCAATTAACTCATTTACTTTTTTCTCATCATCTTCGTAGAGCACATCCGGTTCATCTGAGCCACCTTCTGCTTTAAATTTTTCTAAATCTATATCGGTTCGAGTAATTGACTTGAATTTTATATTTTTGTATTCAGTTGTAACATTTGTCCAAAAATCATCAACTGAGTCTGTTAGAAGTAGCACATTCAAACCTTTACTAATGAAACCTTCCAATTGAGGGCTTTTTTTTGCAGAATCCACACTGTTTGCAGTGAGGTAGTATATGAATTCCTGCTCTTCTTTCATATTGTTTATATAGTAGTCTAAGCTTATAAACTCAGAGGAAGCTGAGTTATAGAATCTGCAAACAGAGAGTAATCTTTCACGCTCATCTGTCACCATAGCCTCACACAATCCCTCTTTTAGAACTGCACCGAAATTTTTCCAAAAATTATTATTATAGTCTTCTGAGTCTTCATCAGCTTTCTCATTTAGCTTACTAATAACCTTCTTGGTTAGAGTGCTTTTTATTTTATTTATTACAGAATTGTTTTGCAGGTTTTCACGACTGATATTAAGCGGCAGGTCACTACAGTCAACAATTCCTCTTAAAAATCTTAGATACTGAGGTATTATATTTACATTGTTCTCAGTAATAAAAACTCTTTTTATATATAGTTTGACAGCACATTTTCTTTCTGGATGGAAGAGATCAAATGGTTTTATTGTAGGGATGTAAAGAAGATTTGTGAATTCAAGTGTTCCTTCATTTTTATTGTGCAATATCATCCAAGGTGAACCACCAACATGAGCAACTGAGCGGAAAAATTCTTGATGCTGTTCAGTAGTAATGTCATTTTTATTGCGTGTCCATATAGCGCGTGCGCTATTTAATTGTTCAGTCTCTTTCTTATCATTTGTGTATATAATCGGATACGAAATATGATCAGTGTAAGTTGTTACTATGTGCTCTATACGAAACTTATCTAAATACTGATCTTCATCGCCTTTCAAAAACAAAATTATAGTGGTTCCATGAGCAATCTCTCCATCAGCTTCTTCAATAGTGAACTTGCCATCTCCACTTGATTTCCAGAGATGACCTTGTTTCTCTCCAGCTTTGCGTGATTTTACTTCAACCTCTTTAGCAACCATGAATATAGAATAAAAGCCAACACCAAATTGACCTATGAGTTCTAGATTACTATTTTTATTGTCTTGCAGGGTCTTTATGAAATTTTGTGTACCAGAACGTGCTATAGTGCCTAAATTATCTCTTAATTCTTCTCGACTCATTCCAATACCATTGTCGCTAATTATAAGTGCTTTCTTATTATTATCGACAGAAATATTTATTTTGAAATCAGAATCATTTTCTAATAATTCTGGTTTTAGTATTCCTTCATATTGTAACTTCTCACAAGCATCAGAAGCATTAGAGATTAACTCTCTTAAAAAGACTTCTCTGTTTGTGTACAAAGAATTAATAACCAACTTAAGAACCTTTCCAGATTCTGCGTCAAAATCATAACTCTCTACTTTTTTATCAAGAACTTTTTCTTCAACCATAACAATTAGCCCGAAACTATAAAAGTAGATGTAAACATGATCTTTTGTATTTCAATATTTAGGTTAGCAGATTTATTGGATAACTGTAAACACTTAATACTAAAAGTTAGGTTATAGGCAAAATAAGGCTTATGCATCTATATTTTGGACAAATTCTTTAAAAGAATCTCCTCTTTCTTCAAAGTTTTTCCATTGATCAAAAGAGCTGCAAGCAGGAGAAAGGAGGATTACAGAGTTATTTTTCTCTTGGGATGCTTCACTGTAAGCAATTTTTACTGCTTTTTCTAAAGTGTTGCATTTTGTATATGCTCTATCTCGATTATTTAGTTGCTTAGAAAATTCTTCAGTAGCTTTTCCGATAAGAAAGATTTTTTTGACGTTTGTAAGGTCTATATTACTAATACCTTCATTATCCTTAGCAATACCACCTGCTATCCAGTATATATTTTCGTATTTTGATAAAGCTTTCTGTGCTGCTACTGCATTAGTTGCTTTGCTATCGTTTATGAAAGTTGTATTTCCAATCTTACGCACGAACTCGATTCTGTGTGCAAGATTTATAAATGCTTTTATGGAGTTGCAGATTTGTTTATCTTCCATTTTTAACAGAGAACATGCTACGTAGGCAGCAGCAATGTTTTCATTTATTATATTAGTGTCAGTTAATGTGATTTTATAGACTGAATCCTTGTATACTTTTTTATTAACAAGAGATATTCCGTTCTTTAAGATCTTATCAACAGAAAAACCAATCTTTTTACTATTTAAGTTCTTATATATATCAGCGCTATTGTTGTTGTCTAGACCAATTATCGATATTTTACCACAAATCTTTTTCTTAGCAGCAATATAATTTCGTATGTTCTTATGACGATCTAGGTGGTCTGGAGTAATGTTTAGTATTATGCTTATGTCGAAATTTATTTTGCTGCAGAGATCTAATTGGTAAGAGGACATTTCTAAAACATAAACATCGGCTCCATTTTCAAGATCTAGTGCTGCAATTCCTATATTTCCTCCCAAGCAAGAATTGACTCCATTACTTGTGAGTATATGTTGTATCAAACTTGCGGTGCTTGATTTTCCATTTGTTCCAGTTACACCAATAAATTTTGCTTGTGGTTGCGATTCGTAAAGCAAATCTATATCACTTGATATTCTACATCCTACTTTTTTTGTCATGGTAACAACTTCATGTGCTTGTGGATATTTCAGTGGGATACCAGGGCTTAGAATTAGTAAATCAATGATGTTCCAGTTATATTTAGAAGGGTGAATAAAATTAACTTTTGGTATATCTGGATTATTTATGTCATCCCATGCATATACATTTGCATTGCCAGCAAGTAATGCTTTTATTGTTGCAAGTCCTGTTATGCCAAGACCGAAGACAGCGACATTCTTCCCTGAGTAATTTTTTAATTCGATCATGCTAAAGAGATTCCTACTGCTGCACATAATGTGGCAAATATCCAGAATCGTATGACAATTGTATTTTCTTGCCAACCTAGTAACTCGAAATGATGATGTATTGGTGCCATGCGAAATATTCTTTTTCCGCCTGTAAATTTGAAATAATAAACTTGTATTAAGACTGAAAAGGCTTCAATAACAAATAAGGTAGTAATAATAATAAATATTACTTCTTGTTTTATTATAATACTCATAGTGCCAAGTAATGCACCTATAGATAAGCTTCCTGCATCACCCATAAATATTTTTGCTGGGTTTGCGTTGAAAAATAGAAAACCCAGGCACGATCCCATTAATGTTAAACCAAGTAGGATAACTTCATAATTATATATGGTGATAAAAGATATAAGGCATAAACAACCAGCTGCTAATATAATTGGGAAAGTTACCAAGCCATCTAAGCCATCTGTAATATTAACTGCATTAGAATAACTGGTAATTAACAGTACAGCTAGAGGATAATAGAATAGTTTCAAATCAAATTTATAGCAAAAAGGCAATGATATTTCTGTGGATATACCATTGTTGTGGAGTAAAGTTATTGTGATTATAGCTATGATGAGCTGTGTGACTAGTTTTGCTTTCGGCCTTATTCCTTTACTATTTCCTTTGGAAAGTTTTTTATAGTCATCAAGTCCTCCTAATAAGGCATAACTGACTGTAACAAAAAGCATTACTAGTAAATTATAGTTTATTTCTGCAAAAATTAACGTGGTAGCAATTGAAGAAAACAAAATTACTAAGCCACCCATTGTTGGTATGTTTCTTTTTGTAGTTAAGTGACTTTTTGGTCCGTCTTTTCTTATAGGTTGACCTTTACTGCTGATCTTTTTTAAATATGTAATTAAGTGTGGCAGTGACGTTATGCTGATTATAAAACTAATCAAAAATGGTAGTATAGCAAAAGTCACAAAGCATGTCTAAATATTACTGATTAATAATATGGTGCGAGAAAAAAAGCAAGCATTTGTTTTTCCTATTTGCATTATTCCTTATTAGGGGGAAGATAATGATAAAAGAAGTTCGAGGTTACGGATAAGTTAAATAAAGCTTACATGAATAAGTACACCTATGTTGCTTCTTTATTGTTTTTAAGTCTGTTTTGCTATCTTTTTATTTAAGCGCTGTGGAAAGTCTACTAGCATTAAGAAAATTATCTTGTTCAATAATATTTGAGCATTGTGTTTTTGACTTCTACTTTCTTACTATCCAATAAGTTACTATTATCATATACCAATCTATAAACTCTTTATCTAAATTTTTAAGTTGCTTATCAGCACAATCAAAAAAATATTTTCATTATTCGGAAAATACCTTTGTAGCTAAATTGGTCGAAAGAATATGTATTTAATATAGTAAAACTTTTATTTCTTCTTCCAAACTTGATTTCAAGTTCTTCTAATCTTGCTTGTATTATCGCTTTCAATACAAGGTTAAAATATGTTTTATGCATTAAGTAATCTATCCTAATATTTTTGTAGCTTTCTAGAGCTATCATTGTTAAATTCAATCTTTAATTGCTTTTCCGATTCACTTTGCACTGTGAGTTCGGAAAATTTAGCATTTTTTTTATCATATTTTCCTGATTTTTTTAATATTAGCATGTTGAAAATTAAATGTTTCATCTTATCAACAAGAGTAATGAATTTTTTTAATCGTTAAAACCTTCTAATGCTTGATGTGAGATGTTTTGCAAATCTAGTCTGTTAATCAAGGTATCGTGTCCTTTTTTCATTGTTGTTATACAAAAGTAATTTGCTAAGGATGCTTTATAACAGTATGAAATTCTATCATATTTGTAACCACAATTTCTCGTTAGCATTAAATATGCTAACGAATCATTAATATAATTGCTTTGAATGTACTTAAATTTATACTTCCATAAGATTGACTTTATCCTCTTGTGATTGGGAATTTAAACGCGTCGCAATAAAGTGTTGTGTTAGTTTTTGCCTTGTGTGTATATCATAGAATTCATCTCAAGAGTGATAGAAAATTTTCTTTTTGGGATCTATTTTGTAGGCCTCTTAAAACTGTTTTTTATGCATTTACATATTCTTCGTTTAGAACATTATCTTGTAGTAAGTTGACTTACCAAATGGTAAGCAAAAGTGCCTTTTGCAAGTTTACTTTTTCTTACTTTGGATGGTCTGTACGTGAATATAACATTTCAAATAGTGCCGTTACTCTGTAAAGTTGATATTTCAGAGCAGAAAGGTTATGGAAAAATTTTTGTTTAATTTATCTTGGGTTTTTGTGATGTAAATAGCCAAGTATTTTGGATGTTCATTAGTACTTTCTGCTATCTTAACGTAAACTTTAACCGCTCCATTTGGCGTTTGCTGTGCTTATCATTTAGCCCGCTTAATGCTTATTTGTACAAGCTCATCCGTTTTACCTGATATTAATTCTATCTACATTTTATTTTTTCAGCCTTTAATCAAGATATGAAATATGCTCAGAGAGAAAGAAGTGTCGAGAGTGTAATGTTTAACTATAATTATTACAAAAAAAATTACATTGAAAGTGATTTTGTTTATCTTTATACTAACAATATTTATGTGTTAGATGGAAGTAATTGTGGGTAAATGGTAAATGTTTGGATAACAGCATCAGCTGGAAGTGGTAAAACAAAAGCTTTGATAGATCGCATTTTGCAGCTTTTACTTGCTGGTGGAAAGGGTATATTGTGTCTTACTTTTACAAATGCAGCTGCAAATGAAATGTTGGAGCGAGTATCTGCTAAATTGAGAAAATGGGTTTTGTTATCTGAAATTGAGTTGGTAACTGAATTGAATAAAATTTCTGTATGCGTAGATACTAAAGTTGCTGTTAATTATGCGCGTAACTTATTTTGTAATTTACCGAAGTTGTTGCAGATCCAAACAATACACTCATTTTGTTATCAACTTATTAATTATTTTTCACATGAAGCTGGAATAGCACATAATCCAAAAATATTGGATTATAAAGAGTTTTTGTACAAAAAATCTGTTCATAATTTTTTGTGTAAGAAGTTAGATTTAGGTGAAATAGCAGCTGATTTAAGTGTGGAAAAGCTTTGTAAAATATTTGAAGAGTTACTGCCTACAATAAGTGACTATGAATCATATTTGCTTAGTTTGAAGAAGTTAAAAAGAGAGGTATTAGTACCAGATTTAGTTGATTATTCACAAATAATTAAAGTTTTATCTAGTGGAAGTAAAAGGGATAAGAAACATGGAGAGTTATTACAAAGAAATCCAGAAGAGGTATTTCTTAATAAGGGCGGTAGTAAAAAGAAGATATCTTCAATAATAACTAATGGTTTACTCAGTGAATTTTTAGAAATAAAGAATGTGATTTATAAAGCACAGGAAAATTTTCATTTGCACTATATTAATAAGAACAAATTAGCAGCAATTAATAGAACAGAATCAATTTTAAAAATCATTAATAAGATATTTGAAGAATATAAAAAGTTAAAGAAAGAGTATATTAGCTATGACGAAATAATTAAATTAGCTTTAAGAGTACTTAAAAATAATGAATTAGTTATGCTTGCTTTAAGTAATAAAATAGAACATATATTGGTTGATGAAGCTCAGGATAATAGTGTTGAACAATGGGAAATAATACGTCTTTTATCCGAGGATTTCTTTTCAGATTACGGCTCTAATAATATACAGCGTTCTATATTTGTCGTTGGTGACGTCAAGCAATCTATTTATAGTTTTCAAGGTGCAAAACCAGAATTGTTTTATTCTATGCAAAGATATTTTGCTTTTAAGGCTAGAAAATTTGGGCAGGAACTAATTGTAAAAAAGCTGGAAATATCATATAGATCTGCATCACCAATTTTACAATTAGTAGATAAAACTTTTAATAAAAAAGATTTACGTAAAGCTGTTTCCTTTTCTGATGATGAAATACAGCATTTTTGCTACAACAAGGATTGGGTTGGAACAATAGAGATCTTATCAGGATTAGAAGATGATTCTGAGGGAGATAATAAAATTATTCTAGCTAAGAATGTGGGCAATAAAATTTCAGATATTTTAAGTGAAGATAAATCAATTTTACCAAGTGATATAATGGTTTTGGTGCTTAACAGAAATATGTTCATTCATTATCTAATTTTTGAATTGCATCAAAAAAATATTGAAGTGAATGGATATGATCGTTTTATCTTAACTAATCATATTATTATTAAAGATTTTTTGTCTTTAGGTAAAGTTTTGTTAGATCCTGAAAATAGTTTTGAGTTGGTGAAAATTTTAAAATCTCCAATTTGTAATTTGACAGAAAATGATATTTTTCTTTTGTGTTATGATATAAGGGGGAAATCTGTATGGCAAAATTTGCAAGATAATCATTTCGAACTATATCAAAAAATAAACGATTGGCGTAATAAACAATGGACCACATTTGAAATATATTGTAAAGCTATAGAAGGACAGAAGTATATTGGTAGTGAAAATAGTATAATTGAAAAATTTCTAGACATAGCTTTTTTGTATCCAATTCTATCTGAATTTATAGAATTTATGGAGTCGAATAAAATTGAAGTCAAGAATGATTTAAGTGAAGGTGTGGATATAAGAACGGTTCATTCTTCTAAGGGTTTAGAAGCTCCTATAGTTTTTCTTATTGATTTTACTGAAGTTCCTGCTGTTAAGAGCAATATTGTTTTTTATGAAAATCAAACTCCTCTTTATTTACAAGGAAATGAATTTTTTTCTTTGAAGGAAAAGTTGAAAAAAGAAATGTATAATGAATACGTTAGGTTGTTATATGTAGCTATTACGCGTACAAAAAATAAATTATATATAGCTTGTTTAGGGGGAAAAAAGTCAGGGTGTTGGTGTGATATTTTGTCTTTTTAGGGATAGTGATGAGTGTGTTATTTATAGAATAGTTATTCTCAAAGAATTAAAATTTTCTGAAGAAAAGGTTGAATGCATATTGACAGCTTTTCTAACTGTATATAATATTTGAGGATTGATTTGTTGTTTGACATTGTAAATATTTATAAGAAGAAAAATTAAGGCAGTGGCACGTAAGTATTATGTGCTTACTAAATTAATGTAAGTCAATTCAAATTCGAAGAGATTATAATATCTCAATATGAGAGTTTGATCCTGGCTCAGAACGAACGTTAGCGGCAAGCTTAACACATGCAAGTCGAACGAATTTTTTTTAGTTTACTAAGAATAAATTAGTGGCAGACGGGTGAGTAACGCGTGGGAATCTATCTAATAGTACGGAATAGTTATAGGAAACTGTGAGTAATACCGTATACGCCCTGAGGGGGAAAGAATTTCGCTATTAGGGGAGCCTGCGTTAGATTAGCTAGTTGGTAGAGTAATGGCCTACCAAGGCGATGATCTATAGCTGGTCTGAGAGGATGATCAGCCACACTGGGACTGAGATACGGCCCAGACCCCTACGGGGGGCAGCAGTGGGGAATATTGGACAATGGGCGCAAGCCTGATCCAGCTATGCCGCGTGAGTGAAGAAGGCTTTAGGGTTGTAAAGCTCTTTCAGTGGAAAAGAAAATGACGGTATCCACAGAAGAAGTCCCGGCTAACTCCGTGCCAGCAGCCGCGGTAATACGGAGGGGGCTAACGTTGTTCGGAATTACTGGGCGTAAAGGGCACGTAGGCTGCTCGATAAGTTAAGTGTGAAAGCCCTGGGCTTAACCTGGGAACTGCATTTAATACTGTCGAGCTTGAGGGCGATAGAGGGTAATGGAATTCCTAGTGTAGAGGTGAAATTCGTAGATATTAGGAGGAACACCAGAGGCGAAGGCGATTACCTGGGTCGTTACTGACGTTGAGGTGCGAAAGCATAGGGAGCAACCAGGATTAGATACCCTGCTAGTCTATGCTGTAAATGATGAGCGCTAAGTGTAGGATTTTTTCCTGTATTAAAGCTAACGCGTTAAGCGTTCCGCCTGGGGATTACGATCGCAAGATTAAAACTCAAAGGAATTGACGGGGACCCGCACAAGCGGTGGATCATGTGGTTTAATTCGATGTAACGCGAAGAACCTTACCACACTTTGACATGGAAGTCGTATCTTCTTGAAGAAGAAGAGTCAGTTTGGCTGGACTTCACACAGGTGTTGCATGGCTGTCGTCAGCTCGTGTCGTGAGATGTTGGGTTAAGTCCCGCAACGAGCGCAACCCTCATCCTTAGTTGCTAACAGGTTATGCTGAGGACTTTAAGGAAACTGCTAGTGATAAGCTGGAGGAAGGTGGGGATGACGTCAAGTTATCACGGCCCTTATGGTGTGGGCTACACACGTGATACAATGGTAATTACAAAGGGAAGCAATACTGCGAGGTGGAGCGAATCCTAAAAGATTACCTAAGTACAGATTGCTTTCTGCAACTCGAAAGCATGAAGTTGGAATCGCTAGTAATCGTAGATCAGCACTGCTACGGTGAATACGTTCTCGGGTCTTGTACACACTGCCCGTCATGTCATGGGAATTGGTTCTGCTTGAAGATGGACTAACTAACCTTTTTTTGGAGGTGTTCATTTAGGGTAGGATTAGTGACTGGGATGAAGTCGTAACAAGGTAGCTGTAGGGGAACCTGTGGCTAGATTACCTCCTTTTGGCTTGTTTTGAGTGAATTTTATTTATTATAGTAAATTTGCTCTTTTAATTTTTTTGTGCCACTGTCTTTGTTTCTTTTTTTATTTTATATTAATGGATCGAAAAAAAAAGGTTTTGTCTCCTCATTTTCAGATTTATAGATTACCTCTTGTTTCTTTGATGTCTATTACTCATCGTATAAGTGGTATAATTCTTGCTGTTTTCTTTATTGTGTCGGTTTACCTTTTGTCTTTTTTCATTCTATCACCTGTTGACATTGCCTCTATGTTGTTTAATTTTTCTTCATTTAAGATTTTATTTTATTTAGGAGTCTTTTTATCACTTTTGTGTTTATATTTCCATTTTTTAAATGGTTTCAGGCACTTGCTTTGGGATGTGGGTATAGGTTTTTCTATGCCTGTTATCAGAGTTAGTAATGTGGTTATACTAATTAATAGTGTTGTTTTTTCTATGTTAACTTTTTGTATTTGGTTATGGTAAATTTACATTGGTTGATACAGCGTGTTACAGCAGTTCTTATTTTGCCTCTGATTATATGGTTTGTATTGAATATAAATAAAAGAGATATTGTGTTTTTGTTAAAAGAGCACACTGTAATTTCTTTCTGTGCATTTTTCTTTGTGTTATTTCATGCTTTAATAGGGTTAGAAGAGGTATGTGTTGATTATGTTCGTGGTGTAAAGTTGAGACAGTTAACAATATTCCTTTTAAGATTTATATGTATTGTTGCAATTGCATTACTCGCTATAGCATTATTTTGTGTTTAATGGGATAATATCTTTTTTGGGTAAGATAGCTTCTATAAATCAGTCATTGTTTTCTATTACTTCTAATGTTCCATTAGAAGACTTTTCGCTTGGTTCATCTATTGCTTGCTCTGGTGTTTGTTTAACAATTATAGATTTTAGTGATAAACATTTTTTTGTAGAAGTTTCAAAGGTTACACTATTATGTACTAACTTAGGTAAGTGGAGGTTAGGTTCTATTATCAATTTAGAGCCTGCTTTAAAAGTAGGACAAAGCTTGAATGGGCATTTTATTTCAGGACATATTGATTGTGTTGTTGAAATTTTGAAAATCCTCTTTTTAGAAGATGGATGTTGTAAAGTTATTGTCAAGTCACCTGAAAGTTTTATGAAATATATTGTTTGTAAAGGTTCAATTTCTTTAGATGGAGTTTCTTTGACGATAAATGAAGTGCATGAAAGTACATTTTCAGTGAATCTACTTCCATATACTTTCAAAAATACTACCTTCCAGTACAATAAAATAGGTGATAAGCTTAACATGGAAATTGATATTTTAGCGCGCTATGCCGAAAAATTAATTTCATTAAAGACTTCTATTTCTTCTTAATTTTAACCATTTAGCCTTCCTATCTCCTCTAATAATTTATCGGCAGTTTGTAATACTTTCAAATTCATCTGTGATGCATGTTTTGTTTTTATTATTCTTGTTATTTGATCTGAAAGTAAAACATTGGATGCTTCTAACATTCTTGATGTTATGCTACCAGCTCTATTTTTTCCAGCTTCTGATAAAATGTAATTTCCTGATTCTCTGCTTACAGAGTACATACTACCACTTATTATTTCTAAATTATTTATATTTGGAAATGTGACTACTGGAATTTTGTACATATCACGAGTTGAGCCATTGCTAAATATGCCTGAAATTATACCATTATTTTCTATGTTTATTCTCTTAAGCTGTCCTACTTCATATCCATCTTGTTTTATTGCATCGATTCTGTAATCGGTGTCAAGTTGTCTTATACCACTAGCTTGTATTACATTATTGTCATTAAGATTAGAAGTTTTTGTATTTTCGGCTCCTAAATAGAAGGATAAATCTGATGGATTGGATTGATTCTTCCATCTTACTTGTACTGACTCTTCACTGCTTCCACTTTGGATAGGAGTAAAATCTATGTTATTTATTGAACCATCTCCATTAAAATTTAAGCTGGCATAGGCTATAAGTCCATCAGATCTGGTGCTAATTATTTCATCTGGATTTGCTGCAATTTCTAAACCCCATTTATTTTGATCAAATTTAATAAAATTCATACGGATATTATGGCTTGTTCCTAAAGAATCATAAATTTTTACTACATTGCTAAAACATGCTTTTATCGTACCGGATGACATATTATTATCTTCACTCTTAGAATCGTAGTATGGCCCTTCAGTTCTTGTGGGTAAGCCTAATAATGAGACTATATCACTGTTCTCATAGTTAGATGGGAGATTATGAAAGCTTAGCTCACTGAGCATGTTGTTGGCAAATAGACTTATGTTATTAATATTTTTTTCTGATTCAAGCCAGTGTTTCTCTTCGATAAGCCTGCTTAATCCAGCTAAAGTGCTGAAATGATTTGATTCTATATTCAAAGTATTTAGACCTAATGATGAGACAATGTCAGCATAATGAAGTCCCATTTTTTGAGCTGTGTTGCCTTGTGTATCGTCTATATATAAAATTTTTGTACTTTCAGCAGGGATTACATGTATTTTTTTTCCTTTATCTATAATTTTAGAGGAAGCAAGATGACCACCTAAAGTATTAATTGCATTATTTAATGTAAAGATATCATTATATTCTCCTTTTGTTGGGTCTGGCAATCCGTTTGCACCACTTCCATTTTTCCCAGAGAATTTTAATTCTATTGTTTTATTCTGTACTGATAGACCTAGATAATCTGCCATTTTGCCGCTGATTGAATTAATTGACTTACCATCTGCTTTGTTACAACTAATGATTATACGTCCATCTTCAATTTTGGTAATAACCTTACCACCTGTTATTTCGCTTATGGTTTGTGCAAGTGATGTTAGGCTATTAAATTGACCTGCTGTTGTATCTGGGCTTGTTCTTAAGTAAGAAAATTGGTACACATCTCCTGTGCTTAAATTGATTTTAATTATGTCATTATCTGTTGGTGTAACTCTTAGTAATCCTAATTGGGAAGCTATGCTTCCAGAAACATCATCTATTGATGTAATATAACTTGAAGCACCGCTTGGTTTGATGTTAAGTATACCGGTAGAAATGTCGAAAGAAGATTCTAAATTTCCGCTGATGTGGTTAGATATTGCAGTTGCTAATTCACTAATATTGCTGAATTCATCTACGCCAGCCGCAGTAGAACGATATGTGAAAGTATAAGGACCACTATCGGTTGTTATAGTGAAATTGTCTCCATCTACGGCATTAAACAATGTGTTTGCATTGTTTACGCTTATTATTCGTGCACCTATATCTGTTGGATCATAATTTTGAACTTTTGTTAATGCATTAAGAGTGTCAGTTGCTTCGAAGTAATTTCGGGAAGGGATGTCATTCAGACTACCAAGAGATATTTTAAAAGTATCATCTTCTTTAATGTTACTTACAAATAGTGAATCTAGATTTATGCCTAGACCTTCAGCTGTGTTTCCTGTACATGAAACTATTCTTAAATCTGATGAAGATGGAATAGAATTATGCAAGTCAATTTTCATTTGATTGTTATTAATAATGGATGCTTCTAGTTCAGTAATACCTGTATAATTTATTGCATCTACTAATGTATCAAAAGAGTTAAATGTGCTATTAGCTGGAACTGCTGAAGTTGAATCAAATGTAAAAGTATATGCATTACCATTGGTTAGATTTATTTTAAATTTGCTACCATCTGTTATTCCATTAAATACTGTGACTGTATCTGTGGCACCATAAATTGGATTTGTTGAACTTACTATGAAACTATTTAAAGATTCTCTTGGTGAATCTTGTCCGTATAAAAAGGTTATATCATTACTGATTCCTGCTTGATCATTACTTACTACATTGCTAAAACTTACTTGAGTTGCAGAATTTTCTGGTGATATATATATCTTGTTGTCTATTATGCGAGCATTATAATACTCTGAAGTATTGATAGCCTCAGATAAGTTGTGCATATTGTTAAAAGAACCGGAGGTTGAATTAACATAATTTTGATTATAAACAAAAACTGTGTCTCCATATAAGTCATTTCTGATAATAAATTGATCTCCATCTATTAAAGCCGAGAAGTCATCATTTATTGATGCTGCGCCTAGTATTGGACTGTTTAGTGATACTGAGTTACTTCTTGTAAAGCCACCATAGACAAAGGTAGCGTTGTTACCTTCATCTGAAGAAACAACGAAACCGTCACCTTCTTGAATGCCCTCTGGATATATTATATCTGTGAGAGAATTATCTACATTATTTGGTGAATCGGATTTTATCACATATTCTCTGCCGAGAGGTATATCTTCTTTCGCATCTAAATTTGCGCTTACAGTAATCTCTTCTGTTGCTCTGGCTGAGATAGCCATGGAACTAATGTTGATATTTTCAATTGAGTCAATAGTAAGATCTAAATCATCTTCATTACTGTTGTGTTGATCCAAATTCCAGCCTTTTAGTATGCCTCCTTCACCGTTGACAAAGTAACCATCTTTATCAATAGTGAAAGATCCTAATCTGGTAAAAAGTATGTCATCATCATTAACATCCTTTGCAATTGCAAACATGCCATTACCATCTATTGCTATGTTGGTTGTAATTCCGGTGTTGTATAATTGACCTTGTATGTCTATTGTTTTAATGTTGTAAGAGTTAACTCCATAGCTGATTTCGGAAAAGCCTGATATCATAGTTTTAAAGGCAGAGTCTACTCTTTTGTAAGCGTCGCTATGTATGTTAGATACATCTGCAGCAATATTATCAAAAGCATCGTTTTGTGCTCGAAGACCGCTTATGGCAACATTTAAAGTTTTATACATAGAGAACTCCAATTAATTCTGATTAGCAAAAAAATCATAACTTTGTGAACTAATTACAGATAAATTATGAAAAGAAGATTACTTTAACCTTATCAATTTTGCTTGATTCATTAAATTTCTTTGTTAGAGCTTATTAAAGTAAAATGTTTGATTTTATACTCAATTAGTATTAAGTATTGCTAGGTATTAATTTTATAAAGGAATAGGAATGGAGGGTAGAAATACGAAAAGTCAAGAAGGAAGTGCTAATTCGTCTTCTTCAAGTAGTGCAGCAAATTCAACAACACAGTATAATGATATTATAGAATTAGTTTTTGATGAAAGAAGCGGGAAAATTCGGATGAAAGTCAAATTTCTGTGTGTAGAGAAGTTTAGTTCTTTGCCATTAGATAAAAAAAACGTAGATAGGGTTTTTAGTATAGAAACAAAACTTGGTAAAAAATTCCAAGCTTTAAATAAGAAAGGTAAGAAGCGTAGTAAAAGTGAAGATAATGAGTTCAAGAATATTAATAAGTTACGATCTAGTATTATGAAAGCTCTTAAAGTTGTTCGATGTATAATAGAAGGGAAAGCTGTTAGTATAGACTGCTTCGAGAAGGGTCATATACTTGATGCTGTTGATAGATATACCACACATCATTGTAAGATTTCCGAAAGTAGAGAAGAACGAGAAAAAGAGAAAAGAACTGCAATTTTAAAACAACACAAAGAAATAGTTGAGTCTCAGCAAAGTAAGGAAGTTGAAAGAGTTGAGTATCAGGTTGATTATTCTATTGCAGGGAAGAATTATTGTGCGTTACAAAAGGTAGTAGAAGAGTCTGAAGTCGATGTTTTTAGTGATAGTGATGTTTGTGCATTTGAAAATCATAAAGGTTATACTAAGCATCATTTATCAAGTTTTTGTTTAACAATGCTTTCTTCTAGTAAGGAAAAAGATTTTCTACAGCTTTTGAAAGAAAATGTGAAAATAGAGATTCATGGAAAAAAGGAAGAAGAAGATATGTGTGAATACACGCAAAGAGTCATGAAAGCTATATGTAAAAAAAAGGGGTATGGAAATTCTATGGCTATTGTGATCAACAAGTGTTTCGAGGCTTTCCCTTCGATAACTATGAAGCACAAGCAAACTTTTGAAGACATTCATGAAATAGCCATGGTGAGTGGATGTAGATCTAATAAAAAATTAGATTATATAAAATCTATATATAAGAAAAGAGAAGCAGAGTTATTGCCGGAAAATATGAATGCCACTTCCTTAGAAGACTTGACTGTGAAGCAATTACGTGATGGTGCTTATTCTAAGCAGTAACTTTAGCCTATGCCACTAATAGTTGGGATTTCATGGTTGACTACTTAAATGGTTTTTGTGATTTAGAAATTCCAAAGGTATGATAAGAATATGGTGCTATTGTTAATTGTGTAAGTGTGGTAAATATAACTTGGTTTGTGTGTTGCTTTTGATGAAAGCTAAAAATGTTTCAAAAAGATACATAAGAAAAAGCGTTATAAGAAATCTTTACTGAAGTACAAATGAAGCAATATAGAAATTAGAAAACAGTAAAGAGCCTAGAAAATAAGGCTCTATAAAATAAATAGAAAATTATATTGTCTCCGTTACATCTTTTTTAACAGATATCACTTGTTTAGGATCGATCAGTATACCTGCCACCTCCAAATATACTTCACCATTGGAATTAGATATAGAATCAACCTTTCCTGAAAAGTGTACTGGAAGATTAATTTCTTTTCCTTCTTTATCAAGATAAGAGAGTTTTATCTTATATTGTCCCATTTCTAAATCATCTCCTTGTTGATTGCGTCCATCCCACACAAAGACATTTGTTTTCTGTAAGTTGTCCTGTAAATAGGTTGAGAATACATCTTCATTATAGGAATTTGCTATTGTTAGTTTGACCTTGTCTATTTCCTCTGAAAGGCTGAATAGGCATACAGCCTCGTTATCAACTAAAGTGACTATGCTTGAATCAACTTCAACAACGCGATTAATATAACTAACCATGTCTTGCATGATTGGTTTTTCTTTTGCGGTTTTTTGTATTTCTAACATTTCTGTAAGACTTTCATTCATCTTAACGTTCTGTTCCATTATGTTAAAGGTAGCTATCTGCTGAGCAAATTGGCCTGTATCATCAGGTGCCATAGGGTCTTGATAGCGAAGCTGCATTACTAACATATTTAAAAAATCTTCTGGACCTAAGTTTTGATCCTTTATCATTTTTTGTTTTTCTGTTGCTATATTATTATTTACGTTGTCTATTAACATTATCCTTCCTCCATTTACACTAAAAGGTTTAACAGGCCTTTTTGCTTTATTTCTAATTCTTTTTCCACAGCTTCTTTATTTAATTGTTTCTTTGCTTTGTTGTTATTGGAATTATAGTTGCTGTTTTCAAAACAAAAATTCATGTTTTCAAATCCAGATTTGGTTAAATTATTTTCTAACATCCTAATATTATCCTGTAGTATATTTTTTACTTGTTCATAACTTGTTTCTATAAAAATATTCTTACCTGCAAGGTCAATTTTTACCTTTATTTCACCTAGTTCTTCTGGATCTAATTTAAATGATAATGTTTTACCAACTTTATTGAAATTTTTTATTAAATTATTATTTATTTGGGTGCAAATTGCTTGTTTATCAATTAAATTATTAAGTTTTGATGATTCGTACTGAGTGTTATCGTTGTTCATGTCAAATTTTATGAACTCCTCAGTTCCAGACTTACTATGTGTGTCTGTTTTAGTGTTTTGTGAGTTTGGCTTGTTATGCATGTCAGAGCTGTGTGTTTGAAGTTGTTCTTCACTTTTATTTTGAAAGAAATCCATTTTGTAATTTGTATGTAATTTTCCATCTGTGATTTTTTTATTTACCATTTTCTTGTTTGTATGGATCTTATGTGGGAAATAGCTTATTTTTTTTGTAGTTTTTTGTTGTAAGTTTATTGTTTCTACGAGTGATGAGAACTCTGTTACTTTATTTGAATAAAAATTATCTTGAGAAAATGCTAAACTTTTTTTTTTAGGTTTGTGCATTACTGTCCAATTGAGTGTGGAATATAGGTCTTGATTGTTGTTTCTTGCCTGGGTGATATTAGAGTTAGACTTCTGCTTAAATGTAATTGTTCTTGTTTCTTGTTGCAATGGTGACTTGTATGATGAAAGAGGAAAATTTGTTGTTTTATTATTTTCTTCCTTCTTTGTAATAGTTTTCTGAAGATTTAATATATTATATTTTTCTTCATTTAGTCCTAATTTTGTATTATTTAATTTGTAATCTTTATAAGGCTTTGTAGTTATGATTTTGTCTAGACAGTAAGATGCACAGTTATTTTCTTTTGTTTTTGTTGCGTGTTCTTTTGTTATATAATTGCTAGTATAATTCTCAATTTGAGTTGACAAAATATTTGCTGTTATATCTATGACATCTTTTTCTTCTGTTGTGATTTTTTCTATTAAGTAATCAAGAAAATCATTATGTTTTTTTGCTGAGGATGCAGAATTTTCTTGTTGGCGTGGTTCAGGTAAGTCTGATGCTAGAGAAATATTCATAGTAAATATGGATGTTTATGGTTCTATAGTTAAAAAATTGTTATTTTTATTTGTGTTTTACATGAATAATATATAACATAAATTATAGTATAAGAATGTTGTGAAATGGAGAAAGCAGAGAAATTAAAGTGTGCTATTAGTCGTGGCCAAGGTGGTAAAGGGAATCTATATGGTGACAGAGAAGTAACACAAAAAGAATCTGAAAGTAAGGTAAAAGAACGACTTCCATATCTTCTTTTTGATGAGGAAGATAGACAGGTTAAGATAGTTGTAGAGTTTTATGGTCGTCATTGTCCCGAATTAAGGTTAGATTTTTCTGAAGAAAATATTGAAAGGTGTTTTGATAAAGACACGAAAGTAGGTGTAGAACTACAAGCCTTAAATAGGCAGGGAAAGAAAAATAAAGAACAAAACAGCAGAAAAAAGAAGATCATCAAGCGTAGAAAATATTTACTAGATAGTATGTCTCTTTATGAAAAATTAATGAGAAAAGAAAAAAGTGAGTTATCATCATTCCTTATTGATGAAAAAGAAGATATGGATCTTGCTTTAAATGCTTTTTTTTTAAATCGCTTAGAAAGACTTAAAAATAAGAAAAGTAAACCTTTAAAGAAAAAAGTAGCAAAGGAGTTTTGTGGACCTGTTGATCAAGAAAGAAAAAAAAGAGACTTAGACATGCTAAAGGAAGCAACAATGCGACCACCAAAGGATGTTACTGAAGAAGAGCAAAAAGTCATAGAGTATTTCGCTATGAAATTGATTGAACTACAATTTAGTGCTTTATCTTCTTTAAAAGACTCTGATCCAAAAAATGTTGAAGTTATTGTTGGTAATCTTACTCAAGCTGTAAAAAAGACATTTCATGATCTTGATGAGGATACGGTTTTTAAAAGTATGACTAGTAATATTAAAGAATGCTTAGTTAAGCAATTTAGTGCTATGTTTTCTTTAAAAGGCTCTGATCCAGAAGATGTTGAAGTTTTTTTTAGTCATCTTACTCAAGCTGTAAAAAAGACATTTCATGATCCTGATGATGTTATGGTTCTTAAAAGTATGACTGATGATATGAAAGAAGGTGTAGTTAAGCAAGTTATAAATTCACCTAAGTTAAAGTTTCCTGAGTCAAACAATTTAACATTTTGCCAGTTAGTGAAAGCTTATATTTCTAGGAAAAGTAGTAAAGCACGCCATAAGATTTGTCTAGATATTATTAATAATTTTGAAAATATTATTAGGTTGGATAGGGAAGCATGTGATAAGGTATGCCAGTCAGCTAAAAAGGAGATATTGGAGATAGGAGTAAAAGAAGATGGTTTAGATGATCTGATTATAAAGTATAGTACGATACTTAACATTGGTGTACAAGATAGAAGGATTGGTCATAGGAAGTTCGGGTTTATTGCAACGAGTGCTCCGAAAGAGTTACTTTGTAAAATCATAAATGAATTTCTTCGTGATCCGCAGCGTGTCTACGAGTTAATTAAGGATAGTGGTTTTTGTTGTAAAGACATAGTTCTGAGTGGTCAAGAGTGCCAAGATGATTTGCTTGTTATTTTCGACAAGTTTGTGGTGAATGAGGTTGAACCACTGGAAAACTATGAATGTGTTAAAAGGATAATTAATATTGCGGAAAAGTGTGATTCTAGTAAAATGAAGCCAATCTTATCAAAAATGATAGCTAAAGTTGCTGAAACAGAAGTAGTTACAACTACTCTGCAAAGTTGCCAAAATCATCACAGCGGAATTTATCTCAACAAATAACAGAATCTGTTGCTATTACTCTTCCTTATGAAGATAAGCGTGAAAAATGATAAGATGAAGTATTTTTTTGTATTATTATAAATAAAGTCCATCATTAATGAGCAATTCTGTAGTTTTAGGTATTCTATATAATTATGGTTTTGACGTAAGTAATTGTTGTATAGAGGCCATGCTATGGATAATATAAAAAACAATAGAAGATGAAAATTATACTTCGAATCATCAATGCATAGGATTGATTGACAAAGTTGTTTCTTTTATTGTGATAGGGTTTGGTGAGAGGTTAAATAATTACGATTTTGTTATATCTTACCACAGCAACTTCTTAATTAGATAAAGATGTGTCTGAGGAAAGGTAGAAGTTCTTTTCAATGATTGTTTTCTGCTTTGAAAAAAAACATGCGTTAGAATTTGAATGCTATTTCTGCAGAATTAAAAAGTGAAATATGTGGGATTTTCCAAGATAGTTATGGCAAATCTAATAACAATTGTAATTTTCTTGTTGTGAGACAAGTTGCTGAAATTTCAAGGTTAGCATGCGAAATTGTTGTCGTATTCCTTCTCTCAAAGGAAAAATGGTGATAGATAGCTTCTACTTTTGTGACAAAAGAGAAAGTGAACAATTTTAGTTTTAATGTCTATTACTGTTTGATGATCAGGGAAAAAAGTGTTTTTTTCCTTCCTAAGTAGGGTAATTCAAAATGTATGTGATGTAAGAAACCTTTTATGTAGGTTTTACCAAGTAATTATGACTCAATGATCAGATGATTAATGATTTTTCTTGATAGTGTCATGTTTCTTAGAAGTTTGTGCTAATTAATTACATGCAACATGGTTAGTTTAACTTAACATTTTATTGCTATTATGTTAGGATATGACTATAGCTAGCGTAGTTGATTTATGAAGGAAGAGTTTAGACAGAATATTGCATTGGGTGGTAAAGATTATACTTATTATAGCTTAGACAAAATTGGCAAATATTTAAGTTTAGATTTGAAAAGATTACCCATATCAAAAAGAGTATTAGTAGAAAACATAGTGCGTAATAGTAATTCTTCTGTTTTTGATGACTTAAAATCAGTAATAAACTCAGTAATAAAAAGAGAGAATCAGACTATACATTTTCATCCGACAAGAGTTTTAATGCAGGATTTTACAGGTGTTCCAGCTTTGGTTGATTTGGCTGTGATGCGGGATGCTGCAATTCACTTTGGTATTGATCCTACGAAAATAAACCCGCTGATTCCTGTTGATTTAATAATTGACCATTCTGTGCAGGTGGATAAGTTTGGTGAGAGAGGTGTATTTAAGTATAATACTGCCTTGGAAATGAAAAGGAATTTTGAGAGGTATAAATTTCTTAAGTGGGGGCAGAGTGCGTTTGATAATTTTCGTGTAGTACCGCCTGGAATGGGTATTTGCCATCAAGTTAATCTTGAATATCTATCAAGAGTTGTGTGGGCAAAAGAAATTGATAAAGGTAATTTATTTGTGTATCCAGATACAGTAGTTGGCACTGATAGTCACACAACCATGGTTAATGGATTATCTGTTCTTGGCTGGGGAGTAGGGGGAATTGAAGCAGAGTCTGTTATGTTGGGCCAGCCCATTGTAATGTTGGTACCAGAAGTTTTTGGTGTAAAATTGAAAGGCAAACTCAGAGAAGGTGTAACTGCAACTGATCTTGTTTTAAATATAACAAGTACTCTTCGTGGTATTGGGGTAGTAGGAAGATTTGTTGAATTTTATGGTGATGGTTTGGATAATTTGGTATTATCAGATAGGGCTACGATTGCAAATATGGCACCTGAATATGGTGCAACTTGTGGATTTTTTCCCATTGATAAAAAAACTATAGATTATCTTAGGTTAACTGGAAGGGATAATACAGAATTGGTTGAACAATATGCGAAAATACAAGGTCTATGGAGGAGTGATGCACCTGAATTTACTGATTTTATAGAAATTGATTTGGGTAAAATTCAATCTACTCTTGCTGGACCAAAGCGTCCACAGGATAAGACTACTTTAGCAAATTTAAGGCAGAGTTTTATATCTTTATTTCCTGGAGTAAATATCAAGGATAACAATTCTGTACAAGATGGTTCAATAGTTATTGCTGCTATTACGAGCTGCACAAATACCTCAAATCCATCAGTTATGATAGCTGCGGGTTTACTTGCTAAAAAGGCTTTAGAGTATGGGTTAGAAGTAAAGCCATGGGTAAAAACATCACTTGCTCCGGGTTCGAAAGTTGTTACTGAATATTTAAAGAAGTCTGGTTTACAAAAATCGTTAGACGAAGCTGGTTTTAATTTGGTCGGATATGGTTGTACAACCTGTATAGGGAACTCAGGTCCTTTACCAGAAGAGGTATCTGCTAAGATAAAATCCGGGAATTTGTGTGTAGCTTCCATACTTTCTGGCAATCGTAACTTTGAGGGGAGGATTAACCCAGAGGTTAAGGCAAATTATTTGGCTTCTCCTCCTTTAGTAGTGGCTTATTCTTTTGTTGGTTCAGTTAACATTAATCTTCAGAATGATCCTATTGGCCAAGATAAAGAAGGGAAAAATGTTTATCTTCGTGATATTTGGCCAAGTGATGCAGAGGTGAGAGAGATAATTAGCAAAACTATCACTACTGAAATGTTTGCAGAGAAGTATAGCGCTATATTTGATGGGGATGATGAGTGGCAAGAGTTGGGTGGTGATAATAGTGTTCTCTATGAATGGGATAGTGAAAGTAGTTACGTACAAAAGCCGCCGTATTTTGATAATATTTTATCTACTGGAAATATTATTAAATCAATCAAAGGTGCTAGAATTATTGGTTTATTGGGGGATAGTGTAACTACGGATCATATTTCGCCTGCTGGTGCAATATCAATAGCTTCACCTGCTGGTAAATATTTACTAAGTCTTGGAATTCAGCAAAAAGACTTTAATTCTTATGGTTCAAGAAGAGGAAACCATAATATTATGATGCGTGGTACATTTGCAAATATTAGAATTAGGAATGAGATGCTGGATAATGTTGAGGGTGGATTTACTAAATATATTCCTTCTGGTGAAATTATTTCCATTTATGATGCTGCTATGCTTTACAAAAAGGAAAAAGTGCCTCTTGTGATAATAGCTGGGAAGGAATATGGTACTGGTTCTAGTAGAGATTGGGCTGCAAAAGGTACAGCATTACTTGGTATTAGAGCTGTGATTGCAGAGAGTTTTGAAAGGATACATCGTTCTAATTTGGTGGGGATGGGAGTTATACCTTTAATGTTTCAAAATGGAATAAATCGCAAGACATTAAGGTTAGATGGAAGTGAGATAATTAATATTGATAGTAGTAATATTGCCCCAGGTGCGATAGTTAATTGTGATATAAAAAGGAGCAATTCAATAGAAAGGCTAAAATTGCTCTGCCAGATAGACACGGAAGAGGAAATGTACTATTTCAAAAGCGGTGGGATTTTGCAATCTGTTCTTTTGGGCTTGAAATCTGAGTAACAAATTGTTTCTTTTGCTTATAACATATTATTATAAAAACTGTTACTCAAATCATATTGGTGGTTAGGGAACATAGCCAGTTTCTTGTACTGGTACACGTAATTGTTCTGTCTTTACTTCTATAATTCTAGTACAGTTTCCTGATTTCTTGTAGTGGTAACTAGTTAACCATTTCGGCTTATGCAATTCTTTGTCTTTGCCGATTTCAGCATGAATTTTAGCATACGTACTCAAAAATTATTGTATAGTTGCTTTTGAATGATTATGTGCCTCTTTCCGTTTCATACTATTTACTTTATCACACAAGCTTTTGTGTGACTTATATTGTCAAGCAAGTTTTTGTAATCATTAATTAATTTGTTGAAGAAGAAAAAAACTTTCCAGAGTTGTATGAGTATCTTGAAATTTTTTATTTATATGTACAAACGTAAGACAAAACAAAGCATACTTAGTTAGGTAATGAGAATTGTAACATTGCGCGCCTATATTACATTCAGGAAGAGGGGAACAATCCCTCATATTTTGTTGATCTATATACAATGAATGTATATCTTGTATATAATGCAATTTTGGCTGTTCTGACGTGTATTCTTTTAATGTTCTTAATTTTGCTCGCAAAATTTAGCGTCAGCATCTTCAAATGATAGAAAAATTGCTAATATTATTTGGAAATAAGCATTATTTTGTATTTCTGCCTGGATTTTTGCTATTGTTTGATAGAAACTCTTAATGAGATCGTGGTTTTTAGCATCATGCATAAGAGTGACTAATATTTTTCTCAATGTCTCTCTATATGTGTTATTTCTCTCAGTTTTTCTATATATCTTTTTTTCGAGGTAATCTTCTTCAGGTTGAGTGTGAAATTCGAATTGCATATATATATATTATTATACAAATAAATTATAATGATATATGTATTACGATATACTGAAAGAGTAAAGTCTATAATTTTATCTGTTTATGGGATGGGTACGAATATAATGAATGTCTGTAGGATCAGTAGTAAATTTGATATCCGGAAAATCTAAAAACGGCCAAGGTCTTTGTAACCTATATTCAGAATCAGAATTAAAGGTGGCGTATTATTTATCTAAAGTAATTTTGTAAGAGAACATTCGCCAACCTTATTTGCTGAAGCTTCTTCCATTATATAGGTTTGAAAATTATCCCTTAATTCTTTAAAAAAGATTTTACAGTTTTTAGTAACGGAACTATCAATCTTGCATTTTTTTGCAAGTTCATCAAAACCTTTACTAATAAAGTCGTTTATGTATTCATATTTTTCTGATATTTTGTTCCAGTTATTAGCAAAATCATCTATTATTTTGTACGTTTCTGAGATTTCTTCCCAACTTTCAGGAGTTGATTCCTCTATGTATTTTAAGTAATTATTTAAAGATGGAGCAAGTAACTGATTTAACATAAAGCGGCGCAAGTCTCTATGGAAAATATTACTTTCTGTTACTATGGTTTCACTTATTTCTAGTATTAGTGGCAAAAGCTGTACGAAGAGAAAGTATCTAGAGTTTTTGACTGCCTGATTTCTTAATTTTAGACTTTTCTTTTGTTCATAGTCTCCTTCAGTTACTGCATTCATGGAAGTCTTCATAATAAGATCTTTTTTTTCCTGTATGCGTCCGAGATTAGTATAGTGAATTTTTAATCCTTTCTGTAATATTCGATCTACTTTTTCTAGCTGATCGCTATCTAAAAAAAATGATTCTAACAAAGCTTTATACATATCTGCCGGTTTCTGTTGTTTTTTCTGCTTTTGGTATGTCTTGTCCGTATCTAGTACAGAGGTTTGATATTTTTTACTTTCCATATATTATTTTATATAATGTATTAATTATATAATATTATAAGTTAGGTAATAGCAATTGCAACATTATCATTTTTTATTTATATTATCATAGATGCATTGGACTACTTGTTTATTATAATTTCAGGTAATCTCCAATTTTATTGGAATATTTATCCAGCTTAAGCTCATGTTTTTGTCTATACCTATCTATAATTATTATTTAACATCTAATAATTATCCATTGCTAGTAATTAGTTGCAATTGTTGTGTAATATTTTGATTTTTCTTATTATTCATTACTTTTAGTTATTTCCAGAAATGTAAGGATAAATACTGTATTTTAAACTTACTTATGTTATTTGTTTTTTTATATGCGAGGCATGAAGGGGAATCTGCTATTCTGAGCATAACTTCAAAATTTTCATATAACATATAATTATTATGTGTATTTTGTATAGTTTTTATTCTAAATAATATTACCGTAGGGAAATATATACGATTATAATTAATATTTTTATCTTATATACACAATATTTTATGTATTTAAATTTACTAACTATGCGACACAGCAGCAATTATGCTCTCAAGACTATAAAAGAATTAGTTTTTTATTTAAAGGGTGCAACAAAAGTCTGCCTTTAGCGCGTTAAATCATTCTTCTAAAAAGAATATGATGAAAGCTGTGTCGATTGTAAATTCACAAGATTTGACTCATTTAACTAATGAATAGGTAGATAAATTAAACACTAAAAATTATTGCTATTGTTTTTATAAAGAGTTAAAAATTATGTTGTAATATACCTTGACAAGAGCTATATTGTGTGTATATTAGCTTGGCTGGCAGTCATTTATATATAAAATGGTAGACTTAGTTACCTCTGTAAAGATATTGGAATCTGGTTTAAGTGCACAGTCTAGTCGTATTGCTATAATAGCGCAGAATATTGCTAATAAAGATTCAATTGCTTTGGTGCCAGGTGGTGAGCCATATCGTCGTAAGAGGATTTACTTTCGTAATGTTTTGGACAGAGAAATCGGCGTTGAGTTAGTTAAGGTAACTAAGGTTGATAAGGACAACAGCCCATTTAACATAAAGTTGGATCATTCTCATCCTGCTGCAAATGAAAAGGGATATGTTTTGTATCCTAATGTAAATGATATTATTGAGAATACTGATTCTCAAGAAGCACAGCTGTCTTATAATGCAAATTTGAGTGCTCTTTCATTGACAAAATCTATGATTGCTAAAACATTGGATATATTAAAATAAATGAGTATATTAGTTGATTTCAAACCTATTCTTAATGTGATTGGAGTTAGGCCTGCTTTAAGTACTTCTCCTTCTTTGGTAGGTGAGTTTCAGTCTATGGTTTCTGAGATACGTAAAGTGGATAAAAAAGTGTATCAATCAACTGTGAATAAGGTCGATCTTCATAAGTTAGTTACTGATGTTAGTATGGCTGATACTAATTTGAAAATATTGGTAGCAATTCGTGATAGTTTGATGGGAGCGATACAAGAGCTAACCAGAATGCAGATATGAAAGTTACTGTTAATGGTAAGGAGATGCTTTTTGATCATTATGTTAATATTCTTGAGTTAGTAGGGTTGATTGGTTGCAACGTGGATTATGTTGCTATAGAAAAAAATTCTTTTATAGTTCCTCGGTCTAAGTATCAAAAAGTTCTTATTGAAGATGGTGATGTTATTGAGTGTGTTGAGTTCATTGGTGGAGGATGAGCTTTAATATATCCCAAAATAGACTTTATTTTGATCATAATGCAACATCATTACCAGATGAGGGCATTGCTAAGTTTTTTAGTGCTAGTTATGCAAATCCATCTTCTTTGCACTATGAAGGGCGTCTCGCTCGCGATTTTATTGAGACAGCACGCGCTAATATAATAAAAATTTTTTGTACATCTTCGAATTATGATTTGTTATTTGTTTCTTCATGTACTGAAGCAAATAATATGGTGTTTAATAGTTTTTCCAATCATGTTCATATCGTTTCAGCAATTGAGCATTCTTCAGTATTAAGTTCAGCTTTGAATCCAATTATAGTTCCTGTTAATAATGAGGGTGTTATTGATTTAAATGTTCTAGAAGATTTAATAAAAAAATTAGAAACAGATCGATTTCTGGTTTCCATTATGTTGGCTAATAATGAAACTGGAGTTATTCAGCCTATTACTGAAGTATCTAGGATAGTAAATAAATATGGTGGATTAGTTCATACAGACGCAGCTCAAGCTTGCGGTAAAGTAAACGTAAATGTTGAAGAACTTGGAGTTGATATGATGAGCTTTTCTTCTCATAAATTTGGTGGACCTACTGGAGTTGGGGCACTAATTTTTAGGAAAAATATAGCATTAAAGCCATTATTGGTTGGGGGAGGGCAAGAGAGAAAATTAAGGAGTGGAACTGAAAATGTTGCTTCAATTGTTGCTTTTGAATTTGTTACATTAAAAATACCAAATTTACTTGGCAAGATGAATGAAGTTAAGTGTTTACGTGATAATATAGAAAGCAGAATTCTGTCTATATGTTCATGGGTACGTATTTTTAGTAAAAAAAGTTCACGTTTGCCAAATACTAGTTGTATTTCTATGCCAAATGTTGCAAATGATGTGCAATTGATGCATTTTGATTTAAATGGAATATCAGTTGGGAAAGGATCAGCTTGTTCTTCAGGGGTTGTAAAAAAGTCTCATGTACTATATGCTATGGGTGTTGACGAATTAACTATTAGTCAAGCAATCCGAGTTAGTCTTGGTTATAGTAATAACTTGAAGGCTGTGGATAGATTTGTAGATAGTTGGAATTTAGTCTATAATAAATTAGGGTGTATGTAAGAAGCACTTTTTAAAAGAGGAGATGTTAGCAGATGGATAGTAAAGACCTAAAATATCCGATTTTTTTGGATTATCAGTCTACCACAAAAGTTGATGATAGGGTGTTAAAGGAGATGTTGCCTTATTTTTCTCAATTTAGTAATGCGCACTCGCGAAGTCATTCTTTTGGTTGGGTTGCTGAAGAAGCTGTTGAAAATGCCAGGGAAAAGGTTGCGGATCTTATAAATGCAAATGTTAAGGATATAATATTTACATCCGGTGCAACTGAGTCTAATAATTTGGCTATTAAGGGTTGCATGGAATTTTACCGAGAAAAGAAAGACCATATGATTACAGTTGTGACTGAACACAAATGTGTTTTGGACAGTTGTAGGCATTTGGAAGATATGGGGATAAAAGTTACTTATCTACCTGTTCATGCTAATGGATTGATAGATTTAAATAAACTTGAAGAATCTATAACAGATAAGACGAATCTTGTGTCAGTTATGGCAGTTAATAATGAAATAGGTGTGATTCAGCCAATAAAAGAGATTGGTGAAATTTGTAAAAAGTATGGTGTATTCTTTCATACAGACGCTGCTCAGGCTTATGGAAAGATACCTATTGATGTTGATGAAATGAACATAAGTTTGATGAGTATTTCAGGGCATAAATGTTATGCCCCTATGGGTATCGGCGCTCTTTATGTGCGCCGTAGGCCAAGAGTTAGGATGAAACCTTTGATAAATGGTGGTGGTCAAGAAAGAGGTATGCGTTCTGGGACTTTACCCACTCCTTTAGTAGTCGGTATTGGTAAAGCAGCAGAGATTTGTGCAGGTGAAATGGAAGATGAGATGATGCGTCTTACCGAATTGCGTGATTTATTTTTAGCAGAAATAAATTCGGGTGAACATGAGGTTGTAATAAATGGTGATTTAGAAAAGAGATGGCCTGGAAATATTAATATAAGCTTTCCTTATGTTGAGGGTGAATCTATAATAATGGCTATAAAACAACTTGCTGTTAGCTCTGGTTCTGCTTGTACATCTGCCTCACTTGAACCTTCTTATGTTTTGCGCGCTTTGGGGGTTGATGAAGATCTTGCTCATTCATCAATTAGGTTTGGTTTTGGTAGATTTACTACTAGAGATGAAGTAATATTTGCAGCGAGGCTTATTAAGAGTAAGATAAAAAAGTTGCTTGCTATGAGTCCATTGTGGGAGATGGTTCAGAAAGGAATAGATTTGAAATCCGTTAAGTGGATTAGTCATTAATTTTGGAGGTTGTATGTCTTATAATATGATTATAAATGATCACTATGAAAATCCTAGAAATGTTGGATCTTTTAATGAGGATGATCCTAATGTTGGGACCGGTTTAGTAGGGGCTCCTGCTTGTGGGGACGTTATGAAGTTCCAAATAAAAGTTGATGATTCTGGAACAGTTATTGATGCTAGATTTAAGACTTTTGGCTGTGGTTCAGCAATTGCTTCCAGTTCACTTGCGACGGAATTGGCTAAGGGTATGTCATTAGAGGAAGCTGAAACTTCAATTGGTAGTGATAATAAATTAATTGCACGTGAGTTGATGCTACCTCCGGTGAAATTGCATTGTTCTATGCTAGCTGCAGATGCAATAAAAGCTGCCATTAAGGATTACAAATCTAAACAGTCCAAGATTAAGAAAATTACTAATGATAAGAATGAGGATGGTGAAGCTTTTTTTGAAGACTAATTTTTGTTAAGAAAAAGTTGTTTTATGGCTTATGTTGATTCTATGGAGTCTCTTTTAGATGATTCTTCAAATAAGAAAGAGAAGAAAAGACGTGAAGTTGTGTTTGTAACCAATAAAGCTTTGCAAAGAATTGCTTTTCTTTTGAATAATAGAGATTATTTAGGGATAAGGATAAAGGTTCTCAATAATAGGGGTTGTTATGGAAAAAAGTATCATGTTGAATATGCTAAAGTGCAAGATGAGTTTGATGAGGTGATAAGTAAACAAGTGAGTGATAAAGTTGTTAAAGTTTTTATTGATGCAAAAACTGTATTTTCAATTTTAGGTTCTACTGTGGATTATGTTGAGGATGAATTGAGTTCTGGGTTTGTGTTCGTAAACCCAAGGGAACGAGGGAGATGTGGTTGTGGAAAGAGCTTCTATTAGTAATTATTTTGAGTGTTTTGGTTTAGAAGTGGATTTTGATATCGATATTGATCTACTTGATAATAAGTATCTGGAATTGCAATCAAAACAACATCCAGATTGTTTTTATGGAGTGAATAAGGAATTAAAAAATTTTGTACACTCTGGATCTGTATTGATTAATGAAGCTTATCGTACGTTAAAATCTCCTCTTAAAAGGGCTGAGTATCTATTATCATTAATGTTTAAGAAATATGATTCTATCAAGCCTACACAAGATATATTGGTAGAGGCTATGGAGATGCGCGAGAAAGCAAAAAATAGTGATCCATTTTTGAGTATGACTTATGATGAATGCATCGAGAATATAAGAAATGCGTTTTCTAAAGGTGATTTGGTAGGTATGTCTTATCAAACTATGCGTTTGAAGTATATAACTAGGATAAAAGAGGATATATGCAATTAGTGCAAATATCTGAGCCAGATAGTTTGAAGAGAGAAATACCAAAGATTGCTGTGGGAATAGATTTTGGCACAACTAATTCTTTGGTTGCGATTGTGAAGGATGATGAGGTTTTTATCATACCTGATCAAGATGGCAAATGTATAATTAAGTCATTAGTTTCATGTGAGAGCAATAAGATAATTTGTGGTAATCGTGCTGACAAATCAAAGAGTATACGATCTATTAAGCGTATTGTTGGAAAAAATTTTGAAGAAATTAGGCATTTTTATCAATTTGATATTGTTAAGCAGGATTCAGTTCTTAAAGTGAAATGTGGTAATAAAGAGTTACAACCAGTTGAAGTTATAGCACATATACTTGGTCATTTGCGTGATGTAGCAGAGAAGTATTTGCAGCAAGATGTGGCTCATGCCGTTATAACTGTTCCAGCATATTTTAATGATAAAGAAAGAGCGTCAATTAAAGATGCGGCTAGAATAGTTGGATTGGAAGTTTTGAGATTAGTTAATGAGCCGACTGCTGCTGCGCTGGCTTATGGTTTGCAGAATAATAACAATGATAATGAGATCTATCTGATCTATGATTTAGGTGGTGGAACATTTGATGTTTCTGTACTTAGGAAAAATAAGGGAGTTTTTCAGGTTTTAGGTACTGATGGTGATGTTTTACTTGGTGGTGATGACTTTGATAATGCTTTAATGGAGTTAATATGTAATAAATGTAATTTAAACAAGCATGATGATAAAAAAATATTACTAAGTGTAGCTTGTAAGATAAAAGAAGCTTTTACAAATCGGGATCATGTTTATGAAAGTTTTACTCTTGGTGCTAAAGAGTATTCTATTGGTGTTACAGTGCAGGAATTTAATGATGTTATAAAAGAATATATTGAGCGTACTATCAGGATTACAAAGAGTGTTATAGAGCGTTCATTGGTCAATTTAGAAAAGATCAATTCTCTGATTTTGGTAGGAGGAGCAACTAAGCTTGCTTTGATCAAAGAACGTATGAGAGAAGAATTTGGTAAAGGTAAAGTTTTATGTGACGTCAATCCAGATAAAACAGTTGTTAGGGGAGCTGCGATCCAGGCTCATGCACTAACTTCTAGTGTTAGTAATAGTGTTTTGATTGATGTTTTGCCACTTTCTTTAGGTGTAGAAATTATGGGTGGTTTGATGGATGTGATGATTGAACGTAACACTCCATTGCCAATCTCGAGCTCTAAGATTTTTACTACTTTTTATGACGGACAGTCTGTGATGCGAATAAGTGTTTTCCAAGGTGAGCGCGAAATGGTTAAATGTAATAGACTGTTAAATTGTTTTGAATTAAGTGGCATTACTCCTTTAGAATCTGGAAAGGTTAAAATAAAGGTAACCTTTGCTGTTGATGTTGATGGCTTATTGACAGTTGAGGCTATAGAAGAAGATGGCGATGCTAGAAAAGAGATAGTTGTAAATTCTAGTTATGGCCTTAGTTCTGATGATATAGGTGGGATAATAAAAAACTCTTTTGAACATGTTGAAGAAGATTTTAAAAATCGCGAATTGATAGAGACTATTGCTGAAGGTAATTCAGTGGTAAAGATGGTGGAGAGAGTTATTAGTTCTGATATGTACGAATTTGGTGATGAGCAGCTTAAACAACTTAATTTTTTGATCAGAAAATTAAGGCTTAGTTTGAATGGAAAAGATGTTGATATTATTAAATCTGATATTGAATCTTTAGAAGGGTGCTTCCAGCCAATAATTCAAGATAAAATAGATAAACGTGTGAAGGAAGTTTTAGTTGGTAATAGTATTAATCAATATAAAAGTGATTGTGAGCAATAATTTGAAAGTTATCTTTATATCCTCAGATGGTAAGGAAAGGTGGGAATGTGATGCGGTTGCAGGTGAGTCAGTATTGACTGTGGCACATAGGAATAAAATTGATTTAGAAGGAGCGTGTGAAGGTTCTCTTGCGTGTTCAACTTGTCATGTTATAGTTGACACAGATTGGTTTCATGATAAGTTGGACGAGATATCTGAGGATGAAGAAGATATGTTGGATTTGGCTTATGGATTAACTGAAACTTCAAGATTAGGTTGCCAAATAATATTGACAGAGAGCCTTGATGGTTTAATTGTGCGCTTGCCTAGTGCTACACGTAACATTAAATCTTGATGAATATATGAAGGTTTTAAAAAAGGTAACTCTAACATTTTGTTTGATGTTTGCTTTTTGCATTGCATTATTTTTTGGTGGTACTAAATATGTAAAAAATAGGATAGAGGAGAATTTTAGTCGTTTATCTAATAAAATATGTCAAGTTACATATAAAAATATATCCTTTTATTCTCTTTCTTTTCCGTTAAAATACAAATTTAGCGTCAATAACCCATCTGTTTCATGCGTTATCTATGATGCATTTAATAGTGAAAGAAAAAGTATTTCTTTAGATAGTGATTATCTATTACTTTCTTTTGATATTCTAGGGGACTTATTTGTGCTTGATGTTCCTAATAAAGTATTAGGGAATAAAGGTAGTGATACAGAAATTAGTTGTTCTGGTTTTGGCAAATTGACTCTAGTATTGTTAGATAATTTGTATAATTCTAAGTCGGGTAAAATAAAGAGTATATTGTATAAGGGCGATGAGATAAGTTGTAATGCTGTAAATGGTGTTACTAGTACAGGTAATGCTTTTTTTGATTTATCAATTATCTATCCGGATGGTTTATTTCGTGGTTTTAGTGTTTTAGGCGGAAGTAATATTACTGTTTTGAGTGGTGACAATGAGAGAATATTGAAGAATAGTATTAATTTATTACTTGAGCGTTCCAAGGGGGGGGGGCATAGCATTGACGTTATGGATTTTTTGTTGGACTTTGGTGATTCTACTATTAGTTTAGTTGGTAAACTAGATAATATTCAAAACATTTTTGGTCTAAGTGGTCGTATCGTTTTAGATATTCATAATTATGAAAGAATTTTAGAGGGTATGTTTGGGCAAGATAAAAACCAATATAATGAAATGTTAAAAAAAATTAGCAATTACGCTAATTTTATTGATGGTGAGAAATTAGTCATTGTATTACAGAATATTGGTGATGAGTTTTATGTTGGGAGAAAGCCAATAAATGACGCTATAATTGATTATCAGCAATATTTAACTCAGAACAAGGAATAGGAAACTGGCATAAGGTGCAGTTGTAGTGGTTAATTGTAGCGTTATTACTACATTTATATAATTATCTTTTGGATTTTGTGAAGAATTTAAATATTATCCATAATTTATTATGTAGTTGATATAGCAGCAGATTATGATGCACATTGTGTAGGGTATAGTTTTGATTGTACTTTGGTTTTAAGAATAATTGCTGTTTTTTTTATTTTTTGTGCAGTTAAATTGTTAAAGTCAAAATTATTGGTACAAAAATGTGGTATTCCTTCTTTAATCACTAGGTATTTTTAATCTTATTTCTAAAATTATTCAGGTTTTTATGTGTTTATTGCTTGATTGGGGAGGGAGAGAGAACAGAAAAGAGGTAGATCGGAAGGCACTAGAGAGAATTATTCATGACATCAGTGAGCTTTAGATAAAGAAAGTGAATAGAGTAATAGCAGTTTGTTTTTCTGCATAACCTTCCTTTAGCTGTACAAATAGTGCTTGTGTGTATAAAAAATTAGAAAAATAGATGAGGAAAATATTTTATAACTCCTTCTTCTAATCTGTACCCCATAAGAATTTTTTTTGTATCCAACCTTTGGTATTTTGTGTATTTATTTTACACCAGTTATCATTGCATGTTATAAGCTTTCCCAGCACATTTTTTTCAATGTGCGCTGTAATTTTTGACCCAGTATCAGGCTTTGTATATATATCTGTTTTGTGGGTTGTTAATAAGTAGCGTGTGTTGCTTAATAAACTTTGGTGTATCCAACCAGATGTTCCCTCTATGTCTTGAATTTTTCGCCATTGTTCTTCTTTTTCAAGAATCTTAACTGGTATGTTTTTTTGTATATAAACCCATTCAATTGGGTAATTAGTGCTTGGACCCACTCTTAAATTTGCATTATTGCTTTTGATAGAAACAAAATAATCAGCTTGTGATATTATAGGTAGTAGTAATAATATAATTGCTAATTTTATTTGCATTAGATTTATATTATGTGTTCAAATAGTTATTATCATACAACAGTAAGATTTTGACAAAAAAATGGAAGAAGTGTTACAGATATATATAGATAATGGGATTGATTTTTCTATGGATACAGGGACAGAAATTACTGAGGTAACACTAGACTCATGTTCTGATTTGTCTAAGTTGTATTGTTTGGTTAAAAATTTCACTAAATGTGACTTAAAAAAAAATGCTACTAACACAGTTTTTTCTGATGGAAATCCTAATTCTAATATAATGTTAATAGGTGAGGCTCCCGGAGTGAATGAAGATTTAGAAGGCATACCTTTTTGTGGTGCGAGTGGAAAATTGTTAGACAAAATGCTTGCTGCTATAGATTTGGATAGGAACAAAGTATACATAACTAATATGGTGTTTTGGCGTCCTCCTGGTAATCGTCAACCTACGTTTAACGAGATAGAAATTTGCAGGCCTTTTGTTGAAAAGCATATATCACTTGTTTCTCCTAAATTAATTGTGCTGGTAGGAGGCATAGCTGCTACTTCTATGTTGAACTCTGATTTTGGAATATCAAGATTAAGAGGGCGATTTTACGATTATACTAATCAATATTTAGGTCATAATTCTATCAAAGCTATTGCTATTTTTCATCCTGCTTACTTGTTACGTCAACCAAAACAAAAAAGATTAGCTTGGGAGGATCTGAAATTGATAAAAAGTTATTTAATTAGTTAGAGTTACACGTTGATTGTTTTGCTGATTAAAGTGATTTAAGTAAAACTAATGTGAGAAGAACTTAAGTGCAAGGGATAAGAAAAAGCATCGATATGTCTTGATTGTGGTAACTATTTTGTTTCAAATTGTTAACTGTGTTTTTGATTTATGCAATATAAATTACATTAAAGTAATGGATAATATGGGAAAATGCAGTAATAAAAATCGTTTTTTATCATAGTAATTTTTGCTAATAATTGTAGGTGCTTTTTACTAGGTTTTTCTTGTGTGATTAATTGTTTGGTTTTCAGTGTATGGTTATGTCAGGGTAAAGTTGCTGCCTATTTATTTTCCTTATATTATGTGTAGTGTTTTCAACAGTTATTATTACATATTGAAAATAGAAGTAGAAAGACGCAAACATATAAACTGCTCATGATACAACGTAGGGATTTTTTTACAAGGAAAATGTCAAGGGATCTGAAAAAGCAGTTGGAAAAGTTTAGGGAACGTTGTGTCACTGTAAGCAGAAAACGATTCTAGATTAGAAGATAAAGAATGTTGCAGAAAAGGTGTATAGTATGTAGTAAACAAAATCTTAAGTGCTATGAAATTATTAGTGAAAAAATACAAAATAGAGAAATGTGCTGTAGAATCAGTGTTATGATGTTTGAAAACTAGGTAAATACACGTCTATATTTACTTAGCAATGTTGAAAGAGAGTATGATTGCATACTTCACGTTATCTATATGTTTACTTCTGTTTCAGATTTATCAAGAATGAAATAGTTTTAGTAGTATTTTGTGTGGTTTTGATTGTAAGAAGGAAAAGTTAATTAATAAAAAACAACAAGCATGTTTTGCTGCTATACTTTTTTTGAGTATTATAAAAAGTATGATCCTATACAAGAATGTGTATAATTAATATTATGCTGTCATTTTTCTAAATTTGGTATGTGTCGATAGAAAATACAGCTCAGAGTTGTTTTTCTTTTTAGATACACTGAAAGGATATTATGTAGTGGGAATGAATAAATCATAATCGAACGTTTTTTAGTCGTACTTAAAAAAGGTATACGAGAGTGTAATGGTTCGTACTTCGTCTACTTCTAAATTATCTTCAATTGTTGGATCTATAAAGAACGAAACGGGCATCACTACTCTTTTATGTGGCTGTAGCACTTGTCTATTAAAACAAAAACAAGCAACTTTATTAAAATATTTTCCCACTTTATGAGGTGTGACGTTGTATATTGCTATTACGTCAATTGGCTTATCAGAAGTATTTTCTGCGTAATAAAAAACTAATTTATTCTCACCAGTTCTAACGGAAACAATTTTATCTTCAGGTGGAGAAAATATCATTGGAAGATCAGATGCAACATCAGCATTAAATTTGACATTCATTGTTCTTAAGCCAACTCTTGTTGGATTGTAATTTCTGAGTTCACGAACAGTACCACCAAAGCCTGTTGCTTTGCAAAACAGACTATAAAGAGGAACAGAAGCATAAGCTAAAGCAAGCATAAAAAGTGTCAGAAGGACGAGAACACCAACAACCTTTTTATTTTTTTTATCTAAGTTTTGCTTCCTTGAAGAGAACATGCTTTCTTACTTTTGGATCATATTTTCTAAATTCTAGCTTTTCTTTTAATTTCTTTGGATTGCGTTTTACTATATAAAAATACCCCGTATTAGCAGTACTGACTAGCTTAAATAGAATTGTATTACCTTTTTTTGCCATGATTAAAAAATACCAAACTTCCCCATTTGACGAATATATCACATCATTTTAAGATAAGCTAGCGCTTTGATTGTGTGGAACAGAATCATTCTTTATATGTTTGTAGAACAAAATGGTTTTACTAATCGGACGAAACAATGATATATATATATCTTCAATTATATGGGTTATCATTTGCATATTGTATGTATGTTCTAGTATTATTGAGAAATGGTTTTTTTATCTTGCATAGAAAAAAGAATTCGATTTGTTATAGACAGAAAATACAGTCTAGGTAGTAGATGAATGTACAGAGTTACATATCTGCCAAGCCATTGCCTAAAACGTTATTTTATTGTTTTCGGTAATTTTTTTTGGACAAAGAGCCATTAGTGCGAAATATCGGATAAAAACAACTTATACTATTTTAGCTATCTTTATACAGATATTTCTAAGCTTAATTATGTTGACAGAATGTTAACTCAACATATAAGAAGTGTTATTGATGATAGCTGACACAAACATACAAAAAAAAACTAATACTATAAAAAAAATCATTAATATATTCTATAATCATTTAGCTATATACCCACTGATACAATTCAGAAAGTCGAATCTCCAATAAATTTTCCATAGCAGTGTATTATTTTTCAACAGTACTGGAGGTAGCACTTACTTGATCCGATTCAAACTCAGTGTTCACTTTTGCATTAGTTTCATTGTAACATTTAAGTACTTTATTGGTTACTTGCTCACAATAATTTTCATCAAGAAAAAAATCTGTAGAAAAGCGAACAAACATTTGCGGATTTTGACTAACTATGCTGATTAGTTTACCAAAAAGAAAATCCCCATTTTTACCAAATTTACCAATTCCATATTGCAAATCCAAGCCAATTTTGCTTGTTAATGATTCAGATACTTGTTTTGGATCACTGCTAAATTTCTCTCTCAAAGCAGAATAATCGATTTTAGATAACTCCAACTTAAGAAGTTCTAGTAATTGCGGAGGGACTTCTGCTTCATTAACAAATATTTTTTTTGTATGAAAAAAAGTAGAAATTATTTCATATATATTATCACGAATAGCATTAATATATTTCAGTGACTCCTTTGATACAAAATCGAATATATTTTTGCTATCAAGGGCATTTTGATATTCTTCTTGAGTTGCTTGAGTATTAAGGGTAATATCTTTATTAATTTGTTGTAACTCTTCTGTACTTACTTCGGTAATATTAAGCAAAGAAGTCATCACTCCATTCACTTTTTTTGTGTGCAAAACTTTAGAGCGCTGACCTAAATTAAAAAATTTATTCATTATTTTGTCTACGTTATCACCAGAAAGACTCGGGTCCATAGAGCATTCACTTATATCAAAACCATAACCGTCCAAAATACCTAACACTTGAGCAAAATATCGCTTATCACTAAGCTTTAGTCTTAGTAAAGCAAAAAATATGGAAAAACCTACTTTCATTTCTAATTTTGACCTTGCTTTTTGCTGTGCACAGTGATCTATTTGTTGCTTCTTTTTAGGTACGAGGGAGTTGCTGAAATCTTTCTCTTGCACTTTACGTGCGTAGTTCTCATCTTCTACGGTTCTACACTCTTTTTCGTTAAGCGTTTCTAATAATTTTGTCTCATAATCTAATAATGCTCGTAAAGCATAGCCTATTTTTTTCAAATCATCGACGCTTTTAGTTATACTTTCTGCATTCGTCATGACTCTTATCTTATTATAGACAGTTATGTTTTTTCCGACTATATTCTTCAATTTATCAACCTCTGGACTTTTATTTCTCAATTTCGCACATGTATCAGAGTTGCGAGCAAAACAGTTATTCCAATCTTTTAAATTACTAAATGCAACTAATCTCCATTTTTCTCCTATTTCCCTCTTCACCTTTATTCGTATAGAATAAATATTCTGCTGTTCTTTTTTGATACACTCAAATTGAACATAATCTTTTAAAAGCTTTTTCTATTTCATTTGCAGTCGGTGTGTAATTTTTTCCCAATTTTGCTGTTTTTTTTTGCTCTTTTGTTTTAACTCCACCAACAGCTCCCACTGATTTTTCTGTATTTTCCATTATGCATCATAGAAATATTAACTAATGCTATTATGTATTTGATTTATGTAAAATACAAATAATTATTGATAATTAAAAATTATATAAATATTGTTATAGCACAGTAAAAAATAAAAGTTGCGTTACTCACATGATAGAAGCTAGGTTAATTTGATAAGTAAAGAAAATAGCTACAATAGTAATTTATCCCAATATTTCGCCAGCATCCCATTTTACATTTGGTGGCATGGACATCAGGATTGCGTTGCTGTTTCCATTGGTCATCAACCCAAATCTGGTTCCTCTGTCATATAGAAGATTAAATTCAACGTAACGACCACGTTTAAATAGCTGGTATTCTTTTTGTTCTGGGGTGTAAGGCGTATTCATATGCTTTAATACTAACGGTAAGTAAATTTTAATAAATGATGTTCCTACACCTTTAGTGAAGGAAAAATCTTTTTTCCAGTTTTTAGAATTTACATAATCATAGAATATACCACCAATACCACGATTTTCTTTTCTGTGTTGTAGAAAAAAATATTCGTCGGCATTTTTTTTAAATTGCAGATAGTCATATCCTTCACATATATTTTTTAGTTTATTGTGAAAAAATTCAGCGTCATTTTCATTGTAATATATAGGTGTTAAATCTGTACCGCCACCAAACCAAGATTTGGAAGTCAAGATAAAGCGAGTATTAAGATGTATTGCTGGTACTAATGGTGATTTCATGTGTGCAACTAATGAAATGCCACTTGCATGAAATCTTCCCTCACTTTCTAACGTACCAGGGATCTCTGTCTTAAAATTTTCTGAAAATGTACCGTAAACTGTTGATATATTTACTCCAATCTTTTCAAAAACATTACCGTAGAGTATACTCATTTCTCCTCCTCCACCACCATCACGTTGCCATTTTGTGCATTTAAATGCGAAATTTGATTTATAATCAAATTCCTTTTCTATAGAAACTACAGCAGCACATATCATATCACGTAGTTCTTGAAACCAATTACTTGCTTGCTCTAATTGCCTAGTTGTACTACTTCCCATTCTAAATTTACTCCACTGTTTTCTTTTACTTTATTCTTTACCTTTGTACATAAATCATATACATCTTTAGCAAGAGCATTACCTTTGTTAATAACAAAATTACAGTGCATTTGTGAAATTTCTGCATCACCTAATGACATTCCTCTGCAACCAGATTTTTCAATTAATTCCCAAGCCTTATAACCTTCAGGGTTTTTAAATATAGAACCACATGTTTTGCTGTGTATTGGCTGGATTTGTTTTCTTTGTTGAGTTATTTGATCCATTTTGGCTTTGATTAATTCCTTGCTACACTTTTTTCCAACGAAAGTACCCTCTATAAATATCCACTCTTGTGGTAATTTATTTCCCCTGTATACATATCCTATTTCATTTTTTGTGAGGTTTAAGGTTTCTCCTTTGTGATTTACTATTTTTGCTGATTGTAAGACAGATGAAGTATCACTGCCATAGCAGCCTGCATTCATTGCTAAAGCACCGCCTATCGTTCCTGGTATTCCTATAAAAAATTCCAAACCGCTTATGCCATTTGCTAAAGCAAATTTAGCAATGTTAATATCTAACATTGCAGAACCTGCAGTTATAGTTTCACCATTACATTGTATGTTTGTGAAACCTTTTCCTAGTCTTATTACAGTTCCTCTAATACCAGAGTCACTTACTAAGATATTGGAACCTAAGCCCATAATAGTTATCTTTTTTTGATTATTTTTTGTGAATTGTACTAATTCTTGTGTATCATTTGCTTTGAAAAAATTATCAGCGGGGCCGCCAACACCTAGCCAAGTAAAATTTTTTAATAGAACTTTTTTTCTTATCTTCATTATATGGATCAAGTTTGCTCAAGTTGCTTTATTATATTGTTAACTCCTCTGATATCTTCTTTTACTAAGCTATGTATATGTAAATCATTATTATCGTGTAAAACCGTTAGTGTTCCTGGAGTAAAGGTAATTGAGTTAGCCAATATTGCTAGCCTTGCTGTATTTTTCTGTTTATGTGGGATAACTGTAATTGTTGGAGAGATTTTGGGATTGATTTGCCAAACTATTTTTGTGATTGTAAGTGCTGACAGAATCATCTGATGAACTAACCAAACATAATATTGTATCCACTTGTACGATGGTATGTAAGAGAAGTTATTTATTTCTTTTCTGAAGAAAATAATTGCAATTAAACAGCTCAAAAGGCCAGAAATTAAAAAGAATGATTTGAAGTATCCAGATAGAATTACCCAGATTGTAAAAAGTGATATAAGAGTTGAAAGCATAACCAGGTAATAGTAAGCTTGAGCAAAATGAAAAGCAACTAATCATATGGCAGTAAATCTTCTTTCTGCTCAATTTTTAATCAAAGGCATGCTAAATAATTTATTGCCTAAGGGTAGTGAGCTATCAAACTTTATGCGCTATTCATCTATACCACCTGGTAAGTGTGTACGTGGGTATTTAGTGATGAAATCAGCAAATGCTTTTGGTGCTCATGGTGATTCGGTTGTGCAAGTAGCAGCTGCAGTTGAGTTAATACATACATATTCTCTCATACATGATGACCTTCCAGCTTTAGATAATGATTCGGTTCGCCGTGGGAGGCAAAGTTGTCATGTAAAATTTGGTGAAGCAAATGCAATTTTGGCAGGGAATGCTTTATTGACATTAGCGTTTGGGATTCTCGGTGAGAAATCTCCATCTGCTGTACCAGTGGTTGCAAAATTTATAAATCTTATGATAGAAGGGCAAGTGTTTGATCTTAACTCTAGCAAGAGAGTTGAGAATTTACTTGAGATCTACAGAATGAAAACTGGTGCTTTATTTGCAATGGCAGCTGTTTTAGGAGTATTTTTAGCTAATAAACAAAATTTACATAACTTACAAATTATGGAGAATTATGGTAATAATATTGGTGTGGCGTTTCAGATTATAGATGATATAAACGATGAAAATGAAGGTGTGGAAATAGCTAAGCATAAGAAAATACTTGCAGAGTTTATAAGATCATCCAAAGAGTGTGCTTACAGTTTGGGAAAGGAGGGAGAGTATTTTATGGATTTTACAGATGAGATTTTGGTTTTAGTGTGATGTGTTTTGTGTATATATTATTGTTTGATGTTCTATGATTGCAGTTCTTGTTTTAACACCTATTTTTACTGCGTTGCTTATTTTGATTTTTGGTAAAAATAATTGTGTGCGAAATTTTATTACAGTATTTTCTTCCACAGCATTGTTTTTGGTATTTATTAGTTACATTTGTCAAGATAGGTTACCTAAATTCGTTTTAGATTATTTTGATTTTTTGAATGATAGAGAATGGAAAGTACCAATAATAATTCCAAATATTGGTCTTTCTTTTTTTCAATCAATTAAGGGTGTAGTATTTGCTGGTATGGTATCCTTTTTATGGGCTGTTGCTAATTTGTATGCAATTGGTTACATGAAAAAGATTAGGGATGAGCATCAGCAAAGATTTTTTTTTTTGTTTACAATATCAATTTCTTGTACCTTTGGTGTAGCTTTTGCTAATGATTTAGTAACAATATTTACTTGTTATGAATTTTTAACACTTTCTACTTATCCGTTAATAATTCATAGTGGTACACAAGAAGCAGTTGAATCAGGTAAGAAATATCTTCATTTTTTGTTAGGTAGTTCCTTACTTTTGTTGTTGCCAGCAATGATCATTAGCCAAAATTTGCTGGGAAATGGTGGGGTAAATTATTCTGGAAATAGGCTTGCAGAGGTTGCACCTGATTATCTGTGCACGATTTTATTCATAACGTTTGCTTATGGTGTCGGTAAGGTAGCAATTATGCCGATGCATCAGTGGTTGACTAGTGCTATGGTGGCACCGACTCCAGTAAGTGCACTTTTACATGCTGTGGCTGTTGTGAAATCTGGTATTTTTGTTTTCTTGACTATCAACGAATCTATGTTTAGGTGGGAAGGACCATGTTTCCCTATTCATTATTTTATTGTGGCATTTTTAGCAAGTGTAACTGTAATTATGGCATCTGTTTTTGCGCTCAGGTCTAGTGACCTCAAGCAGATTTTGGCCTATTCAACTGTTAGCCAATTATCTTACATGATCTTGCTAATAATTTTTGCTCAGAAGGATTTATTTGTTATTGCTTACATGATATTTCATGCATTGGCTAAAATCACTATGTTTTTTGCTGCAGGAGCTATTTATTCTAATGTCAAAACACTTGATATAAATAAATTGCATGGAATAGGCAGAGCTATGCCTATAACAATGATTTGTTTTACCATATCTGTGCTATCTATAATTGGTTTGCCTGGTACAGCTTTATTTCTTGGTAAGATATTAGTAATGAATGCTGTAAATATGTATATTCCACTTGTTATTGTATTTATGATGAGTACATTATTAAGTACAGCTTACTTATTACCGATAGTTTATAATGCTTTTTTTGAGAATGGGGAACACAAGGTGGAAAGAGTTTCTTTAGGCATGAACTTATCGATGGTAATTACTACAACAGTTAATATTGCTATATTCTTTGTGTTAGTAATGCTTTTACCTTTTCATACTCTTTTAAAAGGGCAGTTTATAAGTCCCTCAATCTTCTGACTTTTCGCCTAAAATAGAAGATTTTTTAATATTTTCTTTTTTCATATTTTCGGCTTTTTTCTCTAGAACTCTATTTTGTAGTAATTCTTTTATTTCGTCTCCAGTTAAAGTTTCAAATTCAAGCAAGTATTTTGCAAGAAGATTCAAGTCATCAATGTGCTCGTTCAATATTTTTTTTGATTCATTTTGTCCTTCTATGATTATTTTCTTAACTTCATCATCAATAAGATTATGTGCATCATGTGAAGCGTAGTATTGCTCATGCTCTTCACGTCCATGATATATAGGGCCTACTTTATCGCTCATGCCCCACTTTATTACCATTGATCTTGCTAAGTTTGTTGCTTGTTGTATATCGGAGGATGCGCCACTAGTAACTTTTTCATAGCCAAAGATTATTTCTTCGGCAACTCTACCACCCATTGCAACTAATATATCAGCCTTCATTTTTGCTCTAGTCAATGATACTCTATCATCTTCAGGAAGCCTCATTACTAATCCTAAAGCCCTTCCACGCGGAATTATAGTTGCTTTATGTATTGGGTCTGACGCTTCTGTATAGTGTGCTATTATAGCATGCCCAGCTTCATGGTAAGCAGTTAGAGATCTTTCTTCTTCCTTCATTACCATAGAGCGGCGTTCTGCACCCATCATAACCTTGTCTCTTGCGTATTCAAAATCGTTCATGGTAACGACTTTTTTATCTCTACGTGTGGCAATAAGAGCTGCTTCATTTATGAGATTTGCTAAGTCTGCTCCTGAAAATCCTGGTGTACCGCGAGCTATAGTTCTTCTTTCAACGTCTGGTGATATAGGTATCTTTTTCATATGTACTTCAAGAATACGTTCACGACCTGCAATATCTGGTAGAGTTATGGTTATTTGACGATCAAATCTACCAGGGCGTAGTAATGCTTTATCTAAAACATCAGGCCTGTTCGTTGCTGCAATAATTATAACCCCTTCGTTGGACTCAAAGCCATCCATTTCAACTAGCAATTGGTTGAGAGTTTGTTCACGCTCATCATTACCTCCACCCATTCCAATTCCACGATGTCTGCCAACAGCATCTATTTCGTCAATAAATATTAAACATGGTGAATTCTTTTTTGCTTGGTCAAACATATCTCTTACTCGACTTGCACCAACACCAACAAACATTTCAACGAAATCAGAACCTGATATGGTAAAAAATGGTACCTTGGCTTCACCCGCAATAGCTTTAGCAAGTAAGGTTTTTCCTGTTCCGGGAGGTCCTATTAGCAAACAACCTTTTGGTATTCTACCCCCTAAAGCCTGAAATTTTATTGGTGACATTAAGAAGTCTACAATTTCTTCTAATTCTTCTTTTGCTTCGTCAATACCAGCAACGTCTTTGAATGTAGTTTTATTTTTTTTGCTACTAATCAGCCTTGCTTTTGACTTACCAAAACTCATTGTGCGGTTTCCACCAGCTTGCATTTGTCGCATGAAAAAAATCCATACACCAACCAATAAGATCATTGGTAACCAAGATAGTAGCAGGCCAATAAAAAAACCGAAAAATGATTCACCTGTCGAAACCTCAAAAACAACATTGTTTCTTCTTAGCTCATTTATTAAATCTCCATAGAAGGATGCTTTTGTTGAGAATTTTGTTCCGTCTTGCAAAGAGCCTTCAATTTCACGACCTTCAAAGCCTTTAATTATGACGTGACTTACTTCTCTTTTTTCCATATGAGTTAAAAACTCAGAAAAGGATAATTGCTTTACCTTATTATTAAGTGATAAATCACCTCCCATTGTACTATATAGTAAAACTATAAATAGCATTATTATTAGCCATATAAGCGCACTACCTAATACTTTACGCATAAAAATTCCAGAGTAACATGGGAAAGTGTACGGTGATTAAGACGATACATCAAGTATTGTATTTGAAAATATGAGCTTGATTGTACAATTCTGTTACCATTAAATGGGTAGAAGTATTCCTGATCATACTTGATATAGGTAACCGTTAGGCCAATTGCTGAACTATGTTTTAGCTTGGCGGTTTATACTTATTTCATAAGTGATGATTCTAAGTTATTTTTTTGTTTGCTTTCACGCTAATAATTCTATCTTCTATAATTTTAGGCTCTCTTGTATGAATATAATATTTTGCACAATTTGGGTAATCTTGCAACCATGCAGAGTATGTGCTTTTTTTCATTTTTTTGTTCAATATTTTGCGCAAAAGATAATCAAAATTTTTATATCATGGTTTATTGTTTATTACCTATTAGTTATAGTATGAATAGGTTAACAAAATCATTTTTTCTATTTCATATGGTAGTTGATTTAAGTTCTGTAACGTATTTTATATTTCATTCTTGACGTAAAAGTTGATTATTGCTTTTGCTTTTTGCATATGTTCTATAGCTTGGTTTGGTTCCTGTTATTGAAAAATTCGGGTTAGAGAGTGTTATATGTAGTCTTGAAAAATTGTTCTGATATGTTTCTTGTTTTTATTACTTGGGTTTTTTTTCAATCGATTTGATGTTTTTTGATTTTTACATACTGTTACATACTGAATTAGCTCTTTTTTAAGGAATTGATAGATATAACTCTATTGTTATTGCTTATTCTACATAAATTATCGATCTCACTGCATCTTTCTATTCTTGTGAGAGCTGTTTCAGCTTGATCATTTTGGTAATGTATTAACAATGATTTCTTTACGCAATTATCTATTGTACCTTGTATCATTTAGTCAAAAATGAATTATATAGCCATTCTTGCTTTGTTTAGCTGTATGTTCTTTTACATGTTGATATTCAAGAATAGCGTCCTTCCGTAAGTTATGATTGACTGTTAATAAGTAAGATTAATGCCAAATTATCAACTCCACTGGAAATAGCTGATGCTATTTGGTTATTACTAACTAAGTATTGTATTATATAAATAGTAAAATGGTTAAACATAATTTTAAATTTTTAATAGTAATGGTGATGTTTATGGCAGTATGTATTATTATGTGAACTTATTCGAGTTATATAACGGTTTTGTTGTGGATATTTAGCTAGATTTTTTCTAGCTTTTATGTTACATTGAACTTTTATTGTATATTCTATCCTCTTGGCTGTTTTTACTATTATTTTTACTTTCTTCGTTGTTATTTCGGAAAAAAAAGTTTTTAGGAGCGCCAATAAATAACTTTGTTAATGAAATGTGATCATGCTCATTATGAGCTTTGATAGAAGTATTATGCCGAGTTCTTTTTTATTTGTTGCACTTTTTTGTTTAATAAGCCAAACTGATCTTGGTTCTAAGCTGACTTAAGCAAATTTGTAAGGCATAATGAGAGTATTAGTAATGATCAACCTAGAAGAACTAATATTGCAGCATAAATAATGCCAATTATTTAATTAATTGATTAAAGTTATCACACTTTTATAGTTTTAGCATATCCATTTTTCTTAGTGTAGTTGGTTGATTACACATTTTTACTATCTATTAATATTTATACTTAATAAAACTTTTTTTATTTTATCATATACAAATTTACAATTTTAACTAATTCTAATTATAGCATTTTTCTTATAAGTTTTATCTTTTGTTATTTAGTAACAAATTGCAAAATAGTTTTGTATAATCTATACTTAACAAATGTCTTATATTGTGCATTCTATGCAATCTAATATTATTAATAAAATTGAATTACCAGAATTAGCAAGAAAGAGGAATAAGAAGCTTGATAAGCAGCATGAGAAAAATAAATTAACTGCTAAAGAAAGGTTACAGGTTTTATTGGATAGAGATTCTTTTGAGGAGCTTGGTGGTTTTGTTGAGCATAGATCAAGCAATTTTGGTGTTGGGAATAATAGAATAGCAGGTGATGGTGTTATTACTGGGATGGGTAAAATCCATGGTCGTGATGTATTAGTTTATTCTCAAGATTTTACTGTTTTAGGTGGTTCTCTTAGTGAGATGAATGCAGAAAAAATATGTAAAATAATGGATATTGCCATCAATAATAAATGTTTGTTAATTGGTTTGAATGACTCAGGTGGAGCAAGAATACAAGAGGGTGTTGATTCATTGGGAGGATATGGAGAAATTTTTCAGCGTAATGCTGATGCATCTGGGGTTATTCCGCAAATATCTTTAATTATGGGGCCTTGTGCTGGTGGTGCTGTATATTCACCTGCGTTAACTGATTTTACCTTTATGGTGAAGGGTACGTCTTATATGTTTGTTACTGGTCCTGATGTAATAAAAAAGGTTACTTATGAAGAGGTAAGTCAAGAGGCTTTGGGAGGTTCCTTTGTACATTCAAGGAAAACCGGAATAGCAGATAAAGTTTTTGCAAATGACATAGATGCATTATTGCAGATTAGAGAGTTTGTTTCATATTTGCCATCAAGTAATGTAACAAATGTGCCTAAGAGAAAAAGCTATGATGTTGCTGAACGTAGTAATGAGATACTAAAGCGCATAGTGCCTGTAAATTCAAATGTGCCGTATGATGTGAAGAATGTTATTCATGAAATTGTAGATTGGGGTTCTTTTTTTGAGCTGCAGCCAGATTTTGCAAATAATATAGTAATTGGTTTTGCAAGATTTGAAGGAAAAGTGGCCGGAATTGTTGCTAATCAGCCTCTTAATCTTGCTGGCTGTTTGGATATTAATGCATCAAGAAAAGGAGCTCGATTTGTTCGTTTTTGTGATGCATTTAATATTCCAATTGTAACTCTTGTGGATGTGCCTGGTTTTTTACCAGGGGTTAGCCAAGAGCATTGTGGTATAATAAAGCACGGGGCGAAATTATTATATGCATATGCAGAAGCAACAGTTCCAAAAATAACAATAATTACGCGTAAGGCATATGGAGGTGCATATATTGTAATGAATTCTAAGCATTTACTTGGAGACTTGAATTATTCTTGGTATGGTGCAGAAATTGCAGTGATGGGAGCTGAGGGAGCAGTTGAGATAATATTTCGTAAGCACGCAAATGATAAAGAAAAACTCTCTTTGTTGATTGAAGAATATCGAGCAAATATTTCTACCCCTTTTATTGCAGCTTCAAGGGGGTTTATAGATGATATAATTTCTCCAGAAAAAACAAGATCTAAGATCTGTTCAGGTTTGGAATTGTTGAAAAATAAGAAGATAAGTAAACCTTGGCGCAAACATGATAATTTGCCTTTGTAAAAGTTAAAAGAATGTCTTATATTTTTTATCTATGTATTCTTGTGCTAGTTTTACGTAATTTTCAGCAGAGATTCGTATATAGTTAAGTTCATCTTGTGTTATTTCACGAAAGAATTTTGCAGGTGACCCTGCCCAAATTTCTCCTGTTTTAATTATAGTTCCTTTAGTAACTAGAGAGCCAGCAGCAACCATAGATTCTTCTTCTATAACAGATTTATCCATTACTATTGTTCCCATTCCTACAAAAGAATTATTTCTTACTGTACATGCGTGGAGAAGACATTTGTGACCAATAGTAACAAAATCTCCGATGATTGTTGGTATGTTATGGCGATCAACATGGATAATAGTACCATCTTGTATATTGCTATTTTTTCCCACTGATATGTAGCTTACGTCACCACGTAAAACGCAGCCATGCCATACGCTACTATTTTGACCAATTGTTACGTTGCCAATTATGTCAGCACTATGAGCAACAAATGTTGTATCGTTTATTTTCATCTTTGAAAAATGTTGCACATTTCATAATTGTACTATACTATTATATTTAATTACGTTCTATCTTTTATTAAATCATATGTCAAAGCTAAGAGAATATTTTGTTATCATATTTTTCTTGTTAACACTCTCATGTCGTTTTGTTAGCGCTGGAGTAATTTTTACTGCACTTGATGAGTGTGACCTCTACAGTAGTGTGGAAAAACAAGAAAATATAGATAATATTCGTACTAGCATTGGTAAAATTTATGATGTAGTTAGTCAAAAAAAGTACAGCGACTATTGGGAGGTTTATGCAGAAAATGCTTATCCTAAAAATAGGTGGGTGCATAAGTATTGTGGCAGTGTTGCTTCTAGTGAACCTTTTACTCCCTTTTTTGTTGATGGTTTTGAAATGATTGAAGGGCAAACTCAAAAACCTATCATGACTCAGTTTGACATATTTGCTTTGGAAAAATGTGGGAATTGGGGCAACTTTGTATCGGACGAGGATTTTGACGCTTTGATCTCTGATGATTTTGTTTTGGATTTTTTATACAATAAACTTAATGGTTATGTAATAACGAAAGGTGCTAGCAAAGGTCTTTTTAAGAAAGAATTGCGTTCTGTGTGGATGAGAAATCATGCATTTGAACATGTAGTTTGTGGTCAACCGCATAGTAAGAGCTTGGGTGGTCTTCATTATGTAGGTCGTTATTTTGAGGCACAAAATAATAATTGGGTTGGTTTAAGCAGTTCTTGCGGTAGGATGGAAGTTGAAAATCCAATTTATAATATAGGGGTTGATTTCATAAATTCTAGTGGTGGCATTTCTAGTAAGTGTCCTGTTAGTTATCAATACGATATGGGGGTAGTTAGTATTATTGTTGAGGGAACTAAGGCTTTTAGGGAATTAAGATTATTTGGTGGTGGTTCTTCTGGAAATATTGTATGTACTTATACTGATACAGGTGGTAATTATCATACTGTTGTTGAACGCAATGATGCATTGGTAACTTTTTATCCTGTTTTGACTTCTAGTCATCCTTCTTGCCTTTCGAATAAATAGTTAGGATTATAAAAGCATTAATCTTTTGTTTAGAAAAAGTAGGATAGATGGTAAATTATAATCAGGAATGTGTAAAAAGTTATCTAAGCCTAGAATAGAAGATAAGAAAAATGATTGTGGTTTAGCCGCATATTCTTGCTTAACTTATTTATGAGGATTACTATTAGCCTTTATTGATAAGCAAATTATGGAAAATAATGATTTGAATTTGATAATAAAAAAAGAGGTTATTTGTGATGCTCTTGCCAGTTTAATTGGAGTTGTTGAAAAGCGCAATTCAATACAGCAACTTTCTCACGTAAAAATAGAAGCAGTAAGAGATGATGAGGTAAGCTTTTCTGCAACTGACTTAGATATTTTTATTGTTAAAGTAGTTAAAGCAGAGGTCAATGGTGTTGGTGGTTTCACTCTTTCTATTACGACTCTTTACGATATAGTGAAGAAGTTTGCTGTGGGAGCGTCAATAAGATTAGAGAAATGTAATAGCAATATTGAGATTACTTTCAGTAATGTTTTTTTTGCATTACCTTACTTAGAAATTAGTGAATTTCCTTTTGTTAATGAGGGTGATTACCAGATTTCTTTTGCTTTATCACAAGAAAATTTTGTACAACTTTTCAGCAAAACAAAGTTTGCTATTTCTACTGAGGAAAGTAGATATAGCCTTACTGGTTTGTATTTTCATGCATTTAATAATGAACTAAGATCTACAACAACTGATGGGCACAGGCTAGCTTTGACTAGAATGAAGTTTACAGTGGAGGATTTTGCTGTACTTATTTCACGTAAGACGGTTATTGAATTGATAAAGCTATTTGAAAAGTTTAAAGATACAAATCAAAGTTATGGATATGATATGATTCAGGTTCATATCTCGAAAAATAAAGTGAAACTTTCTTGTGATAATACTGATACAAGTCATACTTATATAATTTCTAAGTTGATAGCAGCTGAATTTCCTCGATATCAAAGTCTTTTACCAGAGAAATATGAAAAGGTAATTAGTATAAAGAAGCAGGATTTAATAGCAGCAGTGGATAGAGTTTCTGCGATTTATACTGATAAATCAAGATCCGTGTCGTTGCATTTTTTTGAAGATAAAAGGCTAAAAATAACTTCTAATAATTCTGATAGTAGCAATGCCTACGAATTTATAGAAACAGATTATGATGGTAGAATCTTTGATATATCTTTTAACTATAGCTATATGCTAGAGATGTTGCACCATGTTGATGGTGACTTAGTCAAGATGAGTTTTAATGATGACAGCTCAGCTTCTATGATTGAAAATGGGAATACGATTTACATAATTATGCCTATGCGAGTGACGGATTGTTAATAAATGTTAACTAGCATGTGGCGCAGATAATGTATTTTGATTTATGTCCTCTCTTGACGTTTCCGCAACTGGAATGCATGTCAGTCAGGTTATGATTGACGTTTACTCTAATAATGTAGTTAATTCCAATACTACAGGTTTTAAAAAGAGTTTAGCGCAAATTCAAGATTTGCCATATATTGATAAGAATAGAATAGGTTTTTCTCTAGGAACTGGAGAGGATGGGAATTCAGTACCAGTTGGTTTCCAAATTGGTTTAGGGGCAGAAGTTGTGGGTGTGAGGACAGTTTTTACTCAAGGTACTGTAATGCAGACTGATAAGGAGCTTGATCTTGCAATACAAGGAAAAGGCTTTTTTATTTTTGTAGACGATAATGGAGACAATTTCTATTCTCGTGATGGAGCTTTTTCCTTAAATTCAGAAGGACAGATTGTTAATTCTCATGGATATCTTTTATCGCCAGAGATAACTGTGCCTGAAGATGCAGTGAAAGTTCTGATTAATAGAAATGGTGTTGTGGAGGCTTCTGTCGTAGGTGAGATAGATCCAGTTGTTTTGGGTCAGATAGAGTTGGCATCGTTTATTAATGAAGATGGATTATATAAGGTAGGAGGTAATCTGTTTGCAGAGAGCAATATTTCTGGAGAACCAATAATATTAAATTTTAGCGATGGTAATGGTGTAGTATTGCAGGGATATTTGGAAGCTTCTAATGCAGATCCTATAAGTTCAATAACTGGCCTCTTGCAAGCGCAGCGAGGATATGAGATGTGTAGTAAAGCTTTTCAAGTTAGTGTTGATGTATATAAGCAGATTAATAATATACAAACTTAGTTTACTTTTTTTCTTTATACCAATTATTTTAGTTGCAGAGGAAATTCCTGTTACAAGTAAGTTTATAAAGAAAGGGAATGTAGTAAATGCAAAAGATATTATTCTTGCTGAAGCAGATGATAGTATTGAATTACAACATGTTATTAGAGATAAAGAATTTCTAGTAGGTGGTATAGCTGTGAAAGATATAGAAGCTAATTTACCTATTTTCAAATACCAAGTCAGATCACAGAATTTAGTGACACGCAATAGTGTTGTTGATGTGTTTTACAAAAAGGGTGGAATTACATTACAAACTAAAGCTATTGCACTGCAATCAGGGCGATATGGTAGCAGTGTGAAATTAAAGACTATTGATGGTAAATGTAATGTGATTGGAATTATAGAGGGAAGAAATAAGGTAAACGTAGCTCCTTAACCTTAATTTTTAGAAGTTTCACTATTTTAGCATTAATGTCTTAATTATGACTGAATAATTAGATATAGTCGAATATGAGTTGTGTAATACACATTATACTAGATATAAACTTCAGTTAGATGTTATATTGGAATGTAGCGATTTTAGGTTGTTTTGTGATTTCTTATGTCAGAAGAGTGCTAGTTTTATAGTTTTAGTAGGATTTCTTATTTTATGTACATGCAGCTGTGTTAATTAAGAGTTAACTTACAGCAAGACAGTAAGTGTTGGAATCTGTAAAAGTGTTCTAGAAGAGATGATAGAAAAGGGTGTTATATATGGAAAAAGTAAATACTTGTAAAACAACTATAATTTTATTCGAAGTAGCATTTATGGAAAAGTTATTAATAGAATCTAAAAAACATTAGTTAGTAGTAAATTGTTAGATATTGCAGTGCATTGCTTTCAGAATGGGTAAATTGATTTTATCTTGTATAGAGTATTTTATGATGTGGTGAAACGATATAGGTAAGGATGTATTGCTCTATGATAACAGAATAACGTTGATAACAACATGTAATCTTGTAATTGCAATGTATGACATTTGCTGGTTGGAGTTATCTGTTAGATTATTCATGTATTTTTCGAATTAGGTTGTGTTGCTGATAGCATAATTGGTATTTTAGTTGTCAAACAGGAAGACAGATTATGGATGGGATTATTAAAGAGTTATTAACGGTCAAAGGCGATGAAATACAGTTCTAGTTTAAAAAGAAGAGCTTTCTGTCAATTATTTGAGGTGAAGAAGGTCAAGCTGAATGTCGAATAATATTGATATGGTTGAATTACTTTAATGAGCACTATTTTACTTGTTGTTAACCGTTTTTTTTGACTCATAGGTGTGAAAGTATAAAATAGCATTTTTGGTTAAAAGAGTATGAACTTTGATCTAGCAATTATAGGAGGAGGTCCAGGTGGTTATGTAGCAGCGATTAGAGCAGGACAATTGGGAATGAAGGTTGCTTTGATTGAAAGAGATGATTTGGGTGGAGTATGTCTGAATTGGGGTTGTATTCCGACGAAAGCTTTATTAAATGCTGCCCACTCATATCAGCATATAAGAAATAAGGTAAAAAATTTTGGTATTAATATTAAAGAAGTTTCATTTGATTTGACTAAAATTGTTGAATATTCGAGAAAAAAATCTAAGAAATTATCCTCTGGAGTTGATTATCTGATGAAGAAAAATAAAGTAGCCCTGTATAGGGGTAATGCTGTTATTAACTCTGATAAAACTATTACAATAGATGCTAAGGGAAAGATTATTAGTAAAAACATTATTGTAGCTACTGGTGCTAGATCTAGGCAGATTACGCAATTAGAATCTGATGGTAAAGTTATATGGGATTACAGGAATGCTATGATACCTGATACATTGCCAAAATCGCTTATAGTAGTTGGTTCAGGCGCGATTGGTATGGAGTTTGCTAGTTTTTATAATGCACTTGGTGTTGAGTTAAGTGTGATTGAAGTTCTACCACAAATTTTACCGGCTGAAGATAAAGAAATTGCATGTATAGTGCAAAAAGAATTTGAGAGGAGAGGAGTTAAGTTCTACTTAGATAGTAAAATTACTAGTGTTAAAAAAGAAAAAGCGAAAATTTTTATAAAAATTGGTGATAATGAGATTTCAGCAGAAAATCTTGTAGTAGCAGCTGGAGTTATTGGTAATTCAGATGGATTGGGTTTAGAAAAGTTTGCAAAAATAAAAATTGAGAAAAGTTACATTCAAATTGATGGCTATTGTTATACAGGTGAAAGTGGTATTTATGCTATTGGTGACGTTGCTGGGCCTCCTTGTTTAGCACATAAAGCGAGTAGTGAAGGTGTTTTGTGTGTAGAGAAGATTTTTGGTATAAATGGTTTGAAACCGATCGATAGTAGTAATATACCTAGCTGTACTTACTGTAATCCACAGGTTGCAAGTGTTGGCTTAACTGAAGAACAAGCTAGAAAAGCTGGCTATAGTATAAAAGTTGGTAAGTTCAGACCAGAAGGTAATGGCAAGGCCGTTGTTTTAGAAGAGAATTTTGGATTGGTAAAAATAATTTTTGATAAAAAAACAGGAGAATTATTAGGTGCTCATATGGTTGGAGCTGAAGTAACGGAACTAATTCAAGGATATGTTATTGGCAAGAAGTTAGAGGCTACGGACCAAGATTTTAAACATATCATTTTTCCTCATCCGACTTTATCTGAAATGATGTATGAGGCGGTTTTAGATGCAGATGGTGGTGCCATGCATTCGTAGTTGCGTAGCCGTTAGAACGGCTTATTGTTGTTTCCTAGTTTTATGGAGTGACATGAAGTTTTGTCTATACAAGCTATAACAGTTCAGCAAAAACATCTATGCTTTTTTATTAGAAAAAGAGTATATAATTATTAATTTTATTATGTGTGAGATGTAAATTTGTTATACTTCAACAATTATATCATCTATATTATCACTTACAAAGGAAAGTTAAGAGATAAGATTTTTTACTACCTTTTGTTATATTACTTTTACTTTTTCTATCTTAGTTTGTGTTTTTGTAAATATAAAGATATTGTCATCTGCAATGAGATAAGTTATTAGACTGACTTATCCACCTTCTTAGTAAAAGATTAAGTATTCATTATAACAATTGCTTTTTTGTCATAATAGTATTCTTAGCTTCTGTTCTACTCATAATAGATTTTGAAAGAAACAATTTTAGAGTTTTTGTTGAAGTAAAAAGTTTTGAAAGTAATAGCTGAAAAAATGTGCTGCGAGGATTTAACTGAGTTGAATGATTAACTAGAATTTTTTCATGAGAGAATTCCGGATTTCAACAACAAACCCAAAAACTGAAGGAGGATGAGGAACAAAAAATATTAAATAGTTGGAGAGAGATACTAAAAATTATTAGGTAAATTAAAGTTATGTTCTGAAGTTCTTATGTTTATACTAAAGGACAAAAATTAGAAGTATAAACAATAGTGTTATAAGTAGTACCAAGCCCGCAGTAGTGGTCATGTCTTGAAGAGATGTTAATGAATAAGTAGTTGACAGCTTGGAGAATGTGTGTGCACCTTTGCAAGAAAATTTCACTAGAGTTAAGTATACATTATGTTAGAATTAAATTAATTAAATCAAGCAATTGCTCAGAATATGTAAAAAATCAATTATATTTTTTTGTATTGAAGCCGGTTGGAAATAGTATAAATCCTATAGGAAATAATGATGATTAGCTTATAAGGTTGAATTATCTGTTTCACTTCTGTACTGAGTAAAAGTGCAGGGTTTAGTAGGTGATTTCTCTACTGATGAAAAAAAAATTTTGTTACTGCACAGTTTTTGCAAGACTTATCCGTCGATAGTAATTAACGGTGTAGCAATTATTTAGTAAGTCATTTTGGCTGCAAATAATTGTATACAACATTCTTAAAATATTAGAAATATTGATTGATGATATTATATATAGTTTTTACTACTATACAAATTAGCATTTTTAATTAATTTGAGAGATTATTTTATGACTTCATCTTCGGCAGATTTTGATTGGAAATTAAAATAGAGCAGTTAGTGCTCTGAAGAACACAATGTAGATTCATCGGGTAGTTTTTTTTGATAGTACTCTTCCTTACTTGCTGGCAATTGGTAAGTTTAAGGTTGCGTATGCTGAGATATTGTATGTATCAATGCAAATTCTGTTGTGGTTAATGTAAGTGATTATTTACGTTTTTGTGATAAAATTTCTTGAGAAACAAAGAGTTTCAACAGTATCAGTATTAAGGTAGTGATATTATTTCAGAACTAGATAAAATAAAAAAAAGACTACCAACATTTTGCATGAGAATTACAAATTACCAATAATATATGGATGATCGGTAAACACAGACAAGGCATGACAGGCTTATTACACTCTTGTTTTTGTGGCTTTTATTTCTTCGGTTGCGTTTAACTAGGTTTATATCTTCTTTTATCAAAATAAGCAGTATTATTTATCCTCGGAATTGGATTATTTTTTCCTCTTCAGAAATATCTAGTATAATTGATTATAGTTAATCTTGTTTGGCTGATTGCGGTTTAGCTAGAATTAAAAAGTTATTTGAGGAAAAAAAGCCTAAGCTTTGAGAATGTAAGGTCTGCAGCAAAACTAGGTATGCCTTTTTGTTCTAGTGTACTATTTGATTCTTATGTTCTTACTAATGTGTTTTGTTTCTGCTTGATGCTGCCTTATTTAGCTTCTATGACTTTTATTTCAAAAGAAATTAATGTTGGTATTCCTGGGAGCAGTATTACCACTTTGGAGTGGTTTTTTACTTTAAGTTTTGCTGTACTGTTATTGTCTTTTTGGTTATTAAGGTAATGGATATTTTATGTAGTAAGAACTCTTATTCTTTGGAAGAATAAAAAGAAATAGCAATAGTATCACATTATTGCAAGAAGAAGTACAAGAGAAGAATCATTTCCCATTCTTATGACAGTTTTATGGCAATGAGAATTCGTTATGTTAAAGTAGTCTACACTTACTTGAAAATAGTGAAGAGATTTATGATGATTCATACCATTAATAAAGTTTTATCATAATGAAATCCTTCTGATATAATAATGTTTATTACGAGGAGCTGTTAGTTATAATCATCAGCTGCGAAGAAAGATCTGCTATTGTTGACCTTTTTTCTGGATATTTACTTTTAAGTAATGAGAAACTATAAGTGGTTGGTGTTTTAAATATGGCTTTTCTATTTGGAATAGGAAATGGATAAAGTTAGTGATGTGTTGAATTTATTCATGAGTGCACTCAGTGGGATTTGAACCCACGACCTCTGCCTTCGGAGGGCAACGCTCTATCCAGCTAAGCTACGAGTGCCTATGTTTAGTTAATTTCTTCTGCAACTAAGTATTGCTTCAGGTATTTTCCAGTGATGCTATTTGGGCATTGAGTAATATCTTCAGGTGTACCGCTGACAACAACATTTCCACCTTTATCGCCTCCTTCAGGCCCCATGTCTATTATGTAATCTGCAGCTTTGATTATATGTAAATTATGCTCAATTACAATAACGGAATTTCCGTGATCTACCAATTCCATTATTATTTTCAATAACGTTTTCACATCGCTGGTATGTAGAGCAGTGGTTGGCTCATCCAGTATATACATAGTGCTTCCTGTTGATTTTTTAGACAATTCCTTTGATAGCTTAATTCTTTGAGCTTCACCTCCAGATAATGTCGTAGAATATTGACCAATTTTTATGTATCCCAAACCTACATTTTTTATGGCTTGTATTTTTTCTTTGATGAGTGGTATTGCACGAAAAAATTCTAAGGTTTCATCTACTGTCATATCTAAAACATCAGCAATTGATTTATTTTTATAAGTAATCTCAAGTATGTTGTTGTTATAGCGTTTTCCCTTACATATTTCACACTTAACATAGACATCTGGTAGAAAGTGCATTTCAATCTTTATCACACCATGTCCATTGCACGATTCACACCTTCCTCCCTTATTATTGAATGAAAACCTTCCTGCTTTATATCCCCGTGATTTTGATTCAGGCAACATTGAGAACCAATCTCTAATATGATTGAATACTCCAGTATATGTTGCAGGATTTGAAAGAGGAGTTCTGCCAATGGGCGATTGATCAATTTCAATTATATTGGTGATCTTATCCAAACCCTCAATTGATTGACAAAAACTATTGTATCTTTTTCCTTTTGTCAATATGCTTTGAGCAGTATTATATAGAGCATTAGTTATTAAACTAGATTTACCACTTCCTGACATACCAGTAACGCAGACTAAGGATTGTAATGGAAAACTAATTGACAGATTATGTATGTTATGCAGGTTTATACCACGCATTTTCACAAATTCATTTACTACTCTTCTTGTTTTTGGAATCGGAATACCATATTTTCCTGAAAGGTACATTCCTGTAATACTTCTTTCATCTCTCATGACTTCAGCAGGAGTTCCAGTTGAGACTACTTGACCTCCATACCTTCCAGCTCCCGGGCCAATATCTATTAAGTAATCTGCATTCATCATAGTCTCTTCATCATGTTCTATTATTATTACTGAATTTCCTAAATCGCGAAGATTTTTTAGTGTATTAAGTAACAACTCATTGTCGCATTGATGTAAACCGATTGAAGGTTCGTCCAGAACATATATTACACCTGTTAGTCCTGAACCTATCTGTGAAGCAAGGCGTATACGTTGACTTTCTCCGCCAGATAAAGTTCCAGATGCTCGATTCAATTCTAAGTAGCTTAATCCAACGTTATTTAAAAAACGCAGCCTTTTAATTATTTCATCTAAGATTTTACCAGCAATTTTTAAATGCTGAGAAGAGATTTTGCTCTTGAGACTTGTTGCCCACTTGATTGCATCAACTATTTTCAAATTTGATATTTGTGCAATATTTTTGTCGTCTATTTTAACGCATAGACTCTTTGGTGTTAATCTAGTACCATTGCAGTGTAAGCAATTCTTTTCAGAGCAGTATTTACTGGCTTCAGCATTAGCCCAATCATTTTCTTCTTGCTTGAGCCTTTTTAAATAATCGATTACTCCCTCGAATGTTTGTTCTGTTTTACTTATACCAAATTGCACGGAAATTTTTTCATTCTTGCTGCCAAATAAGAAAAGGCTTTGTACTTCCTTTGATAATTTTTCCCAAGGTTCATTAATATTAAATTTGTAGTGTTGACTTAAAGCAGAGCACAAAGCTGCCTGCTGTCTTGATTTTTGGCTAGAAAGGTGATTGCCGTAAAGCTTACCCCATGGTGCTATAGCACCATCTATTACCGATAATGTTGGATCTGGCACTACTAAATCAATTTCTATATCTTTTTCTTTTCCTATACCATTGCATTTCTTACATGCGCCACTTGGGCTATTAAAAGAGAATAGTCTTGGTTCTATTTCTTCGATTGTAAATCCTGTTTCAGGGCAGGAAAATTTCTGTGAAAATGTTAAAATCTGTCCATTTTTGTAGTTATCAGTTTCTTTTGTTACTTCGACAATTTCAACATATATTATTCCTTTACCGACTTCAGAAGCATTTTCTAGGCTATTGCTTAGTCTATTACCTAAGTCTTGTGATATAACTATGCGGTCTACTATTAATGATATTGTATGTTTTTTATTTTTGTCTATGGTAGGTAGATCATTTATGTTGTAGATAACACCATCTATTTTAACTCTATTATAGCCTGACTTTTTTAATTGTAGTAATTCTTTTAGATGTTCGCCTTTTTTCTCATTTACGATGTTTGCTATAATGTAAATTTTTGTTTTTTCTGGAATTTTTAAGATTTTTTCTTTGATTTCAAAAATGCTTTGCGTAGAAATTGGCTTGCCTGTAGCTGGGGAATAGGGTATTCCAATTCTTGCATAAAGAAGCCTTAAATAATCATAAATCTCAGTTATTGTAGCTACTGTAGAACGTGGGTTTCTCGAAATTGTTTTCTGATTAATTGCGATCGTCGGCGAAAGCCCTGTAATAGAGTCAATATCAGCCTTATCTTGTACTTGTAGAAATTGTCTTGCATAAGCTGATAAGCTTTCTACATATCGCCTTTGTCCTTCTGCATATACAATTCCAAAAGCTAAGCTTGATTTTCCTGAACCGCTAACTCCTGTAACGACAACAAGCTTGTTTTTTGGTATAATAATATCAAAATTGGCTAGGTTATTTTCTCTTGCTCCTCTGATAGTAATGTACTCAGCTGTCATATTAGTTAAATTTTAGCTAATTTCATAATAACATTGCTGGAAGCAGTGATCAATCACATTGATATAAACAACAATTAAAAGTATAGATATTGTGCTGTTATGTTTTTTTTTACATAATTTTGGGTATTGTGGTACAATAACAATACGGTCATTATATTATGGGAAGGTTGGTATGCACACTAGTAAAGAAAAAAAAGAAGACAATGTAGTTATTTTAGATGAGGATGGTGAGTCAGAAGTAGTTGTAGAAAATGGAGCTAGTGTCAATATAGGTGAGGAATCATCAATGTTAGATCAGAAGACGAAACTTGCTAATAATGTAGAGAATAGAAAAAACGTTAGAAAAGATAGTAAAGAAGAGAAAATATTTGTTTTAGAGGAGAATGATAATGAGTTAGAAGTAAGTTTAGGAAATGAAGATAATGTCAATATAGGTGCGGAATTACCAATATTAGATCAGAAAGCGAAACTTGCTAGTAATGTAGAGAATGAAAACATTGAAGGAGATTTGAATGGTACTGTAAATGATGAAGGTGATGGCAATAAAAAAATTGAGGAAGAAGCAAGTCTTAGTAATAGCTATGACTTAGGAAATTCTGAGGAATTAGCACCAAAAACAGCTCTGCTGTCAAATTATAGTAAGGAAGATTGTAGTAACCAAGGCAAAACTATAAAAGAAGAAATTGATCAAGCAACAGATAATCTGCAAATATTGTACAAGAAAGAAGATGATAATTGTAACAATAATTGTGATAATCAAGTTAAAGAAGAAGAAGAATTTTTATTGCCTCAAGGTAAAAAAGGAGCATGGGAGTGTAAACAAACTTGTTTTTATATTTCTTGCATACCTGTAATTATACTGCTTTCTGTAATAGTTGGTGTAGCAGTAGGTTCCCTAGAGAAAAAAGGGTTAATGCCTGAGATATTTTATGATATCGGTCGTTTTTCTAACCCTTATGTACTTGGTGCTACTTTTGCTGCTGCTACGTTCCTTGTGCTTTTTGTTGCTACTGTTATTGCTGCATGTTGTTGTTTTAAGAGCAAAGGAGCACAGCAAAATGCTGCTTCTGATGAGAACAGCATAGATGCTTCTAATAATATTATTGATAAAATATATGAAGCTTCTTCTATAGGTGAGTTGAAAGTTGAATTATGATATAGATAAGATATATAATAAATAAGATTCTGCATTAAAATTACATGTTACACCTTTTTTATTTATATTAGTTTTTTTAGTTAAATTTACTATAGGTAAGAGTGATACAAAAAGAAGGCAAAAAGTCAAAGTTTCACTATAGTACTTAACCATAAATGCTGTGCTGAATTATGTACTATCTATTACATCTTTAGTTCTTTTTCGGCACTTCGAAAAAATAGCGAGGTTTTCTGATAATAAATAGGTATTTTCGATGGTGTTACTATTGCTTTTTTTGCTGCAGTATCAACCATATGGTATATGATTTTAGTGTATTGTTTTTGTTCTTTTGTCATTAATTCAATAAATAAACACCATTGATCTCAACCTATTTTAGCATCGTAGCCAATAGTGCTGCGATAAGAGAAGAGGCAGTTGGTAATTGTACAGAAGAAACTGATTGAGAAAATTTTTATGATAATCATTCTGTTAAAATAGGATTTAGCAATCCTATAACTTTAGTGCCAACATCTTGGTTGGTTTTGTTATTGATGCAGTGCAATGGTTATCCTTGATGGAATGAGTACAGTTTTTAAGCGAATCTTTTAATTAGGAAATTTTGTAATGTTGTTGTAGAACATATACTATCTGTTGTGCTAGATTTATCAATTTTTTTTATTAAATTACTTAGAACATTACCTGGACCGAGTTCAACATAATGTGTGCTTTTGCTACAAATTAATATAGATTCTCTCCATCTGACTCGACTTGTAATTTGTTGTACTAGAGATTCTCTGATTTTTTTAGGTTCTGTTACTTTATTAGCTGTTGCGTTGGCAATTAGTGGTACAGATAAAGGTTTTATATCTATATTTTTTAGAGCCTCTTGAACCTTTTTCGCTGCGGGTTGCATGAATGAACTATGAAATGGTGCACTTACAGGCAGCTGTACAATTCGTTTTACACCTATTTTTTTTGCTTCATTACTTATGTGTTCTACTTGCTCCACTAAACAACTTAAAACAATTTGGCCACCTCCATTGTCGTTTGCAATTTCACAATTTCGTATTTTTTGTGCTAAATTTTCTACCTCTTCTATTTTTGAGCCCAATAATGCTAACATGCTTCCTTCACCAATTGGTACTGCTTCTTGCATTGCTTTGCCTCGGATTCTAAGTAGGTTAGCAGTATCAGCAATACTTAGGGCATTAACTGCGCACAAGGCGCTGTACTCTCCAAGAGAATGTCCCATAATATATTCTGCCATTGTGGTTATGCTTTTTCCGCATTCATGTTCCAGTACTTTTGTTACAGCAATTGACACGGCCATTATTGCAGGTTGGGTATATTCTGTTTTATTTAATTCTTCTTGTGTTCCATTGAAGATAATGTGTGATAAATTGAATTTTATTGCTTCGTCAATTTCTTCAAAAACTAACTTTGCAACTGAAAAGTTGTTATACAGATCTCTTCCCATACCTAAATACTGAGAGCCTTGACCAGGAAATACAAATATCATTCTATTGATCCTTTTTTATCGTTGCAGTAGTTAATGGTAGCGATATTATTTTCTCTGGCAATTTCTTTTTTCATTTCGTTGCTTCTTATCTTTTGCACTTGCTTTTCTAGTGCCTTTTCTATCTTTCTTTTTTCCTGAAAGGTTTCTTGAATTTCTGTTTTAAGTTTTTGTATGTTACGATTTGCCTCGTACATCTGTCTTTTTATTTTTTGTGTGTTTAGATGAGATGCATCCATGTAGTAGCTTGTATTTGTTGAAAATTGTTGTGTTAGAGATACATTAAGCGCATTGTACTTTGTTTGCATAATGTTTAGCTCTAATTTTTTTTTGTCGAGTAAATTTTGATAAATATTAACAAGTGTTTTGTAAGTTTTCATGTTTTAATTGGTAATATATGAGTGCAATAGTCCTTTAATGCTATCAAAAAATGTTGCGTTTTTAGTGTGATTGCGAAACCAAGTAATTTGTCTTTTTGCATAATTTCTAGTGTTTTGCTGAGCATTTGTTATTGCATTGGATATGGAAGTTGACCCATTTAAGTATCTCAGAATTTCAATTACGCCACATGCTTTAATTGCTGGTGTATTATTATTAAGATTGTTTTGTAGTGATTTTATTTCATCAATAACACCAAGCTTTAACATGTTGAGGAATCGTTTATTTATGTTGCTATAGATTTTACTTCTTTCTGGCATTAATACATAAAAAGTTGCGTTTTGGATAATTTCTGTTTTCTGTATTGTATTATTTTGAGAAAGAAAATTCTCTGCAGCTCTAATTAGTCTGTAAGAGTCATTAATTTCTATATTCTTTAGGTTAACTTTACGTGCACATAACATTGTATAAAATTTTTTGTTGCCTATTTTCCTTAATTTATTTTCAAGCTTAATTCTTAGTTGAGGGTTAATGTTAGTGTATGAAAAGCCATTTAATAGAGAATGAATGTACATTCCAGTTCCGCCAACGATTATTGCTTTTTTGTTTTTTGTCCAAGCATCTTCAATCTCTTTTATAACGTCTTGCAACCATAACTTTACAGAGTAATGTGATTTAATTGACATATAGCCATATAACTTGTGAATGGTATCATCATTTGAGATATTTGGTTGTGCGGTAATTATTGGGATCTCAGAATATACTTGTTTCGAATCAGCATTTATTATTACACTATCTTTTTCTTGAGCAATTTTGAATGCAATTTCTGATTTTCCTGTGGCGGTTGGACCTGCTATAATTAATAGATTATTTCTTTTTGACATATCTTAATAAAATTTTTGAGTATGATATCACCGTATTCTGAGAGAATACTTTCTGGGTGAAACTGTAGTCCATACAAGATATATCTTTTGTGTTTTATTGCCATAATTGTTCCCCTTTTGTCTTGAGCTAAGATTTGTAGTTGTTTTTCCTGTTTTATTTTTATTGCAAGGGAATGATAATGCATACAGGTGAATTTTTTTGGTATTTTAGAAAATAAAACGTCACCATTATGTGTTACACTACTGACTTTTCCGTGCATTGGCTTATCCATCTGATAAATTTGGCCTTCAAATATACTTGCAATTGCTTGGTGTCCTAGACATATTCCAAGTATAGGAATACATCCAGCAAACATAGCAATTATTGCAAGTGAAGCACCAGAATTTATAGGGGCACAAGGACCAGGAGAAATGATTATTGCTTTTGGAGTTATTTTCTTGACGGAAGAAACAGAAACAGAATTACTATTTACTACATGTACTGCGTCAACATTTAGGTTACTGATGTATGCGTATATGTTGTAAGTAAAACTATCATTGTTATCTATAATTACTATAGACACTATTCTCCAACCAATTCCTCAACTTTTTCGTTATGTTGATTATGATCAGAAACTTCCTCTTCATTTTTTGTTCTTCTACTTTTTGAACGAACTTTAATAAAATCTTGTATCTGATCATTCCATTCATATCTTCTTATATAGAATTTTGTTTGTAAACATAGTATGTTGCCATCTTCATCCAGCGATATGTCATCTCCATTACTAATTGCCTGATTGAGAAATTCTCGTACTTTATTTTTATAAGCTGGGGTTGTGATGTGTTTTTGTTGCTCTTCAAGATTACTTATAGCAAAACTATCACTTGTGTTTTTATATGTTACTGTACTCATAACTTTTCTCTCCTGTTAAATATAAAATGAAACAACACTAATATGCAAAACATTTACCACTATACTTCATACTACACACATGCAATGCCAATATAACAACATTTCCAAACCGCAAAATACATATCTGATTAATGATATGTTAACATATCAACTTATACAATAAGAAAAAATAAAAAAATTTTGATTTTTCGTATTTTTAACAAAAAAATCATACTTGTTACATTTTCTATTTTGGTTGTATTCTTAGTTACAATTAATGTCTTTGCCTAATTAGAGATTTAGTCTTTTACTATTAAACAAAGTTTAAGGATTGTCTTACCTTAATATCATGAACTATTTTGTAACCAAAAATTTGAGCAATTTTTTCTATTATAATTAGTTTAATATATTTTATTTCCAATGCTATACTTCCGTTTCCTACTGAAATGTACAATGTGTTTTTTTTGTTAAATTGATTGTATGATATTCTGTACGGAGTGCTATAAATTGAGAGTGGTTCATGTAATATGTCTTTCCAATGTAGTTTTAATGTTGCTTCTGTTATACCATATTTGTAACTTAGTGGCTTTAGCAATTTATCTACTAATATATTCAACTTCTTCATAACATAATGATAATGCTTACATAATTGTAAGCTATTAGTTATAGATTGTGCAATTTTTATTATACACTTAAATTTAATAACATCATTTTTATATAACGTTTTATGTTCAGAATTGTTGGCAGTTATTTTTGTGATGTATCGTGTGGTGCAAGCAATTTTATTATGTTCTCTTTAAGGGCAGTATTTCATTGTTGTTTTCCTTTATCACATTTTCGGCAATTATTTTTGCAGGTTTTTAGGTTAGGTTATTTATCATTGCCAATGGTTTCATTGGCTGCGATTTTTACTGGCGCAGTTTTGACTTTGCAAAGTTACACTGGCTTTTCAAGATTTCATATAGAAAGTGCTATACCTGGCTTAGTAGTTATATCTATGACACGTGAACTTGGTCCAGTTTTGATTGGTTTAATATTTGCAGGTAGAGTTGGTGCAGGAATATGTTCTGAGCTGGGTAGTATGAAAGTTACTGAGCAGATAGATGCTTTGCCCACATTATATGCTGATCCGTTTAGATATTTAGTATCTCCAAGAGTAATAGCAGGCATAATTTCCTTGCCCATACTTGTTTTAATTGGTGACATTATAGGTGTTTATGGAGGATATTTAGTTGGTGTTTATAAGTTAGGTTTTAATAAGTATGTGTACGTAGAAAATACTATACGATATTTAGATTATGTTGATATTATATCTGGCCTTGTCAAAGCGTTTATATTTGGCTTTCTTGTGACCTTAACTGGTTGTTATTATGGTTGTTATTGTGGTTTTGGGGCACAAGGTGTTGGAATTGCAACTACTAAATCAGTTGTAATGGCTTCTGTTTTTGTATTGCTTGCAAATTATTTAATTACTTTGCTTTTTTTTCATGAATAATGTAATTTCAATATCAGATCTCTATGTCAGTGTTTCTGGTAAAAATGTTCTTGATGGAGTAAATCTATGTGTAAATCAAGGAGAGAATTTGGTTTTACTTGGTGGTTCTGGAAGTGGGAAGTCAACCTTAATAAAGGTAATATTTGGTTTTTTAAAGTGTAGTAAAGGTAATGTTAAGATTGAAGGTAAGGAAATTTTTAGTTCAGTTGAGAAGAATGTAAAGCTGAATGGTATTGGTATGGTCTTTCAGCATAATGCTCTGTTTGATAGCTTGACAATTTGGGAAAATATATCCTTTGGTCTACTACAAAAGTATAAAATTAAACGTTCAGATGCAAAAAAGAAAGCAATTGAGCAGTTGAAGTTAGTTAGCCTAGATGAAGAATTAGCAGATAAATTTCCAAGTGAGTTATCTGGTGGTATGCAGAAGCGAATTGCTATTATCAGAACTGTTATCTTGAAACCAAAAATTATTGTGTTTGATGAACCGACTGGTGGTTTGGATCCAATTATGAGTGAACTAATAGCAAAGCTTATAGCTCATATCTCTAGTAACATAACTACAATTACAATTACGCATGATATGCGTGTAGCAAAACTTATTGCTGACAAAATTGCTATGTTACATGAAGGTAAAATTATTTTCTATGGTTCTTTTAGTGGTATGGAACTTAGCAAAAACAAATACATACAAAAGTTTATTGCTTAACCTTTTGATCCTATAGAACCAAAAATGCATTCTGAGTACAATGAAGGGCAGTTTTTAATTTGTAGTTGTTAGTACTTCCTTATTTGCTTTCACATTAGCAGAGTAGAGGTTCGTAGTTTGCATCTCATATATCTTTCTTAATGTATTTTTTTAGAGACTCTGGTAATGAGAACAATTTTATCCTATCGATTCAATGGTGTGTCTTACATTTTGAAAATCAATGTTTATTAGTTCTATCAGATGTCTCACAATAGTAGAGCCTGTATTAAACAATAATATCGGATTATTTGAAGCTAACAAATTAATAGATTTGTATACCTATTCTTTATTTTTAAAATTGCCTTGTATCTTGAAAAGCCTATTTAGTTCATCTTAAACTTGCTATACTAATAAAAGATATAGTAAGTAATTTTATAATTTGTTCTTTGATCTCTTTTTTTTCTGATGGTTTAAATTTTACTGTTTCTAATCCAACTGTAGCTTCCATTTTTATTAGCATTTTTACTATATTTAAGTTGTCTAATTTCGTAGCGATATCTAAAGCTGTAAAATCATGATAACTATCTTAATTTTAATAAATATAATCCCCATTTATTAATATTTACATACATTAAAATTCACACTTGAATTTAACAATTCTGTTACAATAGAATAACTGTTTCTTTTATGTGAATAGAATTACAACTACTAGAGCTGTTATTCCATATAAGTTATAACCAACACAGATACTTTTGGAACATTTTGAAGGATTAGCATTTAGGTTAACATTTTTGCTTTCTAATTGAATATCTTGCAGATTTCTAAATTTGTCACATATGCAGACGATTACAAGAGCTATCACACTAAAAATCAAATCGGGTTTATCAACGGGGTGAACTTTTTTAAACATTATTCGTACAATTTCTGGTTTTCTATCCTTTCTGAATGCAATATACGCATTGCAATGCTTGGACAAATCTTTCAGACTGATCTTATAAATTACTTATTTGCAACCTTGTACATCTTGTGGCTCGATTGCGTGAATAAGTTTATTAAGAAAACTATCTTTTTATTTGATTGTTGTGCATTTTCTTACTTTTATAATTTAATAATCAATAGCAACTTAATATAAACTGTCTATAATTAAGTTATCAATTCTAGTATTGCAACTTTTATTTTAATATAAATATTTGACTTTACTATGATATTCATAAACTTGGTGATAAGAGTGATTATGCAGCATGAGGGCAAAATTTTGTGACTTCCTTGATTTGTATGAAGCTTAGCAAAAACATATAACAAATTTATATCTTGAAATTTTTTTATTTTTTTCGAGAATTGATCGAACTTACTTAGACATTTACTGGGAGATTTACTATTGTCTGGCTTACTTGTGTAACATCAGTGATCTCTTTGAGGTTATGAGATATTGCTTCCAAGTAATTTTCTTGTAAATATGTTATAAGTGGTTTTAGTAATTCTATTAACTTTCCAATGAATTCGTGTAGATTTGGTCAGGGTGGGTCTCCATTATATCTCTTCTAATTGTACAAGCTGAACTGAACTTAATTGAAGTAAAATCACTTTACAGATATGGAAATAATTTTGCAATATCATCTGTCATATTACTTTTCGTATCTTTTAATTTTTTCTAATTTATTTCAAAGTCCTTCTAATCCGTTTTGTTTCACAAATTCCCTCAAAATCAGAGCCAAAATGTGTTGTAGATATAATTTGGTCGCACTTTTCCTTATTTGCCAGCTTTAGCAAATTAGTTATTATATTTTTCCTTAGCTCAACTTTTACTCCATTGTTGATCAAACATTTTATTACATCAATATAATAGCTTGTTATCTTGTCTATGGTGTCTTTTTGCTCTGGCTGTAATTCTTTTAAAAATTTTGCTACTGTTCATATGGCCATAATAAAAGCGTTGTAATCTATAATACTTAGTTTAGAAGAATGATCATGATAACTATCAACTTTAAATACTTTCTTTTCGTTGGTTGTACTTATTATAAGCTTAACACCACTATCAGTTTCAAATGCTTTTTCTTGGTTGATTTCACTTATTGTGAGCGTTGCTACAAGGATCTTAAAATGAGTTAAGTGATCAGGTAACTTTTTAACTCTTTTGGCTTTACATATTTTTGGAATTCTTCTGGATGTCTATCGCCACAATAATACAAAGATGGTGACAGAGATAAAAGAGATCACTAATAGTACAAAGTTTGTTTTGTATGAATAATTTTACGCAATCCCATTCTTGGAACTGAATTGTTTGTTGTATTAAAACTTGTCACGATAGAACTCTTGAGAGCTATCATTAGTTTTTATTCCATAATCTTTGATCTCTTCTACACAAAGTTTTATTTTATTAGAAAAATCTAGGAAGTTAGTCGTGAGCTGTATGATATTTCGAATAAAATGCATATTTATACCATTCTATTTTTTAATAATTAATAATAATATATTATGTTATTAATATTTGTAATACTTAAAGTATTTGATTTTACTACGGTTCATATCAGTGTTATCCTTACTAATAAACGTGAATCTTATACTCTGTGGAAAAAGAAATATTTAATTTGAATAACAATAGTCTTCTTAAGTTGGTTACTGAGTCTTTACATAGGTCAGATGGCGGTGAATTATTTTTAGAGAGCTGTAATTCTGAAACTTTTACTATAGAAAACGGTATCTTGCGGCATAGTGATTTCAACACTATTGGTGGTTTCGGTTTGAGGTCTTTTTGTGGTGAACAGACTGCCTTTTATCATTCCTCTGATATAAGTGAAGAAGCAATATTAGAAGCTTCTGATTTTATTAAAAGTAGTTATTATAGTACTGCTGTAATTGAAGGATGCAGAAAGTCATCACAAAAAAGGGGATTATTATATCCTGAATTAGATCTAATTGGAGAATTGAAGTTTGAAGAAAAATTATCTTTGATTAACACGATAGATAGCTATCTTCATGCACAAAACGTTAACCTGAAACAGTCAATTGTGACCTTATCGGGTCAGACGCAGCTTGTGCAGATAGTGACTAAAGCAGGGGAAATAATACATGATGTTCGGCCTCTGGTTAGGTTAAATATATTTGTAGCCCTGGAGGAGAATGGCAGAGTTGAGAAGGGCTTTTGCGGTGTCGGAGGGCGTAATTCTTATGTACGGTACACTAAAAATTGGCAAGAATTAGCTGATGAAGCAATTAGGCAGGCACAAATTAATTTGCGCTCTGTTGCAGCTCCAGCTGGCGAAATGACTGTTGTTTTAGGAAATGGTTGGCCGGGAGTTCTTTTGCATGAAGCTATTGGTCATGGTTTAGAGGGTGATTTTAATAGAAAAAAAACTTCTGCATTTTCTGAATTAATTGGAAAAAGAGTTGCTGCTAAGGGGATAGTTGTTGTTGATGATGGGACAGTTAAAAATGCACGTGGTTCTATTAATGTTGATGATGAAGGCACTCAATCTGCTTATAATATTTTAATTGAGGATGGGAAATTAGTTAAATATATGCAAGATTGCATAAATGCAAAATTAATGGGAGTGGATGTAACAGGAAACGGACGTAGGGAAAGTTATGCCCATGAAGTACTACCACGCATGACTAATACATATATGTTACCCGGAGAATATACACTAGAGGAGATAATTAGCAGTGTTGATAAGGGTTTATATGCAGTTGCGTTTGATGGTGGACAGGTTGATATTACTTCTGGTAAGTTTGTTTTTTCAACTTCTGAGGCTTATATGATTGAAAATGGAAAGGTGACAACTCCTGTAAAAGGCGCTACTCTCATTGGCAATGGTCCAGATGTATTAACGAAAATATCTATGGTAGGTGACAATTTAGAGTTAGATCCTGGAATTGGAACTTGTTCAAAGTGTGGTCAAAATCTGCCAGTAGGAGTAGGCCAGCCTACTGTAAAGGTAGATTCGATAGTTGTAGGTGGTACGACTTGTTGAGTACCATTTGGTTTAATAGTATAAGTATATTTTTGTTATTATCTATGCTTGTATTATAATACTTCATCAACCTGTATTTGCTGTAGTTCTTGATAGCAATAGATTAGATAGTAATGTTTTAAACTTCGTAAATATTGTTTTTTTTAAGTTTAATGTGCTATAATCAACATATATTTTTTTAAAGGAGGAATACATGTGCCCACTGAAATTAACTAACCAGGTTAATGATCAGAGATTCGGAGATTTTGTGAGATATGTGAAAGATTGTATTAGTATCACTTCTTCTAAAATCGAAGAGGATGAAAAAGGAGAAAAACGCACATTTAATATAAAAAGGGACACACAATTGGACAGTTATCCTAAGAACTGTAAGCAGTTTTGTAATGATTTGAATAGATTGAATGGTGGAAAGTTTGAGATTTATAATGCTGAGAACAAAGAATCAAAATATTGCCGCTTTGTTTACTCAAATGAGATAAAGAAAAGTGATAAGGTAAAATTAATTATAAAAGTAAACAATAATGATGAGGAAATTGATATTAATCAGTGCTCACTAAAAAATAATCAAATAACAGTATTGACTGGTAAAAATGAAGAAGAAACCTTTGATATTAATTGTGTTACTATAATTGAAAAATCTTCCGATTTAGTGCGGCGTCAAGTTATATTAGGAAGTAATCCAGGAAAAGATGAAGAAAAATACATAAGTAGTGCTTTGTCACAAATTGGTATAAATAAATCTTTACATTGCTTTTTTTTTCGTAATCTTCATCAAGGTGGTTGCTTATATCCTGAAAGAAACCTTCTGGAAAATTATTTATTTAAAAGAGATATGATGTCTGAGAACATGCCTGTTTTGAAGTTCAAAGCACCAACAATAAAATTAGCTTTTTGTGTACAAAAAGACCAATTGAAAATGTTACGTGTTGTAGAGATGAAATTTGAGTTTTATGATAGAGATGATATAAATAAATATCAAGCACCAAAATCTATTTATATGACACTTTCTGTGGATATATCGTTATCTCCAGATGTATTAGAGGAAGAGAGACTTATTAACCCACAATTCCTTTACTTAGGTACAAATAGTGAAGATGCTATGGATGTGGCGAAGCAAAGTTATCCTTTCGAAAAAATTCCACAGGATTTTGAAGAGATGCCACAAAGCGTGGGAGATTTTATGCGTAACTCTGCTGTTAAATTGCTTTCGTTTTTTCCTCTTCTACAGTCTAATGATTCTAGTAAAGAAAAATATGATAGCTTATTAAGCTTAACAAATGAGTTCATTAGTACAAATAAAGGATTAGATGAAATATTGAAGAAAAGAATGCAAGCGGAGGTTGATCTTGGGATAGATGTAATTGATGGTCATACTGGAGATGTTTCACATAATACAGAGTACCAAGAAAGTATGAATCAGCCTTTTCAAGGTTCAAGCCATAATAATTTAGGAGAAGAAATATTATGTGTATTAGAGGAAAAAAAGGTAGATTTTAGTGTAGGGGTAATTAATAGTAGTGTTAGTCGTAGAGACAGTGGTTTTCCTCCTTCTCCAGGAGTTTCATCACAAAACGATACGGAAGAAGAAGTATTGGATTCTTCTTCAAATATTGGTAGTAGTGTTGATGAAGGAATATCGGAAAAGTCGGATAATGATGTTGCTGAAAACTTCGAATATTTGGATGATGTTGGAAAAAAGGAAAATGTTAGAGGTGCTGTAGCATCAAGTCAAGCTTTTTTTGTTATTGAGGAGGGAGAGGAAAAGCTGTTAAGACAATCAAATGAGAATAAGGATAGTAACATTCAATCTTTTACTAAAGATTCATTACAAAATGATCAAGAGAAAGAAAGATATCCAGTTGGTGTTGGGTATGACCAAGAAAAAAATGTAAACCCGGAGTATTGTGCTTATTCTTTGAAACAACGCAATACAAATTACATTGGAATAGGAATTGGTGTATTATTAACTCTTTGTGCTGTTGTAATAGCTCTTATTCAGAAATTTCTTTTCCATTTTAGGGCTAAAAATCTTGACGGAATTGTTACATATGCTTCTGTTGGTGTATTATCTTTTGTGGGATTAGTGTTGATCGGTACTTTTGTATATTTAAGCAGGAATGTTGAAGCTAAAGATATGAGACCTAGACAGAGCATTAATGTATGTAAAGTGGAGCAAGATGTGGTGGCCAGCAATCTTATTGAATTATGAAATTTGTTGCAAAAATTTGAAAAGTATGTGTAACTTTTCTTGTACTTTCTAGGGTGGTTAGCTCAGTTGGTTAGAGCGTTTGCTTGACATGCAAGAGGTCGCTGGTTCGAGTCCAGTATCGCCCACCGAGTATAGTGCAGAAAAGATAATAAAGTAAATCAGAGAATATGCGAATTAACATTATAAAGTAATATGTTTTTATAAGAAAATATGATATAATATCATTTATCGAATAGATTATTATTCATTAATGATAAAGGATAAAAATGTTATAACAGTAAATGAGTTTGTAAAAAAAGGAATAGGAAAAACAGATAAAAAAACAAGAGATGTAGAAAAAGTCTTTCAAGATTGGTGCAGACAGCAACCATTAAAAGTTATTGCTCAAGATCAAACAGTACAAAAGTACTATATTGTTGGGGATATTCCGCAGGGTTTGTTACTATATTACAAATCTAGAGATGGAGAATCTAAACAAGTTACACAGTGTCGAGATACTGAAAAATATTTTCAGGATAATGGAATACTAAAATTTCGCAATGTGGGTGATGAAACAAAGGAGGATATAATAGAGTTTTCTTCTCTTAATTCTCGTTTAGGAGAAAATGGGTACTTATATTACCTTAATGATCAAGATGAAGAGGTTAAGATAATATTCATATATAAACTGCAAGAAGAGGACAATTTGAGTGAGAAAGGAATGCAATCGCAATTTGCTACTATTTGGGAGCAGATGGGTTTTTCAAAGCTTACGCAAGAATTTTTTCTGAGTTATGCTGATCAGTCTGGATTCTTATGTAATAGTTTCTATTGTCTAAGTGAATATCTGCTTGAGTATAAATCAATCAAAGAATTTTTTATAAAAAATCCTATATCAAATGATTTGATATTTAGACTGGGAGAAGATGGAAATATTATATTTGAAAATAAGTTTGTAGCTTTTTTAAGTGATAGTAATGATCCTGAAGAGGCTGTTGGAAAAATCAAGTTGCATACACAGGTTGCAATAAGAACAGAAGGGTATGAAGAGAGTGAGAGTAAGGAGGCTACAGAAGCAAGATTTACTGATGCTGAAGTTTTAGAATTTTGCCCAGCAAATGAGGATGAAATTGGTGATAACCTAGCATTTAGAATATTTAATTATGATAAAACAATTACAATTTTTGTCCGTGAAGTTCAGTCTAATAAATACAGAAAAGAGATTAATAAATATGAAGAAAAAGTAAAAAATCTTAAGAAAAGAAAAGGAATATACGAAATATATGATAAGACAATTAAAGAATTTGAATACAAAATTCGAGCTTATAATCTTGCAATACACAGTTTAGAAATATTAAATCACTTAGAAAGACTTATTCCTGATTTCGAAACAGTAAAAGAGAAGATTGAGTTTGCTGAACTTATTTCTGAGTTTGAAGAAGAGTTACAAAAAGAAGTTAAAGATGTGGATAGTAAAATTAATGATTTGTGTTTTTATATAAAATCTTATGAAAAGTCAATAAATGATAGTTTGAAACATGTAATTTCTGGCAAATGTGTAAATGCTGGATATGAAATTATGAAAATGGAAGCTTGTGTTAGTACTGTTAATACTTTGAGTGCGCTATTTGCGTCAGACCTTGAACTGTATCATCTTAAAAAAGGATGCAACAAAATAACTGAAGATAGTTTAAAAGAAATGATCACAGAACATGGATTAAAAGCTCAAAAGCATAAAGAATTGAGATATACAGAGTGCAATGATATAATTAAAAAAATAGCACTAGGTCGTTTTTCTAGGAAAAATCTTGATGATTTTATAAATAGAAATGTTGAGTTTATAGCAAATATAAGCTTTGAAGCTCAAGATATTGGATATGAGTCTCATAAGTCGTCTGTACATGAAAGCAGTAGTGTTAAATATGAGGCTGATCTCTATCTTGTACAAGAAAGAGGTGCTTCAAATAAAGAATGGAAAAGTGTTGAAAGTCCTACAGATGCTAAAGTTAGTACAACATATATCTGTGTAGATAGAAATGATGATTCTATGTACATAGCATTAGAGTTAGCAAAGAAAAAGGGGAAAATTTACGCTTTTGCTAGTTTTTTTAGTGCGATCAGCATTATTGCTTCTACTGCATCTTATGTATATTTATTTCATACAATAGAGCTAGCTTTTTATTCTTTAAAGCATAATCCAATATCAAAAGAAGCTGGGGTAACTTCATTGGTTCTTTTTTCGTTTATTGTATCACTTATAGTATTTTTAATCTGCTTAATGCAATTTATTAAATATTACGATAAAGTTAAATTATTAAACATGAACATAAACAAAGCTAATAAAATATCACATGATCAAGTTAATAAGCAAACAGCTATTGATGACAACGAGAAGACAAATACTACTACTGTTATTGCTAAAGCAGAAGTTATTACTCATAAAGTTCAATCTGATGGGAAGCTGTTTAGTAAAGCAGAATAAAAAAGAATACCCCTATGATTGTTTCTCCTATCTTGCTGCTTCCAGTATAATTTTTTTTGCAAAAGTGTTATCTCGCCATTCCTTAATATTTACAAATTTATCATGGTCTAAATCTTTATACTTTGTGAAGAAATGTTCTATTTGCGAAATTTTTATTCTTGGAAAATCATCATAGTTAATAATATTATCATAATAACTATCAATTCTGCTAACTGGAACAGATAAAATTTTTACATCTTCACCACCTTCATCTTCCATAATCAAAACTCCAATTGGCCTTACTGTAATGATAGAACTTGGCATAATTGGATAACGAGTTACAACTAAAATATCAGTATAATCACCATCTCCACCTTTGGTGTGAGGAATAAAGCCGTAGTTACAAGGATAACGCATGCTTACCTGTAGAAATCTATTAACAGCTATATTTCCACTGTCCTCATCTATTTCATATTTTACTGGATCAGAATCAGCTGCAATATCAATGACTGCATTTACTTCTTCAGGAATATTATTTCCAATGCCTATTTTTGATAAGTCCATAATATTTATGCATACACTAAGTCGTACTTTAACGCAATTCTTAGTACTTGTATACTGAATTTATGCTAGAGTTATCTAATTATGCTAGAGTATATAAAGTAAATAGAAAGTATGCCTAAAATTACAAAAGTTAATGCGCGGGAAATATTAGATAGTAGAGGTAATCCAACCATTGAAGTTGAGGTTTGGGCTGGAAGATATTGTGGCAAATCTCATGTTCCTTCTGGAAGTTCAGTAGGTCTAAATGAAGCCTTAGAGTTGCGTGATAATGATGAAAGAAGGTATCACGGCAAGGGAGTACTTAAAGCTATAAATTCGGTTATTAATGAGATATCTGTGCCGGTAGTTGGTCAGGATGTTTTAGATCAAACAAAAATTGATAGATTGATGATCGAATTAGATGGTACAAAAAATAAATCAAGATTAGGAGGAAATGCTATATTGGGAGTGTCATTGGCAACAGCAAAAGCAGCAGCACTTTCCTTAAACAAAAGGCTTTATGAATATCTTGCACAAGAGAATACATTTGTTATACCGACACCAATGATTAATATAATAAATGGTGGCTTGCATGCTAATAATAATTTAGCTGTACAAGAATTTATGATTGTGCCTTTGCAAGATTCCAGTTTTCGAGAAATGATAAGAAAATCTTGTGAAGTATTTTATACTCTTAAACGCATCTTGAATAAAAATAAATATAGCATAAATGTAGGTGATGAAGGAGGCTTTGCTCCAAATTTTGATGCAAATGAAGTAGCATTAGATTATATAATGGAAGCTATTGATAGTATGGGTTATATTGATGATTTTAAAATCTCATTGGATATAGCTTCTTCTACTTTCTATGAAGCAAATGGTGAGAGGTATTGTATTAATAATGAAGATTTTAACTATAAAGAGTTAACTGGATTTTATTTGAATTTGTGTCGTAAGTACCCAATCATTTCAATTGAAGACGGGATGGCAGAGCAGGATATCAAGGGTTGGCAGTATTTAACAAAAAATTTGGGAAAGAAGATTCAGCTTGTTGGAGATGATGTTTTTGTGACTAATCCTGAGATTTTAAAATGTGGAATAAATAACAATATTGCAAATGCTATCCTTATAAAACCGAATCAGATTGGTACCATAACTGAAATGTTAGAGACTATGAGCATTGCAAAAGCTCATAACTACAATTCTGTAATATCTCATCGTTCTGGTGAAACTGAAGATACTACAATTGCACACATAGCAGTTGCTACTTGTTGTGGCCAAATAAAGACTGGATCACTTTCTAGATCTGAGCGTGTAGCAAAATACAATGAACTTCTTAGAATTGAAGAGAACATTTTATAAATAGGTAATTTTGTTGGTATAAACTTGGGAACTAAAAGGATTGATATGTGTTCAGTAATTTTTTTAAGAGATATTTTAATCAATAAATCAATTAATGAATTATATATTATTTGAGGAAAGCACAACATATCTGTCTGATTTGGTTAGTATGCTGGAAGAAAAATTGATCTGCTTAACAGAAGAAATAGAATCAAAGGAGCTAGAAGAGTTTTCATTTTTAAAAAAAGAAGAATGAATTACAAAAAACTTTAGTGAAATAATTCAAGGCTGTAATTAGTTAATGTTGTCGCATTAGTCTAGATTAAAGAGTATGAAAATAACGGCAATTGTATATAGGAAAACTTTAATATTCTGTTAGCTTCTGAAGTTACGTTAATAATATGGAGAAGGTAAGAATATTGTTAAAATTAGGTGTAAATCAATTTTATAATGCACAGAAGAACAATGTTTGTTTGGCATTGGCAAGACAATCATCACCATTTTATTCTAAAGTTATTCTAAAGAAGTAATAAATTTACTTGAAAAGAAAAAGCATAATCTAGAATTTAAGCACCAAAGTTCTCTTTGTGAGCTCCTCAATAGAAGTCTGGAATTATAGTTGTAGGAATATAGTGAGAAAGTTTTTATATAAGTGATGAAGGAAGTGGATATAAAATTATGTAATGTTGTTTTTAAATGTGGGTGTTTTCAAGTAGTAAAGTTTACTCATTTATTCGATGAACTTTCTTTATGTAGCTTAAATTGGTTAGATTAAGTCAGAGTGGAATAAATTTGCGGGTGATAGCAGCTTGATTGATGTAAGAAAATATGCTACATTTTCTCGTTGTCGATGCGCCCTTAGCTCAGCTGGATAGAGCAACAGCCTTCTAAGCTGTGGGTCGGAGGTTCGAATCCTCCAGGGTGCGCAACTTATCACGATCAGAGCAATTTAAGAAGCTATTAGACGTTTTATATACATGGGGTGTTTGTTATATCATCTTGCTGTAAACCACTTCCACTCCGTACCTGTGAAATCATAATTAGCTTTATTGTACTTTTTAATCTTATAAATGATATCATCACGTTTTTTACCATAAACCTTCTTAAAGGTATCATCATTAGGCAATAATTCCATTGGTTGAGCCATATGCTTTTGAAATTATTACATGTCGTTGGTGAAGCTTTGCTAGATATTTTCTGATTTTTTTTACTATCAAACTATGTTTCATTAATAAGGAGATCAAGCATGGCATTACAAATGTTTAAAGGTTTTTTTTAAGTTGAGAACTTTACTTAATATGGCATATCCAATATGGAAATAAAAAAAATAATGTTTCAACAGCTAGCAGTGATCGCAGAATGAAGTATTGTGTGTGTAATACGATTTGAGAAACAAGTTTTCTTTATTATTTTATGTATTTTATTTATATATTATTATTACATTTAATAGTGTCTTAATATCTCTAACAATTCACCCTTATTTTCTGTTACATCAGCTAGTGTGTGTTTGTCTAGTTTATTGATGAATGCTTTGTATGCATCGAATAAAACTGATTTCAATTTACATACAATGGTGATTCTGCATTTATTTCTTTTACAGCAAAAACATTCAACAATATTAAAATCTGGTTCTAGCTGCCGAATAACACTTCCAAGATTAATATCTTCAGGAGTTTTAGACAGCTTTATCCCACCGTTTTTACCCTTCTGTGTCTTGATTAAACCAATCTTGGAAAGATTATGTGTGACTTTCACCATATGGTTAATTGAAATTTTGAAATGTTCGGTGATTTCTTTGGAGGTACATAAACGCTCTGGATGCAGTGATAGAAACATAAGAACACGTAGTGAGTAATCTGTAAATGTTGTTAGTCTCATTTTATTTGTTTTTAGTTACTTATTACTTGACATCTATAACTTATATCATAAAATATGCATATAAAATACATATTATAGAACAAGAGAGAAAAATGCTTAGCGAAAAAACCATTGCCACAGTGAAAGCAACTGTTCCTGTCTTGCAAAGGAGTGGAGAAATGTTGACACGCCATTTTTACAAAAGAATGTTTTCATATAATCCAGAAGTTCTGCCCTTATTTAATCCTGCAAATCAGAAATCAGGTACACAGCAACAAGCATTGGCCAATGCTATTTGTACCTATGCTGCTAATATTGATAATCTGGGTATTTTGGGCAGTGTGATAGAGCTTATTGCACAAAAACATGCTTCTTTGCGTATTTTACCAGAGCATTATCCAATTGTGGGTGAAAACCTTCTTGAGTCCATCAAAGAAGTGCTGGGCGATTGCGCAATTAATGATGTGATTAAAGCATGGCGAGAAGCCTACAATTTCCTTGCTAACATTCTGATTAATCGTGAAGAGGAAATTTATAAAACACAAGAATCCGTTCAAGGTGGTTGGTGTGATTTCAAATATTTCAAGGTGGTTAAAAAAGAGCGAGAAAGTGATGTGATAACATCCTTTTATCTTGAGCCAGAGGACGGTTCTCAACCACCATTATTTAAGCCAGGGCAATACATTACTGTGCGTATACCATCTGCTTTTGGTTATACAACGATGCGCAATTACAGTCTGTCAGATAAGCCCGGGCAAGATTATTTTCGTATCAGTGTAAAACGAGAAGGTGATGCAGATACAAGCAAGCCTGAAGGCTATGTATCTAATATTTTGCACAAGCAAATTGAGGTTGGGCATAAGATTGAACTGGCCCCACCATGTGGCGAATTTTTCCTCGATGTAAAAGAAAAGTTTGACCGTCCACTCGTATTAATTGCTGCTGGTATTGGTGTTACGCCGATTTTAAGTATGCTGATTTCTATATTAGACATTACATCAGATCATAAAATCTTCTTCATACATGCCAATTTGAATGAAAATAATCACGCGTTTGAAGATATGATTAGCCGTCTTGCAGATAAGCATCCCAATCTTACAACACATTATTGCTATAGTGATCCTGCACCTGAAGGTGTGACACGCAGTACAGCTTATAATGTCAGTGAAGGCTTTGTAAATGCTAAATTGATTGAAAATATTGTGGGTGAACGCAATTCTGATTATTATTTCTGTGGACCAAAGCCATTTATGGTAAATATTTATCACATCTTGCTTTCTTGGGGTATTCCGGAATCACAGGTTCATTTTGAGTTCTTTGGTCCACGTCAAGAGTTAAAAATTGGGTCACAGAAGAATCTATCCTAAATAATTTTTGTAATGAATAGTGTAAAGCTTTTTCAAAGCTCATTATGTTGATAATGGTCGAAATGTATGTTTGCTGTTTTTGTGTAAAGATTTTTTCTTATTAACGTATTTTGAGATAAATATTTCAATTATATCCAATAAGCTTTTGAAGTTGGTTGATTTTGTGTTGTTTTTCTCCATTCTTTTTCTTCATCTATAGTGATTTTTAACGAATTTTTTACGTTTAAGTTGTCCAGATTACGTTTTAGAATTTCATATTCTTTTCTTTAGCTTAATAATAGTAAAAATGTAAGGTCATAATCAGCAGATATTGTGAGAGCTAATGAAAACAGTGTTAGCGTAAAATAAAGATGGTAATATGCCATTATCATATTATTGTAGCAGCACCGTATGGCAATATACAAGACAATAAAATTACTAGTATCTGCATATGCAAAGATCAATGTGCAAAACTACAAGGGTAATATATTTTTACATAAAATAGTGTGTGATAGATGTGAGAAATGAATTGAGCTTCTACTAGAACGAAAAAAAGCCTTAGATGCAAAAAGCAATGTAGATGTAGTTTTTTTGATTGTGCGCAGTTAAAAGTTATTCTTCGGTAAAGAAAATAGCACTTTTGATTATAAAAGGAACATATGTAATGCAATACGTATGTTAATTAAAACGTTTAGGTTATTTCTAAAAATTAAGAAAGAAATATAACAAGGATTAATGGTGCTATTAATCTTTTTTAGTTGGAATGTATTAGCAAGCAATAAGGTGGATGATATTACTTTAAGTTATGTATGCATGTAAGGAGGTCACAGAATATAATAAAGTTTACTTGTGAATATCTGCTTAAAAATTTTACCTAAAGAAAAGGAAGATAAAGACGATTTTAACATCAATTAAAATAAAAGATGATACATATGTACAAGAGCTAGTTTAAAAAGTTACTTTGCTTCTTGTTCTATACAGTAGATAAGGAGGTGTTTAAACTGTAGTACTTTATTATTAGTGAACCTTAAGATCTTGATTTGAGCCTTATTTATGGTTGTAAGTAATTTTCTTATGGAAACAAAAACTAATATTTTGATATCTAAATAATATTTGATATTTAAAGTTTAAAACTCTGTTTGTGTAGTATTTTGCGTATGATCGCAATATTATTGAAATAACCTTTTACTCTTTGTAAAATCCTATAATAGTTTGGTTTGCTAAATATTTTGGATATATGTTATGATAGAAAAAAATTTAGATCATGAGGAGGAAATAACTGCTCTTATTTATGCATTTAATACAGAGGATGAAAGTAATATTAGCTCTATTATAAACACTTTAGATGATGTAATATTGGTTCAGTTTTTAGAGGTTGCAAGTTCTGAGCACAGAGAAAAATTCATTAAAAATTACATAAATGAGTTAATACTTATAGATATTTCGCAAGAAATAAAGAGAGAAATATTTGATATTGTTGGAGTAGAAAAGTATACACAAATGACAGTAAAGCTTGATGTAGAAGATGCTTTAGTTGTTATTCAAGAATTGGACAAGGAAAAACAAAGTGAGATTTTGCAATTATTACCTAATGATGAAAAAAAACGCATCTTACATGAGTTGCTTTCTTATCCAGAAGAAAGTGCTGGAAGGCTAATAAACAAAGATTTCATAATAATACCAGAACACTGGAGCACAACCCAAGCAATTAATTTTTTGGGGATGCGCAGAAACATACCAAGTAATCAGAATCAAATTTTTGTTGTAGATAAAGACTTAAAGCCTGTTGGGACTATAGAACTAAGTGACATTTTATTTAGTAAAAAAGATACCTTAATTCGACAGAAAGTAAATGAAGAAATACATGTGGTTACAACAGATCTAGATCAAGAAGCTGTGGCCAGTATATTCCAACAATATAATCTTTTGTCGACAGCAGTAGTAAATGAGTGTGGGCAAATAGTAGGGTTGATTTCGGCTGATCATATAGTTGAAGTTGTACAAAAAGAAGCAGAGGAGGATATTATGCATATGGGTGGTGTGTCATCTACCGATATCAGCACGAAATTTATCAGGACAATTCTGAATAGACTGCCATGGTTATTCATAACCTTTTTAGCGATCAATGTTACATCTGTTGTTGTCGGCTTTTTTGAAGAGACAATAATTAAATCAGTTGAAATAGCGATTTTGATGCCAATAATCGCAGCAATGGGTGGGAATGCAGGTGTACAAGCATCAACAATAGCTGTTAGAGCAATTGCTACTAAGAGATTAATGAATATGAATACCTTTAGGTTGATTGTAAAGGAATTATTTGTTGGTTTTACTAACGGCGTAATTCTTTCAGTATGTACTATTGTAATAATAGCTATGCGCTTTCATAGTTTTAGAACAGAACTAATATTTTCTCTTTCCATGATTATTGTCTTTTCAGTAGCAACTTTAGTTGGTTCTGCTATCCCCATTTTGCTCAACCGCATTGGCTTTGATCCAGCGCTCTCTTCATCAATTGTAACAAGTGCGATAACTGATTTACTTGGATTCTGTACATTATTGGGAATAGCATCATTTTTTTTCTAAAAATTTGAGCAAGTTTGGGGCTACGTAAACAAATACAATAAAGATTACCTTGACAATAACGCGTCATGTAATAGAATCCTCAATAGGTATTTATTACATTTATGACAAATATAAAACGTAGAAAATATAAAATGAGTCGTAATATACAGGCGGCTTTATGGGGACAACAGAAGGATCCAGTTCATAAAAGAAATTATAGACCAGGACAACATGGTGCTTCTTTTTTTCGTTCTTCATCTGAGTTTGGCAGGCAGATGAAAGCAAAACAAAGTTTTAAGTGGTATTATGGTATTAGAGAAAAGCAATTTAAAAATATCTTTAATCTAGCTCGTAAAAAAAGAGGGAATACTTCTGATTTTCTAATTGGCTATCTTGAAACTCGTCTCTGTTCCGTTGTTTATAACTCTGTCTTAGTACCTACTATATTTACAGCAAAACAGTTTGTCTCCCATAAGCATGTTATGGTAAATGGGAAAGTAGTAAATAGGGCAAGTTATAAGCTAGAACCAGCTGATATTGTGACTTTCTGCGAATCTGCAAGAAATTTTCCTCAAATACTTCAGGCAATTGAACAGCAAGAAAGAACACCTCCTGACTATTTGTCTGTTAATGTGGAAAAAAGAGAAATCAAGCTTTTAAAAGTACCAACTTTTTCAGAAGTTGCATATCCTGCGAAAATGAAACCAAGCCTTGTTGTTGAGTTTTATTCTAGATGATAAGTATTTAATTGCCCGTGTGGCGGAATTCGGTAGACGCAGCGGACTTAAAATCCGTGGGTTATTGCAACCTTGGGAGTTCAAGTCTCCCCATGGGCACCATATAAAAGAAGAGTTGTATTATGAAATGGAATGATATAGTCAATATAGCTATAGCGTTAGAGGAGAAATATCCTAAAGAGGATAACGTGAATCTTAGATATACTGATTTATATAAATGGGTGATAGGTTTGGATGATTTCGATGATGATATAGATAGATGTAATGAGAAAATTTTAGAAGCAATACAAATGTCTTGGATTGAAGAAAGAAGATGAAATTAACAATCTTAGGGTGTGGCTCTTCAGCTGGTGTGCCTGTAATTGGGTGCAATTGTAATGTGTGTACCTCTAAAAACACAATGAACACAAGAACCAGAAGTTCTGCGCTTATAGAAGATTTTGAGACTAAGATACTAGTTGATAGTGGTCCTGAGATAAGAGTACAAGCTTTAAATAATAATATAAGCTGTATTAGTGGAGTATTGTATACTCATTCTCACTATGACCATGTTAATGGGTTAGATGATCTAAGAAATTTTCGGCCTGATAAAGAGAATGGGTTACCAATACCAGTCTATGGAGATGAAATAACAATAAATAAGTTGGAGGATCGTAGTTCATATTTATTTCAAGCTCAACAATTGTGTTTACCTTGGAGTAAATCATTTTTTGTGTCAAGAATTATAGAGTACTATAAAGAATTTTATATACGCAACACAAAGATTATTGCATTTCCTCAAGAGCATGGGAAAATAATCTCTCTAGGTTTTATTTTTAATAATCTTATTGCATATTGTACTGATGTAAAAAAGATTCCTGAAAAGGCTCTTTCTATGCTTAAAAAAGTAAAATTGTTAGTTATTGAGTGCCTTAGGTATGATGAAAGTCCAGCTCATTCTCATTTTGCATTAACAATGGAGTTTATAAAAAGCATTAACTCTGAAGTTGCTGTTTTTACTCATATGGGACACGAGGTTGACTATGATATTATGAAAGCTGAGATAAATCTTTATAGAAAAGAACATAAAATAAAAACACATATAATTATACCTTATGATGGTTATGGTATTGAAGTGTGAGCCAAGGGATTATTGCAGGCTTGAATAGTGGTGCTATAGTATGTTTTCCAACTGAAACATTGTATGCTCTTGCTGTTAATGCACAGGATTTAGGTGCAATAAAGAATCTTTATAGCATAAAAAAAAGAAACCATAATAAACCTTTTGCTCTTATGGTACACGATATTAAAGTGCTTGGCATGTTTTTAGATATCAATGCACAACAAATGTTATTAATAAAAAAATACACTCCTGGAGCAGTAACGTTCATAGTAAACCGGTTAAGAAATAGTACGTTACCTATGGTCCTAGGAAAAAAAATTGGTTTTCGTGTACCAAATGACTGGATAGCACAGGAAATCTTACGAGAGTTTAATAAACCTTTAGTGGCTACAAGTGCAAATACTGCTAACAGGCCTGATTCAAAAAAATTTTTTGATATTCCAAAAGAAATAAGAGAGAAAATTGATGCATACGTTATAGATGATAAGCGTATCTCTGGAACAGGTTCAACAGTTGTAGATCTGACTACAAGCCCTTTTACTATATTAAGACAGGGAGAGATTAAATTAACTTTTAAGTAGTGTTTTTTATGTTATATTTATAAATTAACTAATATATATGCTATAATAGACTGAGATAATATAAAATGTTTACTTATGCAACAAAGCAAAATAAGTAATATAGAAAAAATTTACGAAAAACAACATAAATATCAGGTTTGTGTCAGAAGTAGCGCTGCTGCTAGTAAGTACTTACAATTATTTAAACAAAATTATTACAATCTCTGTTGTGTTAGGGTTTATACAAGGAGTTGCAATTATTGCTAGTGTTGTTTATATATAGAGGAAAATTTTAAATTTTTGATCACCATTACATATAACTCTTGCCGTATTATCAACTTTAGCGTGTAGTGCAATTAGTATTTTACTTTCATACGCTGTTATTTACTCACTTGTTTGCTGGTTCACATATGTGCTCAGGTAAAAAGTGAGGTAGAAAAAGATCTTTTAATGGAAGAAAAAATTGTTTTATAGTTTATATATAGAAGCTAAAAGAGTACACAATGAAGCAATAAAAAAAGTTTTGGGAAGGATGAGTGTACAACAAAGTTACTCGGTCCAGATTTTATGGATCTTATTAGTATTTATCAAAATTACTCACCAGAGTCTTTGGAGCGCGTTAACTTTGTACTTGAGAAAAAGATATATGGTGTAGAGCTCGACCTATCTACAATTTATATATTTGAATGATGTTTAAAGAACAAGTATAAATGTTCTTTGGATATGATCAAGTTTATTGAATATCATATTTATGTATGTCAATCAGTAATGGACGTGGAACAGAAGTATAGATATCTACCAACAACAGTCACCAGAAGACGGTAACAATTTACAAGAAGAGCATATAGAACCAGAATGTGATAGTAACTTTACTAATAATGTAACTGCTAGGGGAAAATCAGACTTACCATCGCTGGCCCTGAAACTATTTGTGAGATGAGTTCTAGTAGTAAAGAAGAATATCTAAAGTGTTATACTGAGCAAGAAGTGTACAAAAATAGGCAGCAGTTAGAAGGTTGTTTGGCAAGAAGCCAAAAAAGAGCCTCTGAAGAATCAGGAAATTTTTTTTGGATCAATGGCTTGAAGGTTTAAAGCCTGATAATAATTCTTTATCGCTTTTCTTATCACCAAATGCTGTTAATTTTGTAAAATGTGAAAAAGCGTATTCCAAAAAAGATTTTCAGATAGTATTCCAATATCCATAAGCGAGAAGTACACAAAAATAAATGAACAAAGATCTTTTTTTAAATGCAAACAGGAATGTAAACTGCTCAGCTAGATGAGGAGATGCCATCTCATAGTAGTTGTTAAAATTATTTAATGTTCTTTGGTATATACCTGCTAGCTTTTTCAGATAGTTGACATTGTAGAGGTCAGGGTACTAACATTCTCAAATTTGTTTTAGTTATTTAAATCTTCAAGTATTGATTCTGCCCTTGTGATTAGTGTATTAGGTAAACCTGCTAATTTTGCAACATGAATTCCATATGATCTATTGCTTGGGCCCTCAATAACTTCATGCAGGAATATAATTTCTTGTTGCCATTCGTGGACTTTCATGGAGTAACAACATAAAGATCTTTCTGTTGCTTGGTTTATTATTGCAGCAGTTTCTATCATTTCTACCATGAATGTAGATTGACCTTTAAGCAAATTATCTGCTGCACCTACACGACTAAATATTTTATCAATGATTCCAATATGAGCAGACTGAGCGGGAATGAAAGAGCCAATATGTGCTAAAATTGCTATTAGTGCATTTTGTCTTAAAAATGTGCTTTTGCCAGCCATATTTGGTCCTGTTAGCAAATAGATTCTTTTCTCATGATTTAAATTTATGTCATTTGCGGTGAAATTATCAACTGCTCTTTCTACAATCGGATGTCTACCTTTTTCAATAACGAACTCATAACTGTTATCGATAAGTGGGCGTACATAATTATTTTGAATTGCAACTTCTGCCAGAGAAGTTATTACATCCAATTTTGCTATTGTTTGTGCTGTTAGACTTATTTCTGTGAACTGTTTAACAACTTTATCACATAAATCATCAAATATTTCTTGTTCCAAGTTGACAGCATTCGCATTTGTAGTAACTATGCTTATTTCTAATTCCTGTAAATGTGCTGTAGTATAGCGAACACAGCTGGCTAAGCTTTGTTTATGAATAAACTCTTTGTCTTCAATTTGATGTCGTACTGGTATTTCTATGTAATAGCCAATTAAATTATTTGATGAGATTTTTAGAGTATTCACACCTGTTTTTTGTTTGTAAAACTCCTGTAGCTCTAATATTAGCTTGGCGCTATTGCTTTTTATGTATTCTAATTGTGCTAGTTTTGGGCTAAAATTTGCGTTGATGAAGCCGCCATTTTTAACATTATTTCTGCTGTAGTTAGGTTTTAACGCAGCAGTTAAAGTTTCCAGAAGCTCTTCATAACCTTCTAAATTTTTATATTCTTTGCTTTGCGATGAGAATAATATGTAAGAAAGTTGAGTAGCAACATCTAAGCTGTTTTTTATTGCATACAAATCTTTTGGGGAAGCTTTTTTAAGTGCTATCCTCGATAGAGATCTTTCTAGATCAGGGAACTTTTTTAGTATTTCTCGGATTTTATCTTTTAATTCTTGTCTTTTTGTATATGACTCAACGAGATCCAGCCGCTTGTTAATAATATTAGAGTCAACAATAGGTGAAGCAATATAACTTTTGAGCAATCTGCTGCCAGTACTTGTGATTGTATAATCGATTGTGTCAGCAAGGCTGCCTTTATAGCTACCTTGTATTACTGAGGTTAATTCTAAACTTTTTCTTGCAGCTGCGTCTATTTGTAAAAAATATTTGTGATTATACAACTTGGGGTAGCCTATTTTTAGCTCTGATTCTTTTTGTGTTCTACATAAATATTCTAAAACCGCACCTATTGCTGCTACCTCAGCATTTGATAATTCACCTATACTGTCACTAAAACTCGTCTGATAAAATTTTTGTATTTTCTTTTCTCCTTTTTGGGTATTGAAAAAGCTATCGGTATGTTTGGTGACAAAGATTCTGTTTTCAGTAACTAAATTTTGTATTTCTGTGTTTTTTTCAAATAATACTTCAGAGATTAAAATTTCTTTTGGCTCTATACGAGTAATATCTGAGCTTAGATTATAAGTTAGACAGTAGAAAAATTTGCTTGTAGAAAGGTCTAACCAAGCTAAGGCAACTTTATTTTTTTCTTCTGCTATTGCTAATATATAATTAGCGCTACTACTGTTGAGCAAATCATCTTCAATAATTGTGCCCGGTGTTATTACCTGAACAACCTCGCGTTTTATAACAGTCTTGTAGCCACCTCTGGCTTTTGCTTGAGCCGGTGTTTCGAGTTGTTCACATATTGCTACCTTGAAACCATTTTCTATTAATTTATTTAAATATGTAATACTGCTATGCGATGGAACCCCACACATAGGTATGTTCTCTCCATTTTGTTGTCCTCTGTGTGTCAAAACAATATTTAAAGTTTTTGCTGCTTGAATTGCATCTTCAAAAAATAGCTCATAGAAATCACCCATGCGATAAAACAGCAAGCATTCTTTGTATTGTTCTTTTATACTAAGATACTGCTCCATTACTGGGGTAAGCTTTGTATTCATCTGCCAATACTTGTTTAACAAATTGTAATTCCCAATAATAGATCAGTCAAAATAAAAAGCAGCTGAGTATTTTCAATGCTATTATGATATATTTAATGCTGTTGTACTTGTAAGAGACGATATTGATGTTCTTTTTGTAACTGTTGTTGGTTTTTCTTTGTTTTCATCACAACTCTCATAATGAGAAGTACTGCTGCTTATGCTGTCATTGTTGCAATCATTATCACTTTTTGGGTACACCGATGGAGTATTTCTTTTTGATTCATCATGTTCTGAATGCTTCCTGGCATGTTTTTCTGAAGGAACAAAAAGTGAATAGATAAATACAGCAAGGGGAAGGAAAGAAAGAATTACGGCTGCTACAATAATTGTATACATTCCAATTTTTTTCTTAGGGAGGCGTTCTAGTAGTAAAGAAGCGATTATAAAACCATCGAAGGCAATAGAAATTATTGTAAAATATGGAATATATAACTGACGTAATTTTTCTTGTTGTGTGTACCCTTTTTCAGCAGCATATGTTTTAATTGAGTTGATCAATAGTAGGCTGCTTAATAAAGAGATTATTGTATTTAGAGTTCCTTTAACATGCATTTCAGCAGCTGTACTTCCTTGTAGGGTCTTATTTGCAGAACATAATGTTACTGCAATATCTCGAGGAGTTTCAGCATGAATATAAATTGCTGTAACTACACCTCCCATTACAGTTGTTGCATTTTCATGTATGTGTAATGATGGTAAATGTTCTTCAAGTTTTTCTAATGGCCATGCTGCATATTCAATAATATGTCCTCCTCCCAGCCCTATTAGGGCATAAGAGCCAGCACCTGCTATAATGAGTTTTATTGGGCTTTGAAAGTCTTTAACAAAATGACTGAAGCGTTTAATTGCTACATCTGTTGATGATTTTATGCCTGTATATAACACCAGCTCTTCAGCTAGTTCTTTTGCTTCTGGAGATGTATCAGAGAGAAATTTAAGGCCATATTCACTTAAATAATCTTTTAAATATGAAAATTCGTGCCCACTGGACTCTGAAGGTGCAATACCTTTTTTTAAAAAGATAGCAGCGTCACTTAAGGATCGAGAGAATTTAGCCGTTAATAGAGCTAAAGCAATTGGATCTATATGATGAGAATGGTTTATTTTTTGTTCAAACTCTTCTAAAATTGCCTTGTACAGTTCTAATCCTACTTTAGTACTATCTAAGGTATTACCTGTTAGATTAAAGATAGGCTCTGCTATAGAGCGTGCTGCTTCCAGTTTACTTGCTTCAAGCTTCTTTATTACAGCGTCAAGTATCTTTATTTTTCTTTTTAGATCTGATTTACTAATCAAGCCTTGTTTTGCTGATGAAGAATTTGTGTTAGGTATAAGGAAATTATCTATTAGATATTTATAATTTATCTCACTTATATCAGATTTATCCTTTCTAATTTCTTCCTTCACAGCTTTATAATTTATGGCTGTGTCAAGTAAAAAAGTTTGTATATAGCCTTCTTTATTTTCAAGGATTAAATCTTTTTTGTGTTTTATATCTATTAAATCTTTGTGCAATTGCTCCTTCTGTCTAATGAACTGCAATAGGTTCTCGAATGATTCTCTGTACCCAAGATCTTCAAGCTTTCTGTAAAGCTGATTGTATTCATTTAGAAGTTGAGTTTTATTATTGTGTTTACCGTCTGCTGTTACGCCAATTTTCTTAATATGTGTTCTTATGCTTTCTAATTTCTGTTTCTTATTATTGGGAAGAGTTTTTTCTAACTCAGTACAAGCTAAATCCAAGCGTGCTAAGTATTTTCTTTTAAAAGTATTTGAAGTGTTTATAAAATATTCTTTCTCTTTATCTCTTAATTTTGCAAAAAATGTGTCTAATTCTTGTTTGTACCTACCTGTTTTGCTAGATTTATCAATCTCTAGCTGTATTTTTTCAAGATGTTTTTCAAGTTCCTTAGGACTTTGATTTGTTTTGTTAAAACTTTTATGTATTTTTTGAATTCTTTCTTGTAGAGGTTTTAGCGTTTGTAAATCACTACATGCTTTCTCCAGAGAATCAAATGGATAATTAACGATAATAGAATTAACAGTGGCAGCATTGAGAGCCATTTCAGTGTTTAATTGGTGTGGTCTTATTTTTTGCAATATTGCTTTTGCATTTGCTCTTTTTTCTTTCCATTTTTTTATGTTTTTGTGCAAATTGAAAAATAATGATAAAACAGGAATGTTAAAGCCAATTGATTCCTCTCTTTCTTCTGGAGTAGAGATTTTGTTTCTAAAATAGTTAAATATTTTACTTGGAATGATTTTAACTTTGTCTGCTGTAAGTTCTTTTGTCCATGTTTTTATATTATCAGCTGCAATTATAAGACTGCCTTTAAGTTCATGATCTATTAAAGATTGCCAGCATGTTTTCAAGCAATCTTTTATTCCAACAACGAGATCAACTATGACTCCAGTCATTATGCGAAGAGTGCTTTGGATTATGGAGCCGAGTAGATACTTGTCAATATAGTGTACTGTGAGGACAACAAAATCAAGAGCTCTTAAGATGACAAGATCCAGAACCGTATCTATACTAAATATTAAAAGGGAAGTTTCTGTGAAGCCTCTAAATTCGTCCAATATATTTTTGATAGGAGCTGTTGGTATGACGTTTAGAACAATTAAAATCCTGCTTGTAATAGAAAGACCTAAGGTTATCACTCCAACAACAATACATACTGAGAGCCAAATAAAACGATTTCTTTTAATTTTGTATATGAATTTTTCTTTTGTGCCCATCAAATTTTTTTCCTTACGGAAATCATAAACTAAATTTTTTGCTTCATGTTTGCTTGGGATAAATCTTGCTGAATCATATTCTAAACCCAAATTTTCTCTGATTTCTTTTGTAACACCACTTTCCTGTATTTCTCTGTTGCTGGTATATAGGCTATCCCTCTTATAACCTGTTTTTTCCCTGTAATTAGCGGGGTTGAGGTGCTTTAACCATAAAGAAGAAAGTGGTAAATAAAAAGTAAGGTTATAGAAGAATTCTTTTATTCTCAAAGTTGTGCTTATTTTTATTGAGCCTTCTCTTTGCGGAAGCGGAGCTTTGCTATTTTTATGTGGATTTTGTTTTTTGTTTGGGAATTTTACTTCTATTAACTCTTGTAAAAAATCTTTTATTGACGGGTCAGTAATAGCTTGTTTTTGTAAGTTCTGAATTTGAGCATCATTCAAATTGAGAATTTGAGTGACAGGGTGATTATCTATTTGTTGTTTTATATATTCTAAGTGCTTGAATGTATTACTATTCTTATATCCAAGATTTTTATTGATTGATTTGCAAATATCTTCATAATGTTCTTTATCACGGATTAAATTACGAAAGTTTTCTATTTCTTTTTTTGTGAAATGGTATACAACCTGACGTACAGTTAAATGTTTATTTAAAAAGAAATCATAAATTGTTAAAAGCCTGTTGATTTCTTGATGCAGTAATGTGAAATCTTGTTTCTTAATTTTCGGATCACTTTCTAGTTGTTTTAAATAGCTGATTTCTGCATGTATTTGTGCAAAGAAATAATTAAAGTACTGTCTTGCTTGTAAAACTCCTTTACCTTTTGTGAATTTGTCAAAGAATGCTTGATTATTTAGTATTTCTAATGCTTTTTTTAATACTGAAATTTTATTCTCTGTACTAGGATTATATGTAAAGAAGTCAACATCAGCAACTGTAATAGTGTCTTCTGGAATTGTTCTTAATATGCTTTTTTGTTGCTGTGATATTAATAAATCGAGGGCTTTTTCTCTGTTTTTTTTAAGCGAAGATTCAAAAAAATTATTCCAACTTTGGTAATTCCCTTTGATTTTATATCTTTCGCTATCTACATCATTATCCCCTGATAATCCATAATTTCTTAAATCTGATTCGTTATTCTCACCTCTTGACAGTTTATATAAAACACTGTCTTTGTTAATCGTGAGCCTATATTGACCTTTTTTAAAGGTGAAGTTTTTTGCGAGGTTTCTAAGGGGGTCAAGATGAACAATTGGTGGGCGATCATAGGCTATTCTAATGTGGTCTGTATCAGTATGTTTTATCCTACCAGGATGTTTTTTAAATACTTGATTAAAGACATTTTGTCCTATACCTTTTGCTCTGCGTTGATCATGGTGATATGTGTTAGTTCCAGCATATTCATATGCTTCTTGACAATCTTCTGAGTTATTAGCTATCATGAGAGTAGTCAGTAACATTGAATCTTCTTCAGAGTTTGCCCAAAACCTGAAGGGGTTTATCAGTAGCTCATCTTTGCAACGCTGCAAATCTGCCTTTGAAATACGATAAACGTTTGAATACCCTTTTACTTTCTTAATCATTTCTTTTGGGAAAGATTCTTGTAAAGCTTTTACATGTTGTTCAAGTTGTCCATTTTCTTCTTTATCAATTTTAAGTTTAGTGGCACTAAATTGTTCTTGTATTTCAGCTGAGGATATTTGCTTATTAGTGGTATTCTGTGCAGGTTGAGATGGAGACGATTTCTGAGGCTTTGCATTATTATATTGATCTAAATGTATATAGTCTAGGTCGATGTATATATAACGATTGATACCTTTATTAAGTCTGCAACTTGTTATGATTTGAATGGGTAAACCTGTGAAATGTGCTATTAGTGAAGCATTTTCTTTTTCAAGAAAAACAGGATTTAGTTTTTTCTGTAGGGATTTTATATGTTTCTCGTTTATTTCTTTTAAGCCTTGAAGATTTAATAATTTATCCTTAAGTTTTTTACGAGTTTCTCTGTCAATGTTTTGCGAATTTTTTTTATAAGTTTCAAATTGACCTTCTGCTTGTTTCTGTATTTTATATACAAAGCTATCTAGCTCTTGTATTGACTTTTCTCTCGTGCCTTTTATCCACATACTTTCATTTTAAATTAACTTTCCATTAATCAGTATATCATAACAACATGTTTCTTTGTGAAAAATTAATAAGATTTCAAATTGCTATTTAACAATACTGGTCATTTTGTGTGTTTTGACAGATTTTCTTGAAGATATGACAAATTCTTCCTACGTTCTTTGTAAGCTTTAAATTTATCTTCTGCTTTTTTTCTGTATTTTGTATAAAGCACATTAAACTCTTGTGTTAACTTTTCTCTCTTACCTCTTATCAACATACTTTTGCTTCAAATTAACTTCTTATTAAGACTATACTGTAAAACATGTTTCTTTGTAAAAAAAGAATAAAATTCCAAAAGTATTGTAGAACAGTTAGAATATGAGCTAATAATCGAGCTGTGCATTATTTGACGATTGAGCTTTCAAGGATTATCTATACTATTTAAGTGTGAAAATGGTTTTGTGGTATAATGAACCCTATAATCTACTTGTTGGATATGATTCTGGGAATATTAAACACATTGTTGATTGTGTGGTTAGTAATCCAGATTTTGTTGAAGTTAGAAATTATTAATTATTATAACGAATCAGTGCGAAAGATTGTGCATGCAATGTCCAATTTAGTGGAACCTTTGCTAAGACCTGCTCGACGTTATGTTCCTTATATAGGAGGATTTGATCTTTCACCACTTGTATTGATGCTATTTATTCACTTTACTCGATATACACTGCGTTATTATTTTGCGTGATATGCATAAAATAGTAAGAAATATTTCAATTTGGCTTTTAGGAATTTATATAGCAGCCATACTTTTGAGTTATGACCCATCTGATCCGTGTTTTAGTGTCATAAGTGAGCATAATGTAAAAAACTTAGGTGGGAGAATGGGAGCTTATTTGGCTGATATTCTTCTGCAATCGGTGGGAATTGGGAGTGTATTGCTAATATTTTTTTTCTTTTTTGCTAAGAAAGAACAGTGTTGGTATTTTAGATTTGCTATAATAATAATTCTGTTAGTTAGTATTAGTTCATTTCTTACTATTTTGCCTGTCCATAATAGTTGGCAGTGGGAAAGTTATGGTGGGGCTATTGGTATATTTCTCAGGGGAATTTTAGTTACATATATAGGAAATATAGGATTTTTGTTTCTGTCTTTGTGTATTTCTCTGATTTCGTTTCTTTATTTATTTCGCTTTAATTTTAGCCACGACATAAGATTTTCTTTTTCTATCTTTGGTAAAAAGAAAGTAGAGATGCAAAGTAGAGATACAAAGAAAACTTCAGCTGAGCCAGTGATAAAATCAAAGTTTATATTACCAAGCTTAAATTTTTTAAATAAACGAAAAGAAAGAGTTAAAAAAGGGCACGATAATTTATATAAATCTAATATATTAAAAGAGATATTGAGTGAATTTGGTATTGAGGGAGAGGTCATCAAAATTAGTAATGGCCCTGTTGTTACTCTTTATGAATTAAGACCCGCTGCCGGAATTAAGTCTTCACGTATAATTAGCTTAGCTGGTGATATTGCAAGATCTATGAGTGCATTATCAGCTAGGATCGCTGTTATTCCAGGACGAAATGCCATCGGGATTGAGTTACCAAACGAACAACGTGAAACTGTTCTATTGCGTGAACTATTTGAGTCTGAAGAATATCGTGATAACAATCTAAATTTGCCAATAGCATTAGGGCACTCAATCAGTGGTAAATCAGTGATTGTGGATTTGTCAAAAATGCCGCACCTGCTTGTTGCAGGGACTACTGGTTCAGGTAAATCTGTAGCAATAAATTCTATGATCTTGTCGTTATTATATAGATTGGACCCAAAACAATGTAAATTTATCATGATAGATCCAAAAATGTTGGAGTTATCTGTTTATGATAGTATTCCACATTTATTAGCTCCAGTTGTCACTGATCCTAAAAAAGCAGTATTGGCTTTGCGTTGGGTAGTAAAGGAGATGGAAAATAGGTATAGTTTGATGTCTAATCTTTCTGTACGTAATATTGAAGGTTATAATAGAAAAATATCTAGTATACTTGGGAAACATAAAACAATAGAAAGGAAAGTTCAAACTGGTTTTGACCCTGAGAGTGGTGTTCCAATTTTTGAGAGGATAAAGTCTGATATGCAATTAATGCCATTTATAGTTGTTGTTGTAGATGAAATGGCAGATTTAATGTTAGTTGCAGGTAAGGATATTGAGTCATCAATACAGCGCTTGGCACAGATGGCTCGTGCCGCTGGAATACATATAATTATGGCTACGCAAAGGCCTTCAGTTGATGTTATTACGGGTGTAATAAAGGCAAATTTTCCTACTAGGATAAGTTTTGCTGTTACTTCCAAGATTGATAGTCGTACAATTCTTGGAGAACAAGGTGCTGAGCAGTTATTAGGTATGGGTGATATGTTGTATATGGCTGCAGGTGGTATGGTAAATAGAGTGCATGGAGCGTTTGTTAGCGATAATGAAGTTCAAGGAATTGCTGAATACCTTAAAAGTCAAGGAAAGCCAAAATATGTGCAAGAAGTTCTGGATACTCAGGAAGAGATTGTTGATTTAAACGATGATGATGGAGATTTGTATCATCAAGCTGTAAAAATAATAAGGCGCGATAAAAAAGTTTCAATAAGTTACATACAGCGTCAGCTTAGAATAGGTTATAATAAGGCTGCAACTATAGTAGAAAAAATGGAAGCAAGGGGTATTGTTAGCCCGCCGAATAGTGTTGGTAAGCGTGAGATTATATTGTAATTATGTATAAATGTATTATGTTGCCATTACAGCTTCTATTTTATATAAAAAAGTATTAAGTATTTATTTAAAGAAAGTAAAGTGAATAAAATTACTGCTCCTGTTGTGAGTCTTCATCGATGGTTCTGTGATTCTTTTTGAAGTTCTAACAGAAAAAAAAATTTGTCTGAAAAAGATGTGAAGTGTAATCCAAGTATGGACATAGTGATAAACGTTTTAATAATGTGTATATTCTTTTTGCTGTACTAAGATTATAGATTCTAAAAGTATGATTGGAAAAAATCTTCTGTTGTATATAAATGCTTTGTAAAGTTTCTTCATAAAGTGATTCCGGATCAATCTGACTTATTTAATCAAAAGCTTATGGAAAGACTTCTTGAGCATGGGAAGTGCATGATCACGTTGTAGTGATGGCAAGTTATGTGCATTACATTCTGATTATTCCTAATTAAGTGATGTTAGATAATATTAATTTTTTTGCTGTAAAGTAAAGTTTACTGAAGTTTGCTAGAGTATGTATTATTATGATTGCTGCACATGAAAAAATGCATAATAAGCTTGGTATCTCTGCCTATTTAAGTTCTTCATTAGTGAATATTACGTTTATAACAGCTGTTTTAATTGCTGTGAGTAAAGTTTTGAAGTTAAAGCTCACTGAAAATTCTCCGAAATTTTTGAAAGATTTTTTTAAGCTTGATTATTGGGTGCAATTGATTTTTATGGTCGCCTGTGCAAGTTTTTTGGTACTATTTATTTCTGGTGTGTTGTTGGCTGGGGTAGAAATATTTGAGTATAAGGAACAACGTAGAGAAAGAAACGAAGCAGATTTTCAGCATCGTAATTCAAATGGAAGGAGGCTTTTTGTTCTAAACCCAATTCTTGCATTGTTTATGTTGCCTTTTATAGCAGCTTTAGGGGTAAGAAAAAAAAGTGATGTTGTACAGGGATTATCGCATAAAAGAATGAGAAGGAATGTGGTATTTGCATGTACACCAAGAGTGGAAAAAAAAAGTAACAAAAAGTTAAATGTGGAAAGGAGAGTCAGTATGTTTGTTGCTGTGAGCAAACTATCAGACAATTTGTTATCGTGTCTTGATCAGGTAGTTAATAAGCGTTGTGAAGAAGATTTTGTATGTGAGTGGAATGATTTTAGGAAAGCATTGGTGAAAGATATATTAATAAAGGCGCATTCAGATTTTTTTCAAACTGATGAGGTTCAGTCAATTATTGATAAGCATCTAGGTGAAATAGAAAAGGAGAAAATATCCATAGAAGTTGTTGTTAAGGTGATCAGAATTTTAAATGAGGAGTTAAAAGAGTTGGTTAGTGTAACTGGTGCAGGCTACGAAGGCCTTGATAATATTAGAAGTGAATTTTTTAATTTACAAGATTGTGAATTAAAGGAGATTTTATATAACATGTCCACTGTTACTGCTAATATAAATTTCAGTCTTAGTCATCTGTCTTCTTTTTTTGAAAGACTTGTAAAACCATGTTGGAAAGACGTAAAAAAGACATTTAAAAAAGAATTTGATAATAAATGTCAACGATTTCAGGAGGGATGTTCTGAATTACTTATTTTGTGTGCAAATAAATTGAAAGAAAAGAGTGAGTTTAATCTTCAAAAGCTTCAGTGCAATTTAAAGGAAATACAAGAGCTATCATCTGAACAACTAAAACGTGTTGATGAATTTCGTGTTCTAAATGGGAGAGGATATTGGGAAAGTCTCATAGTAGAAGTTTATGGAATATTTTGGAAAGGTTACTGGGAAAAAGGTTTGAAAAAATTGGGAGAAGATAAATGGAAAGAGTATTTAAGTAGAGTTGAGTGGGAACGTCAGAAAGAGATTCAAGATAGGCTTAGGAATAAGCTTAAGAAGAACTTTCTTAAGGAGAATTTTTCTTCTGTTCTCTGTAATGAGTTATGGAATAACCTGTGGAAAAAGTATTTGAAAGATGAGTTTGATATGAATCGAATAGGGAATTTGCAAGAAACTTTAAAGGAATATTGGAAACAAGCCTCTAAAGAAATGGGAGATAGACTTGGGGATGATTTTTTTGAAGAGATTTGCAAAGTATGTGAGGAAGAATATAAGTTAGATTTTCTGCAAGAATACATTAATGAATGTGATAAGCAAATTGGAGATGAGTTATGGAATGATGAGAAAAATAAACTTATAGTTCCTAAAGCATTTGAAGATGAAGAATGGAACCGTACTATATCGAAAGAGAGAAAAGTGCGTGGTAAGAAGATTGTAAAAGAAATTGAAGATGAAGTTAAGTGCTGTTATCAAGAAGTAAAATCAATGGATTGCACACCTAAACTAAAAAAAGTATTAAACGTAAGTGCTGTTGTTTCGTCCGAGTCTTGTAAATTAACAACAGAGTTATGACAGTATATCTATTCTCTATTGCGCGTTTGTAAGGCAGAGCATGAGGTTTTTTCTATGGATGTTTGAATGTGTCTGATGAAAGTAAGAGTACTGTTTTATTATTTTATTAATGAAGTTTATTATGATTTAGCAAAGTGCTTGTTGTTTGCAGATATGCGCAGCTCTTTTGAAGCTTATGCTGAGTTTTATTTTTTACAAAAGGTCACCTAATATTGGTACAGCTAATGCTGAATTTACGCTATAAAACTAACTCTATTGTACAATTATTTCTCCTTGAAGTGCACCGATCTTCTTTATGTTTTGTAGTATTGAGATTAAATCTCTTGGTGAGACTCCCAATGCATTCAAGCCTCCTACTAGGTCTTGCAATGAAGCTCCTTCTTCTACAGTCATTATGCCTTCACCGATAGTAACAGAAAGGTTCCCTTGAGATATTGCTACCGTATTGACTCTTACATCACTACCCATAACGATTGTTCCAGAACTTTCATCAATAATAATTTTTGCTGAGTTATCTGGTTTGATTTTTAGATGCTCTATTTCTGTTAGCAAATCCATTATTTTATTTTTATATCGTTTTGGTATTTCAACACTGACTGTTGCTGGATTCTCAGCTTTTGCTATTTGCGGTTCGATAAACACATTTATGATTTCAGCAATGCGAGTAGCTGTTGATATATCTGGATTCTGTAGGGACAAGTTAATGTTTTTCATGCTATCTAGAGCAAATGGAATTTCTCTTTCAATAATTGCTCCATTCGAAATAAATCCTGCAGTTTTTACACCTCTATTTGTTGCTGTTGATCTTAGTTTAGGTTCTATGGAAGCTAGTGATACTTCTCCTTGTGCAACGGCGTACACTTTACCATCAGCACCTAATAATGGAGTCGCAAGCAGAACACCGCCTGTTAGGTTTGTTGCGTCTCCTAGTGTGCTAACTGTAACATTGATTCGATTGCCATTTTTTATAAATGGAGGTAGAGTTGCTGTTACAGTTACTGCAGCTACGTTTTTTGTTTTTATTGTTGCTCCTCTGGTATTTATACCAAGTCTTCCAAGGAAACTTTCTAATTCTTGTTGAGTGAAGACTGAGTTCTTTAGATTATCTCCTGTTCCATTTAAGCCAACAACAAGACCATAACCCATCAAAAGGTTGTCTCGTATTCCCTGAAAGCTTACTATATCCTTTATTCGAACTCCATCTTCAATTATTAACTCTATTTTCTCTCTTTCTAATTCAGGTAAGTTAAACTCATCTATAGCATATGCTGCATGATAGAAGAAGGTCATAATTAATAAAAGGTAACGCATTAAAAATTAGCAAAGTTTAAATTAACGATTATTCGAAATGAATTAACATTTGCTTAACCTGAACAAAATATTTGTATTTGATTTATTTAAATTTCGGTATAGATGATATGAGTTACTTCAATATTTTCCAGTATAGTGCTCATTATCTTTTTTTCTTTTTCTATTAGTACTATGCTGAATATTATTACCACTTGTTTTGTATTTTGCCGTGTCTATCATAACTCTAACTTTGTTATTAACTGGTTCTGCTATAGCATATGGCTTTTTTTTTGTAAGACCACCTCTTCAGGATTAAAAGGATGAGTACGTTTTAAATTTCTTTTAGTGTAAAGCATCTTAGGTTGAGCTTTTAAGCTAGACAGTTCTATTCCAGTTCTTTCTAGAATAGCAGTATGTAACGTTTTAGATTGTGTTGAATCTATCTTATCTCTACTGATAGAGGTTTCATGGTTAGAAAATTCTGTTTGAATTTTTTCTAGAATAGGAGTAGATTGATAGCTTTTTTTAGCAGTATGTAACGTTTTAGATTGTGTTGAATCTATTTCATTTCTACTGATAGAAGTTTTAGGGTTAGAAAATTCTGTTTGAATTTTTTCTAGAATAGGAGTAGATTGGTAGACTTCTTCATCAATAACAATTGGATTATTACTGCTGCCTAAAATGTGTTTTTCATCAGTTTTTTGGGACGAATTTGATTTACTCAACAATTCATTAATAAAACCTGTTTTCTTCAAGACAAAACTTTTTAATCCTTTAAAAATGAATTTTGGCTGCACTTCTTTTGAGGTAGAAGCAACCTCAGGAGGTTTTGATGTTAGACATATAGGAAATGAATCTTTCTCATATTTTCTGGTGCTTTCAATTTCTAAAATATTCTTTTCCTGTTTTTGGCTTTTACTTCTATTGTCAGAAATAATCATACTTTTATCGTTATTACCTTTAGCGTTACGCACTTTTTGGAGTTTTATCCCACAGTCTTGATGAACATCATAATTTTGTGCTCTTTGTTGTGTGGAATTAGGCGAGGTAGATTCTGTTTGTATTCTTTTAGCAAGATGATGCTCAACTTCTTCAAAAGCCTGCATTAGAATAGGATTAATCTCCATAGCCTTCTCTTCATGAGATCTATAACACTCATACTCATCAGAAAAAATGTTTGATGCTAGTGCAAAAATACTCATAATTTGCTTTGTTGGAAATGAATTTTCTAATACATCTAGCACTGATAACACTGCTTGTAAGTATTTATTATTGGCTGACTCTAAATCAGAATGTTCTGGAGAGGGAAAATCATGCATATCAGCTCCTCTTACATTGGGATCAGACATATTGTAATCAAATGATCTTCGAAAACATTTGCTATTATTAGGGACAAAATCTTGCATATAATTAAAACCTGGAGGTTCGTTGTGTGACAAGTAAATACCTTGATTATAAAGCATATAACTAATGTTCGGAAAATAATTGTCTTGTCTTTTTTGCATTTTATAAAAATGATTGTTTAATATGTCAGAAATTATATGAACTCCATGTTGATTAACAGCAAGGACGTTAGAATCTCCGTTACAACTAACCCCAATACCATGAGCCTCTAAGAATAAATCATTTTCGATTTCTCTTGCATCAAAATCGAAGTCAAGATATATGCTACCGCTTTCGTAAGTAGACTCAGCTAACATAAAACGGATAACATCAGAATCATAACCAAGGTTGTATTGATAGTTGGGATCATTCGGCAATTTTTTAAACTCTTCTCTAAAATAATCTAGTTGTTTTAATCGATTTTTGCTTAAGAATTCCCGTATATCTACTATATGGAGATTTTTTGGCATTTCTTCGCCTTCGGGGTGATAAAACTTAGGGTCTTTTATCAACCGGATGTGATTGTCACCTAAAAATTTGCTATCATAAAAAAGGTAAACTTCTCTATCTTGGTTAAGTAAAGCCCATTCATAAGCTCTTTTTCTGTGTGGAAAAATTTCAGAATTGGGTACTGGATGTATTTCTTTATTATGAGCTTCTTGTTGTTCTGCTAACTTGTTGCCATCTGTTAGCCATATTAAATGTATTGGCGCATTTGGAGATAATCTTGAACAATTTTGTTTAATTAAGCAGACTACAACTGCAGCGAGCGTAGAATATATCTCATGAATCTCTTGTGGATCACTAATTATTGAAGTTACTGGCCTATATGAATACTCTGTAAACAAATATTTATTAGATAAATATTTAAGCATTTTATCCACCTGATTGTTTAACTTAGAGTTAGCATCCGAATGTATCAGAGCTTTCTGAACATTAGAAAGGGCTTCTATAAAATCTTCTACAGATAAATTGTTTAAATCATAGTTAGCATCTGAATGTATCAGAGCTTTCTGAGAATCAGGAAGGGCTTCTATGAAATCTTCTACAGATAAATTGTTTAAATTAGAATTTTCCATTTTTTTTTAATTTCCTTAAAAATCTTATACAAGATATCACAGCAAAAAATAATATTCAATTTCTAAAACTGTATATCTTTAATTTTTAAATAATTTTTTCAAGATTTAATTAATTTCTTTATAGCAAGAGTAAGTTGAGTTAATTCGTTTTTATTAATTACAAAAGGTGGCATAAGGTACACAACATTAGCAAATGGTCTGATCCAAACTCCTAATTCTACTCCTTTTTTGCGCCATGTAAACATTTGTTGCCAGTTACTATTTTTTATTTCTAGTGCAGCCATTGCTCCTTTTATGCGTACTTCTTTGATACTTTTATATTCTTTGCATTCTGTAAGTTCTTTTTGTAATTGTTGTTCAATAAGACGAATTTTTGCTTCATAATTTTCATTTTCAAAGATATCTAAAGAGGCGTTTGTAGCAGCACAAGCTATAGGATTTCCCATAAACGTTGGACCATGCATGAAAGCTTTCTCCAGTTTATCAGATAAAAATGTGTTAAAAATTTTTTCTGTTGCTACAGTTGCTCCTAATGAACACATACCACCAGTCAAAGCCTTACCTAGAGTAATTATATCTGGAGTGATATCAGCAAAATTGCATGCAAATCTTTTACCTAAACGGTAAAAACCTGTTGCAATTTCATCTGCTATAAAAAGAGTGTTATGTTCTTTGGTTATTTCATATATTTTCTTTAATGTTTGAGCAGAATGTAGTTTCATCCCTCCTGCTCCTTGAAGGATAGGCTCTATTATTACTCCAGCTATTTCTTTATTATGTGATTTTAGTAATTTTTTTAATTCGTCTAAATCTTCAGATATAGGTACACTATATTGTGGTTTGATAAAATTCTTGAAAGTGTTTCCTTGTATACATGAGGATGAAATAGACATACAGCCAGAAGTATCTCCATGATAAGAGTTGTTAAAACTTATGAATTTAGTTCTCTGGCTTTCACCTAGGTTATAGTAATATTGTACTGCCATTTTCATTGCTACTTCTACTGCTACTGAACCGCTATCCGAAAAAAATACTTTATTTAAGTCTTCAGGTAGCATATTAGCTAGTCTATTAGCTAATTGATAAGATTGCTGATGGGCGCAGCCTGCCATCATGATGTGAGCTAAATTTTTTACTTGGGAAACCATTTCTTTTACAATATATGGGTGAGAGTATCCGTGGCATACGCTCCACCAACTTGAGATTCCGTCTATTAATTTTCTTCCATCTTCTAAGATTATTTTACATCCCTCTGCAGCTACAACTGAAAGAAGCGGACTGGGCGGAAATTTCATTTGAGTATAAGGCAACCATATATTCTTTAAACCAAGTTTTATCCATTGCATAGTTTTTCTGCTACCTCTAAAGCAAAATAAGTGAATATTGCTCTTGCTCCAGCACGTTTGAATGCAATTAGTGATTCTAATATTATATTTTCGTCTTGAAAAGTTCTAAGCATTGAATATTCTCCACTTACCTGATATGCAAAGATAGGAATATTGAATTTATCAGCAGCAGATTTTATGATGTCTAAGTAGAATAAACCAGGCTTAATTATAACCATATCAGCACCTTCTTTGATATCGAGCTCAATTTCGCGCATAGCTTCACTGCTATTACCAATATTAACTTGATAACTTGATTTGTCTAATTGCTGATTTTTAACCTCTACCGCGTCACGGAAAGGTGAATATAAACATGATTTGTATTTTACTGCATAGGACGCAATACAAATTTTTTCAAAACAACTATTGTCTAGTGATTTTCTTATGCTACTGACTCTTCCATCCATCATGTCAGAAGGTGCTATTATATCACTTCCTGCTGCAGCCTGTACTAACGCTTGTTTGCATAAATTTACTATTGTTTCATCATTTAAGATTTCATTATTTTTTAATATTCCATCATGTCCATGCTTAGTGTATGGGTCTAGTGCTACATCAGTCATAATACAGATATCCGGCACAGCTGACTTTATTTCTTGAACTGCTGAACATATTAAATTGTTAGGATTATAAGCTTCATTCCCATTGTTATTCTTAAGATGAGGATCGATGACTGGAAATAAAGCAATGATTTTTATTCCATATGAATGGGCTTTTCTGACAACAGGAATCAAGTTATCTACAGAGTATCGATAGTAATTAGGCATGGTTTTTATTACTTCGTTTATGTTATTTCCAGCTTTTACAAAAAGCGGCAATATCAAATCATGTACTGTAATGTGATTTTCTTGCAAAACATCTCTGATATTTGGAATGTAACGCAATCTTCTTAGGCGAATTGTGGGAAACATCTTTCTTACTTTTACTTAATTAGCAATCTAATTTATGTCCTGAAGAAATTCAACTATATGTATTATTAATAACTTGATGTTTATAATTTATTATATATTACATCAAGTTGCTTTCTATTATTATATCTGATATAACCGACTTGTTTTAAGAAAAAAGCACAAATATGTCTCGTATAAAAAATCTCCTAGGTTTTAAACCATGTCTAAAGGATTTAGTTAAGTCTGATCCTTTATTAACTTCTAATGATGTTGGTATTACTGTTTTGCATAAAGTAGCTAGAGGTGAATTAGATGCGAGTAACAAGACAAAATATCTGAAAAATGTTAAAAAAACTGCAAAATTTCAAGATTATTTGGACAGAAAAGATAAGAGTGGTTTTACTGCTTTACATCGTGCTGTGCAAAGCAAAAATTATGAATTTCTGAATTTATTATTGAAAGCAGGTGCTAATCCTAATGTATTAGATAATTGTGGTAGGACTGCTGCATTTTTAGCGTGTTTTTATAAGTACTATTTTTGTGCTTCTCTTCTTTTGGAATCAATGGCCTATAGGTGTTATGTAGGGACAGACCCTAATATTATTAAATGCAATGCAGCAATGGCTTATCTTATTGGTGAAACCTTTTCAAAGATGTCTTATGTAGACATGAGTTTTTATATTGGTGAATTGTTATTCTTCTACGCAAGGATTCCTACTGATGATGGAATCCAATTATTTGAGGCCCTAATAGAAATGGTAATAGGAATTGAAATGGAGATAGTAAGAGAACAAATAAAAAGAAAAGCATATATAAAATCGCTTAGAAATAGGATTCAGTATTTTTCTGCAATGATAAAGGATGACAGGGGAAGAATGAATTTAATAAAACCGCTTGAAAATAAGATTTCGTGTTGTGATGCAGTGATTGAGTATAATAACAGGAGAGTAAACATAGTAGAGATTTGTGATGTTGATGGAAACACGTTTTTGCACTACGCTGTAATAGTTAATAATAACATGAGGAGGGTAGAACTATTGGTGGATGCAGGATGGGAAATAAATAGTAAAAATCGTTTTGGGTTAACACCATTAGATATAGCTTTGGGAATAGAAAATTATGAATACGTCCTATTTTTGCTTGAAAAGCATATGGTTGATAACATTGAAATAAACGCTCATGATGTTAATGAATTGTTACATTTTTGTACAAGTTTTTCTACTGATAGTGATTTAATCAAATATCTACTAGGGAATGGTGCAGATGTAAATTCGTGTAATAATGATGGAAATATACCGTTGCATAATGCTGTAATGATTGATAATAACACGAGAAACGTAAAATTGTTGATTAGTGCAGGATCAAAAATAATTCTTAAAAATCATTCTGGATTAACACCGTTAGATATAGCTTTGGAAAGAGGGAATTATGAATACGTCCTATTTTTGCTTGAAAAGCATATGGTTGATAACATTGAAATAAACACTCATAAAATAAACACTCATAATGTCAATGAATTGTTACATTTTTGTGCAACTTTTTCTACTGATAGTGACTTAATCGTATATCTACTAGTGAGCGGTGCAGATGTAAATTCGTGTAATAATAATGATGGAAATATACCGTTGCATAATGCTGTAATGATTGATAATAACACGAGAAACGTAAAATTGTTGATTAGTGCAGGATCAGAAATAATGCTTAAAAATCATTCTGGATTAACACCATTAGATATAGTGATAAGAAACGAGCGTTTTGAATATATGAAATATCTTCTTTTGAATCCTATGTATTCTCTTCTTGAAGAATATGTGAGAGATAATAATGGCAAGTTTTTCCTTAGGGAAAAGGAATTGGTTTTTAATGATGTAAAGTTTAAGTTTGATTATGAGCTAGTTCTTAAGAATTTTAGAAAATTTTTGAATTGTTTTTTTGAAAGATTTGTCACACTACCTATTGTGTCCGGTTTCCTTTTGAACGGAGTGGTAGAATGTGCGAAAAGCGCTATTGGTGGCTTTAAAGTGCTTCTGCCATCTTCGACAACGCAAATTGTTGTGCAGGAGATTGACGAGGCGAAAGAAGTAAATACTCCTGAAACCAATACGCAAGTAATGTCTGTCTCTAATTTATCTTCTATAGGTAGTCTTTCCTCTTCTTGTCAATCTCTTACAATGTCTTCATCTGTATAACTAAATTATGAATAAGGGAGTAATAATGATTACTAATCAACATAAAAGTGTTGGTATTATTCTGACAATTATATAATACGATTCCCCTATCACTGTCAGAGGGATAACATGGTGCTTCATTATTCTTTTTTGTTCTAGAAATGTTGATTATAAAAGTGATGGATCTGTTGTAAAACAACAGAGGGAATTTAGTAGTAGTGTTTTTAGCATTTGGATTACAAGTTAGTTTACTCTGGATTTACTAACCTGTAGAATTCGCTATAGTTTATAGAGAGATTACTATGCATGGTAAAAAAGAATTAAGGCTTTATTCTGGTCTTCATCAAAGGGATTTGTAATATGCTACTTTTTACTTTTATAAATTCTAACATTTAAAAAAAAGTGGTTAAATGCATATTTCCTAAAATAATAGTACACTGTTACTTCCCGTATAAATTTGTGAATTAATTATTATTTTTTTTACTTATATTACTTATTCTATATATTTTATTAAATAAATTTCTATGGAAGGAAGAAAAGACAGCAATATTAAGAATGGAATTGAAATTGCAGATGATGCTTCTAATTATGATCTCAAAAGTGAAAAGCAAGGTGATTTTATTAGTCTTTCTCAAGAAGAGGAGTGGCATAAATTGATGATGGAAAATGAAAAACTGAAAGAAAAGTTGGTTGAATTAGAATTGAAGAGCCAAGAAGAAGGTTTTCTTGTCAATGCTTTACAAGAAGAACGCAAAAACTCAAAGATGAAAAATGATAAAATGACTAACGAAAACAGTTTCTTACAGAAAAAGTTATATGTGCTACAATCAGAAAGTAGGGATTCTATAAAACAAGTTGGAGAGCTAGAAGAAAGTCTATTTTGGTCTATGGCAGCAGAGGAAGAATTAGGTAGTAAATGTCGGGAATTGGAACATGAAGTTGAGATTTTAACACAAAAGAATGAGGTTTTAAGCACAGAATGTGATAGATTAAAAAAGGAATTAGAAGAGGAGGAGATTTGTGGAGAAATGGCAGAGAGTGAACAAGAAATGTATTATGAAAAAGAGCTTACAGAAGCGTATGAAATAATAGGTATGTTAAGGAAAGAAAATAAGAGTTTGAGTAATAATATGCAGCTTTTACAAAATCGTCTCTGTTCATTAGAGGGAGAGTCATCGGAATTAAGGGTTACGGCTAAAGGTGAATTAAAAAGTGAGCTAGAACCTGTAATTGATTCTTTACGGGGACAAGTAAGCCAAGGAATAGAAAAAGATAAAGATCAGAAATTTACTGATCGTGAAAATGTACGACGTGAGGGTAATAATGATTGCTCTCGTGCAAACAGTTATTAGGAAAAATCTATTTATGTAGAAAATTGAGAGAAATGTTTAAATCAATTTCATTTAATATATTACGTAAATTTTCTCGAATTTCCTGAAGATGTTTTTTTGTGTTACCTTCATAACATATGACTAAAGCTTCTTCAGTATTAGATGCTCGTACTAACCACCAACCTTTGTTGTTGCTTACTCTAATACCGTCAATATCATCATATATAATATTATTCTGCTGTAATTTTTTTCTCAAAAGATTGATTATATGTAGTTTATTTTTTATTGGTATTCTTATTTCAGGGCTACTGTTTATTTGTGGTAATCTACTGAGAATATCATCCCAACTATTTTGTGATAATATGTTTATAAACATAATTGCAGCATAAAGTGCATCATCATATTTTTTGTCGGCAAAATATATATGCTGGCTTCCCTCGCCAGCAAGGACTGCATTTTTTTCTTTCATCATATGTCTTATAAATGAGTGTCCAGTGCGAGAAAGTATACATCTTCCACCCATATCTTTTACAATTTTGTTTATTTTGTCACTTATTTTTACATCTTTGATTACTATATTATTTCTTATATTAGGATGATTCTGAATGAAAAGCATAAAAATTTGATTGTTAGATAATATATTTCCTCTATTATCAATTATCCCGATTCTATCTCCATCGCTATCAAATGCAAAACCAACATCACAATGGTGTTTTTTTGTGCTGCTTACTGTTTTTTCTAAGTTCTCTTCTTTTGTTGGATCTGTTGTTGCTTGTTGTAAGATTAAATCATTGATTAATATGTGTTCATGTTGTGGCATCTTTTTTACAAGTTTATGTATGATGCAACTAGTTGTGCAATTACCAGTATCCCATAATATTCTTAATTTTTTACTCGGTTTATGATTTATGAGTATATCTTCAATGTATTCTTCTGTGATATCTTTGAATATTATCTTGTGATTACTATTATTATGTTTCGTAATTTTGTGAGAGATCATATTTGCTATTCCTGATCCATAAAGCATTAAATCACCATGTAATAATTTGAATCCATTTTGGTTTATTGGATTGTGAGATCCTGTGATCATTATACCACCGTCCATATTTAATTTTTTTGCAGCAAAATAAAGCATAGGAGTTGTACATAAGCCAAGCATAATTATGTTACAATTTATTTTCTTCACAAGACTTTGTGCTAGTTCTGGTGAACTAAAGCGGTTATCATAGCCTACAATGATCTTTTTTGCTTTTATATATTGAGTGAACTTTTGCCCAATATTTTCAGCATAATGATTACTGATTTGATTATTAGTAGTACCTCTGATATCGTAAATATCTGATGAAAATTGATACATAAATTTTATTTTATATGTACTACTTTATAACAAAATGCATAGTTGAATAGAAGCTAGAGATTTATGTAATAATAAAAAAAGTGCTTTTTTTATTTTTGTATATTGTCTTGTAATATTTTTTTTTATTTGTTGAGTTTTCAATCATGCTGTTTGTCGTTTATTTTATTAATTGTTACAAATTAGGGTCTGCATTATGAGGCATATTTATCAGATAATTATTATATTATTGGTTTTGCAAGGGTGTGGACCAATTTTAATTGGAGCTGTTGGGGGAGCAGTGATTATTGGTGTTACACAAGAAAAGTCTCTTGGAAGTTCTGTAGACGATGTTACTATATGGGCAAGACTGAATGCAGTTTTAATTGAACAAAGTAGATTTTTCGATATTAAATCTCGGGTTGATGAAGGTAGGGTTTTATTAACCGGTATAGTTGAAAATGATAATGCGCGTTTAGAAGTTATCAGATTAACCTGGATGGTCAATGGAGTACGAGAGGTTATAGATGAAATAATAGTGAACGATGAAAGTGAGTCTATGATTAGGTCATCGTTGATCACTGCTCAGATAAAAAGTAAGATGATTTTTACAAATGGTATAAAATTTATTAATTATACTGTTGTGACTGTTGATAATATAGTTTATCTTTTTGGTATTGCTCAAGATGATAAAGAGTTGAATAAAGTTATAAAGATTGCTAGCACTGTAAATGGTGTCGAGAAAGTCGTTAGTCACGTTAGATTGAAATATAGTTGGTTGAGAAAGTTATGACATTAAAAGTAGGAATGCAAATTGATAGTGAAATTAATTTTAGTTCAGATAATACTGTTTTATTAATGAGGGAAGCACAGAATAGGGGGTATAAGCTTTTTCATTATGTTACACAGAAATTGTTTTTAGATTGTGATGCACCTCATGCTTTAGTTAGAGAATTAACAGTGGCTGAAAATGAGTTTGTGTTTGGTGATGAAGAAGTAATGCGACTTGATAGTTTGGATATTGTACTAATGAGGCAAAATCCCCCATTTGATATGCGTTATATTACTGCTACTTATATGTTAGAGAAATGTAAGAGAGCAGTGGTTATAAATAACCCAAGAGGTATAAGAAATTGTCCAGAGAAATTGTGTTTTGACCCTTCTCTTCCAACTTTAGTTACTGAGGATTTGAATTTGATAGAGAAATTTAATTCAGAACACAAAGAGCTTGTTATAAAGCCTTTATATTCTTATGGTGGCAAAAATATTTCGTATGTGAAGGGTGATAGCAGTAATGTTAGAGTTGTCTCTACGATAATACAGGAGATATATGATTGCCCGATTATGGTACAAAAGTTTAATTCAGATATCTTAAATGGTGATAAGCGAGTTACTATTTTAGATGGGGAGATTTTAGGTGTATTTAGTCGTATTCCAAAGGAGGGTGATTTTAGGGCTAATTTGTCGTTAGGCAATAAGTGTAAAAAATCATCACTCACTGCAAGCGAGCAACAGGTATGTATGGAGATAGGTAAAAAGTTAGTAGAGAATGGAATTGTGCTTGCTGGAATTGATCTTATTGGAGAATGTGTTATAGAAGTTAACGTTACTTCTCCAACTGGATTACATATGCTTAACTCTCTTTATGATAGGGCTGTAGAAAAGGAATGTTGGGACTGTTTTGAAAGTAAATGCAAGGCGTAGAAGTCATTGAAATTGGAAAAGAAGCTATATGGGTACTTTTGAAGATTGCTGCTCCTATTATGCTTTCTGGAATGGTTGTTGGGCTGATTGTATCATTGTTTCAGGCCCTTACTCAAATACAAGAGATGACTTTGACATTTATACCTAAAATTCTTGTTATATTTATTGCTATACTCTTTTTTATTCCTATGATAGGAAAGACTTTGTTGGATTTTAGTGATGCAATAATAGAGATGATTTCAATAATATGAATGGGAGTGTAACTATAAAAAGAGCTCTGATTTCGGTGTGTGATAAAAGTGGTATTATTGAGTTTGCACAATTTTTAGCTAATAACGGTGTAGAAATAATCTCTACTGGTAAAACCTATAAAGTGATTGTTAACGCTGGTATTAATGCTATTGAGGTCTCTGATTATACTAAGTCACCTGAAATAATGGGGGGGCGAGTTAAGACTTTGCATCCGAAAATTCATGGTGGAATTCTTGGTATAAGAGGAGAGCATGGTTTTGCTGATAATCCTCAGATTGATTTGATTGTAACTAACTTGTATCCGTTTTTTGAAGTAGTAAGTAAAGCTAATGTAGCAGATAGTACTATAATAGAAAATATTGATATAGGTGGAGTGACCTTGATAAGGGCTGCAGCTAAGAATTTCCGATATGTATGTGTTATTACAGATATTAATGATTACTCATTACTGAAGAGTACTGATACAAGTTTAGATTTCCGACGTAGATTAGCTACTAAGGCTTTTGCTGTTACTGCAAAATATGATACTGCTATTCAGCAATGGTTTGCAAAATCTGAAAAATTTAACAATTTTTTTGTAGGTGGGCAGAAAATAAAAACCTTCCGTTATGGTGAAAATCCACATCAAAAAGCAGCTTTTTATAGCAATGATAATAGTGCTTTTCCGGAGCAGATACAAGGTAAGGAGTTAAGTTACAATAATGTTATGGATGCTGAGGCTGCATATAATTTAGTATTAGAGTTTGATAGCCCTACTGTAGCTATTATAAAACATAATAATCCTTGTGGGGTTGCAACTGATGCAAATATTGTGATTGCCTACCAGAGAGCTTTGAATTGTGACACTATTAGTAGTTTTGGTGGGATAGTAGCTGTTAATCATGAAATTACTGAAGAATTAGCAAGTGAAATAATAAAGGTTTTTACAGAAGTCGTTATAGCGCCTTTTGTTAGTGAAGAGGCTAGATCTATTTTTGCAAGAAAGCCTAACCTTAGAATACTCTTGGCAGATTTGGTGGACAAAAATTTATACAATATTAAAAGTGCTTTTGGTGGAATTTTGGTTCAGGATGAAGATAAAATCCTTATTAGCCAAGATATGAGATGTGTAACCAAGAGAAAACCAAGCAACATGGGTGATTTGTTGTTTGCTTGGAAGGTATGTAAGCATGTAAAATCTAACGCAATTGTTATCTGTCGGGAAAAAGCTATTTTAGGGATTGGTGCTGGGCAAACGAGCCGTGTGTATAGTATGAGAATTGCAATTAATAAGTGTGATGATTTACAAGGTGCAGTAGTTGCGTCAGATGCGTTTTTTCCATTTGATGATTGTGTGAAATTAGCTGCTGCATCTGGTGTTGATGCAATCATTCAACCAGGTGGTTCAGTACGTGATAAGGAAGTGATCAAAGCTGCAGATGAGGGCGATATTTCTATGATATTTACTGGGATGAGGCATTTTAAACATTGATATCTTTTTTGTGATTTGTAAGTTTACTTTTTTTAATGTCTTACTAGCTGCTTCTTTTATTTTGTTACATCTTGATGGTTGAAAATTAATATTACTGAGCTTTTCCAGATTTTTTGTGCCTTGTTTTTATCTTATGTATCTCCTCATGAATCTTGTCTAGGCTTATTGCTACCTTTTGGAATATGATTTGTTTCTATGTTTTTGGGAGGTTATACTGGTACTCTGCTTCCATAATAACTTTCCAACTATAGTACAGTACAGCTTACTTGTAACTTCTGCTTGTTTTTTTAACTTGTTTAAAAAAGTATCTATTATCATCTGATCTGACCTTCATTGATAATTAAGTCGAGTATATCTCTTTGATTAAGATTTCTTGGATCCATATTCTCTGGAATTTTGTGATTTCCTTTCAAACCTTTAATCAATATATTGCATAAAAAATACTTTAGCTAATCACGATAGCAGAACACTGTTGCTATTTTATCAAATATTTGTTCTGATATAAATACAATTTCTCTATGAGTGTGAAACTTTAGCAGCTGTTTAAAGAGTGTTTTTTCATGAACTGACATGTCTCTTTTTATAAAATTCGCGATACATTATTATTAGACAATATGGTGTTTTTTAAAAAAATCAGATTATAATAATCGAAGGTATAATTAATACATAGTCAACTTTACATTGTAAAGTGCACGTACATAAATTTGTGCCTACTACCTTAGATATTTTTTAAATTTTTAAAGTATATATTCCCTTTTTATGGGTAAAAATTTAACTGTTTTCTTCTGAAAAATATTTGTATTAATTCAACGAAATTTTATAATTTTGATTTATCACCATGTGTATGGTAGTAGAGGGATGCTACTATTTGAGAAGAATTGAAATATGATTAAGTTATTATTAATTACTATTATCTATGTATGTGTTTTTTCTACAAGTTCTTTTGCATGGGGACCAAATGGTCACAGAATAATTGCTGACATTGCTAATAGATACTTATCAGATAAGACTAAGGGCGAAGTAAGTAAAATTCTGGAAGGTAGAACTCTAGCTCAGGTTTCAACTAATCCAGACGATATGAGGTCAAGCAAAGGTTCTTTTAAGTGGCAAGAATGTAAGATGCAAGGTGATAACATAAATAGTTTTAAATGTGACGATAAAGAAGTGCAATGGAGTGATACCGTTGATTGGCACTTTATTAATTTTGATATTGAGCGTGATTTTTATGAAATATCAAAACCTGAAGGAGAGAATGCTTTTACTATTATTAGAAATTCATTTTCAATTTTGAGTAACCCAAAAGCTAATAAGCAAGAAAAATTTAATGCTATTGTTTGGATGATTCATTTAGTAGGGGATATTCATCAGCCTTTGCACCTTGGTAACAATAGTGATATTGGTGGTAACAAAATAAAAGTTGATTGGTTTGGTAAAGAGACTAATTTGCACGAAGTGTGGGATGAGAACTTGGTGGAATACCATAAGCTTTCATATACAGAGTATTCTAATTTTTTATTTTTGGAAAATCATAAGCGTGATGTTAGTTTGTTGCAAAAAAATTGCATTTTTGATTGGATAAAAGAGTCTAATAAGTTATCACGCTTAGCATATAAGGTGCATAGGGATGTTGTTATGGGTTATGATTACGTCTTTGAGAGCGATCCAATTATAAAAGATCAATTGTTTAAAGGTGGAGCTAGATTGGCTCAGGTTTTGAATGCAATCTTCGATTCACCGAATTATAATTTGTGTATGAATTGATGTAAATATTTAATTAAATCATATGTTGCCCCAAACTCCAGATTGGAATCTTTAATTTTGGGTGTTTTTGGTTTAATAGGTCTGATGTTAAGTGAAGGTTTTTTAAAATTATGATAATATGGCGACAATAAATGTTCAATGGGGTTGAATGATTATGCAAGGCTCAGAAATATCAAACAATGAATATATAAAATTATTGCCTGTAAGGTATAGGTAATGTATAGAAAATCTTCGAAAGTGTCACGGGACTTTTTATAATAATTTATTATGTAGACTGGAAAGTGATTTTGTTAGAGGTTTTATTGATTATCAATCAAGAAATAAAGAAGTAACTAAGCTTGTATTAATTTCAGTAGCTCATTTATCAGATTCCAAGTTTTCTGAGTTTCGTACAATTCAAGATCTATGCTTGAACCTTTCGAATTACAAAGGAATAACTTACAATTACCCTGATAATGAATCTGAAGTTATAGACGAAGATGACGGTATGCACATGCAATACCAAGAGACATCAAATGATGAATGCATAAAATCTTTGCCTGGCAATTATAGAAGAATTATTAAAGATATCGAAAAAAAAGATGATGAGGTCTACAAAAATTTATTGTGTAAACTACAAAATAATCTTGTTAAAGAGTTTATTAATTATCAATCAAAAACAAGAGAAGTACCTTCGTTTGTGTTATGATCATTGGCTTATTTATCAGATTCCAAGTTTTCTGAGTTTCGTACAATTCAAGATCTATGCTTGAACCTTTCGAGGTACAAAGAAAAAAGGTATTCTACGACACTTGAGGTTGTACACATAATTGATTATAGCGCAGGCAACCGTAATGGTTTGGAATTCCCCACAATGGTAAGGATATTTTCTCTATAATGGAGTTAAAGATGTACAATTTTATTGTTTTTTGCAGTAAAAAGAAAAAAGTTAAGTAGGTTGTTTGCTAAGATGCTAAAACATCTCCTCCCTTTATGGGTGAGAGCCCAATCGCTTCCCTTTTTTCATTAACTGTCATAAAATTAGCTTTTGCAAGGAAATTCCAAACCTTTTCCCTTTTCAATACCATAATGTCAATTGCTTCTTTATCATATTGAAGTTCTAGATTGTCTCCGAAGTCTGGAACAAGCCAGCGATTTAGATTGTCTATAATATTATTAATTATTGGTAGAACAGTCTGTTCCCATAAAGCTATTCTGGCTTCTACTAAATTGCTGTATGTGTTATCTCCTGGGATGCCTAGAAGTTGTGATGGTACGCCGAAAGCTAAGGATATATCACGTGCGGAACTATGCTTGCAATTTATAAAATCCATATCACGTGGAGAAAGGCTCATTTCTTTCCAATCTAAGCCTCCTTCTAGTAGTAATGGTTTACCTGCATTAGCGCTTCCTGTGTATATTTCATCTATTTGTGTTTTTAATCTTTCATATTGCTTAAAATCAAGTGTGCCTCCGCTGCCATCTTTGTTGGTAGTGACAACTAGTGCACCACTTGGTCTAGCGCCATTTTGGAGCATAGCTTGGTTCCAAGCTCCTGCCTGGTTATGTTGATCTATACTATAGCTTGCAGCTTCTAGGGAAGATAAACCATACCAATCATCTAGAGGGTTGAAGGTTTTTAAGTGTAATATTGAGGACATTCCTGTGTATTTATTTACTAAGAATTGAGTACTTTTATTGTTTACTTGATATTTATAACCGAGTGGTGTGCTGTATTCTCCTTTTATTACACTGATTCTATCTGGACGTAGTGTATATAATTCACTGGGAGTATTTTGACCTAACTTTAGTATGTAAGCATTGCCGCTTATTAATCTGTAAGCTACCAATGATTCTATGAATTCTGCTTGTGAAGTTCTGCTGTTAGGGTGGTTTAGCAACTTTATTAGTGGGTGTCTCTTTTCTTTTACTTTACCTTTTGCAGTAATTCTATAAAGCAAAAATTTTATTGATGACGCACATGTTGCGATTGTATTGATGGATCTAAATGCAATTACATTTTTTTGGTATCCTTTGTGTGCAAAGTTATAATAGTTACTTGAATTCCACATGGGATGGGATGGAAAATGCAGTGATGCTTGTTGGATGTTTTTTTTTGTAAAGAAGTTAAACATATATGTATTGTAAAATAGTAGTCAGTGATATGATAGAATGATCTGATTTAAACAGGGAAGCATCTTACAAAAAAGTATTATGCCTTTTTTTTATTCAATTGCTGTACTATTTACAAGGTGTATAAGATAGATTTATCTTTTTGTATGGATAGTCCTTTTTGTATTTATTTTGTTTTGTCGTTGTGTTTTTTGTAGTCGAAGTATGAATTTTTCCTTGTTTTCTAAATATTGAGTAGCTTCTTCACTGTAATTAATATCTTTTTCTCCTAATGCATACTTTATTACTTCTTTTTGGCTTTTAAGTGGCAGATTAAGATAATCCTTCCATACAACTAAAGAGTAATTTATTATTTTAATTGGAATGAGACTAGTATTTATATTTTTGATATTGTATAAAATTAAATCAGTTCTTTCGTCGTTAGTTAACAGATTCTGCTTTATGTTTCTGATGCGAGACTGTGCTATATGCTTTTTTTTATTATTATATTTAGCATAGTTCTTTTGAATTGTTAATAATTCGATACAATCATTATAACTGAGTTGAGGATATAATTTACAATCATCTTCTGCTTGTGCCGTAATACTGAAGATTACCAATACGATTAAAAATAGTCTCATTCTGATTTTTTGAAAATATTAGTTAGTGTAGCAAAATTATATTAATAATGGTGTAAAATATGAACACTTCAAACCTAGATATTGAATTATTGTACTCCAATCAAGCTCAAAAGGAAATAATAATTAATAAAGCAGTAATAAAAATAGATGCATTATTAAATTCTGGAGTTGTATCAAAAGGCTTAAACAACCCTCCAGAAAGCATTAATGAAGGCGATTTGTATATAATTGGTAATAATCCAACAGATGATTGGGATGGTTATGCCAACTATATTTCCTATTATTACTGTAATAAATGGTATTTTATACAGCCAAAAGAAGGCAGTATGATTTGGGTTAATGATTTAAGAGAAATATATATTTATTATGATAATATTTGGAATGCCTATCACTCAAAATAAAAATATTAAGGTGAAAGTTGAATAGTTTTCTTAATTCAAGTAGTATCTAAGAGTCATTGTATTGATGGGGTCATAGCTCAGTTGGTTAGAGCATCTCGCTTATAACGAGGGTGTCGCAGGTTCAAGTCCTGTTGGCCCCACAGTTGTTTGTATGAAAATAGTATTTATGGGGTCGCCGGAATTTGCGGTACCTGCTCTAAACAGTTTATTAAAATCTGTAAAACATAAGGTGACATGTGTTTATACGCGTGAGCCAAAACCTTTTGGTCGTGGACATAAGATTAAGAAGACGCCGATTCATGTTCTTGCTGAAGAACATAATATACCAGTTTTAACTCCTAAAACCTTGAAGAAAGAAGTATTAAATTGTGAAGCTGATATTATCGTAGTTGCTGCTTATGGTATGTTATTACCTGAGAAATTAATTAAATCTATAAAATATGGGTGTATAAATATTCATCCTTCTCTACTGCCTAGATGGCGTGGTGCAGCTCCGATTCAACATGCATTATTAGCAGGAGATAAAAGTACTGGTGTGTGTATAATGCAAATGGTAAAAGAACTTGACGCTGGTGATATTTTATGTAAAAGAGAAATAGAAATACTTAATTATGACGATTTTCAGAGTTTGTATGTTAAGCTGGCAAAGCTAGGTGCTGAACTTTTGATAGAATCAATTGATAATTTAGATTATTGTGTTCCTGTAAAACAATCAAAATTTGGCATAACATATGCAAATAAAATACGTAAAAAAGATATTGATTGGAGTGAATCTGCAGAAGATATAGAGCGTCTTATTAGAGCTATGCAGGGCGCAAACTGTACTGTCAAAGATATTAGATTTAAAATATTAAAAGCTGATTATAAAGATATAGATCATACATATTGTTCTGGTGCTCTGGTTGAAGGTGCTTTTCATATAGCGTGTGGTGTTGGTATTTTAATCCCCAAGATAATACAATTGCCTGGCAAAAAACCAATAAAAGTGGAAGATTTTTTGTGTGCTAATAAAAAATTTTTATTCTAAGCTTTTGCTATTTGGCCCAGCAACTGAGAAAAGTATTGTATCTGTTGTGAGCAATTTTTTTGCTACATTATTTACTTCTTTTAGTGTTACATTTTGGATGTTTTTGCGAAAGTCATTTATGTAACTTGTGCTCAAATTATGGCATTGAGCATAAGACATTTGTGAGGCTATTTTGCCATTAGTGTTAAGACCCATAACAAAAGAATTAATTATATATTCTTTGTTCTTTTGTAAATCTTCAACGGAAATACCATCTCTTTTTACGCCTTTTAGTACATCATTGATTACTAATATTACTTCTTGTTCTGAGGTAGCATTAGTGAAGGCACGTCCTAGCAATAAATTAATATTGCCATAATCTTGTAGTCTCATACTAATACTATAAGTTAATCCTCTTTTTTTTCGTATTTCACTCATCAAGATTGAATCAAGGCCATATCCAACTACATGGCTTAGGACGTAAGCTGGATAAAAATCTGGATCGTGTACATCTATACCTGTACTTCCCCAATATATGACTGATTGAGGTTTATTTATGTAGGAATCAACTTTTTTTATAGTTGGGAAGTTAGGTATATTTTGTAAATTGACATTTCCGTCTGGCTCTTGTGAAGTTAGTGAAAGAGTGCTCAAGTATTTATCCATAGTATTTGATAACTTGCTTTCTGTTATATCGCCTGATACTGATATGTTCAGATTAACACGGCTAAGGGATTTCTCAACATATTCCAAAAGATCTTTTCTGGTTATTGCCTTTATTGAATCTTTTGAACCATATAACGTTTGTGAGTAGGGCGAATCTTTAAAAATGGTTTGAAAGAGTTTTTTGTTTGCTAAAAAGTCTGAGTTGTCTTCCATATTTTGAATTGTTTGCAGTTGTTGACGCTTTATGCGCGCAAGGGTTTCATCATTAAAATGTGGCTCTTGTAAAACAGATTGAACTATCATCATTGCTTTTTCAAAATGTTCAGATAATGATTTTATCTCTATACTAAAGTTCTCCAGATTGCTATAAAAGCTGATCATAATACCATTGCTTTCTAGCACATCAGCCATGGCATCAGAATCATATTCACCACCACCTTCTTGTAACATTTTTGCTACTATGTTTGATAAACCTGACTTGCCATTTTTATCATGTGCATATCCAGAGTTTTTGAAACTAATATAGGTATATACAATTGGTGTATCATGCTTCTCATGTAACCACGCTGTGACTCCATAATCACTGTTGACCTTTTGTATTTTAAGGGGGTTATATGAGAAGGCTACATTATTGAAGAATATTATTAATATAATTAGGAATTTATTTTTCATTTCCAGTCTCCTGTGGCGATAGATAACCTATTATTGTACTTGTCTGATACAGCGTATTTTTTAGTGCAGAATTGACTTGTTCCAAACTTATTTTTTCAATTTCTTCTTCCAAATATTGTATTGTGTTGTAGTTAGTGTCAGACATTATAAGATTACTGTAAAAATTTGCTTGTCCAGAGGCTTCTTCAGTTTGATAAATAAGATCAGCTTTTAACATATTTTTTGCTCTCTGTAGGTCTTTATCTGATATACCTCTGTCACTAATTTCATCAATTGCTTCTATAACTTTATGACTTACTTTTAGTGGATCTGTAAATGGTATACCACTAATTGCAAGGATATTTTCTCCGCGTGTGAATGGGTTGTAATGTACATCAATGTCTGCAGTTATTTCTTTTTTTACAAATAGTTTATGTAAATGACTTAACTTGCTTTTTCCTAAAGCTACAGATGCTATTAGTATCGGTAAAGCATCATTGTTGGAAATATTAGGAGCCTGGAAAAATATATTAAATTCTCTGGTTTTTGTGCTACTGCTATTTAACGTAATGACCATATTTGATTTATGCTCTGGTTCTTGCCTCAGTTGTTGTTTTGGTATATTGTTTGATTTTGGTATTATACCATAGTACTTATTTGCTAGATCTAAAACTTGATTCATAGTTGTATCACCCGATACTAACAAAACAGCATTGTTTGGATAATAAAAATTTTCATACATTCCATAAGCTTTTTCTTTATTAAAAGTAATAATTTCATGTGGCCATCCAGCAATTTGCCAATCATGACTGTTGCGGTAAAAAGCTGATAACATTTCTTCTTGTAACTGAGCACTGAAATCGTTATCTATACGCATTTTTCTTTCTTCCATTACTATTTTTCGTTCTGCAATTATAGCATCATCGGTGATATGTAGATTGCGCATGCGATCAGCTTCCAGTTGCATCATAAGTTCCAGTTTATCCTTTGGAACAGTTTCAAAATAGTTTGTGTAATATGAAGATGTTGAAGCGTTAAAGATGCCACCATTTTTTTCAATTAAACTACTTATATCCTTTACTTCTTTAGTTCCACGAAACATTAGATGTTCAAGATAATGGGCTAAACCTGATTGTCCTTGTGGGTCATTGGCACCACCTACATTATATAACACCATATGACTTACTATTGGGCTGAGATGATTCTCTATGACGTAAATAGACATGCCATTTTCAAGCTGTGCTTTTTTAATATTTATTTTGGAATAAGATATCACTGGTGATAGAATAAATAGGCAGATGATGAAATAATCAGCTATTTTCATATAGTCTCCTCAGTTTTTATTTTTTTACCCCAATCTTTAGGAATTAGAATTGCAGGGATACTTTTTAAGCTACGATTAAAATTCTCTTTTTTACTAGAAAAAAAATCTTGCTTTTGAGTTGTGCAACCTATAAGTAGCAAAAAGACGAGAATAGAGCTAATTTTTTTTATCATATAATTCTCCTATTACTAGAACAACCACACCGCAACAAACCATGGTATCTGCAAGATTAAATGCTGGCCAGTGCCATTTGCCTATATGAAGATCTATAAAATCATAGACAGCAGAAAATTGCAAGCGGTCAATCAGATTACCAATAGCGCCTCCTTTTATTAATGTGTAACCTGCAATATGTACTTGATTAGTTGTACGTAGTAATAAAAACAATAAAATTAATACTATTATTATAGTTGTACTAGTAAGTATTAGATTAGAGTAGTAGTAGTTGCTTAGAACGCCAAAGCTGATTCCAGAATTCCAAACAGAAACGATATTAAGATAACTTCCTAATTCTATAACATCATTTTCATCTGTAAGAAATTTTATATAATGTTTTGTTAATTGATCAATTGTTGCAATGGTAAAGGTAGCTAAAAATATGATTACTTTTCTCATTGTTCAAGTCTATATGTTACTGTTTGGTTAAGCAATTGAAATTTAGTAATATGTAACGTAACGAAGAACGGCTAACTGCATGATAGTAATTGTCATTTATATGTATGGATATGTACTATAACAGGATTTTTTTGTGTACACAATTTTTATTATTTAATGTAACTCTTTTTTACTAAACTTTTTAATTTTCATTAACAGCAAAGTTTAATTCTAAGAATTCATCTATTACATATATAAGATAGAATCTTGTGAATGTAATTCTAGCATGCTTTAACCAATTACTTGATTCTCATATTTTAAACATTTTTCATTTACGAATGATTTTCAAAGGTTGACTGTTGAAGTTCTGGTTTGATGTGTCAATTGTTAATTTAAAATTAAGTTGAGATGGGAAATTAAGTATATTATATAGGTTAAATTCTCTCTATGCTGAGTTTTTTTGTATAGTTGCCCTTCTTAATTATGAAGAGTCGTATTTAAATTAAGATTACCTTTATCATTTACAATTGAAATATTGTGTTGGTGTGTTATGTTTATAGATAAAACGTAAATCAATTAACCGAAATCCTTAGATATGAGTTTTTACGATATGTTTTTCAGTATGTTTATAATACCAATAGTTGTTTTTACTGGTATATATTTTTCTTGTAAATTGAATTTTATCCATTTTACAGGATTGTTGAAGGTTTTTAGATTATTCTTTGTTAATAAAGCTTCAACTGGGACGAAAAACATCTCTTCTTTTACAGCGCTTTCAACAATTTTAGGGGGTAACTTAGGTACTGGTAATATATCAGGTGTAGCTGTGGCAATGGCAACTGGCGGCCCCGGAACCTTGTTTTGGATGTTTGTAGTAATATTGATTATTAGTGTCCTCAAGTATATTAGTTGCATATTGGGAATAAAATATAGGATGAAGGATATGTATGATAATTATCATGGTGGTCCGATGTATTACATGAAGTATGGGTTATGTTCTCCTGTACTTGCTACGTTTTTTGCTTTTGCTTTGCTAATTAGTGCATTCACAGTAGGGAATTTAGTGCAAGTCAACTCTTTAGTTTTACCACTTCATAATTCAGCTTGGCCACCGATATTTTATGGCATTGCTATTGCTGTGATTGTGTTCGTTGTGACTATTGGTGGTGTGAAATGGTTTGCTGAGACTATTACAAAGGTTGTTCCTGCTATGTCTTTAATATATCTAGGGTCTTGCTTTTATATTCTGGTAACACATTATGAATCTATCATACCCTCCTTTTCTTTGATCTTCACTTCGGCTTTTGATGCATCTAGTGTTTCTGGTGGTGTTTTTGGTTACGGAGTGTTGCATATTCTTTCTATTGTGAAAGTTGGTTTTATACGAGGAGTATTTGCTACTGATATTGGTCTTGGTTTGGAATCAATAGTCCATTCTAATGTTTATAATAATGGTAATCAAGCAGATTTTGCTAGAGGACAAGCTACTTTAAGCGTTTTATCGCCGTTTGTCGTAATGTTAGTTTGCTTAATTACAGGTTTAGTCTTACTTGTTACTGGTGTTTGGAATAATTCTGGACTGGAAAGTACTAATATGTGCTTTGCTGCATTTAACGTCGGTATACCTTATGCAAACTTAGCTAGCTATGTCTTACTTATAGTCCTTTTTTGTTTTGCATTTACTACAATTCTGACTTGGTTATTCTGTGCGAATCAAGCAATAGAATATCTAGCTTCAGGTAGAAGGTACATTATGTATGTGTGGCAAGCTGCATTCATATTACTATTGCCAGTTGGTGCGGTTGCAAAAGTAGGTTTTTTATGGAGCTTGGCCGATGTAGCCATAGCGCTTATGCTTATACTTAATCTTTATGCAATGATAGCATTATCTGGTGAAGTTATTGATGATAGAAGCACACGAAACTCTAAAATTGTTACAAAAGCTTAGATTTTCTTGAATGGTTTGCACATAACACATACTATATACTAATACCTTATGGCGTTTTTTTTATTGGTGATTGAGTTTTAAAGGTCTATTGTATAGACTGTCGGTGTATTTGTGTACAGTTAGGAAAGTTTATGAAGCATCCATATCGCTCTTGTAATTGTGGCGAAATTTCAACGCAAATTATTGGTCAGACAGTAAAATTGTCTGGTTGGATTTTTAGAATGAGAGATCATGGTGGCGTGATATTTGTTGATTTGCGTGACCATTATGGTATTATTCAGTTGGTTTTTCATAATGAGATAGAAGTAATATCTTCAGTACACATTGAAAGTGTTGTAACTGTGGAAGGGAATGTAGTAAAGCGCTCTGTTAAAACAGTTAATGATAAAATAAAAAATGGTGATATCGAAATAGTTGTTAAAAGTTGGAAAATCGAATCTAATGCTGAAATCTTGCCATTACAAGTTGCATCTGATGAAGATATAGCAGAGGAATTAAGGTTGAGGTATCGTTTTTTGGATTTAAGACGAGAAAAGGTTCATAAGAATATAATTTTACGTTCTCAATTTATACAGGAATTAAGAAATGTAATGATAGATGAAGATTTTTTAGAATTTCAAACACCTATTTTGACGGCATCTTCTCCGGAAGGGGCACGAGATTATCTTGTGCCTAGCCGTTTGCATAAAGGAAAGTTTTATGCGTTGCCACAAGCTCCACAGCAATTTAAGCAATTGTTAATGGTCTCTGGTTTTGACAGATATTTCCAGGTTGCTCCCTGTTTTCGTGATGAAGATTCAAGGGCTGATAGATCGCCTGCTGAGTTCTATCAGTTAGATTTTGAAATGTCTTTTGTTACACAAGAAGAGATAATGCGCATTATGGAACATGTTATTATGCGCAGTTGTAAGGATATTTTTTCTGTTGAAGTTCAGCATTTTGCTAGTATTACTTATCAAGAATCGATGCAGAAATATGGTACAGATAAGCCAGATTTGCGTAATCCACTTGTAATTTATGATGTGGGTAGTATCTTTGTGAATTCGGGATTTACTCTATTTAAAGGTAATATAGAAAAGGGTATGGTGGTTCGTGCTATTATGGTGACAGGTATTGGTACGAAGCCTAGAAGTTTTTTTGACAAGCAAAACGATTATGTCCGTTCGATAGGGTTACCAGGTTTAGGTTATGTTAATTTTACAGATGGAGGTAAAGCAAAGGGTCCTATAGCAAAATTTCTAACGGATAAGGAAATAGTAGATTTATGTAAAATAGTTGGTGGCAGGAATGGTTGTGCTGTTTTTTTTGTATCTGACTATGAAAAAGAGATTAATAAATTTATTAGTATAATTAGAACTCATTTGGCAAACGAGTTGAGTTTGATAGATAATAAAGAGTTTAAATTTTGTTGGGTAACGGATTTTCCACTTTTTGAGTATGACGAAAATACAAAAAAGATTAATTTTTCACATAATCCTTTTTCTATGCCACAACAGAACTTAGTAGGTGATCCGTTACAAATTTTGGCTTACCAATATGATTTGGTGTGTAATGGTATTGAACTTGCTAGTGGTGCTATACGTAATCATAAGTTGGATGTTATGTACAAAGCCTTTAAAATTGCTGGTTACGCAGAAGAAGAAGTAAAAGAATCATTTCCTGCTTTGGTTAATAGTTTTAAATTTGGAGCACCACCGCATGGAGGCATAGCACTTGGTATTGATAGGTTATTGATGCTAATGTTAGGTGAGAATAATATCAGAGAAGTTATATGTTTTCCTATGAATCAAAAGGCAGAGGATATTTTAATGGGGGCACCTTCAGTAGCTGCTTCTTCTCATTTAAAAGAACTTGCGATTAAGCATATATAACTAATTATTGTAATGTATACTAAAAATTTAAGAAAGGTGTTGATTTTTTTTGAAATATTAATGTTTAAATATATAATGAATTATGTTCTATAGAAAATGATTATTATATTGGGAGAAGTAAAAGAAGGACTATCATCTGCAATTGAGAGCGATAATGATCAAAAAGCAAGAAATGTTTTGGATAAACTTAAACCTGAGTTATTTATTGGAGAGGAAGGACATAAAATTTGAGTCAAACTTTATCACGATGCCATACTTGGAGATTGTTGGGTGCAAGCTGTAAATGAAAATAAGATAAATATCGTTAATTTGGTTTTAGCGAAAATAAAAGAATTGGAAGTTATGATGATGGAAAACCAGATTATATTGGACAGTAATAGCATTTTGGGTAGATGGTTTGTTAAAAACAAATATAGAACTACTCTGGCTGTTAAGAAGTTTTTATCTATATTATTAGCAGAAGAAGGTAACTATCAAGGTGTAATTAAATATTTGTTCAATAATTGTTATTCTAGTTATGTAGATTCTAGTCTTTTTGAGAACAATACTATTATGAATTTTGTTATAAGAAGTGATGATTTGGTTTTAATAGAGAAGTTTATTAAATTGATTGAAAGTACAAATATAGGTATTCGCATTAGAAAAAGTAACATTATGTCATAACTACGATTTTGACAGTATTACTTGTGATACTCCACTCACATTAGCAGTAAAAATGCAAAATTTTTTTATGGTAAATGCTTTAATAAAAGCAGGAGCTGACGTAAATAAAATAGTGAGAGTGGAAAACAAGGTGTACAATATGATTTACAAGGAGGAGTTATCCGGAATGAATCCAATTACGATTGCAGTAATACGTGGAAATGTCGCAATTATAGAGCGTTTAATAGACGAAGGCGCTAACCCGAACTTGAGAATTAAGGCAATAGGAGGAAAAACTGCTTTTAAGTTGGCACAAGAGAGTCATAATCCTAAAGTAAGAGCTGCTGTTTTTTTCCAAAGAGAGAAGGCAAGTGCTTTTAAGGTGATGATGGGATAAAATCAGCAATTTAGAAAAAAGGTAAATGAACTAGAAAATCGAGTTAATAAATTACAAACTAATCTGCTTGATGCAAGAGGAAAACATCCTAGATCTTGTCTTTTTGATACTTACTCTCAACATGTGCGCTCAAGACGAGAACAGTCAAATTGTTGTGTTGTTCAATAACTTAAGAGCTGCTACTCAAATCAGAAAGTCGATACAAAGTATTATGCTTTTTCAACAAAATAGGTATTGATTGTTTGAAGTGTTGATATTAGAATGTGCAATAACTATGTTTTATAAAAGATAATTATTATGCTAGAAGAAGTAAAAAGAGAATTATCAAATACAATTGAAAGCGATAATGAAAACGGAATAAAAAATATTTTGTTTAAACTTAGAACTGTTATGCAAGAAGAGGTAAGAAAAAGACTATTCAATGCAATTGAAAGCAGTAATGACCAAGAAGTAAAAGAGGTTCTCGGTGAATTTAAATCTACGTTGTTCAGTGGCAATGCAGGAGTTAAAATGTTGCGCGAACTTTATTGCAGTGCCATACTTGGAGATTGTTTAGTGCAAGCTGTAAGGAAAAATAGTATAGAGGTTGTTAGTTTGGTTTTTGCGAAAATAAAAGAGTTGGAAACAATTGATAAAGACAATATCTTTGTAAAAGAAGAGGAGTTTTTAGGCGGATGGTTTAAAAAAATAAGAACTACTTCTGAGGTTGCGGAATTTTTGTCTATGTTAGTGAAGAATGATAACTATCAAGACATAATAAAGTACTTTGCTTCACGTCATTATAATTATTCTATGACTAATTTTGTTGAGTTTAAGAAAGATACTGTTGTAAATTTTGTCGTAAGAAGTGATGATTTTACTTTAGCAGAGAAATTTATTAAAAATGCAACTCCATACGTCTTAGAGGTAGTAACAGGGTTTTGTAATTGTGGAGTGAGTACTTATAGTACTCCACTTATGGAAGCAGTAAAAGTACAAAATCTCTGTATGGTAAATGCTTTAATAGAAGCAGGAGCTAAAGTAAATACAATAGCAAGAAAAGGAGTTAGGTCTGATCTTGATTTTAATCTACAAAGTAATGATCCACGATGTATACAAGATGGGGGCGATGCAATCACGCTTGCAGTAACGCTGGGAAATGTTAAAATTATTGAGTGTTTAGTAGACGCAGGAGCTAACCCAAACCGGGAAATACAAGAAGGAGGAAAAAATGCTTTTAAGTTGGCACAAGAGGGTCATAATCCTGAAGTAAGAGCTGCTGTTTTTTCCAAAGAGAGAAGGCAAAGTGCTTATGAGGTGATGATGATGAGACAAAATCAGCAACTTGAAAAGGTAAGTGTACTAGAGAGTCAAATTAATAAATTACAAACTGATCTGCTTGATGTAAGAAAAGAGCGCCCTCAATATCGTCTTTTTAATGCTTACTCTAAACAACATGTGTCCTCAAGACGAGAACAGTCAAATTGTTGTGTTGTTCAATAACTTAAGAGCTGCTACTCACATCAGAAAGTCGATACAAAGTATTATGCTTTTTCAACAAAATATTTTCATTAAAAAAAGGGTGAAAGTAAGTTCTCCATAATGTCTATTGCTTTAGTAAATGTTCTTTATCTCCTTTAAGCTTTAGTGTTTAAGATTTTTCTGTAGTTCAACAGGCAAAGTTTAGAGGTAGAATATTTTTGTATGTCGATGTTTCTTATTTATTTGACACGAGTAGTACTGTTGTATGTGCTGCTATTCCCTCACCTTTGCCCAAAAAACCCATTTTTTCGTTGGTTTTAGCTTTAACACTAATTACATCTACCTCTAGCCCTAATATATATGCCAATTTTTCACGCATAGCTAGTTTATACTGACTCATCTTTGGTTGTTCACATATTATAGTTATATCAATATTTGCAATGCAAAAATCTTTGTTGGAAACAATTGCATTAGCTTCTATTAAAAAAAGGGCAGAATCAGCATCTTTCCATTTATCATCTGTTGAGGAAAAGTGCTCTCCAATATCACCACAAGCTACTGCACCAAGCATTGCATCTACTAATGCATGTATACCAACATCTCCATCAGAATGAGCTTTGATTGCTTTTGAATGGGGAATTTTTACCCCGCATACAGTTATAAAGCCTTTATTAGAAATACAGAATTTATGTGTGTCATAGCCATGTCCAACTCTAAGCATTTTCACTAATGCACTCCTTGTGTGTAATTTTAATATTTCGGTTATCACCCTTGACTGTTGCTACTGGCAAGCCATACTTGTGTAATAAGGAAGCATCGTCCGTAAAAATTTCACTACTACCTTTTTCTAATTTATGGCAGTGTAATATATCTATAAAACGAAATCCCTGAGGGGTTTGTACACTAAATAATTGATTATTTGTTATATTTTGTTTAACTGTAGAATCATCATTGATCCTAATTATAGAATCAGTTATATTTAATACAGGAATTACAGCATTATTTGTTTTTAGTTTATCTAAAACTTTATTAATTAAATTATGCGAAACAAAAGGCCTGGCAGCATCATGAATTAAAATAAAATCTGGCTTTTCATTCTCAAGTATTTCTAACGCGTTTAAAGCTGAATCTTGTCTTCTACTACCTCCAAATATAACTGGAAATAACTTTTCTTGATCTTCAAGTTTGTAAAAAGCCTTGTGTTCAACTCCAATAACAACTTGTACTTTTTGAACTGATTTATGAGATAAAAATACTTGTACAGATCTTTCTAGGGCACTTGGCCCATTATTAAAACTTAGATATTGCTTTGGTACATCAGAGTCAAATCTAATGCCATTTCCACCAGCAAGGATCACTGCTGCTACTTTCATGCTACAATATAAATTTTGAAAGATCTAGTTTTTTAAGTATGTCGCTCAATGAATCTCGAACGTATTTTTCATTTATTATAACTGATGAACCAGATTTTTCTGAAGCATTGAAACTAATGTTTTCTAATAATTTTTCCATAACTGTATGTAAGCGTCTTGCACCTATATTTTCAACTTCATTGTTAAGATTAATCGTAATTTTTGCAATTGCTTTAATTCCATCATCCGTAAATTTTAATTCCACTTTTTCTGTAGCCATCAAGGCCGTATACTGTTTAAGCAAACTGGATTCAGTTTCTCTAAGAATGCTGATCATAGCATCTTCACTTAACGGGTTTAATTCGACCCTTATGGGAAGTCTTCCTTGTAATTCTGGCAGAAGGTCAGATGGTCTAGCAATATGAAATGCACCAGAAGCAATGAATAGAACATGATCTGTTTTTACGTTACCATATTTTGTTGAAACAGTCGTTCCTTCAAATAGTGGCATTAAGTCTCTTTGTACACCAACTCGACTTACTTCACCTCTTCCACCAGAAGTATTAGTTGTGCTGTCAGCAATTTTATCTATCTCATCTAAAAATACTATACCATTATTAGTAACAAGCTCTAATGCATCCTTAATGATTTGCTCTTCATCAAGCATCTTATCGACCTCATCGTTTATCAAAAGAGACCAAGCATCTTTTACTTTTACTTTGCGTTTTTTTGTTTTCTTATTACCACCAAAAAGTTTTCCAATAACATCGCTAACATTCATCAATCCAACTTGACCTCCTTGCATTCCAGGTATATCTAGCATAGACATAGATTGGGGTGAAAGATTTTCTCTTACATTAATTGATATATCAGCGTTATCTAGTTTTCCACTATCTAATTTTTTGGCAAAACTATTTCTAGTTGCTTTATGTTGGGATTCATCACCAATTAAAGCATCTAATATTCTTTTGCGAGCATCTCTTTTTGCAATTCCTTCAACAGTGGAACGTACGTCTCGTCTTACCATTTCAATTGCTATTTCAACTAAATCGCGAACTATCGAATCGACGTCGCGACCAACGTAACCAATTTCAGTGAATTTTGTTGCCTCAATTTTTATGAAGGGTGCATTTGATAATTTAGCGAGTCTGCGGGCAATCTCAGTTTTTCCAACACCAGTTGGGCCTATCATCAAGATATTTTTAGGTATAATTTCATCCCTAAGTGGTTGAGCGACTAAACTGCGACGCCAACGATTACGTAAAGCGATTGCAACGGCACGCTTAGCATCATCCTGACCTACAATAAATCTATCTAATACTTTAACGACTTCGGCTGGAGTAAAAGACTCTATACTGTACTTATAATTTCCTGTTGCACTACCATTGTCATTACTGTCGTTGCTCTCGTTATCATGAATTTGATCATCATCATCTTCTTCTTCTAGTATATCATCTTTTTCAGACATAATAAATCCTAATTACACGGTTTCTATAACAAAATTATCATTGGTAAAAACACAAATGTCTGCGGCTATTTTCATAGCTTTTTTTGCAATTTCTTCTGCATTAATCCTTTTTATATCAAATAAAGCACGAGCAGCAGACAAAGCATAATTACCGCCAGAACCTATTGCTGCTATCCTATCTTCAGGTTCCAAAACATCACCATTGCCAGTGATAACTAAAGAAACATTTGTGTCAACAACTATCATCATTGCTTCCAATCTACGTAAATACTTATCAGTACGCCAATCTTTAGCCAACTCAACACATGAGCGCATTAACTGATTTGTATAGGCTTCAAGCTTAGCTTCAAGGCGTTCAAACAAAGTAAAGGCATCAGCAGTAGCACCGGCAAAACCAGCTATTATGTTATCACCTTTTAATCTGCGAACTTTTTTAGCGCTTTTCTTCATTACAGTATTGCCAAGAGAAACCTGACCATCGCCAATCATTACAACTTTATTATTCTTTGCTAGTGTCAATATAGTAGTCATATCTTTTTTAAAATATCATAATACTGCGGAACATTTTCAATTTTACCAATTGATGCTATAGTGCATGAGGAGCGTCCAAATAAAATTGACTCCATTAATCTTTGAATTGTTTTTACTGTCGTTTCATTAATTTTTTCCAATATTTCTTGTTTAGATATGTGTCTGTTGTATTTCATATAAGAGCTAGCAGTAATGTCAGCTCTAGAAGAATTACTTTCCATACCCATTAATAGGCTAGATTTTATCTGAGATTTAGCTCTGTCCAACTCATCTTGAGTAACACAATCTATCATTTTTTTCATCTCTTGAATTACTATATCTAATACAGTCTCTACCTTATTGTATTCTGTAGCACAATAAATATTTAACATGCCACTATCTTTATAATTTTGACTAAATGAAGAAATAGAATATGATAACCCACGTCTTTCACGAATTTCTTGAAACAAACGTGAAGACATTCCTCCTCCTAAGATCAGTGACATGACTTGGATATTATAATAATCTTCACTATAGTAATTAAGTCCATTGAAGCCAAGATAAACATGTACTTGTTCAAGATCACGTTTTTCGCGAAATTCGCCACCAATATATTTTGCTTCTTTCATGTTAGCGAAGTTCTTTTTTTCAGGTAAATTGGCAAATGATTTTTTACTAAAATCTACTACTTGTTCATGTTCAATATTTCCAGCAACAGAAAGTAACATGTTTCTACTATGGTAATGTTGTGCCATGAAATCTTGTAAATGCTTATCTTCAAATGAATTAACTAACTCTTTTCTTCCAAGAATCGGTCTACCAAGAGCTTGGTTGGGATAGGCTGTTTCAACATATTTATCGTATAAAATATCATCAGGATTATCATTTGTTTGTGCTATTTCCTGTAAAACTACTTTTCTCTCTCTTTCTATCTCAATAGAATCAAAGACAGGATTTAATAATATATCTGCAATTATGTCCAAACCTGTAGGAAAATTCTCCTTTAAAACTTTTGCATGATACACAGTAAACTCTTTGCTTGTATAGGCATTAAATTGTCCTCCTATTTTATCAAACTCTTTTGCAATATCAAAGGCACTACGATTTTTTGTTCCCTTGAAAGCTACATGTTCTAGAAAATGTGCAATACCACAATTTTCTTTTACTTCAAACCTTCCACCAGCATTTATCCAAACACTGATTGCTACTGAATCAACCTCATTCATGGAGTCTGTCAAAACACGAAAACCATTTGTTAAGGTTGTTAACCTTGGTTTATTAATCACTTCTATATGTACTTTCAAACTTAAAATAGTATAACTAGACACTATAACAGAATTTCCATTATTCCACAAAAAAACATTTTCGTATCATGGAATATTAATCAAAATTGTTTTGTGAGTAATAACTACGTAACAATAAATTAACGAAAACCTCATATTGAGACAGGTTATCAATATTGACAAATTGCACAACAATTCCGTGCATAAAGCTAATATTTTCGATTATTAAACTCATACTATTTATGTTATTACAAGTAAAATTTATTTTTATATCCATATATGATAAACAAAGTGAGTCATAACAAGCCGATTCGTTTTCTAAAATGTTCAATGAAAAATCATACATTATAACTTTTTCTATTGTATTTTTGATATTATAAATAGAATCTAAAATTTGATCCCTTTTAGGTAGTTCCACTAATACTTTTTCATATAATTCAACTCCTAGTCTTTTCTCAACAATTTGATTTTTTTTATGCTCTAATAGCTCGTTATTCCAGCGAAGAATATTGTTATCAAACTCTATTTCCTCTATAAAATTCTGGGCACTATGGTAGTAAAGTGTAAAGATCAATATAAAAATTGATAAAGATAGTAACTTAGTGTATATCTTCCTCATTACAGACCTCTACAGATAATCTTAACAAGTTTTTATTTTCTTTTTCCTTGATTAATTCACAATTCTTAGTATTAATCTTAACTGAAGTTGATTTAGTATTTCTGGTGTCATAGCTAGAATTTATTATGTCATCATAGTAATATTTGTTCATATTTAATAAGTATTGCAACGCTTCATCATTATAAAAAGTGTCGTCAAGTAGGATGAGCTTGTTAATATAGTTAAACTTAACTTTTTTTGGATCAAATAATTTTAGTTCTCTCTCTATAGTGGATTGTAAAAAGTGATTTTGTTCTATAAGGAGCTTGTGTTCTTGATAGCTATGATAAGTTGTGTTGTTTGAAGTGAAAATAAAACAAATGAATATAATAACTAAAATAACTGTAGTTGTGTTTAGACAATGTGCTGAAATATTAATTTTGCGTTTTTTTTTCTCTTCAGCAAAATTGAATAAATAATTGCTATGCCCGTTATTAATAACATTATGAGCTATTATTACATCACAGCATGGATCATCCTTTTTCATGAAGCAATCTAAGTTGAGTATTATAGCAACCTCATAGGGAGAGAGTATGATAACATTTTTTTGAGTAAATTTATGTAGCATCAGCTTTAATTTAATTTTGTCTGGTAGGACGATGTAAGTGTTTAACATGCAATCATTGCCGAGTGCTAAAGTAGCAACAAAGGAGTCAAAATATTGCTTGATGCTTCCTGCATAAACTGATAAATTTTTATGTTCTCCTAAAATTATTACTTCATTTTTTGAAAAAATTTTGTTCTTATACAAAATTAGCTGTAATCTATTATTAGCGTGGTGCATAATAAGGATTTCAAACTTATTCTTTGCATTTTGTATTTCCATACCTAAAGAAAGGATATCTATTATTTGTTTGCATTCCAGAGGAGCGAAACAAAATCCTTTGAATCGATTTTCAATTTCTTTAGATAGATTTACAAAATCAGAAGTTATTTGTGGTGTAAAAATAAGATATTTGTCCTTTTCTTTATCAAGCAATACTGAATCTACAAAAGTAGCTTTATTCAAGATTTCCTTTGGTAGTAAATTTTGTAAAAAAAAATTTTTATTGTTTGTAAAGGGTATATGTAAGTTATAACATTGATAATCTTGTCTTGAACAGTTCAGTAATATATGTACGCAACAGCACTTTTGTTGTTTAATATAGTCTTGTAATTCCAATATAGATGTAAAATCATTTTCTTTAATTACCTTTCTTAATAAGAGCTTGCATCCATAAACATGGATTATGTTAGCTCTTTCATCTTCAATGATTATTGCTAACCTGCTTTTATAGAAATGCATATCAGCTAATTATGCTAATTATATTGATAGGCATATAACGTTAATATGTATTATTTATTACTTCATCATTGTTGAGTTATGAAAAATAGCACTTTTGCTGACAGAGAAATTGTAATTTCTGATCAAGAGGTTCGTATTGATAGATATATAAGAAAAAATGTTCTTATTGGTATTACCCAATCTCTATTGGAGAGTTATTTTCGTAAAAAGTTAATTAGAGTTGATAATGAGAGTGTGCAAGCAAATACAAGAGTAAAAAAAGGGCAAATATTACTGATAAGTAACAAAATCTCTTTTGTTTCTGAGGAAAATCATAGAAAAAATAATTTAAGAGCAGTTGATATTAGTGTAAAAATTTTATATCAGGATAAATACATAATTGCTTTAAATAAACCAAGTGGATTGGCTGTACAAGGTGGTAATAAAGTAAAAGCTAGTGTAAATGATATGCTAGAGAATCTTGAAAAAGTTGATAACCAGACACCTAAAATAGTTCATAGATTAGATAAAGATACAAGTGGTGTTCTTTTGTTAGCTCGTACATTACAAGTAGCGCGCTTTTTATCTTATTCATTTAAAAGTAATAAAATCACTAAAATTTACAGAGCATTAGTCGTAGGAAAATTATTACAAAAAAAAGGTAGAGTAGAAGTTCCATTAGCTAAAAAAGTACAAAATGGACAAGAATTAATATATCCAGATGCAGAAAATGGAAAAAATGCGATTACGCATTTTGAATTACTCAGGTTTTTGCCAAAACTGAATTTATCTTATGTAGAGCTTAGACCATTAACTGGTAGAAAACATCAAATTCGCTCTCATATGAAGTATATAGGAAATCCAATTTATGGTGATAAGAAGTATGGTGAAAAGAAAAGTGAAGCTAAACTTGCATTGCATGCATACCAGGTTAAGTTAATATTACCTAATGCGAAGACAATAAAAATAGAGGCTGCATTAAGGGATGACATGTTTATATTGTTGCAGTAAGTATAGAATATTATACGAAAATGTAATTAATATTGTAATTATGCGGCAGTATACCTATCATTTATTAGGCAAATGAAAAAAATGTGTGAATTGAATATCAAGGATGAAGAAATAAATATTGGTACAGAATCGTAATGAATGCCGAATCTGTTTTCTAATGTGAAAACCATAATGCTATTTCCAACTAATCAAAACATTTACTAATCTTCCAAATGTATTCCTGCATATTAGCAAATGTTATACTGAAACCCTTGTTATAGTGTAATGCTAAATCATGATAATGTTATTTAGGTCTGGTTTCGTCTAGTCAAGTGAAATGTACTATATTGTAAAGTGACTTTTTTCTATTTATGTGAATTATTTTTACCTGCATGTTGTCACATAATATATGTGAGTTTACTGATGAAGAATGTTAAGGTATAATTTTTTGTAAAGATTTCACTCAATAAATTTATTTTCAAAGGAGCTTTTTGCATAGGCGTAATGTTCTTTTGTGTTACTTATATAAAACATGATCAATCTGTAACTTTTTACTTAATTTACAGATCTAAATAATGAACAAGAGGCTGCTTTATATTACTAAAGTTTAAAGCGCAACAACAAAATTAATAATTGGCTCCCCGGGCCGGACTCGAACCAGCGACCAAATGGTTAACAGCCATTTGCTCTACCAACTGAGCTACCGAGGAATTGTAGACTTGTAGCACAAAAAATTAAGAATGTACAGTCTAACAACTTCTAAAAAAGTATTTCACTTGTCCCATTATGTTGATATTATTGATATCATCTTCATAGGATAAGTACATATTGTTTTCAGCAACAACTTTTACGTGATTATTTGAGCCATATATATATTCTAATCTTCTTATTATAAAAGACCTTTTATACTTTAATGCAAAAATACCAGAGACTGATCCTATTTTTTCTGAATCATCAATGATTAGTACGTCATCTTTGCATAAAGCTGGAGCCATAGCATCATCTGGTACTGTAAATATTTTTATATTATAATTTGCAGATAGATTTCTAAAGTGTGCTTTAGAAAGAAGTAAGCATGGAGTATTTTGTTGATTTTCTAATAGTGGGTATCCAATGGAGTATTTGCTGATATCTAAGTCAGCACTGCTTTCTCCAACCAAGTAAGACATAGAAACTTTTAACTCCTTTGCAATTGAGAATAGTTTCAGAGAGGTTGGATTTTTTGATTTCCCACTTAGTACATCATAGACAAAAGATCTTCCAACTTTCGATTGATTAGCCAGTTTACGCGCATTGATACCTAGCTCCTTCATGCGTTCTTTCATGCGCTTTACTATTATTGAATCATTCATATCACCTCATACAAGTATTTATATTATGTTGTGATTTATCAACTTAAAGTTGATAAATGCTATACAATCTTTGCAAAATACAACTTTTACAGGGATATTGTATATTTACATACTAAATATATTATATATTATAATGATTTAAAAATTCTATTCTTTCTTGTTATTTTTTGTTATTTTATGTAGCATTACACTATAATTTGAAAAAGTATGTCAGAAAGAACACGGTACTCATACTTGGGAAACGGACAAGAAGATGGATTTAAAGTAGTTTATTCGAATGTGCGTATTGTTGATCCAAAAACAAAATTGGATTTTTTTGGTGATCTACTGACTTATGGTAAGTCAATAGCTGACTTTGGTGATTCATTATTAAAAAAATATAGTGTTATTGATGAAGTGATTGATTGTAGTGGTAAGCTTTTGATGCCTGGTATTGTAGATTTGCATGTGCATTTTCGTGAGCCTGGGCAAGAACACAAAGAGACAATAGAAAGTGGTAGTAAGTCTGCTGCAACTGGTGGAGTGACGACTGTTGTTTGTCAACCAAATACAGTTCCACTTATAGATAATGTAGTTACACTTGGTTATCTGAAATATAGAGCAAATAAGTTTGCTTATGTCAATATTGAGTCTTATGCTTCAGTTACGAAAAATGGTGAAAGTTTATCAGAAATGGAATTACTGTATGAAGCTGGTGCTGTTGGTTTCACAGATGATGGACTTCCTGTTGCAAATTCATTATTAATGAAGCAAGCTCTGAAATATTCAGAAAAATTAAACGTCCCAATTGCTCAGCATGCTGAAGACTTACTTCTGAGTAATGGTGGTTGTGTAAATGAGGGCAAAACCTCGTCAAAATTATTTGTTCCAGGTATTTCAAATATTTCAGAAGCTGTAGTTGTGGCAAGGGATTTATTATTATTGGAGGCTTTTGGAGGTCATTATCATGTATTGCATGTTTCAACTAAAGAGGCGCTTAGATTGGTTAGAAATGCCAAGGAGATTGGTCTGAAGGTTACCTGTGAAGTTACTCCACATCATTTTACTCTGAATGAGGAATCTGTTTTAGGTTATAATACTTATGCAAAAATGAATCCTCCGCTTAGAAGTGAGAAAGATAGGATTGCAATGATTGAAGGATTGCAGTCAGGTTTGATAGATTGTATTGCCACAGATCATGCTCCACATGAATTTGAAGCAAAAAATGTAGCTCTTGAGCATGCAGCTTTTGGTATTATAGGTTTGGAGACTTTGTTACCACTGTCATTAGACCTTTACCATAGTGGTAAAATGAGTCTTATAGATGTTTTGGCGAACCTTACTTATAAACCAGCACAAATTATTAATAAAAAATGTGGTGTTATTGCAAAGGGTGCGCCTGCTGATTTGACATTTATTGATTTAAATAGGGAGTGGACAGTTGATACAAGTAAGTTCATGAGTAAATCAAAGAATTCTCCATTTAATGGTAGAAGGGTTAAAGGAAAAGTATTACGTACTGTAGTGAAGGGAAAGACGGTGTTTTCTGTGAGTGATTAGCAATACGATTTTTTTCTTTTCTATCAATCTGAGACTTGGTAGTTTATTGATCTATGAGGCTATTTTACGATAAAAGATCATGTAGATTACTGATTTACATAATGAATCTTTAAAGAAAAAGCTTTACACTTGTTTACTGGATTAATAATATTTTAAGTCGTTTACATTTGTTATATGGAAAATTCAGTTATAGAAGCTATTTTGAAAAATGGAGGTGATAAGCTAACTAAGCCTTTAAAAGGTTTTATAAGGTATTTTTATGCATATGTTTCTTGTGATTATGAATCTAAAAGTGGTATTTTGTTATGTATTGCACGTGACTTGTTTGAATATGTTAAAACTCGTAAGTTAAGAGAAAATAGAGTAAGGGTATTTAGGCCAACAGTCAAGAGCCACGGTTGGCAAAGTGCATTTACTGTGGTTGAAATTGTGACTGAAGATAAACCATTTTTGGTAGATTCTGTAACTGGAGAATTAAAAAATAGGGGATATGTTATACGAGAACGTATTAATTCTGTAATACCAAGGAAGATTAATGATAAAAATATTTTAGAGTCTGTTATTTATTTTTCTATAACTAGTATTTGTGAAAAAGACATGCATGAGTTAGAGAGTACACTAACCATCATACTTAAAATGGTCGAATGTTGTGTCGATGATTGGAAACAAATGTTAAATAAAGTAGATGAGATATCGAATACAATACAAGGGAATGAATATATTGTAGAAAAAGAAAGATTAGAAATAGTAGATTTTTTACAATGGTTAAAACAGGGTAATTTTGTATTTTTAGGATATGCTCAATATAATTGGGAGGAGCAAGATGGGCGTATTACTCGAGATGATAGAACTTTATTAGGTGTTCCTAAAATTGATAAAGCTGTTTATGACGTTGATATACGTAGTGGTGAAGAGCATACTATATTTATAACAAGATCAAACCGATTTTCAAAAGTACATCGTCATGTAAATATGGATTACATTGGTGTGAAGAGATATAGCCAAGAAGGTGAAATTATAGGTGAAATTCGCTTTTTAGGTTTGTTTACTTCAATTGTTTATTATCAGGATGTAAGGCTTATTCCTATTATAAGGAAAAAAGTTATGTTGATGGAGAAGTGGTCGAATTTCCTTGAAAATAGCCACAATCATAAGGCTCTTATAGCTGTATTACAAGATTTCCCTCGCGCTGAATTGCTTCATATACCAGAAAAGGAATTATTTAAAAGTTGTATGGGCATTCTTTCTCTGTCTGTGAGGGTAGAAGTCAAACTATTCGTACATACAGATAGTGTAGGTAATTTTATAAGAATTATAATATTTGTGCCTAGGGCTCAGTTTAGTACGGCTTTATGGCTCAGAATGCAAAAATTGTTAGCTGATGTATATGATGGCAAAGTTGTTAATGAACAAATGCGTGATTCTGGTTTAGTAAGGTTACAACTTATTTTAAAAGTAAAATCTACGAAGAATAATGTTAATGTAGAGATGCTTGAAGCACAATTAAGGGAGTTGGCACGTGGTTGGAAGGAGGAGCTGAGGTGTACTTTAGAAAGTAAATATGAGTTAAGTGTTGCAAATGGCTTATATGATGTTTATGCTGATGCTTTTCCAGTAAGCTACCGGGAGAAGTTTAAAAAGAACGCTGTTTTATATGACATTGCTAGAATGGAAAAGGTGCGTAAAACTGATGAAGCTGAATCAGATTTGTATTATGACAATGATAGTAGGTATCAATTAAAAGTATATGTTCCGCAGAGGATAATTCAGCTATTTGATATGCTTCCTGTTCTTGAGAACATGGCAATGAAAATTAAGAATCATTATAGCTATATTATTAAAATTAGTGATGATTTTGAGATTTTAATACATCACTTTATTCTATCACTTAACTCAGACAATATATCTCCTTTAAGTGAAATAAAAGAGAAATTTGAGCTAATTTTACGTAAAATATGGAAAGGGGAAGTTGAAGACGATTTTTACAATAGCTTAGTTGTTGTTTGTGGTTTAGGTTGGCGAGATGTTTTGCTTTTACGAGCTTGGGGTAGCTATTTGAAACAAATTAGATTTGCATATGCTGAAGATTATATGCAACAAGCACTTTTCAATCATACAAAGATTGTGTTGTTATTGGTAGAACTATTTAGTGTTAGATTTGATCCCAAATTATTTTCTGAAAGAACAAAAAGGGATGAAGCGACAAGAGCTATATGTGATGATTTGGAAAAGATGTTGGGTGCAATAGAAAGTCTAGCAGAAGATAGGATTATTAGGGCGTTGATTGAAATTAATATGGCGATTGTGCGTACTAATTATTACTACAATAAAAAATACATATCATTTAAAATTAATTCGAGAAAAATACAAGATTTACCATTACCTAAGCCATATTTTGAGATCTATGTGTATTCAAATGCTTTTGAAGCAATTCACTTACGTGGTGGTAAGGTTGCCAGAGGTGGAATTAGGTGGTCTGACCGCACTGAAGATTTTAGAACAGAGGTTTTAGGTTTGATGAAGGCGCAGATGCCAAAGAATACTGCGATAGTTCCTGTAGGATCGAAAGGTGGTTTTATAGTCAAAGCAAGTGAAAATAGGGATGAAAATGGAATTCTTTGTTATAAAAATTTTCTTAGAGCTATGCTTGAGATTACAGATAATATAAATGGTGAAAAATTGGAGCATCCTGAAAATATTGTTATATATGATGAGGAAGATCCATATCTAGTTGTAGCAGCAGATAAAGGAACAGCTACTTTTTCAGATTACGCTAATAGTGTAGCTTTAGAATATAATTTTTGGTTAGGAGATGCCTTTGCTTCAGGAGGTTCTTCTGGCTATGATCACAAGGCTATGAGTATTACTTCGAGTGGTGCTTGGGTAGCTACGCATAATCATTTGTGGGTACTTCAACGTAATGATAAACAGCCTTTAACTATGGTTGGTATTGGTGATATGGCTGGTGATGTTTTTGGAAATGGATTACTTGGTTATAAGAAAATAAAGCTAATTATGGCTTTCAATCATATGCATATTTTTGTTGATCCACATCCAGATGTAGAGGCCTCTTTTGCAGAAAGGCAAAGAATGTTTAAGATAGTAAAGTCAAAATGGTCTGACTATAATCGAAATGTAATTTCAAATGGTGGTGGCTTATTTAGTCGTTCGAGTAAATTTATTCCAATATCTAAAGAGATGAAAGAGGTTTTGGATATTCAAGAAGATAAACTAGATCCGGATTCATTAATACGTCAAGGTCTTAAGGCAAGAGTTGATATAATATGGAATGGCGGTATTGGTACTTTTATTAAATCATCTGCTGAGAGCAATGATATTGTTGGTGACAAAAGTAATGATAATATTCGTGTAAATGGGAGAGAAGTCAGATCAAAAATAGTCATTGAAGGTGGGAATCTTGGCTGTACTCAACTTGGAAGGATAGAGTATGCAAGAAGTGGTGGTTATATTAATACTGATTTCATTGATAATTCTGCTGGTGTTAGTTGTTCTGACATGGAAGTTAATATCAAGATAGCTTTGTCAAATGCAGTTACCGATAAAAAGATTACTGTTAGGCAGAGGGATAAGTTGATGAGTGAGATGCAGGAAGAAGTTGCTAAAATAATTCTGCATAATACTAATTTTTTACAAGCTAGATTGCTTGTAGTTGCAAAGGTTCATACTCAGAAAAGTTTAGAACAGTACCATCGTATTATTAAAAATCTGGAAAAAGAGGGTAGGTTAAATAGAGCAGTGGAATTTATATCAAATGATGAAGATTTTGCTCGTATGTATGTGGAAAAGAGTGGTCTATCGATACCAGAAATAGCTGTTGTTATGGCTTACGAAAAGATGAGTTTGTATGATCAATTATTAATTTCTGATGTTCCAGATAATCAATATTTATCTAAATATTTAGTAGATTATTTTCCTAAGGTTATGCGTAAGGATTTTCGCGATGAGATTTTTCAACATAGATTAAGACGAGAGATTATTACAACACAACTTGTTAATATGATTATAAATAGAATGGGTTGTGCCTTTATTCCAGGTTTGATTGAGTATACTGGTATGTCAATAGGAGAAGTAGTAAAGATATATATAGCTGTCTATCATGCTTATAAATTAGAGTCTATATGGAAATCAATAGATGCTCTTAAGGAAAAAGTTAATGTGAAGGTGTATTTGGAGATAGTAGATGACATTAGTAAATTTGTTGAAAATATTGTACATTGGTTTATTCGGAATTATCCTAAATCAATAGACATACAACTCGCTATTACTGAATTTAGTGATAATATAGCAGTAATAACAAGGAACATCACGAAAGTATTGGATGGGAAATCTTTGGAGGCTTATTCTAATAAGCTAAAAGAGCTTTTGGCTGTAGGTTTGCCAGAAGATCTGTCTACAAAAATAGCTAATTTACAATTTTTGTTGTCTGCTTTGCCAATAATACAAATAACGAATAATGTAAGATTTCAAGGAAAAATGCAAATACCTTTACTTACTATAGCGCATATTTACTTTGCACTTGGTGACTATTTACAGTTTACATGGCTTATGGAGTCTATTTTAAAATTAGGAGCAGATGATTATTGGCAGAGATTATCCATCAGGTCTTTGCTGGATGATTTACGAGATCAGCAGATGTCTCTTACAGAGCAAGTTGTAAAAGGGATAACAGATGTTGATAATCATTTTTTAAGGGCGTTTGATGATTGGTGTATACATAATCAGGTTTTATTGAAGCGCTATAATACATTTTTAGGGGAGCTCAAGTCTCTTAAGGGATTGGATTTAAGTAGATTTATTATTATAATTAAATATCTTGCTAAAATGGTATGAAATGTTCAGTATTGGCATATATGAAATATTGGTTGTTTTACTAGTAATGTGTGTTGTGATGAAGCCGGATGAAGTGCCTCATTGTATAGAACAAATAAAAAAAGTATATAGGTATTTAAATAGGATGAAGGCTGATTTTTCTGATGCTGTAGAGGGTATTAATTATGTAAAGGGAGATGATGGTATGAATTATCGATCTTATATGCTTCATAACGGTAAAGATATAGAGAAGAATGAATGACGGCTTGTGTCTTAATTATTGATGATATTGAAAGTAATGTTAAAGTATTGAAAGCTAAGCTAGAAAAAGAATATTATACTGTTCTTTCTGCATTAAATGGTAAAGAAGGTTTGCGTATTGCTAAAGAATCACAGCCTGATTTGATCCTTTTGGACGTGATGATGCCAGAAATGGATGGCTTTGAGGTATGTGAACATCTTAAAAGTAATTTTAGCACTGAAAATATACCAATTATTTTTATTACAGCATTGGATGATATGGAAAGTAGAATTAGAGGACTGAATTATGGTGTGGAGGATTTCTTGAGTAAGCCAATTAATGATATTGCTTTATTTGCTAGAATAAAATCTTTGTCTCGTTTAAAGATGTTTAGCGATGAATTGAGTATTAGGAGTAGTGTTAGTAAGCATATTGATTCTAATTCAGATTTGTTAAGTGTTAAAAATGATATAAGAGATTTATCAAATGCTAGTATTGCTGTAATTGGTGATGATGATGTTGAATCTGAACAAATTTGCAATTATTTGCGAGAGGAATTTGATAAGGTTGTTATTTATGGTGACAATCTTATTGAGGAATTAAATGATGTTTTTGTTGGTCAAAGCTTTGATCTTATAATAATTAATATGCAGTCTGTAATGTATGATGGGCTTAGATTGTCTTCGCAGCTTCGTAGCAAGAAAGATATGAAAAATGTACCGATATTGATATTAATTGATGAAGATGATACTGATAATTTGATTAAAGGTATGGATATTGGCATAAATGATTATATTACAATTCCTGTTAATCAGCATGAGTTATTGGCTAGATCTCGTTTGCAATTAAAAAAGAAGAAATATTATGATGCTTTGTACAGTAGTGTTGTCAGTAGTATGGAAATGGCAATTATTGATCCATTAACAAAATGTTATAATCGTTTTTATCTTGACACACACTTAAAACAAAAAATTGCAAATGTCCGTAAGAATGATCATGGTTTGTTATCATTGATTATTTTTGATCTTGATTTTTTTAAGAAGGTTAATGATAAATTTGGTCACTTAATAGGTGATGAATTGCTTAAAAAGGTATCACATTTAGTTCGTGAGAATATTAGAGCAAGTGATTTATTAGCTCGTTTTGGTGGTGAGGAGTTTATTATTTTACTGCCAGATACTTCTGCAGAAGAAGCTGTAATGTGTGCTGAACGTATTTCTACGTTAATTGCAGACAAAGACTTTGGTGGTTATAAAATTACAGTCAGCGTTGGAGTAACATGTTTATGCCGGAACGATAATGTAAAAACGCTACTTCGTAGAGTTGATAAAAATTTATACAAAGCTAAAAATAGCGGACGTAATAAAGTTATTTTTACTTGATGTATATTATCACATTATGGGCTTTATTTTTGGTATAACAGTGTAGATTTGTCTTTTTCTGTTGCTCTTAATTTCTTTTTTACTGTAATCTGTAGGTGCGCAATGTATTTTTTTTGTGTAATTATTTTGTGTTGTTTTCTCAAAATCATAACATAGGGCAAAGATACCTGAGAGACAACTTCCTTTTTGAGTGATATTGCCATGTTTGATATCAAGTTGTTTCTGAATCTTTGTTGTTAAATTATTTTCATCAAAGTTGCTATCGATGAACTCATAGTATTTTTCTTCTTCAGTTTTTTCGTGAATTTCTGTTGTTAAACTGTTTTCATCAAAGTTGCTATCGATGAACTCATAGTATTTTTCTTCTTCAGTTTTTTCGTGAATTTCTGTTGTTAAACTGTTTTCATCAAAGTTGCTATCGATGAACTCATAGTATTTTTCCTCTTCAGTTTTTTCGTGAATTTCTGTTGTTAAACTATTTTCACCAAAGTTGCTGTCAGTAAACCTATAGTATTCTTCTTCATCAGAATATATATAGTGTGATTTATTGTCAGAATAAACGTCTGTTATTATATTATCTTCATCATCATAAAAATAAATGTAATCATTCTCTTCTATTTTATCAATTAAATCTTCTTTGTCATCGTTTGATATTTGAAGAGGAGATTTCTTAAAACTATTTTTATTCCATATATTTGCATTTTCTTTTGTAGAATTACCAAAAATATTGTGGTGTTTTCCAAAACCAGAACTTTGCTCTCTATAAGTTGCCAATGCTGACTCTATTATTTTGTCTTTGATAGATTTGTGTTTTGGTGCTGGGATATAGTCAATATTCCAATCTGCACTCCTTGTGTCTACTTCTTTAGCACCCATTAGTTTGTATGCAGCAAACTCGTTAATTGTTTGTAACGGAATGCTTTCGGTTACATCTTCACCAATAATTTTAATTTCAGTTCTTTTTTTGTAAAGGTTGTATGATTTTACAAAATCGGGATCACTTTCAAATTGTGCTCCGCCTGGATTGTTAATAGGGATGTGTTCAAACTGCGTTGGAGTGTTAATGTCTCTTTTATTGAATATATTGTTTATTTGAGGAGATATATGAAAACTTTCCGTTTTTTTTGTACCATCTGTTTTTTTTACATCAAATAGAGAGGGATGATTACTGCTGCTGGAACAAGCAAACAACAAAATAGCGCAAAAACAAATTTGGGCAACATTTCTCATAATATCTATCTTTTACGAAATCACTTAAATATCAAAATTTTATGAAGTATCTCTTACTCAATAAGAGGAAAAATTATTTTTGACAAATTTTCCAATTACGTCAGCCAAGACCTCTTTAGAATCAATCTTACCGGTTTTTCTTATGTTATCCAAAATAAATCGATGTTTTGTATACATAAAATTTAGTAACTTATTTTCAAAATTTGCTATTTGACTAATATCAATATTATCAATATAACCTTTAACTCCTGCAAAAATAACAACTACTTGTTCTTCCATTAACAACGGGGCGTTTTGCTTTTGCTTTAAAAGTTCGGTTATGTATTTTCCATGTTTTAATTGTTTTTGTGAACTAATATCAAGATCAGAACTAAATTGTGAAAAAGCTTCTAATTCTCTATATTGTGCTAATTCTAACTTTACAGTACCAGCAACGTTTTTAATAGCTTTTGTTTGTGCTGCTGAACCTACTCTAGATACTGAGAGACCAATATTGATTGCAGGTTTGATTCCTTTGTAGAATAACTCAGATTCTAGAAATATCTGTCCATCAGTAATGGAAATGACGTTTGTTGGTATATATGCTGATACATCCCCTGCTTGCGTTTCAATTATAGGTAATGCAGTCAAAGAACCCCCTCCCTTATCGGAAGACATCTTTGCTGCTCTCTCAAGTAAGCGCGAATGAGTATAAAAAATGTCTCCGGGATATGCTTCTCTTCCTGGTGGTCTTCTCAGTAAAAGTGACATTTGCCTATAAGAAATTGCGTGTTTTGATAAATCATCATAAATTATTAGACAATGCATTCCATTATCTCTAAAAAATTCCCCCATAGCACATCCAGAATACGCTACCAAGAATTGTAAAGAAGCTGGGTCTGAAGCACTAGATGAAACTATAGTTGTGTATTCTAATGCTTCATGTTCTTCTAGTATCTTTGCTATATATGCGATACTTGATTGTTTTTGCCCTATTGCAACATATATACAATACACCTTTTCTGAATCATTCTGCACTAAATCATTAACTTTTTTCTGATTTATTATTGTATCAATTGCTATGGTTGTCTTGCCAGTTTGTCTATCTCCAACAATTAACTCTCTCTGCCCTCGGCCGATTGGTATAAGACTATCAATGGATTTTATTCCTGTTTGCAGAGGTTCACATACAGAACGACGCTCAATAATTCCTGGTGCATTTCTCTCAATATCAGAATAATTTGTACTTAATATGCGTCCTTTTCCATCAATCGGCTCGCCTAGTGTATTGACCATTCTCCCTAGCAACTCCTTTCCTACTGGTACTTTAAATGAAGAACCAATTCTTTTGATTTTATCACCTTCTTTTATATTGCTTTCATCTCCTAAAATAACTATACCAGTGCTATCATGCTCCAAGCTTAGTATTAGGCCTTTTGTTCCATCTGGAAAAATTACAAGCTCGTTAAATTGCGCATTATTAAGGCCATATGCTTGAACAGTTCCATCTTTAATTGAAACAACATCACCAATTTCTTCGTAGGAGGAATTATCGTCAAAGTTTTCAATTCTTTCTTTTATTATGCGTGAAATTTCAGACGTATTTATTTCCATTTCAAACCTTTGCTAACTAATTTCAACATTTCCAGTCTGTGTTTCAAGGACAAATCCAACACGTTATAATCTTTTCTTACTATTATACCGCCTAATATCGATTTATCAATATGGCTGATTAGGTTTACCTTTTTATCTATATTGATTGCACTAATGATTGCGTTCTGCTGTTTTTTACTTAAGGGAACTGCTGAAGTAACAAAAATATCGACTTCATTTCTTTCTTTCTTGGCCATCTGTAAAAATTTATTCATTATATTTGGCAATAAACATAGCCTTTTATTTTTTGCTAAAATTTTGCATAAATTAGTTATGATGCGGTTTTTTACAGCACTAGACAACGCGTTGATTAAACTATTTTGTACAGCTTTTGGGCCATTAAAAAGTATTTTTATTTTTGTGTTTGTGCTAATAAAAACCTGAAGTTTTTTGATATCATCTTCAATTCTACTATTATTTGATTCAGAAAAAAAGCTATAAAGTGCTTTAGTATAACGTGAAACTAGTACAGCCACAAAAACAAAAGAATAACCACAACTGTAAGATTGTCATACTTGTACTCATTGTCAAATTTTTATGTTTTATTAACTCGAATATTTTGTACACTTCCATAGCCTCTTCCTACTATTGCTGAAAGTTGGTATATGGCTAAATTAAGTTCTGTTTGTATGTTACCAAAATCATTTATTTGGTCTGTTGCACTATATTGGACGCAATTTATATTATTTGTATTCAAAGTCCGTATAACAGAATTGTCTTTATAAATTTCAATATCATACTTTTCAAATTCTTCAGCCAAAGGCACATCTATGTAATCTCGTAAATCACTATCTATTCTAGATCTGCGTATCCAACTAATTGTTATGTTACCATCTATATCTGATAAGATTGTAGTGTGAACTACAGAAAATGGCTTGAGGTAATTATTATGGTATGTAAATGGTAATGTGTTTCCTCCAATTTCACCATATGAAATTGCTTTATAAAGTTTAGTTTTGCCTATTTCATTATTATCTATTGCTATACTTTGCGCTAAATCATCTATTAAAATAAAATCCTCTCCTATTTCATGATTAGCAGTATGCTCTTCTGTACTATAGCGTCCACGTAGAAATCCTGATAATTTATATTCATTATCCCTAATTAATTCTGCGTTTTTAAATTGAATTATTTCTTGTCCAATAAGTGCTAAATTGACACCATTTAAAAAGCTGTCTTGACTAATAGATTCTAGTTGTCCGTGTTGCATCAATACTGTAGTTTCACTTCCTTCATCTATTATTGATATGGGACCATTTGGTAGAGCAGTTAAACATTTTCCTTGGATAGTATTTCCGTAAAGATTAGCGATTTGCTCATAATTTTCGTTTTCATTATTAGAAATATAAAGCGCTGCACCTTTCCAGCCTTTTTGTGTGCCATTTTTTACTATGTTTATTCCGACTGCATTTGTTGGTAAATCTAGAATTCTAAATTCAGTGATGCTAGGAAAATCTTTCTGTAGTGAAGGAGCAGGTGTATAAAATTGGTCTGAACCGTTATTATAGATTGAGCTATCATGGGAAATTCCATTAACCTTCAAAATATTACCATAGCTAATGTTTGTTATTTTTATCGCGTGATCCACTTCACCAATATTTATTTTAATCACGTCACTAGGCATAACAGTAATATAGTTGGGTGATAAGTTTAAGCTATAATTTGTTGTAGACTGCCAAATGTAATAGAGCAATTTATTGCAGATGGATTTTGCATGATAATCACTCAATACTATTGGTAAGGAAAGCGTTTTTATTCTTTGTTTGCTTTCATATGGGCGCTCTGAGTATACAGTAGAAATTTCATAATTTCTTGCTTTGCTTATATATTCGATTTCAATTCTTGTAGGTATCAGAGTGCTATCGCTTTTTTCAATCATGAATGAATTGTTATGTATTGGTATAAGTTCTTCTTGTTTTATTTCTACTGATGTATTGTTTATCATAGGTTTAAATATTAATTTATTTTCATCTATAACGATGTCGAAAAAAAATACTTGTTGTAATAATTCCATTGCTGATTGTGTGCTATGACCTTCGTTAATAACAACTCCTTCTACTAAATAATCCAGTTTTTCACAGACAAATTCATCTTTGTGATAGCCACCTTTTTGCATAATGTCAGAAATGATGTCACTAACTTTTGGTAAGGAAAGTTTTCCTTGTATCCAATGACCTGTTGACCACGATTTTCCATCAGCCCAAATATCAATTAAATTAGGAAAATAAGGAAAAGGGCGTGCATCCCAGGCCCAAAGGAACATATTTTCGACCATATCTGACCCTAACCATTTTTCTATTGTTCCTTCAACTGAGATTGACTGTGCTCTGAAGTCTACATTACCCTTTGAGTAAAAGGGTAATTTGCTATCTATGCTGCTGTTATCAACGAAGACATTTGGTTGGTTTGAGCAGCAATCAACACTGGGAAAACCATATTCTGTAAACCAAACTTTTTTCATTTTTGGTTCCCATGCTGTTTTTGTGTGGTCAGGATTAAAATGTTCTTTGGACCACCATTCATTTATATTTTTCCAAGCCCAAGTTGGATCATCAAAATAAGTTTTACCAGTACGTTCTTCATAATTTTTGTAGTAATAATCATAACCTTCGCCAGAATTCCAGCCATTTTTTATATCATCAATAGAGAAGCCAAGATCAGGTTGTATTTTATCAGTAAGTGGAAAATATGCGTCTATACCAACTACGTCAATATTATTTGAGCTCCATAGTTCATCCATGTAGTAAACGTTATTATTAGAATGATATTCACTCCAATCTGCGGCGTAAGTAATAATAGTATCTGTTCCTATAATATTTTTTATTTTTCCTGCAAGTTGTGCAAAGGCTTTGACTCCGGGATAGCTACTATCTTCGTTAATTTGAGTAATTCCTTTGAATTCAGAACCAATGATAAAAGCATTCGCACGATCTTTTACTAAATTTGCATAGTGTTCTATGAATGCGTTATATTGTGTAAAAAATGTTGTTATATCTTCTGCATTACCTGTCATATTACCACGCCAAGGCTTTCCTTCGATATCAACTAAAAGCATTGGATAAAATAGGATTTTATAGTTATGACTTTTCAACTCTTGCAAGTAGCGCACCAATGCATTATCACAAATTGTGCCTCCATATAGTATGTTTCCTGCTGTATCTTGTGATATAAGCCTAGCATTTTTTCTTGTTATTCCTGCAACTTCCCATTCTTCTGGAAATGATTTTGCTCCATTTTGATATTCAACTGCTGGATATATGTTGCATTTTCCAATATCCAAGCTATCACTAAACCAGTTAACTACAACTGAAACCCATTCCAAATTAGGTAATTGCTGTTGCATATTATCTAATGACATAAGTGCATCAGCTAAATTTTGTGTGGTATTTTGGTTGATTGTATTTGCGAGGCCAGTTTGAACCCAATTGCTATCTATAATCTGTCCTTGAGACTTGGTTTGTATTCTTGTATCGTACACAAATTCACCTGATCCTGGGATGATATTAATTCCCTTGATTTTTTGTGTGACTGTCGGATTTGTATTAGATAGCACCTCGAAAGTAAAGTTGGGGATTCTGTTGCCATAGTCTGCCAAAGGGAAATCTTCAATTACTATGTAGGAAAGACCTCTATATGCTGGGCACATTTCCTCTATTTCATTGATTAAATAGTCAGGTTCCTGATTTTCAGTACCTTGATAAAATCTATATTTTAGGTTTTTTCTATCAAGTGGTTGCATGTTGGCGTATATATTGATTAACTCATGTACGATACCTGTGCATATGGCGATTGCAAGTGTTGCATAATAGGAGTAGCGCATTGAAACTTTAGTCGTGTGTGGTCCCCACTTTCCACTTGTTGTTTGTTTATTTTCTAAAACTTCTTTTATTGGTAATGCCCATATTATATTACCTGCAATTTTTGCAGTTCCATAGATTATTGGGATGATTTGTCCGTAAGTTGAAGTTTGAATGTTTAGGTTATTGAGGTGTCCTTTATACGCATAGGAGGTTTTATCTAAGCCAAAAAACATGCTATCTAATCTGGCACCAAAATATGTTCCGATTTCAGAACCAACAAAGCGTCCGATTGGGCCTAACATTGATCCTAAGTTTCCACCAGCTGTAGAGAGAATTGATGTAGTCATGTAAAGAAAGTAGAAGCAGAACGAAATAACATTTTAGTTATGTTGAGTGTTTTTGTGGAAGCACATTAATTGTGTGTTAAAATTCTGTTTTTTTGTTTGAGTTCACAGCGCATACGATACAACCAGTGGCTATAGCCGGATTGACAGTTTCTTTATTGGAGCTAAGCAAGAGACTGTAGTAGCAAAGGTTATTGTCAATATAAGAAGAGATGCAGGAACAGCAAGTGCAACAATTCCAGCTACAGGATTTTTTTTTTGGGGGAGAAAAGCTTTAGCAATAAACTGCAAAGTAAGTAATGGCTAATGCTGCTGTAACTACATCAATATATAATTATACTATAATATTATGCATAAGCATAAAATAATTTCGCTATAACGCACAATTGTTCTATATAAAGAGTGTATTGCTATAAATGTAAATAATCATAAGATACTGTAACTTCTTATTTGTTTTGTGGATAAATTGCTGTCCTATTTTGTGTTTATTTTATTTATAATTTTTTTGATATACTGTTCTATTCTTAATCTTCTTTTTCTTTCTGGTACACATCAGTGTATAGCTCGCTTTCAGCTGGTAAATTTGAGTTATCAGAAAACACTATAGATTCTTTTACTATTATTTGGATTTCTTTATCATGCTTTTTGCATTCAGTTTCTGTAGCAATTTTCTCCTTGAGTAGGTAATTTTTCAATGTTTCTATACAATCTTTTGTCTCTTTTATGTTCGATACTTCTTCTTTTGTGCGATAGTTGCCAGGGTCAGACATTGAATGCCCTCTATATCTGTAAGATTTCATTTCCAATAAAATTGGTCCTTTATTTGATCTAACATATTCTGTTGCCATTTTTGCAGCTTCCATTACTGCAAATATATCCATGCCGTCAACTCTATGTCCAGGGATGCCAAAGCACTCCCCACGTTTATATAGATCCGTTGTTGCAGATGCTCGCTCTACTGAAGTACCCATTGCATATTCATTATTCTCAATTATATAGATAACTGGTAGTTTCCATAGAGATGCAATATTAAAGGCTTCGTAAACTTGTCCTTGATTAGCTGCACCATCGCCAAAGTATGTAAAAGATATTCCATTGTCTTTTTTGTATTTATGAGCGAAAGCTAACCCTGTGCCAAGTGGTACTGATGCTCCAACTATTCCGTGTCCGCCATAAAACCCGTTTTCAACATCAAAAATGTGCATAGAACCCCCTTTTCCTTTCGAACAGCCAGTTTCTTTTCCTGTCAACTCTGCCATAAGTACTTTAGGGTCTGCCCCATTTGCTAACATTATACCGTGGTCGCGATATGTTGTGATGATTGAATCATGCTTTTGTACTTGTGTTTGCATGCCAACTGCAATTGCTTCTTGCCCTATATATAGATGGCAGAAACCAGCAATCTCACCCATTGTGTATTTTTGTGCTGCTCTTTCTTCAAACCTTCGAAGTAATAGCATATCGCGGTATATTTTTATTAACTGCTTTTTTGATGACGTCATGCTATTCCTAATACTTCATTTGGAGAATGATATTTATAATTTAAGCTTTCTGCAACTCCTTTGTTTGTTACTTTACCATAGTATATATTTAAGCCATTGCGTAAGTGAGGATTGTTGCGTAATGCATTTTTGTATCCATGAGTTGCAAGTGACATTATAAAATTAAGCGTTGCATTGTTGAGTGCTAGAGTAGCTGTACGGGAGACGTTGCTTGGCATATTCATAACACAATAGTGTATTACTCCGTGTTTTGTATATGTTGGGCTTTTATGTATTGTTGGTTTACTAGTTTCAGAACATCCTCCTTGATCGATTGCTACGTCTACAAAGACTGATTTTTCTTTCATATTTTTTATCATATTTTCTGTTACAATTTTCGGCGCTGCTGCACCTGGTATTAAAACAGATCCTATTACTAAATCAGCATGTGAGAGTTGTTCTTCTATTGTGCTTTTAATTGAATACAGTGACTTTAATTTTGGACTATACATATCATCCAATTGCTGTATGCGAGGAAGTGACTTATCTATTATAGTGACACTCGCTTCAAGTCCCATAGCTATTCTTGCTGCATTTACACCAACTATTCCACCACCTATAATTACTACTCTTGCAGGTGTTGTACCATGTACTCCGCTTAGTAATATTCCCATTCCATCTTTTGTATTTTCTAGGTATTGTGTACCTACTTGTACTGATAACCTTCCAGCTATTGCGCTCATAGGTGCTAACAGTGGGAGTGCATTGTAATTACCAGTTACTGTTTCATATGCAATTGCTATGGAATCTGATTCGAGTAATAGCCTGGTTTGTTTGGGGTCGGCTGCGAGATGCAGGTATGTAAATATAATTTGTCCTTTGCGTAGCATTTTGCATTCATGAGGTTGGGGCTCTTTTACTTTTACTATCATGTCAGTTGAAGCAAAAATTTCTTCTGCATTATCAGTTATAGTGGCACCAAACTTTGTATAATCTTCATTACTAAAGCCACTACCTAAGCCGGCATTGTTTTCAATAAACACCTTATGGCCACTTATTATCAAGACTTCAACATTTGCAGGGTTTAATCCTACTCTCATTTCTTGAGGTTTGATTTCTTTTGGTACTCCTATTCTCATGTAACTTATCTTTATTGCTATTAAGATTATCTATAAGTAATTATTGATATCAATATTTTATTTATTTACTAATAATAATGATATCAATTAAGTGTTTATGTGTTGGAATTGTTGGAAAATATAGATTTTTCCACGTGGTTTGCTCTAGATACTTGCTAATACTTTTACTTAATGAATATGCATTTATTTTTTGTAAAAAATTTCCTAAATTATGTTGAGAAATTAATTTAATAAATATTTTTCCAGTGTTTAAGGAAAGAAAAGTAATTCCACTAATTTGGTTTTCAACAAGGTGCTGAATACATTTTTTGCTTAATTGGGTGCTGTGAGTCATTTCATAAATAGTCACTCTTTTTATTGCAAAACCTTTTTTAGATAAAATTTTATCTAGGGGGTATGAAATCTCCTTTGCACTGAGATATAATAATTTTTCGTTGTAGCAATGTTTAATTATATAATTGATTAGATCTTTTACATTATTGCCTACTGGAATTATGTTCTTTAATCCTTTTATATTGGCAAATTCTGCTGTTTTATTTCCTATTGCTATTATTTTCTTGTAATTCTTATTATCAGATCTTTGTATTATAGCTCTGACTGCATTTTTACTTGTTAATATTACTGTTTCTTTGTCATAAATGATTTTTTTGTTTGTATATGATTTAAATTTAATTAGTGGTTCTATATAAGAAGCTATATTATGTTTGGATAATTCTAGTTGTGTTTCGAGTGCACATTCTAATGGTCGAGTGATCAATATCATTCTTAGGTTTGTGCTTCATGTGTTTTGCCAGAAAATACGCATTTTTCAGACGCCAACTTTACAAAGATTTCAGTTATATCTTCTGGTTGTGCTATTAGACTTAAGTCCTGCCCTGGATAAGCTTTTTTATACATTTTTGTTGCAACTGGTCCTGGATTTACTAGGTTAACCTTGACATTTGTGTGTTGGGTTTCTGCTGAATAAAGCCTAGCCATGGCTTCTATTGCAGATTTGCTTATCATGAATGGCCCCCAAAAAGCAGGATTTTGCATCTTTACAGAATCTGAAGTTATAAATATGACTCTGCCAGAATCAGAAAGCTTAAGTAATGGATCGAGATGTCTTATTAATTCCCAATTAGCGTGCAAATTGATGTTAAATATATTATGCCACATTTCTTGTCTGCAATCAATTAATAACCCCAAATCTCCCATTATAGCAGCGTTTCCAACTAATATATCTAATTTTGTAAATCGTGTTGAAATCGAAGCTGCTAATAAGGGTATCTTATCAAAGTCACTCAAATCCATGTTGATAATGGTTGATTCACCATCAAACACCTTTATTATATCATCTACTGCTTCTAGTTTTTTTAAGTCTCGTCCTAGCAATATAACATGAGCTCCATTTTTTGCATATTCCTTGGCAACAGCAGCACCAATATCGCTCGAAGCGCCGGTAACCAAGGCAATTCTTCCTTTCAACACAGCGTAAATTTGAATAAGGTTAATTATCTCAGGCTGATTGTATTCCTTTATGGACTATTATGCAAGTTTCATAGTACTAAACCTGATTGATAAAAAATTTATTTACATCTTTGCAAAAAAGAAATTTGTTTCAATAACCTAAAGTGGTATTTTTTCTGTTTGTCGCAAGTGTAGATAGTTCTAAATCTGCACTAACTGTAGAGCTTGGTACTGGTGTTGGGTATTCCGTTTCAGAATGTAAATATTTCCGTTTTGTTGCTGCTTTGGTGGTATTAGTAAGGCCTATTGTTGGATGTGAAGAGAATCCGGTTGCGTTTTCTTGACTATCTCTAAATAAAGCAAATGAATTTGCCTTTTGTGGAATTTTATCGCTTGTGTTAAATATATGCATTAATTCATACAATGATCTACGTGGTATTTCAGGATAATTCTTTTCCATCCATTGAGAAAAAAGATGACGTGGAGGATTTTCGCCACCAGTTTGCTTGAACTCTATTATTTTCAATGTGACGTGATAAATAAACCGGGCAAATATTTCATGTTTTAAGTCAGGAAAAACACTATTTTGCCATACTAAGAAATTAGTGACTGCATTATCAATTTCTGTTTTATTGTGTGCTCTTTGAGTTAATGTAGACCAGTAGTGACGTATAATATCAAATTCTAATTCTATCCTGCAATTAAGATGAGTCCCGTTTTGCACTGACTTACTTGCTAATAGGGTTCTAATCTCGGGGAAAGTTTCATCTTTCCAGTTTAAAAAGTCCTGATTTATTTTTAGAAGGTTTATGTCTTTTTCAGATTCCAATACTTTACTATAATAATCTAGGATTAGATCGTACTTCAGTATAAGACTGAAGTTAATATCTTGTGCTACTACTTCTTCTATCCTGTACACTGAATTACTTGCTAATAGGGTTCTAATCTCTGGGAAAGTTTCATCTTTCCATTTTAAAAAGTCCTGATTTATTTTTAGAAGGTTTATGCCTTTTTTAGATTTCAATATTCTACTATAATAATCTAGGATTAGATCGTACTTCAGTATAAGACTGAAGTTAATATTTTGTGCTACTACTTCTTCTATCCTGTACACTGAATTACTTGCTAATAGGGTTCTAATCTCTGGGAAAGTTTCATCTTTCCATTTTAAAAAGTCCTGATTTATTTTTAGAAGGTTTATGCCTTTTTTAGATTCCAATACTTTACTATAATAATCTAGGATTAGATCGTACTGCAGTATAAGACTGAAGTTAATATTTTGTGTTTTTTCTAATTTTTCTGCTGCTTTGTCTATTGAAGTAAGTTTAATGTGACTAAAGTAGTGCTCCATCCAATATAGAAAAGTCTTCTCTCTAGAGAATATTGGGTCTGTACTATTAGCTGTGATTTTTCGTAGCTTAAAAACTGTATTATAGATATCTAATACTGCTAAATAAAGGGCTTTATAAAACTTTCCTGTTTTTTTAAAATTTTCCAAATCTAACGAGACATGACCTTTAAGAATATCCAATTCTGGCGATTCGAACGATTTAAGTATTTTATCAATGCAAATAAGAACAGCTAGTGTAGGAAACTTTAAGTAATGGTTGTTTTTTCCTTCCTTCATTTTCCCCCTTATGTGACGAGTTAAATTGTAAGTACTAAAAGCGAAACTTGTCTCACTTTTCAATAAATTATCAAGAATATGTGATTGTTTGTTGTTACAAGGTTGTCTTTCTATTTCAGCATCGAGTTTTTTTACTATGCTATGAATAGATCTAGATAAACCATCACAATTTGCTTCTTCAAGATTAAGAAAAGAGTTTAAGATGCTATGACAAAGGTTAGTTAAAAAAAGCTTTTGTATTAAAAGAGGATCTGTTTTTGGTTTGGGGAAAAAATCTACTGTTGTGTTATTGTCTTGCATGGCTCGTATTATTACATCTTAGCCTATTGTATTATGATATATGTAATTTGGCAAGGATTTTAATTTACTGTTTTTTTATGATAACCTTAAATCCATATGCGATTTAAATTAAAAACTGGATTTACAGTATCTGAGGATCAGCAAAATGCAATAAATAAACTGGTAAAGGGAATTGAAAAAAATAAAAAAGATCAAGTTCTGCTTGGTGTGACAGGATCAGGTAAGACTTTCACTATGGCAAATATTATAGAGCAAACTCAAAGGTCAGCGTTAATTATTGCTCATAATAAAACATTGGCCGCTCAATTATATGAGGAAATGTGTAACTTCTTTCCTGAAAATGCAGTCGAATACTTTGTTTCATATTATGATTATTATCAGCCAGAAGCTTACATTGCGAAAAATGACTTATATATAGAAAAAGATTCCTCTATAAATGAGCGTATAGATCGATTGCGCCATTCGGCGACAAGGTCTTTGCTAGAACGTAAGGATGTAATTATTGTAGCCAGTGTATCTTGCATATATGGTTTAGGTGCTCCTGAATCATACTTAAGTATGGTCATAAAATTGAAAATTGGTGATTCTATACCGATGAAAAATTTACAAGCAAAATTGGTGGAACTGCAATATGAACGTAATAAAACAAAATTTGAGCGAGGAAATTTTGATGTAAAAGGTGATATAATAAATATATTCCCATCCCACTATGAGAATAATGCGTGGAGAGTATCTTTTTTCGGCGATGAGATTGATGATATTATAGAATTTGATCCGCTGACAGGTAATAAAACTTCTAGGTTGGAAAAGATTACTATTTTTGCTAATAGTCACTATGTAACACCACGATCTACATTAAAACAGGCTATAAAAAAAATTCAAGCCGAATTACAAGAAAGAGTGCAGTACTATAAGGAGCATAATATGCTAATTGAAGCACATAGAATAGAGCAAAGAACAAACTTTGATATCGAAATGATTGAGGAAGTTGGTTCTTGCAAAGGTATTGAAAATTATTCTTTATATCTTTCAGGAAAGAAATCAGGGGAGCCACCGCCAACTTTGTTTGAATATTTACCTGAAGATGCATTGCTTTTTGTTGATGAAAGTCATGTAAGCGTACCGCAGATTGGTGCTATGTATAATGGTGATCAGGCACGTAAAAACAATCTAATTGAATATGGTTTTAGGTTGCCTTCTGCTAGGGATAACCGTCCTTTGAAGTTTGAAGAATGGGATAAGATGCGTCCGCAAACAATTTATGTTTCGGCAACTCCTGGAAGATATGAGTTGACTAAGGTAGGTAATGAAATTGTTGAACAGATTATTAGGCCAACAGGTTTAGTTGATCCTGAATGCATTGTTAAACCTGTTGAGGGACAGGTTGATAGTTTACTGCATGAATGCCAGAAAACGATTAAAGCTGGCTATCGCATTTTGGTCACTACATTGACAAAAAAAATGGCAGAAAATCTTGCTAAGTATATGAAGGAGATTAATATTAAAGTAGAATATTTGCATTCTGATGTTGATACTTTGGATCGAATTGGAATAATACACAATCTACGTTTGGGTAAAATAGATGTAATAGTTGGCGTCAATCTGTTGCGAGAGGGGTTGGATATTCCAGAATGCGGTTTGGTGGCTATACTGGATGCCGATAAGGAGGGTTTCCTGCGTTCTGAGACGTCACTTATTCAAACAATCGGTAGAGTTGCAAGAAATGTTGAGGGAAGGGTTATACTTTATGCAGATAAGATGACGGGATCGTTGAAACGTGCACTTGATGAAACGAATAGAAGGCGCAAGATTCAGCAATATTATAATAGAAAGCATAATATTACTCCAACTTCAATCCTCAAAGAATTGAAAAGAACTTTTCAGGATAAAGAGGAAGAAGTGAAAAGTTTAGATAGAACTATAGAGTTAGAAATAAATGTTAAAGATTTGGAGAAACAAATGCTTCATGCTGCTGAAAATCTTGATTTTGAATTGGCTGCTAAGTTAAGAGATAGAATTAAGAAAAGTAAGAAAATTGACTAAACAAGTTTAAAAATGAGATTTGATCCTTATGCCAGTTTCTTTTCTTACTATTTAAAATTTTCAAAGCACAAAATTCAAGTATAGACTATTGTGGTTAGGGAAAACTTGAATCGAATTGCTTTAAAACATCTACAATAGATGCTTTTTACACTGAAACAGTGACAACATATTTAATTTATATCACAAACTTTGCTTATTCTATAGAGTTTTACTCTTCCAACATAAGCCATATATCTATAGTAAATGTGCCAATATTCATAGTTATAAAGAAGGCACAACTTGGTCATCAATTTCTTCTTCTATAAAGTTATTTTGTTCATGCAGAACTGTGGTTGATGTTGAATTCAAGTTAGTACTAACTAAACTGGAAGGTTCCTCCTGAGTCTGAGGTGCTGACTGACTAGAAGTGGGAGGAATCCATGTACCCGTCGTAATCACAGTGTTTCGCAAACGTGGTTCAATTTGATTTTGTTCAGGTATTGCTTGTACTATTGATGGATTTGTACTGGTGTTTCTGCTATTATCTGGGTTGTTGTATTCTAGCATTGTTGTACACCCATCATGCTCTATGTGAGTATTAACTTGTGCACTAAGATTCGCAATATCTTGTTTTAATGTATAAAATTTTACTTGAAGTTCACTATTTATGGCTCGAAGTTCTATAGTTTTATTTTCTAACTCCTTTTCTTTTAATTCCTCTTCTAATGCATCAATTTTGGCTTGAAGTTTTCTATTTTTACCTTTTAACTCCTTTTTTGTAAATTTCTTTTTAGGTTTTTCCGTAAGATTGGTGACATCTTGTTCTAACATATTCCTTCTGGCTTCAGTTTTTTTATTTTCATCTTCTGGTTCCTCTATCCGGATCTTTTTAGATTGTTTTTCTGTAGTTACACTTATGGAGTTGTTGCTATTACTACGCTTGTTTGTATTTTTTGAATTATGATTTTTTGTTTTAGGATCTTGCATAATTGTCTCTGATAAAAAACTTACATGCGTTATTATATTATGGTTATAATAGATATACAAATAGTATCTTATTCATTATCTTATTTATTATTATCATTTATAATTCAAAACAAAAAGAGATAATAAGTTATAGTTATTATAATAGTGATTTGGTTGTATATTGTTTAGCAAATGGATACAAAAAAAATTTCGATAATTGAACACATTAAGGAGCTTCGGACTAGGTTAATCTTATCCGTTTTGTTTTTTGCAGTAGTGTTTACAATGTGTTACTATTTCTCAGAGCATATATACCATTTTCTTCTCATGCCTCTTGCAGAGCTAGAAAAGGGTAATCTTGAATTTGGTTTAATTTACACAGGATTGACTGAGGCTTTTTTTGTATACTTGCGGGTTTCAGCTTTAGCAGCACTTTTGATATCATCTCCATTTTTTATATGGCAATTATATATGTTTATTGCACCTGGTCTTTATAAAAAAGAAAAGGCTGTAATTATTCCGTATCTTATTGCTACACCATTATTATTTAGTCTTGGTGTAATTATTGTTTATTATTATATTTTTCCATTAGCGTGGAAGTTTTTTGTGAGTTTTGAATCTGATGGAGGTGGTGTTGGTCAGCTTTCCATTGAATTTATGCCGTCAGTTGCAGAATATCTTGACTTAGTTGTGCAATTAATGTTTGCTTTTGGTCTGGCTTTTCAATTACCAGTAATACTAACTTTATTGGCGCATGCAGGTTTTGTTACTGCATATTCATTGGCTAAAAAAAGAAGATTAGCAATAGTTATAATATTTATCGTGGCTGCTGTTCTTACCCCGCCTGATGTTTTTAGCCAAATTGGCTTGGCTGTACCTATGCTACTATTATACGAATTTTCAATTTTGGCTTGTAAGTGGATTGAAAAGAGAAAAACTGTTTAAAATTTTTTCTGCTATTTCATTGGGGGTTAGATGGTCACATTCTATTTGGAAGTCTGCTTCTTCATATACCTTGTTTCTGTTATCAAAAAAAACTTGATTAAAAAGCTTTGATGCCAATGGTCGTTTGCTACTTTTAGAATCTTGTTTTAACCTTATTAACGCAGTCTCTTGGTTGATTTTTAGCCATATTGTCTTTGTCTTTTTTAATAATAAAGTACGTGTTTGTTTTTGAGCAAAAGCACCTCCTCCAATCGAAATAACACAATCTTTATTTTTTTTGATAATTTGTAAAATTGTTTCGTATTCAAGTTGTCTAAAATATTTCTCTCCTTGGTTTGTAAAGATATTGGTTATGGGAGAATTATTTTCAATAACTTTATCAGTATCAAAATGTTTCATTCTAGGGACAATTTTTACTAGCTTTTCTCCAATTGAAGTTTTTCCAGAATACATAATTCCAACAAGTGCTATTATTGACATGAGGAAGAAAATGGTTACAATTGCCGACACTTATGCATAAATATAAAAATAAATCAAGAAAAAACAAAGTTTTTGTCTTATTTTTTTTGATATTTATTGCTCTAGTTGCTTATGTTCTATTTGCTGAGGTGAAATTTGTGCCAAATATAGTTGAGAAAAAAATAGAGGTGAAATTTAGTGAGTAATTTCCTTCTATAATTTTTTTGTCATGTTCAATTTAGAAGATGTTTATTTTAGGTTGTTGATCGATAATTTTCTTTCATCTTCTATATTGCCAGTACATAAGCCATGGATGTTTGAAGTCATGGAATTCTTTGGGTATTACGATTATAAAACTATGCTTATCTACTCAATGATTGGTTCGTGTTTAGGTGATTTTTTGAATTATTTTCTTGGTTTTTTTTTTGGTAGATTTGAGTTTGTATATAATAAATATTTGCATTTATTAGTTGGGATATTGATAATTTTTTGTAATTGGATACCTGTTATAGGTTCTGTGCTATCTTGTTCGAGTGGTGTGATAAAAATGAGATTTTATTATGCGTTAACAATAGTAGCTTTTTCGAATATTTCATATTTTTTAATTTTTTATGCAGCAAGTTGAAATAAGTAATGGTGATTATTATAGCGCTTTAGTTTCAGCTTTACGTAATTACGTTAATAGTAATAATTTTCCTGGAGTTGTTCTTGGTTTGTCTGGTGGGATTGATTCTGCACTTTCTATGGTGATAGCAGCTGATGCTTTAGGTAATGATAGGGTGCATGCAATAATGATGCAATCAAGTTATACAAGTGATATTAGTATTAAAGATGCTCATGAATGTGCTGCACAGTCTGGAATAAGGTTTGATTCTATTGCAATAGAGGGTTTGTATAATCCGATTTTGGGTATTGTTTCACAAGTATTAGGGGAAGAGATGATAGTTCTTTCACAAGAAAATATACAAGCACGGATGAGAGGACTGATTCTAATGACGATAAGTAATCAGACTGATAAGATGGTTTTAGCTACAGGAAACAAATCTGAGGCTTATACTGGTTATTGTACTTTATATGGAGATACATGTGGTGGTTTTGCAGTTTTAAAAAATGTTTATAAAACAGAGGTTTATGAATTAGCTAAATGGCGAAATGGTAATATTCCTGATAATACTTTACACAAAAAATTAGATGTCATACCTGAGTCAATTTTAATTAAATCTCCTTCAGCTGAGTTAAGATTTAACCAAAGAGATAGTGATAGTTTACCTGATTATAAGATTTTGGATGAAATATTGAAAATGCTAGTGGATGAAAAATTATCTATCAACGACATTATAAAGAAAGGTTATGATCATAATACAGTTGTAAGAGTAATGTATTTATTTAAAAAATCAGAGTACAAAAGACTTCAATCTCCGGTTGGTCCGGAAGTGTGATGTTTTTAAGATTTTTTATTTTCATTATCAATTTTTGTTTTATTATATTTCTTGATTACGTTAAACAATATTTGAAAAATGAGCATTAAAGACGTAGCGATTGCTAATACAAAGATTGTTTCTTGCACTTGTGTACTTGAATTAACCACATCCCAAATATCAAGTATGAATAGTGTTGCAATAAGAGCAGATAATGCCATAACGGCATAATTTAAAAATTTTATCATTTTTATACCTCATTTATTGTTAATAGTTATTGCACACCAGTACTTTATTTTATAAAAATTTAAATTTGATTAACTTCTTGGATATTTCTTTTCATCTTATATGTCTTACCTCACTTATTTATTGATATAATTTTTTGTGTTTTATCTGCTTTAACTGTTCTACTTTTGCCAATTTGAACTATTTAATAATATTTTTTAAACTGTTGAGTAGTCTTACAGCAAACTTAAAAAGGAAATAATAGCTTCTTATTAACGAAGCTATTATTTTTGAAATTATTGTTTAACTAAACCAAAAGTTTCTAAAAGCTCTTTGTTAGATTTATATATTTCTTCTTGAGAATCCGTATGTATTTCATAACTTGGATCGTCTTGAGAATATATTACTTCAGCATTGTCTTCCTTCTTTGAGCTGATTGCTGTAAAAGCTTCAGCTCCTCCTTCTGCACCTTTAGGTATTTTTTGTTGTTCTTCTAAGTAATACTCAATAAATTTAGTTGCATGTTTAGTATTCTCTAATAGCATGTGAGCAAATGTGTTAGAAAAACTTACAATATAGTTAGAAGCGAGTTTACTATAATACATACTATTAGCGGTTAGATCGTAAATTTCTTGAGAAAAATCTAGTACTGCATCTTGATAGGAGTGAAGAATGATAGAGGAAAATTTCGATTCAATAGTACTGCTATTACTTGTCGAAGGAGTTTTTCTAGTAGAGCCGTTTTTTTTAGCATGATGTTCACCAGAAAGAATTAAAAGATTGTCAAGAAGGTGTTTATTTGCATGCTCTTCATCTGCAATTCCAAGCAATTTACTTGTATCGCCATAAGGACGACCGATATATATCTTATCACCTTTTCTAAAAAACTTTTTTTCAGAAAAACATTGTTGTATCATAAGAGAGAAATTATTTCCAGAATCAACTTCTAATTCTGTTTTATCTGATTTCAAATCTTGCAGGAATTTTTGATCAAATAGTATTTTTACGTTGGTTCCGTAATCTGCTCTTTCTTCTATCTGGATTTTATCTTCAAGTATTTTTCGCGCTTCTGATTCTGTTAAATCAGTAAAATCTCCTTTATAACCAAGAGCAGCGAAGATATTAGAATATTCAGTGCTGAGAGGAAATATTTGTTTAACATATAACATAAAATTTATAAGTACTTTTTTAAATTCTTCAGATTGATAAGTATTCCTCCCATTAATTATATCAATTGTATCAATTGATTTGCCATACATGGCACGAGTTTTTGTCTTTTTTATTTTGTTAATGTGTTCAGTTAGCTCTTTCTTTATCTTAGTAGCATAAGCTTCTTGCTCTTTCTTCTTATCTTTTTGTTTTTGTTTATTCTCGAATCTATCTTTATTTATTTGTCTCTTATCTATTTCAATTTGTCTCTTATCTATTTCAATTTGCCTCTTATCTATTTCAATTTGTCTCTCATCTATTTCACTGTAGAGCTTTGTGCTAGCTGAAAATAGATATTTCTTAAGTATTGCAGTGTGTATAGTTTTTTTAGCATTTTCTTCTATAAATTCACATAAAGTTTCAAAATTGCCTTCTTTTGATTTTTTACTAATCTCCGACAAAAGATCAAGTTGTTCCTGATAACTCTTTAGTTGTAATGGGTTTTTTTTGCTATGAGGTGATTTTTTAAATTTTTCAAAAGTCATTTCTGGTGTATTCTCTTTACTTACTTCTCCACCTTTTTTTATAGAAGCAGTTACATCACCACTAATATTGTTGTACTTAAATTCCATACTAATTTCTTCTTCAGTTTTTCCTTTCTTTCTACTTGAGGGTTGTGTTGCTTTGACAGGTTTATTTCTTTCTAATTTATCTATCTTATTTCCACAGAGGTCGAATATTTTCACTAGCTTTTTTCTTTCATCTTCAGTTGCAGTTCTAAATTTCATTAAATAGCGATTCCAAGATCCGGCAAAAACCTCTTTTAATCTTTTTTCGAATTCTTTGTTACTAATGCTTGTTTTATGAGTATTTTCCATATTTTTTAGTAAAAGTATTATTATACCTATAATACATAAATGAGATTATCTTTACATATTTTTGCTTATATTAAAAGAATGATTGTGGTTTATATAGTGTTAAGCAAGCTGTATTGGCAAAAAATAAGTTATGATTTGTAATAAAATTTTATAGTCTATCTTTTTGTTTTGATTAATCATTTATTAACTTACTCTGTTATACATTTTCATTCATCAATGGTGTGTATATGGGGCTTGCTAATAGTTATATAGAAAAAGTTAGTAATTATAGGAATGTCATATTTTCTGTTTCTATAATATTTATTCTTTCAATATTATTATTGCCAGTTTCAGCCTTTGCTATAGATTTTTTATTTGGTCTATCAATTACCCTTAGCATAATGATTTTGATGACAACACTTTTTATAAATAAACCGTTAGAGCTAAACTCTTTTCCTTCTATATTGCTTATAGTTACGATGATGCGGCTTGCACTTAACATTGCTTCAACAAGGCTAATTTTATCAAGGGGACATTTGGGAACATCGGCAGCAGGTCACATAATTGAATCATTTGGTGTGTTTGTAATGCAGGGTTCTTTAGTTATTGGGATTATAGTCTTTACAATATTGACAATAATAAACTTTATCGTGATTACCAAGGGTTCTGGTCGAATTGCTGAAGTCTCGGCTCGTTTTAGTCTGGATGCAATGCCAGGAAAACAGATGGCAATTGATGCTGAGCTTTCTTCAGGGGCAATTAATGATCAAGAGGCAAAAGAGCGTAGAAAAGAATTAGAAGCAGAAAGTACGTTTTTTGGAGCTATGGATGGTGCTAGTAAGTTTGTGCGAGGAGATGCAATAGCTGGCATTCTTATAACCTTTATCAATTTTATTGCTGGTGTGATAATTGGCATTATACAGCGTGACATGACTTTTGATAAGGCGATTCATACTTATACTATTTTGACAATTGGAGATGGACTAATATCGCAAATTCCAGCTTTAATAGTTTCAATTGCTGCTGGTTTATTGGTGACAAAATCCAGCGCATACGGTTCAACTGACCAAGCAATTACTGAACAATTAGGTAAATACCCTCGGTCTATGGTAGTAACGGCTGTGCTTCTGCTATGTATTGCTGTTGTACCTGGAATGCCATCTTTGCAATTTATTTTTTTGAGTATTTTAGTAGGTGGGTTAGCTTATATTATTTATAATTTTCATAAGCCGGATGTTATTGATAACGCTCCTAAAAATAATAAAGAAGAGGAGGAATCAATTACTCAAAGTTTGCGTATTGATTATGTTAAGGTTGAGTTAGGTGGTGGTATTCTTACTTTTGCTGATACAATTGCAGAAAATATAAAAAAATTACGTAAACAGCTAGCAACTGATTTTGGTTTTGTTACTCCAATGGTGAGAGTAAGGGATAACCTTGCTTTGGAGTACAACCAATATTCAATAAAAATAAAAGAGTTCGAAAGTGCTGTAGGGTCAGTAGAACCTGAAATGTTTATGGTGATGAACCCTAGTGGTCAAGCAATTAATATTGAAGGTAAGAGGAGTAAGGATCCTAGTTTTGGTTTAGAAGTTGTGTGGGTTGAAAAGCATTTGAAAAAGCGGGCTATAAGTAAAGGTTATACTGTAGTAGAACCAGCTATGGTAATTATGACGCATTTAACCGAAGTGGTAAAAAGCAGTATTCCTGATTTGGTAACATATAGTTCAACTCAGGATTTATTAGAAGAAATTAGTGGCGAAGGTAAGAAAATTGTTGCAGATGTTGTACCAAATAAGGTTGGAGTAGCAGTTATACAAAGTGTGTTGCAAAGGTTGTTGTCAGAGAAAGTATCAATAAAGGATTTACCGCTTATTGTAGAGTCTATAGCAGAGATTTATGTGTCTAATCAGAATATTATGCTAGTAACGGAATATGTACGTTCTAGTCTAGCTCGGCAAATTAGTTTCAGTAATGCAACAAAGAATAAGGAAATACCTACAATCTCATTGTCAGGAAAGTGGGAAAAAATCTTTGCAGAAGGGATCGTAGATGGTCAATTAGCTGTTGAACCAAATTTAGTGCAAGAATTTATTAATGTTGTAAAATCTGTTTTTAACAAGTACGCTTTAAAAGGTGATAACCCAGTGTTACTGACTAGCTCGAAAGTGCGACCATATGTAAGGATAGTTATAGAGAAATCCCACCCTAATCTTGTTGTTCTTGCTCAAAGCGAAATTCATAATGAAGTTACAATCAAGAATTTTGGTAATATTTAGACAAAATTTTTAAATATCTTAGTTGCAGTTATTGATACATATACTATATACTATAGCATTTAGTATATCTAAATATAGGTTTTGTATGTTGTCAAGAGGAGAAAATAAAGACGTTTTTTTAGGATCAAGAAGTGTGGAAAAAAAGACCAAAAGTTCAGAGATGGAAAAGTGCTTAGAAGGAGAGATTAGTGGGATAAAAAAGGAAATGCTTGGGTTAGAGGAAGAGAATAACAGACTGAATCAGAGTATTAATTGTTGTAAAAAAATTACAGAGGAGTTTGTTCAAGATTTGGAAATATTAGTTTCTGTAGCTTCTAATAAGAAAAAAGTGATCGAAGATACTCTGCACAAAAGTAGAAAAGAGGGTGAAGAGGTTAATGGAGTGCTTTGTAATAACTGTAAATGTTGTCAAGAAAAGAAGGAGCTGGAAAAGAAGGTGGAAGATTTGGAAGCTTATAATGAGAAGGTATTAAAAGATAAAAAAAGTATTCAGGAAAAATATGAAAATGATTTGAAGCAAATGGAAGAAAATTTTTTAATTAAGAGTAAAGGACTTAATATCGATAAATTTTATTATCGACAGCTAAAATCCCAAATTAATGAAGTGGAAGAAGAGCGTTATAAACTGAAAAAAGAATTTGGTAAACTGGAAAAAAAATATAGTAACCGGAAAGAAAAATGTTATGAATTGGAAGAAAAATATGATAGCCTTGTAGACATAATGCCGCTTAGTTCATTGTTAGAAACATCAAAATTACTTAAAGAAGAAATTGTAGAAGAAGCTAAGTATGGAAAGTGGTCACGAGATTCTGGTGTAGATTTTTTAAAAAGGTCAAGGGGAGTGGATGATGAAAGTTCAACATCCGGAGGAATAAAAAGACAAAAGAAAGAAGTGTGTGGGTCAGAGCAAGAGAAAAATAGGGGTGAGTACGTAAAGAATAGTTCTATTGTTATTGATGATAAAGTTAGTTTTGGAAAAATAAGTTTGCAAAGTGTTGTTAGGCTAGATGATTCTGCTTCAAAAGGTATACTAAGTTGTGAAAGAGAGTGGCAATCTTTCTGATATTTTTTTTTCAAGTTTTGAGTGTGTTTGGTTGTTGTATTATTCTTCCTCTTTGCAATTGCAGAGAGGGGTTTTAGGGTTCGATATGTAATAAATTCTCAGGTGAAATATCTCTGTATAAGCTAACTTTGATTATTAAGTGACGTCAGAATGGAAAAATTTTAGTTGTGTTTATTCATGTAATGATATACATTATATGTTATTTTTTAAATAAAAAATTGTTATGGAAAGTAATCAAGTGACCAGTACTAGTGAGGACGGGTTTCAATTTAGATCTAGTATTAATAGTCAGAACTTATCAGAATTTAAAAAGGTTGAAGAACTATTAGCAGAATTTGGTATTAATAATCAAAACTTATTGGAGAAGATTAAAAGATTATTGCTAGAATTTAGTATTCGTGATCAAAACTTATTGGAAAAGGTTGAGAAACTATTACTAAAGTCTGATGTTCATGACAAGGACTTGTTGGAAAAGATTAAGGTAATGATACCAGAAGATGAACTAAATATCAGAAATTTGTTTTATAGCGTTTTAATAAAAGATAAAAAATTGGAAGTCGAAAATGAACAATTAAGATCTATTGCTAGAGATTTTCAGCAGTCTATCTGTTATATCAATGCTGTCAATTGGAAAAATTGTCAGGAATTAAGTTCAAATTCTCAGAGGTTATCTAACTTGGAAGAGGAATTTGAGCAAATAAGAAATGCATTTTGCTGTAAAAAAAGAGAATTTGAACAAGCAAAAAGTGTGATATTGGAAACAGTGCAAGAATTTACTAAGAAATATTATGAAGAGAAATTGAAAACAGAATTGGAAGAAATGAAAATTAAATATGAAAAAATTCAAAAGGATAAAATCGAAAGTGAAAATCGTTTAGAGGATCAGTTAGACAATATTAAGAATAAAAAAAGAAAAAAATCTGATGGTTATGAGATTGAAGAAGTCGTTAGTAAAAAACATAAAAAACATAAAAAGTCTAAGAAGTATAAAGAACATAAAAAGTCTAAGAAGTATAAAGACAAGGAAAAGAAGCAAGAGACTGTTGCTAACATTCCTCATAAGAGTAATGAAGAGCAACAAGAGGTAGAAAAAAGAGGAAGAGGGCTTGTTTTTTCTAAAGGTGATAGTAGGCAGTCTAATGGGTTGGCGGCAGCGGTGACAGTTAATAATAATGATACAAGCAAGAATAGAGAGTTAGAAAGTGTACAAAGAGCAGAAAGTGGTAATCGACCTGTTGATTATGTTTCTTGTTACGAGGAGGAGTCCAATCATCCTGATATTGTATATCGGGTTTATCATTTTCCTCAATTAGGACGGAAAAGTTCTATTGCTGAAGTTTGTGAAGAAAAGCCTATACCCTCAACCAGAGTTAATGATATTGCAATAAAAGCAGAAGAGTTTAAGGGTAATCCTTCTAATCTTATTTATAGGTTGTAATACTTTAGAAGGGAAAAGTCCTTTACTGACGTTCGTGAAAAAGAACCTATGCCCTCAATCAGAGTTAATGATATTGCAACAAAATCAGAAAAGCTTAATTTTATCTGCTCCTGAGGGAAGAATTTAATGTGCGTCAGTAAAGAAAAAAAGGACTTAGTGGGAAGCAGAAGCATTTTATTTCTAACGAAAATTCTCATGATAATCTTCTGAAGGTAAAATGTTGACTACAAAATGGATAATCATGAGAATTGCAACAGCTCTTTTAAGTCATTTATAATATCTGGTTGTTGTGTTATTATCTATCTTTATAGTGTGAAGTGGTTTTTTTATAGTTCATTTGAAATCTACTTTTTAAATACGAAAATTTCTTTATTGCGCTCAAATAAGATGACATTATAATTGTATTTAATTATGTATTATAATATATACTAGTTTTAATCTAGGTACATATGAAGGCAGCAAAAAGAAAAATAGAGGATGTTGAATTGGTAGATTATGAATGGCTTGCAAAGATCGAGAGAACAGAAGTTTTTGAAATATTGAAAGAAAGTTTTATTGAAGGTGGTGAGTTCTTTTCATTAGATTATTTAAGAGATGAATCGATTAATTTGTTATATAGTTATCGTAATCTAGAATCTTGCTTTATTCGTGAGATAGGTTATTTGCAATATGATTTAAATAGAAAAGTTAATGAATTAATGTTGAAGAATAAAAGTTTGCGAGATAGACTAAAGAAATGTGGAGAGGATGATTTAGAGCAGAAATTGTTTGAACATAAGAAAGGGTTTTTTGATTTTGTAAAGGTAAAGAAAGAATTATGTTTGGGACATGGAGCAAAACAGAAGCAATTTCCTGAGGAAGTATGCCAAATGCACATTAGACAAAATCCAACAAGTATTAAGAGCAATAGCAAAATTAAGTTGTCAAAAATAAATGATGAATACACAAAACCATTGCAAAGGAAGGATTATTACCGTTTTAGGATCTTATTTGAGAGCTTACAGAAGGAAGATGGAATTGCAGTATGCGTTGAGTACAATAGATTGCAAAAGAAAGTGAGTAATTTGAAAAATGGAATATTAAATCTAAAACTTCAGCATGAAAAAGACAAGCAAGAATTATCAGTTCCTTATGTTAAACGTCAATTCATGTTGCAATTAGAGAATAGTATATTATTCCATATAATGGAGGAAAGTAATAAAAATCTAAAATTAAAAGAGTTTGTTGTAGAAGAGAAGTATGTTGATTTGCAGCAGGAAAAAGAAGTGGCTAAGTTACAATCTAAACAAGTTACTTCAACAAGTAAGCCATCAACTGAATTTAATATTCATGATTTTAATTTTTTTATGTTAAATAACGAAGAGGTTTGTTTATGTAGGTAAGAAATAAAAAGAGTTTGTTGATTAGGTAAATAATGAGTACAACATAAGAATCATGTAAACAGTTTTTTTAAGTCCTTTACATGTTTTATTGTTACATTATTGTTTTTTCCATGTTGATTGCTCTTTTCTGTAAGTGGTGAAATGAACTTTTCAAAGTTCATTTTAAGACTTTCTTTTATTCTTACTTCAGCATAGGAGACATTGCGCACTGTTCCAGATAGTGCTACTTCACCAAAAATTACTGTTTTCTTTGGTGCTGGAATGTTAAGTGTAGCTGAAATGATTGCCACTATTACTGCTAAGTCAGCTGCTGGCTCTTGTATTTTTATACCGCCAGCAATATTTAGATATATCTCTTTATCACCTATGAAAAGGCCATAACGGCTATTTAATATAGCAATAATCATAGCTAAGCGATTTGCATCCCAACCTACAACAGTTCTTCTTGGAGTGACCATATTTGTTTTAGCTACTAAAGCTTGTACTTCAACTAAAATTGGTCTTGTGCCTTCTATTCCTGCAAATATTGTCGTACCACTGATTTTTTCATCATAATCTTCAATAAATGAAGGATTTTTTACTTCTTGTAAACCAGTCTCTAACATTGTGAAAACACCAATCTCATTTGCTGATCCAAATCTATTTTTAATTGAGCGTAGTATCCGGAATTGGTGAGTTGATTCGCCTTCAAAGTAAAGAACTGTATCAACCATATGTTCTAAAGTTTTTGGGCCAGCAATTTGTCCATCTTTTGTGACATGACCAACAAAGATACAGGCAATGTTGCTTTTTTTTACTAACTCAATCAGTTTATGTGCACAGAATCGCAATTGTGTTACTGTACCTGGAGATGAGGGTACTTCTGTACTATATATAGTTTGTATTGAGTCAATTATCACTAGCTTTACGTTTTTATTTCCTCTTATACTTGCTTCAATATCCTCAAGATTGGTTGCAATTATTATGCCTAATTCTTGAGATTTTATTTCTAAGCGATTGGCACGTAGGCGTATTTGCTCAAATGATTCTTCTCCAGATATGTACAAACATTTTTCAGCCAAAGAGTTTGCTAACTGTAATACCAGCGTTGATTTACCAATTCCAGGGTCACCGCCAAGCAAAATTATAGAGCCTTTAACAAGTCCGCCACCTAAGACTCTATCAACTTCTTCTATATTAATTGATAATCTAATAGGTGTTAAAGAATTCTCATGGTTTAAAGATAAAGGAGAAATTTTTTTACCTTTTGTTCCTTTTTGTACTGTTTCTTCAGAAATGGAATTCCAGGAATCACATGAGCTACATTTACCAGACCATTTGCTGAATTGATATCCACATTTTTGACAGACATATATTTTTTTATCAATCATTATCGGTCTACTTCACCAAAAACTATATCGAGTGAACCAAGAATTGAGGGTACATCAGCCAACATATGACCTTTTGATAGGTGGTCAAGTGCTTGCAAATGAGGAAAACCTGGAGCTCTAATTCTACATCTATACGGGCGATTTGTTCCATCTGCAACTATATAAACACCAAATTCACCTTTAGGTGCTTCGACAGGAAAATAATGTTCGCCAGCAGGTACATGATAGCCTTCAGAATATAATTTGAAATGGTGAATTAGTGCTTCCATTGAATTCTTCATTTCTTCTCGTGTAGGTGGTGAGATCTTGTGATCAGTATTTTTTATTTCTCCTTTTGGTAAATTGTCAATGCATTGCTTTATAATTTTGATTGATTGGCGCATTTCTGCAACTCTTACTAGGTAGCGGTCGTAACAGTCACCATTGTTGCCGACAGGTATTTTGAAGTCCATTTTATCATACACATCATATGGTTGTGATTTGCGCAAATCCCACTCAACACCAGATGCCCTTAATACTGGTCCTGAAAATCCCCATTCTATAGCCTCTTCTTTTGTAGCTACACCAATATCAACTGACCTTTGTTTAAAAATACGATTCTCAGTTAGCATACCTTCCATGTCATCAATTTTGCTGGGAAGTTGATCTATGAATGATATAATATCTTCTGTAAGTCCATCCGGTATATCTTTTGCAACTCCACCAGGCCTAATATAAGCTGCGTGAAAGCGCGCACCAGAAGCCCTTTCATAAAATTCTAGCATTTTTTCTCGTTCTTCGAATAACCAAAACAGAGGGGTCATAGCACCAACATCTAGTGCTTGAGTTGTAATATTGAGTATATGATTTAAAATTCGGGTTATTTCGCAAAACATAACACGTAAATATTGTGCTCTGATTGGTACCTCACAGTCCAACAATTTTTCTACGCAAAGCGAGTATGCATGTTCTTGACACATGGGTGAAACGTAGTCAAGACGGTCAAAGTAAGGTAAAGCTTGTAAATAGTTTTTATGTTCTATTAGTTTCTCAGTTCCACGATGAAGTAAGCCGATGTGTGGATCTGCTCTTTGTACAATTTCTCCATCTATTTCGAGAACAAGTCTTAGAACACCATGTGCTGCAGGATGTTGTGGGCCAAAATTTAAAACTTTTTTTTCTGACATATTATTTTAGACTCTATAGATAATTCTATAATTTCTAAAAGTTAAATGCAAATATCATGTTTTTTTTGTAGTGTAAGAGAATTTTTTTGATAAATTACAATCAATTATAAGTTAAGTATAAAATATTGTAATATTGTAAGTTATTAAAATATAATGATGTGTACGTATAATAAATAGAGTTTCTATAACATGTTACGGCAGTTTAAGAGTGTAATTGAGAATTCAGCTAGAGAAATTGAGAATACATTTAGTGAGTCAGCTAGAGAAACTAAGTATTCATTGTATGATTCAGCTAGAAAAATTAAGAATAAAGCTAAGTATAGATGATAAAGGGCTATTGCAAGCTAAAGATGGTAATAAACACGTTGTGTTACAGGCAATTCATAGCAATGTAAGTGTTAATGTACAAAATAAATTTTGTGAAACAGCATTATTTGTTGCTGCTCACCATGGAAAAAAAGAGATAGTTGAAATCTTATTGAAAAATTTAGAAATTGATGATGATGTCAATGTACCAAATGATTGTGGTATGACAGCATTAATGATGGCTGTTGAATATAGACACAAGGAAGTAGTTGAAGTTTTATTGAAATGTTCAAGAATTAGGGTCAATAAGAAAGATTGTTGTGGTAACACGGCATTAATGTATGCAGTTATGACAGAGCAAAAAGAAGTAGTTAGGTTATTACTGGAACGTCAAGGTATTGATGTTAATAAAAAAAATGTTCACGGTAACACAGCATTATTGATGGCAATACGGGAAAATTATTTTGGGGTAATTGGAGCATTGCTTGAGGATAAAAGAACTAATGTTAATATTAAAGATAATAAAGGCTATACATTTTTAATGTATGCAATTAAGTACAAATATGATGAGTTAAAGCTAGCTGAGGAATTAAAAAGAGAATCAATAATTAAGACAATTTCTAAGCTAGTTAAGGAATCACTAAAAAGATCAACAGTTAAGACAATCAATACAAGATATCCGGAAGGTCAAACGATCTTGATGGTGGCATCTAGTGTAGGACAAGAAGAAGTCAGTTAGATTATTACTTGAATGTTCGTGCATTGATGTTAATGAAAGAAATAGTAATTCTGGTGCTACAGCCTTGATATATGCGATTGAAGGTGGAAGAGAAAATGTTATTGAAGTATTACTAAGACGTCAAGAAATTGATTTAGAGCTTACTTTTTGTGCTAAAAAATCCATGGATGGGGACGTAATTGAAGGTAAAAATATTTGTAAGTATTATAGTGCTAATATAAATGAAAGATTGAAAAAATTAAGTAGAGATCTGGCTAATTTTAAGGAGACGGCACTAATGGTTGCAATTAGGACAGGTTCTTTAGAAATTGTAAAAAAATTGATAGATAAGGGGACAAGTGTTGATGATATACAGAATTTGGTTATATGTCTTTCTTGTCGTAAAAGTTACGAGGAATCCAATCCTGATGTACAACAGGTTATTGCTGATATCTCGGTACTAATTTTATTTACTATTTTGAAGAACAAGGGGGTGAAAGAAGTAAGTGAGGTATTAAGAATGTATGAGAATTATTTACCAGGTATTGATAAGCTATGGAACTCTTTAACTGAATTTAAAAGGAGTGACAGTGGTGTGGTAAGCAACTACCATGCTGATGGATTACTCTCTGCTTCTCTATTTCTTTTTGAGGGAGGTGTTTCTAGTTTATTTTCTCTTGCTTTATCTAAAGTTGATGTCGATAGAAATATTTGTGTGTGTAAAAAGAATGGGGTTTCTGTCGATCCCAATCTAATTTATATGAGTGACAATAATAAAGATATCAAAACCTCTCGTATATTCGATTATCTTATTCAAGAGCTAAAATATCCCGGAGATACTTTATTACTTATACTTGTATCTATATTTAATAGCAGAAAATTGATATGGATTGTTAAAAACAATACTTATGATGAAGCAATTGTAGAACAGATAAATGAGGTAATTGTAAAAGGTGCAAGTGTAAATATATATGATAATAACAGGTGTACTCCATTAATGTATGCAGCAAGGAATAAAATTTATAAAGCAGTGAAGATTCTTGTGGAGTGTGGAGCAGACGTAAATTTGCAAAATCAAGCTGGAGAAACAGCTCTTATTATTGCAGATAAGAGTGGAGATGAAGAAATAGTAAGATTTCTAATAGATGCTGGAGCAAGTGTTGATCAACAGGATAAGGAAGGAAATACAGCTTTAATCTATGCTGCAATAGGTAATCATTTAGAAGTTGCTAAACATTTAGTTGATAGTGGTGCAAATATCAATATAAAAAATAAATGCGGAAAAATGGCGCTTTTGTTAGTAAGCAAAGGAGGAGATAGTATATATAAATTGTTATTCGGTGTGTACAAGAAAGAAGCTGAAAAGATAGTTGAGAACGTTGTTTGTACTACTACTAAAATTTCTGTATCTTCTTCTTTGTCTTTAGAAAGAGATGCACATAATTGTGTAATGTAGAAGATTTGTGTGATCATTTGTTGATTATGTAGTTTCTGTTTATAATTCCAAATATGAAGAAAAAATATAAAAGGTCAATACTATTACTTATTATATTGATCATGTGTTCTGCTGGTATTGCTTTTATTAGCATTAGTCTGCAAGAAAATATATCTTTTTTTTATTATCCAAGTGAACTGTTAATTGCTGACGTGGAGCAAGAAAAAATTGTGAGATTAGGAGGAGTTGTTGTTCCTGGTAGCATTTTTAGAAACGAATCTGGAATAAGTTTTGCTGTGACTGATGATAAGGAGATAATAAAGGTTTTTTATATGAAGAAAGTATTGCCAAATCTTTTTAGAGAGGATAGCGGAGTGGTGGTGGTGGGGTATTTTATTAATGGCACTTTTATAGCGAATAACATACTAGCCAAGCATAACGAAAAATATAAGAGTGCCGCTAAGAATGATATTACTTAATAGTTGATGATTTTTATCTTATTGCTTTTATTATAGACTTTTATTTTTGCTAAGAAAAAGCCATATGTAATACCTTGTTTATTTTGTGCAAAAGTTGTGTTGACGGGCTTTTGTGTAACTTTTGCTGATGCATTAAATTACAAATTACTTGTACATGTTAAACAAGCGCATGTATATTATGTCTCAGCTGATAGGTACTAATTTTATTGAACAAAAAGAATTTTGGAAGAATGCGAATGACTCCAAATAAGTAATCGATTAGAATGCTTTGGTATAAACAAGAGGTGACTAGATACCTTAGCAGGGGCTATAAGGGTTCCACTTACTTACTTTCTTCAAGTTTCCTTGTAGGTTACTTACCCATTTCCCAAGCAAAACAAAAACAAGGTAATCTTTTTGTTTTACGTAAAGGAATAACTTTTTTTTACCTTTTCTTAATTCTTACCTATACACAAAGTTACTTGTAAACATTAACCAAAATGAACAAGAGTTAGAGCAAAATTTTTACTGAATTGAACAACAAGATCGCTTTTCTCTTTCCTTCTTTTTTTTTGGTAATGAAATTTCCTCTAGCATTTCTGTATTGGGCAATTGTGGCAATGGTTGTTGTGACGTCCTTCTTTCTTCAATTCCGATATTGCTTGTTCTATTTTTCGTAGAAAAATAATTTTTTACTTCTGGATCTTGTATTCCATAATGCTGTGCCATTTTTTCTGCACTATGTTCACCACCAACAGATTTAGATGCACCCTTTTTTACAAGTTTATCCATCATTTTTTTATTCTCCGCATTGAATGTTGCACATGCTAATGGTGTCATTTTTTTAGTATCCAAAGCATTAATATCTGCACCAGCATCACAAAGGAGAGCAACTGCATTGTAATTAGCGGTTTCTGCTGCAACGTGCAAGGGGGATGATTTCAATTGATTATTTTCACCATATTCATTTTTGTCATCATTTTTTATATTTACGTCAAAACCCCACTTTATAAGAATTTTTAACATACTATCCTTTTTCTTCCTTACTGCCATATGCATTAGATAATCACCTGGATAAGGGGGAGATTTATCAACTCTGTAATATTTGTTCTGATTTTTTAAGAAGTTATTTTTGATAACAGTATTATTTTTTTTGTTAACTAAAATAATAAATCTTTCTATATCATCTACTGTGCTAGTTCTTATAAAATTAGTTAACGTATATCCTTGCTTAATTAATGACTCTACCGTAGATAAATTCTTGGAGGAGATTACATTTTTTATAGCTTGTAGGGCGACTTGTTGATGCATATATAATTCGATAACATACTCGAAATTAATTATACCAATAATTGGGCAAAATGCGAAAGTATTCTTGTTGAAAATCTTTATAAATTGTAAACCAACTACTTTTCAATCATACCCAAAGCTTCTTTATATGCTTCTAGTATTGCTTCATGTTCAATAATTTCGGCATTGTCCATCTTGCGTAGCTTTATTATTTCTTTCAGTGCTTTTGTATCTATTCCGTGTTCTTTTGCCTTTGCATAAATATCCTTTATTTCATCTCTTATTTGTGTTTTTTCTTCTTCTACCCTCTCTATACTTGAGATATATTTTTTTAGTAAATCTGCATCTATTTTGTATGAATTCATAAGAAAATTTTAGTATAAGTCTATATTATAATAACATTCTGGATTATGGTTGTAAAAGGCTAATCCTTCATCAATTTTTATGAAATAACATTAAAATTTTTTAATTGTATGTATGAATAAAAAGAAAATTTTTACTAGAAAGAAGATAGATTTGAAATTACAAGAGGAAAAATTGAATGTTATTCCTAATGTTCATATTGAAAATGAACCTATGGGTGCCTCTTATACAAGTATTACTGAAGATACAGGTGATGAAGATGATGCTTCTAATTACATGCAAAATTTACCTAAGATTAGTAGAATAACCTATGAAAAAATATATCAGTTTTTACTTTCATTACTAAGAGGTGATAAATTTTCGTTGAATGAGGCATTAAGATTAGCCAAAATAATGTTTCAGGAAGGAGTTCGTACTCCGGAAATGAAACATCTAATAACGAAAGTAAAGAAAAAAGGAGTTCAGAAATATCTTGGATTTGAAAAAATTGAAAAACAATCACAAAGGAGTAAGTAATGAAAAAATTTACAGTACCATGTCAGTTTGGTGCTCAGACATCACCTTTTACTATATATATAGGAAGGCCAAAAAGAGAGAATCATCCTATACAAAATCAAGCAAATTGGCTATCAAAGGAACGTGGTGGTAAAATTCCACAAAAAGTAATGGACAGTCTAGAGAAACTGCGTGACCTTGCAGAAAAGAATAATGTTTCGTTTGAGGAGTTATGTGTATATGCTTTAACTGCTGCAGCAAAAGAAGAAGAGGAGGCCCAAGCAGATTCTGAAGAAGGTTAGGTTATATGGTATATTACCTTATGGAGATTGAATCGTAACGATTCTGGATAGTTCTTGGTCACAGCTTCTAATCATGATTCTTGTTGTATTGTTTGGTAAAATATTTTCTATGATCTCAGGCCATTCAATTACTACCAAGCCATAATTAAAAGCATCTTCTATTCCCAAATTATAAACTTCATCTACGTTATTTAATCTATATAAGTCAAAGTGCCATATTGTGAATTTTTCAGTTTTATAAAGATTTACCAGGTTGAAAGTTGGGCTTGTAACCTCTGTATTTAAAAAATACCTGATAAAGAACTTTGCAAAAGCTGTTTTACCAGATCCCAGATTACCATATAGAGCAAAAACAGCGTTGCCCTCAATGTCTTCAGCAAAACTAATTGCTAACTTTTTTAGGCTACGCAGATCACATTTTACTTCACGAATCTTACTCATTCAAGAATTTATGCGATTCTAATGCCGCCATACAACCTGTTCCTGCTGCGGTTACTGCTTGACGGTATATTTTATCTTGTACATCGCCTGCTGCGTAAACACCAGGTACATTGGTTGCAGTACTATCTAGTTTAGTAATGATATAACCATCGTCGTCTATATCAATAAAATCTCTAAATATTTCTGTGTTTGGTTTGTGCCCAATTGCTATAAAAATTCCATTTACATCAATATTTTGCAAATTACTATTTTGTGTAGATTTCAAAATGGCGCCAGTGACTTTTTTTGGGTTTTCTTGTCCGACTACTTCAAAAAGTGTGTGATCCCATATTATTTCAATTTTAGGATTGTTAAATAATCTATCTTGTAGAATTTTCTCTGCACGCAACTGATTTCTACGATGAACTAAAGTAACTTTTAAAGCGTGATTAGTTAAGTATAGCGCCTCTTCTACAGCAGTATTTCCACCACCAATAACTAAAACTTTTTGATTCTTAAAAAAAAATCCATCGCATGTTGCGCATCCAGAAACACCGTAACCCTTAAATTTACTCTCACTTTCAATATCAAGCCATTTTGCTTCTGCTCCGGTTGCAATAACAACTGTTTCTGCCTTATAAATATCTCCTGATTCACCAATAAGTTCAAATGGTCTATTTTTAGATTTTACAGATGATATGTGGTCAAAAATTATTTTAGTACCGACATTTTCTGCCTGTTTAGACATCTCTTCCATGAGAGCTGGGCCTTGTATAGCTTTAGCAAACCCAGGATAATTTTCGACATCTGTTGTTATTGCTAATTGTCCTCCAATTGCATTACCTTGAACTAAAATTGGTTCTATATTAGCTCTAGCAGCATATATAGCTGCAGTGTAACCAGCAGGACCAGAACCTATTATCAAACTTTTTGTATAGTGGTGAACCATTTTAACTTTTATAGAGAATCAGCTTTTTCTGCCAAAAGCTTTGCTATTCCTTCTTGAGTAGGTTTCATTCCACTATCTCCCTTATCCCATCCTGCAGGACAAACTTCTCCATATTTTTCAGTGTGTTGTAATGCTTTAACTGTTCTGACAATCTCGTCAACGTTGCGTCCCAAAGGTATGTCATTGACCGATTGATGCCTAATAATGAAATTTTTATCAATAACAAAAGTAGCTCTTAAAGCTACCGAATTATCTAGTAGTACACCATAATCTTGAGAAATAGATTTTGATACATCTGATACCAATGGAAAATTGATACTTCCTATACCGCCTTTTTCACGAGGGGTATTACGCCACGCAAAGTGTGCAAAATGCGAATCTACGCTTACTCCTATTATTTCTGTATTTAATTCTCTAAATTGCTCTACTCTGTTACTAAAAGCTATTATTTCAGTTGGGCAAACGAAAGTAAAGTCAAGTGGATAGAAAAAAAGTACGCAATACTTGTTCTTTACGTAATCCTGTAAACTAAAATTGTCACTTATACTATTATCACTCAAAACTGTCTTTGCGTGAAAATCCCTTGCTTTTTCACATACTAAATTGCTAATATTTTGCATTTCTATCCCTTGATTAACCATTTCAGGAAATCTTAACACATGGTGAGATTTAGGCAAGTTCTGCTTTTCCTTCATGCAGCAAATTTACTGATGCATCATACACTGTCTGAAATGGTGTCACTAATAAATCTCCGTTCTCTATATATTCTTCTCTTATATGTAAATTACTGATGGTGTAACTGTTAATAATCTTATAATTTTGCTTTTTTCTTTTTGGAAAGTAATCTTGGATTGATATTTGTGTAAATCACGACTCCAATTGTTGTAATTGCTTACCCTAAAGTTGTGCTACTTACTGTTGTGGTTTTGAAATAATTTTCTCATATTCATATAATTTATTTATTAACTTTTTCAAATTTCCTTGACAGTCAAGTAAGCAATTTGTAGGAATTTTTAATTCCTTTTCAAGGTCTTGTATGCGTTTTATAGCAGAATCTCCGTCGAAACAATTAGTTCTAATTTCTTTAAGAAGAGTCTCTATAAGTTCTGGATTTTTGCTTTTTAGTGTCAATTGTGCTGCCTTCTTTAGATTTTCATTAGAAGTGGTATGTATTAAGCTGGCTTTTCTTTCTATTAACTTGTTTATCATGTTTTTATTACCGTTTTTTGCTGCAGAAATTTGTTGGGGGTTATGTTGCAATAACATGGCTCATCATGAGTAAATCTTTATATTTAAGTAAAAAACCAAAAAGATTGTTATTGTTTTCAATGTTGTAATATGTAATTCTATCTCATTCTAAACCATTAGTAGACTTATATCATATCTCTCTATTTACCAATTAATATTTGTACAATTTCTATATGTCCATGTCGTGCTGCAGGATGTAAAAATTTTTTTCAATTGAATACCCTATTGCCTTATTAATTTTGTATTTTTTTTTGATAATGTGCTCTTCTGTTGTTGTATAATTTACTTTTACAACTTAGCGAATAGATTCTAATATCTAATTTGTTTGATTTTTCCTAAACAGTTATCCGAAGTTGTTCATGTGTTGATAAATAGTGCTGCAATTTCTAGTTTTCGTTCATCAAGTACAGTTGGTTAGATATTCTAGGGCTGCCTTTGCTTTTTTTACTCTTTTCAAATGTGTTATTAAATAGTATTTTGATGGTTACATTATTGTTAGCTTTTATTGCTATTTCAAGATTATTTTGTAAAGAGTCATCTATGTAGTTATATTGCTATAATTGATATCAATTAAATAATGATCAATGAATATAATTAACTGTCGGCTTCTATTAATAAAGCTTAGAGGTTTGGTGACTTATTATGTGTGTGTTAGTTATTCACGACGCATTTAATAGCAGAAGTGCTGATTGAACCAGAATAAGGAGAGTTGGTGCTATTCTTCTTTATAGTTCTTCGACTTTTCTTTGTAGATTTATGTCCGAATTTTTTCAGAGTAAGGACTTTCAACCTTATTTGTTAGCTCTTCAATTTTTGTGAAATTATGTTTTTTAAGTATTTCTTTTGATTTCCTGTCAGAAGTAGCATTAATTAGGTCCTTATTTCTACTTTCTATTGCTAAATTATACACTCTTTTGTTAGGTTAAGCTCCGTTTTTACACAGTATTCTATTCCTGCTATATATATATTTTTTTTACAGTTAACAGCTTTAGCTAGTGCTTGTTTCATCATAAATATCTAGAACATTAATATTAGATATTTTGCTGTTATCAATGAAAGCTTTACAAGCTTGATTACTTTTTTAAAATGCGCTCCTATATGCAAAGGAGTTTCACCGAGACACTGCTCTGTGCATTAATATCAAGTCCACTATTTGATCAGTATTTTTAAAGTTTCTACGTCATTTCTTTTTGTTACGAGGTACAAAAAAGTATTACTGTCAGATTCTTTTCTTTTTTCACCATAAGTAATTTTTCAGAGTGTCATCTGTAAGAAAACATTGTTTGATGAATATGTGATTTTGTTTATTAATTTCTTTAAAGAATTTGCTGTATCATTATCTTCTTCTGTTGTTAAAAGCATTATCATAAAGAATGCTACAACTGTTGTATTGTAAGTATTCAATAACTTCTAAATTAGCTGATTTAACAGCAAATTCAAACAAATTATCAGTATTGTTGTATTTTCCATGGTAATTAGTAAAACATGCATGAAAACCCCCTCTTCATAAGACAAAATTTTCTTAATTTATAAAACTTTTGTCCTCTATTGCCTGCTTCAAACTATCCTGCGGACATACTTGTAAACTTTACAAATAAGGAACCTGCTATTGTATGCAATATTGTGCTTAACATTAATTTCTTTTTATGGTTGGCGCAAATATATTATAATCAATAATAGATAAAAAGCAGTATTAATGTCTTATATTAAAATTTGATGTTGTTAGCTTTGTTAAAGCAGATATAAGAGCTTTTTAAGCAAAATCTACAACCTTTTTCCTCAAATTAGTACTTGAAGTATAAGGAATGCCAAACAACCAAGGGCTACAAGCTATGTGGATTTGAGTTGTAAGATTCGTGTCTTGTATCATACGGATGAAAACTTGGTTGAGGTTGATTCGGGAAAAAATCACAAGCTTGTAGCTTTTCTGTTTCTGCAGGGCTATGTGGCGTATTAGCCTGCTATAAGATTGCTAAGAAGCATACTAATATTAACACTGCTACCAACAGAAATACTTTGCAAAGTTCTAACATTTTTACAAACCTTGCTCAACTCTGATTTTATCTTCTCCACTTCTTGCCTAATGTTTTTGGCTAACTCTGACTTTTTTTGCTCAAGCTCATTTTTTTCTTGCATAATAAGAGGGCTCTTTACATCATTGTTATAAAACGCTAAGCATACATTTTGATCTACATTTGCTTGTGCCATGTTGGTAGCACTTGTTTCAATATGGCCATTTGTACCATCTGCCTCTATATTAATTAACTGATTTGGATTACAGCTTTTCTATACAGTGCTTGCATCATATGCACTTTGCCATGTTTTTACGATTTTAAATACTGTGATTTATCTTTTCTTGCTTGAGCAACTCATCAAATATTTCCTTTCTATCATATTCTATTGCAACGTGTAAAGGAACATAATTATTCTTATTTTTTACATTTATTTCACATTCAGATTCGATGAGTAATTTTGCTTCTTCTACATTGCCTACTCTTGTTGTCCAGTGTAGAGCAGTATCACCACTTCCTCCACTCTGATCTGCATTGCTCCCATTTTCTTATAAGCATTGTAGTTACTTCTATGCAACCAATTCTGTTATTATATAATGTTGAGTGATACAGCAATATTTAACATTGGCTCATTAGTAGTTTGATATCCTTGATATGTAATCAAATAACTGCTGTATAAATTAGCAAGTGATTTTATTATATTGCGATAATCCTTTTTCTCTAGCTTTAAGTTTCTCACAAAAAGCTATCATATCTTCTGGATAGATTTTAGATAAAGAGTAAGAAGTTAGAATTGTGTATTTCATTACTTTCTTAAAGATTGCATTAGCAATATCTACATTTCCAGTGTCAATAGCCTGTTTAATGTATTGAAACAATTCCTCCTCAGAAAAATGATTAATTAGCGTCTTTGTCAAGAATTTTTTTTGACCATTTTTGTATTGCCTTTTTTGATTAGTTCACTTAATCTATCTGGTATTTCAATTTTCACACATTATTATTCTGTATGTAGAATAGAATTTGGCAGTATGAAAGTAAATAGCTTTTTTAACATTTTCACCATAATCGGTTAACGTAGCAGTATTAAGCAAAATTTGCAATTTTTTCTCTTCAAATTATTAATTGCATGATAAGCAAAACTACCATAAAGATTACAAGTTAGATAAAAATTTACACTTTAGTAATATAATAATGGCGGCCATTTTACGTTTACTCTAAATGATTTTCGTGCTCCGTGTTTGTTTGAACATCTTTTAAGGAATAATTTGGCCGAGAATCTAATTCTCCTTCAGAAGGAGACTTTCTGCTAGGTAAATTTTGTACTGTTTCAATTAGTTTATCTAAACTTTCTTTCAGAGCTTTAGTTGCCTTTTCTTGGGATTCAAACCCTTTTTTTAATTCTTCAGCTACTTGTTGAGAACTTATTTTTTGAATGAATGCTTCTTGTCCTTTTTCGGATAGAAATGCCATTTGTACATCTAGATTTTTGCTCTTCTGTGACAAATCGAATGCATTAGGTTGACCTTTGTTTATATTAGCACCTTTTTCCCATAGTCTTCTCATCATATTTGGCCTCTGGAGCTTAGTTGCTAATGTTATTGGTGTTGGAGCTCCAAAATCAAGCAGTGTCTTCGTGTATTCTTTCTTAAGTAATTCGTTAAAAACAGCTTCATTGTTTTCTTCGATTGCAAGGTGCAAAATAGTAATATGGCTTTCTATATTGGTTAGGTCGTATCTTTCATTGATAAAAACTTTCTCAAGTATTAACAATACTAACTCGGCAGGGCAATCTTTTTTTGTCATTGTCAGATATAAGGGGTTATACCTCTTAGGATAACAACATTGAGCGCCTTTAAAAAAGGTTTTTTCTGCATCAGCAATACTACATCCCAATTTTTCTACATCAGCAATACTACATCCCCAATTTATTAGTATTTCTGCCTCTTTGTAGTAACTATAATCTATAAGTAATGGCAGGATATCATGCTTCTCTTTGAACTCACTATCTAAAGTATAAGGATTAGCAACGATATCATCTATTAATTTTTGACATCTGTTTTTATCTTGATTGATTATCTCAATAAGCTTGGCACAATACTTAGTGTGACGGCGATCAGGTAATGCAGAAGGTATTAAATGAGTGTCGGGTGATTTCTCCATTATTAAATTCATAACTTCTACATTGACCGTCCGGATAGCAGCAAACATTGGGCCTCTATAATATTTTTGTTGATTGATTAAGTTTGATTCGCTAATTTCTATAGCTAAATGAGTATTTCCAGCAGATATTGCATATTTCAACTCATGTGATATTGCTAAAGAAGGCATATTTTTAAGATAATATGTCTTATTTGCTCGTTCTAACGCATCCTTAAACTCTTGACTGCTATTTTCATTTATTGCTGCTTCTATAATGCTTTTATCAAAAATAACTTTGTTTTTTACTGCTTCCATAATGCTTCTGTTGAAAACACTTTAATAATCAACTTTACCATAAATGAAATATCATCTCAACAATATATATATGATATCATCATTTGCTTGATAGAATTTGTAATTTTTCTTATACAAATTATCACTGAAGAATGATTATAATTACTAAAAGATTAAAAGGAAGGTAGATTATGTTCTGCATTATGACTTCCATAATGATTTCGCTCTATATTTACATGCTGCATAGAATATCTTGGTTGCTGATTTGGAAGTTGTGCCTCTGCCTTTACTCCGTTATCAGTGTTATAATGTTGTGGTGATGACGTATTGTGAGGATTGTTGTACATTGTGTTTTGTTGTAGCAGAGGTGTAAGGTTTCTTCTAAGAGCTTCTTCCACCAAATGAGATGCTTGATGATTTACGCCATTAGCACGAATATGGTCTAACGATGATTGTACCTTTTCAACTTCTTGACTAATTTTGTGAACACACTTTAAACGTTCTTGTTCAAACATACATTCCTCTATCATAAGATGACTTTTCTTTTCATCATCGCTATTACAAAACGCTAAGCGTACATTTTGATCTACATGTAATTGTGCTGTTTCGGCAGCACTTGTTGTTGTTAAGGTTTCACCTTGAGCATTCAGTATACTAAGTTGCTGGTTGGGATTGCAGCCTTTTCGATATAGTGCTTGCATCATATGCACGTTTCCATGTTTTGATGCTAAAGTTATTGGTGTTATGTTAAAATAATTGCTAATTTTACAATTTATATTTTGTTTTTCGAGTAACTCATCAAATATTTCACTTCTTTCATATTCTATTGCAATATGTAAAGGAGTGTCACCAATATTATTCTGCGCATTTATTGTACATCCAGATTCAATTAATAATTTTACTACATCTATATTATTTTCTTTACATGCTATTGCAGTGTGCAAAGGAGTGTTACCAGTATTATTCTTCGTATTTATTTCACATCCAGATTCAATTAGTAATTTTACCCCTTTTGTATTATTTACTCTTACTGCCCAGTGTAAAGCAGTATCATAATTGCTCCCAGTCTGCTTTAAATTACACCCATTTTTTATGAGCATTTCAGCTCCTTCTATGTAACCAACTTCGCCATTATGGCGGATTCCTGATATAGCAACATTTAATATTGGTTCGCAATTAGTATAATAATTTCGATAGTTAAGACCTTTTATGTTGACTGTGGAATTAACAATTCCTCTTATTATATCGACAAAATCTTCTTCTCTGGCTTTAAGCTTTTCTAAAAAATCTATTGCATCAATGATTCTATTAAAAGACTGAAAGATAAGATGAGTTAAACTATCTGTTCTTATTACCTGAAAAATTTCATTGGCAATTTCTTTATGTCCATAATTAACAGCTTCCTTAAGGCAGAAACACAACAGATTTTTATTACTTCTATTGTGTGTAAGTAATTCTCTGAACGATTCTATATTGCCGTTTTTAACTGATTGGCAAAATTGCTGCTGATATGATAACATTTTAGTTTCTATAATTAATATATGCATGCAATATACTATTTTGTAGCACGGAAATAAATAGCCTTTTTACATTTTTTTTATGATAAGCATAAACAATACTTGAGCAAAATTTGCAAATTTTGCTGTCTAACCTTAATATTAAGCTATGAATAGTGGATATTACCCAAAAACTACAAATGAAATAAATGTTGTTCAATTGGAAGAGGAAATACTGGACTTTTGGCAGCAAAATGGTACTTTTCGAAGTTCTGTTGATAGTAAAAATGATAATGATTTTGTGTTTTATGATGGTCCACCATTTGCTAATGGATTGCCTCATTATGGCCATCTTTTAACTGGTTTTATTAAGGATGTTTTTGCACGTTATCATACCATGTTGGGAAAAAGAGTTGATAGAAGATTTGGTTGGGATTGTCATGGTTTGCCTGCTGAAATGGGAGCTGAAAAGAAATTAGGAATTTCTGGCAGAGCCGCTATTGAGAAATTTGGTATAGAAAAGTTCAATAATATTTGCCGTAATTCTGTCATGGAATTTACTAATGAATGGGAAAGCTATGTAACTCGGCAGGCTAGATGGGTTGATTTTAAAAACGATTATAAGACTATGGATAAATCGTTTATGGAGTCAGTTATATGGGCATTTAAGCAGCTTTACGATAAGGGTTTAATTTATGAATCAATACGGGTGATGCCTTATAGTTGGGCATGTGAGACACCACTTTCTAATTTTGAAACGAAAATGGATAACTCTTATCGTAAAAAAACAAGTAAAGCTGTGACAGTAAAGTTCGAGCTACTTGATATTCTTAGACAATTTGTAACAAAGAGATGTCAAATTTTGGTTTGGACAACAACACCTTGGACTTTGCCAAGTAATTTAGCTTTAGCTGTTGGTAATGATGTAAAATATGGTGCTGTAATTTTGGCTGATGAGTGTTATATTGCAGCTCTTAGCTATTTAGAGTTTATCTATAAAGGTGAGGAGATTCTGTCAGTCTCTTCTGAAGATTTAGTTGGGCTTACTTATAAACCACTTTTTCCTTACTTTGCTGACAATAAAAATTCGTTTAAGCTTTTACAAGCAGATTTTGTTGTTGAAGGTGATGGTACGGGGATTGTGCATGTTGCACCAGGCTTTGGAGAGGATGATTTTGAGCTGTGTAAAAAGTATAATATTCAAGTTGTCTGTCCTGTAGATAATAGTGGAAAGTTTACTCCTGAAGTGCCTATGTTTGCAGGGATGCAAGTTTTTTCAGCAAATGATGAAGTAATAAAATATTTAAAATTACAGGGTGTATGGGTAAAAACTGAGCAATATATACATAATTATCCTCATTGTTGGCGTACGGATACACCACTAATTTATAAGGCAGTTTCTTCTTGGTATGTGGAAGTAACGAAATTTAAGAAGCGTATGGTACAGCTTAACCAGGGGATCAATTGGATTCCACAACATATACGTGAGGGGCAATTTGGTAAATGGTTAGAGGGTGCTAGGGATTGGTCAATATCTAGAAATAGATTTTGGGGAACTCCCGTACCTGTATGGAAATCTGATAACCCTAAATACCCTCGTATTGATGTTTATGGTTCTATAGATGAATTAGAAAGAGATTTTGGTGTTGAAATTAAAGATTTGCACAGACCTTTTATTGATAGTTTAGTACGGGCAAATCCCGATGATCCAAGTAAAAAATCAATGATGAGAAGGGTTGAAGATGTATTAGATTGCTGGTTTGAATCAGGGTCAATGCCATATGCACAGGTGCACTATCCGTTTGCGAATAAGGAATGGTTTGAAAAGAATTTTCCTTCTGATTTTATTACTGAATATATTTCGCAAACACGTGGTTGGTTTTATACTTTGATTGTATTATCAACTGCATTGTTCGATTGTCTTCCGTTCAAAAATTGTGTTTGCCATGGTGTTGTGTTGGATACTAAGGGACAAAAATTATCTAAGCGTCTAAATAACTATGCTAACCCTATTAAACTCTTTAATAAGTATGGTTCTGATGCATTGCGCTTTTTTATGCTTGCAAGCCCAGTTGTACATGGTGGTGATTTGCTGTTGGATAAAGAAGGTGATATGGTACGCGACAGTCTACGGTTGGTAATAAAACCGATATGGAATGCGTATCATTTTTTTACACTTTATGCTAATGCGGATTGCATTAGAGCAAGCTATAATGTCTTATCAAAAAATGTGCTTGATCAATATATAATTGCGAAATGTTATAAAAGTATTACTGCTATGAAGAAGGCATATGATAGTTATGATACAGTTTGTGCATGTAAGAGCATTGTCGATTTTTTTGATGTTCTTAATAATTGGTACATAAGGCGTAGCCGAGATAGATTTTGGCAACTTGGAATAAGTAGTGATAGGCAATCAGCCTATAATACTTTATATTCTATTTTTAATTTAATTTGCAGAGCAGTGGCACCTTTGCTACCTATGTTGGTGGAAAAGATATGGCTTGGTATAGGTAATAAAGATTCAGTTCATCTACAAGATTTTCCTAAAATCCAAAAATATGATGATAGCTTAATTAAAAGTATGGATAGAGTACGTGATATCTGCAATGCTGCTCTTGCTATACGTAGTAAAAAAAATATAAGAGTAAGACAACCATTGCAAAAAATTATTATTTATGGAGAAAGAGCTAATAGTGATGAAGATGACATAAATCTTGATTTAATTCGAGATGAAGTAAATGTAAAAGAAATTATTTTCAAAGATAATATTACAGAAGTTGCTAAATTCAAGTTGAAAATTAATTTTCCGATTTTGGGCAAAAGACTGCCTGTTAATATCAAAGAAATAATACACCTTGTAGGCCAAGAGAGTTGGAAATGTAATAGTGATGGTACTTTAAATGTTGGTAGGTTTGTACTTTATGTAGAGGAATTTCAGTTATTGTTGCAGTCAGATAAGGATAACGTACGAACTTTAAGTAGTAATGCTGCTGTTGTTTTATTGGATACGAATATAAGTGAAGAATTAGCAGTTGAAGGAGCTGCACGTGATATTGTTAGGTTAATTCAACAGGCACGTAAGGAAGCATGTGTTAATATTACAGATAAGATACATTTAGTTCTGCAGACTGAGGATAGTGAGTACAAGAGAGCTATTATAGAATGGGAAAGTTACATAAAAACTGAAACTTTAACTCTTAGTGTAATGATTGGTAAGATTGATGAGAGTTGTCAATTTAAGTACGGAAAGACAATGAAATTGAGTATAGGAATTATGCTTGAATAATAAATATTTATATTGTAATACTGGATATATTAATTAAATAACGGAGTTAAAGTATGAATTCGGCCATACCTGGATCTAGAGAAGAAATTGGTTATGAAAAATTTAAAAAGGAAAAAAGTGAAAGATTGGATAATTTTTACGAAGAGGTATTAAAAATTCATAATAGAAATTCTTATAGTAAGAAGGATGATCTTGAAGTATCTAAAATACAAAAAGGGAGTCATGATCAATACAATTATTGTGCTATGTTTATGGTAAGAGTTGCTGAAAATCTGAAAAAACAACAAAAACAATCAAGATTTTCTTCTGATTATGTATTACAAATTCTTAGCGATTTTGAAGAGAAAGGCTTCGAGCTTGATTACAGGTTCAAATATGTGGAATTAGCTCTATTGTATGCTATTGATATTCCAAGTGTTGAGATTGTAGAAAAAATGCTTACAATTATTCGTAATCTTGACCTTAATTCAAGTTCTGGTCAACATTTGTGTGCAATATTAAGTCATGTTTTCGAGTGTGAGCATAACGATCGGAAAAATCGTGATGAATATTATAAAATTGTAACAAAGATATTTAATTTGCTAAATAAAGAAGTAAAAAAACGTCTTTATGGTTGTTGTAGTGGTAAGGTAAGTACTATAGCACAACAAAGAAATGTAAGAGATGATACTAACGATGAAGAACCTATACTTGATTGGCTAAATAAAGAAATAAGAGAATATCTTTGTGATTATTTTAATAGTAGGACATTTAATTTTAATTTGCTAGATGAAGAAATAAAAGAATGGGTTCATGATAGTGCTAAGGTAGGTACTATAGTGCAACAAAGAAATGGAAGAGATGATGATATTAACGATAAAAAATGTATACTTATAGATGATGAGAATGAGGATATTAAGACTGATTGTATTAGTGATAGAAATGTGTTGTCATTTAACATTTCATTGTCTGCTATTAGTAATGTTATTAAGAGGGAACAACAAAGACATGAAAGAGAAAGAGTTAGTACTAGTACTATAACACAACAAGGAAAAGGAAGAGATGATACTAACAACGATGAAGAAATTATAATTATAAATGATGAGACTGAGGATGTTAAGATAGAACAACAAAGACATGGAAGAGGAGGAGGAGTTAGTACTATAACACAACAAAGAAAAGGAAGAGATGATATTAACGATAAAGAACTTATAGTTATAGATGATGATGAGACTGAGGATATTAAGACTGAGGTTAGCGAAAGAAGAGGTAAAGTAGCACAAGAGAAACAGGGAAGGTATTGTATTGATGGTGCAAATATATCATTCAGTATCCCACTTGCTTATATTCAGGGTTGTATTGATGATGGGAATATGTCACTTAATATCCCACCTTCTTACATTCAGGGTGTTATTACTGGTGGGGATTTAGGAAGATTAAATCCTAATAAAAGTGGCAGTGATGAAGTTAAAGTACTACCTTTTTTGGCGGCTTCCACTTCAGAAGATGATGCTCATGATAACCAAAACAATGTCGAGTGTAAAGATTTAGTTCGTAAAATTGCTTCAAAAAATGAGCATAACGATAATTGTGAAGCGACAGTTATTCCTTCTTTAGCTTCTTCGAGTAGTGAAAACCAAGATATTGATATGAAGGAAGAGAATGAAGGTTTTGCTTCTTATTCTAGTAGTGGTTCTTATGTTGATTATGTGAGCAATTCTCCTAGCTGTAATGCAAGCGATGATGTATGTGCTGCTAATATTAGTCCAACTTCTAATGTAGTTTCTGGTCCTGTTGAGGATGAAGACACAGTTTATGCTACTTCTTCGAATTATGGGGAAAGTGCTGAGAGTCAAATTGAACATAGTGTAAGTGGAGCTCCTAAAGGAGCGCAGAAAGAAAGAAACAGAGATTGTGTCATTTTATTATACGATTTGTTCAGTGATAAAAATGGGGAAAGAGATACTCATGGAAGAAAGAGGGCCGATAATAATATTATTCCTGAAGAAGGGCAAAATAATCGCAGAAGGTTGAGGGTTTCACTGCCTAGCAATAAGGAGTCAACTGTATCATATAGTAGTAGTTGTGAACCTAGAGTTCTTGCTTCTTGTTCTAGTGGTTATCTCGATTCTGCTTATGTTGACCAATATCATATTAATAGTAGTCCAACTTCTGGTGTAGTTTTTGGTTCTGTTGAGGATGAAGACACAGTCCACAGCACTGATCAGAATTGTAAGCAAAGTTCTGAGAAGCAAGTTGTAGGTCCTGAAGTAGGACAAGGAGAAATTAGAAAAACACGAAAAAGAAAGACGAAAGATCCAGTATATGTATGTAGACCACAAGAGCATATCGTTTTATTGAATTTATTGGAAGATACCAAGTGGCAACGAAATAATCATTCAAGACGTAGAGAGAAAGAAGTTAAGAGTTATCGTAATTTTGTTTTTGAAATAGGGAGGGATAATCAGGGAACAGGAAATAGCCGTTTTGCTATTATGTCTGAAGAAGGTAAGAGATTTCTCTTATGTAAAACTAGAAAAGGCGCAGAAAAAAGAAAATGTGAGCTTAAAAATATAGATATTGGGATAAGTGAAGAAGTACCTAATTTAATATGTGAGACGCAAGTTAGTAGTGGTTTTGGCTGTCAATGTGGTTATTAAGTACTTAGAAAAAGTATTGTATTTATGGGAGAGGTGTAAATGTTTTGTACCAAGCTATGTTTTATAATACTGATTTAACATCAATGTTATTATAGCTGTGAAATATTAATTTACTTCTATCAGTAATATTTGCCATAGCAGTAACACTTTGATATTACTAGCTCTGCGCTGTAAATATTCTAGGAAAAATGTCTGTATTAATTGTGGAATCGCCTGCTAAATGTAAAACAATTAGCAAATATGTTGGTAATGATTTTAAAGTTTTAGCTTCATATGGACATGTCAGAAGTTTGCCTTCTAAAAAGGGTTCTGTTTTACCTAATGAAGATTTTCATATGGTTTATGAGGTTCATGGGGAGTCAAAAAAGTATATTGCTAATTTAATTAAAGCAGTCAAAGAAACGGACTTTATCTATTTAGCAACTGATCCGGATCGTGAAGGTGAGGCTATATCTTGGCATGTAGTGGAAATATTGCGTGCTAAGCGTGCTATTAAGAAAGGAACTAGAGTACATAGAATTGCTTTTAATGAGATTACAAAACCTGCAGTGCTTGCTGCAATACAAAATCCTCGTGAGATAGATATGAATCTGGTGCAAGCACAACAGACTAGACAAGCATTAGATTATTTGTTTGGTTTTACTTTATCTCCTCTTCTTTGGAAAAAGTTACCTGGTAGCCGTTCTGCAGGTCGTGTTCAATCTGTTGCATTGCGTATTATTTGTGAAAGGGAAAATGGGATTAAAAGCTTTGTTTCTGATGAATATTGGAAAATAGCTGCGCTATTTGAAGGAAAGAAATCATTTCAGGCATTCTTAGTTCAGGTTGAAAGTAAGAAATTAGAAAAGTTATCAATAAAAAGTGAGGAGGAAGCTGAGGGTATAGTAGATAACTTAGTTGGAAAAAAATATAAGGTTATAAAGATTGAAAAAAAAGAGGTCAGAAAACAGCCTTACTCTCCTTTTATTACTTCAACTTTGCAGCAAGATGCAGCAAATAAATTAGGCTTTAGTACAAAAAAGACTATGATGATTGCTCAAAAATTATATGAGGGAGTCAAAATTGGTGAGGAAGAACTTGGTTTAATAACTTATATGCGTACTGATGGGGTTTACGTTAGTGATGCGTTTATAAAGTCTACCCGTAAGATGATTTTAGAACATTTCGGTATTGAGTATATACCAAAAGTTGCAAGGAAATATACGAGTAAGATAAAAAATGCACAAGAGGCACATGAAGCAATTCGTCCAACTAATATAAATCTATCTCCAGAAAGTGTTGTTAAATATTTAGAGGAAGACCATTTAAAACTTTATAAATTGATTTGGAAGAGAATGGTAGCAAGTCAGATGGAAGCTGTAGTGTTTGAGCAAGTTGTTGTGACTCTGGAAGCAGAGGATAAGTATGCCTTGTTTCGTGTAGCTGGTTCAACAATTAAATTTGATGGATTTTATAAAGTATATAAAAATAAGCCTGAAGGCCAAAAGATTCCTTTATTACCAGACCTAAAAGAAGGAGAGGTATATAAACCGAAGGGGGTTGTTCCTTCACAGCATTTTACTCAGCCTCCACCGCGTTTTACTGAGGCTAGTCTAGTAAAGAAAATGGAAGAACTTGGTATTGGTAGGCCTTCTACCTATGCTACGATTATATCTGTTTTACAGGATAGAAAATATGTGGTCTTAGATGAGAAAAAATTTATTCCTGAGATGAGAGGACAATTTGTTACTGCCTTTTTGTCAATCTTTTTTAAACGTTATGTTGAGTATGATTTTACAGCCAAGTTGGAAGAAGAGCTAGATAAGATATCGAATTATGAAGCGAGATGGAAGGAGGTTTTGCGTAATTTCTGGGAGAAATTTTTTGGTAATGTCAAGGAAGTTGAGAAGTATGAAATTGCTGAAATACTTTTACAAATAGATAAAGTTCTTGAGTTGTATACCTTTGTGAAGGGTGATGACGGAAAAGTCGATCGCAGCTGTCCAAAATGTGATAATGGTAGGTTAAATTTAAATATTGGTAGGTTTGGAGCTTTTTTAGGGTGTTCTGCTTATCCAGAATGTGATTATAGGAGAAGTATGTCAAGTGATAGTGTTGAAATTAGTGGAAATATGCCTGAATTGATTGGTGTCAATCCGTTAACACAGGAAGAAATTATATTAAAAGAAGGTCCTTATGGGCTTTATTTGCAGTGTGGGGACAAAAAAGGCACTTTACCAAAAGGTATGGATGTCAAGAATATAGATTTGTGCATAGCTGTGAAATTGCTTTCAATGCCATATTCAATAGGGGTAAATAGTGAAAATGGTTTGGAAGTAAAAGTTGGAGTTGGTAGGTATGGACCTTATATTTTGCATGATAAAAAGTTTACTTCGATTAATTTAAAGCAGTTGTTTAACATAAGTTTGGAGGATGCACTATTGCTTATTAATAACAAGAAAAATAAGAGTCAAATTTTAGGTCAGTATAATGATAAGGATGTCGAGTTATGTAATGGTAGGTATGGTCCCTATCTTAAGTATGATGGAAAAAACATTGCATTGCCAAAGGGTCTAAAAAATAAAAGCGAAATTACGTATAAAGATGCTTTAAGTATTGTTAAAGTAAAATTATAAATATTTTGTTATGTCTTTTAACATATATACATATTTTGAAAAGATGTAGTTATGTTGATAGTTGAACTATTGATTAGTTTAAATATAGTATAATATTAGTTATTAGTTATGATAAAAATATGTTAGTCAGTAAGCAGGATGTAGTTGAGAAGGGAGATAATTTTAGGGACATTCTTATTGGAGCTTATGGCTTAGGACATGAAAATGTTGATAAGTATATGAATGTATTTAAGCGATCAAGTAAAAAAGAACAGGAAATAGTCCTGAAAGAGTTAGAAGATTGCTCTGAAAAATTTGGAATTTTGAATATTTTAGATAATTTTTATATAAAGGAAGCTGACTCTCTCAGAGGAAGAAATTTCCGGAAAATTGTAAGTGATGTTTATAGTAAAAAAGATGATAAACTGAGGAGGGACACAACTGCGTTTAAAGAATCAGATAAAGAAGAACAGGAAGTAGTCCTGAAGAAGTTAGAAGATTGCTCTGAAAAACTTGAGATATTACGTATTTTAGATATTTTTTTTATAAGAACAACTTATTGTCAGATTAAGAAAGAATGTGATCATGACAGAGAAGTTCCTTCTTTAGAAATTTGTCTTGATAGAATGAGTAATGCTGAGAGAGAATGTCTGTTAGAGTACTTGCACAATAATGCTAAAAAGGTAGATAATGTTGAGGTATTAAAGTCTACTTTTGATAAGCTGAGTTTGCGTAAGACCTCTAAGTTTTTGGAAATTATTGTGGAGTATGACAAAAAACAATACAAAGAAATATTTAATAGTGCTAATGAAGAAGAACAAGAAGTTATACTAGATATACTTACTAAGCTTAGAGATAGAATAGATAAATTGTCTAAGCCTGTTGAGAAAACTTTTGGAGCATCTGGTGCTGCAGTAAGTGGCAAGCGTCGTGGCAAGAAAGAAAAATCTGAGAAGAATAATGGAGGATTTGAGAATAAGCTTGATTTAGTAATTCAGTATAATGATGATAAATTACTTGTTATTTTTCATGGATCTAAATTTGGTCTGCAGAAGATTAAGACAATTTTGAGTAAACAAGGATATGTTGGATCGCATAAAAAATCAGTGAAGCTTTTTATTGTACAAGTGGATCTTGCATTGAATATACTTCAGTATAAGGAATATGATGATTGTCTTTCTTTTATAAAAAGTAAGGTTGAAGAAATTAGCCAAGTTGGAACACTGCAGCTATGCCAACATAAATTGATTTCTGCCCTTGGGAAAGTAGTAGATGATCGTGGAAAAAAAGAAGATCAATACAAATCTAAGAGATTTGTTAATAAAGTGTTTAGTATTAGGCAAGAAGAAATGCGTGAGAAGCAAGAAGTGCAAAAAGAACAAAAACAGCAAGAGCTTGAAAAGGAAAAGTTAATTTTAAAATCGTGGGATGAGAAAGAAAGACGTATGGTAGTTTTTATTCAGGAAATAAGAGAGGCGACAAAATCGATCATGAGGGATGGCAGACGTGTTGATTTAGTAAGTGAGGGTGAAGATAAAGGTAGTAATTTTAGATATATTAATCCTAATATTGATTTTCAAGATGCTCTTATAAAGCTTATATTAGTTTTGGAAAGAGTTTCTGCAGATATTCTTGGCTTAGATATTATTTTGGCTGCTTTTGGTTATAAGGACGCAGAAGATTTAGAGAAAATTCTTGGAGAAAAGATAGTAGTAGTAAAGAAGTTTGAAGGAAAGAATGCATTGATAATAGGGATGATGTTTGATGGTGAACCTTTGGATGCTGAGTTTCCTACGGAAAAATTAAAAGGAATATTTGATGGGAAACTGATGAGTAAACTTAATGACTACGCTGATCGAGGGAATTCAGGAAACATAAGTACTGACTATTCTGATGAAAAGCGTGAAAGCAGCTTTTCCGATTATTTAGTGAAAAGAGGAAAGAGACAGTTCGAAAAATTAATGGGAGGAATTGATTTATGTCACAATGTCAGTAAGTATCGTTTTTCAGATAATTATATTGAGGAGTTGAAATGTTTGCTCCCTAATGGTTTTTTCTATGGAAATTTTTTTGATAAGAAGAGTGTAAATCACAACAAAAAGGATTTACTTTTTGGTAACATGATTCAAGTTATTATGCTATACTTTCCATGTTTAGTGCTAGGTATTGAGCTTACTATTTACAAATCTTTGTTAAGTGGTACTAGAATATGCTCGAGTCATTTTGTAGCTCTTGAAGATTGTTATGTACGTTTTGTAAAGACGAATATATTATGGGCCACTGAATTGCTCTCAAATTATTTAGAAAAAGGTATGTATTATAGTTCGCCAAGCAGTGAATTCAAATTATTAGACAAGCCTGAAGCAATTGGTGCAACATGTGTAGATTATTCATCTAATCCCTAGAAAGGAAAAAAAGAGGTTAGGCACAAACAGCATTTCTTGGTGAGCGCTATGGATTTTTTTTGTGTGATATGTTAGCGTCTTGTACTTAGGGAAATAGAGTAGGTCTATTTATTCAGGGATCCGATTTGAGTGTCATGTGCGGTATTTTAGGTATTGCTTCTCAGCATAAAATAGTAGAAAAATTGTTGCAAGGTCTCTGTAAATTGGAGTACAGAGGGTATGATTCTTCAGGAATTGCTGTGCTTGAAGAGAAAATCAAATGTTACAAGGTAAAAGGTAAGGTTGATGTACTTTACAATCTTGTTGATCAGGATGATATTAGGGGTTCTATTGGTATAGGTCATACAAGGTGGGCGACACATGGAACTCCGAGTTTTAAAAATGCTCATCCACATTGTACAAAAGAAGTAGCGGTTGTGCATAATGGTATTATTGAGAATGCAAGTGAGTTGAAATTATTATTGAAAAATGATTACAAAATTGAGTGTAAAAGTGATACAGATACAGAAGTAATAGTTTTATTTATTACATTAAATCTTAATAATGGCTTGTCTGTACTTGATTCAGTTTTATCTGTTTCTAGAATTTTGAAAGGTTCTTTTACATTTGCAGCCTTGTTTCGTGACGATAATTCTATACTGGCTTTTAAGAAAGGTTCACCTTTATTATTTGGCTGTAACAATGAAAGAGATATTATTGTTTGTTCTGATGCACAAGCTTTGTCTTTTTTTTCGGATAGAATTACTTATCTTGAGGATTATGATTGTGTTTATATAAAGGATGACAAGTTTCACGTTTATGATAAGGAACACAAGTTAATCACGCGATTAGCTTCTAACGTTGTGAAGCAAGACCTTGTTTTTGATAAAGGTAATTACCCGAGTTACATGTTGAAAGAAGTATTAGAACAACCTGCTTCTATTCTTACAACTTTTGAAAACTTCCAAGTTGATAATTTTCCTAAATTAGGCAAAGAGATAACTATAGTTGCATGTGGGTCATCTTATTTTGCAGCATTAGTAGCTAGATATTGGTTTGAATCGTTAGCAAATATAAAGGTGTATTTAGAAATAGCTTCAGAATTTACATATTATAGTAGAAGGTCTGGTGAGATTACACTTTTTATTTCACAATCTGGTGAGACTGCTGATATTTTAGCTGCTATACAGCATGCTAAGCAACAAAATAATTATACTATTAGTTTGACAAATAATAAAAATAGTACTGTAAGTCGAATATCTGATGAAGTTATCTACACCAGTGCTGGTAGTGAGATAGGAGTGGCATCGACGAAAACTTTTGCATCTCAACTTGTTGCTTTGCAATATTTGTTAGTAAGACAAGCTGTTCATATTGATTCTGAACAATATTATCGAGGAATAAAAGTAATTTCTGGTATTATGACAAATTTTCTTAGTAATTATCAAGATATTCATAATGCAGTAAGAGTTTTAATTAAAGCAAAAAGTGTTATTTATGTAGGAAGAGGTCCTTCTTACGGATTGGCTATGGAGGGTGCACTTAAGATGAAGGAGCTTTCTTATATTTCAGCAGAAGGGATAGCAGCTGGTGAGTTAAAGCATGGCAGCATGGCACTTATAGATGACAGGGTAGTAACTATTGTGATTATACCATATGATGAACTTTTTTATAAGACATTGTCTAATATACAAGAAATTGTTGCTAGGGGAGGGAAGGTGATAGCTTTGACAGATGAATTTGGTAAAAAAAGTCTTTCTGAAGTATGCAATCTTATAATAGAAATGCCTACTGTTGATTCATTTTTCTTTCCTTTGCTTTATGCTCTTCCTCTTCAATTGATTGCATATTATACTGCTATTAGAATTGGTAATAATGTAGATCAACCTCGCAATTTGGCTAAGTCAGTAACTGTAGAGTAGTTTTTTTTAGTTCATTTTCATTTATTAACTTGATTTGGACTTGAAGAATAGTATGGAAGCATATGTGAAAATGGTTATGTCTAATGTTAAAACTACCTGTGTTTAAAGAATTCTGCTTTGTATTTTTTATCCTCTTTTTTCTTTTAGTTTTGAAAAGGAACTTTTTTATTCTAATTTAGAATTTCATGAGTGGAATTCTCTCTGAGAAAGAAAACAAAACTGCTTTAAATACTAATATGCTTGTTTGGTCAGATGGTTTTGACTTATTTCTCAAACATAATCTCTCTCTCTTTTAAGAAGAAAAAAATATGGTTATGACCTGTGAAAAACACCAGAGACGTTTCAATATCATCTTCTTGAGGTATTAGAGGCCCACCTGGTTAAGTTGGATAAAGAAAATAGTATACTAATCATATTTCTGGCTTTAGATTGCATAGTTGCTATGAAAAGGGTTTTATTTGGATAGACACTAAAGATGATTAATAAGGTCTTTTGTATTCTAAGTTATTTTTTTCGATTATGAAGGATATAACTTAAATGGTTATTTGGTTCTTTATTTTGATCGTTTTGCCACAATTATTCTTTCAGGATTTATTATGTTGGACGAAAAAGGTAGGTGTGAATTAAGGGTTTGAGTTTAGATTGATTGAAGAATGACGACGGTAGTGATATGATATTAAATGAGGAGAGAAGTATATTGCAATTATCCCTTTTTTGAGCGAAAGTGAGTATTATATTCAACCACTTTGGTGTTATACGTATAGAAATCTTTTGAAGCTAATTCGGAAAGATGACTGGAATTAACGTTAAGACGACTGGTATTGGCAAAGTTATCTATGTATATTTATTCCACTAAAACAATGTACCTATATCACAAAAGCAGCCTTATTGGTTGTGTAAGAGCCTGTGCAAAGGGAAAGGTAAAAATGAACCTAAGAAAACTATACTTTTTTTACAAAATGGGTACATAATCTATGGGGATTAAAAGTTTAGAGCGTAACATTGGTGGCTGATACGCAATTACTAATAGTTTGCTTTCTTGTCTTATGTTGCGCAGACGCGCTAAATTCAATCTTGGCATCTTTTTTCACTTAATAATTGCTCTATTGTTTCTACATGATGTTGTGATTTAGCTACGTACAAGGATTTATTTTCAGCGTTGAAAAAAACTGTAAGTTTTGATACAAACATTTCATCACCTCTTTCTATACGTCTTATCAAAAAAATCTTCAAGTAGGTCTCTGAGAGATTTATTACTGCTATTTTTAACATCTAAATTTACTTCTTTATAATCTAGCAGTTTTAATATAGATTCATGATCCCTTTCTTCTATTGATTGGATTAAGTATTTTTTCAAATATATTTTCGTATTTCTTTCTGAAGAAATCAATCACTACTGTTTGTTTGTTACTTATTGCTGCTAATAATGGTGTGAGTTTTATTTTAGTTTCTTGGTGAATAGTGGCATCTTTTTCAATTAATAACTCGACTGTACAAAGGCATCCACAAGAAGCTAAAAATCAGTGCTGTTTTACCATCTTCACTTTTGGTATTTGGAACTTACTCCATGTTTTAACAACTTTTCCACATTATCATATTTACCATTTCTTATAGCTTTAATAAGTGCATTTTCAGCGGATTTACTTATAATATTAAGTATTTTTTTTGATTCACTAGTTGATTTGTATTGTTGTTCAGCTAAAGAAAGTGGTGTGTTGCCAAAATCATCTTCAAGTATAGGGTCGGCACCACGTTCAAATAAGAGGTTTATATTATCTTTTTTATTTGATTGTGTTGTCATTACATAGATTAGCGGAGTCATGAGTTGGCCAGAGTGGTTAAAGAGTTTATTAGCTAAAAATTTTTTCTTCTAATGCTTCTATTAATTCTTTTTGTTCCGTGCAGAAGTGTTGATCGTTACATTTTTTATCTTTTGTTTCCGTTGTACTATAGAAATTACTATCCATAGACTTTTTGAACTTTTTACTACTTTGTCTTCCAAATGCTCCGAACATATTCGGATTAGGCTAATAATAATGTCTATTATGATAAATAATAATTGATTATGCAAATAATAAAATGCTTTTATAAACATTTTTTTGTTTTATATTCTATAAATTAATTTCAATCTTTTTTAGTATTTTTATCGTATAAGTGTAGATGATATAGGGTAGGTTTTTGTTTTTATTAAACTAAATTGTTTTTTTGTAAGTAAAGAGTTGCTGTTTAGGTTATGCCTTTGGTTTTTTGCAAAATGTACTATAAATTTGCTCTTTTGTGCTTTGAGGATTAGTTTGTCACGGTTAAGTATATTTATGCAGATTAAATTGTTGATTTTGTCATGTTTGTACCATTTATGGAAATTTATAGCATTATCTAATCCCATGATCCATGTAAAGTTATACTGTGGATATTTATTTATGATATGATATATATCATCATAAGTATGAAGCTTTTTACTACTTAGTACTTTTATTTTTTTATTTGATCCTATGGCATGGATTGCTTTTTTTACTCTTTCTTCTAGTGAATAAAAATGTTTCTGTTTCAACGGATTCTGCTTGCTAACAATCCACCATAGTTGATGTAAACCAAGCAATTTAATCGCGTTTAAAGATACAAGAACATGTCCTGAATGCGTAGGATCAAATGAGCCTCCAAGCAAACCTAATCGCATTAACTAAACGTTACAAATATCTTATTGTCAGTCTTTGGATTATATTTGACATCAGAAAGCGAAAAATAAATTCTATTATTATCTTGTAGTATATCTATTGCTTCTATAGCTATTGGATTTATACTAAAATGCAGTTTTGCTGTATTGCCATCTTCATCATTGATTTTCATGTAAGCTTTGTTTTCTTGATAAGAAAAATCGTAACTGGAACTTGTATAGTTACCAAGCAATATACTAATTAGGCTGTTTTTCATTATAGGAACATTCATTGCTTGATCAAGATCAACATCATAATAGGTAATAAAAGGACCATTGACATTAATTATAATTCTTTCAGGGTAATAATAGTCTATTCTGAAATATTTAGGTCTACTAACGTACAAAACGCCAGAATTTATACTATTGTCAGAATTATATTGCACAAACGAAGCTTTTAGAGTTTTTATTTCTTTTATGTAATTATTAAGATTAATCTCTGTTCCAGCAAGTGCAGGCAAACTAAGAAGTAAGTGCAATGTAAATATTAGCTGTGACAAGCTTTTAGTTGTCTTCGTCATAGGTATTGTTGCTATTATCTTCAGATTTACTGTCAGATTTAGATCTGAAGTGATTTTCGATGTTTTCTAATCTGGAGTCAATTCTTTCAATGGATTCCATTAATCTGGAGTCAATTCTTTCAATGGATTCCATTAATCTGGAGTCAATTCTTTCAATGGATTCCATAATTTTAGGCAAAACTTTTTTACGTATAACTTGCAGCCTATGAGACATCTTTTGTAATATAACATTTAAAGTATCTTCGTCATTGTTATCATTATTGCTACTCATGCTGTTTGTTACACCAGCTAATAAATTAGCATTTTCTGGATTATTTAAGTATTCTTGCTGCATTTTCATAAAAGGCTCTAAAGCCTTTTCTAACATTTGAGGGTTACTTGCAAGTGCTGATATTTGTTCTTTACACGATTTTATATATTGCTCAGAAAACTTCTTGAAATCATCATCTTCAGACATTATAAACTCCTTATTATCTATATATTTAATTATGATACACCAACTATTATATAAGTAACAGTTTCTGAACGCAAGTGAGTTAAGCTTGTTGAACTATTGTAACTATAGGAATTGTGTAGAAAAAGATTGATAAGTTTTGAGTATTTATTATATTTGAATTATATTTGAATTTTTTTGTTGACTTTCGAATAGTATATAATTATTTCAAACCTATAACCATTTCTATTTTTCTAAACAGGCGCTGAATAGGGTTGAGTTGTAATACGTCATATTTCGCATATAGAGGTATTTCTTTCTCTTTTTGTTCTGGTATACATATTTTGAGTGTGCCCAGTCTTTGATTTTGTATGATTGGTGCCTTAGCTATATCATGATAATTTGCTGTTACGTTTATTTTTCCTTCGTTACCACGTTTATAGGTGATCAGAATATCGTCATGAACAACAAGTGGTATGAATTTTTCTCGCCCAAACCAAACATTTACTTTTACAATTTCATCACCAGCTTTGAATAAGACTTTGTTATTAAAATTATTAAATACGTATTGCAATAATTTTATTCCATCTTTACGGCGTTCAGCCTTGTTTTTTAAGCCATTTATGACAGCAAAGATTCTTCTTCCATTTTGCTCTGAGGAAAGAGTTACACCAAAGCCTCCAGCTTTTGTTGTTCCTGTTTTTATCCCATCTACACCTAAATTACTCCAGAGAAGCTCATTTGTGGTTGGTTGATATATCTTGTTATAGGTAAATTCTTTTTCACTGAATAGATAATAATATTCAGGAAAATCTTCAAATATTTTGATTGCAAGTTTCAATAAGTCTCGGGAGCTCATGAAATGTTTGTCATCTGTGAGACCACTTATGTTACTAAAATGGCTATCATGCAAACCAATTACTTCTGCCATATTGTTCATTTCTTTTATAAAATTTTCCTGAGAACCTGAAGCTCCTTCTGCGAAAGTTATGGCAGCGTCATTTCCGGAAACAATAATCATTCCTTGTAATAGATCTTCAACTGTAATTGCTTGTTCTGGTTCTAAAAACATAGATGATCCACCTATCTTCCATGCAGCTGTGCTCACTGTGTAGATATCAGTCATTTTTATTATGCCTGATTTCAATTTACTAAACGCTATATATATATTCATGAGTTTGCTCATGGATGATGGGTGCATTCTCTCATCTGCTGCATGTTCAAAGATAACAGTATCAGAATTGTAATCCATTATTATTGCATTTGTAGCTGATGTGCTAAATATATAAGAAAAACTGGGAGAAGGTAAGAGGCATAGAAATAATGCTATAAAAAGCCTCATATTGAATGAAAAAATTACCAATATCAACAATTTACGATATAATCGCTGAGAAGATAAGTCAATAATATGATTGGTAAGTTATACGGGACTGTTGATGAGATTGAGAAAGATTATATTATCCTTAATACTAACAATGTTGGATACATAATTTATGTGACAGGAAAAATCCTGAGAGATTGTAAAATAGGTGATAATCTTACTTTGTTTATTGAGACTTATGAGCGTGAGGGTCAAACAAAATTATATGGTTTTGTTAGTAAGCAGGAAATAGCTATTGTCCGCATGTTAATTAAAGTCAATGGGGTCAGTCATAAAATTGCTACTAATATTGTAGGGACAATACCTATTGACCAGATTATTAGAGGTATTGTTAGCAAAAACCCAGCTTTATTAAAAGCAAGTGGTGTTGGTGTGAAATTAGCTAATCGTATTATTTCAGAGTTGGAAAATGTAATTAAAAATCATTGTGTAGAGGAAGCTAATCCTTTAGTATGTGATGCAATTTCTGCATTGATTAATCTTGGATATGATGCTAATGGCTCTTATAAGGTTGTTAATAGAATAATGAGTTTGTACCCTGAAATTAACAATATTAATAAATTAGTGCGATTAGCATTAAAAGACATATGAATAAAAACAGCTTACTGTCACCGAATAAATTTGAAGAAGATAAAAAGATTTCTGTACGTCCAACAAGGCTACAAGACTTTGTTGGTCAGGAAGAGATAAAAAGTAATCTCAAAGTTTTTATTGATGCTTCAGTAAAACGTGGTGAATCATTAGAGCATATTTTATTACATGGTCCTCCAGGTCTTGGCAAAACTACATTAGCTAATATTATTTCTCAGGAGTTGGATGTAAAGTTTAAAGCAACAGCTGGACCTTTATTGAAAAAGCCTGGGGATTTGGCTGCTATATTGACAAGCTTGGAGAAAAAGGATGTGTTGTTCATTGATGAAATACATCGTTTGAATAGTCGCATTGAAGAAATTTTATATCCAGCAATGGAAGATTATTATTTGGATTTGATAATAGGAGAAGGGCCATCTGCTAGGATGGTTAGGATTGATTTACCACAATTTACTCTGATTGGAGCAACAACCAGATTAGGGTTAATTTCTAATCCACTAAGAGATAGGTTTGGTATACCTGTAAGATTGAAATTTTATAAGCCCGAAGAATTGATGTTACTTATGCAGAAAGCAGCAGTTATTATTGGTTTTAATATCAGTAGTGAAGGTGTTGCTGAGATTGCATATAGGTCACGCGGAACACCAAGAATTGCATTGAGATTATTAAGAAGGATTCGTGATTTTGCTGAGATAGAAGATCTTGCTTTTGTGTATAAAGATTTTGTTGATAATGCTTTAGATAGGTTAGAAATTGATAAAGTTGGATTAGATATGTCTGATTATTGTTATATTAGGTTCATATTTGATAACTATTATGAAAAACCTGTGGGGATAGAGACTATAGCTTCTGCTCTTTCTGACAATAAAGGGAATATTGAGGAGACTATAGAACCTTATTTAATTCAGATAGGTTTTGTACAAAAAACAGCGAGAGGTAGAGTTTTAACAACAAAAGCGATTGAGTATGTAAAGTTGATTTCTTTTAAGAAAGAGCAATAGATTATCTTTTTATGATTGTAAATATTGATGTTGACATAAGGGATAATGAAGTTTAGATACGAGCTATGCTTTTTGAATTTTAAGAGTAATATGAGTACTTTTTATGATGTTGTATACATAGATGATGACAGAAGTGATGTGATTTCATCTAGTAGAGATTTCTATGTTTCTAAAAGTATTACTTTGAAACATGGTGATTTCAGTGAACCTTATGGTAAAGTTGTGCGAGAAGAGTTAGAGTTTATATCTATCAGCCAGTTTGATCGTCTTAGCAAGATGCTTGAATCTCCTGATTATCATGGCTATCAAGATGGCTCTCTCATTGATACCAGTAAGTTTGTGTTGAGAATAGAGGGTGACGATACCTGTGTATCTGATTATGAATGTCACGGCAATGTGTGTACTAGTTATATTTGTGATTATGTTTGGTCGGTGGAAAGGGAAACCTTTAATGAATTTATTCATCAGATGACTGAGTATATCAATGAGGAAAAAGAGTTAGGTGGTGAATGTTATTTGGTGAATTCTTTTAAGGTTTATATTGGTGATAACTCTGTTGAGATGAAGTTATCTATGATCTGTGATTCATCGTATAGTCTTGTGGTATAAAATCAAAAAAATAAGATGAATTTAATTACTTTGGTATGGCCTTGAAAGCTTAGTTGCTATATTTAGAAAGGGGCTGACTTTTAGTCTTTTTTTGATAAATTTTTGGTGGCTGGAAAGATTGGATAGTTATATTTAATTTTCAATTTTTTTATATTGATTCAGTTATAAAATTGAGATATTATATAGCAATAATTATTTATGGGGCATATTTATGGATATACGTGATGTTATTATTAAGAAGTATGGTGATGTGTACTCTTGTAGTAGTGATGGAGTTGTATCTGAGGTGTTTGTTGAGGATGTCAATGAATTCAGGTCTAAAGTAGATTATTTTTATGATTTTTTGCAAAATAATTCTGATGTAGAATTAACATTTGATTTTGAGATTGGAGGTCATAAATTCTCTTCTATGAGTCTTGCGGAGAATGAGGAAATGATTCAACAGATAGATAAATGTATTGACAAGTTAGAAGATATCGAAGAAGGTTATCAAATGTCGCTTCATGGTGTGGGATGTGTTAATGATGGTTCTTATGAGCTGGCTTGTTCTTTAATTAATCCTTCATATGTTTTGTAGCTTAAAATTGCTTTTTTTAACTATCAATATACTGCAAGTTGGTTTGTGAGTTAACTAGTTTTATTTATTGGGCTTGTGTGGTTTTTCAGATATAAAAGGTCTTTTTTCGGAAAGATTGGTACTGGTAACAATGAGAAGGAGGAATTAGTAAATAATATGGGGATTTTTGATGAATCAGTGAGTTATAGTGTTGATGATTGTTATATCTCATATGATGTGAGTGGTGGTGTTCAAGATTTGTCTTTTGAGTGAAATATTTCTTAGAACTTCACATATCAATAAAAAAGGTTTATACTTCTTTCCATGAGAATAGGGATAAATGGTTTTGGTCGGATAGGACGTTGTGTTTTACGTGCTTTTTATGAGGGGCGCTACTGTGCTAATGATCTACAGATTGTAGCGATAAATAGCCGCTCGGACGCAAGAAGTTGTGCTCATCTTTTGCAGTATGATTCTGTACATGGGAAATTTGCTTGTAATGTTTCTGTAAATAACGGTTTAATGCTTGTTAATGATGATGTTATTCAAGTTACGAGTAAGAACAATCCAGAAGATATTGATTGGTTATCTTATGGGGTTGACCTTGTTTTTGAATGCTCTGGCTATTTTAAAAGTAAGAAAAGTGCTATAGAGCACTCTGTTCTTAATGTGATAGTATCTGCTCCAGTTGCAGATGCAGATCGGACTGTAATATATGGCGTCAACCATGGATCTATCAAAATTAGTGACAAAGTTATTTCATGTGGATCGTGTACAACTAACTGTGCAGTGCCTGTAGTATATCTTCTACATAAGAAGTATGGCATTAAGCATGGTTTCATGACTACAGTTCATTCGTATACTAATGATCAAAATATCATGGATAATAGCCATAAAGATTTGCGTAGAGCAAGAGCGTGTGCTCTCTCTATGATACCAACTTCTACTGGTGCTGCGAAATCTATAGGTAAGATTATACCAGAATTATCTGGTAAAATAGATGGAGCAGCAGTGAGAGTTCCAGTGCCAAATGTTTCTATGGTAGATTTTAAATTTACTACGAATAAAAGTGTTACTGTGGATGAGATTAATGAATTTATGCAGTATGAGTCTCAAAATAGTTTACGTGGTATTATTGATGTATCTGCAGAGTATTTAGTATCAGTTGATTTTCTACATAATGCACACAGTGCTGTTTTTGATTGCGTTGAAACTAGGGTTGTAGATAATAATTGTGTCAGAGTGCTTGCTTGGTACGATAATGAATGGGGCTTTGCCAATAGAATGCTGGATATTGCACGTGTATTGAATGATAAAAAAAATAACAGAGTGTGAAAGCTTAGAGAAGAAGACTGTCTTAGTAAGAACGGATTTCAACATTTCAATTGTTAATGGGAAAATTAATGATTATAGTCGTGTAGTTGCTGCTTTACCAACATTACAGTATTTGCTTAAAAAAAAATGCAAAATTCTAATACTGTCACATTTAGGTAGGCCTGATGGCTTCGATTTTAATTTGTCATTGAAAATAATAGAAGAAAGATTGTTCAGTTTAACAAAAACTAGAGTTACGTTTGCTCACAGTATAGACGATTTAGAAAAGTTTTTGCATAGTATACAACATGGTGAAATTCTCTTGATGGAGAATTTACGATTTTATAAGGAAGAGGGAGAAAATGATATTTTTTTTGCACAGAGGATTGCTTCTTTAGCTGATGTGTACGTTAACGAAGCATTTTCTTGCTCTCATAGAAAACATGCATCAATTTTTGCATTGCCACAGCTTTTGCCATCATTTGTGGGAATAAATTTTGCGTATGAAGTTGAGATGCTGAATTCAATATTTGATCAAGCAAAAAGACCTATGGCTGCAATAATTGGTGGAGCAAAGATTTCAACTAAGTTAAAATTGATGGATTCTATAGCTAATATTGCTGATTATTTAATTGTAGTAGGAGCATTGTCAAATAATTTGTTGTATGCTAACGGTATTGAAATTGGTAATTCTTTGTTTGAAGAGGGAATGATAGAAGATTTGCCTCACTATAAAAATATTTTCTTACCTCAGGACGTAGTGACTGCTGTTAGTCGAGAGAGTGATGTATATCATGTGTGTGATGTACGTTTTATTCCTGAAAAAGAGGCAATATTTGATATTGGTCCTGCAACTGTAATCAAAATAAAAAAAATACTTAATCAATGCAAGACGGTTTTTTGGAATGGACCTTGTGGGCTTTTTGAAGAGAAAAATTTTTCTAGAGGAACTAGTGAAGTAGTAAAAGAAATTGCTTACTTAAGTAGGCAAGGAAAAATTAGGAGTATTGTTGGGGGTGGTGATAGTGTATTTGCAATCAATAAGCTAAAAATAGAAAAGAAAGACTTTACTCATATATCTATGGCCGGAGGAGCATTTTTAGAGTGGATTGTAGATAGAAAGTTGCCAGGTATAGATGCTTTGAAGTTATGAAACAAAGATATGCTGATAACATAAAGAAAAATAAGATAGACTTTGTCATTAGGCCGCATGATAAGGTATTGCAATTCATTGTTGTTACAATTGCGTTTGTTATAGGGTTAGTTTGTCTTACACAGTTTCATTTTTTTGGCTTGTTGTTTTCTGTATTCGTTACATGTTTCTATTTATATTATTCTATATCAAAAATCAGAAAAAGTGCTGATATAATTAATAAAGCTGAATTTCAGAATGCACTATTTTCCAATGCTATAAAAAAAGAAACAAAATTTTTTTTTATAATAGGAAACAATGGGGAAATTATATATAAAGATGAAAGAATTAAAGGAGATCTTAGTGATCTTGGAGATTTTTTTGCCAAAATTAAAATTAGCGAAAATAAAAAAAGTGAATTATCGAATGCTGTAAAGAGTAAGTCCTATTTCAGTACGATTATTGAAATGACAGATTTTCTTGTTCCTGTTTTGCAATTAAAGCTCTTACCATTGAGTAGACCGGATGGATATTTTCTCCTTAAAGGATTAGAAAGGAGCAAAGAAGCTATATATGCCGGCATAATGGGTAAACATGCTGTTGGTAGTTATACTGTAAATAGTTATGGTAAGTTGTTGTCATGTAACAAAAGTTTTTTACAGCTAATTGAAGGTTATTATGTTGAAGATAAATATTCTATATGCTTGCCTGAATTAATTAATCCTGAAAATGAAGTAGTTTTGAATACATGTTTGCAAAATAAAGTACATGCGTATGTAAGTGCTGAATCAGTGTATGATCTTTCCGGAAGGAAATATACTTATGGTTTAGTTACTCAAAAAAATTTTGCAATTTCTGAGTTCATGGATGCGGCAGTTGCTATAGCACAATGCGATGCTGCTGGTAAGATATTGAAATGCAATAATTCTTTTGTTAATTTAATAGGCTTTAATGCTGATTTGATTTCTAATATAACCAAGAACGATATTGATTTTAAATTATTTTTTTCAAAAGCGCAGCAAGGTCATTTTTCGTCATGTTTAAGTTTAAAGAATGGCAAAATAGTCAATATGATTTTTTCAAGGAATGTTTCTAATTTTGTAACTGTTTTCTTTTTTGATATTACACAATATAAAAAAATTGAGGAGCAGTTATTACATTCACAAAAGATACAATCAATAGGAGAATTGGCTGGTGGTATAGCACATGATTTTAACAATATTTTGACTGCTATACTTGGTTTATGTGATTTAGTTCTACTACGTTGTGATCATCATGATGCAAATTTTGCTGATATAGTGGAGATTAAGAAGAATTCAGAGCGGGCAACAAGTATTGTGAGTAAATTGCTGGCTTTTTCACGACAACAAACTCTTCAGTTAGAAGTATTGGATATGGCGGAAATATTTAGAGAAGTGATACCACTCATTCGCCGTTTGGTTGGGGAAAATATAATATTGCAAGTTGATTATATGCCTAATATTGGCAGAGTTAAGGTTGATAAATGGCAGATGGAGCAAGTTATCATGAATTTGGCGATTAATGCCCGTGATGCTATGAAAAGCACAGGTGATTTTATTATTAGAATTAGTGAAGAGGTTGTTGATTGCAATATTGATTTTATGATGTCAGTAGATGATGAAGATATTATTACGCCTGGTGAATATATTCTTATGCAATTTATTGATAATGGTTGTGGTATTTCAGCGGATATTATTACTAAAGTTTTTGATCCATTTTTTTCTACAAAAAAAGAAAGAGAAGGTACTGGTTTAGGTCTTTCAATTATTTATGGTATTATAAAACAATTTAGCGGATATATATATATTAAGAGTATTGTTGGTGAAGGTACTACTATTAATATATACTTACCAAAAACTTATGAGAACATTAGGAAAGAAAAGAGAATTTTAGAAGATATTAATGCTGTTCAAAGTTTACCTAAAGATATCTTATTAGTTGAAGATGAGGATATAGTACGTTCTTATGTTAAGAGGGCTTTGGAGAGAGAAGGGCATATAGTATATGATTTTTCATCACCTGTGGAAGCAATTGATAGTTTTAGCAAGATTGAATTTGATGTGGTGATAAGTGATGTAATTATGCCAGAGATGAGTGGAGTTGAATTTGTGCAACAAGTAAGATCAATAAATTCTGAAGTTAGAATAATTTTTATTTCTGGCTATTCTGAAAAAAAGTTAGAAAGTATTGGCTATAAGTATAGCTTTTTGCAAAAACCGTTTTCATTAAAGCGCTTAGTATCTAAGATTAATAATGGAAATGAATTGTAAATAATAAATCTCAAATATATAATATTAGAGCTATATATAAAGGTAGGTGTTTATCTATGCAGACGCTTAAAAGGTTAATTAGAAGAAGTAAATCAAGTGGAGAGACTGATCCTTTATTAGGTAAAGGGCAGACACAGCAACAAATAGATAATTATGGATGTCAGAGTGAGAATAATGTTTCAGAGGAAAGCGTGTCAAATGCAAGTGTAGGTAATGCTGCAATTGTAGAAGAATTAGAAAGCAAAAATTTTGATGAAATTCCGCTTTATAAAGAATTTGAATTGTACTTAAAAGGAGAAGAAGAAATTGAAGAGGAAGATATCTTTCATAAGATAGAATTAGAACAAGAAAAGGATAAAAATTTTATTAACGTATCCTCTTATAAATTTGATAATGGTATTTGTGGTTCTTTATTACATATTGCAGCTTATTACTGTAATGAAAATGCTATTAAGTTTTTATTAAAAAATAGTGCAGATGTGAATGTAGTTGGTAGATATCTAGTAGTAGGTAAGAGAAAAGGACAAGATTGTTGCACTCCTTTATACCTTGCAGTTGGTAAGAGGAATCTTTCATGTATTGAGCTTCTTGTGAATATGGGAGCTCGAATCGTAGTAGATAAAGGTAGTGAATTTTGTCATCCTTTATTAGGTGCTTATCGGATGTTAAAGTTAGAGGGTAATAAAAACACCAGTACATTGCTGGAGTTATTTGATTTTTTCATACGCAATGGACACTATTGTATAGGTATTCCTGATGTATGTATAGGTTCTTGTAATGATCCAGATAAAAAACCTTTTCTGAGGCTTATGAAGCATAAAAAATGCTGGGAATCTTTGTTATATCTTTTATGTCTGAAAAAGATTTACGATGTACAGGGATTTAAAGGATTTTTGGAGTATGGTTATAATCCTGAAGATAAGAAGCAAGAATGGAAAGGTGAGTTTTTAGCCTGGTTAAAGGATAGTAAGAATAGTGAAAAGGTATCAGAAATAGTTAGTAAAATTTTTTATATAATTGGGGAGTTACCTTATGCAAAAAGAAAAAGCTGCAAAACTGCTCAGGAGTTAGGATTATATGAGGCACCAAAACTTAATCTTTCTGAGGAAGAGAGAGTATCAATCTGTATTCGAGAGCTAGAATGTTCTTTAAAAGAACAAGAGCCAGCACTAACTCCTTCAGAGATTTGTACTACAATTGCAGCTTTTGATCCGTTTAGAGTAGATACAATAATCTGTCAAAATGTGCAAATGATGTATGTTCACAAATTGATTTCTGCATCTGCTTATCATAAAGCAGAAGAGATTGAGGAGATAAGGATTAGGGCTAATGTGAGGATCAAAGGAAATGTTGCGGATTTTTGTTGTATAGCTGCGATTGTTGGTATGAAGGGGAAAGATTATAATAACAATGATGCCTTTAGAATCGTAAAGATGCTGTATGATGGGCTTAGTGAAGATTATGTAAAGGAGAAATTATGTGGTTATGTTGCATCCCGTGAGTATTGGGATATATTTGTGTTACTATTATGTGTACTTAGAAAAGAATCTATAGAAAATGAGTACTTTGTGCAGGTTATGAGTGAAGTTTTTAGTTATAAATATTGTAAAGGAGATGGTAGTTATTTTGAAGTTGGTGAGGAATTTTGCAAAAAATTCTTAACAGAAGAACAGGAAGATTTACGAGATATTATTGGAAATTATTATCAGACAGAAAAAGAATTGGAGAGAGGCGAAAACAAGATATTTTTAGCTGAAAACGGTAAGTGGAATATTATTATTTATGATAATAAGATCGAGCATTTGCGTTTTGCTACTGATCAAGAAGTGAAAAAATATCAGCAAAAAAGAGTTGAGGAGTTTGAATATAGTTTGAAAAGCGTTCCAATTCCAGGGTTATTGTACAATTGTATTATTGCTCGATTAGCTGCAACTAGAAATGCAGAAGAGAATTTCTTATATAATAACTAACAAGTTGATTTCAAAAAATTTGCGAGTATTACAATCAGCGGTTAAAATAAGCTGGCTATTTGGTGATAAAACATGGAGGGATGGCCGAGTGGCTGAAGGCGACGGTTTGCTAAACCGTTATACGATTGATAAGTCGTATCGAGGGTTCGAATCCCTCTCCCTCCGCCATTAACCTAAAACGAACTTTCATATGCCCGAGATGGCATAGCCTCAAAAGCCCAGCATTTGCGGGCTTTTTCGCTATTTGCAATTGACTTCCTCTCTATAAAAACGCCCCGTTTTTCTCTAATTTTCCTCCTATATATGCCCCTTTCCTGAAAAACACCGTACTTGGAAAAACGAAGTACGGAGCTTTTAGTCATGGGAAATCAAGGGTTTAGCAATTGACCAGTTCGCACCAGTCTATGCCTGTCATTGACTACTGGTGAATATCGCTGATCCAATCGTTGAGATCGCAATTCGTATCTTGCCGGATCATTAAGATTGGCTGGTACTCATACACTGACTTGTTATAAGGAATCGGCTCATCATCAAGCCCAAAGAATTGCTTCAAAGATTTACTTAGCAACGACTTTTGCTTCCTCATTCGGCTCCAATCATCATGGCCAAATAAAGTCCGCAGGTTCTCGCGGTTCAGCCCCGGCCCCCAAAGAGCAAACGCCATTAACAAGAACCATTTGTCAGACGGCTTTTTCTCTCGCTGAGAAGCGACAAACATGCCCGGGATATGGAGGCGTTCATAATTTACGGCTGTCTCTTCGCCACACTTAATCGAAACAACATCCCTAGCAAGAAATGTAATTGATATGTCTTTCCACGTTGTTCCCGGAGGCAGCAGCAGCTGATTAGCTTCACTGGGCTTGGCTGATTTCGGTAATACTGTTTCCAGCCAATTGGAGACGATGGTTTGAGCACTGTCTTTCGCCGTGACCTTACCTGCAGCATCAACAGCAAGCACATCATCTATGCCGATCAGCTTAGATTTATACCTGCTACTCGCATCAGAGCTGGCAGTGCTGATGAGACTGCTGGTGGCGGCAATCAACAGAAACGTCTGATCGCCCATGCAAAGCTGATTGATGATCTTATCCAGCTGCGAGGATGTCTGGCCCAAAAAGCAATAAACGGGAAAGCTGTGTTCAGCTTGCGGATTGAGTACGCCAAATTTCCAAAGGGCGGTATGGCCTGTGATTTTTTCGTGTTGCTCGGCAAAACCAATGGCCTTAGCAATTTTGGCGGCCAGTTTTTTGTGATCAATACGATACAGAGCCAGTTCTGATTTGTTAAGCGTGCGGCGGTCGCATTGTTTGGTGTCAGATGTGCAAATGCCAACAATATCGCCCGGACCATGCTGCACGACATTCATATAGCAGCCCGCTCGGCCATTACAGGGAACGGAAGATGCCTGCTCATTTGTGATAGCGAGGAATTCTTCTGGAAAGTCTTGCCATTCAGCTTTTACGCCCTTTCCACCAGAAAGCTCTGTGAGTTTACGCCATGGCGGCGATTGATACGGCGTCATGGCTCTCCTGATGCGTTACGGGTTGTACGTTGTCTTCTTCCTCTTTTTGTTCATTCACAAAGCCACGTTTCCGCAACCATGTTTCAATCAGGTGAGAATCTTCCTTGCGATCAAAATTGGCCACATTCGGCGTTCGTACCTTGACCATGCGCGGACGCTTGGCGTTTTCAAACTTCACAGAAAAACTGGCAGATACCAATCTGCCAAAGTTTGGAAATTCACGGTCTCTTGAAGCTAATGACGCAAACACATCATTTGAGCGTAGCGTCTGCTTGTCATTATACGGCCCAAGAAACTGGTGTTGGATTTCAACCAGCTTTATATCTTCCAGCCCATCAATATCAGCACAAGCCAAAGCATCAACGCCATTATCGATCAGTGGCTGTAATGTGTATTTTTCTGCGCCGGGGAAATAATCAGATTGTTGAAAAAGATGCTGGCTAAATAAATCCAGATACATAGTGCGCTCTTTCTTAGCGCCAGACTTGTTAAATACAGCCAATTCATTATTGGCGCGATCATAGACAATCACATCATGAAACTCTGGTCGGTAAAAAATGGTTTTGGATTCACCTGATTCCATTTTTCCTTCTCGTTTAAAAGGCATGCCATGACGAATAAGAAAGTAAGTCTTGTCCTCATCATCAGCGCTGACAGGCAAAATACGACACCCTGTGCCCCGTTTATTCTTCAAAAACCACGCGTCCATATCAGCTTCAAGCGTTCTCATGGTATCTGGTTTTGGAAGATCAAACGTATCGGGAGATTTTTGATCTGACTGGAAGTACATGAAGGATTTGGGTTTGAGGATCATGACTTCGGCATGAGGGCGTTTCAAAAGTTCTGGATCGTACAGCCATAACGCTAAAGCCAAATCAGCAGATGTCGAATCCTCATGAGTATCGATATTATTTGCCTCGGCTTGCTCGCTTAGCTCCTCAAAATGATCATCATCAGACATTTCCTGAATAAAGAATAAGGCTTCAACGAACTCAATATCCATATCCTCTGAGGGGTTCATCAATACTTGGCAAAGCGCTTCAAAATCCAGCTCACCATCTTCATTCAGTTCAAAACTGAAACCGCGCCCAGTCAAATAGTCTTCATACCGCTTTAAAAAAGTGGTCAGGTTATCCTGTTGGATGTGTTTCAAAACATCTGGTTGGGCAAAACGTCGTAAATTATAGGTGCTCATTTGGTTATCCTCCTTTGGCTTTTTCTAGGAGGGCCTCGGTGTCAACACCCGAGCAGACGTGTAAGACCTTCCCAATTATTTTAAGTTCATCTTGTTGTCCTATGATGATGGGTTTAAGTTTCTGATTTTCAGGGCGCAGTTCGATATGCTCCCCTTCAATGCTAAGCCGCTTTACAGTGGCTTCTTCGCCGACCATGGCCACAACAATATCGCTGTTTTCAGCAATCGGTTGCTGGCGCACGACGACATAATCCCCCTCGAAAATATCAGCATCAATCATGCTGTCACCTTGCACTTTAAGCGCAAAGCACTTCCCACGCAGAACACTGTTTGGCACCATGACCTGACCCATGCGGTTTTCTTGGGCAAGAATCGGGGTACCCGCTGCTACCATCCCCAAAACAGGAACAGCCGTCAGGTTGGTTTTATCTGGTGTTTGTGCGCGAAGAATTTCGATAGACCGCGCTTTACGAGCCTGTCTGCGAATATAGCCTTTATCTTCCAGCCGCTTGAGCCCCTCAAAGACACTAGGTGCTTTCAGTCCCAATTCCACAGCAAGCTCTTGTACCGTGGGTGACATCCCCATGGCACGTTTCAGGCGTTCAATAGCCTGTAATAACGTATTTTGTGCGTTGGTCAGTTGCTCCATAGCATCCTTTCAATTTTGGCTAATAACCTAATATAATAATATAAATTAGGCTTTTTATTTTCACAAGCCTAATTTGATTCAATGCACAGCATTGACTGAGCCGACAGTTTTCAAGTCATTTCAGTAAGTAACTCCTTGAACGACGCAATAATTCTCAAGGAGGAACGCCCATGTCTTCACTTTCCCCAAACCTAATAAATGAACGAGATCGCCGCACCGAAGTGGCGCGTTTGCTGGCGCTTGGCATCCTGCGCCGCAAGATTCGCCTGAACCGTCAAAAAGAAGCAACACATCCCTCTAATTCATTGGACTTACAAGTTTTTCCAAGCGTTCATGCCCATGACGAAGAACCAAAAAACCAAGGAGTTCCTGATGAGTCATGAGAACAAAGAGCTCACCGAAAGAGAGCGATTACAAATCAAGTTGGGCCAGCTTCCTGCTGGACTTGTGTCCGATGCAGATCGGCAAAAGGAGGTCGCCCATATTGTCGGCTTGGGCTGGCAACGCCTCCGCTTGAAGCAAAAGAAAAAAGTAGAATCGCAGGAGGTGAAGAATGGATAAAACACTTCTGGCGCGTGTGGCCGCGCTCCCAAATATGCCTTTGTCAGACCTAAAGACATTATGGCGCGATGTATATCAAGACGAACCACCCGCCAATTATTTTCGGGGCAACAAGAGCCACATTGTCCGCAAACTGGCCTATCGCCTGCAGGAGCTTGCTTACGGCGCTGACCCTCAAATCGAGAACCGTATTGAACAGCAAGCTATGGATTTATTCGGCTCCGGCAAGAGCGGCAAACAAAAGCGCAAGACAAACTATCAGCGCCCCATACCCGGCACCAAATTGGTCCGGGAATATAAGGGCATCGAATATCAGGTCACCATTTTAGAAGAAGGTTATGAATATGCAGGCTGTTTATACAAGAGCTTGTCCAAAGTCGCGCTGGCCATAACAGGCAGCAACTGGTCAGGACCTGCCTTCTTCGGATTAAACAACAAAGCACAAGGAGGTAAACATTGAGCACAACCACACCGAAAAAACGCTGCGCGATCTATACGCGCAAATCCACCGAGGAAGGCTTGGACATGGAGTTCAACAGCCTTGATGCTCAGCGCGAGGCTTGTGAGTCCTACATTGCCTCACAAAAACACGAAGGCTGGTTCCAACTTCCCGATAATTATGATGATGGCGGTTTTACAGGCGGCAATATGGATCGCCCGGCCTTAAAGCGCCTGATGGATGATATCAAAAGCGGCCTAATTGATACGGTCGTTGTGTACAAGGTTGACCGCTTATCACGTTCATTGGCTGATTTTGCCAAATTGGTTGATCTTTTTGACGCGCATAATGTGTCTTTTGTCTCTGTTACTCAGCAATTCAACACCACGACATCGATGGGTCGATTGACGCTGAACATCCTGCTCAGCTTCGCCCAGTTTGAGCGTGAGGTGATTGGCGAACGCATCCGCGATAAATTGGCTGCCTCCAAACGCAAAGGCATGTGGATGGGCGGTGTCACGCCCATGGGCTATGTGGTGAAAAACCGGGAGCTTGTGATTGAGCCTGATGAAGCTGAGGGCATCCGCAAAATATTCGATTTGTTTTTGATGACCAAGTCACCAACGGAAATGGCAAAAATGTTGCCGCGCATGGGGGTGTTAAGCAAGAAGCGCACAACCAAGAATGGACGTGTTATCGGCGGCAAGGCACTGGATAAAGGCGGTCTTTATAAGATTCTGCAAAACCCCATCTATATCGGCAAGATCAAACATAAAGACAAAATATATGAAGGTCGCCATCCAGCCATCATTGATATGGATACGTGGAATAAAGTCCGCGCCACCATGAAAGAAAACACCATCAACCGAGGTGCAGTCACGCGAAAAAAAACCAAAGCCATTTTGATGGGGCTTTTAAAGTGCGGTGAATGTGAATGCGGATTGGTGGCAAGCCATACCCGTAAAAAAGGTGGCAGGCTTTATCGCTATTACACCTGTGAACACTATCGCAAAGGCATCAACCCAGATTGCAAGGTTCGCAATGTCAGCGCCAATGAAATGGAGGCATTGATATTGAATCAGCTTCAAGCTGTTTTTGCCTCGCCGGAGATGATCATGGAAACGTGGCGCGAAGCACAAAAAGAGGATGAGACCATCACGGAGCATGAGGTTTACAGCAACCTAAATGACATCGTCCCAATCTGGAAAGAACTCTATCCAGCGGAAAAACAACGCATCCTTGAGCTGATGATTGAAAAAGTCATCGTCAATTATGAATTTGTCGACATCCGGATCAGGGCTGCAGGCATGGATAGTCTGGCCCGAGAGTTGGATGAGCAGGACAAGCGGCTGCAAGGCATTTCAACCAAAAAACTGGAGGAGCAAGCATGGATAAATGCGTAAAAATGATGGCAAACAACACCATTTCAATCCGGGTGCCAATGCGGATCAAGAAATGCGGTGGCAAAAAAATGATCATTTTGCCCGAAGGCTATCAAATGACCCCGCCCCAAGAAGCCCCCAAACAAGACGAAACACTCGTAACGGCCTTGGCCAAAGCCTATTACTGGCAAAACCTGCTTGATACGGGGCGCTATAAATCCATCGATGACATGTCACGCCAACGCCAGATCAATTCCTCTTATATGTCGCGGATACTGCGCCTCAATCAACTCGCCCCCCAGATTAAAAAAGCCATTTTGGATGGTACGCAGCCGCGCCAGTTGAGCCTGCAGGATATGCAAACCCCATTTCCCGATATTTGGGACGAGCAATTAAAGCATTTTGGATTTGCTTAATCCGGCTTCGGTGAAATTTCACCGACCACCCTGAAAGTTTTTTCAAAAAAATTTACCCCCACCAAAGCCCCGCATGTCGGGGCTTTTTTCGTTTTTGCACCCTGAGTAACGCACCGATTTTCAGGGCCTCTAGTGAGTTTTCGCCAGTCCCAGTTGACCCGCCCGCGTGGCGGCTAACCTGGAGACGAAAACCATGAGCAAAAACAAGTACCAAGGAATTGATCCTTATGTCGTAAACCAAGTCCGTTATCACGCACGCAGCCTGATGCGACACTCTGCCATCCATGGCGTAGAAGTCGAGGACCTCGAGCAAGAACTGATGCTGGATTATTTATCCCGCAAGCAGGCTTATGATCCCGAAAAAGCAAAATGGTCGACCTTTGTTGACCGCATCCTCAACCACAAATGCGCCAGCTTGATTGAAGCAGCCCGCGCACAAAAACGTGGGTCCGGCATCAGTGATTTCTCACTTGATGCATGGCTTGAGGATAAGGACGGCGAAGACAACGCCTTGCCTGATCCCGCAACCGAAGACCTGACCAGCCGCGACCTTCAAATTGACCTTGAACAAGCTGTTCAGCAGATGCCGCCGCATCTGGTGTTGCTGCTGGTTGATCTGCGGACGCTCAGCATCAGTGAAATCTCACGCAAAACCAAAACCCCACGCTCGACCCTTTACGGGACGCTGTCCGAACTTCGCGGATCGCTGAAGGAGCGTGGCTTTGCGGAATATCTGCACTGAGCCGCCGACAGTTTTTGAGTCCTCTCGGTAAGTAACTCCTTGAAGGCAAGAAAACATGCCGGGTTCTCGCGGAAATACAAGACCCCACAAGGAAATACCACGACCGCTTTGCTCTTTGGGCGGCGTCAGAACCCGGCAGCCGAAACGACACGACCAAAGAGCAAATTTTAACCCACGAAATCAAGGAGGTTTCATGTTTAAACCATCGTTACAAAAGCTGATTAAAGACAGTCTTTACGCCAAATATGTTCCGGCATTTATTCAAATTCCGGCGCTTGGTGCCATAGAAGAAGACACAACCAAACCAATACATGAGGCAACACTGGATGATCTGGCCATCGAAGGTTGGCAAGGCGATACCATCCGTCCGCGCACATGGCAGGACTGCCGTGATATTGCAGCCTTTATTGGCGGTCCGAATCCGGCTCTGCGTGATGAGCAGCCATACAGCCAAGCCCATTATGATGCCGTCACCGCCAAGTATGGTGATGCCGGAGCGCTAGATAAATACGACACAATCTTCATCGACAGTATCACCGTTGCCGGACGCTTGTGTTTCAACTGGTGCAAGGGCCAGCCACAGGCATTTTCTGACAAAACAGGCAAACCCGACACACGCGGCGCATACGGCCTGCATGGGCAGGAAATGATTGCGTGGCTTACGCATCTCCAACACACACGCGGCAAGAATATCTGGTTTGTCGGCATCTTGGACGAAAAGATCGACGACTTTAATCGCCGTTTCTTCCAGCCGCAAATTGAAGGCAGCAAAACTGCATTAGAACTTCCCGGCATTGTCGATCAGGTCATCACCATGACCGAGATGACAAGCCCCGAAGGCAAGTCATTCCGCGCCTTTATCTGCCACACCATCAATGATGCCGGATACCCGGCCAAGGATCGCTCCGGTCGTCTTGATCTGATGGAAGAACCCCATCTTGGCCGCCTCATGCAGAAAATTGCGGGCAAAGCCAAGCCTGCTGCCGAACGCCTCACGTTCTCAATTGAACAAGACGCGCCTGCCAGCAGCACCCCTGATTCCCAAGAAAACAACGAAACACAAGGAGGCCAAGAATGAGTTGGAACGATTTTAATAGTGCAGATGATCAAAGCGGATTTGATGTCATACCCAAAGGAACGCTGGTTAAAGTCCGCATGACAATCAAGCCCGGCGGACATGATGATGCATCACAAGGTTGGACGGGTGGCTGGGCCACGCGCAGCAACACGACAGGTGCCGTCTATTTGAGCTGTGAGTTTGTGGTGCTGGAAGGCAAATATGCCCGCCGCAAAATCTGGAGCTTGATTGGCCTTTACAGTGCCAAAGGACCGGACTGGGCCAATATTGGTCGCGCCTTTATCAAAGGAATTTTGAACTCATCACGCGGCGTGTCCAACAAGGATAATTCGCCAGCTGCCCAGAATGCCCGCCGTATCAACGGCCTTGGTGATCTGGATGGTGTCGAGTTTGCTGCCCGTATCGACATTGAGAAAGACCAGAACGGTGATGACAAGAACGTCATCAAACTGGCCATCACACCGGACAACAAGGAATACGCCTCTCTCATGGGCGCTGTATCCGGAGCAGCTTCTGCGCCTCAGTCCAATAGTGATCAGTCCGCATCTGCGAGTTCTGCCAGCAACCTGCCGTCATGGGCACAATGATAAGGGGGCGGCATGTTACTCAGACCAAGACAAAAGGAGCTCGTCTCCAAGACCGTTGATGCGCTTTATACCCACGGCAACACGCTTGCGGTCGCGCCAACAGGTGCAGGCAAGACGATCATGCTATCAGCAGTGCTGGGGCGCATGTTTGACCGCGATATTGAGCGTGCCTGCGTGCTTGCTCACCGTGATGAGCTGACCTTTCAAAATGAAGGGAAGTTCAAGCGCGTAAACCCATCGCTCTCCACCAGTATTTTTAATGCGAATGAGAAAAGCTGGGATGGTCAAGTGGCTTTTGCCATGGTGCAAACCCTCTCGCGGGAGAGCAATCTGCACTCATTGCCACCACTTGACGCATTGGTGATTGATGAAGCACATCACGCCCGGGCTGACAGCTATATGCGGGTGATTGAGCACGCTCAAAACATCAATCCAAACATGAAGCTTCTGGGCATGACCGCCACGCCGAACCGTGGTGATAAAAAAGGTCTGCGCCCGATCTTTTCTAATGTGTCGGACCAGATCACGGTCAAAGAGTTGATCGCTTCCGGTCACCTTGTGCCGCCACGCACCTTTGTCATGAATGTCGGTGTGCAGGAAGAACTGAGTAAAGTCCGTAAAACCGCTCTTGATTATGATATGGGCGCGGTTGCTGACATCATGAACACGCGCCCCATCAATGATGCGGTGGTTCAGCACTGGAAAGAAAAAGCCGGAGACCGTCAAACCGTCGTATTTTGCTCAACCGTCGAGCATGCGCGGGATGTCATGGCCAGCTTTATCAGTGCGGGCATCGCCACAGGCATGATCTGGGGTGATATGAGTGAGACAGATCGCGCTGACACTTTGGCGGCTTACGGCAAAGGCGATCTGCAAGTGATCGTGAATGTCGCAGTGCTCACCGAAGGCTGGGACCACCCACCAACATCTTGCATCGTTTTACTACGACCAAGTTCCTACAAATCTACGATGATTCAGATGATTGGGCGTGGGTTGCGAACAGTCGATCCGGCTGAGTTTCCCGGCATCATCAAAAAAGACTGTGTTGTGCTCGACTTTGGCACATCGACACTGATGCATGGCTCGCTGGAACAGGAAGTCCAGCTGGATGATCAGTTTATTGAAGGCGATGCGCCCTATAAAGACTGCCCGGAATGCGGCGCTGATGTGCCGCTCTCCAGTAAGGAATGTCCGCTGTGTGGCTATATCTGGGAAGGCCAGCCCGAGGCTGACACCACACAGACCGCCGATTTCCACATGACGGAAATTGATATTCTCAAACGCTCCAGCTTCCTTTGGTGCGATTTGCGCGGCGATGATCAGTATTTCATTGCAACCGGCTTTGAGGCTTGGGGCGGTGTCTTTTACCGCGACGGCGAATGGTACGCCGTTGGTGGCCGTAAAAACCACGCGGTTAAACTCTTGGCTGCGGGTGAGCGTATTGTGTGCTTCGCCGCTGCCGATGACTGGATCAACCTGTTTGAAACCGAAAGCGCTGCTCACAAAACCAAGAACTGGTTGCACCAGCCTGCCACCGAAAAGCAGCTGCATCACCTCCCTCCTGAATATCGCAATGATTACAGCCTGACCCGTTACAAGGCATCCGCGCTGATGACCATGCGGTTTAACAACACGGCCATCCGTCAGGTCATTGAAAACGGGAGGATCGCCGCATGATTGATCCCACCGATTTTGAACGTGACTGCATGAACAAGGCTCTGCGCCCCCTTGGCGAATATGTCGCCGAGATTGGCACTGACAACGCCTTCCAAGATTTAACCCGTGAGCAAGTCCTGACGCTGATCGAAGTCGTCGTGACCGCTTACATGGACGAGCTTTCCAAAGGCTCGGAGGAGATTCCATTTTAGATGCTTGATTTTAATCACAGGCCCAGTTTTACCGAGCGTGTGTCTGAATTGATTGATCAGGCACTGTGCGCGGAACATAAAGCCCAGCCAGAACGCGATTATCTGGGGGCTTCCCGCCTCGGGGAAAACTGCAGCCGTAAATTACAATACGAATTACCAACACGCCCAAAGACGAAGGTTTTTCAGGTCAGACCTTACGAATATTTGCCGCAGGCCATGTGTTTGAAGATCTGGCCATTCGCTGGCTGCGTCTTGCCGGGTTTGAGCTCTTCACTGAAAAGCCAAATGGCTATCAATTCGGGTTCTCGGTCGCCGATGGCCGCATCCGTGGTCATGTTGACGGCATTATTAATGGCGCACCCGAGGCGCTGGGCCTGACATTCCCGATGCTTTGGGAGTGCAAATCGCTCAATGCCAAATCATGGAAAGACACCGTCAAGCGCGGCGTTGCTAAATCAAAACCTGTCTATGCCGCGCAGATGGCCACCTACCAAGCCTATATGGAAGGCAGCGTGCCGGGCATCAGTAAGAACCCGGCGCTATTCACGGCCATTAATAAAGATACGGCAGAGCTGCATTTTGAGCTTGTGCCTTTTGATGCCAGCCTTGCTCAAAAGGTCAGTGATCGTGCGGTTACCATCTTAAAGGCAGCCGAGGCTGGTGAGTTATTACCGCGTCATACTGCTGATCCTGAACATTTTGAATGTCGTTTCTGTGCCTACCGCGACCGTTGCTGGGAGGTGCCTGCATGACGACAAGCTGGTCCGATTTCAACGATGCGCCAAGCCAATATCCGGAATTTAAAGACGCTGCTGTTCCTACGGATGATATCCGTCAGCAACTGATTGGACGTCTGGATCAAGTCTTGTCTTATTTGCTGCCCGCAGGCCGCATAAAGCGCGGCGTGTATGAAATCGGTGATATTCAAGGCAATAAAGGTGACAGCCTCAAGATTGAGCTGAATAGCGGCAAGGCTGGCATGTGGCATGATTTTGCCACGGGCGAAGGTGGCGACATCTTTGATCTGTGGGCTGCTTGTCACAATCTGGATACCAAACATCAATTCCCACAAGTGGTCAGTTCAGCCAGTGAATGGCTTGGCCTGTCGTTGTCTTCGCCTTCACCTGCGCCGATGCCTGCTGCTCAAGCCAAGCCTGCCAAACATATTCCCGAGGATGAGCTTGGCCCACACACGGCCAAATGGGATTATCTGGATGGCGACGGCAAACTAATCGCCTGCGTCTATCGCTATGACACAGCCGACGGCAAGGAATTCAGGCCATGGGATGTGCTGGCAAAAAAACATCGCGCCCCCACACCAAGACCGCTTTTTAATCAGCCGGGCCTCAAGGAAAACCAACATGTGGTGCTGGTCGAAGGTGAAAAAGCCGCCGAAGCTTTGATGGCCCATGGCATCACCGCCACAACTGCGATGAATGGCGCAAAAGCCCCGCCGGAGAAAACAGACTGGTCTCCGCTTAAAGGCAAGCACCTGCTGATCTGGCCGGATCATGATGAAGCTGGCCGCGCTTATGCCGAAGCCGTTAGCGCATATCTTGGCGCACAAGGCGTGACCGCTTCGCTCACCGTTTTGGATGTACCAAACGATAAGCCCGAGAAATGGGACGCAGCCGATGCGGTGTCTGAGGGCTTGGACATACGCGCCTTCATTGCTGCGTGCATCAAAACCGAAAAAGCTGCTGTCACCGCTGTGCCTGCCTTCACGGTTGGGCATTTTCTGGATGACACATCGCCCATGCCGGAAGATTTAATCCTGCCGCGTGTGTTAACGCCGGGTGGGCTGATGGTCTTTGGTGGTGCGCCCAAGGTCGGCAAGAGTGACTTTCTGCTCTCGTTGCTGGCCCATATGGCGGCAGGCGTTCCTTTCCTTGGCATGAAGCCACCACGCCCTTTGCGGATATTTTATCTGCAGGCAGAGATTGGATACCACTATTTGCGCGAGCGCCTGCAAAACATGGCGTTTGATAAAAACCTGCTGCCACTGGTCCGCAAAAATCTGGTCGTTACACCGCAATTCAAGATGCTGCTCAATGAGCATGGTGTGGCTGCCACCTGTGAGGCCATTCGCAGCCATTTTAGTGATCTGGGCGTTGATATTATCGTCGTTGATCCGCTGCGTAATGTGTTTGACGGCGGTGAAGGTGATGCGGGTGAAAACGACAACGCCGCCATGCTGTTTTTCTTGCAGCAACGGCTCGATGCCTTACGTGATGCCGTTAATCCCGATGCTGGGATTATCCTTGCTCACCACACACGCAAAATCCAAAAGAAGCAGTTGGAAGAAGATCCGTTTCAGGCACTCTCTGGTGCCAGCAGCTTGCGAGGCTATTATACCACCGGGCTGATCATGTTCCAGCCGGATGAAAACCAGTCTTATCGTCAGCTGATTTTTGAACTGCGAAACGGCCCGCGCCTGCGCTCAAAGGTGATTGATAAGGTCGATGGTGCGTGGCAAGAGATGGAATATAGCTCGGATCGTCTGGTCAATCGTGACTATGGCCAGAAGCTCGATGCGGAGCGTCGTCGCAAGCGCGATGTCATCCTTGAAATCATCTATGCAGAATCCCGCGCTGGTCGTGTCTACACCATGAACCAGTTTTGTCAGGCGTTTGAAAACCGCGCCGGGCTTGGCGGCAAAGACACCATTCGTGGTCGCTTGGATGTGCTTTCCACAAAGGGCTACGTCAAGTTTTTCAAGGATGCTGACAATTATGGCCTGAGCAGTCCTTCTCGCACCAAATACGGCTTTTTGTGCGTTGAAGACATGCACCTTAGTACTGGTGAGGAGATGGTTGATCCGCACACAGGCGAAGTCTCAGCCAAGCTGCAAGCGGTCTATCCAACCCATTACAAATGCCGTCAGACAGCTGCTGTTCTGCCCGTCGAGGACCCTCGTGTATGGATTTATGACGAAGAGGATCAGCCATGATGAACCAGTCACAAAACAGCCACAAAAACCAATTTTCCCACCCGGGAAAAATGGTCTACTGCACTCCCAAACTGGAGCAGTTTCGGCCCAATCTGAAACTGCAGCAAATCTGCCAAAACTGGAAAACGCCAGCCATATCAACGGTTTCAGCGCAGTTTCGGGTCAGATTCCAGTTTTGGTCATCCAGTTTCGTTCCAAACTGCCCAAACTGGACGGAAAGCCTTTTATTTCAAGGCTTAGCCAGTTTGGAAGTGTTTAGGAAAAAGACTCCCTCTCCCCGGTCGAGGGTTCCCAAGGGTGCTCATTTCATCTTTCCCAATAACCAAACAGGAGGTCTCCATGGAAAAAACTAATCAACCCCTTTTGCTCAGTCTCGATCTGGGTACAGCCACCGGATGGGCACTCTCAAACAAACATGGACGGATTATGAGCGGTACAGCGCATTTTCGTCCCCGTCGTTTTGAGGGTGGCGGTATGCGTTACCTGCGCTTTGAACGCTGGCTCAATGAAACCCGTGATGTGTCGGGCGAGATCAATGCAGTCTATTTCGAAGAAGTCCGAAGACAGCTTATGGCGGCTTTCTGGCTTCACTCACCGCATGGTGTGAGGAGCACAGCATCCCTTACGAAGGCATTCCGGTCGGGACAATCAAGAAGTTCATCACTGGCAAAGGCAATGCGGGCAAGGCAGCTGTTATTGCAGCCGTCAAAGCCCTTGGCCATCAGCCCGAGGATGACAACGAAGCCGATGCGCTGGCTTTGCTGCATTTTGCCCGTGAGCAGATGATGGGAGGCCAGTCATGAGACATGCCAATCGACTTTTGGTGGAAGCGACACGAACGCTGGCAGAGCGTGGTGAAAGCTATGGATCACCGCAGCCGCTATTTGAAAACGTGGCCAAACGCTGGTCGCTCACATTGGGCACAGAGGTGAGCGCCACACAGGTCGTTCTCTGCCTGATTGAGCTGAAGTTAGCTCGACTAAACAGCAATTCCAAGCATCATGACAGCATGGTCGATGTCGCAGGATATGCAGGAATTTTAAATGAAATCAATAACAACTAAGGAGGTTCATATGGATCAAAACTGGACAGAAAAAGACGTGGCTAATCAATTTGAAGAAGCAATTACAACGCTGAATAGATTACCCGCCGTTCGTGTGCAAGGCTATTTCAACTCATGGCCTGACGTTGTGAGAACGCAGGAGGAAATCGATGCGAGTGAGCCGATGCCACTGCGCCTTCGTGCAACCCCTGATCAAATCACACGCATGGAGCAAACCCTGCGCTGGGCAATTTGGGTGGAGGTTAACGAGCGCAAATTGATCTGGCACCGCGCCGCACGCAAACCGTGGAAAACAATTTGCTGGGAGCTTGGCTGTGACCGCAGCACAGCATGGCGTAAATGGAGTATTGCGCTGGCTAAAATTGCTGCGCGTTTGAACGCAGGACAGAAGTAAGCTGTTGCAACACATTAGTATTCGACACTTGCAACATTTTTGGCTTCCTGAAAGGCATAATCGGCAGACATGCACCCAACGCACCGCCGCTCTATTTTCCCCTCCCAAACTTCACGCATACCGAGCCACGGGTCCTTCCTGCGGCTGGAACGTATGCGGGCGGGCTGGGCGCAGTATTTCGCTAGCGTCAGGGCGGCAAAAGAGGTTCGCAGTTCGCACCCGGGTTCGCACGCCACTAACACATAAAAAGGTTTAACAATGGATTTGAATGTTCAGCAAATAGCGCTGGAGCAGCTGGTTCCCTATGCCCGTAACGCCCGCACACACAGTGAATCACAAGTGGCGCAGATTGCAGGATCGATTGCTGAATTTGGTTTTGTGAACCCTGTTCTGGTTGGCGGCGATAACATCATCATCGCGGGCCATGGTCGTGTGATGGCAGCCAAGAAGCTCGGCCTGCAAACCGTTCCGACCATCAAGCTGGATCACCTGACAGAAAATCAGCGCCGCGCCTTGGTGATTGCCGATAACAAAATCGCCGAGAATGCTGGATGGGATGAAGAATTATTGCGATTGGAATTACAAAACCTTGCGGATGAGGATTTCGATCTTGATCTACTGGGCTTTGACGATGTGGAGTTGGATGATTTATTGACATCACTGGATGACGATGAAGCAGCCGCACTTGATGAAAACATTCCAGAAGTACAGGAAAACCCTGTCAGCCGTACAGGCGATGTCTGGATTATGGGTGAGCACCGTTTGCTCTGCGGCGACTCCACAAGCGAAGCCGATATGAAAAAACTCATGGATGGGGAACTGGCCGATATGGTCTTTACCGATCCACCATACAATGTGAATTACGGCGATACAGCAAAGGACAAGCTGCGCTCCAAAGGTGGAGCCAAAGCTGGACGCAAGATTATGAATGATAATCTTGGCGATGACTTCGAAGGATTTTTAACCGCAGCCTGCAAAAACATGTTGGCCCATACCAAGGGCGCTCTTTACATCTGCATGAGTTCCAGTGAACTGGATACGCTGCAAAGCGCCTTCCGCAATGCGGGCGGGAAATGGTCGACCTTTATCATCTGGGCGAAGAATACTTTCACCCTTGGTCGCTCTGATTATCAGCGTCAATATGAGCCCATCCTCTATGGCTGGAAAGATGGTAATGACCGCTACTGGTGCGGTGCGCGTGATCAGGGTGATGTCTGGTTTTATAACAAACCGCAGAAGAACGATCTGCACCCGACCATGAAGCCTGTTGATTTGGTGGTACGCGGGATTAAAAATTCTAGCAAGACGCTGGATATTGTGCTCGATCCGTTTGGTGGTTCTGGCTCAACATTGATTGCTGCAGAACATACCGGACGACAGGCACGATTGATTGAGCTTGATCCTAAATATGTGGATGTGATTGTGCGGCGCTGGCAGGAAATGACGGGATTACAGGCAACGCTATCTGGTGCCGATCAGGAATTTAAGGCTGTTGAAAAAGATCGTCTTGGCGGTAAGGCCGAAGCCTCACTGCCTGTGGAGGGCGAGTGATGCTTCGTGTAAGGCTTTGGCATCGCCAAGCAGCCGATCAAGATCAATGATGGAGCCGATGGCAGCGTTGCGATTGCCGTCATCCATGTAACCGCAGCCCTCTTGTGCGAGGGTGGCCGCTTTTTCCAGCATGTCACGCATGGCGTTCATGTTGGCTTGGATGGCGTTATTGATAATGGGGTTTGGGTTGCTCATGCTTGGGTCTCCTTTTTCTCGGTTGGTTTAAGGTAATAACGGCGGTCAGCATCTTGCTTTGCTGAGCTCAACTCAAAGCCTTCGAGCTTTTTGATGACCCGGGATAAAACGCCGCGCACCGTATGTTTTTGCCAGCCCGTTAGTTTCATCATCTCATCAATGCTGGCTCCTTCCTTGGTGCTGAGTGTGTCGATGATCTGTGCTTGTTTGGTGGTCTTACTCATTACTTACCTCCTTTGGCGGCAGATTGTTGGCCCGCTTCATAAGCGGCTTCTAATGCGGCCTTGATGGACCAGACCGCGCAGTCGTGAAAATCGAGGCTATCGCTCTTGCGGGTCTCAAGGGTTTCAAGGTGCAGCTCGTCTTTGGCGATCTGCGCCAGTATTTGGTCTTTTGGGGTGTGTTTTATGTTGTTTGTCATGGTTGCTCCTTTGCTTGTTGACGTGTTCATGAACGCTTGGAAACCAAGGCTTATCAAGTCAATTCAAGGGATTAATCGAAGAATATGGGCGTATCGATCCGAGAGTATGCAAGGCAGCGCGGTGTCAGCGACACCGCCGTCAGAAAGGCTTTAAAACAAGGCCGTATTACAGCTGAGCCTGATGGCACCATTGATGTGGAACGCGCTGATCGGGAATGGTCATCCAACACGGCTAAACCGCAAACAAAACAGACGGCAAAGACCAAGCCAGTGCCTGCGGCTGCGGTGGAAGCAGTTGAAGAAACCTTGAAGGAAAGCGGCACCCCGTTTTCATCGGGCGGCACGACCTACATGCAGGCCAAAACCGCCAATGAGGTTTTAAAGGCGCAAACCAACCGGGTGCGCCTCAAGCAATTAAAAGGTGAGCTCATCGACCGCAACGAGGCCATTGCCCATGTGTTTCGGCTTGCGCGTCAGGAACGCGATGCATGGCAAACATGGCCTGCAAGGATTTCAAGCCAAATGGCAGCAGAAATCGAGACCGATGCCCACCAATTACATGTGACGTTGGAGCGTTATGTCCGTGAACACTTGGAAGAACTTGGAGGGATCAAAGCAAACTTCAAACAATAATGGATATGACGGCACTTTGTACGATGGATCGCAAACACTTGAACAGGCTTGGTTTGAAGGATTAAAGCCCGATGCTTTTATGACCATTTCTGAATGGTCGGATGAATACCGTTTTCTCTCTCCCAAGGCTGCAGCCGAACCCGGTCGCTGGCGCACAGAACGCACACCGTATCTGCGCGAAATCATGGATCAGCTCTCACCCCATAAACGGGCGCAACGGGTTGTCTTCATGAAAGGTGCCCAGATCGGCGGGACCGAGGCTGGCAATAACTGGATTGGCTATGTCATCCACATGGCACCCGGCCCGATGATGGCTGTGGCACCAACCGTGGAGATGGCCAAACGAAATTCCAAACAGCGTATTGATCCGCTTTTGGAGGATTCCAAGGAATTAAAAGCGCGGGTGAAGCCCGCACGCTCACGAGATTCCGGCAACACCGTGTTGTCGAAAGAGTTTCCAGGCGGTGTGCTGGTCATGACAGGCGCGAATTCTGCAGTGGGCTTACGTTCTATGCCAGCGCGGTATCTGTTTATGGATGAAGTGGATGGCTATCCCGGCGATGTCGAGGGTGAAGGCGATCCAATCATACTAGCAGAACGCCGAAGCGCCACATTTCAGGGGCGACGTAAGGTTTTTCTTGTGAGCACACCAACATTGAAAGGATTATCGCGCATTGCCCGGGAATTTGACAATTCAGACCAACGTTATTTTCATGTGCCTTGCCCTCATTGCGGGCATGAGCAGCCATTAAGGTTTTCACAGCTCTGCTGGACTGAGGGTAACCCTTCGGATGTAACGTATGAATGTGAATCTTGCGAAGAACTGATCGCAGAGCATCACAAAACAGAAATGCTTGCCAAGGGTCAGTGGTTGGCAACAGCCAAAGGCGATGGGCAAACGGTTGGTTATCATTTGTCTTCACTTTACAGCCCGGTGGGCTGGTTCAGCTGGTCAGATGCAGCGTCGATGTTCGAGCAAGCCAAGGAACATCCAGAGTTGATGAAAAGTTTCGTCAACACAGTGCTGGGTGAGCCGTTTGAAGAAGAACATGAAGCCCCAGACTGGGAACGACTTTATGCGCGACGGGAAACTTACGCGCAAGGTGTTGTGCCCAAGACAGGGTTATTTCTAACCGCTGGTGTGGATGTCCAAAAAGACCGCCTTGAATGTGAAGTGGTTGCTTGGGGACGCGATAAACAAAGCTGGTCTGTTGATTACATTGTGCTGGATGGTGATACCGCCCGCCGCGATGTGTGGCAAAAACTTGAAGATGTCTTGCGCCGCGACTGGCCGCATGAAACCGGACACACCATGCCCATCCGCGTGATGGCGGTGGATTCTGGTTATGCCACGCAGGATGTTTATGCATGGGCCAAAGGTCATCCCCAAGCTGTTTGGGGCGCTGGTGGTGCCAGAGCCAGCCAGCCGCGCACTGTCGTGGCCATCAAAGGTCAAGATCGGGATACAGCGCTTATTTTGAGTGTGTCGAAAGCTGATGTTGGCGGTCGCAGGCGCGGGCTTCGGGTGTGGAATGTCTCCGGCCCGGTGGCAAAGGTTGAACTTTACCGCTGGCTGAAACTGGACTGGCCATCAGAGACTGAACTGAAGGATGGTATGCCATATCCGGCAGGTAGCTGTCATTTTCCGCAATATGCGGAAGAATATTTCAAACAGCTGACGGCTGAGAAACGCATTATCCGGGTGCATCGGGGTTATCCCCGCGCTGTATGGGAGAAAGACCCTACCCGTAATAATGAGGCGTTGGATTGCCGGGTTTATGCCCGCGCCGCCGCCAGTATTTATGGATTGGATCGTTTTTCAGAACGCCATTGGCTGCAACTGGAGGAAGTCTTGGGCAAGCCTGTGCCAGCGGCACAGAGTCAAACCCAACCAACAGAAACAAAGGAACCAACGGCTTTGAACGAGCGCTTGAAACAGCGGCCTGTTCAGATGGCTGACGATCCGTATTTGTAAGGAACCGCAATGACAGATTTGGCCACATTACAAAGCCGCCTTGGTGAAGCCGAAAACGCATATCACCTGCTGATGACAGGCGGCAAAGAAGTCTCGGTCAATATCGGCGGTTATGGCGCTGTCACTTATCAGACGGCAGATGCCCCCAAGCTTGAAAAATACATTGCCCATTTGAAGCTGGAAATCAGACGCAAACAGGGAGGTTCCGGTCGCAAGGCAATTTATGTGGAGTTTTAAACATGACAAAAAGCAATGGTCAGCCAGATACAGCACATCGGGCAGCATCCCTGTCTGCCAGAGAGCTGGCATCATGGCTGCCACCTGCCGGATCTGCCGATAGCGATTTAATACCAGAACTTGGCACCTTGGTGTCACGCTCACGCGACCTTGTTCGCAATCACGGCGTGGCCTCCGGTGCATTTCAGACCCTGACGGATAATGTTGTTGGTACTGGGCTGCGATTGGCAGCACAGCCCGATTATAAGTCACTGGGAAAGGACAAAACGTGGGCAGATGAATGGTCGCGCCATGTGGAATCATTATGGCGCAGCTGGGCCGAAACAACGGAATGTGATGCGGCAAAGTCTCTGACCTTTGCCGGAATGACATCTCAAGTATATCGCTCTTCTATGCTTAATGGTGAAGCTTTGGCTTTGCCACTTTGGTTGAAAGAGCGTCGATTCTCAACAGTCTTGCAACTGGTAGAGCCGGACCGCCTTAGTAATCCTGATGGCAAGCCAGATTCCAAATTGTTGCGCGGTGGTATTGAGATTGATAGCTATGGTGCCGCCAAAGCCTACTGGATCAGAAAAAACCATCCCGGTGATTATTTATTATCGGCAGGATCAGAAAAAGATTGGCAACGCATCCCGGTGGAAACGCCATTCGGTCGCCGCCGCGTGCTGCACATCGCCGATCTGGAACGCAGTGGACAAAGCCGAGGCAAACCGCTTCTGACCAGCATCATGCCTTTGTTCAAAATGCTTGATCATTATGAGCGCAGCGAACTGCAAGCAGCTGTAGTCAACGCCATGATCGCAGCGTTTATTGAAACCCCGCTTGATAGCGAGGCCATCGGTGAAATGTTTGGCGGCAGCGTGGATGATTATGTGGCTGCCCGCAATGAATGGAAAGTGCGCTTGCAAGGCGGTGCCATTATTCCGGTTTTTCCGGGCGATAAGGTATCCCCCTTTACACCAAGCCGCCCCAATAGCGGATACGGTCAGTTTGTGGAAAATATTTTGCGGCATATCGGAACGGGATTAAACATTCCGTTTGAATTGCTGATGAAGGACTTTTCCAAAACCAACTATTCCAGTGCAAGAGCAGCGCTCATGGAAGCATGGCGCTTTTTCATGGGGCGCAGGCAATGGCTTGCAACCTACTGGGCACGCCCGGTTTATGAATTGTGGCTGGAAGAAGCCATTGGCAAAGGTCTGATCGAAGCGCCCGGGTTTTATCAAAACCGCGCCGCATGGACACGCTCTAAATGGATTGGCCCCGGTCGTGGCTGGATTGATCCAGTCAAAGAAGCCGAAGCCTCACGCATCCGCATGGAAAATGGCCTCTCCACCTTGGAAGAAGAATGTGCCTCACAAGGCTTGGACTGGGAAGAAGTATTGGAACAGCGTGCGCGTGAACAAGCCAAGATGAAAGAACTTGGCTTGAGTACCCCGGCTATGGCCGCAACATTAAAACAGGATGATAAAGATGAGAGTATGGAATAAAGCCGCTGATGAGCCTTGGGCAATTACATCATCGGCGCTTACAACAATTTTGGATATCGCCGCAAGGCAAAATGCACCGCCTGAAGCAGTCGCAGCGAAACTGGGGCGAGAGCTACAAAACAGTTATCGCCTTGAGATGAGAGACGGAATAGCGGTCCTGCCAGTGGTTGGGCCGCTTTTTCGTTATGCCAACCTGTTTACGCAGGTGAGCGGCGCATCCTCTTATGAATTGCTGGCCAAAGATTTTACGCAAGCGGTCGAGAACCCCGATGTGAAAGCCATTATCTTGAACATCGATTCACCGGGCGGTGAAGTCAATGGCTGCGCCGAATTTGCTGACATGATCCATGAGGCACGCGGGGTTAAGCCCATTATCGCTTACGCCTCTGGCGATGCAGCATCTGGTGCCTACTGGATTGCAGCCGCAGCCGATGAGATTGTGGTGTCAAAAACCAGTGCTCTTGGCTCCATTGGCGTGGTCGGCGTTTATCGCGGCAATAAGGGCGAGGATGCGGTGGAAGTCGTGTCTTCACAAAGCCCTTATAAGCGGCTTGATCCGGATACGGATGATGGTCGCGCCCGTTTGCAAAAGCGCATCGATGCAATGGCAGACGTGTTTGTGGAGGCGGTTGCGAAGTATCGCGGCGTGGCCTCCAGTCATGTGCAAAACCATTACGGCAGTGGCGATGTGTTCATTGGGGATGCTGCTGTAAAGCAAGGTCTGGCCGACCGTATCGGCTCGTTTGAAAAGCTCCTCAATGAAATCAGCGGCAATCCGGTCTCAGAGCCTTCCCCGCATTCTATCAATCCAAACCAAAAGGAGAAAAGCATGGATGATATCCAAAGCCTGCGGGAGGCTTATCCCGATTTAACGGCCAGTCTTGAACAAGATGCGGTCAAACAAGGTGTCGCCAACGAGCGCAGCCGTGTGCAAGGCATTCTGTCTCATGATGAGGCCAATGCACGCACATTGTTGGCACAGCATCTGGCCTTTGAAACCGATATGGAGGTGGAAGCCGCTGTATCTGTTTTATCCAAAGCTCCACTTGAAACGCCCACACGCGATGATGTGTCGGGCTTTAGTGTAGCGATGGAAGCAACGCCCAATCCTGAAATCACCCCATCACCCGAGGCCGAGGATGACAGCGAGGAAGCTGTCGCCAAGCGTCTGGCAACTTACTAACGATAAGGAGAAATCGATATGAACGCATATTCTAATCATGCCGGAGGCTTTACCGATCAAGGTGGCTATACCCCGGATAATTTGGTTGCAGGTGAGTTTCCTGCAGTCCAGCGCATTGAAACCATCACAGGTGCAGCAGCTTATCCACGCGGCGCTGTCTTGGGCCGTATCACGGCATCAGGTCTTTACGTCTTGAGTGACGCCAGCGCGACCGATGGATCACAAAAGCCCGCCGCTATTCTGGCTGAGCCGATTGATACCACATCGGGTGATGCCGAAGCCGTTGTCTATCACTCAGGCGAATTTAACAGCAATGCACTGACCTACGGTGCTGGCCATGACGCGGTAAGCGTCTGGAATAGCTTCCGCAATGTTGGTCCTTGCACCATCTTTCTACGCAAAAATCAGGAGGTATAATCATGGTTGATATTTTTTCTACATTTGTGCTGAACCGCACCGTTGAGCATCTGGAGCGACCAGCCTCCTTTTTGCAGGACACGTTTTTCGGTTCGATCCAGACGGAAGAGTCCGAAGAAATCCACTTTGACATTGATCAGTCCAAGCCGCGTCTTGCGCCGTTTGTCTCGCCATTGGTCGCGGGCCGTGTGGTGGCCAATGAAGGCTTCACGACCCAGAGCTTTAAGCCCGCTTACGTGAAGGACAAGCGCCGCTTTGATGCCAATACACCGCTCAAACGCAGCATTGGTGAAAAGATTGGTGGCTCTCTTCCGGCAAGTCGGCGTTTGGAAGCAGCTGTCAGTCGCTCGCTGCGTAATCAGTTGGAAAATCTCACACGCCGTGAGGAAGTGATGGCAGCAGAAGCCTTGATCAAAGGCACTGTTACTGTTGCAGGTGAAGATTATCCGACCAAGATCGTTGATTTTAAACGCGATCCGGCTTTGACGCTGGCACTTACGGGTGCTGCCAAATGGGATAGCGTGGATGCACCTGCTTTGGATCATCTGGAAGATTGGGCAAGCTTGGTGCAGGAAAAATCCGGTGCCGTGGCGCGTGTTGTGGTTATGGACCCGAAAGCATGGCGACATTTCCGCAAGAACAAACAGGTTGTCGGGCAGCTTGAAATCCGTCGCGGCACCAATGCGACGATCTCCACCGATCCCATCGTGCGTGGTCAAGGCAATGAGAAAGCACGTTATGTCGGCTCCATCGGGGATTTTGATTTCCATGTCTATAACGATGTGTATGTCGCCGATGATGGCACAACGCAGAACTTGCTGCCCGATTACACTGTCTTGCTGGTCAGCCAAGGTCAGCTAGAGGGCACACGTTGCTATGGCATGATCATGGATGAAAAAGCAGCCTTTAAGGCCCTGCGCTATTTCTCCAAATCTTGGCTGGAAGAAGACCCTGCGGTTCGCTGGTTGTTGATGCAGTCTGCGCCGTTGGTGGTGCCGTATCGTCCCAACGCATCTTTGTGTGCAACAGTCGCTTAAGGGAGGTTAGAAACATGAATATTATTGCAAAAATCTCCCTTCAAACGCCCGATGGCACTGTGCAACCGGGTGAGACACTCAAGTTGGACGATGTGGAAGCCAAAGCGCTGATTGCGCGTGGCTTTGCCGAACTTGCCGGAAAATCAACGGCGGCCAAAACGCCTGAAACCACAGCCGATGAGCCTGATGCTGATATTTTGGCAATCATTGATGCCATTGCAGTTCTGGATGAAAGCGGCTTTGGCAAGGACGGCAAGCCCTTGGTCAAAGCACTGGAAGATGTGCTGGATCGTGACATTAGCCAAGAGCAACGCGATCAGGCTTGGAAACGCTATGAACAGGACAATGCCTCATGATCCCAAGTTTCAAACAGGCGGTAGATCGGCTGTTTGATCGCTTGGGGCTGGATGCGCTCTACCGGGTAAATGGCGAAGACACGGCTGTAAAAGTCATTCTGAAATCACCGGATCAGATCATTGATTTTCGAGAGGCGCAAATCCACACCCCCACCAACATGATAGAGGTTCGGGTAACGGACATCGTCAAGCCGAATGCGGGTGATGAAATCATCCTTGATGGCGCAAGCTATCGTGTTCAGGGCGAGCCTGTCAAAGACACGCATCATCTGGTGTGGAAAATGGAGGTTCTGAAATGAGATTGCGTGCTGCCATAAGTGGTGATCTGGATAAATACCTGAAAGCTGAATTGCTGGAAGCCGAGCAAGCTGTGACTGGAGCTATCCACACAGCCACAACGGGCCTTAAAAACAGCATGCGTGCTCAAGTGACAGCGGCAGGACTTGGGCCGCGTTTGGCAAAGTCATGGCGCGGTGATGTTTATCCCAAGCAGGGTAAAAGCCTGAAAGCAGCTGGCATAGTTTACACCAAAGCCGCCAAGATCATGGAGGGTTTTGAAGAAGGCCAAGTGATCAAAGGCAAAGACGGTTTTTGGTTGGCTATTCCAACCCCGAATGCGCCAAAGAAGGTTCTGGGTAAACGTGTTACGCCCGGCAACCTTGAAAAGGCGCGTGGAATGAGGCTGCGTTTTGTTTATCGCAAAAATGGCCCATCGCTGCTTGTTGCTGAAAATATGCGAGCCTCCTATAGCCGGAAAACAGGTGATCTACGAGGTTTTAGAAAGGCCAGTCAATCGGCGTTGAAATCCGGTCGTGGTCTCACATCGGTGGTGATGTTCTGGATGGTGCCGCAAGTCAAAATGCCAAAGCTCATCCGCTTTGAGCCGGAAGCAGCAAAATGGCACAGGCGTATTCCTGAGCTGATCGTCAAATATTGGAAAGATTAGAAATGACATCGAAACGCGAACAGGCCCTACAGGGCCTTTTTTTATGCCTGCAAACAGGATTACCCGGTATCAGCGTGCTTCGCAATGAAGTACTGACCACGGCCATTCCTGAAACCGGGCTTGTGGTGCTGCGCGATGGTGACCCCGGAGAACCAGATATTCTGCTCTCACCGCCGCGCTACATTTACAAGCACCGCGCCGATATTGAGGTGTTTGTGCAAAACGCCGATGCCGCTCAGCGTGAGACTGATCTTGATCAGCTGATCACACAAATTGGCGCTGTGCTGGAAACGGCAGGCACGCTTGATGGTGTCATCGATATTTTAAACCCCGGAAGCCCTGAATTGCTGACAGAACCGATTGAAGGTGCCGCTGCAATCAAGGCTGCCACACTGCCGGTCACGCTGGAGTATGTGACAGCAAACCCACTCTTTTAACCAAATAAACAGGAGAAAACATATGGCTCGCGCTTATGGTTGGAATGCCCGGCTTTTGCTTGGCTTTGAAACAGCATACGGACAGCCGCCAGTAAGCGGCGATTATAACGTGGTTCCGTTCATCTCAAGCTCATTAGATTCTGAGCAAGGCTTGATTGAATCCAGTGTACTGGGTCTGGGACGTGATCCCACGGCTCCATTTCAGGACGTGATCAATGTGGACGGCGATATTGTTGTCCCTGTTGATCTTCGCAATATCGGCTATTGGCTGAAAGCGCTCTTTGGAGGACCTGTGACCAATGGCTCTGGCCCTTACGCCCATGATTTTGTTTCGGGCGAAGTCAATTTGCCGAGTCTGAGCTTGGAAGTTGGCTTACCTGATGTGCCGGACTATCCACTTTTTACAGGTGTTCGCGCCAATAGTTGTGCTTTTAACTTTCAGCGATCAGGCGAAGCTCAAGTGACCATTGGCTTGATTGGTCAGGGAGAAACGCCCGCCAGCAGCACACGCGATGCCAGCCCATTGGAAGCGGTTTATAGCCGTTTCTCTCAATTCCAAGGCTCGATCAAACGTGCAGGTTCAAACCTTGCCGATGTCACAGCAGCCTCGCTGACCTATAGCAATAATCTGGAAAAGATTGAAACCATCCGTGATGACGGCAAGGTCGAGGGTATTGATCCGGGTATGAGTTCGCTCACGGGTTCTATTTCTGTGCGCTATGGCGATAACACGCTGATGGATTTAGCCAGAGCCGGAACGCCCATTGATATTGAACTGGCCTACACCATTGACGCTGATCGCAAGCTGCAAATCACCGCGCATGAGGTGTATCTGCCCAAACCAAAACGCAGCATTAATGGCCCCGGCGGGATTGAAGCCTCCTATGACTTCCAAGGCGCAAAAGATGCCAGCCTCGGCAAAATGCTGACCATAACGCTAACCAATGATGTGGAGGATTATCTCTAATGCTTAAATTATCCCTGCCCAAGGAACCCTACTGGATTGATGTCGGACTGGATGTCCGTCTGAAAGTCCGTCCCTGCACAAGTGCTGTCTTTTATCAGGCGCGTGCCTTTATGAACCAAAAGCTGCAGAAACTCGGTGATGCCTACCGCGCTGAAAAAGATGTTGGCGTGGAGCATTCAGAGTTACCTGATCTTGAAGACAGCAATGTGCGTGAAGCCTTGGCTGAACAATATCTAACCGTTGGTCTGGCACGCGCCGGGATTATCGAGTGGGAAGGTATTTTCGAAGCCGATGCGGATCAGCCCGCTCCGGTGACTGATGAAAAGATTGATGAGCTTTTCGGAGCCTATTGGGTTATCGCCGAGACCTTCCGCCAACAATACACAGGTATGCGGGAGCTGTTGGAAGCGGAAAAAAACGCACGCGGGCTCGTATCCGGTGGCACTTCGGAGACGGGCCAAGATATTGCGGCAACTGCGCCGAACAAGGCCGAGCCTGCGCCCAAGGACAAAAAAGCGAAACAGGCAAGCAATGCCCCTATCACGAGCACAGCTTAAAAACCTTGGAAGGCTGGCAAGCTTGGGATGTGGCTTGCAAATTAATCACACAATCACATGAACGTTTTCCCCTAGAGACCGCTCTGCAGCTCAGTACCTCCCTTGGCTATGAGCCGCAAGCGATGGCTGAACTGTTGCCAGAAGTCGCGATGGGAACGCTTTTGGCAATAAAAGATATGGGCGACAATAATGGCAGCAACTAAAAAACTATCGATCCGCTTGTCTGCGACAGGTGGAGAGCAGTTGCGCCGTGAGTTTGGCAAGCTGGGCAAGGAAGGCCAACAAGCCTTTCATAAAATCAGCCATGCGACCGCTCCCGCAAATGCTGGGCTTAAAGCCGTTGATGCATCAGCTCGTGCATTAAATGGTGTATTGCGTCAGGCTGCCGGATTAATTGGTGCATACGCAGGTATTCAAGGCATTAGCCGCTCGCTTGGGTTTATTGTATCGACTAACCGTGAGTTTGAGCGTCTGAATGCCAGTTTGAAAACCGTGACGGGCTCGGCGCAAGGGGCAGATCTCGCCTTCAAAATGATTGAGGATTTTGCCTCCTCCACACCGTTTAACGTGGAGCAGATCACCGAAGCCTTTATCAAACTGAAAGCCTTGGGTCTTGATCCCTCTCAAGAAGCGCTGATGTCATACGGCAATACCGCTTCTGCGATGGGTAAAAACCTGATGCAGTTTGTGGAGGCCATTGCTGATGCCGCCACGGGTGAGTTTGAGCGCCTGAAAGAATTTGGGATTAAAGCCAGAACCCAAGGTGAGCAAGTCTCATTCACCTTTCAGGGTGTGACCACCACGGTTGGTAAAAATGCCGCTGAAATTGAGAACTATCTGCGCCAGATTGGGAATGTGCAGTTTGCCGGAGCCATGTTTGAGCAAATGAACACGCTCGGCGGGATATTCAGCAATATTCAGGATAACTTTTCCAAGCTGGCCCGTGAGGTTGGTGCAGGTGGTTTGAATGATGCCATTCGTGATGTTGCCATCAGCCTGAAGGAAACAACCGATAGCGGCAAACAGGCAGCGCGAGCTCTGGGTGAAACCTTGGGCGGCGTTGTACGTGTTGCTGCTGATGGGCTCGGGTTTTTGGTTCGCAATGCCGATCTGGCGGTTGAAGGTTTGACAGCATTGCTGATTGCCAGAACGGTCGGTGGTGCAATTACGGCCATGAACGCAGCCATGCTGGGTAATGCCGGAGCCATTGTCGGCTTTCGCTTAATGGCGCAAGTCTCCGTGGCAGCAGCGGCCAAAATGGTGATTGCCGAAGGAGCTGCTAAATTGGCTACCTTGGCGATGGTCGGGCTTCGCAATGTCATGCTGTTACTGGGCGGTCCCGCTGGGATTGCCATCATTGCAGGACTGGCCCTCTATAAGCTGGCTCAAGGCCATGACGCAGCCGGAAAAGCTGCGAAAGACCACGCCGCTGAAATGGAGGAACTGCGCGATACAGTTCAAAAAACAACGGATGATATTGAGGAGCTGAATGCCGCCTCACGCAATGAAGCCTTGGCGCGATGGACTGAAAAGCTCAACATTGCCCAAGAGAATATCCGCGAAGTCACCAAGCAACTGAAATATGGTGCGATTGGTGGTTTTTGGGATCAGTTCTCGCGCTTTGGCAGTGATTTGCAGGCTGATCTGTTTCAGGTGCGCCGCGCCTTTCAAACTGGCCGAATTACGGTTGAAGAGTATCAGGATGCCTTATGGGCTTTGGCGGTCAAATATCCGGACTTCACGGAAAATGCCAAGGAAATCCAAGAGCAGGTTTTGGCATTGCAGGCTGCAGAATTGGCTGCACAGCGTGCGGGCGATCAATTGGATCGATTGCGCTCAGGCGTTACGCAGACGGCAGCCGCGCAGGCCAATCCACAAACACCGCAAGCACCGACCCAGCCCGCAGCGCCGCAGCAGTTGGGCGATAAGGAGGAAGAAAAAATCCGCTCCTACATTCAGGAGTTGGAAGCCGAAGAAGCCGCCTTACGTCGCGTTATTGCGGCCCGCTCCAATGAAGGTGCTGCGGTTGAAAACGCACTTGTTTTGAATGAGCAAGAGCAAGCGCTTCGCCGTTTGGGCATTGATCTCAGCAATAATCAAAGCGCTGGCGCTCAAGAATATGAGCAGCGTATTCGTAACCTGATCAGCCGTAAATACGAGCTGGAGGAAGCTGATACGCGTGCGCGGGAAGCTCTCGAGCGCCATGAAGATACGGTGGAAGATATCACCCGGGCTTTTAATGCCCTGAAATCTGAAACTGAACAGGCCACTCTCAAAGCCATTGAATGGCGCGAAGAAGCCTTAGCTGGACTGGATAAAACCCGCGTTGGCTATGATGAATTCCGCGCTCAAGTCGAAGATGTTTATCAAAACATGCTGCGTGAGGCGCGTGAAAAAGACCTGCAAAGCTCAAAGCATTGGGAAGATGGTCTTAAACGTGGCTTTCGTGATGTTTTGAATGAAGCCGAAGACATGGCCTCACAAACCGAGCGGCTGGTTAAAAATGCCTTCAAAGGCATGGAAGATGCGCTGGTTGAGTTTGTGACCACGGGCAAACTGGATTTTAAATCCTTAGCGGATTCCATCATTGCTGATTTGGTGCGGATACAAATTCGCCAAAGCATTACGCAGCCATTGGCCAATGCATTGGGATCGATTGATTTTGGTTCCTTCTTTGGAGCGGCTCATACGGGTGGTGTGATTGGTGGTGATGTTCTCGCCAGCCGCAACGTTAATCCTGCGGTATTTGCCGGGGCACACAAGTTTCATAGTGGCGGTGTGATTGGTAATGAAGTGCCGATTATCGCCAAACGCGGTGAGACGGTGTTCACACCCGGACAGATGCGCCTGCTTGGCGCTGGCATTTCTGGGCGCGTGACCATGAAGAGGAAAAAGAGACCTTCAAACGCTTCATGGCATTTCTAGCTGATCATCTGGTCAAACACCCACATGCCCATATTTATCATTACAACCATTATGAAACCACGGCCCTGAAACGCTTGGCCTGCCGTTATGCTGTGTGTGAAGAGCAACTGGATAATCTGCTTCGTAATCAGAAATTCGTCGATCTGTATTTGGTGGTGCGTGAGAGCATCCGCACCTCTGAGCCCGGCTATTCCATCAAAAACATGGAAACCTTCTATATGGATAAGCGGGCGAATGCGGTGGCAACCGCAGCCGACAGCATCATCGTTTACAATGAGTGGCGCGAAACAGGTGCCGATGAATTGCTGCAGGAGATTTCTGATTATAACGAGGTGGATTGCGTCTCCACGCATTTGCTGCGCGATTGGCTGCTGACCCTCAAGCCGGAAGATGCGCCATGGTTTAAGGGCTTACCTGAATATGCCGAAGAAGAAGAGCTGCAGCGCAAGGACTGGGAAATTGAATATGAGAATTACCAAACCCGCCTTGGCGTGACCGAGGATAACCCGCCGCCTACTAATGAGCGGCTGTCACATCTGCTGGAGTTTCATAACCGTGAAGCCAAACCCCAATGGTGGAGCAGCTTTGAACGGCAGAACAAGTTTGAAGATGAGTTGATTGACGATACGGAGTGTCTTGGCGGCTTGCAGCAGATTGGCAGACCAGAGCCTGAAAAACGCTCCTTGATATACAGCTACCGCTTTCCCTCACAGGAATACAAGCTGAAGGTTGGTGCTCAGGCCGTTGATATTGCCGTCATGGAAAACGCAGGCACCATTGTTGAGATTGATGAAGATGCCTGCATTGTCAAAATCAAACGTGGAAACAGCAAAGAGCCATTGCCAGAGAGGCTGTCCATTGGCCCGCCGGGACCGATTGACAGCAAGATCATCCGCTCAGCCATTTATCGCTATGCTGATCATGTGCTGGAAGCGCCAGACAGCACACATGCCGCCACCGAACTACTAGCGCGAAATGTACCGCGCATTCAGGGCAAACAGCCCGGTCAAGCCGTTATCACATCCGATGATCTACAAAGTGATGCGCTGGAAGCCATTGCTGCGTTAGACAACAGCTATCTTTTTATTCAAGGCCCACCGGGCGCAGGTAAGACCTACACCAGCAGCCACATTATTGTGGACTTGATCAAACGCGGCAAGAAAATCGGCGTTACATCCAACTCGCACAAGGCCATTCATAACTTGCTGGAAAAAGTGGAGAGTGTTGCCGCTGAAAAAGGCGTGAATTTCTATGGCATCAAAAAAGCCACAGGCGGGAATGATGAAACCATCTTTGATGGGCAATGCATCCGATCAGAAACCAAGACCGACAATATGAGCCTTGGCGCTGATTTGTTCGCTGGCACCGCATGGACGTTTGCCAGCCCGCACTTTGATGGCCAGCTTGATTATCTATTCATTGATGAGGCTGGACAAGTCGCCACGGCCAATGTGGTCGCTATGGCCACGGCGACCAAGAACATCATTCTGGTCGGCGATCAGATGCAGCTGGGGCAGCCCATCCAAGGCACCCATCCGGGCGAAGCCGGATTATCAGTGCTGGAATTCTTGCTGGGCGATCATTCGACCATTCCGGCTGAGCGTGGTATCTTCCTTGGTCAAACCCGCCGAATGCGCCCGAGCATTTGCCAGTTTATCTCTGATGCCTTTTATGATGGTCGCCTGACAGCCCATGAAAGCACTACTGAGCGCAGCCTGAACCTGCAAGGGCTTGATCTGCCCAATGAGGGAATTGTCATGATCCCGGCAGAGCATGAAGGCTGCTCACAAAAGAGCATTGAGGAAGGCAAAATCATCAAAGCCAAATATGATGCCTTGCTCGGCCAAGAATTTACCGACCGTGATGGCAGCACACGTCCGATCACCGAGGACGATATTCTGGTGGTCACGCCATATAATGTGCAGGTCAATTACCTGCGCTCCATCCTGCCGGACAATGCCAAGGTCGGCACCGTTGATAAGTTCCAAGGCCAAGAAGCACCCATCGTGCTGATTTCCATGGTGACATCGAGCGCTGAAGATCTTCCACGCAATATTGAGTTTCTCTACAGCAAGAACCGTTTGAATGTTGCTGTCTCACGCGCACAATGTTTGGCAGTGGTGGTCGCCAATCCCAAACTGCTGGAAATCCCATGCGGAACTGTGGAGCAGATGAAACTGGTCAACACATTTTGCTGGCTGGATGAGTATGCAGCCTCTGGAAATACGCAACAAATTCCGAGGAGAAGTAACCTTGGCTAATAACTGGAACATTCCTGATTGGTTGGAAAAAGAAGTCCGGGAGCGTGATAAGGTTTGCGTCTATTGCAGGTCAGAATTTACGCCAGTAAACGTTTCCAGAAAAACGGCGGCAAGTTGGGAGCATATCATTAATGACGCATCCATAATCACAAGGGAAAATATAGCGCTCTGTTGTTGCGGATGTAATTCAAACAAGGGACAAAAGCCTTTGCTTGAATGGCTTGATTCCAAATATTGTTCTGACAGGAACATATCCGAAGATACTGTTGCTCCGATTATCAGAGCAGCAATATCTGTAGCACGTTGCGGTGAATAGCAGTCTTAATCACCGCATATTTTGCGGCGATTATCCGTTTCCAATGTAGGGCAAGTGGGATTCGAACCCTCGGTATCGTACCGTATCAGTTTGCAGTAAGAGGTTAATACTACCCACTATCGGAAATGTGAACCCTCAGTACCGTAGCAACAAAAACCTTGATTTTGTTATCTTTCAGGACGATTATTGTTGCAACTCAATGGTAGGTGTAGAGGATTCGAACCCAAAGGGGGTTAATACACCGCCGTTTTGGCTATAAATGGACTATCATATGTCGTTTGGCAACTAACCTATTCTTATATATGGCTTTTCCTGAAAAGGGCGGAGCTTTTAGTCATGTGGGATCAAAAGGGGTATCGGTTGACTGGTTTGCCACCAGTCTATGCCTGCCATTGTTAACCAGTTGATTATAATGTGTAGCGAGACTGCACAAAGCCAGAAGGGTATGAGGATGTTGAGATATGTTGAAGAACTTTATCTTTTCCTAAGGTTCCAAACAACGGCCTGCCTTTGCCTAACAATATGGGTAATCTGGTAATAATCATTTCACGGATTAAGTTATCAGCAAGAAAGGATTGAATTATTTTTCCACCATCTATGTATGCTGCCTTCCACCCTCTGACAGATAAAGTATCAACAGTATCAACTGGCGGTGCCGACATGATTTCAATCTTATCCTGTAAATGATTCGGAACGTCTTTATTAACTAATGTGTTACTCATAACAATCACTGGAATTTCGTAAGGCCAACTGTCAAAACTAATGACTTTTTCATAACTTACGCGTCCCATAATAATGCCATCAACTTGCTTAATAAAAGCGCTATAACCGTAATTTTCTTGAGGACTGCTTTCAATTTTTTCAAGCCAATCAATATCACCATTTTCTCTTGCAATATAGCCATCCAAACTAGTTGCTATAAATACTTTACAATTTAAATTCATAATTTTTGCCTTTCTCTTTTAGTGTTAAAATTAGGATTTTATAGCACGAATAACATTAAAAAGCAGCTTTAATAGCGAACCGCGCTTTGTATGCTTTCTCGCTCTCATTCCAAGGAATCTGATCGTCAGATTCAGATAGCTAAAATGTTTTCTGTAACTTCTTTATCAAAGATTGTTTCTGCTTTTTTCAGCTTGTCGTCAGCATTGCTGTCCTGCCAAACACAGGTCTTGGCCAAAGTACCAGTAAGAGGATTCACTGTTTCGTTCTTTTTCCAGATCTTTAATCCTTAATCTTCAAGTGCTCAGGCTCAAGCTGCTCATGAATCTTTCCACATGAGACCAACAGTATCTCTGTCGAAGTAACTCCAAAGATAAACTGCTCTTGTACCCGCTGGTGTGGGGAATTGATATTCTGATACCGATGCCGATCTCGGTAGCACTATATCCAGCCAGTTGGCGATGATTGTTTGAGTGCTAGCTTTGGCTATGACCTTGCCCACTGCATCGACAGCAAGAATATCATCTATTGTGATGAGCTTGGATTTATGCCTGCTTGCTCGCATCCGAGCTGGCATTACTTGATGAAGATACTGTTAGATGCAATTAGGAGAAACTTCTGCTCAGCCATGCAGAGCTGTTTGACGATTTTATCGAGCTGCGATGCTTTCTGCCTCAAGAAGTAATAGATGGGAAAAGTATGTTCGGTCCTGGGATTCAACATGCCAAGCCTTCCAGAGCCGTTTGGCCCGTAATCTGCTCATGTTGCTCTGTAAAGCTAATGGCGGCAGCAATTTTGTGTGATTGATTCGGTACGACGACAGTTCTGATTTGCTGATTTTTTGCAGCAGTCGAATTGCTTAGTATCATATGTACAGATGCTAACAATATCTCCTGATCATGATGGAAGACATTCATATGGTACCCAGCTTGCACATTGCAGGGAATAGCAGATGCCTGTTTTGGTGATGGTGAGCAGTTCTTCCAGAAGGAAAATCTTGCCATTCAGCTTTTACAACCCTTCCAGAGCTCGGTAAGTTTACGCCATGACGTTGATTGAAACGGCGTCATAACTCTCCTAATGTGTTTATGTTTTGTGTTCTTTCTTCCTTGTTCATTCACAAAGCCATGCTTCAATTAGGTGAGAATCTTCCTTGCAGTCAAAGTTAGCCATAAGTTAGGTTGTGCCTTGACCATACGTGGGTGCTTAACATTTTCAAACTTCACGAAAAGCTGAGACGAGCGTATCGAATGTTGGGAACTCGTGGTGTCTCGTCTCAAGAGAGGCAAAAATATGGTTTGAGCGCAGTTTCTTCTTATCATTGCCCATGGAACTGGAGCTGGATTTCCATCAGCTTTTCACGCCTTTCAACCCATCAATATCTCTGCAAACCAAAGCATCAGTGCCACTATCGATAAGCAGCTGCAAAGTATATTTTCAGCATTGGGGAAATCAAAGAGATCTAGCTGAATAAATTGAGATACATGGTAAGTTTTCGCCCTTATTGAAGACTGCTAGTTCACTGTTGGCGGATTATAGGCAGTCACATTATGAAACTTAGTGTGATAAAAAATAGGCCCCAAATCAATCTTGTTCGCGCTTAAATGGCATACCGTTACCAGGAAATAGTTCATCATCAGCGCTAACTGGCAGGGATACAAAAGCAAGTTCCATGTTTGTTTTTCAAAAAGCATGTGTTCATATCTGTTTCAAGCGTTCTCATATCTCAGATTTTGGAAGATCGAACGTATCAGGGGATTTTTTTTTGATCTGACTGGAAATACATGAATAATTTTGGATTAAGGATCATGACTCCCGTAGGACTCTTCAAAAGTTTGGGATTATGGAGCCAAAAGGCCAATGCTAAATCAGCTTTAGTCCTCATTTATGCTAATGTAATTGGCTTCTGCCTGTTATTAATCTCTTCAAAATGCTCACCATCAGACATTTCCTGAATGAAGAACAAGACTTCAACAAAGTCGATGTCCACATATCCTCAGATATGTTCATCAACACTTGGCAGAGTGTTTCAAAATCTAGCTTGCCATCTTCATCTAGCTCAAAGCTGAAATCACGAGCAGTTAGGTAGCCCGCTTGAGAAATGTAATCGGTTTATCTTGTTTGATATTCTTCAAAATATCAGGTTGGGAAAACGTCGTAAATTATAGGTGCTCATTTGGGGTTCGTCTATTAGGGCATCGGTGTCAAACTCAAGCTTATCTGGTTTTGATAGTTCTGATTTTCACAGGGTGCATTGGTATGCTACCCCTATCTTGATTGCTGAGCTGCTTTATAGTGGCTTCTTCGCCGGACCATAGCCACAACAATATCACTGTTTTCAGCAATCAGTTGCCGTTGCACGACCGCATAATCACCTAGAAGATATCACAGAATCAATTATGTTGTTGCCTTTTGAGAGCGCAAAGCAATTTCCTACGTAAAACATTATCTGGAACCATAACCTACCCAGTCTGGTTTTCATGAGCAAGAATCAGTTGACCAGCTGCCACACCATCCGATGACATGTACAGCAGTTAGATTAGTTTTATCCAGTGTCTATATGCGTGGAGGATTTCAATAGACAGCGCTTTTCTGCGAAATATAGCCTTTATATTCTAGTTGTTTGATACCTTCAAACAATACTGGTGGCTGCTTTCACAACCAGCTCTTTTACCGTAAGCGACTCGGCCAGCACGTTTCATGATCTTAATGGTCTGTAAAAGCGTATTTTATGTGTTTGTCAGTTGTTCCATAGAATCCTTTCAATTCAGATAATCACCTGATATAAATTAGGCTTATAAGATTCCACAAGCCTAATTTAATTCAATGCATAGAATTGATTTAATTGGCAGTTTTCAAGTCATTTCAGTAAGTAACTCCTTGAACGATGTAATTATCAAGGAGGCTTTCTATGTCTTTACTTCCCACAAATCTAATAAATGAACGAGATCACCTACTTAAGCTGTTTGCTAGTACTTGGCATTCTTCGCCGCAAGATGCGCCTGGAATAGAAGCAACACATCCCTCTAATTCATTAGAATTGAGTTTTTTCAGATGTGAATGCCCAATGATCAATACCACACAGCTATGAATTGCCCACCAAACTGGACCAATGTGATGTTGTGTGATCTGCAATACTCTTGTCTTTATTGATGAAGACGTTGAGGATGTCTGGAACTTTGAAGTCCGGCAGAAACTTGAAAGCACAATCGAACTATGGAACTGAATCATGACCACATCCACATTTCTTAAAATAGCTGTTGAAGCCATAAAACTCCAGAATGGAGAAGATGACGCCAGAAGCAACGCTTGTCAAAATTTGTGTGGAAAATGGCTAGAAAAGGTACAATCCTTTTGATTGTCGTCTTAACCGGTGAAGCTACAAGAATTTGGCTGACAATAGAAAGTGCCAAGACCAGTGTGGCTTGGTGTTGTCACCACACGGAGAGGCATTGGATGAGGTTGAGACCACCAAAGTCAACAATGGCTGATATGCTCGAGCAGGATGACCAATATCGCTTAGCCATCATATAACGACCATTCAAACGGAGGGCGCTACTCAGCTTGCACCGCTTACTGCACTGGCCAGTGATTTTGAGTTGATGAATTATATGCCAGATGATTCCAGCATTATGAGTGAGATCAGCAATGTGCAGATGGATTTGGAAGGATGGCTGGCCCCCAAGCTACCAGATTTATTTTGCCAGCTTGTAGGTCGTTGGCGTGGCTTCTTTTGACCATAGATGGAAATGTTTTTCTGGTTACCTTGGTGACTTTCAAGAAATTTTATTGATTGCACGAACATGTTGCCCAACCCACAATAAGGGTAATAAATCTTATCTTTATATGACTCAATCATTTCGGCGATGAGATTAACGATACATTTTTGTTGGGGTATAGAATTCGCCTTTTCCTTCCTTAAGCGCAAATTTATTCAAAAAGATTATGAAAGCAATTTTATATCCATGTCTCAGATGAAAAATGCAAAGAGAAGACTGGCAATCTGCAATAGATGGTTAGAAAAAAGCTATTTAATGAAATTTGCGAGCGTATTCAAAAATTTGCGTACTACTCTGAATACAAAAATCTTGATTCTAATCTCCACTCTTCCACGTTTTAAGGAAGATTTGGCACGCATAGATTCTCTGAGCGGCAAGGAACGAATGAGATCTCTCACGCTCAAAATATTGTTCGCTTATCTGAAGTTACATCCAGACTAGATACTAGCTCTAGTGCAAGAGGACAAACCAAAAAATAACCCTAAACAGAAAGCAGCATGTTTAATAGACAAAGAGTCGTGTAGAAAACAAGATTGCTTTGCAAAAAAACAGTCTGCAAGGACATATTTATCTAATCAGTTCCGAGAATAATCTTGATCTCAGGGAGATTATATTTTTGAATTTAATGCGGATAGAGAGTATTTTAGGATTTATGTTAGCGGATAGTGAGTGCCCACCACCGGATTGAACTTGGAATCCAGGAGTAAAGGCTTGCGATGGTTTTTCAACTTTTTTCTTGTATTCTTATCGGAGAGTAAAGATAACCATTGGAATTGTATATTGCTGCTTGATGAGCCGAACTTAAGCCTACAAACCCAACGCTCAAGAGGATTTGGTTCGTTTCTTTAAGCAGCTCTCACAGAATGATCCAACTTCACAACTTTCATTCCTTGTTGATCACAATAATCTCGACAGAGTAGAACCTGTTTACACGGAGAAGGGTCTTACAAAAATGTCGAATGACATCAGTAAAGCCGATAAAGAAAAGAAAGCTATACATTCGGTAATATGCTATTGGAATTGTGGTATCGCCTGCTTGTAAGCTATGATATTTGTTGTTGTCGAAGGAATGTCCGACTAATTTTATCTGATCATGATAAAAAAATATCTGGTTTCAAAAGGGGAATTCAAACCTAAAAAGATCTTGCATTTATTTCCCAGTAGACGGAGCTAAAGATGTGAAACCCGGGTTCGTATCAATTATTCACGGGAGTAACCGTAAATTACCTATTTCTTGCTGGATTCTGACGATACTGGGAAGCAGTTTCAGTAGAGCCTAAAACAGGGTGTGACAAAGATAAGGCCATAGCAACCAATACTTTTACGAGTGGATTAGAAATTGAATACTCAATCCCAGTTCCGTAGATAATTTTGATCGTTTTTTTAAAAGTGAAGATGGTCTTGAGGTTGATGACATTGGTTTAAATCCTCCAATCGTTCCTTAGTTGGAAAAATTTGCTGAAGATAAGTATAATCTACCCCGTAATCAGAAATTTATTAATCTGTATCTGGTGGTAAGTGAGAGCATTCACAACTTAAAATTCCATCAAGAATCTTGAAATCTTCTATATGGACAAACGGGCCAATGTGTTGCTAACCGTTGCTGATAGCATCATCGTTTATAATGAATGGCGCAAAACTGATGCCGATGAATTACTGCAGGAGATTGCCGATTACAACGAAGTGAAGTGCGTGTACACGCATTTGCTACGTGATTTTTGGTTGCCAACGCTTAAGCCGGATTATGTGCTGTAATTTAAAAGCTTGTGAGAATATGCTGAGGATAAAGAGCTAGCGCAAGGACTGGAAAATCGAATATGAGGATTACCAGACTCGCCTTGGCGTCACAGATGAGGATTCACCACCTATCAATGAACGGCTGTTGCATTTGCTGAAGTCTCATAACCGGGAAGACAAGACGCTACTCTCAATAGCGGAGCTGCAAAAGCAGTTGGTCATATGTTTTTTTAGGGAAATAAGCCGTCTAACGACGCGCTTATTTCATATTATTTGATTGAGTTCGGAAAGTATGAGAGGAATTATCCGCGATTTCGTCGTTATTTCAGGCAGGGCAACACACAACTGCTTGCATTATTATGTTACAGCTGCGTTTCAAAATCCTACCAATCCCGATTTGCTAAATGGTCTGGGATTTTATCATGTCTTTTTTTCCAATTCTGAAAGAGTTAATCATGTTCTACAGCAAAGCGTGTGAGATGGAGTAAGATATGACGCTCCACGGTCAGTCTGCGCAGAATTTTTATATAAATTGTTCTTCTTCAGGTTATGAGGCTTTATATGCTCTGGATGAAACCCTACAGCAAGATGACCCTAGAAAAGCAGTTTTGAGAGATTTGATGTCAAGTGGAGCTTTTGCCTTTTAACCTTTCATTGAGGTGAATAACTTCTATAATCACCTTAAATAATCCGGTGATTAATATGTTAATTCATGAACATCAAAACTGTCTAAACTCTCATTGGGTGCTGAACACCTTGCATCCAAATTGGCTGATGTACGACCTCGTCAAGGGAGCTTTTCCTTGGTCTCATGGAAGTACTTAGCCTTTGGGCTCAAGCGCGAAGCCAGCTAAGCACACTGACCAATGACGTGATCAAATCCTCTGCTATTGAGGGCGAAAACCTTAACCTGAAAGAGGTTTGTTTTTCTATTGTTCGCAGGCTCGGGATTGATATTGCTTTGTTTGTCCTGACAAGATGTGATATCAGATGTGTAGTTGGAATGATGTTTGGATGCCACACAGCAATTTTCTAAGCAGCTGACAAGGCTCCTTTTGACTGGCATGCTGCGCTGTTCTCAACAGTGCGAAGATTTAAAGTTAATAAATTTACACATAATATGAGTAAAAGATTCAATTCTTAACTAAAGTAGATTGTATATTTATTTTTTATGCCCTTTTTTCTATTATATTCAAATGTTCCAACTTTACGAAAACGAGGTGCTCATAGATACGATATCCAGAACTGCTAGATTGCAGATGACTAATTTGCATCCAATACTTCTTTGCTAAATTCATTGAAAATACCACAATTTCGCTTTCATAACCTTTCTTACGTGTATTTCTGTTTATAATTAAAACTAAACCGATAATATCATTATATCCAACAGCAAGTTTTTCATCTTGCCCGAATAATCTATTTTTCATAGAACTTACGAAAATGAGTGGTCATAAGCCTCCAGCATGCTGAGAAAATCTTGAATTCAAGAGTGATCTATGATAGGCCTGGTGTGAGTGAAGTAAGTCTGTTTTTTGTATAATGCTTCTACTAACATTGTTTAAAAGATCACAAATCATCATCGCGTGTTCAACAATTTTAATGTTTAAACTAGCTCTAAGTAGTATAGTCTTGTGTTGTGTTTAGATTATAACCACTGTGCAGTTTTATACATCATGCAGAATGTCTGCTCTGCAAATACTTGTTTTATTTCATCTATTATCTTAAATGATTTAAGAGATTTAGGTTATCATCCGTAGGTAATATAAACATGCTTGTTTTGAGACTAAAATTGATTACGAGTAGAACCATTAATTCAGGTTTTTTTGGTGGTGGAAATGCAAAATGATCTCAATAATCTTCCTGTATTAATTTTAGCTGTTCTGTATCCTTCTTTGTCTATTTTTCTTATAGTTATTGTTAAATCTTTTGCGAATTTCCATGTACGGATTACCACCTAAAACTTTGTACGGTTAAATATCTTTTGTAATCACACACTATTTGTAGCAATAATCGCTTCATCTACAATTTTTACACATTGCATAATAGTTACTTCATTATCAATCTACATCTCATTCCTATAACATTATCTCCCTTACTTTTTACATCAAGGGAAACCTTTCTCCAACAGATTCAAATACTTTAAATGGGTATATTAAACACTATTTATTGGATGATTTAGGGATATTCATGATAAAACGTAAATTTATTGTATTTGACAAAATTTTTCCAATGATGAGATTATTCTTCATAGATTCAAAAAGATATAATGCATTTTTCTCGAAATTATGAACATCATTATGGGCATCATAGTAAATTTAATCTTCTACGATGATTTGTGTTTTTTTAATGATATTCTTGGAGACCATTCGTGTAATACCTTCGATAGGGTAAAGCGTATCAAGTTTTGGATATTCTGCTACCGCGATTTACTCCTAGAAGATAGGTCGTTGTTATCCGATAGTGAAGAAGGAAACTATAACATATATAGAATTTTTACTCGATTACAAATACAAAATCAGCACATACATATCAGTATGCTTAGCAATATCGCCATAGGAAATATTGCCGTTTGACTTGATTAACATTGGCGTTTAAATCATCTAGGTGATATGCAGTTAATAAGTATTTTGTGATGTTATGACTTGCCTATTAGTGTTTTGCTTAAGTAGATCAAACCAGCTTTTGATATTGAATAGGGGAAGGAATACAGTTACCATTAATGCTACCAATATTAATAATCGAGCTGCAGATGCTATGATTTTTCATATGATTAGCAGCATAGCAATTTCAGAGTTTATTGAATATTTGAATGTAGAAGTCAATTGCCTTTATATATAAAAGCTTATTTTGTTTTTGGTTTGGAAGAGTATGAGCACTATCAGAAGTATTTGACTAGATAAAAGAGTATTCTAATCTAGATATTGATATCATCTTTCAAGCTATGAGCTACCTAAATATGAATTACCTTGTGATTGTTTCTTTATAAATCTGTAGTCTATTGTCAATTTCAAGAAAGGACAGATTGGCTTTTACTTGATTATATTAGTTGATTTTTTCAAAAATAGAAAAATTTTTAACAATAAGATTGGCAGACCCGGTTGTGGAGAAAAGTTTTCTTTTATAAAAGGATTCACTAGACGAAAGGTTACACGGAAACAGATGTCATAAAAAATTACTATGCATCGTTGAAACAAAAGTATAGTGGATTTCATCCTGAAGAAGGAAGCAGCAAGCAAATGAACATTGCAACAGAATTTGAGTTATTATCTTAAAATGGAGCTAGTAGATTAAAGCAAACGGTTAGAAAATGTATACTTACCTATCTTTTGTATTTTTTAACAACACTATTGAAGAAAATTCACTGCTTCTTTGAATATAGGCTAAATTAAATGCTAATATTAACATTTAGAGCAGTAGATGTTAGTATTGCTAACACAAAAAATAACATTTACTATCATAGTACCAATCTCAGCTTTAGGAAATTGCGCAGAAAGCTTGCTTTAAGAGATTAGTAAAAAGCAACTATTTTACTGCGTTTGCCTGTATTTGTTTTACTATCTATTTTATGTCTGTGAAGGTAGGATTTCTAGCATATATATAAGGAATGACATTTATAATGCAGCTCTTTACCAACAAGTTTGAAAGAGTGAATATTGTTAGTGTATTAATTCAATATCTACAAGATAGTAGCTTTGTGCTGATTAGTTAGTAAGTCATGATTATGTGTATTACTTTGAAGCTGCTAGTGAAGGTAATAAGTGCAGAGTGGTAGAAGTAATATTGAAATATTAATGTTTATTTTTGTTATCACTTGAATAATGGATGATTTTTGCTATCTGGCCCACAACAGTGGGTAGAGAACTTCTTTAGTATTTTTTTTACAGAACTAATGAAATTTCAGTATGCTTTAAGTGTTGCTATAAATGCATATGCTTTAATGTTTCTCTATATTGCTGGACGTTTTTTACGAGAACAACGTTTACTAGTCCACAAAAGATAGTATAAAGATTAATGAGGGAAAAAAGCATTGCTTTTTTACCTAGAACTTCTTGTCTTGCAAAGAATATTGTAACTTTTTTTTAAAAGTGTTCATCTAAGTCCTGACAGCTAATTTTCTCTCTAATGTTAATCAATGCTAGCATATCAAGTGTTCTTTGAAAAAAAATTTTTCTTTAGAAATTCAATTATCTTCATGGGATTGACATTTTTTCCGTAACGTATTTGCATATTGTTTGTACTGACTTGTTATTGATAGCTCTTGAGATATTATTGTAGTATATTTAAATCCTTTTATGATAGTTTGACCTTATGAACAACAAAACAAATTACCTAACTCTGATAGATGCGTTCAAGGATTTTAGTTATAGTTCTGGTAATAGTGGTTTCTATTGCTTCACCATGCTGCTTTTATAAATAATCCGACAAAGATAAACATTAACGGTTTGTTACTTATTATCAGCTAATAAGAAAAAATCAGGGAGTGAGATATTCATAAACTCCATTGACTGTGGGATTAAAGAAAATTGAAAGCATAGTTTTTTTATATGAGTATAATTCTTCAATTAGATTTTATTTTGCTCGAATCTGCTTTGAGTGTTAGTTAGTTTTTTTTCTGTGTCTGTAATGTTATTCTGCCAGTATAATTTCCCAAATGCATATTGCATTGATAAATGCGCTAGATAGTACTCACTATATGTTTTGTTCTTTTTGATAGAGCATGTTGTTCAAGAGAAATTCGGTATATCACAGGTTTAATCGCGCTATTTACTAACTCTGCTATTAATATGAGAAAGAAGCTACCTATTATCACGCCGTGTTAACAACATCAACCAAAATCCTAAATTAATGGTTATAATTGCTAACAGCACTTCTTATTGGAAAGATGCATCGTTTGTTAAGGCCGCTTGTAAACCATCTAGCAAATAGCCAAGAATATTGAATATTTATTTTATGTTCTTATTATCTGTATTTTTTTTTTACTCATAATGCTGCCCTACTTTTAGATTGTGATCACCAAACACAAATCTCTTATGGAAGCGCCTAATCTTAGTAAGGATCTTAAAATAATATGTACTTTTTTATGAATAGAAAGTCTTACCTTTTTTAGGTAAGTTCTCCTTTGTCAAACATATGAATTTTACCATACTTCCCATCATATCCTGGATGGCGAATTACTTTACCTTGACGTAAGCGTGAGATTGCCTCAGCTAATAATGATGAGTCAGCTTTCTCAATATCCTCTAATGGTGTATTATTCAGAATATGCAATTCAGGACCAAGTTCTTCAAGTAATTTTGTATAATTTTGTGTAACGGTTTTACTATTTATACCAAAGCCTCTAATCTCAGATAAAATTTCTATTAGTGGTACAAGGCTCCGAGTTGGAGCAGCATTTTGTGGGGGATTGTCTAAGATTTCTTTTTCAGTGCGATCAGCCAGAGTATTGATCCTATGTAGCACACCTATAGTAATTTGTTTGTTGCAAACTGGGCAGAGACCATTGTGTCTTTTTGTTGTTTCAGGTGTAAAGTATATGTTGCAGTTGCGATGACCATCAATATGATATTTTCCTTCCTCGGGGAAGAACTCAATTGTGCCAGCAAAACCTTTACCAGTTTTTAATGCATGCAACATGGCAAAGTAATCGATATCTGTATTATAACTTGTTGCTTCACGTGCAATCTTGTTTGGTGAATGTGCATCAGAGTTTGATACGATGCGAAAGCGATCAAGCGATGAAAGACGCCAATTCATAGGTGGGTCGGAAGATAATCCGGTTTCTATTGCAAATATATGTTGTGCTAAATCGCCATAACAGTCATTAATAGAATCAAATCCAGATTTGGAACCTAATACAGAGAACCATGGTGTCCAGATATGTGCAGGAATAAGATAAGAATTAGGGTCTGTTTCTATTGTGATTTCCAATAAATCACGTGAATCTAATCCCAAAATTGGTCTGCCATCAGCAGCAATATTTCCAATTTTTGATAGGTGTGTTACCAGTGTATCAACAGCTTGCAAGTCTGGTACAAAGATGAGATGGTGAATCTTACGGACTTTATTCCATTTTTTATAAATAGTAGAAATTTCAACTTCTAGCATAAAACGTACAGGGTTTTGTAAACATGCTTTAGGTGACATTTTGTCAATCTTCTTTTCAATGTTAGGGTGTAAGCGAAATAATCCAAGTTCTTTTGCTGGAATTAGCTTTTCTTTAATTTCTGCTAACCAAGTCGGGTGAGTGAAGTCACCTGTACCAACTACTGTAATTCCTTTCTTTCGTGCCCATAAAGCAATGTGTTCAATATCTGCATTTTTACTAGTAGCGCGTGAATATTTTGAATGAATTTGAACATCTGCATGAAAAGTCATATAATTCTGTTATTGCAACCAAGATGGAGCGAATTTATCTTCTTTTTCAGTAGTAGCAGTAACGTTACATTTTACTAATGCTGTTGTAGTGGCTTGTTTTAGTTTTTTTGTACTATCTCCAAATGTTGTTCTATAATTAGCTCCAACCGCTTCTTCGAAATCTTGAGACTTACTTCTTTGTAGATTATGAGATTGTTGTCCTTCTTGGTGATCTCCTGATTTAAATTTTACTTTATGTGAAGGTATCGGTTGATAATAATTTCTTTCTTGTGCTCCTGTTGCTTCTTTGAAAGCTTGAGCTTTATTTGATAATGTTATGGTGGCTTGTTTTAGTTTTTTTGTACTATAATTAGCTCCAACCGCTTCTTCGAAATCTTGAGACTTACTTCTTTGTGGATTATGAGATTGTTGTCCTTCTTGGTGATCTCCTGATTTAAATTTTACTTTATGTGAAGGTATCGGTTGATAATAATTTCTTTCTTGTGCTCCTGTTGCTTCTTTGAAAGCTTGAAGCTTACTTCTTTGTGGATTATAAGATTTTTGTCCTTCTTGGTGATCTCCTGATTTAAATTTTACTTTATGTGAAGGTGTCGGTTGATAATAATTTCTTTCTTGTGCTCCTGTTGCTTCTTTGAAAGCTTGAAGCTTACTTCTTTGTGGATTATAAGATTTTTGTTCTTCTTGGTGATTTTCTAGTTGAGTTTTTACGTCCTTATAACCGCTTTCTTGTGCTGCATTGGTTGCTTCTTGAAATAGATAATTTTGAGTATTTATTGTCTTGCGTACTGTATAAATATGTCTATTTCTAGATGCATTTGTTAAGATTTTATATTGGTCATTTTTTTTGTAAAATTCGTTTTCCTTTAACATTGGTTTTATTATTTTTGCTGATTCGAGCTCAGCTATAATTTTTTGTTTTATTACTTGCTTAAGACTTGTTGCTCCTTTATTAGTTAACATCTCATTAATGTCATAATGACGAAAAGCAGATGAGTATACCAGAGCTGTATAACCATCTTTATCTTTTATGTTAACTTCTGCTCCTTCTGTTATTAGTGTACTTACAGTTTGTGTACATCCTTTCTGTGCAGCTGCTATTAAAGCTGTAATGCCATCTTTATTACATAAATTAATCTTTATTCCTTTTTTTTTAATTAGTGTGTTTACCATTTGCTTGTTACCTGAATTAGCTGCAATAATTAAAGCTGTGTTACCATTATTGTCACTTGTATTAATATCATCTATTGTCATCTTTTCTAAAAGAAGTTCAGAGATGTAAACACGATTATTTTTTGTAGCTACCATCATTAAAGCTGTGCTACCCTCTGTGTTCTTTAAGTTAACATCTGCTTTTGAGTTGATCAATCTTTCAGTAACTTTTTCATTGCCAAAAAAAGAGGCATGCATTAAAGCTGTACAATTATTCTTATCTTTTGAATTAATTTCTATTCCCAAATCTATTAATTTATTTACAATATCTAAATAACCTTTTTGAGCTGCTATTGTTAAAGAAATAGCTAAGTAATCTTTAATAAAAGAAGTGAAAAAAGATTCGTTTTGGTTCTTTAAATATAGTTTTTCCAATATTGTTTCTAACATTTCTGGATGTTCTTTTTGAATGGTAAGTATTTCTACTATGTCGTAATAAGAGAACTTTAATTCCTCTTTAACGTTATTATCCTTATCTTTTGAATTAATTTCTATTCCTAAATCTATTAATTTATTTACAGTATCTAAATGACCTTTTTGAGCTGCTATTGTTAAAGAAGTAGCTAAGTAATCTTTTTTCACTTCTTTTATTAAAGATTGGTTGTTTTGGTTCTTTAAATCAAGCTCTGAAAATAGTTTTCTCAACATTTCTTCTAACATTTCTGGATGTTCTTTTTGAATGGTAAGTATTTCTACTATGTCGTAATAAAAGGGCTTTAATTCCTCTTTTACGTTATTATCCTTATCTTTTGAATTAATTTCTATTCCTAAATCTATTAATTTATTTACAATATCTAAATAACCTTTTTGAGCTGCTATTATTAAAGAAATAGCTAAGTAATCTTTAATAAAAGAAGTGAAAAAAGATTCGTTTTGGTCCTTTAAATATAGTTTTTTCAATATTGCTTTTAACATTTCTGGATGTTCTTTTTGAATGGTAAGTATTTCTACTATGTCGTAATAAGAGAACTTTAATTCCTCTTTTACGCTATTATCCTTAACGTTTTTTAAAATAGTATATAACTTTTCCTTGTTTATGTTTTTTTCACCTTGCAAAGTTGTTTTTGTAGAGGTTTGCATTTTCTATACTAATTAAATGATTATTACTTGCCACTATACAACTTGGTTTTTTTTATGTAAACCTTTGATAATAACTATGTTAAGTTAATGAATTAAGTATTATTTTTTTTAATTTTCAGCTTTGTTATTTTTTAAATTGCCTAAGAATAAAATAATCAAGTGATAATTGTCCTGGTCCATAAAACAAGATCAATGCAAGAAGTATAGCCCAATAACTATGCTCAAGCAGATCAAGATATGTAAATTGAATTACTGCGGTCATTGTAAGCATGGGTAATGTTGAAAGACGTGTTGCAAAGCCCAATATAAGCAATACGGGACAGGTTAACTCGAATATAGTACTAAAATAAGCAGCAAGCTCAGGAGAGATTATTGGGACTTGATATTCTTCTTTGAATAAAAATATGGTTGATTGCCAGTTTGATATTTTTACAAGCCCCGAATACCAGAAAACTCTTGCCATCCAAAAGCGAGTTAATAGCAATAATAGCGGTAGTGCAAACTTTTCTAAGATATTTGAGATTGTAAGGTAAATTGCGGCTATTTTTGTAATTAGTGGTCTTTTCAAAAATTTATTGATAATACTGTTAAACATTTTAGTCTCCTTTGTAAGAAATTTTGCCAACTAGTTGTGCTTGTAAAATAAAAGAAATTGCTGAAATTAAACTGAATCTACTATCTATATTTTCTGCATAATCAGCACTTTCTGCTAAAGTGTTGCCATTAATAAGTCTTTTGCAAAATTCCCAAATTGATTTTTTTATCCAGTATGTATGCACCTCATATTGCATTCGGGAGAGCACGCAGTAATAAGTAATATCGCACTTTAGAGCTATTGGGTTTTTGTTACGGTCTTTAACAAGATCATCGATATCAGGGATGTTGTATTGAGAGGTGAAAAGAAAGCAAGATGGAATGAAGTGAAATATGGTGTTATCAATCTTCTTTTCAGGGATATTTTGTAAGTTCAAAGATGTTATAACTTGTGAATCTGCAGCATTGTAAGTTAAATGTTTGAGCCATTCATAAGAGGCATAACTTTGTAAATAAGGTAATGCAGACAGCTCACTGAGTGTAGATATGAATTGAGGCAATTGGTTCCCAAAATCATCAAGAGAACCTGTCTTTGGTAAATGTTTTTCTATTTTGCAGTAAGCATAGGCAACACTATTTGCACATTTATCACCAAGTAATTTCCATATGCCAGGATAAGTAATTTTAAGAGAATTGATCATATTTTCAAAAATTGTTTGTCGGTAGATATCAAACCGTTCTTTTGGGAAATCTGAACTTATGAAACTTAAATTCTCATTATCTCTTTGTAGTACGTTATGGTGGAAAGATTTTTGCAGCTGCAGTAACTTAGGCATTTGATAAAAGGTAAGTTTCAACTTTTGCAGCTTCCTTAATTAGGATATCAAAAGATGGGATGTTTGCATCCCATTCAAGTAAGGTTGGTATGGAACTAAATCTTTTTATTGAGTAACCATAAAGATCCCATACTTCATTACAAACATAATTGTTATGTGTATCAATGCGCAGTATTTTATTATCTGGCAATTCTTTTATAGAATGTCCAGCTATATGAATCTCCTTGACAAGGTAGTTTGGAATAGAATCAATATAATCTTTTGCATTCCATCCATGGTTCCAAGCTGAAACAAAAACATTATTGATATCAAGCAAAATTTTAGCCCCCGTGCTCTTACATAGTTCTACTAAAAACTCAGGTTCATTTTGAGTGGATGATTTATATTCAATATAAGAAGATGGGTTTTCAATTAAAATTTCTTGTTTTAAGAAGTCTTGAGTCAGCAATATATTACGTTTAAAAGCTGTAAAACTTTCTTTTGTGTAAGGGATAGGTAGTAGATCTGGCATATATATGCCATTAACATAACCCCATGATAAATGTTCTGAGATAAACTTAGGGTTTACACGCTCTATTAGCTGTGACAGATTTTTTAGGTGTTTTATAGAGATACCTTCTGCTGACCCTAGTGATAATCCAACACCATGTAAACTTATAGGGTAGTGCGTAGAAATAGTGGAAAGTAAATTAATACTACTTCCACCATTGGCGAAAAAATTTTCACTATGTACTTCGAACCAACCGATAGCAGGGCGTTTTTCACGGATATATTCATAGTGGGTTTTGCGTAAACCAATTCCTATCAGTGGGTTTAAAAGCATTTTTATATATTAAATTTTTATTTAAAATACGTCTTCGATCTTATCTTGGGTCGTCTGATCAACACCGCTAAAATCACCATTATTAATTTTTGCACATTGACCTTCTGGAACTATAATCCAAGCTTCTGGATCTCCAGCTTTATTGTGTCCAGCACAAGAATTATTTGCACTTGCGCAATCAGCTCTGTTTTCTTTAATTAATCCTCTACCATCTTTGACAATTTTACACTTTTCCATCTTGTTTTCCATGTTGCTTTGAGAACAGCCTGGACCTGTTGTTAGTGCTACAGCTGCTGCAATTGCTATGAAAACTCTACTTGTACTCATAATCTATACTCCTTATTCTAATTGGTTAATAACTATTTAAACGAATATGTATACAACACAAATTCGTAATTATATTTACTATTAAAGTTAAGCGACATTAATTTTTGATTAATTAACACAAGATATTTGTTTTTGATAAAAGGATTGATATAATTTATATCAATAGTATTTATATGGAATTGTTATGGATGGAAATTATCGTGAGAAAATTGGTGAAGGTTTAGTTAAGCTTGTAGAAAATGACTTCACGGAAGACAGAATGACATGGGCTATTGATAGAGGAGAGAAAATCGTATGTGTAAAAAGTAGACTGGATTATGACTTAGTTGAAGCAGTTGAGAAAGAAGATTTAGAGCTAATGAAAACATTGTTAGAAAGAGGTGCAGATTCTAATGCACAATACATTTTTTTTCTTCCAAGAAGCACTCGCAACCTTAACAAGGTAAATTTATTATATCATAGTGGGGATCTAAAGAAATTAAGTGAGGAAATATCAGAAAAATATGTTACTAAGAAGGGTACAGGTTTTGCTCTCTATGGGAGTAAAACACCATTAATTTCTGCATTAAGTATTACTCATGTTTTAGAAGAACGTAATTTGCATGCAGTGAAAATTCTTTTGTTAAAAGGGGCGGATGTAAATTTAAAAAATGTGCAAGGTTGTTCCCCTTTGGGTCAAATAGTTGTTAATTCTATGCTTTACAAGATACTTTTTGGTAATGGCAGAGAACTAAAAATATATGAAGGGATAATAGAAGCTTTAATTGCAGATGGAGCAGATAGTGATATAAAATTAGAGTTGAGTAAGAGGAAAAGGAAAGAATTTGTCAAGGAAGCCTGTGATTTTGTCAATGATATTAAGTCAAAAATGTTCCTAGCTAAAGAAGAAGATTCTGTTGGTACTCTTAGTAGTGATGTGAGTGCAACTAAATTGGTGGATAATAAGACAGATAAGGCCATTTGTTGTATCATGTAGTTTATTCTTCTATCCTTTGCAAGGAATTTTTTTAGTTATGGTAAGCCTGATAGTAATGATGGAGGACTAAAAATATATGAAGAGATAATAGAAGCTTTAATTGCGAATGGAGCAGATAGTGATATAGAATTAGAGTTGAGTGAGAGGAAAGGGGAAGAATTTGTCAATGATATTAAGTCAAAAATGTTCCTAGCTAAAGAAGAAGATTCTGTGGGTACTCTTAGTGGTGATGTGAGTGCAACTAAATTGGTGGATAATAAGACAGATAAGGCTGTTTAAAGAAGTGTAACCACGAAGAGAGAGTGTTTACGGCTCTTTTCTCGATACATTATTTTGCTTGAGAGTTAAGATAACAAATTTTTTATGGTTTGTATACTTAATTTGCAGATAATTGAAATCACTTTTTTTTCTATAGGATTTATGTGTAAAGTGTAGTTTTGGTAATAAGAGTATGAATAAAGATAATAATTTGTATATTTACGCGCTTATTTTTGGTTTTATGATTGGATTTTTTATAGATGCTGTAGCTTTATATTATCTTAGTGTTCTGTTACCATCTTTACGGAGAAAAAAAATCCAAGAAGAAATCTCAACTTCAGGAAGATCAATAGTTTTAGGTGACGCACAGGATGAGGCTTTAGTTGAAGCAGCTAGGGATGGGAATGTAAAGTTAATAGGGGAGCTGTTAAGATCGGGTGCAGACATTAATGCGGAGGTTCTTTATTATACAAATTATACAAATAACATGTCTAGGATCTTTTATGTGAGTGAAACACCATTAACTGTAGCAGCAGGCAAGGGTAACGTAAACGCAGTGAAAAAGCTCTTGTTAAAAGGAGCAGATGTTAATTTGGGTGGGAAGGATGGTAGTTCACCTTTGATAGAAGCGCTTAATTTCGTTAAAGACGAAGAAATTTTGTCTAATTATAACAGTACTTTTGTTAAAAACGTGATGATGGGTAAAGAGATAGTGAAAGTATTGCTTGCAGCTGGGGCTGAGTTCAATGAAGGAATAGAGAATGAATTTCCCGTGATTTCAGAGGTTAATTCAGAATTGAAGGAAGGGATAATTAAGAGTGGTCAGCAGCCATTACCTCTGTACCAGATTTGCCGTGAAGAGATAAGAAAAACTCTTCTAAGTAACAACAGTCGATCAAACCTTGTTTTTCTTGTTTCACAATTATTACTATCAAAAGAATTGCTGCCAGAAATGCATAGAAAAGGTTTATTGTATAATTGCGATATAAATGATGTAGATACTGCTCTAAATAATGTAACTGAAAGCAAGGTAAGTTATGAGAATGAATTTGAGATGACTGCTTAACTTAAAAGTAACTAAAGAATAGATATATGCTTTTTCCAATACCTTGTTGTGTTTATTTTACTTATTGGGTAAAATGACATATTTTGTGTATTGATTAACAGCGTGATTCTAAATCATTTATTTATTGGTTTTGCAATTTTTGCAATGTTTTTTGGTGCTGGCAATCTTGTTTATCCACTATATATAGGTGTAGAAACTTCTCCTGAATTTTATGCATCTATAGCTGGTATAATGCTTACAGGTGTTTTTTTACCGTTTCTTGGTTTAGTTGGAGCATTGCTATATGAAGGTGATGTAAATAGATTTTTTAGCGGATTGGGTAGGTACACTTCATTGGTTTTGATAGTCATAATATTGGCTTTAATTGGTCCTATTGCTGCTATACCTAGATGTGTTGTTGTATCTTTTGGTAGTTTTCAGGCTTTATTGAAGAATCTTGATCTTTTTTGGTTTGATTTGTTTTTTTGCTTTCTGCTTTTATTCTCTGTTTGGAATAAAGATCAAGTTATGGAATTAATAGGGAAATGGCTGACTCCTATTCTAATAATAGGTGTTGCTGTGATAATTTCTTGTGCGCTTCTTGATAAAAGCTCAAATTTGGTGATTGAGGGTGATATAAGTGTACTTTCTGCTTTTTTAATAGCTGCAGAAAATGGATATCAAACTATGGATCTTTGTGCTGCAATATTTTTTGGTGTTATCGCATATGAAAGTATAAAAAATATGAATGGGACTAAGAGTATTTTTTGTAGTGGTATTATATCTTTTTCCATTGGGATGTTCTTACTTTTTTTGGTATATGCTTTTTTTGTTTATATTGGAGCAAAAAACTCGAATATTTTAATTGATGTAGCACGGGAAAATATGCTTTCGGTAGTTGTACATAGGGTTATAGGTAGCAGCTATACAGCTATTGTTTTAGCTATAACTGTTTTCCTAGCATGTTTAACAACCGCTATTGCGTTAGTAGATTTAGTTGCAAATTGGCTCTCGAATTCATTAAATTTTATAAAACGTAAATATGCAGTTATTATTATAGTATTTTTGAGTTTTATTTTTGCTTTATTTGGTTTTACTGGATTAACAAATTTTTTAAGCATAGCTTTATTATTTTTATACCCAGCTTTAGTAGCTGTAACTATTGCTGCAATTTTTGATAGTATTTTTAATATTAAAGTAGTTAAATATGTTTTCTGGATTGTTTGTTGTTTAAATTTAGCTTACAATTCCTTGCTATAATTATATTATTTGCTAATGGATGAAAGATTCTCTAAGAATAGGGTAAAGGTATGGTTAGCATGGCTGGTTATATCACTGTTCTTAGCATATCAATATGCTTTAAGGGTTTTGCCTAATATTATTATGCCTTATTTGCAAGAAAATTTTCATATTACTGCAAGTAATTTTGGTCAATTTTCTGGGTTGTATTATGTAGGTTATACTTTAGCGCATATACCACTTGGTGTGCTTTTGGATTATGTTGGGTTAAGAACTGTGGTTTCTCTATCTATTGCATCTATAGTTGTTGGTTTATTACCACTTGTATATTCAGATTCATGGTTTCTAACTAGTAGTGGCCGAATTTTGGTTGGTATTGCGTCCTCAGCTGCTATTTTAGGATCTTTCAAAGTTATTCGTATGGGATTTCCCAGTAGAAATTTTCCTTTTATGTTGGGTTTGACTGTCACTATTGGTTTTATAGGTGCTTCTTATGGTGGTCAATTGGTTGATTATTGTGCACGGTTAACTAATATGCAAGTTGCTTTGAAAGGTCTTGTTATTATCGGTTTGATACTGTTAATTTTATCTTTTATGTCTTTTTCAGGTACTTGCTTACAGCAAAAATTTAATATAATGGACATTAAGTCAGTATTTTCTCGCAAGAAGTGGATGCTAATTGCAGCTTTAGGTGGGTTAATGGTTGGGCCTATAGAAGGTTTTGCTGATGGTTGGGCTACAACCTTTTTAAAGGTGACATACCCGCATTTAGATATATATTTGTTTTCTTTTTTACCTTCTTTGATACTCTTAGGTTTAGCTATCGGTGCTCCTATTTTGGGTTTTATTGCAGAGAAAACAGAAGCTTATTATAAGTTAATTATAACTTCTGGCTTTGTTATGTTAACGTGTTTTTTATTATTGTTATTGCAGTTTCAATCTGTGCTCCTTTTGTTGATAATTTTCTTTTTGATAGGAGCCTTTTCTTCTTATCAAACTCTGATAATACATAAAGCGGCAACTTTAGTTGATGAAAAATTTGTTGGTTTGACAACTGCATGTGCAAATATGGTGATAATGATTTTTGGTTACTTTTTTCACACTGCTATTGGAGAGATAATACAGAAAAAATCAGTTGGTTATAGTTACACTTATGAGTCTTTGATGAGTGGAATTTCAATAATTCCAATCTGTTTATTAATTGCTTCTTGTGCTTTTATTTATATATCAATTAGGGATAAAAGTAAGTAATTAATTTTTGTTAACTGAAATGCGTTACATTTATTTTGAGGTAAATATTTAGCTATGCAATTTTATTTATTAATAAATAACAAATTTTGTGTGTTATTTTTTTTGTTTTTTTTGATGTTTAACACTGATGTTTACGCAGAGGTTAATTTTGGGAGTATAGAAACAAGCGAAGAATTTTTTATAAAAGATGTTAATTTCAGTATCTTTACGACTAGGTATGATTTAAGTTTATCTAGTGCAGACATTTTGATTAAGACAAGCTCGGCTATTTTTTTAGAAAAAGAAATTATGTTTTTACGAGATGTTTTTTATAGATATCTACATGTGGTTGAAGTGAAAAATATCAAAGCTGAACATTATGTCAATAATTTGCAAAATTACCTTTTAGAAGACTTGCAGCACATATATGGAATTGAGTTAGTACAAGATGTTAAGGTGATTGTTAAGAGATAATGAAAAGATTGCCTAGTTTAGTTTATGAAAGAGAGTTTGTTGGTACTGTTGTGGGTGTTGATGAGGCTGGAAGAGGGCCACTTGCTGGGCCTGTATTTTCAGCAGCAGTTGCAGTAAACGATTGTGTAATAGATGGTATTAATGACTCAAAGAGGATTTCTGCAATAAAAAGATTGGAATTATACGAAGAAATTATTTCAAAATATAAATATGCTGTAGGTAGGGCGGAGGTTGCTGAAATTGATCGAATAAATATACTGGAAGCAACTAAATTATCCATGAAAAGAGCAATATTTAGTTTACAAAAAAAGCTTAAAATTCACCATGTTTTGATAGATGGAATGAGCCTTCCAGAAGATTTAGGTGTTTCAGCTACATGCATAAAGAATGGAGATTCAATTAGTGTTTCGATTGCAGCTGCTTCTATAGTGGCTAAGGTACTTCGAGATAAATTAATGCAGAGATTGCATGAGGAAATGCCACTATATAATTGGCAAAAGAATAAGGGTTACGGTACAAAAGATCATATTATTGCAATAAAAAGACATGGGGCTAGCATTTATCATAGGAAGAGTTTTTCTCCGGTCAAAGACATGTACGTATGATAATTTTACCGACATGTTTGGTACACAGTCTTTATTATTTTGTCTTTGATCTTTAAGTAAATCTCGATATGGTATTTCCACTGTTATTATTAACACTTCTGCTGTTGTTGGGTACTAATTAATTCTATATGACTCTCCTTTTAGAGTCTTTATTTTTGCTGCTTTGTTGGCATATACTGTTAGTTATTATGGTGGATTACGTCTGATTCTTTAAATACTGTTGGAATAATCTGCTGCTTCTTTAAGTAGTTTTACTACTATTCCTTCTTTAGTGTTATTCATCTGCCTTATGTTAATGGTGTTCTACAGCTTTTATTTTTTATGTTAACATCTGTTACTTTATCAAGTAGAAGTTTTATTGTTTTTATGTTGTTTATTGCAATTATCATTTGATAACAATTTATCAAGATTCACTCCTCTTTCAAATTGCATTTCTCTCATCTTTGGATTTTCCATTTCGTATAGCCTGTACTAAAATATGGTAATATACATTATCAATATGTAAAATAAGCTAATTGACTTATGGATGTAAATCTGTTATTTCTTCTTAGCATATTTATAAATTATGTGACTCAATCGTATAGTATAATTGAACACAAAAAGGATGTTGTAATAGTTGGTGCTGGAGGCTCAGGTTTGAGAACTGCCCTTGGTATGGCAGAGACTGGTCTTTCAACAGCATGTATCACTAAAGTTTTTCCAACAAGAAGCCATACAGTTGCAGCACAAGGTGGTATTAGTGCTGCTTTAGGGAATATGAGTGAGGATGATTGGCGTTGGCATATGTATGATACTGTCAAAGGCTCAGATTGGCTTGGGGATCAGGATGCAATAGAGTATATGTGCAAAAATGCAGCACAGGCTGTTATTGAATTAGAACATTATGGGGTACCATTTTCACGTACTAATGAGGGTAAGATTTATCAAAGACCGTTTGGTGGAATGACAACAGAGTATGGGAAAGGTAAGGATGCACAAAGGACATGTGCTGCGTCTGATAAAACAGGCCATGCGATCTTACATACTTTATATCAGCAGTGCTTACGTTTTAAGGTGAATTTTTTTATTGAGTTTATAGTGCTTGACCTGTTGATGGAGGGTGGCGAGTGTAGGGGGTTAATAGCATGGTGCTTGGAAGATGGTACGATTCATAAATTTTATTCACATATAGTAGTCTTGGCTACGGGTGGATATGGAAGGACATATTTTTCTGCCACAAGTGCTCATACATGTACTGGAGATGGCAATGCTATGGTGCTACGTGCTGGTTTACCCTTACAAGATATGGAATTTGTACAATTTCATCCTACTGGAATATATGGTTGTGGATGTTTAATTACAGAAGGTGCAAGAGGTGAAGGTGGATATTTGACTAATTCTGATGGTGAGAGGTTTATGGAAAGGTATGCACCGTCAGCAAAGGACTTAGCTTCGCGTGATGTTGTTAGCCGTTCTATGTCCATTGAAATAAGAGAAGGTCGTGGTGTTGGTGAGAGAAAGGATCATATATATCTAAATTTAAAGCACCTTGATCCGAAAATAATATCTTCTCGTTTGCCTGGTATTAGTGAAACTGCTAAGATATTTGCTGGTGTTGATGTTACTCGAGAACCTATTCCTGTTATTCCGACTGTACATTATAACATGGGAGGTATTCCAACAAATTATCACGGTGAAGTTATCACTATTGATGGTGATGAGGTAAAAAAGGTTCCAGGTGTAATGGCGGTTGGAGAGGCTGCTTGTGTTTCAGTGCATGGAGCAAATAGATTGGGATCAAATTCACTTTTAGATCTTATAGTGTTTGGGCGTGCAGCAGCAATTAAGGCTTCTGAGTTGGTTAAGGAAAAATTGTTGCATTCTGATTGCAGTCAATATGTAGTTGATGAAATCTTGGAGAAATTTAATAATATGCGATATGCAAATGGGGATTTGCCTACTTCTATTATAAGGGGGAAAATGCAAAATACAATGCAGAATTATGCCTCAGTATTTAGAGATAAGGTTACTTTAGAAGAAGGCAGAGTGCATATAGGTGAAATTATGAAATCACTTACTGATATTAGAATATCAGATAGAAGTTTGATTTGGAATAGCGATTTAGTTGAAGCCTTAGAGTTAAAAAACATGTTACCTCAAGCAGTTGTGACTATGGAGTCTGCCTACTATCGCGAAGAAAGCCGTGGTTCTCATGCAAGGAAAGATTTTCCAGAGCGAGACGACGTGAATTGGCTTTATCACACGATTGTTTGGTACAAGAAAGGGAAAGCTAAATTTTCTAAGAGAAAAGTGCAGCTACAACCTTTGACAAGCGAAGTTAGTTCAGTTCCGCTGCAAAAAAGAGTTTATTAAAAATTTTTTTAGATAGATTTCCTCTTCATCCTTTTTTTTACAAATTTAGAGTACTATCTGAGTTTCCAATTGTATTAACATTGACATTGTTATCATTTTTAACTACTGTTTTTGGTTTTTGCAATTTTGTAACAATATTACTCAGTTCTCTGTCGTCAGTAATTTGAGCTAAATCTTCCAACTTTTCCTTCATGTTCTGAGAAATTTGACTATGTAATCTTTCTTCTCCATGAATTTTTATATAATTAAGCAAGATAAGCTTAAAAGCAGTTATCTGTTTTTGATCTAGACCTTCTTCTTTCTTCTTCCAATTGAGGAACCTAGTACTGTTCAAGTAGTAAACGCTTGTAAATAATGACTCTAAGTCGTATTGATTACATTCAACATCATATTTATTTAAGAGAAATTCAACTATCTCTACATGACCTTGCCCTGCTGCAACCATCAAGGCAGTAGTGCCTCTTTCCTCTCTTGCGTGATAAGGTTGTCTATTGTGAATATTTGCACCATGCTTGATTAGAACTTTTATGCTTTCTAACTTTCCGCTTTCAGATGCACGAAACAATAAGTCAAATTTTGATTTATTAATATTTGCTCCTTGTTCTATTAAAAATTCTAACATTTCAGCATTATGAATAGCATATTCCATGGCAATCATTCCATTTGTTTCATTAACCTTATCTATTACTGCACCTGCTTTTAACAAGACATCAACTATTTCAAGAGAACCTTCTGAAACTGCAAACATTAAAGGAGTTTTACCTGGTGTTGATCCTTCTTTAGTCGCTGTATTTACATTAATACCTGAATCTACTACCTTTTTTATTTTTTCAACGTCTTTGGCCTTAATTGCTAAATGTAAGTCATTGATACTGCAATCTGCATATCTGCTTCTTCCTATTTCCATTTTTCGCATTATAGCTAAATGTTATTACATATATTATTACTTTTTATTATAGAAACAATATTATTTATAGATGTTTAATGTTAAGCACGTTTGACAAACAACTTTTCCTCGAGGAACTGATTTTAAGTCATCAGTTGAAGCGTTTCTTCCGCACAAAACGCATGTTACACCGTTACTTGGATTAAGTGAATGATCAACTGCAACTCTATCATCAAAAACAAAGCAATCACCTTTCCATAATCCCTTCTTATTATTTGTTTTCTTTAAATAATTCAATATACCTCCTTCTAGATGATAAACATTTTCAAATCCTATTGATTTCATATAAGCTGTCGATTTTTCACATCTGATGCCGCCTGTACAATACATAGCAACTTTTTTTGTTTTTTCTATATTTAAATTTTGTACCCACTTAGGAAAGTCACGAAAATTTTCTGTATCAGGATCTACAGAATTTTTAAACTTACCTAGTTTGATTTCATAATTATTTCTGGCATCTATCAAAAAAATGCCATCTTGTGAAATGAAATCATCCCATTCTTCTGGAGGAAGATATTTGCCACTGTTATTTACATTCAAACCATCCACAGCTAAATTAACAATTTCCTGTTTTAAACGAACTTTCATGCGCTCAAATGGCTGATACTCGGCTTTGCTTGCTTTCCATTTTAAGTTTAAAAAGCGTGGTTCTGTGTTCATAAAGGAAAAGAAGTTTTCAATTGCGCTTTTGCTACCTGATATAGTTGCATTTATTCCTTCTTCAGCTAAAAGTATCGTTCCCTTTATTTCTTGAGATAAGCAATATTCCTTTATTAGTGATTGCATATCTGTATAGTTCTCGAGTTCAACAAAACGATAAAAGGTGGCTATAGTAAACATTGTATATAATGGTTTTACGTCACAGTGGACTAATTATACATAAAAAATATTAATGGAGAAGATTTATAACTCTTTCTTATGCGAAAGTGCATTAATTGTGTGTAAATTAAGTATTTTTGTACATCCTTTCTGTTATGATGCTGCATTTTGTGATGAAAATGCGTAATTTCAGTTTGTGGCTTTTTTATTTGTATTTCCAGATATTTTTCTTTTAATTATGATATATAATGTAGTTGTATCTGTCTAATAAGCAACTGATCTTAAATAAAGCTTTTTTACATAAAACTATTTTATTATTTGTGATAGGTTTCCTAGATACTTTTTTACGATATATATATTATTTCATATATCAGAAATATAATTTTATGCCAAAAGGTATAATTGATGAGTATAGACAAATGGTTGAGGAGAATTTGATAACCTGTTCTGAAGCCCAGTTGAATGTACTGAAAAATTTTGAAAAATTTGATAAAAAAATAGGCTTGTTTAGCAAGTATAAAGGGGTTTATTTGTATGGCGAGGTTGGTCGAGGTAAATCTCTTTTAGCAAGAATATATTTTGGAAATTCTGAGATAAAGAAAAAGAAAAAAGTACATTTTTATAAGTTTATGCAAGAGGTACATTGCAAACTAAAATTGTTGCAAGGCACAAAGGATCCGATTTTACGTATTGGTAAAGAATGGGCTAAGAAATATAAATTGATCTTTTTGGACGAGTTACATGTTTATGATATTGCTGATGCTATGATTCTAGCACGTCTTTTTATTGCTTTATTAAAAAATAGAGTATTCTTAGTAATTACGTCTAATCTTTCTCCAGATAAGTTATATGAGAATGGTTTGCAACGAGAAAATTTTTTACCAGCAATATCTTTGATTAGGGAGAAAATGCATGTCATAAGGATTAAAGGAGATCAAGATTATCGCACAGTAGGTGCTTCATTAAGAAAGTGTATTATAAACGATTGTAACTATAAGCTGAGACAAATTTTTTTGAAAAAAATTGATCCACGTAATCCTAAGATGAGGAATATAAAAATCAATGGTAGAGTAATAAAAGTAAAAGAAGCTGTGAATGACATAGCATGGTTTACCTTTTCAGATTTATGTGTAGAAGAGTTAGCAGTAGTAGATTATCAAGTGATAATGAGCACATTTGCTACAATCTTTGTAAGTGGTATACCAGTAATTACAGACAGGAATGAGATGAGACGTTTTATTATTTTAGTAGACGAAATGTATGAACACGGTACAAACTTGTTTTGTTCTGCAGAATGTCCTTTAGAGGAAGTCTGTTCTCATTCTGAATTTGAGCGCACTTATTCAAGATTAATAGAAATGTGTTCATAAGTAGCACCATTGTGTAATGTGTGAAATAAATTTCACAAAAATTTTCTTTTATTTGTGAAAATTTAGCTGCTGTTATCTAATTAACATAATTTTCATGTGATGAAATTTCTGAAATGCTAACATTATAAAGCAGGTAATCGACTAACTTTGGTGGTAATTTTTTAATTTGTTGAACATTAGTGTAAAGGTTACTGCCTTTTTTGTGTGGAACACACGCTTCTCTAATAGTTTCAGCTGCAAGGTACTTAAGTGAGTTTTTTTCCTTCCTTTCCACAAGATCGCAGAAAACTTCACTTTTTCCAAGAACTGTTATATCAGTCATGAACTGGACTGTATCTTTTGTTTCTTGAGAAACAGAACGAGCATATCTTTTATCTTCATAAAATTCCATTATTTCTTTTGCCACCTTTTCTTTTTTAACTGAATTACCAGGGATTAGGTCCTTTAAATACTCTTCGGTAAGATCTTCTTTTTTCATCATTATTAGATCTTTCCTCCAATTATAAATAAAACAGTTATTAATTGTTGTAATTAATTGCATGTCATCTTCTTTGTAAACTCTCATTAAGGTCTTGATATAATTCTCCTTCAGAAGTGCTCCTGCTGCTATTAGTAAATCAAGTACTTCAGGCATTACTTGATAATATGATTTATTTTTTCGCAATAAAGTTTTCATGTTTTTTTCATAATCAATACTTGCACCTGCACGAATTAGCATTTTTGTAATCTCAATAACATCTTCAACTTGTTTATTATGATCTTCATTACGGTTATAGAAGAAGCAATTTGCATACTGAATAGCACACATTAATGGTGTTTTACCGAACGGAGAGATTTTGTCGAGTGAAAGAAGTGCCAAATTAGGTTTGGCTTCATTTTCCAGTAATAATTTTACAATTTTTTTATTAAACGGAGAAATTCTTTCGAGTGAAAGAAATGTTAAATCAGGTTCGGCTTTATTTTCCAGTAATAGTTTTACCATTTTTTTATTAATAAATCCGCTGCGATCAGCACCTGATGCACATTCTAGAAGAGAAAAGCCTAGTCCACTTAAATTTTGATTAAGGTTTTCTCTTATGTTAGAACTCCAAAAATTTTGATTTGGATTTACTCCTTTGCTTAAGTAATACTCTGCTTTTTCAACATCGCCATTTAAGACTGCACGTAATAAAAAGACTGCACGTAATAAACCTTGATTAAGATCAACACTATTTTTTAATAGTAGTGTTGCCATTTGTTCACTAAGAGATTCGTCGCTATACTCATATAAAGCATATTCTAGAAGAGAATGACCTAAATTTTTATCCAAATTTTGATTGGGATTGGCTCCTTTATTCAGATAATAATTTGCTTGTTCAATATTGGCTTTTAAAACTGCACGACGTAAGCGTTTATTGTTGTAGGATTGTTGTATTTTATTCTTGAGTTGCTTAAAAAGCTTGAACAGGTTAAAAAAAAATTGTATTATTTGCATTTATGCTCACTGTATAAGCATAATATATTTTATTTTAAATAAAAAGTCAATTTAATTTATAGTATTAAGTAATTCAATTATTACAAGATCTTTCCATAAAGTATATTTTCTGCTAAATTTTTGCTGATTCCCTTTACACTACTGATTTGTTCTACTGTTGCTTGCTTAATGTTTTCAACTGATCCAAAATGGATGAGTAATAATCTTTTTCTTTTCGGACCTAAACCAGGAATGTCATCTAATTTTGATTTTCTAATATTTTTATTACGCTTTTTGCGGTGACTATTGATTGCGAATCTATGTGCTTCATCCCTTATTCTTTGTAAAAAGAATAGTAATGGATTGTTTTGTTCAAGTTTAAATGATTTCTTATTTAAGGCGTGAAAAGTCTCATCACCAGAATTGCGCTTTTTTCCCTTTGATATACAGATAAATGGAATATTATTTAAAATATTTTTTATTACTGACATATGTCCTTTGCCTCCATCTATTAAAATGAAATCAGGAGATGGGATTATTGTATTGTGAATGCGCCTTTTTAGAACTTCTTGCATCATACAATAGTCGTCAGAAGTATTAGTAGTTATATTAAAAATGCGATATTCCTTTTTATTAAACCCATTTTGGTCTATAACAACCATTACTCCTACTGGCTCTTTGCCGGATGTGTGGCTATTATCATATACTTCAACTCTTTGTGGAGTTTTACTAAGTAAGAAAATATCTTTAAGTAATTTCAAGCAATTTTCTATGTTGTGGGAATAGAAATTCTGTTTTATACTATTACAAACCATCTGTAATACTTGTAATTTTATCCCTTTTTTTGGTTGCTGAAAATTAATTTTTTTATTATATAGTGTTTCTATAACTTTAATTGTTGTTTGAGATAGCGCATAATTTGAGATGATGTTATTTGCTATTTCATCTTTGTAAAATTGTAAAATGAAAGTAGAGATTATCTCATCTTTTGTATTAAAATCTACATTTTTCATTGTATAAAAGTACTGATTCTGTAAATTGCTTTTTAAAAAACTAAGAACTTTTACTTGTGCTACATCACCTTCTCTGTGTATGCCAATAATATCACCTTTTTTTATGTGTTGTTGTTGGAATTGTAGATATTGCAGTGAGCGAATGCTATCTCGATAATGTGCGGCTAGCTCAAATTCTAAATTTTTGCTAGCATTTTCCATTAAAGTATTAAGTTGACTTTGTACATACTTTTGTTTGCCTCTTAAGACATTAATAGCTTGTTTTACCGTGTTACTATACTCTTCTTCAGAAATTTTTCCTACGCATGGTGCTGAGCATCTTTTTATTTGGTATTCAAGGCAAGGACGTTTTCTGCTTATGAAATTTCTGTTTGTACAGGAGCGTAGTTTAAAAATTCTGTGTAGAACTGATATTGTATTATCAAGTTTTTCAGTAGAAGGTATGGGGCCATAACAGCCTTCTTTATATTTTCCTCTATATTTGGTGAGCCTAGGAAATTTGTGGTTTCGTGTGATTATTATGTAAGGAAAAGACTTGTCATCTTTTAAGAGAATGTTGTATTTTGGTTGCAGTTTTTTTACTAATTTAGATTCTAAAATTAATGCTTCGACTTCATTATTTGTTACAATAGTGGAGACGCTGTTTACCTGTGAAATCATTAATTGCAATCTGTTTGATAAAGGACCTAAGTATTGTTGTAATCTTTTTTTCAGGTTCTTTGCTTTACCAACATATAGAACACATAACTTAGCATCAAGCATTTTATAAACACCTGGCTTTTCCTGTACATTCTTTATAGAATCTTTGATTGCTTTATTCATGAGCAATATTTGTGATCCCGATGTGAATCGAACACATGACACACTGATTAAAAGTCAGTTGCTCTACCGACTGAGCTACGGGACCAGCCTTAACTTATGTAAGTATTACAGAAATACTGGAATTAATCAAGCTTACCAATAGAAGATGGCAAATTTGGGGTAATCTGCTAAGGATTTTAGTTACTCTTTCATTGCGGATTTGTATATAAATTAGTAATAATTAATTGATATATTAATTTTTTTAAATTTTACTTTAATATGTTTGATACACTAATACAACTGGGTAATTTGCCTGTTTCAGAAGAAGAAATAGTAAAAAGAGTCTTGTCTGGAGAGGATTTAAGGTTAATCAATTTAAATATTGTTAGAAAGAATTATCAAGAATTAAAGGAAGCATTTTCTTATGCAGCAATATATGCTGCAGTTAAGGCTAATTCAGAAAAGGGTATTCTTGAAGTGCTAAAAGAGGAAGGTTCAAATTTTGAAGTAGCTACTGTCGAAGAGGTATGGAAGTGTATAAGTAAATCTAATGTAAAAAAGCTTTTAAAATTGGCAAAAGGATTAGGTTTAGTAACAGAAGGAATAGCATTTCATGTTGGAACTCAAAGGGAAGAGCTGATTTCATGGGATTCAACTATAGAAGTTGCAGCGTCTATTTTTAGAGAAATGGCAAATGAAGAAGGAATGCGCCTTACAACATTAGATGTTGGTGGTGGTTTTCCAGCACGCTATAAAGATGAAATACCAATGTTTTCAGCGTATGGAGTTACTATAAGTGATGCAATAAACAAATATTTTGCAGGAATGTTACCAAAAGAAATTATTATTGAGCCAGGTAGAGCAATTAGTGCTATGGCTGGTGCTACAATCGGTAGAGTTATAAATGTAAAACAAAGTGAACATGATGATTCACTATATATTGTAACTTTGTCTACGGGTAGAATGAGTGCTGGTTTAGTGAAAGAAATTAATATAGCTATTAACATATATTTTTATAGAAAAAAACAATATGATGATACAGTCAGTAGACTTTCTGATGAATTCTTTAAGAATGCAGATATGTACGGTAAAGATGGAGGTGTTTTTTTAATAGAAAAACCTGATGTGCGTGTACCGGTCGGGCTGAAGTCTGGAGATATTATTGTGCTTATGGGCACAGGAGCATACTGTGGTCAGTGGGCTGCAAACCAATTCTGTGGTAAGTATGCCCCAACGACAATTATTTTTGATGACAGTAAGAAGTAGTATTAGTTAATATATAAGACTATAGACTTGGTGTTAGACCTTTGAAGAAATCAGTAATTTTTTCTACAAAGCTTTTATCAGCTGCAATGCCTTTACGTTTTGTAATTTCAGGTTTTAATTGTGGTAAAGGTTCATCCTTTTTAACGATTTCGTAAGAATTTTTTACAAGATTATTGTCATCAAATTCCAGCACTAGAACTTTGGAGCTGTAAGAAGATGGGGTAATAATATTAATGTTTGCTTCACTTGAAATGTAGTACCACGTATTTTCTTTCACGTTGGATATGTAGGATGGGGGGCCAATAATTTTTTTGATTTTTGCTTGTTCTGTACCGATTGTTATCTTATCTATATTTGGTGTATAACCATATTCATAATTAAAACTTTTACAAGCAGAGAACAGTAGTAAGAGAATCAATAATGACCTTGACACTAAAGAGTTTCTATAGAGAATAACTCAGATTATAGATTTCTACTTGAAAAAAGTAAATATTGGGTGTGGATAAATTGCTTTATTCTTGTTTTGTGAGGTAAATTTTTCAATAAAAACTATTAGTATATTATATATGAGATCAGATTTATTTATCCAGAAATGTCTAATTGATCAAGAATAACGTGATAGTGAAAAAATGTAGAGACGTTAAATCTTGCTACAGATTAAGTTATTGACAGATTCCTTCGGCATGGGAAGAGAATGCGCAAGTGATTTCTGCTGCGAGTAAAGCATTTTTAATCTGGAAGGAAAATACTAAATATTGAGAAAATGGAATAACCTTATACTAAAAAATATGCAAAATTTAGCAAAAATGATAACTGCTGAAAACGATAAACCTATTAGCCAAGCTCTTTTGTTGAGGTGCGACATATGCATCTGATTTTATTTCATGGTTAGTAAAAGAAGCCAAAAGAATATATGGAGTTTACACTTCCGTCGTATGTAAAAGACAGCAAAGTGATCAATTTATGAGGAAGATGTATGTGCTAGCAATTAACTTGTTATGCTATTGCTGATAGTTGTGCTATTTGGTAATAAAGTGTCCACCAGAAACTCCATTTGCTGCACGGCTAAATTAGCTTTAGATACTAGAATTGATAAAGGAGTTAAAAATGTTGTTACAGGTGATTAGAAGGAAATAGGCTTAGAATTAAGTTCTAATCCTGTGGTTAAAGAACTAAGTTTTACTGATTCAACAGTTGTAGGTTAAATGTTAATTAAGGAATAATTTTCTGCTACTTTAAAGAAAGTATCTATGGTAGGCGGAAATGCACGGTTTATTGTGTTAGCTGATGCTGACTTAGATAAGATTGTTAATTTTGTTATAAGTTCTAGATATTGCAATACAGGCAAACATGTATTGTGCTAATAGAATATTTTTTCCATAATTCTATATATAAAAAAATTTGTAAATGCTTTTTTGATAAAATTAGCAAGTTAAAGGTAGATAGAATGGTGAATTGATCAAGGTCTATTGATTAATAAGGAATCATCAGTACTGCGTATTAAGTCTTTGATAGGTGCTGATGGCTCAAGGTAAAAGTGTAATAGTTATAGTATTAGGTGGTAAGTAAGGAGTACCAGTTAGGTAAATCTTTTTTGAGCCTACATTTAGATTTGAAAATCAAGTAGAGGTAATGATATATGATACGAATTATGGACTTGCTCTATATATTTATGGGAGTAATTTGACTCAAGACATGTGTATGACAAATAAATTAGGATATTGAATGAAGTTGCAATATCATCTATGGTAGTTCCTTTTGGAGGAATTAAAGAATCTGGCATAATACGAGAAGGTTCATTTATGGTTATAGAAGAGTATTAAAAAGTATGATATAAAAATCGAATTCATAACTAAGGGAGTTTGCGGTATCAGTAGTTACTGTACTTTAAGTACAGTAATTATATAATATATCTAAGATGTTAGAAATCAGTTATCAATAGATAGTAATGCTGTTTTGTTAGTGGTTACCGGCAGCGGATTTTTAGTTTGCGTTGATGGTGGTAATAGTTGATATTTTTCATCTTCTAATCGAGACTCTTTTTCTATTTTCTCGAGTTCACTATTTCTTAATATTATAAATGATTCCTTTTCTTCATTTTGTAATTTAAGCAAATCTTTTCCGCATTTTTGCGCTTTCTCTAATAACTTTTCGTATTTTTGTTTGCGTAAAATGACGAATCTGTTGCTTTCAAGAGCAATAGTTTTATTTTCATCTTGTGCTGTTTTAGTCTTCTTTTTTAATTCTGACAATTCATTGTCTTTTAAAATTGTAAATTTTTCTCCATCTTTTTTTTCAGTTTTTTCTTCTATATTTGCCTCAGATAAAAGATTGTTCCTGTCAAGTAAGCACAGAGTCCCAAGCATACTATCTGGACTTTCCCATACACTTTCTTGATTAGATATGTTTATTGTCCGTTTCCAAGTTATTTCTGTCTCTGGATCAGTCCACTTCATAAGTTTAGGGTCGCTTGGGTTACAATTTTCCATTGTTTCACCTTTTCTTCTTGATATTAATAATATGAATATGAACAATCCAGTAGCGGCTAAAGCTATTGTACCTAGAGCAGTTGCCATAATTATATCGAATTTTCTAGTTTCCGGGAGTTCAGACCTGATTTTTGTAAGGTAAACTACTGATGCTGCTGTGCAAATAAATAATGCAACTACAATTCCTACTGTTGATTTAATCATTCTATTTCTAGGATGAGAAGTATAACCTTGTATGTGATTACCCATTGCGAAATCTGACGTTTGTTTAATTCTTTCTTTTTCAAGATTGTCTAAATCATTCATTAAAAGGCAAAAATTTTTCCACTTCTCTCTTTGTTGGGGAATGTTAAGAGAGGAACTATTTATGACTTTTGAAGCACTTTCTAATACACTTTCAGTAAATTCTTTATCACATTTATCTAAAAATTGAATTATTTTTTTAAGTTGTTGATTATCGTTGTTATTAGTAGAGATGTTGAGCCCTTGAAACAGATGAATTAACACAAACTTGGCATTTTCTAATCCTATTTCCTGTAACTCTTTTGTTGTATAATCAACCTCACTGCTATTGAATAGGTAATTTGGGTCTAAGAGTTGTAAATGAAACCTTGTTTGAGAGTTAAGACAAAACAAGGCTTCATTTTTCAGATATTCTTTTATATATTCGTCCTGAGGTAGTTCATACTCTTTGTTTACAAGCATTTTAAATGCGTCAATATTTTGTTGCTCTAAAGCAAATTGTATAATTGGTATTCTCTGATTTGGTCCTAATACCCTAGAAGGGCATGTCACATTTTTATCTCTGTTTTTCTCTAACATTAAACATAGTGTGTTGTTATCATGCATGTGTATTGCTATAGATAGTGGAGTTTCTTCATGTAAAGCATCTACTCTATCTTTTCCTGTGACATTCACATCTGCTCCTTTCTCAAGTAAAAGCTCAACTTTTGCCTTCTTATTATTAGTAGGAGGCAGCCATAGCAGATACATTAGGGGTGTATATCCATCATTTTCTCTCTCTCTGGTGTTTACATTATCCTCTGATAACTCGGTTTTAAGTAACTCAACCGTTTGACTATTTATGCCAGAAATTAAGCGATCATAAACTTTATCTTGATCTTCCTCATCTTTTTCTAGTAACTTATTTGCTTGTTCTGTTTCATGCATTTCGCTTTGATCTTCGTCATCTTTTTCTACTAACCTATTTCCTTGTGCTGCTCTATGCATTTCATTTTTATATAGACAAATAATATCTATTATATTATTATAATTATAAAAATCAAGGAAAAGTATATAAAAGAAATATTAATTAAGGAATTTTTATGGAAAAAGTCTTGATTTTTGCCAATTACCATTTATTAGAGTAAATCGCAATCTGGAATGAAGTCTATGCACACCTTCCCGCCAAAATTCAAATTTTGTTGATTTTAAGACAAAACCAGACCAGTGTTGTGGTCTTGGTATATTTTTTACATTGGCAAATTTATTTTTCATTTTCTGATAAATATCATCTAAGTTTTGGTTTTCAGGAATAGAACTGGATTGATATGAAGCCCAAGCATTAATTTGCCTTTCACGGCTCCTAGAAGCGAAATATGTGTCAGATATTTTACTATCTGCTTGTTTTACTGTTCCAGAAATTCTTATTTGTCTCTTTAATTCTTTCCAAAAGAACAAAACTTCAGCATTAGGATTCTCTTTTAAATCGTTTCCTTTATTACTATTAATATTAGTATAAAAGATAAAACCTTTTTCATCAAAGCTTTTTAAAAAAACTGTTCTAACTGATGGAATACATTTAGAGTTAGCAGTTGCTAAGTACATTGCATTGTAATTATTAAGTTTTGATGCATTGTTATACCATTCTTTAAAAAGATTAAATGGATTATCTATTTCATACATGAAAAGATTTTATCAAATTTGTATTTAAATTCAATTTAACTGCAAGTTACAATAGTTATTTTTTTAATAATTAGATAAATATTATTTAATATTTTAGGAATATTTATAGTTTAAATTTGCTGTTTTTTTTATATAGTAGCAATGCTGTTATATTAATAGCATTGCACTTTAGCTAACTTTTTTTAAAAACCAGAAATTGGTTATTTGATATAAACATATGAAGATGCTTAATGAAATACGGAAATTATTTTTAGATTTTTTTGCTAAAAATGGACATAGAATTATCCAATCCTCGTCTCTTGTACCAAAGAAAGATCAGACTTTGCTATTTACCAATTCTGGTATGGTCCAATTTAAAGATCATTTTCTTGGTAATGTATCAAATTCTGATTTTTACTCAGCAGCTTCAGTACAAAAGTGTGTCAGAGCAGGTGGCAAGCATAACGATTTGGAAAATGTTGGCTACACATATCGCCACCATACCTTCTTTGAAATGCTTGGAAATTTTAGTTTTGGTGAGTATGGAAAAGAAAAAGCGATTAGCTTAGCTTGGGAATTTGTTACTAAGAAATTAAAATTGTTGAAAGAAAGGTTATGTGTGACTATCTACTATGATGACTATGAAGCATTTGAAATATGGAAAAGGATCTCTAATTTGCCTGATGAGAGGATAATACGTATACATACTAGCGACAATTTCTGGAGTATGGGAGAAGTTGGTCCATGTGGGCCTTGTTCTGAAATATTTTATGATAAAGGGGAACATATTTTAGGTGGTATGCCTGGAACGGAAGATGGTGACGGTGACCGTTTTGTTGAGATATGGAATCTTGTTTTTATGCAGTATCTTCGTCATCCTGATGGAAGGATGACAAATTTGTCTAAAATTGGAATTGATACTGGTATGGGGTTAGAAAGGATAGCTGCTGTAATGCAGGATAAGGTCGATAATTATGATATAGATGTATTCCAAAAATTAATTAAGAGATCTAAAGCTATTATTGGTTCTGAACAAGATATTATTGTACATAAGATAATTGCAGACCATCTGCGTGCGTCTGCTTTTCTAATTGCTGATGGTGTGACCCCTAATAATCAAGGTAGAGGCTATGTTTTGCGTCGTATCATTAGAAGAGCGGTGCGTTATGCTTATAAAGTTGGGCACAAAAGGCCTATTCTATATGAATTATTTCCTGTACTGCAAGAATTATTCGGAGGAGCTTATAGAGAACTTGTTGCAGCTGCAGAAAATATTATATATACGCTTAAATCAGAAGAAGAAAATTTTTTCAATATTTTAGAAGAAGGAATCGAAATTTTACATGAGATGATAAGTAATATGAAAGCAGGTAGTGTTTTGTCTGGAAATTATGCTTTTAAACTCTATGATACTTATGGATTTCCTCTTGATATAACAAAAGATATATTAAAAGAGCAGGGAATAGAAGTTGATGAAGACGGTTTTAATATAGCAATGGAGGAGCAAAAAAATCGAGCTAAAGAATCTTGGGTTGGCTCTGGTGAAGAAAATGATTATATTTGGGACAAGGATATATTTGATAAAACACATTTTGTAAGATCTAAAGAAGGCGTTGAACATGATATTGGTAACAATAATATTGGTACTTATTGTGATCAGTATGTAGAAGGAGAGTTAATAAAAGGAGTTTTTCATAAGAAAAAGGGGAAGGTTATATGTGCACATTACGTTAAATTATTAATATCGATAAAAAATGATAGAACTAAAGTTGCACATTATAAAAAACAGCTTCAGAGATCTGTTGATGATGGTGAATCCTTTAAATCGTTAGATGAAAAATGTTTGGATAGTTTTATACGGAAAGAAATAGAAGATAAATATAGCAAAGAAGAGATTAGAGAAGGAGATGAGGTAATGGTAGTTTTACAAACAACTCCGTTTTATGCTCAATCTGGTGGGCAGTTAGGTGATACTGGTAGTTTATACCTGGGTAATACTTCTAACAACTTTGGGTTTGAAATTCAAGCAGAGCTCAGGGTTACTGATACAAAGAAAGGGAAAAATGGTGTGCATATTCACCTTTGTAAGGTTGTAAATGGTAGAGCAACCAAAATGCAGAATATCTTCTGTTTAGCGCAGATTAATGAGAGTAGAAGAGGTGCACTTAGTGCTGCCCATTCAGCTACACACTTATTGCATTTTACATTACGGCAGGTATTAGGCAAACATCTTGTACAAAAAGGTTCCTTAGTGGATGAAGATAGACTAAGGTTTGATTTTAGCCATGATAAATCTTTGACATTACAAGAGCTAAGAGAAGTAGAGTATAGAGTCAACAAATTAATTTGGAGTAACCATTTAGTAGAAACTAAAATAATAAATAAGAGTGAAGCTATCAAAAAAGGTGTTATTGCACTTTTTGGTGAGAAATATGATGATAAGGTAAGAGTTGTTAAGATGTGTGAATCTATTGAATTATGTGGAGGTACGCACGTTGAATCAACTGGTAACATTGGTATGTTCAAAATAGTGAAGGAGAGTTCAATTGGTTCTGGAATTCGTCGGATTGAGGGACTAATTAGAGGTAAAGTCTTAAACTTTTTATATGAAGAGGAAAAAAAACATATATCAGTTGTTGAAAGTTGCAAAAAGAAGATGAAGGAGCATGAAAAAGCAACTAAAAAAAATATTAATGAACTTTATAAGAAAATTATTAAGAGTGTGGATGCAGATATTAGGGTAATGGATGGTAGAGTTCGACTTGTTATTAAAGTATTGTATGATATATCTTTTGATGCTGTGAGGGAAATTATCTTAGGGTATGTAGTGGGAGAAGAAAAGAGTATATTTTTATTTTTTTCTTCTTTTAATAAGAAAGAAATGTGCTTTATAGCTATAACAAAGGATTTGGTAAAGATTGGAATTACTGCTAATGATTTGATCAAGAAAGCATCTGAGGCTATGGATGTAAAAGTGGGTGGAGGTAAAAAAGAATTAGCACAATGTGCAGCTAATTTTGCTAAAAAAGATGATGTCATTGTTGTTGTGCAGAGTTACATTAAAACCTTCTAAGGTATAAAATACTTTACATGTTAATTGTATTTATATGGGTAATATTATAGCTTTTGCTAGTTTGTTCTATAGGTTTTAACAATAATGAATTTTAGAACGCGATTCTACTATTTGTATAATAGATTCAAAAATTTGTCTGTTGTTTTTGACATTTATAAGCTGTTTTTTTAGATGTTGGATACTTCTTATTTATTAATATTTCAATCTTACTTGCTGTACCTAAAGAATGTTTATGAGCTATTGTTTGATAGTTTTAATAAGTAGGATTATCCTAAATAAGGATTGGAATGGTAGTTTATTTATCATGTAAAGTAAATTAGTTACTGTAAAAAGGTTGATTCATCGGATCAAATCAACTTATTGGATTTAAATAAAATTTTCAATAAGTATAAAAACGATTATGTAATGCGTAATGCTATTCAAATATTACATAACATATATTCACAAAAAGTAATGAATTGCGAATCTTTTTCAGAATTGCAAGATGGTTATTTTCAATTGAAATACAGCGATCCAATTTCTAATTTAGATAAACGTGGTTATTATCAATTCCTTTCAAATGGAGAGGTTATTGGTGAATATTGGTCTAAAAAAGAGCTTGTATTTTTGATGCCCGTAACAAAAACAGAAATTCTACTATTTGGCACCAATGCAACAACAAAACTTATTTGTGTTGTAATATTGGTGAACATGGTGTACTCGGGTGTAGCTTTGAACAAAGTTTTTTATGTACCAGATTTTGATAAAAAAAACTTAGCACTATTCTGTGAAATGCTTAACAGTAAAATGAACCAATATGGTGATTATCATTAAAAATATAAACATTGTAAGTTGTTAGTGAGTGTGAAGAGGAGGGGAAGTTTACAGTGCTCATACGGAAGACAGTTGTTTATTAATAAAGCAATGATTTTGTACAGATCTTTGATAAAACGAAAAATCTTACACAAAGAGTACGTAGAGACAAAAATGATTTTCACGGTTGCGTAGATGGTAAAAAGAGAGATTTACAAAGATAGATTAAAAAACACACTTGCTAAGTAAAATCATTTCATGATCTATATTGTTATATCTGGGGCAAAATTCATTAATATAATTATTAGTCAACTTCTGAGAAATGTTAATGATAAACAACATATAACGCTATTTTAAAGAGAGGTCAGGCCCAAAAAAAACTTAACTTGAGTTAGTATGTGATTATTATACTAATTTCTAGATTAATTACGTCATGGTTAAATCTACTATAAAGGATATACATCAGAGTTATAATTCCCAAATTTTTTTACCTTAATAACTTAAGGTGCATTTCTAGTTTTAGTTTATCGGAAGGCTAGTTCATCTACACCTTTTCTTTTGTTTATCTTGTTGACCACGCAGAGTTCTTCTTCTGTTTTAACATGTTTTTATCTTTATTATTATACAACAAAATTCTTTTTTTGCTTTCACCATCTTTTCTTGTCCTGTACCTCTTGCTCCAAAACTTATCTGATACTGATTTTCTTTAAGTATAGTGTGCATTTTCCCTCCATCTAGAACTTTTACTGTTTTTGCTGCTAATAGAGTTTCATCTTCCGGTTATTTTGTGTGAATCTTTCTTATCAGGATTAATTCTTTCTTCTACATCATATACAACTGTTTCTCCTTCTTCGTTATGTCCTTCTATTTTTTTAGCAACATCTCTATTCTTACCGTCTCTTGCTGGATTTTGATGAAAGACTTTAGTTCTTACTCCAGATTTTGTTTCTTTATCTTCCTGCTCAGGACTCTTAAAGATTTTTTTTATAAATCTTTTTATACTGCTGCTTCTGGATAATTTTATCTTAGATTTGGGATTTGTATCACTAGTTGTAACAATATTTTGCTCATTAGCTCTACAAAATTGATCTAAATGTTGAAGTTCTTCTTTTAAATTTTTGAATTCTCTTTCATTTAGAGACTTTTCTGTCAAGGTTTCTCTGTGTTTTGGTTTTAGCTTGCCTTTAAAATATCTGTCACTATATAGTGTTGTAAGTGCTTGTCGAAAGTTTTCTATTGTGTGTTCATCTTGAAGAAAGTTATCTCCTAGTATTTGTTGGACGACTTTTGCAAACTTCTTTGAAATTTGTACTTCTTGTGTACGTTCTAGAACTTCTATTTTAATAACGGGTTTTTGGTCATGAATAGTAGAAGGGGCTGCTGCAGCTGCTCCAAGAGCTTCTTGTTCTTTTTCTGTAATAACAATTTCATCTAGACTTTTTATAGTATCTTGTAAATATTCTGCAGTTATTTCTTCTTGCATGTTTAATTTGCATAAAAGATCTTTAGCCTTGTCATTGCACAATAGAGAATGGGCTAATACTCCAGAAATATCATTTCCTAGTTCTGTTGCCCCTCTCTCGAAAGTATAAGATGTTCCACATACATCACGGAAAAGGTCTGCTAAATTATCTGAAATATCAATAGAAATTTCTTCACCTTCTATTTTTATTTGTTGCTTCTTTTTATTAGCTTCACTTATTTTTTTTCCAATATGTTGCCATTCCTCTTTTGAGAAACTATTTTCTTGATCTTTTTCGAGTAATATAAGATCATTTTTGTTAAACTTGCCTAATTTTTTCAAATTTTCATATTCATTTTTAAGTAATCGGTATAATTTTTCTTCTGCAACAGGATATGCGGGGCCAAAATTCTCACTAGGATTATTAATATTAATTTCTTTAATTAGTTCTTGGTTGAGATATATAGTTATTGGGCCTGAATTGTCATTACCTATCTTTGTAACTTGTAATTCCAAAAATTCTAGGAAAAATGTGTTGAAATAATCAACAAGTTCTTTGATATTATCTATTGTAAGTTTTTGTTCTTTTTTATATATTAATTGTTCGAAGCTGTGTACAACTGAATTTCCTTTAAGTTGAATAATGTTATCTATTGTTTTTCTATGTATACTTCGTAGAAATTCTAGTGTTTCTCCCTTTTCATGTTTTTCTTCTAAATATTTTTGCGAATAGTTATCATAAATAAACTGCGCAAAATTATCTTCAATCTCTATTTCTGTTAAAACGTTACCATCTTGAACTTTAAGTATTGCCATAGCTTATGCTCACTTAATAATCAATAAATAGAGTATATTGTAAGAATTATATTCTACAAATATTTGTTCAAGTATTATTTTTGTGTTATACTACGTACGTAGCTTGATAGCTACTATGGCAATAAATATTTCTCGTAATAGACGAGATGGACCCGAGGGCGGTACTCGGCGCCTCCACTATTTTTATGGGGGCGAATTAGGATCGACATTCGTAGTAAAAGGGTAAATGTTTGCTCGGTTAGATACCACCGTGAGAGTTCAAAACAATAAGTGCAAATAATAATGATGCACCTGTTGCTAACGATAATGTGCCAGCTGTACAACTTAAAGCTGCTGCGTAGTTTTATTGTTTAGTTAACGCGGGTTTAAAGACACCGGGCAACAGAACGTCTTTGGGCACAAGCAGGTTTAATACCTGCTGTGCTTCTTTTCAATTATTAATCAAAAATTTTTTTCCTATAGTTTATTATATAACGTACTGGAAATTATTCGTATTTTTTTTGCTTTTGCATTACTTATTGTGGTGTATATTTCCTTGTACTGCTATATTAGCTTCCACATCATGAAGAAGGCTCGTAGTAACTTCTTCTTCAGCAGGTAAGATATCAGGTGCAATTTCATTAATAGTAGGTGCGCTTGGTACTACTGCTTCACTTGGTACTACTTCTTCAGAATCAGGAGCAGTTGGTGTTAATTGATTCTCTGGTTTTTGAGCTTCACGAAATTCTTTTTCTGCTCGTGCACGGGTGAGTGCATCTGCAGATGGTACAACTGGTATTTTGTATTTGCCTGGAATAACTTTAATAACAGTAGGAGCTTTAGGTGCAATTGCAGTAGACTCTTCTTTATCAATATTAAGCTTAGGGTACAACCTGTTTTGAGTGACTTCTCCTTCTTCTTTATGCATTTTTTCTGGTTCTATAGTAATAGCTTTAGGTGTTGTTTTGGCTTTTATGTTTTCATTTTTTCTTTCATCACTGTCATTACCAAAGATTTTTTTCTTAATTTTTTGTATAATAGTTTTTTTATCATTCTCATAACATGTAAAACTAAAACAATTATTCAAGTGTTCAACTTCTCTCGTGAAATCTTCAAGTGTTTTATTTTGTTCATTAAGTGGTTGTATTTGTTTTTTCACACTTTGATCTTGATATATATCTGTGAGTGTGTTCGCAAAAACTCTGCTTGAGTACTGTTTTTCAATAAATTCACTTTTTGTTACTTCCTTAATAATTTTTGCAAGGTCAGGTCCAATTTGCACTTCTTGCACACGAAGTTGATTATTTCCATCTGGATCACGTTCAAAAGACTGTATTTTGATGGTAAGCGTGTCCTTCTCCTCTACTTCAGTTTTTAAATCATCATCAAAAGCAGAAGAAGCTTCTGCAGCAGCTGCAAGATTTTCTGCTTCTTTTGTTTTTGTAATAATTTTATCTAGATTTTGTATAGTGGTTTTTAAAGCATCTGCAGTTATATCTTCTTGATTTATTGTAAGCAAAAACTGTCGAATGTTATTGTTAATTTTTTCATTTTCTAGCAGAGACATTAATACTGTAGCAGTATCTTGTTTAAGTCCTCTTATGTCTTTATTTTTGAAAGAATAGTAATCTCCGCATGTATTATGAAAAAGATCTATTAAACTACTTGAAATATATATATGAGATTTTCCAATTTCTATTCTTTTATGGGAAGAAAAAAACACTTCAAGCCCAGAGGCAATTTGTTGTAACATCTCTATATCTTTCTTTTTGCTGTATTGTTTTTGACATTCAAATATGCAGTCTCTAATTGTTTGTGGAACTTCATTAGTAATTTCCTCTTTTTCCATTATTTCTGATAAAACATCAATATAATCCTCTTTTGAATGTGAATGTTGAGTAAAATCTTTTCCTTTTATTTTTTCTATTTCGAAGTATAAAGATTCTCCAGTTATTATTCCTTTTTGATCATCTGTAATTTCTAATTTTTTTTCTATACCCATATGTTGTATTAAATAAAGAATAATTGATTTATATTTTAGCACATTAATATAGTATTTTCAATATATATCTATTAATTTTTTTATATGAGATAGATAAAAAATAGAACTCTTTGAGAGTTTATCTTTTTAGTATAGCATTATGCTTATTAATCTATTTGGTCTGTTTATATGAAATTACTTATAGGATGTGGAAAAATGGGTGGTGCTATACTGAAAGGGTGGATACGTAATGAAGTAAGCGATATTGTCGTGCTAGCGCAAAATGAGGAAAGTGCATTAAAGATTACTTCCGAATATGAGGTGGAAGCTGTTACGACAGTTGAGCAATTACAAGAAAAAACAGAGGTTGTATTGGTTGCTGTAAAGCCTTATCAAGCAGTCAAAGTCTTGCCGCAATTAAAAAAATGTCAAGATTCTGTAATAGTGTCAGTTATGGCTGGAATTACGATGGAATCAATTATGGAAATGAGTGGCGGAAATAGGAATGTTGTTAGAGCTATGCCTAATTTAACTTGTTTGCTCGGTGAAGGGGTTATAGGTGCGTATGCTGAGATTGAAAATAAAAAAATTGTAGAAGATTTGTTATCTGTCGTTGGCAAAGTTTTTTGGTTACAAGATGAAAGAGAAATCGAAATAACAGCTGCTCTTCCTAGTGGGATGCCAGCGTTTTTAATGAAGTTGTTAGATATGTACTCAAAAAGTATAGCCGACATAAATTATAGTGATGAAAAAATAATAGAAAGTAAACTCCTTAAATTATTTTTTTCTGAAGTATCTCAACCTATTTTAGAGCAAGTTGAAAATGGTTGGATTAGTGATGCTATTATACTTGGTCTTGATGAGTTTACTGCAAATGAAATGGCTCATCGTACTATTTTTGGTACTAAAGAACTATTAAAGAATGGAATGAACTCCAAAGAAATAATTGAATCTGTTACAAGTAAAGGTGGAACAACTGAGGCAGGTTTATTAGCTATGGAGCATGGATTGAGCCCAATTACTGCTGCTTATCGACGAGCTTTGGAGATTGGTAAAGAAATATAAGTATTGTTGAAAGACAAAAAATATTATTTAAAATAGTTCTTTTATACTATTTGCGGCTCGATAGTTGTTAATTTGTGAAGAATTTAGAAATATAGGAAGAGTCTTATAGTTCAGATTAGTTGTGTGAAGGAATTTTTTTGCGTTATGAGTGGTTACTTCATTACTATGTAATAATGATTATTAAATTGATCCACATAGTTGATTTGTTATTCAAATTACGTCTTAAGCGTAGCGGCTTTCAAATTGGAAAAAAATTGAGAAAAATGGGTCCAACATTCGTTAAGTTTGGTCAAAGCTTTTCAACTAGACCTGATATCTTTGGAGAAGAAATTACACAATCTTTATTAACTTTGTGCGACAACCTTCCTCCATTTAAATTTAGGTATATCAAACAAACTCTTGAAACAGAGTTTAATGTTCCATTGAATGAAGCTTTTTCTTATTTTGAAAAGGAGCCTTTATCTGCAGCTTCAATTGCTCAAGTTCATAAGGCTCGTACTGTTGAAGGTTTTGTAGTTGCAGTGAAAATTTTAAGACCTAATATAAAAGAATTGTTTCAACAAGATATAAGATTATTAAAATTCTGTTCGACTCTTTTAAAGCCATTTTTGCCAAAGCGTTTTAGAATAAGTGAGGTTATTGAGCTTTTTGTAGAAAATATAAAGTTTGAATTAGATATGCGTTTTGAAGCTGCTAATGCTGTGGAATTGCGCAAAAATGCAGAAGAATTGTATATACCTGAAGTTTATTGGAAATATACTTCAACTAAGGTTTTGACTACAGAATGGGTGGATGGCAAATCAATTTCTCAAATTGCATATAGCCCAAAAATTGCAGAAGTTTTAGCCACTTCTTTTGTGAAGCAAGCATATTATCAAGGCTGTTTTCATGGTGATATGCACTCAGGTAATATATTGATTACAGAGGATGAACAAGTCGCATTAGTTGATTTTGGTATTGTTGGCAGGTTAGATCAAAAGACAAAAATGTATGTTGCAGAGATATTAATTGGCTTTTTAAAGAGAGATTATGAATATGTTGCTAAAGTTCATTTTCGTGCAGGTTATGTTCGCGCCAAATATGAACATTTTGTTGTAGCTTGTTGTGCTATTGGCGAAACTATGGTGAATAATAGGATCTCAGTAGCTAATTTGCTGGGACAATTATTTAAAATATCAGCTGATTTTGATATAAAAGTACAGCCAAAGTTACTATTATTACAAAAAACAATACTACTGGTAGAAGGACATTGTTTGCGTTTATATCCTGAGATGGATTTATTACAACTAATAAAACCACGTATGAAAAGTTGGGAAGATGAAAACCTTAATTTTAGAAATAAAATTTGTAATATGCAAATTGTTGCAAAAGTAAAATCTGTGGTTGAGAAAATTGACGGTATTCTAGAATCATTGATAGAAAAAAAATGACTTATTTTTTTATCTTGATGCATTTTTAAATATTTATTTACAATTGTAAGTTTCTTCTTACTACAACTAATAATTGTATTTAGTATTTAATGTAAAATTAAAGGATTACACTTATATAGTGACCACCGTTTAGTTGGAAGTTTAATATATGTTAAAAATTGTTGCTTTTTGTATTGCAACTGTGTGCTATTTTGATTTTGCTATAGCTAACCAAAGAGTAGATTTTGTTTATAGGACAAATAGTGAGCGAATATTATATGAAGGTAGCATGTTTATACCAATTATCACTGCTCAAAATTCATTGCTTTTTAGTGATATGAGGTTCATTAGTGATTTTGATAAAAGTGATGAATTTAATTTTGGTTTAGGTGCTAGGCATTACTTAAAAGAATTTGATCTGGTATTTGGTGCTTATTATTTTCATGATTACCGTAACATTGGTGAAATATTTCAACAAAACACTATGGGTGTAGAGGTTTTAGGAAAAAGCTTTGAAACAAGAGCAAATTTTTATTTCCCATGTGCATCAAGATCTATATCTTCAGTAACTTCTGCTGTAAGTGGTATGCAGCCTCAGGTAGTATATTCATTGCAGGAGGTCATGGAGGGACATGATTTGGAATTGGGGTTTAAACTGCCTTTAAAAAATAAAGAGTTGTGGTTATACGGTGGTTATTACTCATTTGAATCCGAACAGATATATTTTAAAGGGAAAAAGGTCAGAGCTGAATTCAATTTTGTTGCTACTAGACCAAACGAAGTGATGTTTAGTATTGGTGCTGAATATGACTACAATAATGATAATTCTCGAGGGGGAGTAAGTTTTACTTTTAGAGCAGGTCTGCCTTTATGTAAGGATAAGAGAGTTTGTCGCAGTGATTATCGTATGATCAAGCCAATTGCTCGTGATGTAGATGTCCGGGTTGGTGAGGAGAAAGTTGTTGAAGATGCTACAGTAATTATTACAGATAGACCTAAACCTGTATCTGAGTTTGACGAAATAGCATATGTTACAACAGAAAAAGGTTTGTATTATGCTATAGAGCACAATAGAAGTGATAAATCAAGGTTGATAGTAATGAAAAATGACATAATGGCAATTAGAGATATAAATCTTCTTGTTGAAGATTGTATTGTTGGTAATCAGGTTGAAAGACTGTTTATCGGTAAGACAAGTCTGAGGGAAGCATATGATAGTATTACTGACAAAAATGTTTATACGCCAAAATTAGATGTGTTTGATAAGGATGATAATATTTATGGAATAAATAGGCGCGGACTTATTGCAATTTATGATAGTGCGGAATACGATAACGTGAAATTTGTTCAAGATCAAGCAGGATTGCTTAATGCAATAGAAGAATCTGATATTGTAGTTGTAGAGGAAAACCTGGCTTTGGTTGAGGAATTGGATTTTGATGATCATATTATATTGATAGGAGAAGGACAGTTACCGATTATAGATCCTGATGGAAAAGAGCACTTATTGGAATTTCATAATATGCCTGAGATAAGTGGCTTAAAATTTGGTGGTACGATGAGTGAAAGTAATTATTACGATATAACGTTTGATGGATTTAAAATGTCGCAGGAAGTTTCTATAGATCAGGCCGATGAGAATAGAACTATGGTACTTAAAGTGAAAAATTCTATATTTTAATTTAGATAATTGATTTATTATCTTGTATAAGTAGTTACTTTTGTAATGCTGTAGTAGGATAATGATAGTTATTAAAGATGTTAGAGAATTCCTATTTTAGATCAATGTTACTTGAAGATGTAAATTTAAATATATGTGATGCTGCTAGCTCATCAAAGGAGGTTTTTTCCACTTAGAAATATTGGGTTGCAAATACTTTTACAAAGAGTTTTGGTGGAAATTATGATGATTTTTTTCAGATTCTGACTAAGTTTGAATGTTAAGGAAGGTAATGGCAATGAATCATGATAGAACTGAGAGTGCAAACATGTAGGAAGTAATAGTTTCGAAATTGATTTTTTAAGTTATGAGCCAGAATAATAGTGCAGTATTACTGTTTATTTGTGTATGCAAAAAGAGCGCGCAATACTTCTATGTTTTTTTTCGGTAAGTTCTGCAAAAAGCGCGAAGGTTGGTAGTATACCCAGTGGTTATTTATAAACCTTCTTGCAGAAAAAGAAATGCACAAATTTTCCTTTGCTCGTGTTATACCAACGTAAGCTAAACGTCTTTCCTCTTCGATATTTCTTTCATCTATACAGCGCTGGTGAGGAAAGAGCCCTTCTTCCCATCCTGGTAGAAATACATTATTAAATTCTAGTCCTTTGGCAGCATGTAGTGTCATAATGCTTACACCGCAGTTTTTGTTAGAACTTGTTTCATTCGCTGTAACCAGTGCTACATATTCCAGAAATTGGTTTATATCACTAAAATCTTTTAATGCATAAATAAGTTCTTTTATGTTTTCTTTTTTTGTTTCGATTTCATCTTCTTGTGAGAGCATTTCCATATATCCTGAACTTGTTAAAATCAGTTCTGTTAATTGTGTAGGTGGAATTTCTTTAGCTAATGTATTCCATTCATTTATCTGCTGCAGTAATACTTTTAGCTTTTCAGATTTTATGATTTCTTGTTCAATCAGTATAAATGCTGATTTTGCTAAAGATATTTTGTTACTAATTGCTGTGTAATATATTTTTTTGATTGTGGCAGGGCCTATACCTCTTTTTGGTGTATTAATTATACGCTCAAAAGCTAAGTCATCATTTATGTTTATGGCGATTCTTAGATAACAGATAGAATCTTTTATCTCTTTGCGGTCGTAAAATCTTAGTCCACCGAGTATATGGTAAGGCATCCCATAGTATATTGCATATTCTTCAAGTGTTCTAGTTTGGGCACTCACTCGGACAAGGATTGCAGTATCTTCAACTTTATTGTTTTGTATTATGCTGCTGATTATATTTCTTGCTTCCTCTTTGTGATCGTAACATTGCATTAATTTTACTTTTGTGCCTGAATTGTTTTCAGTCCACAGAGTTTTTCCAAGTCTGTTTTCATTTTTATCTATTATAGAAGCTGCAATACTTAATATATGTGAGGTAGAGCGATAATTTTGTTCTAGTTTGATAATTTTTACTTCAAGAAAATCATCTGAAAATTTTAATATATTACTAATTTGAGCTCCGCGCCAGCTATATATTGATTGGTCATCATCGCCTACACAACATATATTTTTGTGTTTTTGAGCTAATAATCTTAACCATATATATTGAATAGTGTTTGTATCTTGATATTCATCAACCATTAAGTATCGTATTTTGTCTTGATAATATTCAAGTACTTTAGGATTATTATTGAAAATGCTTATGTTATGTAAAATTAAGTCATCAAAATCTGCTGCGTTTGCTAATTTTAACCTTTCTTGGTACAAAGAATAGCATTTCAGTGCTAATCTTTGTATTTCGTTTTTTACCTCTGAAATGCTTTCTGGCATAAGTGCTTTTTCCTTCCAATGTTGAATAATATTAGCTATCTTCTTAATTTTTTTAGTCCACTCTCTGGAATTTATGTATTCTGGACTCATATCCTTTACTATGTTTTTTATAAGATTGATTTGATCAGTTTGATCTATAATGGAAAAATTGCTTTCCAAGCCAATGTAGTTAGCTTCCTTTCTTAGGATTTTTGCCGCGATCGAATGAAAAGTTCCTATCCATCTTATATTGTGATGACCAGTAAACTCTGTAATTCTTGATTGTATTTCTTTTGCAGCTTTATTAGTAAATGTAACAGCCATAACCTCATCTTGAAGAGCGTGACCATTATTTAGTATGTTTGCAATACGAGCGACTAAAGTCCTAGTTTTTCCAGTACCAGCCCCAGCTAGTATAAGGATAGGGCCAGAAATTAGATTCACAGCCTGCTGCTGCTTATTATTTAAAGGGTACATAGCTTAAAAATCTGTGATGAATAAAATTTCAATTATGTAGCGTAAGTTCTTTCAACATATTTATCAATGATGCCTTTAAAATCATTTGCTATTGTTTCGCCTGAGAGCCTGCAATATAATTTACCGTCTACAAATACAGCAGCAACAGGTTTTTCTCCGTAACCAGGTAAACTTATTCCAATGTTTGCGTGTTTACTTTCTCCTGGGCCATTAACAACACATCCCATAACAGCTACGTTCATCTTTTCAACGCCAGGATAAATTTTTTTCCATTTTGGCATACTGTGTGCCAAGTATTTTTCGGTAATGTCAGCTAAATCTTGAAAATATGTACTATTAGTCCGTCCACATCCTGGACAAGAAGTAACTTGCGGAGCGAAATGTCTTAGTTCAAGTGATTGTACAATTTCTTGACATACTTTGATTTCATTACTTCTTGCTTCACCAGGTCTTGGCGTCAGAGATGCTCTAATTGTATCACCTATACCGTTTTGTAAAAGAAGGGCAAAAGCAGCTGTTGTTGCTATTATTGCTTTTGATCCTACTCCTGCCTCTGTTAAACCTAAATGTAATGCATAGTTAGAGCATTGTGTTAGGGCAGAGTAGACACAAACGAGATCTTGCACTTTACTTACTTTACACGAAATAATAATTTTATTGCGTTCTAAGCCTATTTCTTCTGCTTTTATAGCACTTAGCAAAGACGATGCCACTAAAGCTTTTCTTAATACAACATCTGAAGGTTGTGGATTTGCACGCTTTGCATTTTCGTTCATGAGTTTGACAGATAAATCTTTGTCTAAACTTCCCCAATTTACTCCAATGCGAACAGGCATATTGTATTTGCAAGCAAATTCTATCACTTTTTCAAATTTTTTATCTCTTTTTTCACCAAAACCAACGTTACCTGGATTTATTCTTACCTTTCCCAAGGAACGGGCACATTCTGGATAGTCTTTGAGTAATCTTTCTAATTCATACTGACCGCAACCAACTATAGGAACATGCTCAAAACCAGCTTCATTCATGTTTTCTCTTATATACGGTATTGCAAGTGCAGCTTTATCACTATTTAGTGCAATTCTAACCAATTCTGAACCGGCAGTAGCTAGCTCTATTGCTTCTTTACTTTCGTCTTTTGCTATCTCTAAGACATTCTCTGGATTAGTTCGATGTCCTGAAGTCATTGACTGTATAACAATAGGATTTTTCCCACCTATTTTTATGTTTCCTACTGTAACTTCTTCAGTTTTTCTATCACAATTTTGCTTTAGGTGATATATCTCATCTTCTAAAAAATCATATTCCATTGTGCTAATTAAATTCCTACCTGATCTATCTTACATAACACCATTTGAATAAGCATAATATCATTTGAATAATAGTTTAGTAAATATTGGTTGTATATTTTTCTAGAAAATAGTAAATGAGTTTTACATTAATAAGCATTTTCCTTATACTTTTATCTGATTTTATGGAGAATTAATGTATTTTTTTACGGAAGGGTTAGCTGAAACAACTGCTGCGGTCGAGATAGATAATGATACAAATATGGCTGTTATTGATGCTAAGGATTCATTATCATCTTTAATTAATTTTGTGCCTCTGATAATAATTTTTATTATCTTTTACTTTTTAATCATACGACCACAACAAAAAAAGATGAAAGCACATGAAAAAATGATAAGTTCAATAAAACGTGGTGATAAAATTTCTACTACTGGAGGAATTATTGGTAGTGTAACTTATGTAGATGATAAAGCTATGCAGCTAAAGCTAAAGGTTACTGAAAATGTTGAAATAAAAATGGTAAAGTCATCAGTTGCGGAAATTATCAATAGGTCTAAAAATGGTAAAGATTAAACAAACTCGCTTTAGTGTTAATTTAAATAAGGCTGCTTTAATTAGGAATTCTCGTGGCAGCTTAGCTGCTCCAAGTTTACAGAGTTTAGCTATTAATGCAATTAGTGCTGGCTGTAAGGGAATCACTTTGCATCCTAGGTCTGATAAGAGGCATGCTACGATAGAAGATGTTGAAGAACTCTCAAAACTTGATGCAGTTAAGGATAACTGTGTTGAAATTAATGTTGAAGGTGATTTGAGAACAGAGTTGATTGATGCAATAACAAGATGTGTTGTTCATCAGTTTACAATTGTGCCAGTAAGAGAAGGCGAAAAAACAACTGAACGCGGTTGGAATGAGGATGATGATAACGTTACTTTGAACAGAGTTATTAGATCACTTAAAAATAAATTGAGGATTGCAGTATTTGTTGAGCCTGATAAAGAAATAGTAGAATATGTTGCTTCAATGGGTGTTGATGCTGTTGAATTTCATACGAAATGGTATGCGAAATCATATTATACAAAAAATAAGACAGCAGAATTAAATAAAATAGTTGAGGCAGCAGAAAAAGCGCGCTCACTAAATTTAAAAGTAAATTTGGGTCATGATTTAAACTTACAAAATTTACCAGATATAATAAGTAAAGTTAAACCTGATGAAGTATCAATCGGTCATGCATTGATGGCAGATGCATTAAGTTATGGCTTAAAACATATGGTGAATGAGTATAGGACAGTGATTGCATGTTGAAAATATCTACTTGGAATGTAAATTCAATACGGCAAAGACTAGTTTTATTGTTGGAGTTGCTTAAGAAAGAGAAATTTGATGTATTGTTATTGCAGGAATTGAAATGCATTAATGATAATTTCCCTTTTTCTGAAATAAGGGAGTTGGGTTACTACATAGAAGTTCATGGACAAAAGGCGTATAATGGTGTTGCGATAATTTCAAAATTTCCAATAAAAGATGTTACAAGAATTTTGCCAGGTGATGAAAATGACCAGCAATCTAGATACATAGAGGGAGTTATCTCTTTGTCTGATTCTGCAATTAGAGTTGCAAGCATATATGTCCCCAATGGACAAAAAGTCCGTTCAGAGGCATTTTCATATAAAATGAAATTTTTTGACAGGTTATACAATCATTTTAAATTTTTATTGTCTTACGAAGAAGTTATGTTATTGGGCGGTGATTATAATGTTGCTCCTGAAGAAAATGATGTTTACGATTCAATAAAGTTAGATGGTACAATTGGCTTTCACTCAGAGGAAAGAGGTAAATTTAGAGCTTTGTGTAACTTAGGACTTTATGATGCTTTTAGATTGGTAAACGATGATAAAAAAGAGTTTAGTTGGTGGGATTATAGAGGTGGAGGATGGCAAAATAATTGTGGTATGCGGATTGATAATATGCTAATTTCTCCGCAAGCAGCTGATAAACTAATATCATGCAAAATCTTTTCGTATATTCGTGGCAAAGAAAAAACCTCTGATCATGCTCCTTTAGCTGTGGAAGTGAAGATATAAGTTGTGAATACAACAAAAAATTGGTGATCTATATTACGTAATGAATGAACATAGTAGTTTTTATTTTGCACAATACTGTGTAGAATCCTGTAGAACATCACTAATATTTTCCTGAGTTGCGCTTGTAATATAAGTTTGCAATGACGATGGTGAATCTAACTTCTTATTCTTAATTGCAGTATCATCACCATCTATTAACTTGCTGGGTTTTGCACAATACGGTGTATACTTCTGTAGAATAGCAATAATATGTTTCTGAGTTTCGCTTGTGATATAAGTTTGCAATGATGATGGTAAATCTAACTTCTCAATTACAGTGTTATTACCATCTACTACCTTACTGAGATTGCCGTGTATTCTTTTTAGCTCTTCTGCAATTTTCACAGAAGGAATGTATTTGAGTTCCTTTACTTCTCTTGTATCTGTTGAAGAAGTGGGAAATTTGAGGTTGTAATACGGTAAACTTGCACCCGCCTTTACCAGTAACGTTATTACATCATGATATGACTGGTTTTTACTATTTATAGAGCTGAGGATTAAAGTTTCCAGAGGTGTTTCTGCATTACCCTCATTATTAAATATAGCGTTAACATTGCTTCCATGCTTTAGTAATAGTTTCACTCCATCAACACAAGCCTTATCAGATGCAATGTGCAGTGCTGTTAATCCATTTTTACCACACCTTGTGACATCAGCTCCCTTTTCTATTAACAATTTTATAATCTGTGTATTACTATGAAGTGCCGCAATATGTAAAGCCGTATTTTCATATTTATTGATTGCATTGATAATACTGCTACTACCTTCTTGATCTAGCAGTAAATTTATTATTTTTCTACGACCACACGCACTAGATGCTGCGACATGTAGAAACGTATCTCCATTTTCATCAACCATATTAGTATCAATTCCATTTTGTATTAACACTTTAACTTTTTCTATGTTATAATCATTAATTGCTTGGCGGAAGTCATAGTACGTTATACTTTCCATAATAATTTTACTTATTTAATGTACGTTTTTTATATCATAAATGAAGGTTAATTGCCAACTTAATGCTATCTTCGCAATTTATGAAATTTTATACTGTATTACTCTTCTTTCCCCAATGGGTGTTTTGTAAAAACAATCTCTTTTAGTTTCTTTTTGGCAATGTGGGTATAGATTTGAGTTGTTGAAATATTAGAATGGCCTAGTAATTCTTGAATGATTCTTATATCAGTGCCATTTTCTAATAAGTGAGTTGCAAAAGAGTGGCGTAGTACATGAGGAGAGATTTTATTAGGATTTATTCCCGCATTTATTGCTGCGGCTTTTAAAAGCTTACCTAAATACTGTCTTGTCATTGGCTTATTTATTTTTGTTTGTTTGATATCACCTGGGAATAACCATAGAGAGTTTTTATCGATAACTTTGATGTATTTCTTGAGAGTGATAATTGTCTGTGCATTAAGTATTGTGATTCTTTCTTTGCTGCCTTTTCCCTTCGTTATCAAATAAGGTTCATCTGGATTTTTAATTATTGCTATTGCTTCATAAAGTTTTGTACTTAGTAATTCGGAAACACGCATACCAGAGGAATAGAGTATCTCTAATATTAAATTGATTTTTAAACCTTCTTTTGAAGTATCTTTTTGTGCTGATTTAAAGAGTAATTCTAAATCTTGTATGCTCAAAATCTTTGGTAGCTTAAATGTTTTTTTTGGATGATCAACCTCAATTGCAGGGTTGCCTTTGATAATATCGTCGCTATTTAAAAATTTATAAAATGTTCGTATAGTGGAAATTTTGCGGGAAATACTATTACTAGAGTAATGTCTAACTTTCAGTTCTTTGGCATAATTTTGTAAATCTTTTGTTTTTGCATTTTCTATTTCAATATTAAGGAAAGTAGTAAGCTGCTCTAAATCTCTTTTATAATTTTCAATTGTGTTTAGGGTTAAGTTTTTTTCAGAAGCTATCATTTCTAGAAATAAGTCTATATATTTATTCATTCTGCTTTTTTGATTTAGTATTTATTCTAAAATAATTTTCATTAAATAAAAGCTATGGGCAGAAAAACTTTCTTGCTAGCATGATTAGAAATACTTATCATATCGTATGTATTAGTATCGTTTAATTAGAAATGGTTGATTTTTTATTTGAGTGTTTATCTGAGGAAGTACCAGCAAAAATGCAGAATTATGTTGTAGAACGTATGTATGAAATACTCAAATCTCAACTCAAAAAGAGCGATCTTGAATATAAGACCTTACATGTTTTTACAACTCCACGAAGGTTTACCATAATTATTAATGGTTTACCTGCTTTTTTAAACAGTAAATCTGTAGAACTCAGAGGACCAAGAGTAGGTGCTACTGAAACTGCTGTATTAGGTTTTCTTAAGAAAGTAGGTGGAAAAAAAGAAGAACTGGAAATTAAAAAGACTGAAAAAGGAGAATTCTATTTTTTTTATTATAAAGAAGAAAGCTTATCAACACAAATAACCTTGCAAACTCTTATAGAAGATTTGCTTGCCAATTTTAATTGGCCGAAATCTATGAGATGGTATGGTAGTAACGTTAGATGGATCAGGCCAATAAAAAATTTATTATGCTTATTTGATGGAGCAACTGTACCTGTTGAATTTGCGGGATTAAGAGCCACAAATAAAACTTGTGGACATAGATTTAGAGTAGGGTGGTTTTCAGTATCCAGTTTGCAAGATTATTTGGAAAAATTAGAAAAAAATTACGTTATATTAGATCAGAATCAGAGGTTAAAAATTATCAAAACAGATTTGATAAAAATTGCTAACGAGAACAATTTTCATTTTAATTTAGATGAAGATTTGCTTAAAGAAATGGCCAACCTGACTGAATATCCTAAGGTTTTATTGGGAACCTTTGAGAGTCGTTATCTTGCTTTGCCGAAAGAATTACTGATAACAGTAATGAAATCTCACCAAAAATATCACCATTTGTTAGATAGTAATGGTACTTTAGTTCCATTTTTTATTTTTGTATCAAATAATGGTGATGATGAAATGGTTATCAAGGGTAATGAAAAAGTTATTGCTGCTCGGTTAGAAGATGCAAAATTTTTGATTGAGCAGGATTTACGGAATAACTTGAGTTATTATGCAGATAAATTATCTAATGTTGTTTTTCATTCAAAGCTAGGAAGTATTGAGGAAAAGGTAGAGCGCGTTACAACTGTTTCTAAATATATATCAGTTTGGGTGCCTAATGTATCTTTAATTGATATAGAAAAAGCAGCGAAATTAATAAAGGCTGATCTTGCAACTGATTTAGTAAAAGAGTTCCCAGAATTGCAAGGGATTATAGGTGGTTATTATGCTGAAAAAGCTGGTGAAGAAAAAGTAATTGTTGATGCTATTAGGGAACATTACTATCCAATAAATGCAGAATCAGTTTGCACTCAAGAACCAATTGCAGTGGCATTAAGTATTGCTGATAAAATCGATTCTATGGTTGGGTTGTTTAGTATTGGCGAAAGAGCTTCTGGTTCTCGAGACCCATTTTCTTTGCGCCGATTAGCAATAGGAATTAGCAGAACTGTTCTTGAAAATCAAGTTCTAATACCGCTGGATTTAATAATTGATAAGGCAATTCACTGTTATCCAATCAATCTCTTTAAAAAGAGGAAACGAAAGGAAGCTCAAGATAAACTATATAGAGATTTTGTTGTGGAAGAGATCCTTGATTTCTGTATGGCGAGGTTTAGAGTGATGATGAAATCTCAAGGTATTGATGAAAATGTTTTTTATTCAATTACCTCAAGTCAAAAAATGTATGTATTAAATATAATTTATAAAAATTGTAATTATTTAAGTAAGTTTTTACAGGAAGATGAAGGAAGGTTGGTGCTTGTAGTTTATAAGCGTATTAAAAATATTGTAAATGATGCACCTTTGCAAGGGAAGATAGGTAGATTTTATAAGACTTATAATAGAAGTCTTTTTATAGATGAGGAAGAAGTAATTCTGTCATCTCATTTAACAAAGATTGGGCCAGAGTTGAAGTTAGCTATTAAAGAGAATGAGATTGAATTTGCAATGAGTCTCTTAGTTATTTTACTGCCTTTTGTTAAGAAATTTATTGATTGTGTTTTGATTAATCATGAAAACAATGATGTTAGGAGAAACCGTTTATTGATTCTATCTTACGTTAAACATTTGTTTAATTGTGTTGTAAATTTTGATTATTTAATAAATGTGGTGAATTTATGAACATGGAACTCTTTTGCATTGAAAGAGAATATGATTTTTGATATGCTTAATTAAATTAAGTAAAATTTGAAGTAAATCTATTATGAAAGTAGTTGTAGTAGTCGGGCATAATGAGGAGAATCAGGGAGCTAGTAATAGTACTTATAATGTTACTGAGTTTATGTTTAATCAGAAATTGGCTCAGGACATAGTCCATAATTTTTCTAAGTTCAATAAGAAAGATAATGCTGTGATCATGTATAGAGAGAACGGGGAAGATGGTTACAGAAATTTACCAGGTAGAATTAATAATCTCAGTCCTGATTTGGTAATAAGTTTACATTGTAACGCTTTTAATACCATTGTTAATGGTTGTGAGGTGCTTTATTATCATACAAGTATTGATGGAAAAGAGATTGCAAAAATCTGCCAAGAACATTTGGTAAAAGGGCTTGGTAATAACGATAGAGGGATTAAATCAAAAACTACTGAGGATAGAGGTGGTTATCTTTTGAGGTATACAGAAGCACCATGCGTTATTTGTGAGCCTTTTTTTATAGACAATGATGATGACTTTTCAAATGCTGATAAATATTTCAAAAATGGTGACCTTACTACTTGGTATTGTGAAGCTATTGATGAATCTTTAGAGTATTTAAAATCATAGAAAGTTTTGTAAGTCTTGAAAAAAGTATGAATTATTATTAAGAGGTGGTGAATTGTTTTACTATAGCTTGTTGTTCCTGAGAAAGAGAAGTAACCTTGGTGTGCTTCTGCAATTCCAAGGAATTTTTTATAATTAAGAAAAAATTCCTACTTTTTTTAGTATACAATTAATATCTGCGTTATTATAAATAATTTCATAAACAGATTCACAAATATTCATCTTAATATTTAAATTTTGAGCTAAATGATGTACAGTCTTTGCAGTATATGCTCCTTCTGTGGTACTTTGTTCTGATAGTATTTTTTGTATGGATTTTCCTTTTGTCAGTTCAATACCAAATGATACATTGCGCGAACAACGCGAGGTGCAAGTCAAAATTAGATCCCCTATTCCACATAATTCTAAAGCTGAATTTGTGTTACCATTTTTTGCTTTGCACAACTCTATAATTTCTTTCATTCCGTATGTAATTAATGCTGCTTGTGCATTCATGCCAAGTTTTTTACCGAGAAATACTCCACATGCAATTGCAATCACATTTTTTACGGCACCAAAGATTTGAGTTCCAATTATATCATTACTACAATGAATTGTTAAGTTATTGTTATGTAGAACTTGCAATAAATAATTTGATAAATCATTATCAGTGCATGCTAAAGTTGCTGCGAAAGGTAAACCAACTTGAACCTCGTGAGAAAAATTAGGTCCTGATAATATTGCTACGTTTTTATGGGATAATTCTTCCTCTATAACCTCACTTAGTAAATACAGAGTGGAAGACTCAATACCCTTGCTGCAGATTATTATTGGAGTTTTTTTACTTATATTCTTCTTATACAGTTTACAGTTTTCTCTTACATTTTGTGCTGGCAGCGCAATTAAGACTACATCGCATTTTGTAACTTCATTGATATCATAAGATAGAATTATATTACTTTGTTCTGATTCAAAATTTATCTTTTTATAAGACCAAAGAATAATTTTAGATTGTGAAGAAAAGATTTTTGCAAGTGCTTGTCCCCACTTACCTGCTCCTATGATTGCTATTTTTATCATTACCTATTAAGATCATATTTATTTAAGAGTATGATAATAGGTAATAAAGCGCCAGATTTTTCTTTATTTGATGATAACGCAGAAAAAGTGCAGTTATCAGATTTTTTAGGAAAAAATGTCATTCTATACTTTTATCCAAAAGATGATACTCCTGGTTGTACTCAAGAAGCGATTGATTTTCAGTCTTGTATTGAAGAATTGCTTAGTTTTTCTACGATTGTGCTAGGAATCTCTAAAGATAGTATACAAAACCATATTAATTTTAAGAAGAAGTATAATTTGAGCTTTGCTTTATTATCAGACCCAAGTACTGACATAATGCAAAAATATGGAGTTTGGGTTGCGAAGAGTATGTTTGGTAAAAAATACATGGGAGTAGAAAGAACTACATTTTTAATAAATACAGCCGGATATGTGGTAAATATATGGAAAAAAGTTAATGTCAAAGGGCATACTAAAGAAGTATTAAAATTTTTAAAGAATATCATTCATTGAGTTAACATTATTAGTAAATTAATCTATTTTTGTTTAGTGAATTTTGCAATTGAATAATTACCTTTCCTAAATCTGTCTTTTAGAATAGAAATAGCTGAACTGCCAAATCCAGCTAATAAAAGTGTTGAAGCACCTAATTGAAGCCCTGTTTCGTAGTTTTCGGGAACAAGTTTATCTGCTCCAATCTCATAATAGCTAAAAGAATCATTAAGGTCACTGACTTTAACCACAATTTTAACTTCTGGATAACTTTCTTTAATTAATTTTATGGCTCTTTTTGCAATTGATTTATCACTTACAGTGATTATTACAGCTATAGCCCTCTCTATTTGCATTGCAGCTAATATCTTTATGTTTGTTATATCTCCTAAGTATACTGCAAAACCTTTGTCCTGTGATTTGGTAACTAAGTTTGAATTAATATCAATCGCAATGTAATTCATCTGTTCTTCTGCTAAGACTTCTGCTGCCATTTGGCCAACTCTGCCAAACCCAGCAATTATAACATGATGATCAATATCAATTGATTCATTATTTAATATTTGTTCTATGGTTTTATTTTGTTCTCTTTCACCAACTAAATTTTCTAATCGAGAACCAATACGAGAAAAAAAAGGAGTTAAAGCCATACTTACAGTGACGACAGCCATTAATATTTGGCCTATATCTTCTGGAATAATTCCTTTTGCAGCATCTAAATTAAATAGTATAAATGCAAATTCACCCCCTTGGGATAGCATAAGACCTGCTTTAATTGTAGCGCTTTTTTGACATTTAAAGAGTAGACATAAAGAAATTATAATGGCTGCTTTGATAAGCATTAAAGCAAATGCTAACATAACTATCAATAACAAGTGAATTCCTAATAGATGTAAATCTATTGACATTCCTATTGCCATAAAGAATAAGCCTAGTAGCAGTTTTTTGAATGGTAATATTACTTGTTCTACTTCGTGACAGTATTCAGTCTCTGCAACCAGTAATCCGGCTACAAAAGCCCCTAGTGCCATAGATAAGTTGAAATAGTTGGTTATGTAAGCGGTGCCAAGGACTACTAAAAGGTTAGTAGCAATAAAAAGTTCATCATTCTTTGTGGAAACTATCATATTAAAAAATGGTCTTATGATTAAACGACCGGTGATAAATATTACCATTAAAGCGAAAAAAGCCTTGGTTAAAGCTTGCAAGATAGGTGCTAAAAGCCCACCTGACTCATTTCCACCAGCTAACAGGGGAGTTAATACTAAGAGTGGCACAACTGCTAAATCTTGAAGTAATAATATTGCAATAGAAAGGCGCCCAACTTTATTTGAAGTTGACTTTGTTTCTTCTAATTCTCGTAAGACTATTGCAGTTGAAGACAAGGCTAGACCACCACCAATTATTATAGCACTTTTGAGCTCTAATCCGTAGTAACTTGCTATCATAGTGATGGTAAACGTTGTTAACACTACTTGTATTCCTCCTAGTCCAAATACATGTCTTTTCATTGTTACTAGTCTAGCAAAAGTTAATTCTAAACCTATAAGAAATAGCAAAAATACTATTCCAAATTCTCCCAATATTTCTATTGCCGAATTGGCTTGTACTAATCCTAGACCATGAGCACCAATAACAGCACCAGAAACAAAATAGCCTAACAAAGAGCTGATCTTAACACGGTGAAATAGTACAACTATAGAGACTGCTGCAGATAGTATTATTATGACATCAGACAAGATATGCATAGGACTTTCACTCATTCTTGGCTCCACTTAATAGAGCAACCTTCACTTGGGTATTGCACTTTTTGACTACCAATATCTTCATTTACCATGTAATCAAATAGTTCTCTTTCACCATTATTTCCTATTAACCGCCCTCTATATTTTAATTTTAAATCTTTATTAAAACCAAAAAAATCTGGAGTACAAACAGCTCCATAAGCGTGTGCTGTATCTTGCTTTGTGTCTATTAAGTATGGAAATGTAAATGACTTCTGTCGCGACAATTTTTTCATGTTATCGAAGGAATCTTGAGGATATAAAATAACATCATTTGGCATTATAGCTACTGTATTAATCCCATGTGTTTGTAATTCTTTTGTATCTCGTACTATTTGGTTAAGTATTTGCATTACATATGGGCAGTGATTACATATGAACATTACAACTAGACCGTTTGTACCTTGACTTTTTTGCAAATTAAATCTTTCACCATCTACGTTAAGTAGATCAAAATCTAACGCTGACTGACCTATATCTGCTTCTGGTGTAATTTTTTTTATCATTTAATACTTATACCTTGATAAACCTTTTTCTGTAAGAAATTTAACATATATCATAGTCTTATGTCCAGAGATCGTTTAGCCTATGGTATGAACTATCTGTAAAAAAGAGTTTATGTTTAGGCTTGCACCACCGATTAAAAGACCAGATATGAATTTTATTTTAGCTATTTTACATGCGTTGTCTGTGTTTATCGATCCTCCATATATTATTGGTAACTTGTAATTCTCATGTAAAATGTTGGCAGTATTTTCTATTTTATCTAATTCTGGAGTAATATTACTACCTATAGCCCAGACAGGTTCATAAGCTATGATGCAGTCATCATATAAAGAATTGTCACATTGTTTTTTGATAAAATCAAAATTAGAGGAGCGTTCTTTTTCTCCTACGCAAATTATTGGTATTAAAAAATTTTTTAATGCTATTTTTGCTTTCTTTTGTATGATTCTGTCTGATTCATTATGCTTTGATCTTCTTTCTGAGTGCCCAAGTATAACATATTTACAACCCATATCAGAAAGCATTTCTGCACTTATATCGCCCGTATAAGCACCTTTCTCTTCATGGTGACAATTTTGGGCTCCTAAATTGAATTTGTTATTTTGTTCACCAATGTAAAGGTAGGGATAGGGTAGACATAATATAATGTTACTGTTTTTACTATTTATGTTACTTAATTTAAGTACAAATTTCTGAGCCATTTTTTTGTTTCCGTTCATTTTCCAGTTAGCCAAAATTAATTTTTTCATGTCTTCTTACTCTTTTATATTGATTATTATTTAGATAAAAAACAAATTATTCAATTTTTTTTTGAAAATTAAGTAAAAATATGTTTTTCAACTCTTTAATAATAGGAATTTATTTTTTTCTTTAAATAGTTTATTTAATTTAATTAATGAATGAGAATTAGCTTTAAAAATATTGATTTATCTGTGAAAAATAAATAAAGTTTTATATAAAATTTTGTGTCTTATGTTCTAAAAAAATTCAGTTTCCATAATATATATTATGTCACATTATTCTAACCTCCAGTTTGTTTTTCTGCTCCTTCTTAATTCTTTTTTATTATTTTATGCTTGATTCATCCTTTGTATTTTTTTCAATTCCTTCTACTTGGGGCTCAGTAAATTCTAGCTTTGGTGTTATTTTGTATTCTGGATCAGGAATGTTGTACCAAATCATGTTATAAACTGCATGGTAAAATATTATGTCTATAACAGCAAATGCAACAAAAGCTACAATTGAAAAAAATATAACAATTGGATTCTTCCATTCTGCTTTTGGAAGTTGATCAACTACAGATTTGATTCCTATGATTGTAAAACAGTAAGCAATTAAGTTCACTGCTACTGATAAAAAGTGTATAGTCCAACAAACGGGTAATTTGTATCTAATTTTCTCTTGTTTGTAATATTTACACCACTGTTTGATCCACGCAACTCGTTTCATATTTGGGTCAAAAACATTGTGATTTATTTCTTGTAATGTTGGAAGATTACCATTTGCTTCTTTGTACCAACGCCATGAGTTTAATATTACGAATATAACTGATGGAGCAACGAAACATGTAAAAAGTATATAAAGTGAGATCTTAACAATAAAAGGTGATTTTTGTGATTGGCTAAATTCTTCTATTCCTATTTTCATAAAATAAAAGAGAGTCGTCCATGTAATTCCATGAAACAAAGTCAAGTATATTAGAGTAACCTTGTACTTGCTTTTTCTTTTCTCACAATTTTCTAATCTACGCTTCAGTTCTTTGTTTTTTTTTTGATAATTTTCTAATTCAAGCTTTAGTTGTTCTTTTTGATTTTTATCATTTGTCAATTTACAAAATTCACATCTTATTAACTTTCGTTCTTTTCTTATTTCTTCGATCTCTTTTTTCATATCTATTAACAGATTTGTTGAATGCTGTATTAAATTTTGTATATCTTGTTGTATATCTGTTTTTTTTTCTTTTTGTGCTTTTCTTTCTAATCTTTGTATAGATGGCCTACTATTTTCTTTGTTATTACTATTTGTGTTTTTTTGTACTTGTAAGACTCCTTGTTTGCCTTTTCTTTTAGCACCTTCCACTTTTTTCTTTTATCCTAATTTTAGTTTGAGATTATAACATAAAATTATTTAAATTGACAATTTTATATACTCCATCTACTCTATTTTTTATTTCTATTACACCATTTTCCATTGATTTTTTACTAACAATTATTTGTTGTGGTATGCCAATTAAATCCATACGGGAGAATTTTACTCCAAAGCTATCCTGTGTATCGTCAAACAAAATCTTGTTTTTGCTTACCATATTGTATATATTTTCTGCAATTCCTTGAGAATTTTTATGAAGATTAATTAAGCCATATTTAAAAGGAGAAATTGATTCTGGCCATATTATACCTTTTTCATCGTGATTTGCCTCAATAATTGCGCCAACTAGTCTTGAAATACCAATGCCATATGAACCCATATATGGAGAAACTAATTGACCATTACGGTTGGTTATTTCTGTACCCATTACATCAGAATATTTTGTTCCAAAATGAAAAATATGTCCTACCTCTATAGACTTACTCGTTTTTAAATCTTCTTCAGGTACTGGACATTTAGATTTATCGTGCAAATCATCAGCAGCTGTATATATCTTCTCTATTTCAGTAAAATTGTTATATTCATTTTCTTCTAACTTTTTATCATAATAAATGCTACTTTCTCCAGTATCAGCTAAAATATGAAATTCATGGCTTAAATCTCCACCTATTGCACCAGAATCAGCTTTTACAGCTATGGCTTTAAGGCCCATTCTTCTAAAGATCTTTGTATATGTGGTATACATTTTTTCATAATTTTTTAATGCAGTATCTTTACTAATATCAAAACTATATGCATCCTTCATCAAGAATTCACGTCCTCGCATTACACCGAATCTTGGTCTTACTTCATCTCTAAATTTCCACTGTATTTGATAAAAGCAACGTGGCAAATCTTTGTAGCTATTTAAATGATTACGCGTAATCTCAGTTATCATTTCTTCATTTGTTGGGCTAAAAAGCATTTCTTTGTTATGACGATCACGTATTAATAACATTTCTCTACCGTAACTCTCATATCTACCTGATTTTTTCCACAAATCAGAAGATTGTAGACATGGCATTGTTATCTCCAAATTGCCGGCATTATCCATTTCTTCACGAATAATTGATTTTAAGTTACTCAATAGCTTATTACCAATTGGTAACCATGCATATATTCCAGCACTCATTTGTTTTACTAACCCTGCTCTGATAGAATATCTATGTGAAACAGTACTTGCTTTATTAGGATCTTCTTTTGTTACAGGTAGATAATAATCTGATAATTTCATTGGAAAATTTTTTAAAGTATTAGACTCTTAAATTTACTATTAGAAGATGTTAACATACAAATAGCTGATATGTAAAAAACATGAAAAAAGCTAATCATAAGCACTATGAACATTAAATGTTAATAATATGTATCTATATATAGTAGATTGTATTATTGTACAATACAATATATCGTTTTTTTGATCGACAGAAAGAAGAAACAATGTTAGTTTAATCACAAGTGAAAGAATTTTGGAAAAAATGATTGAGATTTGCAACAATGACAATTTGACTGAATTTGGCAAGGCTGTTTTATCGGATAGATACTTATATAAGGATGAAAAATACCAAGATTTATTTGCTAGGGTAGCTAAATATTACTCTGATGATCAGGAACATGCCAAACGTCTTTATGATTATATGGGAAAGCTGTGGTTTATGCCTTCTACACCTATTTTAAGTAATGGTGGAACTGACAGAGGGTTACCAATTTCATGCTTTTTGAATGAAACAGAAGATAGTTTGAATGGTATTGTTGATTTATGGAATGAAAATGTTTGGCTTGCGGCAAAAGGTGGTGGAATAGGAAGTTATTGGGGAAATTTGCGATCAATAGGTGAAAAGGTTCGTGGCAGTGGCAAAACTTCTGGTATAATACCGTTTATTGTAGTACAAAACGCTTTGACTTTAGCTATTTCACAAGGCTCGCTTAGGCGTGGTAGTTCTGCTGTATATTTATCAGTTTCTCATCCTGAAATTGAGGAGTTTATTGATATAAGAAAGCCAACTGGTGGTGACCCAAGTCGTAAAGCTTTGAACCTTCACCATGCTGTTGTAATTTCGGATGAGTTTATGATAGCAGTTGAACAAAATAAAGAGTGGGACTTAATAGATCCGCATACTGCAATGGTAGCCTCAGTAGTCAAGGCGCGTGATTTGTGGATAAGGATATTAACAGCTAGGATTGAAACTGGTGAACCTTATATGTTGTTTATTGATACCGTGCAAAATTTTAAACCAGAGATATATAAAAGGTTGAATTTAGATGTCAAAATGTCTAATTTATGCAGTGAGATTACTTTAACAACTGGCAAAGATCACCTAGATAATGAGCGTACTGCTGTTTGTTGCCTTGCTTCTGTTAATATAGAATATTTTGAAGATTGGAAGAGTAAGCCCTTATTTATTGAGGACATAATCCGCTTTTTGGATAATGTCTTAGATGATTTTATTAAAAAGGCACCAAAATCTGTTGGAAAAGCTTCTTATTCAGCATTGAGAGAACGCAGTATAGGTTTAGGCGCTATGGGTTTTCATTCTTTTTTGCAAAAAAAGATGGTTCCTTTTGAATCTGCAGTGGCAAGCTCTTGGAATAAGGAGATTTTCCAGTATATAAGTCAACGTGCAAAGGATGCATCAAAGAAGTTAGCAAAGGAAAAAGGCCCATGTCCTGATGCAAAGGATTGCAATATGGATGAGCGCTTTACTCATAAGATAGCAATTGCTCCCACTGCCTCTATTTCAATTATTTGTGGAAATGTATCTCCTGGAATAGAACCTTATGTTGCCAATGTCTTTGTGCATAAGACTTTGAGTGGCTCGTTTACTGTACGCAATAAGTATTTATGTGAATTATTAAAGAAAAAATTTAACACGTCTTTGTCAGGTTCTAATACGTTTGATGATGTATGGTCATCAATAACGACTAATGAAGGCTCAATACAACACATTGATTTTTTTACTGATTATGAGAAAGCTGTTTTTAAGACAGCTTATGAGATTGATCAAAGGTGGATAATAGAACATGCAGCAGTAAGGGGTGAATATATTTGTCAGTCACAATCTTTAAATTTGTTTTTACCAGGAAACGTTCACAAAAAATACTTGCATGAAATACATATGATGGCTTGGAAGAAAAAACTTAAAAGCCTATATTATTGCAGATCACAGTCAATACAACGTCCTGATAAAGTTTCACATAATAGGTTACCATTTGAATTGGGAAAAAGTAATGCACCACTAAACTCGATTGAAGATGAATGTTTAAGCTGTCAATAAATTTTCTTGATGCTTGTTTTTCTAGTTTATTTTTAGAAGACTTTGTTCTCTTTTCCTTTGATCAACCGAACTATGTTTTGGTAATGCATAAATGAAATTATTATACTTATAACTAGGAACATTGCAGTAACATTTGCATCATCCCTGTAGGCTGTAAACGAGAAAATAGTAACAAAGGTGACCATAGAAATAGATGCTAAGGATGAATATTTGAAAATAGACATAACGGTAACCCAAGTAAAAACTGCTATTAACCCAAGATAAAAGTTATGAGCAAAATATAATCCTAAAGCAGTAGCAACCCCCTTACCTCCTTTAAATTTTATCCAAATTGGAAAAATATGTCCTAGTATAATTAATAGTCCTATAAGCAAAAGCATGCTATCTTTCTCATGAAAAATTTGTTTGAATAATAGTAGTGGAATAAATGATTTTGAAAAATCCAAAGCTAGAGTCAAAAAAGCTGATTTTTTTCCGCCACAACGCATAGCATTTGTAGTACCAACATTGCCAGAACCAAATTCACGTATATCTTGACTAGTAAATACTTTGGTTATTAATAAAGCAAATGGAATTGAACCAATTACATAAGAATATAACCCAAAAAGAGCAATTTGAGTAAAATGTTGTGGGAGTTCTATATTAATATGGTGAGTAACTATGTTTGCAAACATTATAGCATAAATATACTGTACAAATGTTGTGACAAGTACCACAACAGCAATATATTTCTTTGGGTTACTGAAATAATGTTCTGTTTTTCTTAGTAAAATGCTTACTATATATATTATTAAGCCACTAATTGAAAAAAAGGCCGTATTTAAAAACACACAAATATTTGATAAAATTCAAGCATACTTTTAATGCAGGATGTATGCAAATATTTAATAATATAATGAAAATTTTATACGAAAACAAGGCAGAGAATATTGTGGTATATAAAAATGTAAGAAATGAGGAAACTTCATACATAGTGTCTTCTTGTCTTTCTGATAAGCATGTGAAGTCAGTTGCTTACTACCTGATACAAGAAATTAAATTCTGTGATTCCAGTTACGAAGTAGAAGGTTTAAATCAAGGGAATTGGGTGTTAGTTAATTTAGAAGGAGATATTTATATTCATATTTTCCGCAGCTCAGTACGCAAATACTATGAAGTGGATATACTTTGGGAATCATTAGCTGCTGTTACAGAACCGTATGGTGGGGAAAAATATGTGGATAATGAAATATGAAAATTCCTCAAGCCATGCTTCCTAAAGTGCTACCACCAATAATATGAAAATGAAAATGATTGACAATTTGACCTCCATTACTGCCACTGTTTGTGATTAATCTATATCCGCTCTGTAGTTTCTCATTGTTGGTGATAATAAGTTTTATTACTGAAAAAAAATGTTCTATATAAGAAGAAGGTGAATTTTCAATAAAATCACTAAAAGAAATAAATTTGCTTTTTGGGATTACTAGGATGTGGACAGGAGCAAGAGGGTTAATATCATAAAAAGCTAAAATTTTTTCATCTTCATAAACTTTATCACAGAAAAGGTCACCATTAATTATTTTAAAGAATACATTGTTTTCATCATAAAGATCATTCATATTAATGTTGTACGGACCTGTTTATATCTTTATCGTTACCACCACGATCGGAAATTATTCTATTTTTATCATCAAATTCCTCATCTTCTTCGACTGGAACTGGTGGATATAACAAAGCTATTTTAATTGCATCTTCAGCATGCTTAACCGTAATTATTTTTAACCCCTTTTTTATATTTGCTGGCATTTCTTCCAAATCTTTCTCATTTTGGTATGGTATGACAACAGTCTTTATCCCTGCTCTAAGAGCGGCAAGCAATTTTTCTTTTAGACCACCTATTTCTAGAACCCTGCCACGTAATGTTATCTCTCCAGTCATAGCAATTGAGGAATCAATAGGAATGCCAGTTAATAACGATACTATGGAGCTACATATGGCAATCCCAGCAGAAGGGCCATCTTTTGGTGTAGCCCCTTCAGGAAAATGAATATGTATATCATATTCCTTAAATTTTCTGGAAGTGATGCCAAGTTCTAGACAGCGAGAGCGGATATAACTATAAGCAGCTTGGACAGATTCTTGTATAACATCACCTAGTTTTCCAGTACTTTTAACATTTCCTGTACCAGGCATCATAACACTCTCTATTGACATGATTTCACCGCCAACTTCAGTATAGGCTAACCCAGCAATAACACCAACGAGATTTTCTTCTTCAGCTCGTCCAAAGCTATATTTCCTAACTCCAGAATATTTTTTGAGATTGTTGACTGTAATTACTACTTTCTTCTTTTCTCCTGTAATTATTTCTTTAACTGTTTTGCGCATTAAGTTAGCTAATTCTCTGCTCAGATTACGAACGCCATTTTCTCTAGTATAGCTTCTAATTAATTTACACAATGCTTCGCGAGAGACACTCATCTCTTTTCCACTTAAACCATGCTCATGCTTTAATTTCTTTATTAAATGTTTATTCACGATGTGAATCTTTTCCTCTTCTGTGTAACCGTGGATATGTATTATCTCCATACGATCTAACAAAGGACGGGGTATATTTAAGGTATTGGCCGTACAAATAAACATTACATGGGACAAATCGTATTCAACTTCTAGATAATGATCAACAAAATGTTTGTTATGTTCTTTGTCTAATACTTCAAGTAGAGCTGAAGCTGGATCACCTCTGTAATCCATACCCATTTTGTCAACTTCATCCAACAAAAACAAAGGATTTAAGGATTTTACTTTTTCGAGTGATTGAATTATTTTTCCAGGCATAGAGCCAATATAAGTTCTTCTGTGTCCTCTAATTTCTGATTCATCCCTAACTCCACCAAGGGACATTCTAACAAATTTTCTTCCAGTTGCTGTTGCAATTGATTTTGCTAATGAAGTTTTGCCAACTCCAGGTGGGCCAAATAAACATAGAATTGGGCCTTTTAATTCTTTAGTTTTTTTCTGTACGGATAAATGTTCTATAATTCTTTCCTTGACTTTTTCCATTGCATAGTGATTTGATTCCAATATTGCAGCAGCTTTTCTTATGTTTTTTTGTATACGGGTTTTCTTACCCCAAGGCATATTTAATAGGCAATCTAAATAATTTCGAATTACAGTTGCCTCTGCAGACATTGGTGACATCATTTTTAATTTTTTTATCTCACTTTTTGCTTTTTCTTTTGCTTCTGCAGATAAATGTTTATTTTTTATTTTATCTGAAAACTCCTTAGTGTCATCGATAACCGCTCCACTATTGTTCTCGCTATTGCCTAACTCTTTTTGTATAGCTTTAATTTGTTCATTGAGGTAATATACTTTTTGAGTATTTTCTATTTGTGATTTAACTCTATGGCGTATGCGTCTTTCTATATTTAGAACGTCTATTTCAGATTTTAATACAGAATAGATTTTTTTCATTCGCTTCTCTATATCAAATATTTCTAATATAGCTTGTTTTTCACTAATTTTTATTTCCAAGCGTGAAGATATAAAGTCAGCACATCTTTTGTAAGAAAAGTCTTGATTATCACACTCTTCAGATTCTTCTGGAGTTAATGATTTTTGATGTAGTTTTATGTAATTTCTAAAACCAGAAATTATGGAGCGCTTTAAAGCTTCCAGTTTGTTTAAATCACATTTTTGATGGTTATCATCATCAATTATTTCAATAGAAGCCTGAAGAAAACTTTCTTTTTCAGTACAATTCAGCACTTTTACTCGACTCTCGATTTTTACTAAAGCTTTAATAGCGCCATCAGGTAACTTTAATAATTGAATTATACTGGATAATACACCTACATCGTAGAGATCAGATTGAGTAACATTATTCTTGAGAGGGTCTTTCTGCGCTATCAATAATAATTTTTTATCATTGTTTACAGAACTCTCAAGAGCACAAATAGACTTTTTCCTTCCTATAAAAAGAGGCGGATTATCGCCAGGGAAAAATATTGCATCTCTTAGTGGAAGAACTGGTAATAACAACTGATTAGACAATTTTATCATTTATGTGAATCGCTATTAGACAATATAACACAATAACTGATTCCTTTCAATAGTATATAGATTATAAATAGGTAGGGGGTATTACACATATTAATGCTTCATTAATAAATTAATTAATGATTAATCTAATTTGTATTTATATAAATCCTATATCATTTATGACGTAATAAAAAGGAGAAATTACTTTTTTTGGCTTATCTATTATCTGCTGTGATAATTATGAGTAACATAAAAAAAGAGGCATATGCTATAACTCCATAAATATTTATGGACCTTTTCGGTTAAAAAAATAAAATTATTTAATAATGTAGCTAATGCGAGATCTAGAAAGATAAAGGAACTTCATCTAGGGAAACATTACTATAGTATTTGTATTCTTAAAATAAGCACGGAAACTAAGAAATAGTTTGTAACAGATATGCAAAAAATGGATAATAAAAATATAGTATAATAATGTTATTACATGAATGTTATGTTGAACAAGATCGTAAAAAAAACACAACAACAGTTCGATAAATTGTTATCATATCAGAATTGAGAAAAACTTAAAAAATAGAACTCTATTCAAGAATTTTTTTTAATTGATTACTCGTATATTTATTGTTCATCAGTAATTATTAAATATATCACAAGTTATTGTCGATTCAGTAATATTTATTGCGTGTTGATGAAATAATAATTACTTTTGATAAGTAAATAATTTTTTGCATAAAGGTATAATGAAAATAATCTTTGTAGGTGGTGGTACTGGTGGTCACATATTTCCGGCATTAGCTACTATTGAAGTACTAAAAAGTCATAAATGTGTGTTTGTAACAAATACTTTAGCAAAGCGTATTAGCAGGAGTAAGTATTTTGATTTTACAATTGAATATATTCCAATTACTAAAAGTAGTATTACTGCTTTTTTATGGTCATTTATTATAAGTATTGGAAAATCTTTGCTTATATTCAAAAAATATAGACCAGATATAATTGTAGGATTTGGCGGTTACCCTACCCTACCCATTTTAGTCATTGCAGTTTTTTTGCGCATTCCTATCATATTACATGAATCAAATTCGATTTTAGGTAAAGTAAATAAGTTATTTTTACCATTTGCAAAAAAGTTAGCATTTTTTTTTCCAACAATAGAAGAATCAATGGATGGGAAGTATAAAGATAAATTAGAATTAACTGGAGTTCCAGTCAGCAATGATATAAAACAAGTAAAATACTGTAGAATTAAAGGTAAAGTTAACTTGCTTATTGTTGGTGGTAGTCAGGGAGCTAGTGTCTTTTCAAAGATATTGCCTGATGCTATAAAAAAAATAATTGATGAAGGTATAGATTGCTCTATACATCACCAGTGTCCAAAACAAGATGCAGCAGGATTATCATCAAAATATAGTAATCTTGGAATTACAGCTGAAGTCTCAAATTTTTTTCAAGATATACCTAGAAGATTTGCTAAAGCTGATATAATAATATGTCGTGCAGGTGCATCAACTATTGCAGAGATTTTAGCTTCTGGGAAAACAGCAATATACGTTCCTTATTCTCATTCTACAATGAATCATCAGATGTCAAATGCACAATTTATTGCAAAAAATAATGCTGGTATATTAATAACTGAGCAAGATTTTACAAGTGAAAACCTAATTCGGCATCTAAAAGAATTAATTAACAATCCTGAAAAATTACAAAATATATCATCTACGGCATATAAAATTGCAATTAGTAATGCTAAGGAAAATTTTGCCAACTTAATCGAAGAAACAATAGAAAATGGTGGGTCTGGGGGGACTTGAACCTCCGACCTCACGCTTATCAGGCGTGCGCTCTCACCGACTGAGCTACAAACCCACTTTTTACAGCAGTGCTAAGACTAAAAACAAAAATTGAAAAAGTCAAATATGCGTCTTTTAGTAGTACTTAGCACGTACTCTTAGTGTCATTAGGTTCGTTAATTAATGCCTTTCCCATCACAACATGCTCTATAGAATTTACCACAAATCTACCATGGTCTTAACCACTTTAGCATTTGCAATAAATGGCCAGATTGATGGGTTTCTTACGAGCGTAATTGTAGTCGAAAATCTTGCCAACTTTATAATGCATAATAACACTATTATTACTATATTCTTGCACTTCCTTATTAGTGCCAGGGGGTGTTTTTCTATGATTGCCTTAAAAAAATAAGTTAGCAAAAATACTAGTTGCAATCGCTTCTACCTGAAAATTTGATATTCTTTTCTTTGTTTCCAGAATATTTTAATAATAACCATGCTGCAAAACTTAACACTTAAGTGAATAGAAAGCAGTTAAATAAACAATCATACGCATTTATGATATACAAATTGAAATTTCTTTTTCAGAATATGTATGATATAATGCCACTTTTCTGTAGCTTTACAAAGCTTACGGAAATGGTTCAGATTATGTTGTGCAACTGCCAATTGTTATTTGGAAATTGTTTAGTAATATCTATCTTGTGCGAAATATAACAACAATCTAAGCCAGCTGATACACTTAAAATATAAAATCTCGTCTTTGTTACACAGCGATGGTCATATAACCTTACATTTTTTTCCAATCATAATTCTATTTTATGAATAATTTACGATTATATCAAAAGAAATTATAGTTCAATTACTATACTTTTTATCTATTATTTAGTGGTAACAGTTTATTAAGAATAATCTAACTATTATTTCTTAAGTCTGTTTATTATTAGAGAACGGTTAAAATTATGTCCTTTTTGTCATGAAAATATAATAGACTTGATGCTTTATATAATGTAGTAGTTTTACCAAATATGGTATGGCAAAAAACCTATATATTCATTATCCATACTAAATGGAACTGGTTCTACAATATTAGCACAGCCTTATTTATTTTTTCATACAATACACAACAATTAATAATAGGATTATTGATGCAGTTATTGTTAGATGTGTGGAAAAATTTATCTAAAGAAATTTTGCTATATTCGATTTGTAGAGTTAAGTTAATCTTATCTTACTTATTTTCAGAAGTATTTATGTACAAAAAATGCACTTTAGTTATGTTTTTGTTCCTTTACTCATTGAAAGTAATGGCATATGAAGCTTCGCATAATTTGAGTTTGGGTAGTTCTAGAGTCAAAGTGTTTATATATGCAAAAGATGGGGATAATTCTTTAACATATTTTCATCCACATCAAGATGAAGTAACTTCTGAACAAGTAGCTATGAAAATCATAGATGAGTATGGTGGTAGAATAGTTTCACTACAGCATAGTGATCCACCACAACGGAATATTGATTTTACTTTAGGTGGAAGAAATTACTCATTGGATCCTAATCGTATGTTTACAGTTTCCGGAATAAAAGAAAATCTTGATACAGAAGATAATGATGTTATAAGTATCGTAAAAAATTTTGCAGATCAAGTTGCGCAAATAGTTCTTTATTCATTAGGTAATAATGATTTAATTGTAGCTGTACACAATAATTATAACCTTGATTATTCCATTAAAAACTACAAAGAGATGGGTAGTTTAGCAAAAGATGCAGGAGAAGTTTATATTAATCCTGATGCTGGGACAGGTGAATTCTTTTATGTGACAGATAAAAGTATCTTTGATATTATAAAAAGAAATAAATATAACGTTGTTCTTCAAAATAACAAATCAGTTATAGATGACGGTTCTTTTTCAGTTTATTCCCAGAAGAAAGGTTTTAGATATATAAATATAGAAGCAGAAAGAGGAAATTGTAAAGAACAGTTTAATATGCTTAAGCTACTAATGACAGAAGGACTAACATCAAAGGATTATCGTTGAACATATAAAAAATTAGTGCTTTACAGAGAGTATGTAATCATAATATTATCCTGTTATGATAAGCATTACCTTGCCAGATTCTAGTAAAAAAGAATTTAAAATTGGAGTAAGAGGCACAGAGGTTGCCCAATCTATAAGTAATGATCTTGCAAAAGCTTCTATTGCTATTAAAGTCAACGGAATTCTACAGGATCTATCAGTAGAAATAAGAGAAAATGCAAAAATAAAAATTATAACTGCAAAGCATAAGGAAGGGTTAGATATACTACGCCATGATACCGCACATATTTTAGCTCAAGCAGTAAAGGAATTATATCCCAGTGCACAAATAGCAATAGGCCCTATTATAAGTGATGGTTTTTATTACGATATAGATTACAAAAAAAGTTTTACTCTTGATGATCTTCAAAAACTAGAGAAGAAAATGCAGGAGATTGTTGAACGAAACTATGAGATAAAGCGTGAACTGTGGAGCAGAAAACGGGCTATTGACTTTTTTAAAAAATCTGCTGAAAGCTACAAGGTTGAAATTATAAATAGTATTCCCGAAACGGAAGAAATAGGAATTTATCGTCAGGGTGACTTTATTGATATTTGTAGAGGTCCTCATTCACCTAATACAGGTAAAACAAAATTTTTTAAATTAATGAAATTATCAGGCTCATACTGGCGTGGTGATTCTAGAAATAAAATGTTGCAACGTATATACGGTACCGCTTGGACAACCAAAAATGACTTAGACGATTATTTACGTAAGCTAGAAGAAGCGGAAAAGCGAGACCATCGTAAACTTGCTCAAACTATGGATTTGTTTCACATTCAAGAAGAAGCTCAAGGTGCAGTCTTTTGGCATAAAAATGGTTGGATATTATATAGGACTTTAGAAGAATACATTCGAGAGAAACTTTATGCTAATGGTTATGAAGAAGTTAAAACTCCAATTATGTTGGAGCAGAAATTTTGGGAAAAATCTGGGCATTGGGATAAATTCAGAAAACATATGTTTACCACTGAAGTGGATGAGAAAATTTTAGCGATCAAACCAATGAATTGTCCTTGTCACGTGCAAATTTTTAATAACAGAATTAGAAGTTATCGTGATTTACCGATTCGCATGGCAGAGTTTGGTATGTGCCATAGAAATGAGGCTTCTGGTGCGTTACATGGCTTAATGCGTGTAAGGAATTTTACTCAAGATGATGCGCATATTTTTTGTACACGAGAACAAATTACAGATGAAACGATTAAGTTTTGTGATCTGTTAAAAGAAGTATATAAAGAATTAGGTTTTGCAGAAATCCGAATAAAATTTTCTAACCGTCCTGAGTTACGTGCAGGCACAGATGAAGTTTGGGATCAAGCCGAAAACTCATTGAAGGACTCACTTGAGAAAGCTGGGATGGATTTTGTTATGAACCCAGGAGAAGGAGCTTTTTATGGTCCTAAATTGGAATTTATTCTCAAAGATGCTATTGGCAGAGAGTGGCAATGCGGTACTTTGCAAGTGGATTTTGTCTTACCAGAAAGGCTGGAAGCTAGATATGTTGGAAGTGATAATCAAAAATATAATGTAGTAATGTTACATAGAGCTATCTTAGGTACATTCGAAAGATTTATTGGTATTTTAATAGAAAATTATGCAGGTAAATTACCTTTATGGTTATCGCCAGTACAAGTAATTATTGTTACAATAACAAATGAGGTTAATTCATATGCAGATAAATTGCATAAGATATTGAAAAAGAATAAAATACGTGCTAGTGTTGACGCCTCTGGTTGTATGATTAGTTATAAAATACGTGAGTATAGTACAAAAAAGGTTCCAGTTATGTGGATTATAGGTAACAAAGAAATGCAACAAAATACAGTATCTATTAGACGTCTTGGTTTAAATAGTACGAAGTGTTTATCTATAGACTCTGCTTTAAGCAATTTAATAACAGAAATAGAGGAGAGAGAAGTTTGAGTTTAAAAAAGAAAATACCAAGCCTTAATAAGAGAATTACAGCGAAAATGATTCGTTTGGTTGATTCTAGCGGCAAGATGGTAGGGATAGTAGAATGTAGTGAGGCTCTTACACAAGCTCAAAGTGAAGGTCTTGATTTAGTGGAAGTAAATCCCAATTCTGATCCTCCAGTCTGTAAGATTTTAGATTATGGCAAGATAAGATATGAGAATCAAAAGAAACTACAGAAAGCAAGGAGGAAGCAAAATGTTGTTGTAACAAAGGAAGTAAAAGTAAGGCCTAATATTGAAGAACATGACTATTTATTTAAGGTTCGTAATATTAGATCATTTTTAAATGATAACTACAAAGTTAAGATCATCCTTAATTTTCGCGGTAGAGAGATTATTTATCAGGAGCATGGAATGAGAATACTACACAGAATAATTAAAGAAACAGAAGACATTGCCAATGTTGAGAGTAAGCCCAGCAGAACTAATAATCTATTGACTATGATTTTATCTGCGAAGTAAATATTATATAAAATTTGAAAAAGCAGGAAAAATAGTAGTAGTAAGAGGAATTAGCTTTTTTTTTGCTGATTTGTGTCTACTAGGGAAAGCAATTTTTATAACTTCCGTAATTATTGATTATTTCGACAAGGAGGGGATGTAGTAAAGATTGCAGGTAATACTTTCACTTTTTATCGTACCATGTAATGCAATATTAAAATTACATTTTTTATTTTATACAAATTGTTTAAATGTAATAAAGCAGCAAGTTTATTTCAGGATTTTTTTAATTACTGATTGTTCTGTTTGTGCTCTTGTAAGTATCAGTACAATGCAAAGCAAAAATATGTTACAAACGTGTAGAGGAAGATCAGATAGAAGCCGGTAAAAATGTAGACTTTGTACTCTACAAAAAAGTGTTTCTAATATGGGTTTGTGTGCGGTTTTCTGCCTATAGTAAGTATAACCTATTACTTTTTGCATTTTTGTTAAAAAAAGTTATGTTCAGAGACTAAAATAGAAGTACGCTCTGTAAAGAAAATGGATCAACTGCATCAATCTGTGCTCATTCTTGAATAACTAATTCGTTTAATTCTAATTTTTCACCCTTTACTTTAATTTTTAGCTCTTTTTTTCCATATAAAACTTGTAATAGGCGATTACCAATTTCACTATAGCGCCAACCACACAATAATCTTATATTTATATAGTTGGCGTTAATTAACCTATTAATTTCAGCGCACGAAGAAATTGCTTGGTAAGAAATATCATTTTGTACACAATAATGCTGTAAAAACAAATTTGCTAAATATGCAAGATTATTTTTTTTATAATTAAAATTAGTATTCTTTTCTTTATATGATTTGATTTTTTCAAAAAGAAAATTTACATCATCATGATATAAAAATTTTTCTAATAGCTTTCTATCCCATTTTTTCATATATGATAATCGATAAATTGTAGCATCAGAAATTTCATTTAAAAGCTTTTTTGTATTACGTAGTTTACATAATAATTTTCGAAAAAGATAAGCAGTATCATTTTTTGTATTATAAGGTAAAGATAACTCTTTTAATAGAGCGCACATGTCTTCTTTTACCCAGTTTAGCCTACCTAAATTTTGTAATCTATTGTGTAAAATTTCGTAAATATCATGCAAACATGAGACGTCGTGTAAGGCATATTCAATTTGTTTGTGTGATAGAGGTCTTAAAGACCAATTAGTTCTGGTTTCTTTTTTTGCTAAATTTATGTTTAGCAACGATAAAACTAAATTCGAATAACTGATGTTATTATAATAGTTCTTAGATATCATAGCCATAAATTGAGTATCAATTATGGGAGATGGAACATTCGCAAATTTTGTTAACAGAGCAAGTATATCCTGCTTAAAGTCATGGAATACTTTAATAATATCTTTATTAGCAAAAACCGCTTCTAATATAGACAAATCATTAATATTTTTTGAAAGAATATCAATTGCTGCACCATTGCCACAATACCAAATCTGAATTAAGCATAATTTTGGAAAAATATTGTACTTTTTATTGCTCATAAATTCAGTATCAACAGCAATAAATTTAGGTTTAGAATTTAACAATTTTAAGCAGAAGTAGCATAGATCTTGATCATTATCAATTACAGACTTCATTCTCTATCATCATTATAGTCTCTTCTCTAGAAGCACCTGTAGATATCATGATTATTTGTATACCTAATAATTGTTCTATTCGCTTGATATAAAGAATAGCATTTTTTGGCAGATCATTAATATTAGTTACGCCGTGTGTAACCTGCTTCCATCCAATAAATTTTTCATACACTGGTTTAACAAGATCTTGAATAATAGGTGAAGAAGGTAAATGATCATATCTTCTATTGTTATATTCATAATGTGTACATATATAAATCTCATCAAAAGAATCCAATATATCTAATTTTGTTAATGCTAAACTGTTTGCAGAAGAAATTTCTATAGCATATCTAGCTAATACAATATCAAACCAGCCACATCTTCTATTGCGATTACTTACTGTACCAATTTCTTTACCTACTTTCCTCAATTGGTTACCAATATCATTATCTTGTTCAGTGGGAAATGGACCATTTCCTATTCTGGTAGTATATGCCTTGATTACTCCTAAAACATAATTGTTTCCTTTCGGTGATCTACTGACTTTTATTGTAAAGCTGGAAGTAACAAATGGGTATGTACCATAGCTTATATCTAACATACATCCCTGTGCACCTTCAAACAAAACTTTTTTATTATTTAATATATCAAATACTTTGGCTCTTGAAGCCGTATAACGTTTAATGTGAGGTATAATTTCTTCAATTTCTTTGATAATTTTCTCTCTATTTATTTCATCGATACCACTACCTCGCCTAATTGTGTTATGGTATCTAATTAGTTGTTTTACACGTAAAAACAAATAGTTTTCATCATATGTATCACAGATCCTAATTCCTCTACGTGCTACCTTATCTTCATAACATGGTCCTATTCCTTTACCAGTTGTACCTATTTTATCTTTGTCTAAATTCCAATCTTCGTATAAATTATCTAACTCTTTGTGCACACTAAGAATCAGATGACATTCTTCCGAAATAATCAAATTTTTGTGGTTTATACTTACCGGAGCGTTATTTATTTCCTGTATAAGAGCATAAGGGTCTATAACAACATCCTGGTCAATTAATAATAACACTTCATCTCTTAATACACCAGATGGTAACAAGTTAAGTTTATAAACATTCCTGTCAACAACTAGAGTATGCCCTGCATTGCTCCCACCTTGGAAACGAACAATAACATCAAAATATCTTGATAAATAATCTACTATCTTTCCTTTTCCTTCATCTCCCCATTGTAAACCAATAACAGATAAATTTTTACTCTTTAACATAAAGATTTAAACGTCTTCGAACTCATATTCAGATGCTTTTCCCTCATAAACGAAATCATATTCATCATTAATTATCTTTTTTATATAATCTTTTGCCACATCATAAATTTCATTAACATGGTCACTATTACTAAATTTATAATCACCACCATAAATGCAGTGATATTTTATTTCCTTGACTTTACTTTGTAATTTAATGGCCAACTTTTCAACCAAATTATGATCTGTTATGTAATCACTATCACCTTGTATTATTAAACCAGGTACTAAACAAGGAGCTAAAAAAGAAAAATCATAACGACCAACAGGAGGTGCAACTGCTATAAAACCAGTTGTTTCGGGTCTACGCATAATTAAGTTAGTAGAAGCCCATGCACCAAAGGAGAAACCTCCAATCCAAAATTCTGAAAGTATAGGTTTGCGTTCTTGCAGCCAATTGATAGCGGATGAAACATCTTTCAACAATTCGTTATCAGAATTGCTAATGTTACCACCAGACTTTTGTACGCCTCTAAAATTCATTTTCAAAGTTGAGAATCCATTTTCAAGAAAAGAATTATATAAAGCATGAACAACTCTATTATTCATTGTCCCACCATACTGTGGATAAGGTGGTAATACCAAGGCTGCACAAGTACTATTTTGTTGTTTATAATAACCTTGCAATTTTCCCTCTGTTCCTGAAAAAAATACCTCTGACATATTGATTGGCTTTCTAATTTTACTTATATTTCCTGGATATTGTAACACAATTTAACCTTTTTTTAAGTGCTATCAATCATATTTTTTTTACTTTAGTTGCTTGGTATAATATATCAAGCTACAATAATTATAAAGAAATTAATTTCTATAACAGTTATGAAGATAGATTTATCAGGGTTTATGCCAGATAAAGGCGCTATTTCTGGTTTAGCATCAAATATTAATATGAGAGATGTTATAGAAAAAGTTAGCGAAAATTATGTAGAACAAATTGAAAGTGAAGCAAGTATTATTGAAAATAATCTACAGAAAGGTTCCCTACTATATAATTTATGGGAAATGCTTTCAAATACTAACGATATAATTAATAATGATATTTTAATATCATTAAAGCAAAAACAGGTAAGTATTTCTGCTCCTGAATACATTGCAGCTTACATAACACAAGATGCACCAATAATAGACTTTAGTATTTATGATATAGTAACTGCAACACATCAATATGTTAACTTAAAGGGTTTTCGAAGTGTTAGTGAAGGTTTTTTAGAGGATAATGGAATTATCTCAATATCACCAAAAAGTTTTATTATTCACAATAATGGTAATATTGATTTGAGCCAAAGTAATACTGTGAAAAGTGCTACTATAAGAGGTACAGAAGAGAGTTCTGTGATTAGTAGTAATAAGCTTTCAGTAGAACATTTTATATGTGTTGCAGAAGATGTAATTATTTTTCAAATCTATAATGAAGAATTCTTATTTATAATTACTTCTGAGATAATATCAGGCCCAATAATTTTTACTTCAAGTCAAGGTAATACTTTAGAAATAGAACTTTTTAATGATATCCATTTTAATGACTTAATTGATGAACTTAACAATGCTTTTGGATTAAACAATCAAGTAATAGTTCAACTTTATGAAAATGATAATTTGGAGAGTATAATTAAAAGAATAAACTATGTAAGCAATGAAACAGGAGTAAATGCTTATGCATTACGTGTAGCAGATAATGATTTTAATTTAATTATCAAATCAAATGAAGCAGGTTATGCTTTTTCTATGTATAGTCCATTATTAATGACAAATTTCGAAGTACAAGATACAAGGAAAGCGAGTTTGGTTGTTGATAGTAACGTTGTAGTGTCTTCAGGTAATGAATTGGAGCTATCAACAGGAGCTATCTTTGTTACTTTACTTAAGGATTCTTTACCTAATAAGAATATAAATTTAAAAATAGAAGTAGATAAGGAGAATATATATAACTCTCTGCTAAGTCTTGCTAAGAGTTACAATGAATTTTTAGATTTTTTTGTTGTACAAACAGAACGTGATTACTTTGGAAATTGGAAAGAAACAGCTATATTACGCAATAGTAATGCTTTATCACTGACAAAAAGTAAATTATCATCGGTGTTCACAAGAACATTTAGTGGTTTTACGTTAGTTGATTTTGGTATTTTGTTTGATAGCAAATCTCATCTTTATATTGACAAAATGAAATTATATACAGCATTGAAAGAAGAAACAAATTATTCAATTTTAGAAAACATAGTAAAAGAAATAGCTAAAGTAATCAAAGCAGTAACTAGTTATAATGGAGTTATAAAAACAGAATTAAATCAATTAAGTAGTAACAATAGCTTACACACAAAAAAAATAGATGAGATAAAAAGAAGATTAGATGGAATACGACAAGAAACATATAAAAAATTCTCGCAATTAGAAGCAACAGTTGCAAATTCAAACTATATAATGAAAATGCTTGAAGATCAGATGAGGTGAAGTTCAAGTAGATAAATATTTATCTAATCCTAATCTTTCTAACTTTATAGAAATATTTTCATCACCACTTTTATATTCAATTTCTAATTTTATTAAACTATTTAACAAATGTATAATTTCATTCTTTTGCCATAATTTTACACTATTTTTAAATTGTGCAATATGCTTAAAAAACATTTTAGGACGTAAATTGTTAATTACTATGTTAATATCTTGACCATTTTCAATTTCAAGTAATACTTTATACAAACGAATGAAATATTCGATTAGCCTTCTTATAATAGAGAATTTGTTTTTCGTAGTATTACTTAATAACAGAAATCTTTTTATTTGCTGATTAGCAAATGCAGAACAGATATCATCTATATCCCCATAAGGATCCTGGACAACAGAATTGATAATATCTTTTTCATTTATAGAATTTTTTGTTCCAATATAAATAGCCAATTTATCTAATTCTGAATAGATAGCTAATCTGTCTTCTGGTAGATTATTGTTTAATAGTGTTAGAACATGATTATCATAGTTTATTTTTTTATTGTTTAAATATTTCTTAACAACTTTCTGTCTTTCTTTCATTTCATCGTAATAGCAAGGTATTACAGCTGCGTTTTTCAAATTTTCAAAATAGATACGTGTACTAGAATTTACTGCTAAATGTTCTTGAGCTATCAAAATAATATAAGTCGATTTATAATCAATGACTTCAAAAATATTTTGTAATGGACGTGGCAAGTTCGCCCCAATATCAGGAATATATAATAAACGCATTCTGCCATGGAAAGATAATGTGCCGCTTTTATTCAGAAGAATTTGGGGATTTGTTAGAATCTCATTGAATGATAATATTGTTGTGCTAAAAGGATCATCAAGAGTGAATTTAGCTTTTTTTACTAAGTAGTTAAAGTAATCTTTTATTTTGCCAAAATTTCTACCATATATTAGGCATAAGTTAAAATGTAAAGGAGAATCCAAAAAATCTTTTATCTTAATAGGAGTAATTTTCATAATTTTTTACATGAATATCAAAATATATTTTACTTTTAGAAATAAATTCCATGACCTTTACAGAAGGATAAGTGTAATTTGTTGATTAAGAAATCCCATTGTAGTAGAATTCCGCTTATATAAGATATCTTTTTCAGTGTCACAACAGATTTTGGTAGATGCCATTTGTAGAGATGAAGTAAGAGTAGCTTCAGTACAAGATGGTAGTGTTATACGTTTTGAGCAAGAAAGTGTAATAAAGAAAAGGCTAAGGGGAAATATATATATTGGTGTTGTAGTAAAAATAGAACCATCGTTGCAGGCTGCTTTTATAGATTATGGTTGTGATAAAAAAGGCTTTTTGTCATTCTCTGATATTATACCGCATTGTTACCAGGTCAGCTCTTATGAAAAAGAGCTAATCTTATCATCTAACTCAGATGACTTGTTAAAAAAGTATAACATACAGGACGTAATAAAAATAGGGCAGGAGATTCTACTACAAGTTACAAAAGAAGAAAGGGGAAATAAAGGAGTGTCTTTTACCACTCATATTGCTGTTTCAGGCAAGTATTGTATATTTACTCCATATTCTGCAAACCTAGCCCTTTCAAAGCGTATAAGTGATATCAATGAACGCAAACGACTACTTGAATTACTCAACGAAATATTTTCTGAAAGCAAAAAAGAGGGTGATTGTAATGGAGGTGTGATTTTGCGTAGCACAGCAATTGGTAAGAATAAGGCAAAAATACTTTTTGACTATAAATATCTGTGTAAATTGTGGAATAAAATCCAAAAAAATATTTTGCACAAAGCTTCTGCTCCTGTTTTAATTTCAGAACATAATGAAATGGTGCAAAAAATATTATGTGAATTTGCTGTAGATGAGGTGAGTGCAATCATAATTGAAGGTAGTGGTTATTATAAAGCTGTAAAAGAGCGCGCAAAAATTATCTCCCCACATGAAAAATTACCAATTAAACCTTATAGAAGAAGTTTGCCTATTTTCGAATACCATAAAATAGAAGAGCAAATTGCAGGTCTTTATGAGACTAAGGTTGCTTTGCCCTCAGGCGGTTATATAGTCATAAATACAACCGAAGCTTTAATTTCAATTGATGTAAATTCAGGAAAGATGACTAGTGGTACAAGCATTGAGGAAACAGCTTATAAGACAAATATTGAAGCTGTACATGAAATTGTCAGACAAATAGAATTACGTGGACATTCAGGTCTTATTGTAATTGACTTCATTGATATGGTTAAGTATAAAAATTGCAAATTAATTAAGGCTAGCATAGAAAAAGAGTTTGAAAAGTTTAATTCTCATGCTCAAATAGGTGAAATAAGTGAGTTTGGGTTAATGGAAGTATCAAAGCAGAGAGTCAAAAAGAGTATATTTGAGTTTGCTGCAGAAAAGTGTACTTCTTGCCAGGGTTCAGGATATATTCAGTCTCATGAGTATATATTTCTCAGAATACTAAAATCTATACACCATCAAAAGAATGATATAATTATTGAAGTTACTGAGAGTGTTGCTGTTTACATCTTCAATCAACAATATCACCGTATTAGTGCTCTTGAACAAGAGCTTGGTATAAAAATTGGTATTGGTATTAATAATATCTTAGAACATGGCCTATTCAGTATCAAATCGGCAAAACCCGTAAAGGAAAACAAAAAGATAGCTAATAATCATGACGGAGTAAAAACTAAAACCAGCTCATGGTTACGAAATTGGGTGAGTAAGTTTTTGCCTTAGTTTATTACTACAAGCACACATTTAGTATTGTAAAATGTGAACTGCTGAGGTTGAATATGTGCGATCATAATATAGAAAAACTTGTTAAAGTAACAGGCCGCCATTGTGCCCCAATTTTAAAGGCCATCTTATCACTTGTGATTATGTGCTACTTCCTAAAACAGACTAAGCCAGCTAAGATTATTTTCAAAAAATAATCTTAAGTCGTCTACGTTATCATGTAACATGGATATTCTTTCCATACCAACACCAAAAGCAAAACCTTGATATTGATTATTATCAATGCCAACATTTTTAAAAACGTCTTTATGTATCATACCACAACCTAGAATTTCTAACCAAGTACCATTATGTAAAATGTCAACTTCAGCTGATGGTTCTGTAAAAGGAAAGAAACTGGGACGAAATCGCACCTGTGTTTTACCAAACAGATTTTCTATAAAAAATTCCACACAAAACTTTAGTTGTGACATATCAATTGAGCGATCAATACAAAGTCCTTCCAATTGATGAAACATAGGAGTGTGAGTTGAATCAAAATCACGTCTATAAACCTTACCAGATGCCATAATTCTTAACGGTGGCTTTTGTGATTGCATAGTATGAATTTGCACTGAAGAGGTATGTGGTCTTAGCATAAGACCATTCAATAAATAAAAACTATCTTGTATTTGCCGTGCAGGATGGTGGTGCTGAGTGTTTAGAGCATCAAAAACATGAAATTCATCTTCTATTTCATTCCCACTGACAACTTCAAATCCTAAATTGGAAAAAATATTAACACTTTTTTTTATTATTTTACTTATTGGATGTGCTTTACCTTTTTTTGATTCTCTTACTGGTAGAGAAATATCAACTATTTCATACATCAACTCATCATTTATATTTTGATTCAGCAAACTAGACTTTCTAATTTGAAAGGCATCTAAAACAGCAGTAAGCAATTCATTCAACTCTCGTCCTAACTCCTTCTTTTTTTCTGTGCTGGTTATTTTTTTAAGCAGAGAAAATTTCTCTGTAAACACTCCCTTTTTGCCAAGATAATAAGATTTTAACGAATCAAGTTCCGCTAGGGAAGTAACTGAATATATCTTTTTTAAAATATCTTCAGCTCTTTGCATCATTTAATGCTACTTTAGCCTTATTAAGCACAGACTCAAATATCTCCGGTTCCCTTATAGCAATATCGGATAAAACTTTTCTATCTACACATATCCCAGCTAATTTTATTCCCTTTATAAATACAGAATAAGAAAGACCAAACTGACGTGATGCAGCGTTAATCCTTTGTATCCACAATCTACGAAAATCACGCTTTCTAGTTCTCCTGTCTCTATAAGCATACTGCCAGGATTTTTCTACTCTTTGCTTTGCAATTCTATAACAACTTTTAGCACGCCCATAAAAACCCTTAGCATGCTTCAGTAAAGCCTTATGCCTTCTCCTTACTTGCACTCCCCTCTTCACCCTAGTCATAATTATCTCTCCGTCAGTTCATAAAACGTTTAATAAGTTTAGCATTTCCCGCATTATTTGACAAGACTGTCATTCCTCTTTGAGTCCTTAGGGCGAGCGAACTACGCTTGCGCATACCATGCCTCTTACCAGATTGGGTAACACGCACTCTACCACTGCCAGTTAATCTGAACCTTTTTTTCACACCTGATTTTGTTTTTAATTTAGGCATATAATCCTATTTGATAAAACGCAAATTCAATTTATCATATAAAAAGCATTACAACAATAGTCTATTTTTAAAATGTTCTGAATAACATAGTTAGGAAAAAGCCAAAAAAGTGCTCATGAAAAATTTAATAAAGGAGAGCAAATAAAGGAGCTGTAAATATTATGCCATCCATTCTATCTAATATTCCACCATGTCCTGGTAATATTTTACCACTATCTTTTACATTGTTAATTCGCTTTAATCCAGACTCAAAAAAATCACTTAGTTGTGTAACAAGTGCAACTACTAAACCAAAAACCCAAAACTTATAAGGTAATTTCAAAAAATAAGCAAATGTACAACCTAATAATACAGTTGCTAAGGTTCCACCAATAAAACCAGACCAGGTTTTATTGGGACTTATAATTTTCACAATTTTCTTTCCACCGATAAATTTTCCTACAAAATATGCAAATATGTCTGTAGTCCAAATACACATCATTAACCAGATGAAAATCTTTTTATTATGCGAGTATATATATATAAGACTAGAATATGGAATGATAATAACTATAAATATAAGTACAACGTAAAAAAATTTATTTCTTATAATGTCAGAAAGTTCTTTACAAGAAAGAAGCGCTAATGAAATAGCTAAAAAATATATTGCCCAATCACCTAACTGAAATAAAAAAAACAACATAAATAAAAGTATTATAGATGTTGCTATTCTTGCGACCAAATTTCTATCCATATAGCTAAATTAATATTATTTTGACTGCCGTAGGACGGATTAACATTGTTTAGTACGTAAATCAATTAAATTTTTATCAACGACACACTATGGAAATAAATCTAATAACTGTTAGCAGTACGAACAGTAAAAAATCCGAGTTGTTGTTTGTTCTCTCTCCTTATTCTTAAAATAATCAACGACAACTTTTTCAATAAAAGAATTAAAAAAAACATTTATTTCTGCTCTTTTCCTTCTGAACATAAAAGTAATGACATATAATGACAAGGGACTTCATACAAGCTCTTGCTCTATCACTTTTTACCTTGGCAATTGGATTTAACTGCTTTGAACACCAATTCTGATTCTTCATACTTACTATTTACATCACTTTTAACTTTAGTTGCTATAAGCTCTTCAACAATTTACCCATTCCTAGTTACCTCAGTTAATGCTATCCATCCATATTTATTCTCTAAATTAACATCGACTCCAGCTTCTATAGCCCATTTAATAGCTTTATTTTCTTAATTTTAAAGAACAACTATACTTTTTAAAAAAACTTTTTTATCTTTTCTATAATCTCCATATACTTTATATTACTAATATATGGCATTAATAGTTATAAAAGTCAATAAATGTTTCTATGTTTCTTTATTTTCCTGCACAATAGGAGACAGAGCATTGTTTAATTCTTTGCCAAAGTCTTCTATGTCACTATAAACCCTTTCAGGTAGAAAGCTGCTAATGTTATTTTCAACATAAGCAAAAGGAACATAAATCTTTGACTGAGTTACCCATTTTGGTAGCACACAATTTGTGTATTCGTTTTCAGAATTTGTGCTGATAGTATAGTAGATTAGTTTTATAAAAAGGAAAAAAATGAAGGAAAAAATAAAAGCTTTTACCATACCAATCATCACGCCAAAAAAACGATCACTATATCCTAACCTGATAGGCTTAAGTACATAGACAATCCAACTGTTTATTACTGCAAATGATATAGTTGTAATCATATACATGAAAAAAGTCGAAACAATACCTGCTACTATGGATGACTTTATACCCACGAAACCCGAAAATAGATCATAATTATAGTACGTAAGTAACAGTGAAGAGAGAAAACCAAATAAACAAAAAATTTCTTTAATTGCTCCACGAATAAAAGCTATTAATACAACGGGAACTGCTATAATCAACGCTATAATGTCTAACATCATAACTCTCTTCTGCGCTTCTGCTGGATAAATACTATCATGGCTAGAATACATCCAATAGGAAATAATATTATATTTTTGTTAGGCTGTATATTGGATATATAAATCTCAATTATGGTATCATTTGGTACTATTTCAACAATATCAGCCTTACTTCCCTCTTTTACATAATTAACGGTTAATTTGTTATCTACAAAGCTAAACTCACTTATACCAGAATTAACTAGCTTTTCATTGATTGTATTTCCAGGTAAAGATTTAAAGAATATAACTTTTGTTTTCACCCTCTCTATTACATTATTATTTAACAATATAATCTTTAAATTATCTCCATGTTCCTCAACATCTTGTTCTAATTCTTGCATGTGTATTTTCTCAAAGGGATTATAGAAAAAATTTATAAAACCTTGAGGATAAAGAAGTGAAATTCCAACAAAAAGTAAAATAATTGATTCATAAATTTTACTTCTTATTAAAAAGTATCCCTGAGTAGAAGCCGAAATCATACATACTCCTATTAATGATGAAACAAGAAGTATTATAAACTCTGTTATACTTGTTATTCCGTAGAGTAGTATTTGTGGATTAAAAACAAATATAAATGGTAATGTCATAGTCCGCATATTATAAGAAAAGGCTTTTGTGCTCGTTTTTAACGTATTCGCCTTTGCAACAGCAGCTGCAGCATATGAGGCAAGGCCAATGGGAGGAGTTACGTCAGCCATAAGTCCAAAATAAAAAACAAATAAATGCAGGGCCATAGTTGGTACATACATCCCATTTTTATTAATTGTATATTCTAAAACAGGTACCATTAACGTAGACACTATTATGTAGCAAGCAGTAGTAGGCATTCCAACTCCTAAGACTATACATATTACAGCAGTCAGTATTAATGTGATGAACAATTCACTATTTGCAAGATTGTCAACTATGGTCCCAATTCTCAAACCTACTCCAGTTAAAGATATTGTACCAACAATTATTCCAGCAGTTGCAGTCGCGATAGCAATTGGTACCATATTTCTAGCTCCAGCAATCATGGATTGTACCGAATCACACAAGCCTTGTTTTATATCAGATAATATTTTATCTTTCTTATCCCTAAAAAAAGATTTTATTGCATGTTGTGTAAGCAGAATTACAAATAGCGATACTATTGATAAGAATGCTGATAAGGAAGGAGAAAGTCTATTAACCATTAAAGACCATACAAGAATTATTAATGGTATAAAAAAATGTATCCCTCCCCTCAAAACTTTAGGAACATGAGGAAGTTTAGTTAAAGGTTGTTTTGTATCTTCTTCCAAATCAGGAAACCTAGACTGATACTTGAGAACTAACAAGTATACAATTGTTATAAAAGGTACCGTAAAATATGCTGAATTGTTTGTAGGTATTGGGTACATATTAAATAAATAAGATAAACCCTGAATAAGAAAATATATCGCTCCAAAAGTTATAATGAGAGATGTACTGATTATACCAATTCTTGCAAATCTTTGCACAGTACTTAAACTATAATCACTTTTTATTGGTTGTATACCAAGTTTCTTTGCTTCTATATGGACAGTATAAAGCAATGCTAAATATATTAATATTGCTGGTAAGAATGCATGTTTTATGATTTCTGGATAAGGGATTGATAAATATTCAGACATAATAAATGCTGCTGCACCCATTACTGGAGGCATTATTTGCCCATTAATTCCTGCTGATACCTCAATAGCAGCTGATTTTTCTGCAGTTAATCCCATTCTTTTCATCAATGGTATTGTAAATGATCCAACTGTAATTGTATTGGCTATTGATGAACCTGACATCATACCCATCAAACCAGATGCTACTACAGCTGCTTTTGCTGGTCCACCTGTGAACCTCCCCAACAGGGCAAAGGACAATTGAATAAAAAAATTCCCAGCACCAGCCTTTTCTAAAAACGATCCAAATAAAACATAAAGAAATACAAAATCAGCTGATACTCCCAACGCTGTTCCAAAGACTCCTTCAGAAGAGAACCATTGATGCGATGCTATAGCATTAAAGGAATTACCACGATGAGCTATGAGATCAGGTAAATGCTGTCCAAAATAAGAATATAATAAAAATACAGAAGCTATTATTGCTATCGTTGGTCCTAATACTCTTCGCGATGCTTCGAACAACAAAATAATACCTGTAATCGCTACCAAAAGGTCGTATTGAGTTGGCATACCTACACGAAAGGCTATTTCTTCATAAAATAGGTATATGTAAAAAGCAGCACAAGCACTACAAACTGATAATAACCAATCATATATAGGAATCTTAGATATATGTGTATCTTTTCGTATTGGAAAAAGTAAAAAAGCTAAAAAAATAGCAATTGATAAATGGATTGCTCTCACCTCTAAATTGTTAAAGAGTAGGAATTGGTAATTAGCTGGCAGAGCAAATTGTAATGGAGAAGCTACCCAAAGCTGAAATACAGACCAAAAAAATGCAACACAAAATATCGCATTTTCAATCATTTTATCTGGTTTTCGCGATCCAAATTCAGCACCAATTACCTCTTCTCCTTTCATCTTTACAATTATTTTTCTAATTTTAGTAACAATAGTATCAACTATGTATAATTCAGTCAATTCCAGTTCAATGGAATGGGTGTTACCACACTAATAGGTCAAGTTATAAAAGAAAGTTATTTATTGACAGTCGTCGATTTTCTATTCTATTAATATTTAATTAAATATTATTTAATAAAATTGACTATTATGTTCTAAATATTGTATTCTTTTTCTTGCCGGGGCGTAGCGCAGTCTGGTAGCGCACTTGGTTTGGGACCAAGGGGTCGGGAGTTCAAATCTCTCCGCCCCGACGTTTCATAATTTAATTATTACATTCATTATATTCTGATAGAATTTGGCATGTTGAGGCTTTTTTTTACGATCTACTTGTTAACCTGCTTAACTTCATGCAAGAGTTCTTTAGTTGAAAGCAAATATAAGGGAACTTACAGAATAGGCAGTGCTTACAAAATAAAAGGGGAATCATATTATCCTCAATATTATGACAGATATGAAGAGGTTGGAATAGCTTCTTGGTATGAAGAAGATTGCCATCGATGTTTTATAGTAGATAAATGTGACGGTTGCATCACCGCTAATGGTGAAATCTTTAATAAAAATGCTTTAGCAGCTGCACATAGAACTTTACCTATGCCAAGTGTTGTTAAGGTCACTAACTTGGAAAATAATAAAAGCGTAAAGTTAAAAGTAAATGATAGAGGGCCTTTTCAAGATAATAGAATAATTGATGTAACTGAAAAAGCAGCTAAAAAATTAGGTTTTAAAGAAAAAGGGCTAGCTATTGTTAAAGTTGAATACTTAAGGCGTTCAACCGAAAAGTTAATTAATAGCCATCCTAACTACAAAGAACCTTATAAGAAGATAATGAAAACAATAGGAAAAAGAAAAAGTATATTTTCACCTTACGTCAAAAAAATTAGTGAGCAAAAAGATTTTTATACCCCTCCAAAAAAGAAAGTAACTAAATTACTTGTTAAAATCCCAAGAATTGCAAAAGAAGAAGGACGATACATTAGGTATGATGTGAATACAAATTATAAAAAGTCTAGCAGAAAAACATAGATAAATCACAAAAATAGCATAAGTTATAAAATTTTAGCACTCTCAGTTATATTTTATATAACAAAGTAGTAATATTATCATCAGTTAATATAAAAAAATTTTTTAATATTATTTGCTGTAAGACTGAAGACTAGAGTAATAAAGATTTATCTATTTATGAATAGCACAAAGGTGTTTAAGCAAACAAAAAAAGGTATTTCTATAGTAACAATGAATAGTAAAAACAATAATCACAAAGTAAAAGTTGAATTCAAACAACACTCTAAAAACACAAAATTATTAATAATATTTTGACTACATACCTCTTAACAGTCTACACAATAAAAAACAAAATTCACATCCTAATTGACAATAGCATAAACTGTTATACCAAAGTAACGCTAATGAAACATCACATTTAAAAGACATAAACAATAAAGTTACTGAAAATTATATAGAAGAGAATCCATTTTTTATATGTAAAAAAAGAACAGATAGATGTTAGAATATTGATTTTTGAGTTAGCAATTTTTTTTATCAAGAAGCATAAAACAACTTAAACATATTTCCAAAACCTTTTAGTGAAATTATAATATTATTTCCTAAAGGAAACTTAGTTCTTACCAACTAATGATATTAGCTCTTCAAAAGTAATAAACAACGGAGATGAATACTTGAAGAGTTCATAATCATACAACTAATTTCAATTACTACTGGTTTTAAACGAGAACAAAAAGATAAAAGTGTTAATATTTATTGATTTCTGTCACTATGAATGCCATTATTGATAAAAAGATTTTTTTTCTTAGGCCATGGTTGGCATTTAAAATTAGGAAAATAGGGATTTCTTTATTCATGCAGCTTTTATGAATGATATAAAAATTATTAATGAGATATAGAAGCTGAATCTGATGCTATTATAAAGATCTTCGTGGTTATACAGCATCACAACATAACGCTGGAAAACCATTTTTAAAAATACATTCTATATTGCTCATGCACTACAAAAAAAAGAATTTTTCTCAAGCTTGCTTATTAGCACAAAATTTGCAACTATTAAAAAATAGCAAATTGATATTTAAGATAAGAAGTATATTAATAAAATCGCTGCCAATAGTCTTACAAGAGAATTAAAAGATGCTAATTAAAGTTGGAGTTGCTATTTTGTTCATCATGAAGAACTGTTATCCTCTTTAAATCTTCTTTTTTTCAAAGTTGGCAGAACTTAGAGAAATAAAGCTTCCAGATAACGAACCACTTACTTGTATGTTCAATGTCACAATTATCTGAATCATCAAAGCCTGTGCAGCCATGTAGAATGATGGTACTATCTCTCATCTCTTGTTGATATTGCAATTGATTTTTTTGAAGAAAGAAATATAAAAACATATAACGACCTAAAAAATAATCACACACCCTTTTAAAGATACTAATAAGAGTAGTTATGTCCACTTCCTACAACTACATAATGTGTATTAGTAAAAATCATACTTGATTTCCATACAAAACCATGTTAACCCATACTAAACCATATTATACCATAATACTCTTGTAAGTATATTTTAGATAATATTTTTTAGATGAATTTATTTATATCTACGTATGTTAACAAGGTCGATAAAAAAGGAAGGGTTTCTGTACCCGCACCTTTTCGGTCGCTTATAAAAAATAATGTTTTCATAGGCATTATTGTCTACCATTCTTTTATTAATAACTGCATAGAAGCATGCAGTATGGGTAGAATAAATAATCTTAGCAGTGCTATTGATACAATGGATGTATTTTCTGAAAGTCGTGATGCTTTTGCTATGTCATTACTTGGTGAGAGTGTACAATTAGCATTTGATCCTGATGGACGAGTCAAATTACCTGAAGTAATGTTAAATGCGGTAGAAATAAGTGCAAAGGCTGCTTTTGTAGGCAAAGGACAAGTTTTTGAAATATGGTCGCCAAAACATCTTGAATTACATCGAATAAAAGCTAGAGGAATTTCCATAAAGAATAGGAATGAATTAACGTTTAGAGCACAAAACAACAATAGGGGGAATTCATGAAAGATGTACACGTGCCTGTTTTATTAAAAGAAATGCTCACAGCAATGGCACCAAAGGCAGACGAATTGTATTTAGATGGAACATTTGGTGCAGGAGGATATAGTAAAGCGTTACTCAATTTAGTTAACTGTAGAGTTTATGCCATTGATAGGGATGCATCAGTAAAAAAGTATGTGAAATCAATTAACAATGCTTTTTCTCATAAATTTAAATTATTTATTATAAAATTTAGTAAAATGGATTCAATTTTAGAAAATGAGAAAGTAGACGGGGTAGTTTTAGACCTTGGAGTATCGTCAATGCAATTAGATGAAAGTTCAAGGGGTTTTTCTTTTATGAAAGATGGACCTCTAGATATGAGAATGTCGAATGATGAAAAATTTGATGCCACTACTTTGGTAAACGCATTTAGAGAAGACGAAATAGCAAGTGTGATTTATAAATATAGTGGTGAACGCTACGCAAAAAAAATTGCGCGTGCAATAGTATGTTATAGAAATAAAAGGTTAATTACAACAACAAGTGAGTTAGCAAAAATAGTAAGATCTGTTGCCCCAAGAAAAGCAGGAGATAAAATAGACCCTGCAACAAGGACTTTTCAAGCGCTTAGAATATGGGTCAATAATGAATTAGAAGAATTAGAGAAAGGAATAGATGCTGCAACTCGAATCTTAAAAATAGGTGGTAGACTTATAATAGTTTCATTTCACTCTCTTGAAGATAAAATTGTGAAAGATAAATTTAATCTCTTATGTGGAAAAACAGTAAATGAAAATCGCAACTATCCGACACACGAAAGAGAAAAAGGAATTGTTAATTTTGTAAAATTGAACGAGAAAGTTATTACCCCAACAAAGAGAGAAATTAACAAAAATATCAGATCTCGATCAGCACGCCTTAGAGCAATAAAGAGGGTTTTATGAAAGCACTTAAATTCCTAGTTCTATCACTATTATTGATAATAAGTATTGTAACAGTTTTTACTGTAAAACATAATGTTAGCAATCTTTACTCAAAGCTAAGTAAAATCAATGATGAAATATATGATATACAAAACACAATACAAGTATTAGAGGCAGAATGGAGTTATATAACACAACCAGCAAAATTAGAAAAACTAGCAAAAAAATATCTAAATTTGCACCCAGTTTTATATAGCCAAGTGAGAAGTGACTTTGATACTGAATATATTGCTCTAGCTAGCGTCGATTAACTTTTTATAATAGCTAATATCTTGAGTTTTTGCTTTCACAGCTTTCCCTAACCTTATATTATCTAATTTAAATCTGCCATATTCGACCCTAATCAAACGGGCTATTTTCATATCTAAAAATTTCATAATATTTCGTATTTCGCGATTTTTCCCTTCTATTAATGTAAGTAAAAACCAAGTATTGTTTGCTGTGGATCTGCCCACCTCTATTTCAATATTACCATAAGTAACTCCATCGACAGTAATACCTTTTCTCACTTCCGCTATCTTTGCCTTATTTACTTTACCAAAAGCTTTAACTCTATATTTACGTTTTATCATATTTTTCGGTCTAGTCATAAACTCAGTTAAATCTCCATTGTTAGTGAAGGGCAGTAAGCCTTCGCTGTTATAATCTAATCTGCCAATACTAATAAAATTTTTTAAGTTACTTGGTAATTGTTGAAACACTGTTACCCTATTCTCTTCATCTTTTTTAGAAGTTATAACTCCAGGTGGCTTATTATATAACCAAATACTTAACTCTGGTAAGAATAGTCTTTTACCATCAACTCTAACTTCATCATTTGTTTTAACAATGGTGCTGAATTCTGTTACTTGTTTTCCGTTTATAGTAATCATTCCATCAGCAACCAATTTACCAGCTAAACGTCTCGAACAATAACCGCTATTTGCTATAAATTTTGCCAGCCGCATGATTCCTTATTTAGAGGTACTACAAAATGTCCCATTTTTCTACTATCTTTTATCTCTTTCTTACCATAAAGAGTAACTCTCTTCTTTTTATCACATTGAATTTTGTCAATATTGTTTATATCATTTCCAATCAAGTTATGCATTTCGCAAGAGTAGTGTAATTTTAATGGTTGTAGAGGTAGACCGCACACAGCACGAACATGTTGTTCAAACTGACTAGCATTACAGGCTTCAACACTCCAGTGACCAGAGTTATGAACGCGAGGTGCGATTTCATTTACTATCAGCTCTCCATTTTCTGTTAAAAATAGCTCAACAGCAAGTACGCCTATATAATTCAGCTTTTCAAGGATAATTTTTGCTATGTTTTGCGCTTTTTTCTTGATCTCATCATTAATATCAGCAGGTACAATTGATGTATGTAATATCCCATTCTTATGTATATTTTTTGGTATGGGAAAAATTTCGATATTGCCGTGTAAATCACGTGCTGTAATCACAGAAATCTCTTGCTTAAATTTAACAACTTCTTCTACTATATTTACTTCTTGAAGGTAATCTTTATGCTTTTTTTGTGTTACAAATTTCCACAAAGCTAAATCATTACTGGAATTTATTAAGTGCTGACCCTTGCCATCGTAACCTAATTTGCGCGTTTTTACTATAATAGGATAATTAAGAGTTATATTATCACTTAACTTTTCAAATTTGGCTGTAACTATACCTAAAGCATTTACAAATTGCTTTTCCAGTAAACGATCCTGAGTAATCCTTAGAGCTTCTGGGTTCGGGTGCACATCTACAAACCAATTGAGAGAATCAAAAAAATCAAATGGGATATTTTCAGACTCAAATGTAACAACTTCTACAGTTTCTATAAAACGCTTTAACGCTGATTTATCACTATATCTAGCAACTATAGTTTTATTAGCAACATGTGATGCAGGACAATCTTCTTTATCAGAAAAAATAACAACTTCTATTCCTAATTTATGGGCTGCCTTAGTTAGCATCATACCTAATTGACCACCACCTAGTATCCCTAAAGTTTTTTTACAAGAATGCACAAAAAGCTAATTTATCATTGGTGAATTGTACAACAATTCGGTACACAAAAAAAATTATTATTTTGCTTTTTGTAACGAATCGACATAACTCTTAAGAGATGTAGCAACTTTGTAATTTAGTAAAAACATAGCAATAATATTTGGCACTGCTAAACACATAAAGAGCATGTCGCCAAGTTTTGCTATATTCATAGATTCATGTGATATAGTACTAAGAAATATTACACACATGATTAACATGTGTGCATATATAATACTTTTCTTGCTTTTAAACAGGTAGAGCCAACCCATTTCGCAATAATAGGAGTAAGATAAGAGAGTAGAAAATGCAAAAAATGGAACACTAATAGAGAGAAATATAGGAAACCAGTTTGTAACGCTAGCAAAAGCATCACGTGTAATCAGTATTCCTTCATTTGAGCTTCCTGAAACATTTGACACAACAATTACCAATCCTGTTAAAAAACAAATTATCATTGTATCAATACAAGGTTCTAACATAGCAACAAGTCCAGCTCTTACATCAACACTTTCTTTGGTCGCAGCATGTGCAATAGGAGATGTTCCTATACCAGCTTCATTTGCAAAACACGCACGTCTCGTACCAGCAACAAATGCTCCCATAAAACCACCAAGTGCTGAGTTACCATGCACCATTTCATACAGCATTGTTTTAAATGCAAGACCCAAGTTATCAAAATTAAATGCTATAATAGTTAAACATGACGCTACGTAAATACAAGACATTATTGGCACCATAGCTGAAGTAACATGAGCTAACCTTTTTATTCCACCCAAAATTATAAGTGCTACTAACAATGTTAACACCGCTCCAAAAATCCATATATTGTTATCTATAAGATCACTATAACCCTTTATTATTGATATGGTTTGGTTAGCTTGAAAAGCAATAGCACCGCCCACACTTGCTATAATTAAGAGAACTGCATAAATATAGGATAAAATTATGCCCAACTTTATAAAACCAAGATCAGCTAAACCTTCTTTTATGTATAAAAAAGGGCCGCCAAAGCTACTACTTTTGCTATCTCCTCTACCTCTATATTTGAAACCTAATGTCACTTCAACAAATTTACTTGACATACCCAAAAATCCAGCAACTATCATCCACATAATGGCTCCTGGACCACCAATTGAAACAGCTACAGCAACGCCAGCCACTGTTCCTAAACCAATCGTTCCAGAAACCGCTGTTGCAAATGCTTGAAAATGATTTATTTCCCCTTTTCCACTATTATTTTTATTTTTCCCTATTAAAATCGAAAATGCATGTGCAAATAATCTAATATTAATAAATCTAAATCTTACCGTAAAAAATAATGCACTTGAGAAAAGTAACAAAACTATTGCAGGTATGTGAAATATTTTAAAAAACAATACTTTTTCTAAGCCAAATTCCACTTTGGTAATTAGAATATCGAAAGTCACGGCATGTGCCTCATATACAATAGAACAAACAAGGAAAAAACATGTCAATATGTATCGCATAGCAACCGGCAGGAGCAAGGAGATATTTTACTATATCTTTGCTATAATGTCAAAAAGCAAAATAAAAGGAATAATTTTCTGAAAGAATTAAAAAATATGTTGATTTAATTCTGATACTAGTATAACAGTATATATTAATGATATTTGGTGAGTATATGTCTTTATCTAGTAAAAGTTTACTTAATGCTATAAAGAAAAAGATTCTAGAGCAGAGAAGTCAATTCTAGGAAAAGGTGTAAATTCTAATTACGGCAATGTTCTCTACGACAAACCAAAGTTTACTTAATGCTATAACGAAAAAAAATTTTAGAATGGTGAAGTCAATTCTGGAAAGAGGTGTAGACCCCAATTCTGGCACAAATCTCTACGTAAAACCACTTTATTACGCTTTGAAGTATAGCAGCACTGAAATAATAAAGTTATTGTTGAAAAAAGGTGCAAATCCTAATTATACAACAGATGACAAATCCTGTATCACAATGATGTATCATGCTCTTCATCACAAAAAAAATGATGCTGAAACAATACGGTACTTGTTAGATGCAGGAGTAAGTCTTAGTTTAGGAAACGGTAATACAGCTCTAATTTTAGCTGCTAAACTTTGGGTTTCAACTGAAATACTAGAGCTTATATTAAAAGAAACAGAAGATATAAATTTTCAGAATCAAGACAACGAAACGGCTTTGATGTGGGCTGCCCTACGTGCAAATGATAGACCTGATTCGCTTTCCTTGTTGCTCAACAGTAGTAAAGCAAACTCCAAACTAGTTGATAAGAAGAAATATTCAGCTCTTGCATATTACCTAGTATGGAAGGAGAAATGTACAATAGATCCGGTATTATCTTTGTTAATGGCTGGAGCGCCAATAGGAGATCCAGAACTTAGATTAGTAAAATATTGTTCACCTGAAATCCAAGAATGCGTTAGAATAGCTCCGATATTAAAACTCCTTCCACATGGACTTTGGAAACATTTTCTAGTAGAAGAAATGGGAAGTGAAACTTCTGAAAGCTATTCATCTGAACAGAATGTAAGATCATTATGGAAATTGTGTACTAAAGTTGTGCTAAAGCATTATAAAGATTATGCTTACAATGACAAAAGTTCTACTCCTAGTAGCAACATCACCAATGTAGAAATAAACAATGTTGCAACCGAACTAGCCAATTCACAGATTGCTTAATATACTATTATTATAGAATAAAAGTAGATTTTTATATAGTGGGATTCAAGTATAAACTAGTTATTGAGTATGATGGAAGTAACTTTGCAGGGTGGCAAAAACAAAGAGGGATATACTCTATACAAGAAACAATAGAAATTGCAATAAAAAAATTTTCACAGCAGGAAGTTACAGTTTATGGTAGTAGTAGGACAGATGCTGGAGTACATGCCTTTCACCAAGTAGCTCATTTTTCACTTGATAAAAAGTTTGAATGTTATACAGTACAAAATGCAATTAATTACTATTTAAAAAACTGTGCAATCAGTATATTAAGTGCAGAACTTGTTGATGAGAATTTTCATGCAAGATTTTCCTCAATAAAAAGACATTATAAGTATGTAATTATAAATCGTAATTCTAAATTATCACTTGAACGATCAAGAGCTTGGTGTATTTTCAAAAAATTAGATGTGAAGAAAATGGAATCTGCAGCACAAATTTTAATTGGGAAACATGACTTTACGAGTTTTCGTTCATCTTCGTGTCAAGCAAGTAATCCTATACGAACAATAGATGATATAAGATTTGTTACATCAGAAAACTTAATCGATATATATATTGTAGCAAGATCTTTTCTTCACAGTCAGGTTAGAATAATAGTGGGAACACTAAAAGATATAGGTTTAGGAAAAGATATTGATATAGAGAAAATTCTCAAGGCAAAAAATAGAAGAGCAGCTGGGGCAACAGCACCACCATATGGACTATATCTAGTAAAAGTGGTGACTCCTACGGGATTCGAACCCGTGTTACCACCGTGAAAGGGTGGTGTCCTAACCACTAGACGAAGGAGTCATTTTTTGCTTCATTATATACAGGGTACAATGAGAAAAAGGTTACATATAAAAACTTTGTGCGTCAAATTTTCTTGACATCGACATTATCCGCAAATAATTATATGATAGCAAACCATACATACCAATGAAAGTAACGTAGTTACAAATAGCTTTAGCGTCATCTTCGTTTTTTCAGGAGCACTACTAGCAAATATTTCATTTTCTTGTTTTTGAGGAACTACAATACCAAATGGTAATAAAATAAAAAAAAGCACCCACCAAACCAATATAAAGACAAATAAGTAATGAATATGTTCAATCACTAAAAGCTTCCCCCCATGTTCCTTGAGTAGCTGAACGTGCATACTCTGTCACCCTATTTTCAAAGAAATTAGCATATTCAACTCCATTTAGGATTTCATCAAGCCACCTTAGGGGATTTTCGTTAATACCATATAAGTCTTTCAGGCCTAGTTGTCGTAACCTTCTATTTGCTATGTATCTAATGTAATTTTTTACTTCTTTAGCAGATAATCCTTTGACTGCACCAAACTCAAAAGCAAGATCAATAAAAGCGTCTTCATGTTCCACCATATCAGTACAGATACTATACAAATTATCTTGTAATTTCTGACTCCACAAATTATTTTCTTGCATAAAAACTCGAAATAGATGTATTATAGAATCTGTGTGTAAAGTCTCATCACGCACAGACCAAGCAATAATTTGCCCCATACCTTTCATCTTATTAAACCTAGGAAAGTTCAGCAGTATTGCAAAAGATGCAAACAATTGCAAACCTTCAGTAAATGCACCAAAAACAGCTAAAGTTCTTGCTATATCCTCGTTACTATTCACATTAAATTGCTGTAAATACTCATACTTTTCACTCATCTCTTTATATTGCATAAAAGCTTGATATTCAACCTCTGGCATACCAATAGTATCTAATAAGTATGAATAAGCGGCCATATGAATTGTCTCAATATTAGCAAAAGCAGAAAGCATCATGCATACTTCTGGAGGTTTGAAGATACCAGCGTAGTGTTTCATATAGCAATTATGTACTTCTACATCAGCTTGAGTAAAGAATCTAAAAATTTGTGTTAATAAATGCCTTTCATTATCATCCAAATTTTTCGCCCAATCTTGAACATCGTCTGCCATTGGTACTTCTTCTGGCATCCAGTGTAACCTCTGCTGTGTTTCCCACGCAGTGTACGCCCATGGATACTGAAAAGGTTTATAAAATATTCTTGGCTCTAACAAAGACATACAAAAAGTAGTAAGTAGTAGCGATTATAATGTAGCTGATAATACATTATATAATGTTTTTAGTCAACCTAAAAAGAAATTAGAGCAAGATTATCCGGAAAAAAATTTGCAATATACAACTACGGACAAGAATAATATAAAGAATCATCCTCAATACCCTCCTCAGAACAAGGAGAGGTAAAAAAGATTATTAATATCATTCTCAAAATAAGGAGGAGGATCATAAGGCTCCAAAGAAGAAGACTTAGTAATGAAGTAGACTGTAATTCTTCCAATACAACTAAAAATGGCACCAGTAGTGCCAATTATTAATATCATAATATTTTTTGTTTTATAACACGACCAAAACGTAAACATATAACTAAAAAAAACATTTAGAAAAAAAATGATGTAAATAGTAATCCACCTTAAAGCCAAACTTGTGATTGCCGCGCCAAATACAAAATTATCCATAGGTGTACTTATTTTTTCACTTTTTGTTGCAGTACATTCTGCTACTTTTAATCCTAACATCTGCTTTTTCTACTATTAACTGTTAACTAATGGTGCCACCATAGACTAAAGTGTTTGATTTGTTAATGCATATAGTATTAATTATATACTGTTAGATATTAACTGTATTTTCAATAACAGAAGCATCTACCACATTCTTCAATTTAAGCTAAATACAATATGGTTTTAACAAAAAATCTATTTGATTATCAAAAATTTTCCTACTTTTTTTTAAATTGAACTTGCAAAGTTTAGATATTTGATGTAGATTCAAATCGTGTATTGCTGATATGGCATCATGTCCAGCAAGTGTATTGGACCTGATCCAGATTATTTGGTCAACTATGTTGTCTTTAATTAATGAAGACACTAGCTTTCCTCCTCCTTCGATTAATAGTCTAGTTACGCCATGTTCAGCAATACCCTCTACTCCAGATAGTAGATTGACATATCCATTTTTTAAGTTTTCAGCTTTTATAAAGTAGTGAAGTGGATGAACTTTTTTACCACATGAAAATGTGTAAACTTTTTTACCATTTAGTACTAAATGTGAATGTCTTAGCTTTTCTTTATTATCTACTATAATCTTAATTGGCGAACTTGTTTCCAACTTTGACAATCTACAATTTAATTGTGGATTATCTGCTAATAATGTTCCTGAACCTACCATTATTGCATCATTTTGAGCACGCAACTTATGCGCAAAATTTCTAGCAACCTCATTAGTAATCCATTTACTGTCTCCATTTTTAGTAGCAATTTTGCCATCAGCTGTAGTTGCTAATTTTACAGTAATATAAGGTCTACTAAGATTTTTAATGTAAAAATATCCAATATTCAAAATTTTTGCTTCCTCTTGACATATACCATAATCAACCTCAAGGTTATTATCTTCAAGCTTCTTAACACCTATACCATCGACTCTTTTATCAGGATCTTGAATTGCAATTACAACCCTTTTTATACCAGATTTAATTATATAATCAACACAAGGAGCTGTCTTACCATAATGCACACATGGTTCTAATGTTACATACATTGTTGCGCCCTTGACACTTTCTCTTGCGCTATGAATAGCCATATACTCTGCATGTGGCCGCCCACCAGGCTGAGTCCAACCTCTGCTTAATATTCTCTTGTGTTTTACAATTACGCATCCTACAGCAGGATTAGGAGCAACATTACCAAGGCCCCTATAGGCTAAATTCAGAGCAATAGACATAAAATGTTTATCATCTATACTCATAGTTATATTAGGTTTTACAATACATGATTGAGATTAACATACATGAAAAAGATTGGCACGTATACTGTAGTAATATAAAAGAAATAGCATGTGAACTTACACAAATTATACCCAGTATAAAGGGCAAGAAAATATCATTATTGTTAACTAATGATAATGAAATGCAAAAAATAAATAATACATTTCGTAAAAAAAACACAGCAACAAACGTGTTATCCTTTTCTTATACTAAATTCCCAGATGGGACTATAGGAGATATTGCATTATCTCTTGAAACAATTCGCAGGGAAGCAGAAGAAATAAATATTAGCTTTAAAGAGCATGCAATTCACATGTTAATTCATGGCATACTTCATATAATTGGCTACATACACGAGAAAGAAGAAGATAGAAAAATCATGGAGAGTCTTGAAGATGATATTCTAGCACAACTAGACAAATATTTTTAATATCATTCATTTCCTTCAACAAAGTTCTTTATATTCCTAAATAGGCCTATTTTACTAGAAATCACCTTGCCATTCTTTATTAATACAACTGTAGGAATAGAACGAACTTCATATTTCACTGCCAAAGACTGATTTTTATCTATATCTATTTTAAAACATGTAACATCAGGATTTTCTTGCGCATACTTTTCAAATATTGTGCTAAAAGCTTTGCATGGTCCGCACCACTCTGCCCAAAAATCTAACAAGACAGTCCCATTATTCTTAATTGCTTCATCTAAAGAACTGTTATTACTTATATTTTTTGTCATAACCTCATTAAAAATGGAACCAAGATTGTAATATAGACAGTGCTAAGAAAAAAACAAGGTTGACACAGACCAACATACAGAATAAATGGTCATGTTTATGTCCAATACATTAAAATGTTTAGCAAGCTACTTTTCAGTCAACAAATAGAGATGAGGAAATTCACAAAAAATCTGCATAAAAGATTAAATAACTAACATTACTATTAACATATACAATAAGGTGGGTACACAAATGATCCAAAGAAGAATAACATAATAATTTGGCAAATAATGTATTGTGCTACTTTTAAAGATTAATAATACATCATAACACAATCAAATTTTACAGCTATAAAACAAATCTTTTATGACCCATATACAGTGAAATTTAATATTGTGAACATTTACCTTTAATCGTCAATGATACCTGATATTGATATTTACATATGACTAATAACACAATTAATAATGAATATTACCTTAAAAGTATCTTGAAGAGTAAAATAGGAATAATTATTCTTAGAGTATTGTCCTAATTCATTTTATAATATGAATTTCACAATTGTTTTTTTTGCAAGCAATAGATAATGTTTGAGCTTTTTAAACAGAGTGAGCTGTTATATGATCAGAAAAACAACGCCAAACCGATAACTTCTTTTCAAGTAAAATTCTAGAATAACTACAAGAACAATATGTTTATATTGAGAAGTAGATTTCTTTTAGAAGATATAAAAAAAATCATTCTAATTTAGCTTTCAACTCTTTCTAAGTAAGATAGAAGAGAATAATCAGTCACATTAACTCCGATTGGCATAATGGTTATGTAACCATTGGTCAGATCTAACGAATTTATTTTTATCTTGTTGGTTCCAATTACATATACTTTGCGATTTTTTTCCGCTTCTACTTTTTCTACTCGGTTCCCAAAATAATGTTTTCCTTGTTGAATATACTTTGTGCCAATTATTTCTGTAAAAGGAAGGTTAATATTGAGAAGTGTTCTTTCTCTAAAAATATTTTTATCCTTGTATAAATATAAAAATTTTCTGAGTAATTCGTAAAAAATTGCATTTTTATGCTGCCAATTTACTTCATGTAAACTCCTATCGCCTTTTTTATACATTTGACTAATAGCAATTGAAGAAATACCAGAAAGAGCACCTTCTCTAGCTGCAGCAACTGTTCCAGAGTATGTTATATCAACATCAACATTTGCTCCTTCATTGATTCCAGATATTATGAAATCAGGTCTATAATTTTTCATAAGGTCATTAATTGCAATAACAACACAATCAACTGGAGTTCCAGCAACAGCAAATCTTTTGTTGGCTTTTTTATACACAGCAATATCTTTTTCAAAAGTCATTGAATGGCTACAACAGCTTTTATCTTCTTCAGGGGCAACAATCCATATATCACTTATAAAATCATAACTGGAAACCATCTCGTATAATTTCTGCAAACCAATAGCATCAATACCATCATCATTTACTAACAATATTCTCATAATAACCTACTCTGAAATATATAATTTAAGATTGCCAAGCATTCTAAATCCTAAGCGCTCATATAATCTTACAGAGGCACTCATACAATGAGCAATTGCATATTTATAGCCATAATTTTGCACTATTTTTATTTTTTGAGAGACCATTTGTGAAGCTATACCCCTGCTTCTAAATCTTCTAAATACACCATCAGCATAAAAACCTGCACTTACAGAACCAAAATATATAGCACATGTACCAACATACTCCTCTCCTATTTGCCCGAGAAAAACTTGTAATTTGTCCTCTTTATCGTCTTGCAAACCACGCAAAAATTGCGTTACTATTTTCTCGTCATGATAAAATATTTCCGAAGTTGCTTGATCATATAGATCCAGCATTTCTCTACTATTTACCTTTACCAATTTCAAGCCATCTACTTTTTTCGCACTAGCTAATTCTATAAAATTTGAAACATTTAAAACAGCTTTTTTAGGACTACTAGTATGTAGTAGCTTGAGTTTGTCTAAAATAGAGGATAATCTCTTCATGTGAGTATCAACTGGCCAAGTTGCCTCCCAGCCCTTTCCTTTTAAAAAATTCAATACTTCTATAACGCTTTCCTGCGTTACATCATCTTCACAAAAAGCATAATTAAATAGAGATTCTCTATGACCATTGTAAATAAATTTTATCTTATCAAAAGAGTAACTTTCCCAATTAGAAATTTTCATTCCATAGTTTATATACTCTTTTAAATTTTGTAATGCTAAAGCAGATTTCATAAAAACAATTTTAATATTAAAATAACAGATAGTGCAGCTATAATAGAAGCAGCTATATCATCAAACATAACTCCAAACCCCCCTTTAATATTTTTGTCGAAAAAACACAAAGGCCAAGGCTTTAGTATATCAAATAATCTGAACATTAGAAACAGCGCTACTATTAGCAGTGGTGTGAGATCTATAAAAAAAGCAGTTACATAACAAGTAAGTAACAATCCTAAAAACTCATCTATAACAACTTCTTTAGGATCATCGTTCTTAGCTATGTATATGTATTTACCAACAGCCCATACTCCAACCATAAAAAAAATAGTCAGCAATACTGCTAAAAATACTTCATTAAAGTATTTGCCTATGGGCAAAAAGGGTATTGCGGCAAGACTACCAAATGTACCTGGCATCTTCTTGATATATCCAATTTTAAGGCATGTGCTAACGTATATTATAATATTTTGTTTTATGTTATAAGACATAACCAGAATTAATGGAGGTTAAATAGTGTCCAATTTAATGGATAAATTTAAAAATACAAAAAAAATATATGGTATTCTATTTTGTGTAGTAATATTCATGTGGTTTTTACCTGGATTATTTTTTAATAATAAAAAAGATATCAAAAATGTAAAAAATGAAAGAAATGAACCCCTAATTTCAATAGAAAAAATAAAAATTCAAGATCGGATGGTAAACTTGTATTTAACTGGAACTGTAGATAGTAGAAAAAATGTTGAAATTACTTCAGAGGTATCTGGAAAAATCACTTCAGTAAATGTTATAAATGGGAATTTTATAAAAAAGGGAGACAGTATTGCTTTTATTGACGTTAAGGATAAGCAATTGAGACTGGAAAAAGCAGAGGTAACATTAGAACAACGTCAGCTTGAGTATGAATCAAATAAATTACTTAATAAATCTGATTACACTTCAGATAGTGTAGTTTCTGAATCTTTAGCTGCTTTTAAAATGGCACAGGCCGATTTAAAGCAAGCACAACTTGACTTGGATAATTGTAATATTGTTGCACCTTTTGATGGCATTGTTGACATGATAATTGTTCGTGAAGGCATGCTAATCAATAATTCCACATCTATAGCCCGCGTCATAAAATGCGGTGAATATATAGTAAATTCTAATATCCCTGAAAAAGAAATACACAAACTAGAAATCAAAAATGCAGAGGTTAAAATATTAGGAATAGATTATTCTCTCAAAGGTAATGTCAATGCTATTAGCATGCATTCAGAGGAAAATACTCGAAGCTATAAAATAGAAATAAGTATACCTGAGTTAGAACAAAAATGCATGAATATAATAGGAAAAACAGCAGATATTACTCTAAACCTGTATAAAGCAAAATCCTTTCTTGTACCCTCCTATGCCTTATCTCTTAGTGATGAAGGCATAATTGGAATAAAAGTATTAGATGAAGAAAATATAGTTAAATTCCACAGATTAGAAATATTGGAAGAAGATGAAGATGGCCATTTTTGGGTGAAGTTAGATAGAGCAACTACAGAACAACTAGAGACCATCAACGTAATAACTCAAGGCCATAAATACGTAAAACATGAGCAAAAGGTAAAGACTAGAATATAATAAAAACAACTTAAATTTTTCAATACTAGAAGTTTATTAAAGGAAATGTGATTATAAAATATGACAACAATAATTTATTTTAGGAGACACTGTTACTGAATCACACTCAAATACTTCAGTGTTGGGTACAATCAAGCTAGTTGCCAATTTTTGCTTTCTTAAGAGTATATTGTACATTCCTTGACCTTCACCACGTGCGTGCTTATACATATCTTTTCCATTTTTGACATGCTTCAAATCAGCACCATTCTCAACGATAAACTTAGTTACTTCTCGATTTCTACCTGCTATTGCCACTGAAAGTGCTGTTTCTTGATGTTTATTCATTAAGTTGATATCAGCCCCTCTTTCAATTAACATTTTCACTACTTGAAGACGTCCATAATATGAAGACTGCAATAGAGCCGTCATTTTTGACTCATAAACAGAATCCGGATCTATGCCATTATCCAAGCACCTTTCAACATCTATAAGATCACCTTTTTGTGCACTGTCAATGAAATCTTTTACTACTTTCCTTTTACCATTTACAAGGTTAGCAATTTCTTCTAGATATGGATCACTATATAGTGCTCCACTATATTCTTGATGAGATTTAACATAGTAAAATGCTTTATTGCCTTCACTATCCTTGGCTTCAGTATCAGCACCGTGCTTAATTAAAAGCTTTATAATCTGCTTATCTAATTTTAGTTTTATTGCTAAAATCAGTAATGTCGTCTTCCCACCTTGATAATCAAATAGCTGATTAGGTACTTCTTTATTGTACAAAAGGCTCCCTAATTGTTTACAATCTTGCTTAATTAAAGCTGAAATTAATTCTTTGTAATCTTGATTTGTTACACCACAAATCGATTGATCATCATTTTCTATTCTTGTTACCTCTTGTAGGTTATTTAAAATCTCTCGTTGCATATAACGCTTTATACTATCTCAAAAAAAGAGATTTAATTACCGATCATTTATATGTCAATACCTAAATTTATAAAAACCAAACATAATTGTCAAAATACAACTGTCTTGAGTTTTGTTTACCTACGACAAACATTTTTTACACGTTCACAATTGTAAATCATTCCCTTTTATCTGCTCAAGTGTAAATGATGAGAATAACTGCGGTAACTCTTCTTGAACACTTACTACACTATTCATTGTAACTTCTTCTGACTTCATTTTTTCTAGTCCTCTATTGCCTATACATATATCTCTAAATCTCAAAAGTTTTTTCTCTTCCACTTGAAAGATATTTTCCAATGTTTCCCTTACATAATCGATTCGTTCTTGACTGAAAGCAGAGTCTTGCTTTGTTTGTACCCCAGCTTCATTTTTAATTTCTAATATTTCAGAGAATAAACCCATATAAGACTCAAAATGAATATTAGGATAACCATGACATTTTTTGAAAAAAGTTAATCGATATGCATTCTCATAATTAATCTTCACCTTATTTTCCAGGAAATAACGCATTTTAGTTGTCAAAACATTATCTTCTAACGAGGACATCTCTCCAAAACATCCTCTTTCTCCTTCCCTAAGATAACCACAATATTCCTTATATTTATCTTCATTTTGTAACTTCATAACTGTATGCTCTAGTTCAACAAATCTATAAATATCAGAACCATAGATAACGTTTTCAACAAACTTTTTTTCATGAGCATACTTAATGTTATCACACACTACATTACATTCTTCATCTAAAAAACCTAATATCTTTCCATCTTCTATCAAGCTTAAGAAGCCCTCCAAATCACTATTAAAATATTTTCTCAAGAGAAAAATATACTGATATCTACTTAACCACTTTTCTGTTTTTTTGTATTTAACCACTTTTCTGTTTTTTTGTATTTATCACCAAATTTTTCTTTACACCTTGCAATGCACCATTGATCCATTCTTTCTAATACTTCACGATCACTTTCTTTATACTTTTCCAGTACCTCATTCATAGTACTCTTAAGTAATATCTCTTCTGCTTTCATATTTATAATCATATTTAAATATGATAAATTATATAGCAAACTAAATATTAACTACAAGCAAAAATATACTACAAAAAATTATCATCAATTTTAAGCCACTCTAAGTCTTATAATAACAGTAACTCAACAACGTAATAAAAACCACGCTATAAACAATAGGTTTTCATAAAGCATATGAGAAAATATCACAGTCAGTGTGCTATAAACTGCTTATGCCATTGCATAGCGAACCTATCTGTCATACCTGCAATAAAATCACATATCACTAAAATTTTATTACCATGGCATATCTTTTTTTGCCAATCTGTAGGTAAGCATTCAGGCTGCTCACTAAAACACTCAAACAAATCTTTAACTATTTGTTTAGCCTTGCGCTTTACTCTATTAACCTTGTAATTGCGATACAAATTTTTAAATAAAAAAGACTTTAAGTCATTCTTAATATTTTGAAATTTATCTGAAAAGCAAACTATTTGCACCTCAGCATTTCTAACATCTTGTACATCTTCTGCTTGCAACTCTCTACACCTTATCTGAACATTGTTTGCAACATCATTAATCATTCCCGAAATCAAACGACTTGAACATTCATGTATAAGCCTACTTACACAAAGATTGTGATTATTAACACTTATACCATGTAAAATTTCTCCTATATAAGGAAGATTCTCTAAATCTTTTAATGTAATCAATTGAGAGCGAATACCATCATCTATATCGTGTGCAATATATGCTATATCATCTGCAATTGAAGCAACTTGAGCTTCTAAACACGAAAACTTATTTAATTCTAAATCGTGTAATTTATTATAATCTGAAACAATTTTATGCTGATCATTCACTTCAATTGGACCATTATGCTTTGCAACTCCTTCTAGAACTTCCCACGTCAAATTCATTCCATCAAAAGAAGCGTAGCGTTGCTCTAGAAATGTCAAAACTCTAATAGATTGAGCATTGTGATCAAAACCACCACAATGTGCAGTACATTCTTGTAATGCCTCCTCTCCCGTATGGCCAAAAGGAGTATGACCAAAGTCATGAGCCAAAGCTATAGCTTCACCTAGAGTCTCATTAATTTGTAAGCGATTACAAATTGATCGAGTAATTTGAGCAACCTCTAGTGAATGTGTCAATCTGGTGCGATAATAATCACCTTCATGATTAATAAAAACTTGTGTTTTGTATTCCAATTTACGAAAAGCTGCTGAATGAATTATCCGATCACGATCACGCTGAAAACAGGTGCGATATTTATCTTCCTTCTCTTCATACAATCTACCTCTAGATAATTCATCACAGCACTTGATTGACATTATACTATTTTTCCCTATATAATTGGCTGTTAATGGTATGCTTAGTATAGAAATGTGTCAATAATTATGCTAGATATTAGTTTTACTCAATCAGCAATTGATAAAATTCATCAAGTTTTGTCTGAGGACAAAAACATTGGCAAATTGTTTAGAATAAAAGTGGAAAGTGGTGGATGCTCTGGATTGCAGTATAGGTTTTGTATAGACGGTCACATCAACAAAAAAAAAATAAAAAACAAAATGGATGATGATCTCTTTGCTGATGAGAAAGATGATGAAAACGATTATATGTTTACAGATAATAATGATAAATCTATAGCTGTCATAGATTCTAATTCTCTTAAATATCTCAAAGGCTCTACTGTCGATTATATTAGCGATTTGACTAAGTGTGACTTTGTAATAACAAACCCAAATGCAGCCTCTAAATGTGGGTGTAACAATAGCTTTTCAGTAAAGTAACTAATATCGTAGCACACATACCACACACCCTAGATACAGTACTTATCAATCCACAATAACGAGTATTTCTAACTCCGCATTAAACATTTTGCTACCTGCTGCTGTATATCTTTTCCTTGCACTGGTGCAACATAATGTAAACTTGAAGAGGGAAAAGAAGAGGCAGCTTTCGTTACCTCAACCTCACTTGATTCATCTAGATTTTGACCATATAATAAAAACCTTGTTAAAATTTCAGGTAGACCTAATTTCGGAACAGTTATAAAAAGATTCGTCTTACAATTAACTTTCAATAAACTACTTCTTATTACTTTACGACACGAATAAATAATTGGTGTCGGCTTTATATTATCTTCTTCCTCCAAAATTTCACAGCTATATCCTGCTGCTTTTAACAACATAGCATCATCACTAGATGATAATAAAGCAGCATCTATCTTTCTCTTCTCTTTTTTATTAAAACGCGCTATATTAGCTCCACCAGCAAGCAAGAGCTTCACACATGCACTATGACCACTAACAGCCGCTGACACTAATGCTGAAAAACCTCTACATGATTTTCCACCGCTTCTGTAATTAACATTTGCTCCAGCATCAAGCAAGAGCTTCACACATTCACTATAACCATAGTCAGCAGCTATCATTAATGCTGTAAGTCTTTCACCTTCACCACTTCTGTCATTAGCATTTGCTCCAGCATCAAGCAAGAGCTTCACACATTCACTATGACAACTAACAGTGGCTAACATTAATGGTGAAAGACCTCCACAGCTTCCACCACTTTTTTCATTAACATCTGCTCCAAAATCAAGCAAGAGCTTCATACATGTAATACAACCATTCCTAGCTGCTAACATTAATGCTGAAAGATTTTCATATATCCCACCACTTCTGTCATTAGCATTTGCTCCAGCATCAAGCAAAAGCTTCACACATTCGCTATGACAACTAGCAGTCGCTAACAGTAATGCTGTAAGTCTATTTTTATTTTTTCCATCACTTTCACTTTTTTCATTAACATTTGCTCTAGCACCAAGCAAGAGCTTCACACATTCAATATGACCATTACCAGCCGCTGACATTAATGCTGTTCTATTTTCACTTTCACCTTTTTCATTAACATTTGCTCCAGCATCAAGCAAGAGCTTCACACATGCACTATGACCATTACCAGCCGCTAATATTAATGCTGTAAATCTACTTTCATTTCTTCCATATTTTTTATTGACATCTGCTCTAGCATCAATCAAGAGCTTCACACATTTACTATGACCATTACCAGCCGCTAACATTAATGCTGTAAACCCACTTTCATCGTCTTCACTTTTTTCATTAACATTTGCTCCAGCATCAAGAAAGAGCTTTACACATGCACTATGACCATTCTTAGCAGCTGACATTAATGCTGTAAATCCAAAGATTTTTCTTTTATTAATATCCACCCCAGCACCAAGTAAGAGCTCCACATATGAAGAATAACCTAACTCAGCCGCCACTATTAATACTATTAATCTACCTCTATAACCTTGTGAATCAACACTAACTTCAGCACCTTTAGCAGCAATAAGCAAGAGCTCCACGCATGAATAATGACTCATGCCCCCCCCAGCTGCTATCATTAATGCTGTAAATCCATCTTTATCTCTTTCATTAATATCCGCTCCAGCATCAAGCAAGAGCTTCACACATTCAATATGACCATTAGCAGCTGCTAACATTAGTTCTGTCAATCCATTTTGGTCTCTTTTATTAATATCCGCTCCAGCATCAAGCAAGAGCTTCACACATTCACCATGACCATTAGCAGCTGCTAACATTAGTTCTGTCAATCCATTTTGGTCTCTTTTATTAATATCCGCTCCAGCATCAAGCAAGAGCTTCACACATTCAATATGACCATTACCAGCCGCTGACATTAATGCTGTTCTATTTTCACTTTCTTCTTCTTCATCACCTTTTTCATTAACATTTGCTCCAGCATCAAGCAAGAGCTTCACACATTCACTATGACCATTAGCAGCTGCTAACATTAATTCTGTCAATCCACCTCGGTCTCTTTCATCAACACCTGCTCTATAATCAAGCAAGAGCTTCACACATGTACTATTACCATTCTTAGCCGCTAACATTAATGCTGTAAATCCACAGTTATTTCTTCCATTAACATTCACTCCAAAATCAAGCAAGACCTTCACATATTCATCACGACTATTACTAGCAGCTATAACTAGCACTTCCAATAAATCCGAATTACTAATATAAATTTCACCTTCTTTAATTAAGTATCTCAAAAATGCTACATGACCTTTCTTAGCTGAATCCTGTAATAAACGTCTACTTGTTTGACTTAAAGGTTGCTTATTATTTACTAACGCTTTCTCCAACTTACCCTCTCACATCTTAATTGTACCAAAGTATACATATACTAGACTAACTCTATTATGTTTACAATATATAATAAGCAAACTCTTTAATAAAAATTACCTACACACAACACAAAAAAGATTATAACAAAAAATACATGATAGAGAATATGCGATAAACAAGCCTTCAACAAGAAAGGTCAGCCACTAAGGCCTTGATAAAGAGCTTCAACTATATCATCAACTGCTCTTTCAACTCTTTCTATTTCTTGTCCTTCAGCTAATATTCTGATTAACTGCTCAGTCCCAGATTTTCTTACTAAGATTCGCCCGCTTATTTTTTTTTCTACACTTGTTATGTAATCTCTTAGGTCTTGATTATGCAAATCAATGCTTCTATGGTTATCTATATTCTTCATAACCTTGGGCTTAGCCTTAAAGACATTACAAATTTCACTCGCACGTTTATTTTGTGAACACATTAAAGAAATAATTTTTAGTGCAGTTACTATACCATCACTAGTTGTATTATACTCGGGAAAAATAATATGACCTGAAGGTTCTCCTCCAAAATCACACTTATTTTTATGCATACAATCAATAACACGTTGATCACCAACCTCACTACGGAATAGCTCAACACCACAGCTTTTTAAATAGTGTTCTAAAGAAAGGCTGGCCATAATATTTGATGCTATTTTTTTATTTTTTAAACTATTGTCAAGTAATTTAGCTTTAACTATAGAAGCAATTGTATTTTCCCCATCAATAATTCTACCTGATTCGTCACATAAAATTACCCTATCAGCATCACCATCAAGTGATATTCCGATATCAGCACCATAATTTATAACTGCATCAACCATACTTTGTGGATATAAAGAGCCACAACCATTATTTATATTTAACCCATTTGGCTTATTGTTAAGCACCATGACAGATGCATTTAACTCTCTAAACACTGTCGGTGCAATCTGATAAGCAGCACCATTTGCACAATCAATAACAATTTTTTTGCCACTTAGGTCACATCCTGATGTGCTTTTTATAAAATTAACATAACGACGCTTTGCATCATCCAATCTTCTGGCTTTGCCTAAGTTATCAATCATCGTAAACTTATCATTCAAATTTTCTACTAGTAATGATTCAATCAACGCTTCTTCTACAGGTTGTATCTTAAAACCACCTTTATTGAAAATTTTCAAGCCATTATCATAGTGTGGATTATGCGACGCAGAAATCATAATTCCAATATCAGCTTTTGTTGATTTAATAAGAAATGGAATAGCGGGAGTTGGAATTGGTCCTAATAATACAACGTCAGCACCAACAGAGATAAGACCAGAAGTAAGTGCTGATTCTAACATGTATCCTGAAATTCTAGTATCCTTTCCTAATAATACTATCTTTCCAACATTGCCAATTGCTATTCCTATTTTCACTATTGTAATAGGGTCAACTGGATACTGATTTACAGCACCTCTTATTCCATCAGTACCAAATAAAGGGCTAATCATTTTTTACTTATAATACTACTATTTTTCTTTAATTCTTTTATGTAATGTGTAGTTTGCGAAGTAAGCTTATTTATAAATATTTTTTGTTTTATAACTCCATCAGTCATCTCATTATTAATACCACACAACAGGAGAGTAGTATAAATGCCGTCATTTTTTAATACAGGGCTGATATCATTAACACTCATACTCAGCAATCTCTTATACAAAAAATTATTACTTCTACTATTATCAGTTTTAAAATCTTCTTGCCTAAAAAAAGCAACTCCGTAAGAATCAGTCATATCAATATCACACTTCAATATGTTTTTTGATAAAAATTGGTTAAGCTTATCAGAATTGTCGGATTTAGCCTTTATAAAATTAAAAGTAGATTCCAATTTATATCTATATACAATAAGTTTATCTAGTAATTTAATCGAATTATAAACATTACCAATATCTTTCAAACTTTTCCTTAAATCTGGATTTAAATCACCTTCAATAAATAAGCCTAAATAATCCTCTTTTTCCCCATCTACACGTGCTAATTCAAATAATAGCATTTCTTCCTTATTATACTTTTTTTTAAAGTCTTCAACATTTTGTTGATTAACTGTTACATAAGGTACAACATCTACATTAATTACCATATCTCGAATAATACTATTTTTAATATATCTTTTAATAAGTTGATTATCTATATTATTTCTTATAATATAATCCGATAGTTTAGGTATGTTCATAACTTTTTCGAATCTTTCTTTTAGTTCTTTTTGAGGAACTTCTAGATTAAGTTGCTTTGCTCTTTTATTAAAAAGAGCCTCATTAACTAAATACTCTGATGCACCATCAAAAAAAAATTGAAAATTATTATTCGTGATCTCTGTGTCAAAAATTGCTCCTAAGACCCCCACTTGTTCTTCTACATCAATGTTCGTTATCACCTCTCCATTGACCACTTCCAGTATTTTAACCTCTGCGTGTAAATCACATGCTAATAAGAAAAGAAAACAAAAAGACCTAAAAAACATTAATACTTTCTCATCCTATAAAGATTTAATAAGAAATAGCAAGTGCAATAATAGAAAATGTAATTTAAAAAATCTCCTGACACAAAAACTTGTTTACTACTTTCTAATATAATACAATCACATTATGTGTACAAGTAATGTAATTAGCAATTTTTTAAAAAAAATAAATCCAGAAAAGGCTCATAAGATTGCTTTATTAGCTTTAAAATACAATTTAGTAAGAAATACACTATCTAATTACAATGAATATCTCAAAAACGATGTTTTGGGGTTAAAATTTGATCATCCAGTTGGTATGGCTGCAGGCTTTGATAAAGATGCTAAGTGTGTACAACAATTATTAAATTATGGATTTAGTTTTGTAGAAGCTGGAACAATAACCATTGAACCACAAATGGGAAATAGTAAACCACGACTATTTCGCTTAGAGAACGATCAAGCAATAATTAATAGAATGGGCTTTAACAATAGAGGAATGGAAGCATGTAAACAGCAATTAGCAAAAAAATATACTGGAAATGTTGGCATAAATGTTGGCAAAAATAAAGATTCAAAAGATTCAATATCTGACTATGTAACATTGGTAGATGAGATGCACAAACTAGTTGATTATATCACTATTAACATCTCTTCCCCTAATACACCAAATTTGCGTAAAATGCAGCAAAAGAGCATATTAGAAAAATTACTCATTGCTGTCAATGAGAAAATTGCAACACATAAAAAAAAAGTGCCAATTTTGTTAAAGATATCTCCTGATATCAATAATAAAAATAAAGAGGAAATATCTTTACTAGCGCTAAAACATAAAGTTAGCGGATTAATAATAGCAAATACAACAATAGGATGTAGAAGTAACTTACAAAGTAGTTACAAAATTGAATATGGCGGATTAAGTGGTAAGCCACTATTTTCTTTATCGACACAGGTACTGCGAGATATGTACCAATTAACAAAAGGGAGAATATCTTTTATAGCATCTGGAGGTATTTTTAATGGAGAAGATGCTTATAGAAAAATAAAGGCTGGTGCCTCACTTTTACAGATATATACTGCATTAATATACAAAGGTTTTAAAGTAATAGATGAAATAAACTTAAAGTTAGTTGAAATGTTAAAAGCAGATGGTTTTAACAATATAAATGAAGCTATTGGAGCTGATATTGCTTAGTACTTCAGTATGAAAATAAATTATAGATAAAAGCTTATTCCATCCTGTTTTAGAATAATAAATTCTGTTTTTATAATAAAGAGAGTTCTTTTCCTAAAAAAATGCTTTAATTATATAACTATTTTCTGTTTTATAAGGAAAGTATATATAATTAACCCATTGAAAAAAGAAAAATTTAATAGTAAAGGTGAAATTGTGGAACATTGCAAAGTATAATGGATTTTGTACACTATATATGGTTTTTATATGCAGTAATAACATTTGTATTTCTTGTAACTTTGGTAAAAAAAACAACCTCTTTCTTTAAAAAAAGAAAAGTTACAAGTAAAGATATATTTCATGATATTATATTAGCAAAATCTAAGCTGCCTTTAACATTACTTTCTATAACACTTTTTTCCTATTTTGGAATACACATGCTTGCTTACGGCGTTGAAGACAGTACAACACTAAAAATAAGAGAACATTTATTACCAAATATTCTCGTCTTAAAGAATATAACAGTTACAGTTCTTATTTCATGGTACTTACTTAGAGTTATTATAGGAATCAAGGATCACCTACAACTAGAGAAACAAAACATTAATGTTGGTATAATAAGTAAGATATTACAATTTTTACTTATTATCAGTTCATTTCTAATAATAGTTGATCAACTCGGGCTTAATATAAGCGGAATACTAACTTTTGGAGGAATAGGTGGAATAGCAATCAGTTTTGCAGCTAAAGATCTTTTAGCCAATTTCTTTGGTTCATTAGTTGTTGCTCTTGATAGACCCTTCGCAGTTGGTGATAGAATACTTTCTCCAGATAAACAAATTTCAGGAGTAGTTAAAAAGATTGGATGGCGTGTAACAAAGATTCTTACTTATGAAAAAAGACCTATATATATACCAAACTCTCTTTTCACAACCATAATTATACAAAATGATTCTAGAATGAGCCACCGTCGAATTGATGATACAATTAGAATAAGGTTTAAAAATATCGCAACTATAGACGTGATAATTAAAGATATAGATGATATGTTGAGGCAAAACCCTAGAATTGATAATACTCAGACAATTTTAGTAAGTGTCAGTTCAATAGGGAGCAAAATATTTGCACTTAATATATACGCTTTTATAAAGACAACTGACTGGACAGTTTACAGAGAAATCAGGCAGGATATCCTACTAACAATAGCAAAAATAATAGATAAGGAAGGTGCAACTTTAGTTTTCCCAGAATCAATAATTGAAGTACATGAAAAAGAAATGTACCAAGCAATTTCAGATACAAAATTGTTATGAAAATAATTGGCATAACTGGAAAAATCGCTAGTGGAAAAAGCCTTATATCATTCTACTTTAAGCAATTGCGATATCCTATTTTTGATGCTGATCTAGTTGTGCATAAAATGTACAAAACTCATAAAAAGATCATATCAAAAATACGTAAATTATTTCCAGATTCATATATAAACAGACAAATTGACAGAAAATTTTTATCTCAATACCTAATTCAAGATTCGGGTAATTGGAGCAAACTGGAATGCATAGTTCACCCGTTTTTGATGCACGAATTAAACAAATTTATTTGCTTACAAAAACGATTGCATAGTGAAAAGATGGTTATAAATATGCCACTACTTTTTGAGACAAAGACTGATAAGTTGTGCCATAAAATAATTTATGCTCACACAGGAAAGAAATTACAAAATGCACGACTCAGAAGAAGAGTGAATTATAAAAAAGACCTAGTTATAGCGATAATGGCAAAGCAAAAAGTATATAAAAAAAAAAGTGCATTATAGTCAAAACTGGAATAGGAAAACTTGAATTATTCAGAAAGCTAGTACTGATAGATATTTTTAGTTCTGATTTAACATGATCATCATAGTATTACACTATAGATTCTGATATAAGATATCAGTAATATAATTAAATATGAAGTAGAAATGCCTGGAAAAGCACAGAAGAATTTAAGTTACAGACCGTCTGTTAATAAGTTTATAGAAGGAATTATAGAAGGATTAGTAGTCTTAGGAGCACATGTTAACGAAAAAAATAAGGATAACTTTACAGCCTTAGAAATTGCGCTTAACAAATTGAGTAAAAGAATTTTAAATGAAAAAAGACAGAAAGATACTGAAGCAAGCACTATCTCACAAGAAAGAGCAGTACGTCCTAGTAGTACTAGCAGTAGCAACACATATGATGAGCTGACAAAGGCAATCATATATGATAATACACAACAGGTAAAATTTTTAATAAAACAAGGTTTAAAAGTTGATAAAGTAATTGGTGGTAATCATATATACTCAAAACATACATATTTAGGGTTAGCATCATCATCCTTTTGTAATGGTAATATTAAAATTATAGGTGCCTTACTTAAAGCAGGAGCAAGTGTTAATATACGTGATTGTGATGGTAGAACTCCATTAATTGAAGCAAGTAATATAAAGGTTGCAAACAAGTTAATGAAGGCCGGAGCAAGAATTAATGTAACAGATAAAAAAGGTAATACACCTTTACATATTGCTCTCAGTACATTTAATTGGGATTTAGCACAAGAACTGTTAAAACAAAAAGCAAACGTTGATACATCTAACAAAAAAGGAAATACAGTTTTACATATTTTGGCAGGCTCAATAATAAATAATATAGAGTTAATGAGAAAGCTAACCCAAAGTGGAGCAAACGTTAACGTAAAAAACCTTAAAGGTAAGATGCCTCTACACAAAGCAGCAAAGAAGAACAATATAGAAGAAGTGAGAGAATTAATAAAACAAGGAGCACACGTTTGTATAGTTGATAATAAAGGGAATACACCTTTGCATAGTGCATGTAAATGTATTTTTGGTCACAGCAATGAAGAAGCAGTAATTATAGAGTTACTAAAAGGTCAAGGAATAGAAATGATTAATACAAAAAATGATATGGGTATGACACCTTTAATGTTAATACTTTCTAATTACGCTTCAGTAGAAACAATCAAAACTCTTATTGTAGAAGGAGCAGAAATTACCAGCAGAGCACGTAAAAAAATTCAAGAACTCAATTTACTCTCAAAAATCAAGGAAGCAATAATAGAAGAAGATCTAAATTCAAAAACCCAGAACGAGGTAACAAAAAAAGAATTTAACAATGTTTCAACTCTGCAGAATTTATGTTGTGAAACTATAAGAAAAAAATTAAGACCAATTCCTTTTAGTATTGTTGCTAAGATTCCTCTATCAAAGATTTTACAAGAACGTTTGAATGAACTTTTATTTGACTTTAATGATAAGGTTAGTAATCTTCCATTACCGGAGCTTTTAAAAGATAACTTATGTTACTCTTCTCCACTAATTTTTAATGATTCTGAAAATAATATAATGCCGTCAACACGGCTTACACAGCTTAAACTCATACAACAAACGCAAGAAGAGCAAAAAAATTCAACAGGCAAAAATCGCACTTGTTCCATACAATGATATTTCATGTGTTCAATTGTATTGTTTCATAAATAAACCAAAGGCCTGTGATCCCTGGTATTGCTATTATCTGTAACCTCTTTTTACTATTTTTTATAGGAACAAAAAAAACAGAGACATCAATTATATCTTGAAAGATTCGATTGCTAGATAAATTACTCTTCTGCATCAAATCAACTTTATCAGAACATCTCTTACATACTTCTTCATATGTTGGTCGTTTATTAAGCCATGATTTCTCAAGGTTATAAAAATGTGTAAATGGATTGTTATAAAACGATATCTCCATGTTTTTATTATAATATGCGATTGGAATATTTAAATTCTCTACAATACATTTTTGGATTTGTAAGGACTTATTTAAATCATTTTTTGTATTATGTAATTCAGTAATATCATGTGCAAAATTGAAAATTGATTTATTATGTTTTTTGCTAGTAATTGAAAAAACTCTTATTTCTCCATTTAAACCAATATGCTTGTAAGAATTGCTTTTATGATCGTTGCCAATGTTACGTAGCCCAAAATGTTTTAAGTATGATTGATTAGCATATCCAACTTCAACATCGTTTTTAATTTCCCAAATTAAATAAGGAGAAAAGTTTAATATATCGGCATAGTATTGTTTGCTCTGTAAGATGTTTCTAGTGTCAATTTCAGTCCTATTGTTTAAATTGACAACATACGAAATATCTTCAAAAACGATCATCACTCCTGTCAGCACACCATTCTTAAGAAAACTACTACCTCTACACTTTACATAATTATCAATGTTTTTCATCTTAAGAATTAGAGAAAAACAATCATGCGATTTCAAACACTTAGAAATACTATCTCGTAATTCATCACCATTTTCTATGGAGTCAGCAAGTTCACTTAAAGAACTATAGTTTCTAAAAGAAATTAATTCTGACCTTTTTGTTAAATCGAAGTAATAAAAACCAATATCAAAAACTGAGATCGTCTCACGATAGATATCACTGCCATATTGAATCGCTTTAGTCTTATGTCTTTGCACACAAAACATAATGAGCAACAGAACGTTAATTGTGAATAATAGAACTTCTAACACTCTTTTTTTATTATATTAGGATAACAATTCCAATTCTTCATTTGCTTGCCGAATAAGCTTATTAACAATTTGAGAAACAGAAAGTTGAGAATCAACCATACCAACACTTTGCCCAGCCATTAACGAACCATTTTCAATATCTCCATCGATAACAGCTTTTTTTAGTGCACCAGCCCAATAACGTTCAATTTTTAATTGCCCCTCCTTTTTTGAAAGAGATCTACTATTATATTCCCCGATAACTTCCTTTTGAAACTTCATAAATGCTTCAGTAGCTTTATTACGTATAGCTCGAACAGGTATAACTGGAAAATTTTCATCCAATTGAATGGATACAGTTGTATCACGAGAAGTTGAACTTAAAAACTTTCTTTTAAAATTATCATGTGCAATTGATTCTTTTGCACATGCAAACATAGTTCCCATCTGACAGCCGCTGGCACCCATTCTCAAATAATTAATAACTAATGAGCCATGTCCTATACCACCAGCAATGAATACAGGTATCCCCTCCATTTTCATTCGAGGTAAAATTTCCTGTGCAAGAACTGAGGTACTGACCGGACCAATATGACCCCCAGCTTCCATACCTTCTATAATAATTGCATCTATGCCATTTTTAATCAAACGCCTTGCAACTGATATTGTAGGAGCAAAAGCCATTATTTTAATTCCTGCTTTTTTAACATAATTTATTGTGTCTAGCTTCGGTATGCCACCTGCTAAAATAATATGGCTTACTTTATTCTCTATGCAAACATCAATTAAGTTATGTAAGTCAGGATGAATTGTTACTATATTTACTCCAAATAGTTTATCTTGAACAAGTTCTTTTGTTAATATTACCTCATTTTTTAGTAACTCAGGAGACATAGAGCCACATGCCAACACACCAAAAGCACCAGCATTAGAAATTGCTGAAACTAATTGATGCTCCGATATCCAACTCATAGCACCACCCATTATAGCATAATCAGAACCTAAGAAGTCTTTTCCTGCTTTCCATAAATTATCTAAAGTATTTACCATATTCTTTTTAAGATGTTCTCTTTATTTATGACCAAGTGCTTCAATGTTCCTAAAAAATGTAAAAGTATCATCACTATAAAAATACGTACTCCTAGCAAGTGCATCGTACTCGCGTACCCTGTTATCTCTACACTCTTATCAATAAATAGTGGTATATCGATACCAAAAAACCAACTTATTGGTTTGCCTGAAGCGCTGGAAATAACATATCCGGATATAGGAATAGAAAACATAGTAAGATATAATAACCAATGCACAACCTTAGCTATACGATTTAAAAACGAGTTATCAGGCATTTTTGGTACAGTAGTACAAAAACGAAAAAGCAAGCGCACAAATACAAGCAATAAAACAGTTATTCCAAATGCCTTATGTATTCTATACAAGAAAGGTTTCATATCATCAGGTGCGCCTCCCATATTAAAACCTACAACTATTAACATAAAAATCATTGCTGCCATTAGCCAGTGAAGGATCCTAAGAGTAATGTTGTATTTTTCAGTAACCATAATAAGTATTCTTAACAGAGTTACCAATAATTATAAACAGACAAAATAAAAAAAGTACACCCACCACCTTCTAAGGGGAAAGGATATTAGTACTTGCTAATTGTACAGTACTAGCTTCAGACAAATTTTCTGTTGGCAAATCATCACATACCTCTTTTGTCAGCAAATAACCATATACTAAGTATTCTTTAAGTGTATTTGGCAAAGGTAGCTTAGGAACGTCAACAATAGCATTATTCTGAAAGCATCTTTTTATAGTATTACGACAACTACTCTTAAGTCCAAGTGGTTGCCGCCACCCATCTTCTACAAAACTACTACCATTACTTTCTTCGATCTTTCGTAATAATACTTCTTCACGTAGTTTCCCCTCCTACCTCTAGTAGGATTTCAGTTACTTCGTTATCAAGATTTTTATATACTTCACCATTAAATAATACTTTTCGCGATTTTATTTCTTCTTTATTAAGTTCTGCTCCCGCTTGTAACAGGGTTTTAATTACGTCGTTTCTTTTATAAATGTTATCTTTCATCGTATCAAATCTTACTAAAGATGCTAAAGCTAAATTAAGCGCAGTTTGCCAATATTCTGTTGCATTAACGTTTGCACCAGCTTGTACTAGTATTTTTACCATCTCAGAGTGGAATTTTTTAACTGCATAAATCAATGCTGTTTTATTACCAGAGAGTTTGTTTATCTCATTAACGTGTGCCCCTTCTTTTAATAAATTTCTCACCATCATCTGAGGAATTTTATCTTCACCAAAAAAACTAACTAAATGCATTAATACCGAACATCCAGTTCCATCACAAAGATTCAAATCCAAACCTTTCTGCTTCAATAAAAAATTGAAAATACTTTTCTGTTCTGTGTTATCTAGAAAAGTAGCAACATGAAGGATACTTCCATTACAGAAAAAACTACAAGGTATTAAACAATTAATGTTCAATTGTTCACATTTTACTATCTCTTCAACAATAGAAATATCCTGACTTTTAATAACGAGAATTATTGGGTTAAAATAGAGCACTGATACAATATGACTCAGTGAATGTTTTTCTTTGTAAGATTTATCACAAAGATAAATATCTGCACCATTTGAAAGTAATAAATGAATGATAGCTATAGAGCGCTTTCTAATAGCAATCGTCAGAGCACTTTCCATGCTATGAGCTCTACTCTTAGCCTCAACAAGAAGGTTCAAATCTGCTTTCCCTTGCTCTATAAGTAGCTTAACAATTTTTTCATTACCAACCTCAACTGCATGTATTAAAGGGGTGAGTTTCCATGTTAAATATTTATCCCTACAAAACTGATCATACTCGGCATTAATTTTCTTAGAACTAAGATTTTTTTTAGTAAACTTTCAACTTTAGCTTCGTCTTCTTTTTCAATTGCACGACCCAGATCAACTATATAATCACTACTGCTATTTTTAGAAAATAAACGTTTGTACAAAGCTTCCTCTATAACAATACGATAAAGTATATATCACTTATAAAATATATACAAAATAGAAATCCGTTTATTATTGATATAGATACACTAAGATTTATTATCTATTGATTTATATTTTTTTTTATTACTTGCTTGGCACGTGCTAACACCAATGAACCCTTCTCTTCTATATCCAAAGTAATTGTACTTCCAGCACCAATTCTTACGTTTTCAGCAACATATAACGGCGCCACTAGAGAAGAATTAGCACCAATAAAACAATTCTTATCTATTATAGTTTTATACTTATTTTCTCCATCATAATTACAAAAAACAACTCCAGCACCTATATTACCATTTCCTTTTATTTCTGCATCACCAATATAGCAAAAATGTTTTATCTTAACATTATTGGCTATTTTACTGTTTTTGATTTCAGCAAAATTTCCTATAACACTTCCTTGACCTACTTTTGCTTGCTCTCCTCTAATCCTTGCAAACGGACCTATAATGCAATCATTTCCTATATAAACATCTTCTAAATGAGAAAATGAAAAAACAACAACATCTCTTTCAATGAAAACGTTTTTTCCAATAAAAACTTGGGGATATATTGTAACCCCAGGAGCAATTTTACTATCAAAAGCAAGATATGTTGTATCAGGATCGAGCATGATAATTCCATTATCTATCATGCCCTGCTTTAATTGTATTTGCATATCTTTTTCAGCTTGAATTAATGTTTTTATAGAATTAATTAAAGTAACTTCTTTAGAGGTAATTTCTACTTTTACATAATTTTTCTTTGCATTTTTCATAGAAAAATTTTTACCTATTGTGGAAGAATTAATAGCAGTTATGTCATATTGATCATCACCTGAATATCTGGCAATAACTGTGTTATATTCTTCCAAGTACAGCAATAATTTCTTTATTACAGAAATATTACAATCTAGATAATTTGCAGGAAGTATCAATATTGCATCAGAATTAGATATGATATTTAAAATAGACATATCGTTCAAAAAACAAGACAAATCCAAATTTCGAAAAATCTTATGGCTATAATTGTAATCAGGAAAATCTCCAATTAAGACCTTTTGGCAATCAAGCTTTTCTAAATTTCTAAGTAAATGCTGATACACATAGGAACAACAAACTTTTTTTAATACAAAATCACTTTCCAAACTAATAAAAACAATAATATTTTTGCCAAACACATTCTTACTTTTTATAAATAGAAACTATCCTTTGAAGTAAAGAGAGAGCTTCTGGCTCGTAACGTTGAAAACTATTACGACCAATTATGGAACCATCCCCTCCACCATCAGATATTGCTTTAATCTCTTCTAAGATAAAATTATCCGTTTTACTATTTCCACCTGAGAAAACAACTAGTCTTTTACCATTAAAACAAGATTGCTTTATTATTTTTACCCGTTCAACTAGTGAGAGATTATCAGAATAAAATAAATTGTCATACGCAATTCTATTAGTTGGTGGTTTCACTTTTATTATATGCGCACCAAGCAAGCAGGCCATATGTGCACCGTAAGCAATAACGTCTAATGCTGTTTCGTTTTCTTTTGAAAGATCTCCACCGCGTGGATACGACCATAAGATAACAACTAAACCACAAGATTTCGCTTCTTTAATAATCTCTTTAACTTCTTCAATCATTCCATTATAGTTATTTGAACCAGGATATATAGTCAAACCAACAGCAACACAACCCAACTTTAAAGCATCACTCACACTTGCAGTAATTGCTTGATCAGCTTCACCTGAAGATAAAATATTTGAACTATTCATTTTCAATATCAAAGGCATAATTTGCGAACAATCAACACCACTTTCTAACATACCAAGTGGAGCTGCATAAGCGCTTAAACCAGCATTTACTGCTAGTTGAAAATGGTATTTAGGATCATAAGACTCAGGATTAACTGAAAAGCTTTTTCCAGGACCATGTTCAAAACCCTGATCAACAGGTAGTATTAATAACTTACCTGTACCACCAAGTTTTCCATGCATTAGTATACGTGCTAGGTTACTTTTGGTTCCTATGTTATTGGAGCCATAATTATCTAGTATATTTCTTATTATTTCAGACACGACATTTAGTTGCAAAAAACATTTCACATATTATTACAATAAGAAAAACAATGTAAAGCCGTTTAATGTGCCATTATATTTGTTACTAAGCAAAATTAACCATTCATATATATGTTATGAGTTATAAAAATTGCAATATATTAGCATTTTACAATATATACTATTTATATGGTATACTTAATTATTCAAGTAAGTTTAGTCATGGTAATTGAAAATGGACAGACAAGCAACGAAGAAAAGGGAAAGTTCTCCTTCAATATTCGAACAATTATTTTGTAATATTCGATGTTGTTTAATAATGACAGCAGCAGCATTAGTTATAACATTAGTTATAATTGTTATACTTCCAATTCCGGTGTATGTTGCTTGGGCAATTTTTGTAGCTAAAAATATAAAAGATGCGAAAGATAATCGAAGTCGATGTGTAACATTGAAAGAAGAAATGCGGATTAACAATAAATTAATGAAAGCAACAATTAATTATATTATATCAGTAGCCTCAGCTGTTGCATTTTTGTCACTTCTTGTTTTTTTAATATATATTGCCAAGATTAATTTGGCTAATAAAGTCGAAAAATTTGCAGGCATAAGTATCGGAAAATTAGAAAATTATCTTGGTATTGCTCTAGTATGTTCTTTTGTACTTTGTTTTTGGACTATGTTAGTAGCTCATCTCACTATCATAAATATTTCAGCTAATTCGTCAGAACGCAATAGTTCGAGATCAGATAAAAGAGAAGAAGAAAAGCCTTCAAATCATAATGACCAGTATCAGCAAGAAGCAGAAAATAGTCAACCAAAACAGATAGATGATAATCCAAAATTATGTGATCCTTTACTAAACGAACCTTCTTTCATTCAGTATAATAACGAATTTTTACATAATTAATAACAGAGTTCAAAATTCTGCTACGGTAACCACTGTCAATGCATAACCGATTTGCAGCAAGCAAGATAAAGAACCAACAAACATCATCATCCAGAAAATAACGTGTTATATGTAAGAAGAAATAAAGAGTATTCATAATGAAAAATTTAAAAGCTACTTAAGGTTATATAGGAGACTCTCTATATCTTCTTATTGCTAAAACTTAAGCATATCATGTAGGTATTTGTGTACACGATTTTGATTTTTGATCTCCTAGTTGTTTTTATTTTACATACACGCTGATAATTGATATCAATACCTCATTATGAAAAGTTTATATATTACTACTCCAATCTATTACGTCAATGATATTCCTCACATTGGACATGCTTATACAAGTATAATATGTGATGTTATTTCCAGATTTAATAGGTTGAATTGTCGAAATGTAAAATTTTCGACAGGAACAGACGAACACGGCCAAAAAATTAAAAAATCTGCAAAAAAACATAATTTGTCTCCTCAACAATTTGTTGACAAAATTAGTCAACATTTTCTTGATTTGACTGCATCCTTAAATTTAAGTAATGATGATTTTATCCGTACTACAGAAGAAAGACATAAGAAATCAGCAAAAAATTTATGGAAAAATGTTGCAAAAAATAATTTTTTATATAAAGGAATTTATAAGGGCTGGTATTCAATACAAGACGAAGCATTTTACCAAGAAAAAGAATTAGTAAATTCAAAAGCACCAACAGGATCAGATGTTGAATGGGTTGAAGAAGAAAGTTATTTCTTTAGATTATCTGCTTTCCAGAATCAATTACTCAATCTATATAAAACTCATCCAAATTTTATCTTTCCTAAACATTATCATAATGAAGTTGTATCATTTGTGGAATCTGGGTTAAAAGATATTTCTGTTTCACGCACTAATTTTAGTTGGGGAATAAAGGTTCCAGATGATGAAAAACATGTAATGTATGTTTGGTTTGATGCATTATCAAATTATCTAACTGCAACTTGCTATCCAAGCACTAAAGCTTTGGATTATTGGAACAATAGTAAAATTTTACATGTTATTGGGAAAGATATATTACGTTTTCATGCTGTGTATTGGCCAGCATTTTTAATTGCTGCCAACCTTTCCTTACCTCACCAAATTCTTGTGCATGGTTGGTGGACAAATGAAGGAGAAAAAATTTCTAAATCAGTTGGGAACACAATAAACCCAATAGATTTGATTGACGAATTTGGTGCAGATTGTGTTAGATATTTTTTATTAAGAGAAGTCACATTTGGTAAAGATGGAAATTTCAGCCGTAATGCTATAATTCAGCGAATAAATTCTGATTTAGCAAACAACATAGGTAATTTACTACACAGGACTTTATCAATGGTCAATAAGCATTTTGATGGCAAGATACCAAAAGGATGTAAAGATGTAGAAAAGTTCTCATCAGAAGTATATGAAAATGCTAAGCATGCATGTATAAACTTAGAAAAAAATAACTTCAATGAAGCACTTGATAATATAATAGCAATATCTTCTATGGGAAATGAATATATAGATAAAACAGCACCATGGAAATTAAAAGATTCAGATAAAAAAAGAATGGGGGAGATTTTGTACAACTTACTAGAAGCAATTCGTTGTATTGGAATATTAATGCAACCTTTTGTTCCAGAATCAGCAAAAAAGATTCTAACACAAATTTCATCACCGCAACAAGAAAGAAGTATGATTCATGCACAATTCGATTTTTCCTTAAAGGAAGGCGTAGATGTTGCTACATCAGAGATAATTTTTACAAAATTCTAGATTGATAAAATTTAGATATTGCTGTACAATGGTTTTGGTTAGAATTTAGATAAAGAGACGTTTCTAATGTTGAATTCTATACGAGAAGGGTATACATTTGACGATCTATTATTGCTTCCATCTGCTTCAGAAGTTTTGCCGCATGAAGCAAATACAGAGACTTTTTTGACGGAAAGAATTAAGTTATCTATACCTTTAATGTCAGCCGCTATGGATAGTGTTACTGAATCAAAGTTAGCAATTGCAATTGCACAACAAGGTGGTATAGGTACCATACATAAAAATCTCTCTATTGAAGCACAAACTCAAGAGGTTAGTGTAGTTAAAAAACATGAAAGCTGGATTGTTAGTAATCCAATAACAATTAATCCTGATGCACCAATACATGAAGCAATATCATTACAAAAAAAACACAATTATTCTGGAATCCCAGTGATAGATAATGAAACAAAAAAATTAGTAGGGATTTTGACTAACCGAGATTTACGATTTATAGAAAACCATAACCAGCCTGTATGCAATTTAATGACAAAGAAACTTGTTACAGTAAAACCTGGTGTTAGTAAGGATAATGCCTTAAATTTACTACATGAACATAGGATAGAAAGGCTACTCGTTATAGATAATGAAGCACATTGTATAGGATTAATAACAGTAAAAGACATAATAAAATTTGATAAAAATCCTCTTGCATGCAAAGACAACAAAAGTAGATTAAGAGTAGCAGCAGCAGTTGGAATTGGTAAAGAGGGCATTGAAAGAGCAGAAGCTTTAATCAGTCACGACACAGATGTTATAGTAATAGATACTGCACATGGGCATTCACAAAAAGTTATAGATACAATAAAGCAGATACGATATCTGTACCCAAGTACAGAAATTATTGGTGGGAATATAGCAACTGCAGACGCGGCAGAAGCTTTAATTAAGGCTGGAGTAGGTGCAGTAAAAGTTGGTATAGGACCTGGTTCAATTTGTACAACAAGAATTATTGCTGGTGTTGGTGTTCCACAGATTACTGCTATAATGGATGTGCGTACAATCTGTAAAAAATACAATAAAAAACTCATTGCAGATGGCGGAATAAAATATTCTGGAGATATCGCAAAAGCTATTGCTTCAGGTGCAGATATTGTTATGCTCGGCTCTATTTTTGCATCCACTGATGAAAGCCCAGGGGATATTATCTTATACCAAGGAAGATCATATAAATCTTATCGTGGTATGGGTTCTATTGGTGTCATGTCTAAAGGTTCAGCAGATAGGTATTTTCAGAATCAAAAGAGTAAATTAGTTCCAGAAGGAGTTGAAGGAAGAGTACCATTTAAAGGGCCTATAAAAAACGTGATTCATCAATTGATTGGAGGATTGAAATCTTCTATGGGTTATACTGGCAATCGTAATATTACAGCAATGCAAAATAATTGTAAATTTATCAGAATAACGCAGGCAGGTTTACATGAAAGTCATACACATGATGTATTTATTACGGAAGAATCACCAAATTATACTGTAAATTAGTATCAAAATTAAAGTTTTTTTCTTTAAAAAATGATTAAATACAAAATACTTATTGTACATGAAAGCCTGTTGTGGTATTAGTTACTATGATTAATTTTTGATTTTTGATAATAAAGGTACGGTATGTCGGTCAGTCCCGAAAAAAAAAGCATAATTATACGTAGTAATCGCTTACACAAATTTGACACAGGTTCTTTACATGTACAAGTAGCTATTTTAACTGAGCGTATTAATAACATTACTGACCATTTAAAGGTTTTTAAGAAAGATTTGCATGGCAAACATGGATTACTTAAGCTTGTCAGTCGTAGGAAGAAGCTGCTTGCATATATAAAAGAAAAGAATTTCAAAGATTATAGCACTTTAATCAAAGGTTTAGGAATAAGGAAATAGTAATGTCTAATACAATAATAGAAAAGAGCATAAGATGGGGAGATGCTAATGTTTCTTTGGAAACAGGAAGAATAGCTCGTCATGCTTCTTGCTCTGTTGTGGTCAAGTATAACAATACAGTAGTTTTAGTTACTGTTACTTCCGAGAATTCATCTGACGAAGAAAAAAGGTCCGGTGTATCTCTGATGGTAAACTTTGTTTACAAGTCTTATGCGAGATGTAAGATTCCAGCTGGGTTTATAAAAAGGGAGGGTAAAGCAACAGAACGTGAAATTTTAGCATCACGAATTATTGATAGATCCTTAAGGCCTTTAATTCCTCAAGATTTTACTGATGATTTGCATTTAGTCTGCACATTACTAAGTCATGATGATTCTGTAATACCAGAAATTCCGTCTTTAATTGGTGCATCAGCTGCTTTAAATATTTCTCACATACCATTTTTAAAGCCTGTAGTTGCTGCACATATTTGCTGTGATGCTAGTGGTCACAATACGCTTAATGTAGTAGATAAAGGTAGCAAATTGGATCTGATAGTAGCAGCTACTAGCGATTCAATATTGATGGTTGAATCTGAAGCGAAAGAGTTAAGTGAAGAGGAAATACTTAAAGCAATAATGTACGGACATAAAAATATTCAACCAGTTATTGCTTTTATAGAGGATTTTTCTAATCATTCTGATAAATCAGAAAAAATCTTTGCAACAAAAGGTAGCAATCTAGAATTACAAGAATCTATCTCTAGAGATTATCAAGATGAGTTGATAAAAGTTTACGAAATAGTCTCTAAAAAGGAAAGAGTTAAATATTTATCTAAGATTAAGGATAAATTCTTTTCTCTGCAAAAAGGTGAGGATCTAGCAGAAGCTACTATAGCGTTTCAAGAATTGCAGAAAAAAATTGTGAGGGGAAATATAACAAAACTCGGAAAAAGGTCAGATGGTAGGAAACATGATGAGATAAGAGAGCTTAATATAATTATAGATATATTACCAAACGCTCATGGATCAGCTTTGTTTACTAGAGGTAATACACAAGCTTTGGTTGTTGTAACTCTAGGTGATTATAGTGATGAGCAAATAATTGATGGTGTTGACGGAAATAGCAGAGAACATTTTATGCTGCACTATAATTTCCCGCCCTACGCAGTTGGGGAAGCATCTTCATTGAGAGCACCTGGGAGACGTGAAATAGGACATGGAAGATTAGCGTGGCACGCTTTGCAGTCAGTTTTGACAAACAAAGAGAACTTTCCTTACACCGTAAGAGTTGTCTCTGAAATTACTGAGTCGGATGGTTCTTCATCTATGGCAACTGTTTGTGCTTCATCGTTAGCTTTAATGGCAGCTGGTGTTCCAATTAAGTCACACGTTGCAGGAATTGCTATGGGTCTTATAAAGCATAGTGATGGTTTTGTAGTTCTTTCTGACATATCTGGTGAAGAAGATCACTTTGGTGATATGGATTTTAAAGTTGCAGGTACTAAAGATGGTATTACAGCTTTGCAAATGGATATCAAAATATCTGGAATAACAGAAGATGTGATGAGAAATGCTCTTGCACAAGCAAAGAGTGGTAGGATGCATATACTAGACAAGATGATGTTGTCTATACCAGAATCGCGTAAAGAGCTTAAAGAAAATGCCCCTAATATAGCATCTATTAACATAAATCAGGAAGATATAACTAAAGTTATCGGAAGTGGTGGAAAAGTTATAAAAAATATATGTGAAGTATGTTCATCTAAGATTGACATAGATTCAACTGGCAAGGTTTTAATTTCATCTGATAGCAGTGAGTCTCTAAAGAAAGCAATGGGAATGCTAAATTCTATAATAGAAATTCCAAAGACTGGCATTGTGTACGATGGTGAAGTTGTTGGTGTAGCCGAGTTTGGGGCATTCGTTAAAATCTCTGACACTTACGAAGGTTTGGTGCATATTAGTGAGATACAGGATGGACACGTACATTCTATAGATGATGTCATAAAAGTTGGAGAAAGGGTAAGAGTTGCTATTTTATCTATAGACAAGGATAAGCGTATTAGACTCTCTATGAAATATGTTGATCAAGAGTCAGGAAAACTATTTTCTGGAGATTATAATAGAGCTGTTGCCTTGCAAGCAACACTAAATCACAAAAAAAGAAGAAACATGCGAGGTGTTAGTAATGGACGCGATGATAACAACAAAAAAAGTGACTATCAAAAAAGAAGACCTAAATTCTTTTGACTATACGCAGTAAGATTTTTTGGATAAAATGCTTTCTATGGCTATGTAGCAGCTGTTCCGCGAGACAAATCCTGATCCTGTTGAAGCGGAGTAAAATCTGGTGAATATCCACTCTGTATTGGATATTCTGCATGTGACATCTCTCCTGCACCAGCACCGTACATAGCTTGGCCATGCTCCATAGTTTCAGCATGAAATTCAGATGGCGCTCCTTCTCCTCCAGCAGAAAAACCTGGTACTTCTTCAGGAGAACCTACAAAAATGAATTTGGCTACTTTACCAAGAAAATCAACTCCCCACATACTCTTTTCCCCAAGTGCACCAGCAACACTAAGAAGACCTGACATCATTAATGACTGCAAAACAGCTTGATTTACTTGCAGTAAATTACCAAACAATCCTGACATACAATCAACAGGTTTAAATAAAAAAGCAACAACTGAGTTATTGACAAACCCCTTTTTATGTTCCTCGTTTCCACCTTCTTGTTGGGCTTGTGCTTGTTGTTGTGATAGTATCTGCCCAAAGTTAGGTCCTTGTGCTCCTTCAATTACTGGCATAATAAAACTTTAAAAATAAAAAGACATACATTATTATACCATTTCCTAATAAAAAAAAGTATGAAGAAGATTGGTTATGTAAACACAAATAGTAAAAAAGCAAAAGAAATACTATTAGACGTTCTTAGTAAGTATGGTAGCTTAATTAATGCAGAAGAAAACCCTGATGAAAAAATAGATGTATTATTGGTTTTTGGTGGAGATGGTTTCATGCTACATAGCATACATAAATATATAAAAAGAAAAATACCAATATATGGAATTAACTGTGGTACTATAGGTTTTTTACTTAATGAATATAAAAAGAACCTCAATCTAATTGATGTAATAGAGAATGCATACTCAACAAAAATAAGACCACTTAAAATAATTGCTACTGATTACAATGGCTGCGAATATCATGCAATTGCAATAAATGAGCTCTCAGTTTTTCGCAATACATATCAGTCTACATTAATTAAAATTAAAATAAATAATATCATAAGAATAAATCAACTCATTGGAGATGGTTTACTATTAGCTACCGCTTTAGGTAGTAGTGCTTACAATTTTTCTGCTGGAGGACCTATATTACCTATTACTTCTAGATTTTTTGCTTTAACTGGTATTAATATATTTCGTCCTAGACGGTGGAAAAGTGCCTTACTACCAGATGATGTTTCAATAACACTTGAAATAATTGATGCAAAACGAAGACCAGTAATAGTTGCAGCTGACCACAATGAACTCTGTGGTATTGAAAAAATTGAAATATATTCAGACTCTAAAAATTCTGTTGATTTGTTATTTTATTCACAAAGTAGTCTCAATGACAAAACCATTATTGAGCAATTTCTTTGTAACTAAAACTATATATTGTGTTAAGACTCAATTATGTCCTTCTGTCACACCATGTAGCAATTTTTCATCAACTTTTTTTTTGCCCATCAATTTGGTGTTACGCGCCCATAGTTTTTGCCTAAATTACCCTTAACTGTCTCCCAAACACGAACAGTAGAATTCATCAAAAACAACTTTCTTTAGTAAAACTTTTGTAAATGTAAAATCAGTAAAATTTTTAGATTAAGTAACGATCAGTATATTAATGTTCATACTTTACTTTTTTCATGATCTCATCAAATCTTAAGCAAAAAATTGCTGTTTTCACTGCATTAAATCTTTAATAAATTCTCCACTCTCAATTTTTACTATCTCTTCTATAGTACAGCAGTGTCATAATTTATAATATTTACTAAAAAATCTACTATAACTTAAACAAAGAATTTTGCCCTATTAAACCAAGTTGTTAATGCTACTGCGGGAAGCTGCTGTATTAGCATCTGTCAGCTTTGTGCTAGGATCTTCTTTTTCCTCATTTTGCTGATTGTAAAATAAATATTTCTTCAATGCCTTTGGAATAGGTAAACTATCAATAGGATTATCATGCAACAGGTTTTTTGTGACTCCATTATTCAATATACTATTTCTTATAGATTCTCTAGATATTTCCCTAAGTTTCTCAGTTTTATTGATTGGTTGATCTGGACCTAAATCTATTAATCTTCCTCCTGCTGCTAGCATAAACATTACCATTTCTTCTTTGCTACCTTTCTTAATTTCAGCATTTTCTGTAAATATAGCCAAATCTCCTTTATCTAATGCATATAGGATCTTATTATTATTTATATCTTTGCTTTCTGCACATATCCTCAATGCTGTTTTTTCATGTTTATTACTAGTATTTATATTAGCTCCTGCTTCAAGCAAGATTTTAACTAAAGCAATTCTTTGCTGAGCTGCATGCGTCAATTTTTTCCCATAAGTACACTTTTGCTTAGCTGCATACATCAATGCTGTCCAACCTTGTGTGCTTTGCATATTTACGTCAGCCCCAGCTTTAATTAGGACTTTAACTACTTTTGTATATATATTCTCAGCTGCAGAAATCAATGCTGTCACACCATCGTTATTTTGCATATCTATTTTAGCTCCCGCTTCGATTAGGATTTTAACTATGTTTGCATATCCATTCTCAGCTGCAGAAATCAATGCTGTTATACCATCATATTGGTCTTTTCGCGCATTCACGTCAGCTCCCGCTTCGATTAGGATTTTAACTATGTTTGCATATCCATTCTCAGCTGCAGAAATCAATGCTATTATACCAACGTCAGCTCCCGCTTCGATTAGGATTTTAACTATGTGTGCATATCCATTTCTAGCTGCACACATCAATGCTGTAGAACCACCTATTGCGTTACTATTTACATCAGCTCCTGCTTTAATTAGTAATTCAACTGATTTTGCATATCCATTCTCAGCTGCATGCATCAATGCTGTCCAACCTTGTTTGCTTTGCATATTTACGTCAGCCCCTGCTCCAATTAGGACTTCAACTACTTTTGTACATATATTCCCAGCTGCATGCATCAATGCTGTCCAACCTTGTGTGCTTTGCATATTTACGTCAGCCCCTGCTCCGATTAAGAGTTCAACTGATTTTGCATATCTATTATCAGCTGCACACATCAATACTGTCCCACCTACTTTGCTTTCTGCATTTACATCAGCTCCAGCTTCGATTAGCATTTTAACTATGCTTGTTACATCTTCACTCGAATTTTTAACTATTCCTATTCTTGTTACAACTTCACTTGGATTTTTAAACATAGTAGTCACAAGCATCAATGCTGTCATACCTCTTTTGTTTCGTGCATTTACGTCAGCCCCTGCTCCAATTAGGACTTCAACTACTTTTGTACATATATTCCCAGCTGCATACATCAATGCTGTAAAACCTGTTATGTTGTTTTGCATATCTATTTTAGCTCCCGCTTTAATCAGGATCTCAACTACGTTTGCATATCCATTCTCAGCTGCACACATCAATGCCGTCCCACCTACTTTGTTTTCTGCATTTACATCAGCTCCAGCTTCGATTAGCATTTTAACTATGCTTGTTACATCTTCTTTATTCAAATTTTTAAACATAGTTGTAAGTATCAATGCTGTTATATCTCTTTTGTTTCGCGCATTTACGTCAGCTCCAGCTTCGATTAGTAATTCAACTGCTTCTGCATTTCCACTCTTAATTGCATACGTCAACGCTGTCTCACCCATTTTGTCCTTCATATTTACATCAGCTCCCGCTTTGATTAGGAGTTCAAGTGCTTCTACATATCCATTCTCAACTGCACGCATCAATGCTGTAGAACCCATTGTGTCGCTTTTTACATTTAGATCAGCTCCTGCTTTAATTAGTAATTCAACTGATTTTGCATATCCGTTATCAGCTGCACGAATCAATGCTGTAGAACCTATTGCGTCGCTTTTTACATTTAGATCAGCTCCTGCTTTAATTAGTAATTCAACTGATTTTGCATATCCATTCCCAGCTGCATAAATCAATGCTGTAGAACTTATTGTTCTGCTTTTTACATTTACATTAGCTCCCGCTTCGATTAAGATTTTAACTATGCTTGTTACATCTTTACCCGAATTTTTAAACATAGTTGCAAATACCAATGATGTTATACCATATCCGCTTCGTACATTTACGTCAGCTCCAGCTGCGATTAGGAGTTCAACTGATTTTGCATCTCCATTCTTAGCTGCATAAAGCAATGCTGTCATACCATATTCGTCTCGCGCATTTACGTCAGCTCCAGCTGCGATTAGCAGTTCAACTGATTTTGCATCTCCATTCTTAGCTACATACATCAATACTGTCATACCTTCTTCTGTTTCCTGCACATTAACTTCAGCCCCCTCTTTGACTAGCATTTCAAATACTTCTGCATATCCATTCTTAGCTGCATAAAGCAATGCTGTCCAACCTCCTTTGTTTTGCACATTAACTTCAGCCCCTGCTGCGATTAGGAGTTCAACTGATTTTGCATATCCATTCTCAGCTGCACACATCAATGCTGTCCAACCTGCTTCGTTCTGCATATTAACGTCAGCTCCTTTACCAAGCATGGCTTTGACCGTATCAATATCATTTTTTGAAACTGCATAAATCAACGATTGAAGATTACGATCTTCTGTTTCCGATCCATCCATTATTACCTCAATACACAACTATATATAAAGAGTAGAATATTTTTATTACGAGTCAATATCAAATATTAATACGAATATTATTTATTCCCTCCGCATAAGATTTAATCTTCAATTACAATCGCAGCGCTATCTGCATTTGCTATGCAATTCGGCTTACTGATTCTTAATTTTAGCTTCTCAGGAAAGAAACTATGTTTTAATTGATTATGAACATATTTTGCTAGATCTTCAATAAATTCTCTATGTTCTATTTTCACTAACTCTTTTATGTAAAGTACAACTGTATTATAATCTACTACATTGCACACAAGCATCTCAACATCTACTATAACTGTTTGCAGTATCACTTTTTCCCAAAGATATTTACCTATTTTTGCTTTTACATGCAAGCTATTAATCAATAATTTCATCCACAAAACTTTTAAAAATACTAATAGAATCACGAGGACCAGGACAACCTTCTGGGTGATACTGAACAGATAGTATATTTTTTTCAATAACCTTTATGCACTCAACACCTCCATCAAATAATGATTTATGGGTTACTTCAACTGATTCTGGAATGCTTCTCTCATCAATGACAAAACCATGGTTTTGGCTTGATATTTCAATTTTTTTTGTTTTTAAATTAATGACAGGATGATTAGAACCTCTATGACCATTTTTCATTTTGATAGTTTTGCAACCTAACGCTATAGCAATAAGTTGGTGGCCTAAACATATAGCAAGAATTGAAATGTCAGTATTCAATATTTTTTTTATTTCAGGTACAGCATACTCAGCGGTTGCTGCAGGATCACCAGGGCCATTCGATAAAACAATTCCAGCCGGTTGCATTGAGATTGCATGCATAGCAAAATTTTCAGTAGCTGGAATAACTGTAATGTCAAAATTATCAAATTGCTCAGTAATACCTGCCTTTATGCCAAAATCCACTATAACAATTTTTTTGGCATTTTCTTTTTGTATATTCTTCGTAAGAATATTACGTCCAGTTACTTTTTGACTTAATTCATTTCTTTTGATCGTCAAAAATGATTTAATTTTCTGCTTGATGTAACTATAATCTATCTTACCTTGAGAATATATCACACCCTTCATAGGGCCATTTTCACTTAGATATTTTGTTAATTCCCTTGTATCTATGTTGCATATTCCAATAATCTTATTCTTTTCTAACCAACTTTGCAAGCTCAATTTGCTGCTACTATGAGATGGAAACTGAGAAGGAGATTCGCGAATTATTATACCTTTTGCAAATATCTCACCTCTTTCATTATCATAATCATTAACACCTACATTACCTATATGTGGAAAAGTAAAGGTTATTATTTGTTCTGCAAATGAAGGATCAGTAATAGTATGCTGGTAACCTGTAAAACTTGTAGTAAAACACACTTCACCTACAGTAATTCCACATGCTCCAATTGATTTACCTTCAAAAATCTTTCCATCTTCCAAATAAAGTATAGTTTTATGCATTAAACTAAGTGTATCAAGTTTAGTAAATGCTGCAATAAAGATTTCACATTTTCTGATAAATAAGATACTCTCATCATAGAAAATGTGCAGAAGGTCCTGCTTCCTCTACTACTTCTCCTTTAGTAGGAACATCTGCTGATTCTAGATTTGTACTAGGCTTAAGCTTAAGTTCTTGATTGTACAGCAAGTATTTCATTAACAATCTTGGAATAGGTAATTTAGGAATAGAATTAAATAAGTTTATATCCTGATTATTATTCGATAAGCTATTTCTAATAATTTCACGACAAATTGACTTAAGCTGTATTTCTCTTTCTTCACTGCCTTCAATCTTTTCGATTAATTCCCCTAGGTCTAGCAATTTACTTCCTGCTACTAATAGTAACAATGCTATTTCTTTGCTATTTTGATTAACTTCTTCGTATCTGTAACTTCTTCTTCTAGCAGACGAACTCTTAAATACATGCGCTTTATCTACTTTAAGTAAGATATCATTTACATCTACTATGTTTAAGATTAAGCGACGTTTCCAAACTTCATCCGCTAATAACATCAATGCTGTCATACCTTCTGTTTCCTGCATATTAACATCAGCTCCCGCTTCGATTAGGATTTTAACTGCATTTTCATTTCCATTCTTAGCTGCATACATCAATGCTGTCATACCTTTTTCTTTGCTCTGTATATTAACGTCAGCACCAGCTTCAATTAGGACTCTAACTGCGTTTTCATTTCCATGCGCAACTGCATGCATCAATGCTGTCTCATTAAAATTTTCTCTTGGCATATTTACATCAGCTCCAGCTTTGATCAGAATTTCAACTGTTGCATTGCAATGCCTAGCTGCAATCATCAATGCTGTACCATATTTGCTCTGCACATTTACGTCAGCTCCCTCTTTGATTAGCATTTCAACTGATTTTACATCTCCATTCTTAGCTGCATAAAGCAATGCTGTCATACCTTCTTCTGTTTCCTGCACATTAACTTCAGCCCCCTCTTTGACTAGCATTTCAAATACTTCTGCATATCCATTCTTAGCTGCATAAAGCAATGCTGTCCAACCTCCTTTGTTTTGCACATTAACTTCAGCCCCCTCTTTGATTAGCATTTCAAATACTTCTGCATATCCATTCTTAGCTGCATAAAGCAATGCTGTCATACCTTCTTCCGTTTCCTGCACATTAACTTCAGCCCCCTCTTTGACTAGCATTTCAAATACTTCTGCATATCCATTCTTAGCTGCATAAAGCAATGCTGTCCAACCTCCTTTGTTTTGCACATTAACTTCAGCTCCCGCTTCGATTAGCAGTTCAACTGATTTTGCATCCCCATTCTTATTCTTAGCTGCATACATCAATGCTGTCCAATCTTCTATGTTCTGCATATTAACATCAGCTCCCGCTGCAATTAGCAGTTCAACTGATTTTGCATCTCCATTCTTATTATTAGCTGCATACATCAATGCTGTCCAATCTTTTATGTTCTGCATATTAACATCAGCTCTCGCTGCGATTAGCAGTTCAACTGCTTCTGCATTGCCATACATAACTGCATACATCAATGCTGTCCAACCTCTTTCTGTTTCCTGCATATTAACATCAGCTCCCGCTTTGATTAGGGTTTCCACTTCTTTTTTATATCCATGCTTAGCTGCATACATCAATGCTGTCATACCTACTTCGTTTTGTTGCACATTAACTTCAGCTCCCGCTTTGATTAGGAGTTCAACTACGTTTGCACATCTATTTCCAACTGCATGCATCAATACTGTCATACCACATCCGCTTCGCGCATTTACACCAGCTCCCGCCTCGATTAGTAATTCAACTATGTTTGCATTCTTAACCGTATTTGCACACATCAATGCTGTCCCACCATATCGGCTTCGCGCATTTACGTCAGCTCCCGCTTTGATTAGGAGTTCAACCACTTTTGCATTGCTATACCTAACTGCAATCCTCAATGCTTTCTCACCACCACATTTGCTTAGCGCATTTAATTTAGCCTTAGCGATTAGGAGTTCAACCACTTTTGCATCTCCATTCTCAGCTGCATACATCAATACTGTCCAACCTTTTTCTGTGTCCTGAATATTAACATCAGCTTCAGCTTCGATTAGAGCTTCAACTATGTCTTTATGTCCATGACTAGCTGCATACATAAATGCTGTCCAACCTTTTTCTATGTCCTGCATATTAACATCAGCTCCCGCTGCGATTAGGAGTTCAACTACTTTTGCATCTCCATTCTTAGCTGCATAAAGCAATGCTGTCATACCTGACTTAGTTGCATACATAAATGCTGTCCTACCATCATATTCGTTTCGCGCATTTACGTCAGCTCCCGCTTTGATTAGGAATTCAACTGATTTTGCATCTCCATTCTTAGCTGCATACATCAATGCTGTTATACCATATCCGCTTCGCGCATTTACGTCAGCTCCCGCTTTAATTAGTAATTCAACTGATTTTGCATCTCCATTCTTAGCTGCATAAAGCAATGCTGTCATACCTGACTTAGTTGCATACATCAATGCTGTCTCACCTCCTGTGTTCTGTATATTAGCATCAGCTCCAGCTGCGATTAGTAATTCAACTGATTTTGCATATCCATTCTTAGCTGCATACATCAATGCTGTTATACCATATCCGCTTCGCGCATTTACGTCAGCTTCCGCTTTAATTAGCAATTCAACTGATTTTGCATCTCCATTCTTAGCTGCATACATCAATGCTGTCATACCATATCCGCTTCGCGCATTTACGTCAGCTTCCGCTTTAATTAGTAATTCAACTGATTTTGCATCTCCATTCTTAGCTGCATATATCAATACTGTCATACCATATTCGTCTCGCGCATTTACGTCAGCTCCAGCTGCGATTAGCAGTTCAACTGATTTTGCATCTCCATTCTTAGCTACATACATCAATACTGTCATACCTTCTTCTGTTTCCTGCACATTAACTTCAGCCCCCTCTTTGACTAGCATTTCAAATACTTCTGCATATCCATTCTTAGCTGCATAAAGCAATGCTGTCCAACCTCCTTTGTTTTGCACATTAACTTCAGCCCCTGCTGCGATTAGGAGTTCAACTGATTTTGCATATCCATTCTCAGCTGCACACATCAATGCTGTCCAACCTGCTTCGTTCTGCATATTAACGTCAGCTCCTTTACCAAGCATGGCTTTGACCGTATCAATATCATTTTTTGAAACTGCATAAATCAACGATTGAAGATTACGATCTTCTGTTTCCGATCCATCCATTATTACCTCAATACACAACTATATATAAAGAGTAGAATATTTTTATTACGAGTCAATATCAAATATTAATACGAATATTATTTATTCCCTCCGCATAAGATTTAATCTTCAATTACAATCGCAGCGCTATCTGCATTTGCTATGCAATTCGGCTTACTGATTCTTAATTTTAGCTTCTCAGGAAAGAAACTATGTTTTAATTGATTATGAACATATTTTGCTAGATCTTCAATAAATTCTCTATGTTCTATTTTCACTAACTCTTTTATGTAAAGTACAACTGTATTATAATCTACTACATTGCACACAAGCATCTCAACATCTACTATAACTGTTTGCAGTATCACTTTTTCCCAAAGATATTTACCTATTTTTGCTTTTACATGCAAGCTATTAATCAATAATTTCATCCACAAAACTTTTAAAAATACTAATAGAATCACGAGGACCAGGACAACCTTCTGGGTGATACTGAACAGATAGTATATTTTTTTCAATAACCTTTATGCACTCAACACCTCCATCAAATAATGATTTATGGGTTACTTCAACTGATTCTGGAATGCTTCTCTCATCAATGACAAAACCATGGTTTTGGCTTGATATTTCAATTAATATCCCTATAAAAAGTAAATACTTTTATAAAAATATACATCTGGTATTTGATTCATCTTTGTCCTATATTTATTACGGTGTTGTTAACTATGTTTGAACATATGAAACAAAATTCACTTGACCAAAAAGAAATTACAAAATTTTCAAAAATAGCAGATGAATGGTGGGACAAAAATGGTAAATTCAGGCTTTTACACGAGATTAATTATCTTAGAGTAGAGTACATTTCACAATATTTATATAACCAAGAAGTAAAAAAAATATTAGATATCGGTTGTGGTGGTGGAATATTATCAGAATCTATGGCAAAGAAAGGTTATCAAGTAACTGGTATTGATCCATCAGAAGAGAATATAAAGATTGCACAATTACATAAAAAAAATCTAAATATTTGCTATAAATGCATTAATGCTGAAGATTTTGTAAAAAATGGAGAAACATTTGATGTAGTTTTATGTACGGAAGTAGTTGAGCATGTTGCTGACATTGACTCTTTTATTGCTACGTGTTCCTCTTTGTTAAAAAAAGAAGGGATAATATTTTTGTCTACGATAAACCGTACAACAACATCATATTTACAAGCTATAATAATTGCAGAATACATATTACGTTGGCTGCCACGCAGAACTCACGAATGGAGAAAGTTTATTAAACCAAGTGAAATGAGGAATTATTTATTTCATAATAATATAAAAGTAAAGGAAATTAAAGGTATGAAATATAGCATTTTGCATGGAGATTGGGAGCTATCTGATAATGTTTCTGTAAATTACATATTGGCTGCTCAAAAGCAGTGAATATTTGAGTAATATGTTTTGTATTAATCAGATAAATTATGCAATTTTATGTGACAATAGTAGCATTAGTACTAAAACTACAGTAACAAATGGCCCTACACCTTGGATAGTTAAGTTATCTTAGTTGTCATCGCCTAACGGAGTATTTACTACTGCGTAAACTAAAGAGCCCTCAACGAATGATCCATTTTAAAATCGCCAACTAAATCCTATAATATCAAACCTTTTCTTTTAATCCTTCAGAGTTTGCATATCTAACCTTTTTTATTGATCATAAAAAGTAATAATGCATTTCTTGTACTACTACGAGCATTTGCTTGAGCCTCTGAATGATCAGAAAATTTTTTCAGTTATACTCCATTCAAATTTGGTAACTTCTTTGAGTCATACATATTAATCCAGTTTTAGTAGCTTCATTTCTGAAAGTTGTTTAATCTACTATTAAGTTAATCATTAAGTCTGTAAATACTGGTGTTAGAGTATACCCACAAATTGAAAAAATTACAGATCTACTTAATGACATAACACTATCTATATTAGTCAAGGTCATTTGTTTCCTGAGATATTATATGAACTAGATAATATAGTATTAAAATCTGACCAAAGCATCTTTTGAATACAGTTTATAATCTTATACTCCCGAAAATACCTACCAGTATTACAAGTTGTTTTATTTATCCTAAAATGAGGCGCAAAGTGATCAACTTCCCAAATGTGTCAACTATTTAACTCACATATTCATTTGGAATATGTTCAGGCTGATAGTCATAGCTATTATGCACTTTAGTTTAGATAAGTCAAAGATATATCGATGAACTCTTCTGTCATTCTTATTTCTCAAATATATATATTGCAATACTTTATCTTCAAAACATAAAAAGTGTTTAATGAAATATTCAGCACTTAACCAGACCATGTGTATGAAGAATTTTATGCGGTTGTATTACATGAAACAAGCTCAACAATTAATATACTGTTTTTAATTATGAAAGTTATCGTGACTAGTAGAAATGATTGTTAATTTGTATTACTATTATACTATTACTCATTACCTACAAAGGTAATATGTTTACTTTTGTACATTTCATGATTTAAAGTGGATAGAAAATTGGCTTTATTGCATTCTGTACCTCATCCTTCTCTTTTTTAAACACTATTTCAAAGCCTTCAAACCCGCCTATATAAAAAAAGGTAAGTTCATCATTTCTTTCTTATTTCTGTTCCATCCAATGCTTCTTCGCTAGAAGCAAGATCAATTCTAGTTACAACACCTTCAATTGTGTAAACTTTGGAAGTACTATCAAGAGTAACACTATCTATAACAGTGTAGCCTGACACTAACATATACGTTGAAACTCAAAGCATTTATATTGACCGTGTTAATAGTGTAAATCAAATTTTGCATTGTTGGCTTCAATAGTACTAACAAATACAACGTCAGTACATAATAGTATTGGATTTACTGGGTCTAAAAAAACCTAAATTCTGCACAATTTAAATTAATAATATTACCACTAGCATAATTAGTACTATTATCAAATCGCATTACAAATGCTTGAATGTTCTCTCAAGTCTCTACCACAATCTAGATCGAATTTTTGGTTAATTGCATTAGCAGCAATTCTAATATGTATTAAGAAGTTATTATCTTGAAAACCCACTTGATTGTATTTTACTTCTAATATTACCATTAATATTATAAGAAGCTTCTGTTGTTTCATTAAAATTTGATATGTTAAGTAAGTTAGCAAGAGTACTAAAATCAGCAAAACCAAACTCTGCCGTCTAATCTGTGATGGTTTGGCTAAATCTAACTCAAGCAGTTAATCTTATTTATAATCAATACGTCTCCATTATACCAGTCAAATCACATGTTACTCTATCCTACTTGACTTACACATATTTTCTTCTGCTTCAGCTGCTGAGGCGGTGACAAAAATATTATTTTTCCAAAACTTACTTTTGTAAATATTTGATTAATATCAATAATACTATACATTATTGTACACAATATCTTGACCTTGATGTTTACCTAATGTTGCTAGAAGCAGAATAGTTACCGTTTAGAGTTATAATACTGTTGTATTCAAAATTATTAGTATATAGTTGGGTAGTTCCACTAAGAAATTCGATATTCAAAGCTTCTCTTTCGCTATTTGACATAGTACCATACTGTTAGATTGAACTGATAACTCCATATTATGCTCTAATAGTTTCGTATGAAAATCGGTTACTTTCAATAAGCTTCTTGCGACTTGCGTAAATGATAAGACTAGTTGACAGAGCCGAAGCAATTAATCTTTCAGCAACTTCTTCACATCAGCATGAACAAATTTATTACTACTTGCAAGTCTTGCCATAAATATAGATTTCACAGCTTTCCCTGTACACTTTTCTAAATATGTTATGGCAGTATTTGTAGTACAATTTATTGATTAAAATGTCGATTATTACATATAAAGAATTAAAGCAAATAAATAAGATTTGTATATATTTTTATGATTTTAAAAACATTAATCTATTTATTATGCGTTTCTTCTGTTCATTTTTCAGCATAAAGATGTCTTTATAAAATAATTTTACAGAAATAAATATTTAAAATATAATCCTGCTGTAAGTTTAGTAGGGTGTTTAGCTCAGCTGGTAGAGCATTTCGTTTACACCGAAGAGGTCGGGGGTTCGAGCCCCTCATCACCCACCATTTCTATGATAAATAAGAAAAAAGTTACTGAGCAACTAAAAAAGAATTTATTAAGAAGAAAGGAAAGAAAGTGCCAGAACTTCCAGAAGTTGAAACAATCTGTTCCTGCCTTAAAAAAGTCTTAATTAATCGTAAATTAATTTCTGTGCAGGTAGATAGGAATGATTTACGCATTCCCATTTCTGAAGATTTTTCTTATCTCTTATCGAATCTTGTTATATTAAATGTTTATAGAAGAGCAAAGTATATCGTTATTAAGATGAATAACGGTACATTTTTGGTTATTCATCTAGGAATGACAGGGAAATTACTATATAATCATGAATCCAATAAGCATGATCATGTAACTTTTCATTTAGAAGACGGGGATAGATTAGTATTTAATGATATAAGAAGGTTTGGGTTTACATTTACAACGCGTAATGTAGAAAAATTTTTTTCTCATTTAGGACCTGAACCACTAGATGTAAATTATAGCGGATTTGACCTATTCAACAGTTTAAAAAAGCACACTACAGAAATAAAAAATGCTCTAATAAATGGAAAAATAATTGCTGGAATTGGTAATATATATGCATCTGAAGCACTTTTTGAGGCAAGAATATCGCCTTTTAGAAAGGCAAATTCTTTATCAGATATTGAGTGCGAAATTTTGGTATCCGCTATAAAACGAGTATTAAAAAAAGCAATTGTTGCTGGAGGAACAACATTAAAAGATTATCGTAATCCACATAGTGATGCTGGTTATTTTCAACATAAATTACAGGTTTACAAACAGGAAAAGTGTAACGTTTGTAATAACAATATTAAAAGAGCATTGCAATCCGGACGTAGGACATTTTTTTGTCAAATATGCCAAGCATCTTCTCAAGTATCAATCTGAAGGTTAGCAACTAAATTACCAATATCTTCTGGCATTTCTATCTGGATTAGCAATTTTTCTTTAGTGTATGGGTGCAGAAATTTTATTTCATACGCATGCAATGCTTGTCTTTTAATAAAAGGGCTTGCCTTTCCATATAGAACATCACCTATAATAGGATAACCCATATGCTTCATGTGGACTCTTATTTGGTGAGTTCTCCCTGTTTCTAACATACACTGTATAACACTATACTTATCATTTATTTTACGCACCAAATTATAGTGTGTTATGGCACTTTTACCGCCATTTTTCGATATGTGCATTTTTTTCCGGTCTTTTGGATATGGAGCAATATTAGCGTTAATCTTCCCAGATGGAACTTTTGGTACTCCTTTAACAACTGTAATGTATTTCCTGCTTATTTTACGAAGAGAAATAGCTTCAGCCAATTTTGAATGTGTTATATTATCCTTTGCAATAAGCATTAAACCACTAGTGTCTTTATCTAATCTATGTACTATGCCTGGTCTATTTTCTTTGCTTGATAAATTTCTAGTTCCATAAAGTTTTAGTAATATATTAACCAAAGTATCATTTTTCGTACCTATACCACTATGAACTGTTAGCCCAGGTGGCTTATTTATCACTGCAAAATATTTATCTTCATACAAAACGTCAAGATTTTTACATTGTGAAAGACAAGGATTACAGCTGGTGTCGGCTATAATTATTTTATATATTTCCCCTACTCTTGCTGTTCGTGCTACATATATCTTTTTTTTATCTACAAGAGAAGTAACATAACCAGATTTAATTAATTTCTGAACTTTGCTCCGTGACAATTGATTAATTTTGCTAGCAATATATTTATCTAATCTTTGCTTTTTCTCCGTAATTTCTATTTGATATTCAGCCATCTTACTATGTCGTATGCATGTATATCCTCTAATAAAGATGGCGTGTGTCCAGTATCTGGATATTCTATAAATTGAACGTTAGCTCGGTCTGATATCATCTTTTTTACGGTATCATAGGTTAAAAATTTTGATTCTTGTCCACGTAAAATCAACACACTTTGAGATATTTTTTTCCATATATGCCATAAATCCACATTATTGTCCAAACTGTGTACACTTTTAAAAAATTTTGCAACAATAGCTGGATCATGATTTAAATAATAGCTTCCATCTTTTTTAAGAACAATACTGTTTTCAACCATATGTATAATATGTTCTTCATTTTCTAATTTCAGAGGAGAAAAAAACTTTTTTAAGAAGCAATTTGCTGCACTTTTGTTTTTAAATTTTGGAAATTTTTTTACATAAAAAGACAGCTCTTTTAATGCTACAATATTTATCTCTGCTCCTACATCATTTAAAACAATTTTATTGACTAATGTATTATTATATGCAGCTGTATACATCGCAATTATACCTCCCATTGATGTACCAATTATATTAACCTTTTTTATTTTAAGAAAATCAATTAGTTTTATTACGGAACTACAATAAGTGCTATAGTTATATTTTTTTGTGTTTTTTAACCAACTACTTTTACCATGGCCAAATATATCAATGGATATCACTGTATACTTCTTTTCAAGAAATTTTGTTAAATAATCAAAATCCCTGCTATTTCTAGTAAGACCGTGAATACATAAAACAACATTAACTCCATAGCCAACTTTTGAATATGCAAGAGCCACCTCTTCTTTACCAACATACTGTTTCATGAATTGAATATTTCTTTGCACCTTTCTTCTATCGTTATGAACTTATGCAGCAGAGGTTATGGCCTGGTTATTTCCTCCAGCTAATTGATTATTGGAGTTATGTTGTAATCTTGTATCAATGGAATTAGAGTCATTTTTATTATATTCTTCATTATACATTTTATTATTACAACATAAATAAGCAATTATAGATAAAATAACCAAAAAAGAAATTACTATAGCAATACAAAATGCAACTTTAATTTTGTTGTTAAGTTGAGTTAAAGGATCTGTTGCTGTTTCAGACTTAAACGTTAATGCTATTATACCTTTACATATTTCAGCAAAGGGATTTTTTTGTCTAGCTGGGAAAATCGAATTTAGATAATTATTCATCATATTATATATACTTATATTCATAAGTTGAGTTAATACTACAATAGGAATGCTAATTACTAATAGGGTAGCAAAAACTGATAAAATAGTAAAAGCAACATCTTGAGAAGTGATTTTACTGTGCTTTACATTCTCTCTTATCTCTTTTTTTTCCTCATTTAACATAGGCTTGATAGCCAGTATGATTGCTACTAGAGCAATAAGAAATTCTGATATCGTTCCTAGACTTATGAATAAAATTTTTGCTTTGGATAGTAAGTACTCTTTACTTATTACAGAATCTGCTTGTTGTACAAGAAGAAGTAAAAAAGAATTATTTTTTTGTTGCTTTAATAAGGTTTGAAGATATTTCTTTACTAGATTTGTTAGTGTGCCTTTTTGTATTAGCAAATACGTTGCTCCTATAACAAAAAGAAGAAATATAGATGTTGTAATAAAGGCGGCAGCAGTGCAATTTATAGTATATTTCTTTGCTTGCATAAGTAAGATAAATTTTAATTATCAATTATAATAGATAACACATCTAATCTCTACCTGAAAGATAAAAGGAATTGTAGGAAGTGTCGAAATAGGTATGGATAAAGGAAGAACATAATAAATGGTGCCAGTAGTTAAACTCGGGAGAATAGTGCAGATGATTTTTTGTGAAAAACTTTACAATTAATAAAACAAGATAAAATATTGTATGGTGGTGTACACAAAGTGCAAGATTGGCAATGTCTGTAAAATTTTCAGCAATGATTGAAGATTACAACTTATACAAAAGATAATAAATATTATTTATACTAGTATTTGGTATTGACTTGTATATCAAAATATGCTATTATTTATATAACATGCTGAGGGATAACAATGAAAATGCCAGAAATAGAAAATCGTTATTCGCAACTGTGTAGGGCAATTGTAAAAAACGATATTGATACGATCAAAAGCATGCTTGAGAAAGGAGCCGACGTTAATATGCAGAATAACTATGGTATAACACCATTGATGTATGCAGCTAAAGAGGGACATACAAAAGCAGTTGAAGAACTAATCAAAGCAAGAGCTGACGTTAATATGCAGGACGGAGAAGGTTGGACACCATTGATGTATGCAGCTAGTTATGGACATAAAGACATAGTTGAAGCCCTAATCAAAGCAAGAGCTAACGTTAATATGCAAGACAATATGGGTATGACAGCATTGATACAGTTAACTTATAATGAAAATACAAACGCTAACTTAGTTAAAATACTACTCGAAGCAGGAGCTGATGTAAATGTAAAAAGTAACTCTTTTACAGCATTGATGTATGCAGCTTATTATGGAAATAAAGACATAGTTGAAATGCTAATCAAAGCAGGAGCTGACATCAATATAAAAAACGAGAAAAATTTTACAGCATTAAGTTGGGCAGCTAGAAATGGATCTGCAGAAGCAGTTAGAGCACTACTCAAAGCAGGAGCTGACCTCAATATGCGAGACGAAGAAAGTAAAACAGCATTAATGTGTGCATCTTTACATGGACATATAGAAATAGTCGAAGACCTAATTAAAGCTGGAGCTGACGTTAATATGCGTGACAAAGAAGGTATGACAGCATTGATGTATGCAGCTAAGAATGGAGATGCAAAAGTAGTTGAAACCCTACTCAAGGAGGGAGCCAAAGTAAATTTGCACAACGAAAAAGATGTAACAGCATTGATGTGTGCAATTACAGAGGAACATATAGAAATAGCTGAAGAACTAATCAAAGCGGAAGCTGAAGTAAATGCACAAAACAAAGAAGGTTGTACAGCATTGATAATTGCAGCTGAGAATAAAGATGAGAACGCAGTTAAAATCCTAATCGAAGCTGGAGCTGACGTTAATATGAAGAACACAGAAGATCGTACAGCATTGATAATTGCAGCTGAGAATAAAGATGAGAACGCAGTTAAAATCCTAATTAAAGCTGGGGCTGACGTAAATGCGCGAAGCGGATATGGTAAGACAGCATTGATTTATGCAGCTAAGAATGGAGATGCAAAATCAGTTGAACTCCTAATCGAAGCTGGAGCTAACGTGGATGTGAAAGACAAAGAAGGTAATACAGCATTGAAGTTACTTGTAAATGTGTATAAAGATAAATTAGATAAGAAGACGATCTTATATGAATTAGATAGAAAAAATTTACCTTTATCTGCAAAAGATTTAAAAATTGAGGAAGGTAGCATAGAAAAAACGATAATGTTGATGCTAGCAGCAGGAGGAAGACTGACAGATCTAGATCCAGTACTAGAACCAATCAATACAACTGAGAAAAAAACAGTTAAAAGACTTGATGCAATGGCCCGAGAAACTACAAGAAATAGTATATCGAATAATAGAATCGAAGAAAAAAACCTGTTTCATAATAATACTATTGATAGTTTGCCTATCCCAAAGCTATTAAAACAATATCTGTTTTACAATCAGCAAAGTGAGGAAGAAAAAAATCTTAGCACAAAGCTGACAGATGCTAGTACAGTGGAAAAAAAGCCACAGCATCTTCTAAAGTAGCATTAACATTTGTTTAAATAATTGCAGGAGTATTCAAGATTTTTGCAATACTTTTTGTAAGATCAAATTCTTATCATCAGTAAAAATCAAGGCAAAATGTTCTGTTATCTTTTCCAAAAGTTCAGCAATAGGCTCATCTTTTTTAAATTTTGATAACACATAATCCGCAGTACTAATTTCTAAACTTCTACCTATACCAATTCTCAGTCGCCAGTAATTATTACTAATATGTTTATCGATTGACTTTAGTCCATTATGACCAGCATTACCTCCACCTCTTTTTATTCTTAAACTGCCAAAGGGAATATCAAGCTCATCATGAACAACAAGCACATTATCAATATTAATTTTATAAAAAGAAAATAATTTTAGCAATGGCAAACCTGAATTATTCATATATGAATAAGGCTTAAAAAGAACAACTTCATTGCCATTAATATAACCAGTTGCAATAAGACCACCAAATTTTCTCGAAAAACAAGAAAAACAAAAATTATCTGCTAAAGCATCCAGTAACATAAAACCAACATTATGTCTAGTTAGGCTGTAAGAGGAACCAGGGTTACCTAACCCTACCACATAATTGACTTTGCCCACTACTTATCAGTACTTTCTTCAACCTGATCAACTTCTTCTTTTTTAGCACGTCCCGTTATGTTACAAATAATAACATCACTCTTTCGTAAAAGCCTAATATTACCGGATAGATTAAGTTCACCAACCTTAACTACATCACCAATATTAAAATTCATTGTGTCAATATCAATAGATTCTGGAGCATGAGCAGGAAGACAAATTAACGGGAGGCGGCGGTATATTTTATTCAAATACCCACCACGCTTAATACCAACACATTTATCAGTATTTAAATATCTTATCGGAATACTAAATCTCACTTTTTCTGCATCATTAACAGCAAAGAAATCAACATGTAAAGGATAAAGGGTTACAGGATGATACTGAATATCTTTTAATATAACTTTCCTTTTTTGGCCCTCGATGTCCAAAAAAAGTATTGAAGACTCTTTTTTGCTTTTTATACTAGCTATCTCTTTCTGGCTAACTACTAAATTAATATTTTTGATTTTATTTCCATAAAAATTAGCTGGTATCATACCTTCTTTACGATAACTGCAAGCCGCATAAGAACCATTAGCAGAGCGCTTTCCAGCTTTTATACAAATCATCTTTAGCTTCTATCTTAATAGCAAATTTGTAGCATAATTGTGACTATTATACAAGTTTATATTGATCTATTTTTAGATCTTTTTTTTAAACCAAATTTTAAATGCTAACTCAGCTTGCCAAATCAGCATTCCCATTCCTCCTATACCATGCTTACCAGCCTGTAAAAGCAAATTTGTAGGGATATACATTACGTCATTTACTACGCAATTTTTTTTCAAGTTATTTAGCTCTATAAATTTTTTTGTCAAAGGCAAAGTACTTACAATTAAATCACACTTACAAAATATATTTTCTTCGTGTATTTGTTTAATTGGCACTACATTTTTGAATATATTTGACAAATTTTCTGCCTTTGAAAATGTTCGATTATATAAATATATCCTTTGTACATCTTCCTTATTAAGTGCATACAATACAGCTTTAGCTACTCCCCCAGCACCAAGCAACAAAACTATACTATCTTTGAATTCAAATTCAGGTATTTGAGACTTTATTCCTTGAATAAAACCATAATAATCAGTATTGTAACCAATTAATTTACCATCTTGAATGAGAACAGTGTTAACAGCACCAATTTTTTGCGCATCCAAATCCAGCTCATCTAAAAATTCAATTATGTCTTCTTTATAAGGATTAGTTACATTAAAACCTACATATTTTTTATTTACTAAATCTCTAACAGTACTTTTAAGTTGTCTTTTTCCCACGCTAAAAGTTTTATAATGCCCCCTTATGTTACTTTTTTTAAATAAAAAAGAATGAATAGCTGGTGAGAGAGAATTTCTAGTATCGCTACCAATTAAAGCAGTATAATTCATTTTATTTATTATTAAATTTATAGTAATATTGTATAACTCTAGCAGAGATTTCTTCAACAGAAGTTTTTGTTACATCTATAACAGGCCATTTATTTTTGTGAAATAGGCGCTTTGCTAGCAGTAATTCCCTTTTAACTTCCTCTTTGTTAAGATATTTGTTATCATTCATATATTTCCCCATGCTCATAACTCTATTTTTCCTTATTTCAATGAGGCGATCTACATCTATTGTCAAACCAATCACTAGTTTATCATTTAAATGTTCTAAAGGTAAATCAACTCCAGCAATAAAAGGAATATTACATACTTTATAACCACGGTAAGCTAAATATATACTTGTTGGCGATTTTGAAGTCCGAGAAACCCCTATAAGAGCTATATTAGCTTCATCAATATCCCATAAACCCTGACCATCATCATGAGATAAAACGTAATTCATGGCGTCTATTTTAGAATAGTAGTCATCACTTAAAACCTCATAATGCTGCCTTGAAGCATTTGGTTTTACTCCTAAATAAGAAGATATTTCCCTAATTACACGAGAAAGAATCGGAATACATGGCACTTTTATTCTTTGGCACTTTTGCTTCAAATACTCCCTTAAATCATCATCTACAATTGTGTATATAACAAAAGATGGATTGTAAGAAGCTACACGGTTTACTATATCATCAATTTCATCTTTAGTATTAATTAAAGACCAAACATATTCTTTAACTATAATATCCTCAAAGTGAGATAGAGAAGCTCTAGCAACAGAAAGAAGAGTCTCCCCACTAGAATCTGAAATCATATGTAAGCTAAATTTTGTTTTTTCCATAAATAATGAGACTGCACGAATTCTCATGTAATATATATACATCAAAAAAAATAATAAATAATATAGTAAGCCATTTACCCTAGCCATTATCACTGATAAATTATTCCAGTAAACAATTTTCTATTATGGATTATCATCACTGGTTAGAAGCTTTTCACATAATTTCAGTAATATCTTGGATGGCAGGAATGCTTTATTTACCACGTTTATACGCTTATCACTCATCGGTAGAGTATGATTCTAAATCGTGCAGAATGCTCCAAGTTATGGAGAAGCGATTATTAAGAATAATCATCAACCCTGCAATGATTTCAACAATTACTTTTGGGATGGCATTAGCTATTGAAGGTAGTTATTTTCATCATAGATGGTTTCATGTCAAAGTCTTGCTTGTTCTTATTATGCTGGTTATCCATATGCTGCTAGCAAGATATAGGAAGCTTCTTGTGAATGGTAAAAACAAGCATTCAGCATTTTTTTATAAGGTTATAAATGAAATCGTAACATTACTTATGAGTTTGATAGTTATTATAGCAACAGTTAAACCGTTTTAGACCATGTTACTTGATCGTTATGTACTAAATGAGTTACACTTGTTAGAAAGCAAAAATATACTCAGGCAACTTTATTCTACCCAAAAAGTAGGTAACTCTATAGTATATCAAAATTCCAAACCATATATTTCCTTCAGTTGTAATGATTATTTTTGTCTATCTAATAATCCAATAGTCAAACAGTCAGCAGTCGCTGCGATACAAAAATACGGACTAGGTTCAGGATCATCTAGGTTAATCGCTGGGAACCATGAACTCTATAGAATATTAGAAGAAAAACTAGCAAAAAGAAATGATCAAGAATCTTCAATTGTTTTTTCTAGTGGTTATATGGCAAATATAGGAAGTATATCAGCAATTATGAGTAGATACGACCTAATTGTTGCTGATAAGCTTGTGCATTCATCTTTAATAGATGGCGCAACTCTTTCACAGGCAAGATTTATTCGTTTTAGGCATAATGACATCAACCATTGTGAAAAATTATTGAAAGAAAACAGACATTTATATAGAAATTGTTTAATATTAGCAGATCACGTTTATAGTATGGATGGTGATGTTGCGCCTGTAAAAGAGTTAGTCAGAATTGCAAAGCAGTATAACTGCTGGTCAATGATTGATGATGCACATGGTTTTGGTATTGTACCCATGAATTGTAAACCTGATATATATGTAGGTACTCTTTCAAAAGCACTAGGATCACTTGGAGGATATATTGCTTCTTCTTCAAACGTTGTAAAATATCTATATAACAAATCACGCCCTTTTATTTACACAACTGCATTACCAATATCGGTCATAGCAGGTGCTATTGTTGCAATAGACATAGTAAAAAATTCTCCTGATAACCTTATTGAAAAAGCACAATATTTTTGTCAAGAGCTAGGTTTACCAGAACCAAAAAGCAATATTGTAACTATTAATATAGATCGAACCCAAGAAACATTAATACAGCACAGGCTAACTCAAGCAGGATTTTTAGTCAAAATTATAAAACCACCAACAGTTCCAACTATGAGACTTCGATTCTCTTTTACAGTAGCACATAAAAGAAATGATATAAAAAGGCTATGTCAAGTACTCAGATTATTAGGTTAGCAAAGAAGAATAACCTATGCTTACCACAAATTATCTTTATAGTGAATGAAGATAAATACTATAAAGACATCATACCAAAATTGAAAATTTGTAATAATGTGCTCATAATTTTACGCATCTATGGAGATAAAAAAAGATACCTTATAGCTCAAGATTTAGCAAAGCTATGCAAAAAATACAAAGCAAAACTACTTATTGCAGGAGACCCAAAACTAGCTTTAGAAGTCAAAGCTGATGGAATTCACATTAGCATATCATCATTTAATTCATTAAAGAAGTGGTCTATAAAAATGCCACAATGGATAACTACAGCATCAGCTCATAATATTCAAGACATTCTAAAAATCAAACAAAATAAACTTAATGCAGCACTTTATTCCCCTGTATTCCCCACGAAAACACACCCAAACAGAAGAAATATAGGTGTATTACGATTTACGAAGGACACACACAATATAAATTTTCCCATATATGCACTTGGAGGCCTAAATAAAAATAACTTTCAAAGATTAAAACATGCGCAAATAGCTGGAATTGCAGGAATTTCTATTTTCAAGGACTTGTTCCAAGGCTTTCTGTAGTAGATGATACAGAAGCTCTTTTTTCCAACGACACATCACCAGCTGCTGTCATGTGAACTTCTACTATATGCTTTTCCTCTTCTACTGCTATCTGCTCTTCATGTTGTCTCTGTTGATCACTTGGAGTTGCTGCTTCAATAAATTTATCTACTTTTCTATCCGCTCTTGCTTTCTCGCTTTTTTCACTACTATGCACTACTACTTTTGCAATACTAGCTTCTTCTAACTCTTCTTGCATGCTGCTACGCGCCTCTTCAACAACATCACTTTCTAATTCCAAAGTATTTTTTCTTGCTCTATACTCTTCTTCTAATTTGAGTAATTCCCTCTCTAGTTTTTGTTTGTCTTGATACTCAAGTTCAGATTCATAGTAGAGTGCTTCAGAAAAATCTTTAACCGCAATATCAGAATTGCATAGCGATACCAACATGTATATAGATTTTCTCCAAAAATTAATATCTTTTCCTAATTTTCTATTATTATATCCTAAGGAATGGATAATAGCATAACAATTAAGAAGTCCAAAAATCTTTAATTGTTCTATAATTTCCTCATAATTTTCTTGTTCATCTTTTTTCTCACTTTCAGTACAAAGTTGAGAGTTATTAATTAATTCATTCACAACATAAGTTTCATATTTTTTTTTCTCATCATTCGGTACTATATTTTTAATACCAGGAGAACGTTTACTAATTTTCTTAGTTAATTTCTTTCCCTCTAAGAGGCTATCTTGAATTTGCTTACTACAATCAGAAAGCTCATTTTCACAACGTACTAACTGATGCTGAAGTAAAATTTTCTTATTAACCCTGATATTTTCTTTTAATATCAATTTGTCTTCTTCCTTTTGTAATCCTGATATTTTCCTTTCCAACTTATCTATGTTGTTAGTAAGCTCTTCTATTGTCTCATTACCAAAATCTCCTTTTGTTGTCGACTCATCTAAAATCCCCATTTCTGCACTATCAACTACCTCTTTCCTAGAACCACTACTTTGTCTAAATATCCTAAAAAAGCAACCAATCGTGTTAGTTTTTTTTGCACCTAACTTTTTTTCTGTATTTTCTAACTTTTTTAACCTAGCCTTAACACTTTCTTCTTCCTTTTTTGCCCTTTCATATTCTGATTGTTGAAGACCTCTTTGAAAATTATTTGCATTATAAGAAGCTAATTTGAATCCACTTGAGGCTTTCTGCATATCAACCAAATGTTTCTCTAACTTTTTCTCATAGATTTTCCGTAATTTTTTTGAATTATTTTTTAACATATTATCTGCTTCTCTACTTCGTGTTCCACACTCATCTTCAAGAAACTCTATATAACTTTCTAAATGCTTTATATAACTTTCAGTTAATTCTTCTTTCTTTTCTTTTAATCTATATATTTCACCTTTAATCTTAGCAATTTCTTCCTTTAAATAAGGAGCATATTCTAAATTATTCATTATCTCTTCCAAGTTACTCCTCTTACTTTTTAAGCCTATTCTTTTTAAATTTTCCGATATCTTATTTTCTAAGTTTATTTTTTTTAAATTGTCCAATATCTTGTCTTTATTTTCTTCACTAATACTAAGTTTTACTTCGTTAGATTCCATAATTACCTCATTATATCTTTATATAGAATAAAAAAAAAGAAGAGAAATAATAATATCTCACAAACAAAACAATTACAAGTAGTATGCTAATGAGGTCACAAAACTCTAGTATCTTATCTAACTAATTTTTAGTCCTCACTTATTCAGCAAATAAACTTTTTTCTTATCTCATTTTAGCAATTTTATCTTTCTTAGCTCTTTACTTTTCTTCTCTACTTGTTACTCCATATAATTTATCTTCACAAGCAATTCGGATGTAGCACCCATGCCTTATCTTCATTAACAATTCCAATAACATCCAATTCACTTTCTACAATAAAGCCTAAGACAATATAGAAAAAAAGATAGCATCCTTTACATTGATCCCTTCTGGATTCTTCTATACAAAGACCACCTAAAATATCAAGAAATCTCAATTCCCTTATCAGATTCAGTAGAATTAGAACTACTTCTTCTCTCTTCTATTAAAGCTTCGGTATGAACTCCTAACGATCCTTCTTCTGGTTTCGTACTCTTCTGTCCTTGTTTATCACATACACCATCATCTTGATATAATGACATAAATTTAGCAGTTCTTTCCTCATCACTCATTCCTTTTTCCTTACCTAATTCTTCACTCTTGGTCTTGTCTTCTTCTTCTTCCGAAAGTGGAAGACTATTATCACCAAGCTCAGTTATTGTCACACCACCTGTAGCCCCTTTCCCAACAATGATATCTTGATGTTCCTCTTGTCTTAGTTCTAATTTACTCTTCTTTTTGCGTTCTACCTCGCTAATAAAGTTATAATAAACTTCTTCTTTCATTAACACTACTCTACCGATATTTTCCTCTTCACCCATGTCATCAAAAATAACTATATAAGCATAGAAATTTTCTTCATCAACTTTTTGTGACCCCGATAGCGGAATACTAGCACCACCCAAGACCTCATCAATTCTACAATCAGTATTTATGCAATCATTAATATAGGATTGTATAACTTCTTTGAAATCTTCACGGTTAATGCCTTCCAACTTCCTAAGGCTTTTTTTTGCTTTGGCATTTCTTTTATCTGCTACCACAGCATATTTCCCCATTCTAAAATGCAAAACAGGAGTCATTATTATACCTTCATCTGGTTCACGATAAGGAATAAAAGATCTCTTTGCTTCTTCTCCAGGATCAAATACTTCTCCTCCACTTATCACCTTTAAATTTTTAAACTCATTTTCTAATTCTTCTGAAGAAAACTCTTCTACTTTAACACTTTCAAGTCCCTTTTTTTCAAGATAAAGTGGTTCTAATTTATACTGAATACTTTGACTATATTTATCTTTTATTTTTTGCTTTGCCTCAGGACTAAATTTATATCTATCTAGCAGATTATCTAAATGTTTCTTTATGGACACTCCCGGCGATAATGCTAACATACTTACAGCTTTCATACAAAAATCGGTAACATCAATACTTTTGTCCTTAGACCACAAAAAAATCTTCCGTTTCATATTATCCATAATACTTTTTTTACTCTGACCAGTATCAACAATTTTGTCATAACCATTACATATTTTTTGTGCAACTTCTATATAGTTATCTCGTAATTCAGTATCATCAGTAAATACGGATTCATCAAGTGCATACCTTATAACACCAAAATAATAATCTGAGATTAATCTACTCCTACTTTCCTTAAGTTCACTAGATTCTTTATCCAATTTCTCTTTAGCTTCATCAAATAAAGCAATCTTTTTGCTACAGCATTTTTCAAGATCTTTTTCCAATTTAATCAACTGATTTAAAGATTCAATCAAATAACCGTATTCTGAGTCAATCTGATCGTATTTTAAGTCAATCAATACTTTCATTGCCTTTTCATTTTCAGTGTCTTTTTCTTTTTCATATTCAGAAAGCTCAGATTTTTTTTCACTTATTTTCCCCCTTAATTCCTCTTGTCTACATCCTGCCTCATATACTTTCTTCGTTAAGTCTTCTATTTTAGCATCTAATTCCTCAATGCTCATTTCCTCATGAATACCAGCACTTGCACTACTAATCTCATCAAGTTGTATTGAATCCATACTACTCTCTACTGGTGCCGCCTTCTTAAAAAACCTTTGAAAAAAACTTGGAGTTAATTTATTTAACTTCTTCCTTTCTTCTTTTAATTTCTTTTTTAAACCTTCCAAAGTTTTCTTTTGACGCGTGAGTGATGGACTTTTCCAAGACTCCAGAGGACCGAATTTAAGCACAAAGTCCTTCATACCTTCCTCGATTACTTTTGCCCTTTGATCCTTTTCAGCTATATTCCTCTTAAGTATTGATCTCCATTCTTCTTCAACAGCCTTTAAAATTCTTTCATTTTTATCTATTCTTTCAGTAAGATTTTCCTTATCATCTTCACTCTTACTCTTTCTTAGTGCAGATTTGTCTGCTTCAATAGTTACTTTAAGGATATCATACAATTCCTCTAAAGTAGCACTATGCTGAATTTCTAAAGATTCTTTCTTTTTCTGTAAAATATTTATGTCAAATGAGTTTTCTTCAGTTGAAGTAATATTATCTTCCTGCTTTCTTTTTACCTCTAAAAGATTAGAGCTTAACTCTTCCATTCTATCCAATACAATTTTCTTATTTTCATCAGAAATACCTACATAACTAACTTGCATACATTACTCCACTTATTACTTCTATCATATTAAATTATATATATTACAATTTAATTGTATTATTATAAATTACTTATATTATAAAAACATACGCACATTAAGATAACTGTGGTCGGAATGGCGGGATTTGAACCCACGCCCCCCAGTCCCCCAGACTGATGCGCTACCTGGCTGCGCTACATTCCGTATTTTTGGGATATAAAGTCGTATATCTCCTGTAGATCAGATACACTCACCTTTAAGCAATTTCTATAAGTTTTTTCAGAATCTGATTTGACCTGATTTTTGTCTAAAAGTTTTTTTACTCCTTTTATAGTATAACCTTCATTATATAAAAGGTTTTTTATTTTCTTGAGTAAAGCAATATCACTTGTTTTATAAAGGCGTCTTCCTTTGCGCTTAAAAGGCTTTATCACAGAAAACTCCTGTTCCCAAAACCTCAACACATGCTGCGCTAAACCAAGCTCTTGAGCAACAATGCTGATATTTTTAAGGCTTTCTTCTTGATTCATTTATCAACTTCTTTAATTGACGGGACGGTTTAAACGAAATAACATTCCTTTCACTTATAACAAACTCTTTCATAGTTTTTGGATTTCTACCAATTCTACTACTTTTTTTAACCACCTTGAAAGTTCCAAAACCACGAAACTTAACAATTTTATTTTTTTCTAATATTTCCATAGTAGCTTCAAGAAACTGATCTAATAACAATCCAGAATCAACCTGTGAAAAACCAGTATATAAGCTTATCGACTTAATAAGCTCTGCCTTTGTCATCTCTTTGCTCTACCAATACATAGTTCTATCACTAAAATCAAGTATTAAATTAACTTTTACTTTGCGTCAAATTGTGTTACCTTTTCTAATTATAACTCACACTTAATTAAGTTATGAAGCTATTTCTTTTTCTTGCTCTTATTTTTTTTGGGACGCTTTATGCAGATGATAAAGCTAGATTTGTTGCACAACATGATGATTGGGAGGTGTATTCACAAATTGAAGATGGAAAAAAAGTTTGTTTTATTGTATCTTCTCCTATAGACAAAAGCGGTAATTATAGTAAACGTGGCAATTCTTACTTATGGGTAAGGCATGTCAGCAAAGATATTGATGAGCTGAGCGTCACTCCTGGATACAAATACAAAATTGCTACTAATGCAGAAGTTTCTTTTTATGATAAGGATAGTAACAAAAAGAGAACACTACTCTTAGAAAGATCAAAAGAAGGAAAATGTAGAGATGAAATAGACGAAGGAAAATATTCGTTAGATTTAGTAGAACAAGAGCAAGCTTGGGCATATGAAACTGATACGGATATAGAACTAGTGACAAATATGAAAAAAAGTTATTATGCTATAGTGACTGCAATTTCAATGAAAGATACATGTTCCACTGATATATATTCTTTAGTGGGATTTACCAAGGCATATCGTCATATGAAATCTTTATGCAGTGAATAACAAAAAAAAGATATACTTAATATCTCCTAAAAGCATTAATAATCTGGACAATTTTTTACTATCTTTAGAAGTACTGTTTTCTGTATATGCTTCGTACATTTTTGCGTTTCAACTTCGCACAAAAATTCCCTCTCTTTCTCTTTACGAAACAGGAAAAATGTTACATGATATATGCTCAAAATATAATGTCATGTTCATAATTAACGATTATGTTGATCTTGCTATTGCTTTACATAACCAAAATAGTTGTAGCGGTATTCATTTAGGACAAGATGACATTTCACAAAAAATTCTAAATCAAATTCCACAAAACATGATTTTGGGAATAAGCTGCCAAGACAGAATTGATTTAGCAAAGAAAGCAGTCAATTTAGGTGCTCACTATGTTTCTTTTGGGTCATTTTTTTTATCTAAAACCAAGCCTGATGCAGTAGGAAGACCTGATGTTAAAATACTAGAAAAATGGAAAAGTATTAGTAAGATACCAGCCGTAGCAATTGGTGGAATTAATAATCAGAATTGTAAAACTTTAATTTCCTCGGCAATAATTGCTATTTCTGATTATATATGGTCCTGTAATCTTGGTCCTTGTTATGCTCTAAAAAAAATTGTTATGTATTATTATCCGTATTATGTTACCACAAGCTATAATTTTCGATTGGGATAACACTTTAGTTAACACACAGTTTGTGCTTGATTTTGCTCTTAAAAAAACTTTGGCAAAAATGGGATTTAGTATTGAAGAAAACAAAAAAATTATAAATAGCAGGCAACATTACTCATCAAGAGATCAATTTTTAAAAACAGAGTTTAAATACAGATGGCAAGAAGCTAAACTCATATATGAACGCAATATTAGGAATTCTCCATCAGGGGGTATATGTTTATTTGCCAATGTAAAAGCAGTGTTACAGTTTATATTTAAAAAAAATATACCAACAGTAGTAGTCAGCAATAAGTTTGGCCATGACTTAAGAGCAGAAGTCAAGAAATTACAACTCGAAAAATATTTTATTTCTGTTATTGGTTCAGGTGATAGCGAAAATGATAAACCTTCAGTATTGCCAGCAATGATGGCGCTGAAAGAAGCTTCAATTGAATTGCATCGTAACATTTTTTTTATAGGAGACAATGCAACAGATATGGAATGCGCAAGACGGCTTGGAGTCCAAAAAATACTATATGGAAAAAATAGAACTGATGGAATAATAGCAGATTATTATGTAGAAGATCATGCTTTTCTTTTACAGTTTTTAAAAGATAAAACATCTGTTAACTAATCAAATATTGACATCCAACAACATAACATATAACCCTAATGTTTCCACATTACCTATAAGTAGCAGGTTTTTTAAAAAAAATATATATTCTTTTAGGTAATAATTATATCTGATAGTAATTTATATAATTCTCGCTTAGATTTTTTATGAGCGGTATTATGTGCGGTTCAATGCCGAGATTATTCTAATATGTTCAATAAACCGCACATGAATAGTTGGTGGTATAGTTCATACTGTATAGTAAGTACTAAGGATAGCTATGAACCACAACAAGAGATCTTCTATAAGACTTTTCCTAGTTTCTAAAGACTCAGAAATTATTTATTTTGGTAAAAATATTCCCAATGCACTTCAGAGGTTACAGTGGAAAAATAGATCCAGACTCTTACAGGTACAGGAATGATAACTTTGTAGCAAATATCACTACTAACTCTACAACTATAGAGGATTTTATGGATTTTTTTAATTCTAATTTATATAATATGCTTTCCAACTTCTCATAATCGTTTTGTTACTGCAACATTGTTAGTTTGTATCTGCTGGCAAAGCATTAATAAATAGCCAATTTGCGTTTATGCTTAAGAAGCTATGTAGTGTAAGTACAAGCGTGTTCTTTATGGACTGATAAATACGTTTTTCTTAGAATAGATATACTCCTACTTGCAATTGCTCTTTGACACTCGCTTCTTATATGAACTCCAATTTCAGCTCCTAATTAAACTAATCTGTTAAATCAAAAATATTACTGATCTCACCCCATTCTTTTTTCCCTATACCATAATCCTTATAATTCACTTCTTTCCCTTGTAACATTTTCTTGATTATCTCAATGCCACTTTTTGAAATCTTTACCGAATCCTTACCATACTCTATAAATGCAGTATAAACTTTAGGGACCCATATTTTAACTAACTCCAAAATCTGTGCAGCATATCTTCGTATTTCATATTGAGCATGGCTATCATTGCGCAATTTCACAAAATGTAATAAATTGTGCAAATCAATTTTCCAATACAATTGAGTGTAAAAATTAACACTTAAATTAATTCTTGCCAGTTCTCTTGCTAATCCAATCTCTAAAAAATTTTCATAATCTTTATAACAATTACTACCTACTGTCTTTAACAAATTTTGAACCTTTTTTGCAATTTCAAATGGTAAAGGTTCATTTTCTCTACCTTGATTATTAGAAAAAGATTGAATTGCTATATTCTCCAACTCAGGAACATAAAATTCATTATCCAATATAGAGTAGCGTGCTGAATACTCATTTATGTTAGCTGTTCTATGCCTAATCCACTGCCTAGCAACAAATATAGGAAGTTTTATATGTAATTTGATTTCACACATTTCAAAAGGAGTGCTGTGATTGTTGCGCATAAGGTAATTGATTAAAGCTTGATCCTTACTACTATGCTTCGTACCTTTCCCATAAGAAACACGTGCAGCCTGAACCACAGCATTATCATCGCCCATATAATCAATAACGCGTATAAAACCCTTATCTAAGACCTTAAACTCCTCAAAAAGCACTTCTTCTAAACTTTCTACTGTGCTTCGTCTTGTTACTTTACTATCAATTATCATGTTTCGATTTATATAATATCTCCCTTTGCATGTCATATTTTTCTTGTGCTGTTATAGAATATCTAGCTACAGGGTTTGCTATTAGTCTTTTTATCCCAATTTTTTTATCTGTATCTTCGCAATAACCATAGCTTCCATCTTCAATTCTCTCTAAAGCGTCATCAATTTCCTTTTGCATATAAGCATGATTGTTTTCATTTAAAATATCAGCATCAGTTAGACTGACATCAATTACATCAGTATCTTTACCACTATTAGTTAATGCATTAAATCTGGCAAGGGAAATGTTGCCATATTCTTTTTTCATAGAAAGAAGTTTCTCTTTAAAGTATTGCAATTGAGCATCATTCATATATTCTTCTTTTTGTTTGGGTTGATAATGTTTACCCATATACTTATTAAATAAATGATCTGATAATTAATTTTATGATTAATATATTAATAATTGCTTTATAAAAAACAAAACTAAGCATGTTTTTCACATATAATATATTATCAAAAAAAAATGATATATTATCAAATACACTTTTATTGCTTATAGTCATTATATTATTTCTTATATTAATAAAGGATTATGTAACAACACAACAAGCAATATCAAATTTAATTATAATCTCCACAATAGTTATTTTTCATTTATTGTCAGATAATTTACTCAAAAAAGAATTATGTAATGGGATCCTTGAACAGCTGTTTTTGCACCCTATCCATGTTGAATTTCTCCTTGCCAAAAGAATTTTTAAGACCTCTCTACTATATCAATTAAACATAACAACACTCACTCCAATAATACTCATATTAGCGGATATGACTATTAAAGAAATCTATAACTTAAGTTTAGCATTAATATTGATAATTCCACTAATTAGCACACTCAGCTTATTTGGGTCAGCCTTGACTATACAAGGAAACATTCATTCCTCTGTTACTTCGATAATAACTTTACCATTTTTTATACCAGTAGCAATACTTGCTGCCGGCATTGCTAATAATATAAATGATTATAGCGCAATACCAATTTTATTAGCCCTAACATCTTTAACCATTCCCATCAATATTATTGCAACAACATATATACTCAAAACATCAATTATTCACAGTTAAAGATTCTACAATGTTTCTTAGTATTACTTGAATCTTTACTAGAGCAAAAAAACCTTGTTAGTAAAAAAAGAATTATGCAAAGGAACCTTCTATACAAGATCAATGATTTTATTATAATTTTTTCAATATGGCGGGAGTGACGGGACTTGAACCCGCGGCCTCAGGCGTGACAGGCCAGCGCTCTAACCAGCTGAGCTACACCCCCTCATAAATGCCGGATTCTAGCACATTAAATAGATTTAATCAATAATAAAGATGTGAGAATATACGTTCATTGCCAATCCAATTCTTTCGTACTTTAATAAATAGCCTAAGAATAGCTTTTCTCTTTAGACTACAATAAATCTCCTCACATACCAACTGTTCTATATGCTTTAGGGTTGAACCATTTTTACCTGTGATGATTTTTTTATGATTTTGTGTATATACATAAATCGCTTGAAACACCATAATTTCATGATTCCCAGCCTCTTTCACCTTCTCAGTTTCAACCAAAAGCTTATAAGGCACTTCCTTATGTATACGCAAAAATAATTTCTCTCTCGTGATTTCAGATAAGATAAATTTCAATGGAGCATCAGTAGCTTGCTTTTCAGAATAAAGCCAATTTTCATTTGCTGCCTTTTGTGTCAAATACGAAATAATATCATCTACACCATCATTTTTTAAAGCTGAAACCATAAAAATTTTATCAAACTGGAACAACTCATAAATTTCATTTGCTAAACTCAACAGATTCCTTTTATCAACTAAATCAACCTTATTTAGTACTGCAATCGCAGAAGTTTCAATATTCTTTATAATATTTTTTACATTTTTACTAATACCTTTTTTAGAATCAATCACCAACATAGACATTTCACAACTTAACAATGATCTCCATGCTGTCTTTACAATCATTTTCTCTAAAGCATTTTTTGGTAAGAAAATACCTGGTGTATCCACAAAAATTAACTGCACATCACCACGATTAACAATTCCACGAATTGCAGAACGAGTTGTTTGAACTTTATGAGTAACAATTGATATCTTCTTTCCTACAAAACAATTAATAAGACTAGATTTACCAACATTTGTAGGCCCCTGAATTGAAACAACTATATGCTTTTTATTCATATATAAAAATTTGTATCACCATTGCATCAGAATATCACACTTTTAAAAAACTATAGATCATATTATAATTCAGATAATTATCGTAAGATTAGCTTTATGTTAGAAAACGAAATTTATGATGCATTCTTATTATCAGGAGCAGTACAAGAAGGTCATTTTCTCCTATCCTCAGGGTTACATAGTGATAAATATGTGCAATGTGCGCAAATCTCAAAGAACACCTTGACATTTTCTAAAATAATAAAAATATTAGTAGGAAAGATCTTACACCAAATAAAAAGAAGTAGGATTGATATGATTATATCACCAGCAATTGGAGGAATAGTACCTGGATATGAAGTTGCACGTCAGATAGGGTGTAAATATATTTTCTGCGAACGTGTAAACGGGAAATTTGCGCTTCGTCGTAGTTTTAACATCGAACCAGGCACAAGTGTTCTAGTTATAGAAGACGTAGTTACTACAGCAAAATCTTTCTTGGAAGTTGTTTCTCTACTCGAACGATTTCATGCTAATGTAGTTGGACTCGGTGCATTAATAGACCGTAGTACTGATAATATTCAAGGCTTACCAGAAAATTTTATTTCATTATTAAAAATAAAAGCTTCACTTTATGAAAAAGGTAATTTGCCATCTCATCTAGCAGAGCAACCAATAGATACTCCTGGCAGTAGGTTTATTAAATAAGACAAAATTAGTCAAATTGATTTACTTCATAAATAGTAATAACAAAATATAAGCTATAAATAATACACACATTGAGCTATTGATTTGATTAGTTAAAAAATATGGAACATGCAATTACAAAAGGAGATGTAGATTCAGTGAAGAAGTAACTGTAAGAAAGAAAAATGAATAGATGTTTGTGGTAATGTTACGCTAACGTTAATACTTGCACACAATTAGAGAAAATAGATATAATAGCCCTTTTGCTAGAAAAAGGAGCACACCAATATGAACAAGAATCGGCTTTACTGATCATTATAAAATAATCGTTATAAAAAAATTAAACGGACATATCATTCCTTCCACACTATAAGTCTTATTGTTGCTGAACGTTTTATTAATAGTGAATATGAGTCATTTGGAAAACTTTATGAAAGATTGCAAGGAAAAGTAAATGGTAAACAATAAAATCTCATCCTTATAATAAATTCCTCACATAGCAAAGTAGGGCTTTAGCACTTACAGTATACAAAAATAAACCAGAAGCAGCTAAAGGGATTTTACACAGAAAAAAGAAAATTGAGGAGTTAATCAGTGCAATAAACCTCCATGCATCTTAGAGTCATATATGATGAAGAACATTCTTTAAATTTTAAGTTTTTGCCAACAAAAGCAAAATATTTGTGGTATAATTATGGAGAGAAAAAGTTGTGCAATAATGAAAAAGTAATAATGTTATCTTCTTATTGCATACATGATATTATCAAGAATTGATTTTGAAATTATGATGTACAGATATCATAGATATGCAAGTGATCATAAAGAAAACGCGTTCGCAAATAAGCAAATTTCCTCCTTGCTAGATTCCATTCATATGAAAAAATGAACGCTGAGAAGCTTAGATTTGAAAAAGGAACATGGTGGTGATATTTAATTGTTCATGCCAAGATCTAATCTTGTTAGTAAATACAAAATTAAAAGACATTAGTATTAGTGACTTTCTTATCTATGTACTGTTGTCTAAAAAATATCAATTGTATTATAAAATACAATAACAAAAGTATTGAATGATGATAAGAATTATTTTCAAGGTCTCAAAACACTAATCGTTGGCTAATATTATAAAAATGTTGACAAATACTAACCCGATAATAAAAAAAACTGCAAGTATTATTGATATTCAGGACATAATTGATCATTTAGAATATATAACATTCCTAATCTTTTTATACTAATTTAATGTCTAAAACCATCATCCCCAATTTAAAAAAATTTATGAACACAGAAGAACAAAATATGAATATTTTCCTCGTTAATACTGAAGGAACTGTTATTCAACCACAGTAAGTATTATTAAAATCACTAATTGTGCACATAATTTTTTTTATCAACGCTCACGAAATGCGTTTTCAAATGTGCTAGAAATTGGAGAGAATAAATAAGATAATAGTGTTCTTGATTCAGTTACTACGTACACCGCCACCGGCATGCCAGAATAAAGCTTTATATTTGTCCTTGTCAGAGGTTCAAGTTCTGACTTTGGAATGCTTATTTTTGTTGTATAGAACTGTCTCATAGAGTTCCTTGGGTCAGTTACAACATCAGCTGAAACATAAGTCATGACGCCTTGTAACAAGGGAAATTTTCTAGAATTTAGGGCTAAGACCCTCACTTTTACTGCATTACCAGTTATACCGTCTAAAGTGATTATTCTATTATTCTGTGCATATAAAACAGCATCTATATCTTTAGGCGCAATCTTTGATTCTATAACTAAATCATCGTGAGATGGTATAATCTCTAATATTGTAGCACCGGGTGCAATAACACCACCAATTGTATGATATTGTAAATTGGTTACTGTACCTGTTTTAGGTGCTCTAATTTCAGACCGTTCAAATATATCGTCTATAGCAAGTAATTTTTCTTCTAAATCTGCGATACTTAACTGGACATCTTTAAGTTCATTCACAACCTCATTTTGAAATTTACTTTGTAAGCTTAAAATCTCTAACTTAGTACTACTAATTTGCTGTTCTATTCTTGCTATCACAGTATTATGCTCTGCCACCTTTCCAGTTAATATTGCTAATTGCTTTTCCAGTGCAATAACAGTAGGCCTATTGATACTACCTAATTTAAACAGTTCTTGCTTGCTTGATAATTCTTCTTTAACCAACTCAAATTGCTTCTTTTCAGACAACAACTGCGCTTTTATTCCTTCTTTTTCCTCTTCGCTTTGTCTTATCTTAGTATTTAATATGTTTATTTGGCTATCAATATTATCCTTACGGGATTTAAATAAACGCATTTGATTATCAATTACATTTGGCACCTCACTCTCATTATTAATATAAAATTCAACTTCATCTTCACTATCTCGTTCTGCAATCAATCTTGCTTCAGCAACTTTCAAGCTATATAATTTATCTTCATAAATTGACTTTTGCGATTTTGAGGATATATTCTTAAGGCGCATCATGATCTGCCCTTCTTCCACAACTTCTCCGTCCTTGATCAAAATTTCTTCTATCACACCACCTTCTAAATGTTGTACAATTTTCTTATTTGATAAAGACTGCACTTGTCCATCTGCTACCACAGCTCCCTCAATAGGTGCTAACACAGACCATAACCCTAAAGCTCCGAAAAATGATGATATTACAATTAAGCCAACCGACAAAGGACGTTTTAAAATGCTCATAAGATCTTTATCATCACTTTTGCTAGTAAAAATAATTATAGCTTTATCTAGCACCTTATAAATATAAGATTCATCCTTTATTTTATTACTTTTTTCATCTTGTTCTGTATCAAGGATAGATGGCAGAGTCATTTCAAATTTTCCTATTTTACCAAAAAATTTTTTTAACATAACTCTACATAAATAAAAATCTATACTAATCAAGCATTTGGAACGTAGTCAATCATATGTTCAAAAATAGAAAATTAATTTTGATTTTTTGTATTGATAACAATACTATTTATAATATGAGTAATGATCAAAATAATTCGCAATCCTTGTTTTCTATACTTGTTTTAGCTATTTGCAGTACAAAAGCATATAACACGCTTCATATTGAACCAAATCCATCAATAAGTGCTATAGAACAAGATAATGTTTTGCGTGCTGAGCAGATAAAAAACAATAAGATTCTAGTAGAATAAAATTTTCATGTTAACAAGGTTTTTGTTAAAAGTTAGAGATTTTATTTTTCCACTGCAGTGTCTTATCTGCTCCTCTGAAGGAGATAATATATTATGCTCTGCATGTATGAAAAATATCAGTTTCATAAAAGGTATCTGCTGTAACCGATGCGGCTACAAATTGAGTGACAATTATGTAGTTAATACATTCATTTGCGCTGAATGCACTTGTAATCCTCCCTTGTTTTCTACGCTGAGATCGGTAATGTTCTACAATGAAGATAGTAAGAAAATTATCTTTGACTTAAAATTTTCTGATAAACTGCATCTAGCAAAGCTATACGGAAAATGGCTCTTTGATATTAGCCATCACATTTTATCTGATATAGACATTATAATCCCAGTTCCATTACACAGATGGAGATTACTAAACAGAGGGTATAACCAATCTTCGCTACTTGCAAATTCCTTAGCAAAATACGCAAAGATTGATGTAGATCATTTATCCTTATTAAGAATAAAAAATACAAGACCCCAATCTTTATCATCAAAAGCAAGCAGATTATCTAATGTAAAAAATGCTTTTGCAATAAGAGACGGCAAAAATGTTAAAAACAAAAATATTTTATTAATAGATGATGTTGTTACAACTGGCTCTACCTTGCATTTTTGTACAAAAACATTACTTGAAAGTCAAGCAAAGTCAGTACATATCCTTACAATAGCCAAAACAGAGAAGCCATTAGTTAGAATTTAATAAAGCCTTGCATTGCTTACCATAACAAAATATCATACTGTTACTGTACCACTTACTTGAAAATGAAACATAGCATCGCTGAATTGCACTCTCTATTAAAAAATAAGGAAGTAACATCAGTGGAAATAACTAGAGAATATCTTCAAAGAATAGAAAATGAAAAGTTAAACATATTTATTACCAAAGTACCTGAAATTGCTATTGAAAGAGCAGAACAAGCTGATAAAAGAATCAAGAGTGGTGATATGAGTATCATGACAGGAATACCAGTTGGTATTAAAGATGTTTTCTGCACACAGAATGTACGCACTACAGCTTCATCTAAAATGCTCAGCAATTTTATTCCAAATTATGAATCTACAGTTACTCAAAAATTACGTGACTGCGGAGCTGTCATGCTAGGTAAAACTAATATGGATGAATTTGCCATGGGCTCTGCAAACTTAAACAGCTATTTCGGACCTACAAAAAATCCATGGGGATTAAAAAATAATATCCAAAAAAACATAGTCCCAGGTGGTTCGTCAGGAGCTTCAGCTGCAGCGGTTGCACATGACTTATGTCCTTGTAGCCTGGGAAGTGACACTGGTGGTTCAGTAAGACAGCCTGCTTCTTTTTGTGGAATAGTAGGTGTAAAGCCTACCTATGGACGCTGTTCTCGTTGGGGTATGATAGCTTTTGCAAGTTCTCTAGATCAAGCAGGTGTTTTTGCTAATACGGTAGAAGATGCTGCGTTACTACTTCAAAGTATATGTGGCTGCGATAATAAAGATGAGACTTCAAAAAACATAGAAAACTTTAAGGTAAATTTAAATAGTGATCTAAGTGGTAAACGTATTGGTATACCAGTAGAATATCAGATTGATGGAATACCAGACGAAATAAATGATATGTGGGTCAAGTCTGCAAAATGGTTAGAAGAAGCAGGAGCTAAGACAGTTGAAATTAGCCTTCCACACACTGAATATGCATTACCTGCATATTATGTCATAGCACCAGCTGAAGCTTCATCTAATTTAGCAAGATATGATGGAGTAAGATATGGAGTACGTATTCCAGGAAATACCATAGATGAGATGTATAAGATGACTCGTGCAGAATGTTTTGGTAAGGAAGTAAAAAGAAGGATACTTATTGGAACATATGTTCTATCTTCAATACATTATGAATCTTTTTACAAAAAAGCTCAATTAGTCAGGCATCTCATTACAAAAGATTTTCATGATGCATTTAAAAATGTTGATGCAATATTAACACCAACGACACCAACTGAACCATTTAGTATGAATGAGAAGCCAGACCCATTGATGATGTACATAAATGATATATTTACAGTACCTGTTAACTTAGCTGGACTGCCAGCAATTTCCGTCCCATCAATGCTATCAAAAGATGGCTTACCCCTTGGCTTACAAGTGATAAGTAATTCATTTCAGGAAGAAGTTATGTTTAACGTTGCAAAAGCAATAGAAGAAAAAGCAAGTTTTGAAAAACTTAGCAATAAATGGTCTTAACAGAAGAAAAGTCTCTCAAGAAATTTATAGAATGGGTGTTAGCTAGAATGGTAATTTGTTATATTTATTAATAAGAGACTTGGATGCAAAATATCAAACTTTGAAGGTAAAAACTTTTTATATTGCCTGGCCGCACTATATAAAGCATATACAGCAAATTGGTGTTAACAGTTAAATTAGCTAGCAACCAACTTGACTTGCTTAAAGGTTTAGTTTATATATTAAATATATATATTTATGTTTAATGGTACTTTTTATATGCATAATGAAAATTTACGTTCTTGCTGCAAACGTTTGCCTTTATTTTTTGCTATTGTTGGTGCTGTCACTTGCTCTCTGGTATTTTTGTCGAAAAAAAATGACTTGACAGTAGAGAGTAAGATCGCTTTGGTAACGGTTGGTATAGCTTGTTCATTATTTATAATTTACAGAGCTATCAAATCTATTGTTGCAAATTCGCATAAAATTCACCTACACAGAAAAGAACATGAGGTAACCAACAAAATTAGTAACAACAATGATAATAAAAGTGTTTCTGCTGATGAAAAAAAAGAGGATGCTGATGTTGATGTACAACAACATGTATCTACCAAAATTAGCAGCAGCAATAATGATGAACAAAAATATTATATTGATTCACAACAAGATTTAAATGAAGCAAAGCAAATCCTCATCTCATAACTACAAGAGGAGTACTACTATTATGCATGCCTAATCGTTGTACTTCTATACTTTTCAAGACTAAAAAACATCAACCAGCTTTTTTTTTGCCACTTTCAGAATATGGCTTGTCCCTGTAGTTTGGTCAACATCGTCAAACTTTCTATATTGAGCTTTATTATACAAAGTTTTGTTTAATAATTATTGATAGATAAGTTCTGACGATGGTCGTAAAATAGACATGAGTCTTGCTTGCGAACAATTTGGTAACAATTCTGCTAAAAGGTTTGGCAAGTTTGTACAACACAAGGCAATCCTCGTTAGACCCCCTCGATTATGTTTTTAATTACGTTGATTGTATTTCATAACATCACCGGCTAGAAATAGCGATCCACATATTAATATAATACCATTATTAGCTATCTTTGTAATCTCTTTTATAGAAGAGACTAAAGATTCACATCTTACTGCATTAATACATAACTCAGTTGCTGCTAAAAAAATAGATTCAGAATTCTGGCTCCTGGGTTCATATTCTACACAAATACAACACAAATATTTTATTACTGGTTTCAAAATTTCCAAAAATTCTTTTCCATCACGGCCTTGTGTTAACCCTATAATAAAATATACTTCTTTTTCTTGTAGCCTCGCCCACTTTAGAATAGCATGAGCTCCAGAAGAATTATGAGCACCATCAAGGAAAACTTGAAAACCGCTTCTGCTCGGTAATAAATCAATTAACTTACCTGAAGTTATCTGTTCAAGTCTTGCTGGCCAATACGTATTTTGCAGACCATTGCATACATTTTCATAACTAATGTTATAATTGTATTTATTCGCCAATATAGTCAAAGCTGCAACAGCAGTACCTGCATTTATAACTTGATGCTCTCCAAGCAATGAAGGCAAAGGAAGTTCAACTATCTCGTGATTAGACTCAAATAACATGTAATCCTCTATAACCCTACAATTCCATTCAAAGTTTTTTCGATAGACAGAAGCATGTCTTTGTATTGCTGTATATTCTAGAAGATATCTTACATTTTCTTTTTGTTCCGAAAGAACACAGACAGCACCTTTTTTTATTATACCAGCTTTCTCTCTTGCTATACCTTCAATTGAATTACCTAAATACCCTTGATGATCAAGTGAAATTGGAGTAATTATGTTTAATAAAGGTTTTTTTACAACATTAGTAGCATCTAAACGTCCACCTAAACCTGTTTCCAAAAGAATTATATCTGCTTCTACTTTTGAAAAAGCTAGAAAAGCTGCTGCTGTTGTACCTTCAAAAAAAGTAATCTGCATATCCTCGCTCACAATACGGCATTCCTCTAGAATTTCATATAAAAAAGCACTAGAAATAACTTGATTTGCTAGAACTATCCTCTCATTAAAGTATAGCAAATGAGGAGAGGTATAAACATGGACTCTATATCCTGCTTCAATCAGAATATGCTTCATAAAAGCTATAGTCGAGCCCTTACCATTTGTCCCAGCAACATGTATAACAGGAGGAATATTATTTTCAGGATTATCTAGCCTATGCAACAATTCATAGATATTACCTAAGTCATAATTAATCGGTCTTCTTCCAAATGGTTTAGGCCAGTGTGGCATATAAACGTACATCTTAAGGTTTATTTATCTTTCCTCAATTTTTCAATTAGACCATCCAAACCAACTTTAGACAAGACGTACTTAAACTCATCGCGATAGGTAACAATAGTACGCACACCTTCAAAGGCTATATCATAAAGGTAAAAATCATTATCAATATTTGCTACAAAATATGAAACATAAAATGGATTTTCCTCATACATAACCCTTGTATTGACAACACATTGTGATTCTCTAATAGCCCTAGCATTAATAATCTCCATTTTACCAAAATATTGCTCGATATATGAAGAATAATTTATTACAACATAGTCAGTATAAACATCCATAAAAGTATCTTTCTGTTCTTGTGAAGCTTTTAGCCAATATTCACGTAATAGAAAATCAGCCACTATAACAGTGTCGATGTTATTTACAATAATTTTTTTCATAGCAGCAATTCTTGTTTCTTTTAAGTTGTTCTCTTCCATTATGACACCAAATTTCTCATATAGCTCATTTATAAACTGAACATGCTTGTTGCAATTAGAAGAATAAGCAAATAATGAAGATGATAACAATAGATAAAATACAACACTAAAAAATTTCATTATCCCTCCCTTTGGTAAAAAATACTACGCCATTTCGAATATGGATCAATACCAGAACACAAATCTAAAATCTCACTACGCTCAGGTATTAAAAGAATCAATTTTATAACAGATGATACAATAAAATCATTAATTATATAAAACAATGGATCAACAAATATTTCTAAGATACTAGCAAAGAAACCACGAAGTGTAGTAGGATACTGGAAAGGTAGTATTAAATAAGGCCCTTTCTCTACGCCATAATAAATCATTGTGTCTTCAAAACCCATACGTACTTTTTTTATTCCAAGTGACTCTGCAATTTCAAAAAAACCACCTAACCCCAAAATTGAATTTATATAAAATCTCCAAAATGAATTTATGGCTACTTGAAAATTACCTTGTAAAATCGAGTTTAATATATTATTTGGCTCTTTTAAATTATCTGAAAAAGTTCTTAATGTTTCAGGTATAAATCCTTTTTTTGTATTAGCAAAATTTATCATTAACGGATAAATAATCTCCTGGTATACCTTGCGGTTAAATTCAAATATCATCCGATTAAATTTCTCAAATGGATCTTGTATCTGACTTTCATACTCTTCTTCTTCAAAGATTATTACTGCCTCTGAATTTGAATAAATATCCATGGCAAAAACATTATTACTATATAATAGAAAAATAAAATATAAAACTAACATACTTTTAACATTCAATCTAAAGAACATAATAAAAAAATCAACCAGTCCATTATTATATACTAACAGGCTAAAAGGGGGATATAATATCAACCAATTGTGTGCCTAAACGAGGCTGCTGATAATCAGATAAATGTCCTTTCCCTCCGTAAGAAACTCTAAGCTCAGCTACCTTAGATGATTCAACAGTATTATCAGAACTAATATCTTGAGGCCTTACTATTCCATCTATATAAATCTGTCTTACCTCAAAATTAACTCTTATCTCCTGAGTACCTCTGATCACAAGATTTCCATTAGGTAAAACACGAATCACTGAAGCAGCAATTTGAGTACTGATTTTTTCATTTCTATCAATTTTGCCAGTACCAAGATTACTGTTATTACCCTGAACACTAAGCAATTTGCCACTAGTTGGTAAAACATTGGAAATTATTTCTTCTATCCCAAATACCTTAGGTGTAGGTAAACTTTCTGTAGTTTTCCTTGATCTTGTGCTTTCATTTTCAAGCTTAGCATTATCTGAAACCTTAATGTTAATTTTAATGATATCACCAACACCACCAGCACGACTATCTTTAAAAAAATATCTAGAGCTAGGTTGCCATAAGGAATTATAATACCTGAAATCAACTTCATTATTGACTGTATTATCATACTGAATCAGTGATATCTCCTCTAAGGAAGGCTCTTTGCCAACATTATTCAGCCTTTCAATGGTAGAGCAACCAACAACTAAAAATAATGTGCAAAATAAAGTTCTCAACATTAAAAAATAAAAAAAACTCCACTATTTACTGAGCTAATAATAATAATTATTTATTACTTGTCATTGCAAACTTAACTTCCTTAAATAAAGCCAGCTTCCTATAAGGAAGTCAATAAAATCCATAAACCTACAATAGTAGATTTGATTTAATTACCATATTTATAAGATATTGGTATAAAAAAATTTTATGAATTTTTGAAAAATAGTAGTGTTTTTTACAAATAATGATTTTGTATGTAATTAATTTGGAGTAACTGTAAAAGCATTTGATAACAGTGTTAAATGTTCAACATAACAAGAAGAATGTTTTGTTTATACAATTGTTGTAACCTATGGTAATAGTACATCAATTATAATGAAGCTTGGTCATATATATAGACTATAGACGAACTTGAGAGCTTCTATTATCGTTCTAAAGATAAATTTCATGAACATGATTTGAGTCATATGTATGATCTTTATGAGCAATCTTTTGAACCTTTTACATCAAGAGTAGACACTTTCTCCCATAGCAGAAAAATGGAATTCTGGCTATGATTTCCTCTTCGGCAAATACTTAAATAAATGGTTATAGCAACCTAACTTTTGATACGATTGAGACTACATTTGACTAGATTCATAATGTATTATGCATGGCGAAAATTAATGTAAAATTGGAAACGATTTATGATTAGCTTCCCATAATGGTTACTATTTTGAACTTCATAACAATGCTGGTTTGATCATTACTATTTCACAAACCTTATTCAGTTACTGATGTAAGAAGCACTGTGTCTGCCTAATTTATTTTATTAAATTCTTTTATGACATCTTCAGAAACAAACTGCCTTATATTTCCACCTAAATTTGCTACTTCCTTGACAAAATTTGATGATATAAATTGCGTATCCTTTGAAGCAGGAAGAAATATAGTCTCAATGTTATTATCTAGTTTATGATTCACCCATACCATTTTGAATTCATACTCAAAATCAGAAACAGCCCTTAAACCACGTAAGATTACATTTGCCTTATTCTTAGCAGCAAACTTTACTAACAACCCAGAAAATTGGCGCACAACTATCTGATCAGAATGTATTTTATCAACTTCTTTTTGAACCATAGCAGTTCTTAAGGAAGGAGAGAAAAGAGCTGATTTGTTAGTATCAACTGCAACAGCTACAACAAGTATATCAACTAAAGCCATACTTCTTTTTATAATATCTATATGACCAAAAGTTATTGGATCAAATGTTCCAGGATATATACCAACCCTATTCATGGAAAAACCGTAAATTAACTAAAAACGATATTACTAACATAGAAAATAATAGACTTCCAATACTATTTAAGTGTACTATTAAGTTGTTTATATATGTTAAGGAAATTAAATAATGAATAAAATAGCGCTTATTCTTTCTGGTTGTGGTTATTTGGATGGAGCAGAGATAGGAGAATCGATACTTATCCTACTTGCACTAAATAGACTAGGAGTAAAGTGTGATTTTTTTGCACCAGATAAAGATTGTCTTGTGGAAAATCATCTAACAAATAAAAGTGACAATACAACACGCAATGTATTGATTGAATCAGCAAGAATTACTCGATGTTCCGTGCGTAATTTAAATGAGTTAAGTGCCAATGATTTCTCTGCAGTAATGATGCCTGGAGGTTATGGAGTGGCAAAAAATTTATCAAATTTATTTACAAAAGGAAAAGAGGCAGTTGTTATTCCAGATTTAAAAAGTGCATTGGTTGATTTTTGGCAAAAGAAAAAGCCGATTGGTTCTGTATGCATAGCATCTGCAGCTGTTGTCGCTGCGTTAAACAAGTTTGCAAAAATTACGGTTACAATTGGCAAAGATAATGATAATTTAATTGCTGGATTGAGAGGAATAAACGTTGACTGCACTGCTGATGACTACTATTGTGATCATGACAATAACATATTTTCCTCTCCTGCATACATGTCAGAAAATCCATCACTTAGCAAAATAGAGACAGGTATAAATGCAATGGTAGAATCTTTAGTAGAGAGCAGCACTCAGTAATAATTAGTAGAATAATAAATAATGCTTCACTATGCTGCTATCTGCTCTGCTTCCGCTTTAGGTATACCATCCACAAGAGTACCGTATATCTCCTTGTTATTTGGTTGAGAATTCTCCTTGCAAAGCTTCTTTCTCAATGTGCACAATGCATCACCAATACATATTTCCTGAAAAAGCTCTGGTTCCTTTTTTGTATTTAAATATTGCAAAATTTCCAAATTTTGATTATTTATTTCAGTATCTATTGCTCTATTTATATTTAACAAAAATATTGCAAAAGCACCAAAGGAAATCGAGAAAAATGTCAACGTTAAATAAACTGCAGTATTAATTTTTGCACTATTGTAAAGCATTGGAACAGAAATACCTCCAATTACAGAAACAATTTTAATTGCAATAAACACATCAATTACTGTTCTAACATTATTTTTCTTTATCTCTTTTAATTCTAATTTTCCTCCTTTTTCTCTTAATAATTCCCGTAATACTTCATTATCTTCTTGAATTATTGCCAAAGACCTAAACCTATCATAAGTACTACGTGTAACTAGTACTAGATCTGCAATCTCTAAAGCAGAAGTTGCACAAAGAAATACTATAGTACTTATTCTCGATGAAGAATAAAAGAAATTCAAAAATATATTAAAAGCTGAGGTTAATGAATCACATATTAAATTAACTGCTACCTCCACTTTTTCTTTTTTCTTAAAACTTTTATTATATTTAACTAAATTGCTAAGATTACTATGTTTTTTTACATCCTCACCATATCTCATTACTAAATAAGTAATCATAACAGAATCATAATATTCTTCTCTTTTAAATTTCAATCCTTCATCACAAGTGTCAGAGCAAGTCTCCAATACAGATCTTATCTTAACATCTTTACTAGACCTTTCTATTTCATCTAAGTAGCGAATCATAGCTAGAGCTAGCTCAACACTTTCTTTAAATCTGGCTTTTTCAGAAACACCATTCTCGATCACTCCTATTTTCTCACTCACGTGTCTTTTTATTTTACGGTTTGCAATCCTGTCATAAGTAAAAATAGTTGTAATTACTGTAAACAAAAAGTAAGAAGCTATAACCATGCCAAGGTATGTAAAGTCACCTATTTTTTCCCACTTCAGCAAAAGAGGTGCTATAACACCAATTACAGCTGAAGTAACGGCAAGAGCAAAGATACCAGCACAAACAATAAAGACAAATTTTCCATGACTTAGTTTCTTTTGCTCCTTATAACTTCCATTACTCTCTTGTACTAAGGATTCTTCTTTATGTTTAGGTAAATCAATTCTTACTAACTTACTGTTTTTCTCAATAAAATTATCACAACTTTCACCTACTAAATTATCAATTTCTTGCAAAAAATGGTTTCCATCTTGAGTTTTCTTTAAAAGTAAATCAACTTGCCCTAGAATTTCACTTTGTGATTTATTCGTTGAAATAAACCTACCATAAACACTTCTTATTACCAGAAGCGCAATCAAAAACTGAGCTGAAATTACTATAGCTAAAAATTTTTTAGTACCTATTATTTTTCTTCCATATAAAAAATTTGCTATTAAAATGCTAGAACTAGTACTTATACTGACACAAAAGAATACAACTTCACGCACCAAACAAGAAGCACTAAATGAAAATTTTAGTTTTCCCATAAATTACCCTCCTTTATTAGAATATGCATTATATTCTCATCAATTCATATTCTACTATCATCTAACTCAAAGCACAAGATTATTATATAATATATGCTAAAAATTATTACTATAATTTCTTATCCAACCACCACCCAGAACTTGAACATCTTTATAAAAAACGCATGCTTGACCAGGTGCTATACCAAACTGCGGCTCCTTTAATAAAACTTTCGCATTGTCAGATCGATAATCAGGAATAAGAGTAGCTTTCACTCTTTCTTGATTGGAGCGTAATTTCACTTTTAGTTCCATTGGTTGGATTTGTTCTTGTTTACACATAATCCAATTAATATTGCTCACATACACAACACTAATCCCTAAAGCCTCCTTAGGACCAACAATAACTTCATTAAGATCAGGATTTATTTTAATAACATAAAGTGGATTGGTACTAGATATAGCTAAACCGCGCCTTTGACCTATCGTATAGTTTATTATTCCATTATGCTCACCCAAAAAAGTACCATCTGTATGGAATATTTTTCCTTTTTCTAGTGAATCAGGACGTAATTTTTGCACAAATTTCGCATATGAACCACCCTGAACAAAACAAATATCTTGACTATCAGGTTTATTCGCTATTTCAATACCAAACGATTTAGCAATTTCTCTAGTTTTTTCTTTAGTAATATGACCTAACGGAAAACGTAAAAACTGCAACTGCTCCATTGTAGTGGCAAATAAAAAATAACTTTGGTCTTTATGTTGATCTTTGGCTATATGCATTTGACACTTATCATCAACCATTTTTCTTTGAATATAATGCCCAGTTACTAAAGCATCTGCTTTAAAAGCATGCGCAACCTTGAGCAAATCCCTAAATTTAACTGTTTGGTTACAACGCACACATGGTATAGGTGTTTCTCCCTTCAAATACGTATCTACAAAATCATCTATAACTTCTTGTCTAAATGTACTCTCATAATCTAAGACATAGTGTGGAAAATCAAACTTACTTGCAACTCTTTTTGCGTCATAAATATCTTGTCCAGCACAACAAGAATGGTTCCTAACAGCTTGATTACTGTTATATAACTGCAGCGTAACTCCGATGACATTATAGTTTTGTTGTTTTAAAATAGCTGCTACTGTCGAACTATCAACCCCGCCTGACATAGCAACAACAACTTTAGTTTCGTTTGGCCTTTTACCTTCAACAAGAGGGTCTAAAAGTAACATGTTATTTAAACATCTACATCGCTCATAATAGCATTAATAATTTTTTTCAACTCACCATTCATATATAAGTCCTGCACAATATCTGCACCACCTATAAATTCGCCCCCAATATACAACTGTGGAATAGTTGGCCAATTTGAATATTCCTTTATACCTTGCCTTAAATCATTAGACTGCAAAACATCTATATGTTTAAAATCAACTCCTATCTTTTGTAGAATGCTCACTACAGTTGCAGAAAAACCACAATAAGGCCTCTCACTATTTCCTTTCATAAAAAGAACTACTTTATTCTCAGAAATTTCTCTCCTTATTTTATCATGTACAGTATCCATAATTGCTATTCCTTAACCATAGTCTTTAACTTTAGCGCATGAATTTCATTACCAAGCTTACCCTTTAAAACAGAATATACCATCCTATGCTGCTCAAGAATACTTTTTTTCCTAAATTTATCTGAAATAACAGTCAAAAAAAAATGGTCATTATCACCTACCATATCTTCAAGTGAAACTTCTGCATCCTCAAACTCATTCACGATCAACCGGCGTAAAACATTGATATCGTAAGGCATAAAACGTGCTATTAAAACTTCTACTTTACCACGCTTACGTTTATCTAGCAATTTATAATCCTGAAAATTTTTATATTTTTTTTTGGCACTTAACTCTAATACAACAGTAGCACCTAATTTAACCCAACCCTTTTTTGCAATATCGCTCAAAATAGAATGATAATCATCATTTATATATGGGGGGTCAAGAAATACGAGGTCACAAGGAGCAATAGCAGATACCATACCAGCGCATATGTTTTTTTTGATTAAAGTAACTTGTTTTTTGAAAGGTATACTATTCTTTGCAGCTGCAGAAATATCCTTATCAACCATAAAAATATGCTGTGCACCATTTGACAAAGACTCCAAGCCATATGCACCTGTACCACAAAAAAGATCTAAAACTACCCCCCCTTTGAGTTGATTACGAAAAACTTGATTATGATTTAATATATTAAAAATTAAATTTTTTATACTCTCCATGGTAGGCCTAATTTTACCACAAATTTTTATAGGATGACCTTTATACGCACCAGAAGCTATTCGCACTTAATCTTCATATTTAAAAATTTGTAACAAAACATAATTAACAACATTATGCAAAAAATTTGTGTATTGTTTATCAGTCTTATAGTATATACAAAAAATTATATCTCTTAACTGTTTAAACAAATGTCCCATGGATCGACCAGAGTTAGCATAACTTTCAAGTTCTTGCAACTTCCATATTAGGATATTCGCACACTTAATTGCAGATACATCATCGTCTATTATTAAATGTTGATTCAAAATCTTAAAGTCGCGCATATCAATATCCATAACCCTAAATTTCATAGCTTTATTAGTGCAGGAATTATAATCTCTCGATTAATCTTAGTACAATAGATTTTTTCGTTTATTATTTTATCCATCAGAATATTCTTGAGAAGAATCATACTTACGACATATATCTAGTATTAAATTTCACTAACTATTCTACATATAGGTAATTATCAATATGTTAAATTATTAAATTTAATGTAAATAAAATAAATCTGCTTATTAAAAAGCAACTTATCTATCTTTATTATTTAACAATATAAAGATATGAACATATCCACCTAATTATTACAAAAGATAAATTTTAATTTTTCGTAACTTTCATTAATACTAACTTTTTCATTAATTTTTTGTGCAAAAAATTCTTCAAGTAGTGGATAATAGTGCATCGCTTGATCGATTTCTTTATTACTAGACTTCTGATATGCACCAAGCTTAATCATATCCTCCATTTCGTAATAAAAAGACAATAACATTCTAGCCTTGTTTACTAACTTATTCTCATTTTCACTATTACACTGCGGAACCAACCGTGAAATACTCTTCAATACATTAATTGCAGGAAATCTACCACGATCAGCAATTTCACGATCTAAAATTATGTGACCATCTACTATACTGCGAATTGCATCAACTATAGGTTCATTATTATCATCACCCTCTACAAGGATGGTAAATAGACCCGTAATATTACCCTGCTCACCAACCCCAGAACCAGCCCTCTCTAATAACCTAGACATCTCAGAAAAAACCGTAGGAGTATATCCTTTCGTTGTTTGTACTTCACCAATACATAAACCTATTTCCCGTTGAGCCATAGCAAATCTAGTTATACTATCGATCAAACACAAAACTTCCCTACCTTGGTCACGAAAATACTCAGATATTGTTATAGCTAACAGTGCAGCTCTTTTGCGCATAAGAGCCGATTCATCACTCGTGGCAACAATTAATATTGCATTTTTTAAACCCTCTTCACCCAAATATTCTTGTAAAAATTGTTGAACTTCTCTTCCCCTTTCTCCGACCAAACAAATCACTTTAACCTCTACACTAGAAAACTTAGAGATCATAGATAATAATATAGATTTACCAACACCAGAACCAGCAAATATCCCCATACGTTGACCATAACAGCATGGAGTAAATACATTGATTGCTTTCACTCCGGTATCTAACTTATCGTAAATCAGTCTTCTTTCGTATGCAGCAGGAGGAGATGAAGATAAATTATACCTTTTCTTGCCATAAAATAATTCACCCTTGTTGTCAATTGGTAAAGCCATACTATCAATAACCCTTCCCAACCAAGATTTATCTGGAAAAACCACGTTAGATTTTGCCACTATTTCTACTTTACAGCCAACTCCAATATTAGATAAATACTTAAACGACATCAATAAAACTTCATCTCCATTAACTGCTATTACTTCAGCATATGCTTTCTGTTGTGTCCTTGTATACAGTTTACATTGTGAGCCAACACTAACAAAACTTGTGATACCAACACATTTTACCATTAACCCTTTAACCGCAGTTACAACTCCTGTAATCTTATAACCCTGTATATTGGCAATTCGTGAAGCAATCTTTTCAAACATAAACTTTGAGCTTATTTGTTAAATAGACTTAATGTACTAATATTAAAAAAAAATGTTGTTTGTTGCTACATATTAGCCATGATTTGGTAGACATAAACTATGCTATTAGAGTAAGAACAATTAGAATAAGAAGATAAATTTCATGCGTGCAATTTCTTTTCGTAGCCATAATTCTTTTTTCCACAATTCATCCTTTTAGTGGTCTGAGTGCTCACAAAAAAAGAAGGTAAATTTTGTTCCTTTATGTGTTTTTTGTATCGCTTGTGTCAGTAGGTAAACTACTTCAGCCTCAATAACATCGAAAATTGCATCACGATACAACTACAACTTTCAAAGAAAACTCAATATTATTTTGATACAGTTGCTCTTATACACCTTGTTGCAACAACAATTTTTTTTCTTAGCAACTGTAAGCATTGCAAATTCACTAACAAAAGCAGGAATATAGATGAAGATGAAAAAGGTTGAAGTATTTTTCGGGAACTTGCTAAAACATATATTGATACAATAACGCTTTCTTTTGCGTTTTTGCTGATCATTTTTTCTTGGTACTGCTTGTTATAAAATTGAACAATATAAATATGATAACAAACACACAACGGAGCAAAAGGTAAAAGAAAATTGTAGATTACCTTCAAATATAAACTTTTACTGAAGCGCAACAAGAATCAAATATCGTTAGTGAAATTACATTAAATAGTACAGGTAAAACACAGACTAAAAAGCCAAACTTCTTTTTCCTCCCAAAATAAGTAAAAATAGCGTCATCAAGTAACAACATTTACAATTTTATTTGGTACAATAATAATTCTCTTAATTGTGTTACTACACAATCTCTCCTTTAATGCTCTCAAAGCTAAACTCTCTAAATCTTCTTTAGAAGAGTTTATAGGCACTTCAATTGTCTTACGTAATCTTCCATTTATTTGCAGCGCTATAATAACTAAATCATCAATCAATAAAGTCGTGTCCGGCACTGGCCAAGGTGCACATGATATCGTATTCTTATTTCCCAAATTTTTCCAAAGATAATCAGCTAAATGCGGAATAAATGGCTCAATGCACCTTATTAAAATTGGCAAACCTTCTTCCAAGATTGAATCATTGCTATATAATAAATTCATCATTTCGTGTAATTTTGCCACAACACAATTTAAACGACATTGCTCTAAGTCGTCAGTCAAAGCATACAAGCATTTGTGCAAAATTTTACGGAGCTTTTTATCTGCAACTCTGCCTTCGTTAGAATAACGATCAACTAAATTATAAACTCGATTCACACAGCGCCAAGCTCCATCTAAACCATTACTTGACCATTCTAAGTCCTTCTCAGGCGGCACATCAGAAAGCATAAACAGTCTAACTGCATCAGCGCCATACTTATCAATAATACTAGCTGGGTTTACAATATTTTTTTTTGACTTACTCATCTTCTCCATCCTCCCTACAGTAACCTTCTCTCCATTTTGCTGCAATTGCCTTGCTTCTTCAGGAGAGATAAAATTACCCTTTTTATCCTTATATGTTTCATGGCAGATCATCCCTTGAGTAATCAATTTTTTGAAAGGCTCTTTATTATTTACATAACCTAACTTTTGCAATGCCTTTGTAAAAAAACGTGCATATAAAAGATGTAAAACAGCATGTTCTATCCCGCCTATATAGCAATCAACCGGCAAAAAATAATTTGAAGATTCTTTATCCAAACCACAAAAAGCAATAAAGTACCACGAAGATTCGAAAAATGTATCAAATGTATCAGTTTCACGTAAAGCATCTTGTGAGCACTGGGGACATTTTACATACCGCCAAGTAGGATGATTTGCAAGTGGATTTCCAGGTTTACTAAAATCAACATCCTCAGGTAAGGTTATAGGTAATTCACTTTCTGCAACAGGAACAACTCCACATTTTTTACAATGTATAATTGGAATTGGACATCCCCAGTATCTTTGTCTAGAAATACCCCAATCACGCAAACGGTAATTTATCACTTTTTTGCCATAACCAGATTCTACTAACTTCTCACATGCCAATTTTCTAGCTCCAATAACGTTTAAACCATCTAAAAATTGCGAATTGAATAATACACCTTCCTTTATCTCATAACTTTTAACTCCTTCCTTCTCTGCCTGAATAACAGGATAGATTGGTAACTCATATTTTTTTGCAAAATCGTAATCACGCTTATCATGTGCTGGACATGAAAAAACAGCTCCTGTACCATATTCCATTAAAACAAAATTTGCTATATAAACCGGCAAAATTCTCTCTTTCAAGAAAGGATGTTTAACTCTAATTCCAGTATCTATACCTATTTTCTCTGCTTTTTCTAAATCTTCGTTTGTAATTTCCGTATTAGTTTTAATAAAAGACTTTATATTCTGATCAGTTAATCCTTGAGTAATAGGATGATCACAAGCTATAGCACAAAAGGATGCTCCAAATATTGTTTCTGCTCTAGTAGTAAAAGTCTTTAAAGTTTTTTTTGAATTAACAATAGCAAACTCTATAGTAATACCCTCGGATCTACCAATCCAATTGTTTTGCATTACGCGCACCCTTGCAGGCCAATCTGGCAAATTATCTAATTCTTTTAACAAATCATGAGAAAAATCAGTAATTTTAAGAAACCACTGTGATAATTTTTTGCGTTCTACCTTAGCTCCAGAGCGCCAACCTCGACCATCTATTACCTGCTCGTTGGCCAAAACAGTATTGTCAACTGGGTCCCAATTTACAAAACTCTCCTTTTTATAGGCTAAACCTTCTTTTAAGAACTCCAAAAAAAATCTCTGTTCATGTTTATAATATTCTGGACTGCAAGTCTTCATTTCACGTGACCAATCATATAAGAAACCTACTGACTTCAACTGTTGTCTCATGTTTTCTATATTCTTGCTTGTCCAATCCAAAGGATGCAAATTGTTTTGCAAAGCTGCATTTTCTGCAGGTAAACCAAAAGCATCCCAACCTATAGGGTGCAAAACGTTATACCCACAGGCAATTTTATACCTAGCTATAACATCGCCGATTGTATAATTCCGTAGATGTCCCATATGTATATTTCCAGAAGGATATGGAAACATTTCTAACACATAATATTTTGGTTTATTCTTTTCTATTTTTACATTGAAATTCATTCTTTTTTGTGCTAGATTTTCTATTAACTTAAAGTTATACATAAACTATATTTCATTTTCTACTTTAACTAATAAAAATAAGTTTAACACAGGAAGATGTGATATGCTGCAGTAAAAAAATTTTTATGCAGATAACAGAAGAAAAAAAATCCATAAGTAAAAAAGTATGGTATTTAAGTTTGCCACAAGATCGTGATGTCTTATATATCATGCAAAAATATAAACTCTCAGAAATTGCTTCCAGAATTATGGTTGCACGAGGTTTCAATAACCAGTCTGAGAATTTCTTAAATCCACTTTTGCGTAACTCTCTACCTAACCCATTTACTTTATTAGATATGGAAAAAGCAGTAAAACGCGTTATACAAGCAATAAAAAAAAGTGAAAAAATAGTTGTTTTTGGCGATTATGATGTAGATGGTGCAGCTTCTTCAGCATTATTAAAGAGATATTTTGCCAATTTAAACAAAGAAATATCTATATACATACCAGATAGAGCAAAAGAAGGTTATGGACCTAGTACAAGCGCATTGCAAAAACTAAAAGAAAAAGGATTTGACCTTTGCATAACCGTCGATTGTGGAACAGTAGCAAATGAACCACTAGAAGAAGCAAAAAAAATAGGACTAGATGTTATAATAGTAGACCACCACTTAGGAGGAGAAATTTTACCAGAAGCATGTGCTATTATTAACCCGAACCGCCTTGATGAAAATTTTGAGCATAGGGAAATAGCAGCAGTTGGAGTGGCTTTTTTATTTCTCATTGCTCTTAATAAAACATTACGTGAACAAGCTTTTTTTTCTTCTATTGAAGAACCTAATTTATATAACTATCTGGATTTAGTTGCTCTGGGCACTGTTTGTGATGTAATGCCATTAAAGAACTTAAACAGAGTTTTTGTGGCACAAGGGCTAAAAATCATATCAAAAAGACAAAATATTGGAATTAGAACTTTGGCTGATTTGCTAGAAATATATGAACCTCTTACAAGCTATCATCTTGGATTTTTGATTGGTCCTAATATAAATGCTGGTGGTAGAATTGGTAGATCTGATTTAGGAGCAAACTTACTCTCAACAAACAATGAAGTACAAGCACAAGAAATCGCGGAAAAACTTATTCAATATAATAAAGAAAGGCAAGATCTAGAAAAAAGAGCTGTTGAAGAAGCCATAAACATAACGAAAGTGGAAAAACAAAAAATCATTATACTTACAAGTAACAAATGGCACCCTGGAATAATAGGATTAATAGCTAATAGGGTAAAAGATCATTTCTATTTACCAGTGATTGTTATAACCATTCAAGATGGAATAGGTAAAGCAAGTTGTAGATCAGTCACAGAAATAGATATTGGCGCTTTAGTTTTAACAGCAAAATTACAAGGTTTAATTATTGAAGGTGGTGGCCATAAAATGGCTGCAGGTTTTTCTATATATGAAAACAAAATTGAAAAGCTATCTTTCTTTCTCAATAGCAGTATTGCAAGTATTGAAATTCAAAATATTACAAAAATCGATGCAATCGCTTCACCTGAATTAATTAACATGAAGCTTTGGTCCGACTTACAAAAATTAGCTCCATTCGGAGTTGGCAACCCTGATCCCAAGCTTGTTCTACAAAACATTACAGTAAATGAAGTTAATATAATAAAAGATAAACATATACGCTGTATTATTAAAGATAAGGTTTCTGGTAAAACAATTCGAGCAATAGCATTTAATGCAGCCAATACTATGCTAGAAGAAGCACTAACAAATAATATGACTAAAAAGATTTTAGGAAAAATAAAAATCAATTATTGGCAAGGAAGAACAAATCTAAATTTTCTAATAGAAGATATAATGATACTTCCATAGTTTGTACTTAATAACCAGCTGATAATACACAGTTACATCTGTGCATTCTCAATAGAAGAACCGCAGGAAACGTGTTTAAAAAAAATAACATTCCTCTCTTTTTTACACACCAATTATTTCCCGATTTGCTTTTAAAATTTCACTTACCTCCATAGCTTCTCGATTAAACACATATTCTGCCTTTGCAAAATCAATACTACTGTTCACTGTTTCTCTTTCAAATTCTGCCTTTAATGCCTTCAAAGTCCGTGTAATTAAACAATAAATACAATAACTATACTCTTCATAGCCCTTGCAACTACGCATAGCCACTATATTTTCCAACACGAAAAGCATCTTCATAGAAATTTGTTCTTGCAAATCCAATACAGTAAAACCTAACATTTGTTGTGCTTCACACCTTTGATTTGCTGCCAAAAAAAACTTCTTATAAGCTTCAAAGCCATTTAAATAATGTTCTTGAAGTATCCTCAAAAAAATAACTGCCTTCGTAAAAAATCCTTGTTTTTGCATATCTAATATCCGAATCTCTAAAACTTCTCTTCCCGTACACAATTTAACTGCTCTTTTCATGATATCTGTCCAGAAGAGAAATTTCTCCTTCGGCACCACAACAGCTAATAAATTCTTTGCATCATTAAAATCTTTTTTTTACACAACTCTACAACACAACATTGAATAAAATGTACGCATAAAGATTTATATTCTTCAGACTCTCCCTTTTCAGGATAGATATTACTCCAAATAATAACAAATTTCCTCAACTCTTCCTCTGTAAACAACTTTTTCAACTTCAATAACTCATCACTTGTAAACAATTTAATTAAATCCATACTATAACCTCAAAATTATTAATTGTATAAGAAGCAATACAAAAAGCATAATATAGGCGTAATGTGCGTGTCAGGCAAGCAACTCATGTTTACTTTTATTTAAATACACCAATATACAAGTTATTGCTGCTGGTGTAATTCCCGGAATTCTTTTAGCTGCACCAATAGTTTTTGGCTTAATAGAATTCAACTTTTCTCTTACTTCACTGGAAAGACTCTTCAGAAGAAAATAATCAATATAATCTGGAATGACAATATTTTCTTCTTCACGAAATAACTTAATATCAGCTTTCTGTCTATTCAAATACGGCTTGTACATAGCTTCTATTTCGACTTGCTGACGAACTTCATGAGAATAATCAACTGATAAATTTTCTCCAGCTAATTTTTCCAACGTTTGTAATGTTATTCCATGGTACCCTAGCAACTCTAAATAATTTCTCTTTACTCCATCCTGTGAAATACTTATCCCACACTTTTTTAATTCATTAGGTGTAACTACTCTTTCATTTAATCCTAATTTCAATTTTTCAATCTGAGATTTTTTTTCCTGCAATAACCTAAACCTCTGTTCTGATACTAAACCATAACTATAACCTTTCTCAGTAAGCCTCATATCAGCATTATCTGAACGTAAACTCAATCGATATTCTGAGCGTGAGGTAAACATCCTGTAAGGCTCATCATTCGTTCCCATTATTGTTAAATCATCAATCATAACTCCTATGTAACTCTCTGACCTACCAACAATAAAATTCTTTCCGGATGCACATAACGAAAGCGCAGCATTAGTACCAGCAATCAGCCCTTGTCCTCCTGCTTCTTCATATCCTGTACTACCATTTATTTGCCCAGCAAAATACAACCCAGATATTTTTTTAGTTTCTAATGTACAATAAAGCTCTCTAGGATCAACATAATCATACTCAATCTTATAACCATATTGCAATATTTTTGTCTGCTCTAAACCTTTCACTGATCTTATCACCACTTCTTGAATTTCCTGCGGTAAGGACATGCCAATACCATTTGGGTAAACAACATTACTTTTTAGCCCTTCTGGTTCTAAAAATATCTGATGTTGCTTACGCTCAGGAAATTTGACAACTTTCTCCTCTATTGAAGGACAATATCTTGGACCTTTTCCCTTCATATTACCAGCATAAACAGCCGATTTATTAATATTTTGAGATACCAGATCATGAGTTACTTGATTAGTATGGGTAATATAACAGTCCACTTGAGGCACCATAATTTTCTTATGTAAAAAGGAAAAAGGTTGTGGAGGATTATCCCCTACATGCCTCTCCAAAGTTTGCCAATTAATACTATTACAATCCAGTCTTGGCGGAGCACCTGTTTTCATTCTACTTAACTTAAAATTATATTTTAATAAGATTTCAGATAATCCTAAAGACGGTTTTTCATTAATTCTACCAGCTGGAATTTGCTTAGTACCTATATGCATGACTCCCCTTAAAAAAGTTCCAGCAGTCAAAATTACTTTTTTTACATTTATTTTCCCTATCCTTTCAGCAATAATTCCACACAATACATTACTTTCTATTATCAAACTTTGGACTGAATCTTCTAAAACTTCAAGATTTTGATAATTTAAAATAATATCTTGCATATTTTGCCTATATAAAGCTCTATCAGCCTGAGCTCTTGGGCCCCATACCGCAGGACCTTTACTATAATTCAGGATACGAGAATGTATACTTGACTTATCTATCACAACTCCCATCAAGCCATCCAATGCGTCTATTTCCCTAGCAATAGTACCCTTAGCTATTCCTCCTATTGCAGGGTTACAGGACATCTCACCAATGGTAGCAATGTTATTAGTAATCAATAACGTTTTTGCACCGACTCTTGCTGCTGCAGCTGCTGCTTCACATCCAGCATGACCACCGCCTATGACAATTACATCAATATCTCTTATATGCATGCACACAATTATAAAACAATAAATTACAAAGTTCTATAAATAACGCAAAAAATCTCATAAAATTAGCAATCAACAAGTATTTTTATGCAATAAAAAAATTATTTGATATGAATTAAAAATTTATTATATTATTGGTCAAATAAGTAATTATACAGGAGTCTACAGATGCCACCAAATAGCAGTGTACTGAAAAGTCTCTTTGAGAGGATTTTTTATTATATATTTTTGCCTTATATATGTGGTAATCTCTCTGGTCGTTTTGGATTTTCTAGTGTATGTTTAAATAACTTTATAGATGAAAATCAAAGTATTATACGTAACAACGATAACTTAGCTTACCTATACAATTATTTAAAATTGGTCACGGGGTTGGACTTGAGGTATTTTTTTGTAGGATGGCTTTTGCAATACAATTTGCAGGTTTGGATCCATACAACCAGCGATTTCAAAATACAATAAACACAAATTATGGAAGAAATGTCAAAAAATTTTTCGATCTTGTTTGTAAAATAGCTGAAGGTGCGAAAGTGGAATTGATCAGTAATTCTTCTTCTAGCATCAGTCCAGCTAAAAATATAGAAGAAGTTGAAATAAAACAACTTGATTATAAAGAAACATCTCTGGATTAATAAAAAGAAACAATTTAATAGATTTTTGCTTTTATTTTTCTCTAATTGTTGACACATTCGTAATATAACACAAAATGTAAACGAAAAAAGGTATAAATATATGAAAAGTTTAAATAAAAATTCCCAATCTTAGTGATGATCTACAATCTGCTATACATTAGCAAGTAATATTTGTGAGAATGACGATATTAATCATTATTGTAGTTATATGAAGACTTTTCTCAAGTCTCTCGGTAAATCTCGAGGTACACTAGTATGTATAATTATGTTTATTCTTAGTGTAAGAGACTTAATCTTCATCCTAATAACCGTGATGATGATGCTACTACAAAACACGCTGCAGATTATTGTGCGACTGATTTTTTAATAGCAATACACACAGAAATGAGAAGAGCTGGTATTAGGAATGATAATATTATATCACAACTTAATGACGAACTTAATCACAGGATTTAAAGAAGGCTACGAAAAAGAAGCAGAAAGAAGAGTAATGGAACAACTACCATTAACTACGATGTATCATGTACATGCAGTAATGCGAAACAATCAAACGATTTCTGCTATATTTTTATAGTTCATAGGCAATAAAACTTAACTTTACAAGAAGAAGTGAATTACATCTATATAAAAAATTCTTATGCATTTCAAACTTTTCTTTCTCTACTTAACATAAGTAGTGCAGGTGTGAAAAACAACGTTAAAACTGTAGCAAATAGCAATCCTCCTGCAATTGTTGTTGAGAGATGAACCCACCATTGACTTGACGGTGCATCATACAAAATATTACGGCCTAAAAAATCTATATTTATTTTAGTTACCATAGGTAATAGACCCAAAACTGTAGTACCGGCTGTCAATAAAATTGGTTTTATACGTGATATTGATGCCCTTAATATTGCCTCTTTATGTTTAAAACCTTCCTCTAGATTTATTTTAAAAGCGTCTATTAAAAGTATGTTGTTATTTACAACTATTCCAGCTAATGAAATTAAACCGACACCACACATAGTTATTACAAAGGAATTGTTAGTCATAAGCAAAGCTATTAATACTCCCGTTGTCGAAAGCACAACTGCTGTCATTATAATAAATGCATCATAATAGCTATTGAACTGCATCACAAGAATAAGTATGACCCCCATCAAGGCAACTGCAAAAGCTTTAGATAAGAAATCAACTGCTTCTTCTTGATCCTCAGTTTCACCCTCAAACTTCACCATAATACCATCACTAATCTTTTTCTCTTTTCTAATCTTTCGCAATTCTTTCTCCAATTTCTTTATCTGGTCATCAACCAATAAATTAGGTGCTACATCAGCCGTAATTGAAAACACTGGCAACAAAGCTTCCCGATCTAATTTCTTTATCTTATTTTGCGGTTCTACGCGAATAAAACTACTTACTGGAACTAAACCATTAGCACCATTTACAAACAAACTATTTAGTTGCGTTATATTACGCTTATCCTCAGGTAGACGAACTAATATATCCACTTCTTCATCAGAATTATTAGGTCTATAGCTACCAACTTTAGCGCCATTTGTGATTATTTTTATATATTCACCAATTAACATAACGTTTGCTCCAGCTAAAGCAGCCTTATTTCTATCTATTGTAATATTCCATTCTATTTCTGGAGAAGAGATGCTATTCTCAACATTAACGAAACCGCCTATTTTATTCATAATCATTATAATTTCTTCCACAGCGTTTGGAATAATAACTGCATCAAATGCTGAAACTTTTATTGCAATTGGCTTACCCTCACCAGAAGGACCCTTTTCTTCCTCTTGAATCTCAATGATAAGCCCCTTTAAATCATCAACTTTATCCTTTATCTCACTTAATATATCAGTAGCTTTCCTCCTCAGTTGCCAATCTATAAACTCTAATTGTATAGTCCCTATAACATCATCTGACGAATATTTACTACCACTAAAAGTACCAGCCCTGGAATAAAAAATCCTGATCTCATCAGTAATATTTAAAATTCTATCCTCAACTTGTTTTAATAATTTATTTTTTTGTTCAATCGATAAATTACCTTGCGAACGCACAATAATAACTGCACTTTCTGGTTCAACCTTTGGAAAAAATTTCAAACCTTTACCAAATATTGAATAAGCAAAAATTGATGCGAACAAAATACCAATAATTATCAATACAAATCTAACTGGCCTTAATAGCACTTTATTCAATATATCATAATATTTCCTCATAAATGGACCTAAGTAATTATTATCCCCATCTTCTACAGCCTGTATTTTTGTTATTTTCTCCTGAGAGTTTGTTGATGGAGCACCAAATATGCCACCTATAACAGGAATAAAAACAAGCGACATAAGCAAAGAACCACTCAAAGTAGCAATTAATGTAATTGGCAAATATTTCATAAATTGCCCTATTGTACCTGGCCAAAACAGCAAAGGCACAAATACAATTAAAGTAGTAGCCGTAGAAGCAACTATAGGCCATGACATTCTAATAGCAGAAATCCTATACGCCTCCATTTTATTCATACCAACAATCATTTTCCTGTCAGCATATTCATTGACTACAACCGCAGCATCGACAAGCATACCAACCGACATAATCAAACTAAATAAAACAACAATATTAATTGTCATGCCAAGATAAGTAAGAATCACTATACCAATATAAAACGACCCAGGAATCGCCAAAGCAACCATTATTGCAGATCTATACCCCATAAAAGTAACTATAACTGCTAAAACTAGCATTATGGCCATCAATATGTTATTCTCAAGATCACGCAATGAGTCCATTATTTGCTTTGATTGATCAAGAGAGTAAATAATTTCAAGATTTTCTGGCATTAAATGCTTAGCTTGTGTAACAACTCCCTTAACTTGCTCTACTGTTTCTATCAAATTTTTTCCAATCCTTTTTGACACTTCAATAACAACAGCAGACTTACCATTCATTCTTGCATACGAATTTCTATCCTCAAATGTAGGTCTAATTTCAGCCACATCTTTTATAGTAATGGTAGAATTATCATTCACCTTTATTGGCACATTAGCAATATCTTGGACGTCTTGTAAAACACCACTAACTTTAACTGAATACCCATTCTTCATCTTACCAGCAGCAACCAACTTGTTATTACTATCTATTGATTGCATCACCTCATCTAGCTTCAAGTTATACCTATCCATAATTCTAGGCTCTACTATTACATCAACAGTTTCCTTTCGAAGACCAGCAATATCAACACTCAGAACATTAGGTAAAGCTTCTATTTTTTTTTCCAACTGACGTGCAATATTTATTAATTCACGTTCTGGTATCTCCCCAAGCAGGGCTATATTTATAACCGGCAACAAACTTAAGTTCATTTCCTCTACTATCGGTCTACTAGCATCCTTAGGTAAATCAGCTATTATATCATCAACCTTAGCTCTAACATACTCTAATGCTCTTTTACTATCAAAACCAGCATCAAACTCCAAAAGAGTAACTCCCATGCCTTCAGTTGCTGTGGAGCTAATTTTTTTCAATCCTTCAACTGAACTCATAACACTTTCTATTGGCCTAACAAGAAGACTCTCACTATCTTGTGGTGATATACCATATAGATCTGTCGAAACTGAAATTATTGGCACCTGCACATCTGGCGTCATCTCTTTTGGAATAGTAGCATAAGAATATACACCGATAATCAATATAATGACAAGAACTAATAAAGTTGCTCTATCATGCTTAATACATGTATTTATCAATGCTTTCATGAAATTAGTAGCTATTTTAGCAAAGGTTGTATCAGACGTTATCTACCAAAACATTAATATAGCCCCCCCTTGAAATAAATTTAGTAAGCAAACTCTGAATATTTTTCCATAATGAAACTCCTGAGCTTTTTGAACGCTTGATTTTCAATTTGCCTTACACGCTCAGATGAGATATTATACTTCTTACTTAGAATACTCAATTTAGCAGGCTTATCCTGCAATTTCCTTGCTACTAATATCTCTCTATACCTTTTATTCAAAGAGTTTAATGCTTTTAACAAAAGCTTCTTTTTATAGGCAGCAGAATAGCTCTCCTCATATTCCAAGCCCTGATTTCCACTCTTAACTACCAAATCACTCATAAAATTATCTTCACCATCTAAAGAACAGCTAGATCCAGATAAGATTTGATCCATTTCATTAACTTCTGATTCTTCCACTGACAGTTCTTGTGCTATCTGTTCACTACTAAGAGATTTTTTCTGCATTCTCCTCAGATTGAAAAATAGCTTACGCTGTGCACTAGTAGTACCTATTTTTACTAACGACCAAGATCGTAATACATATTCCTGAATAGCAGACTTTATCCACCACATTGCATAAGTTGCAACCCTACATCCAGCTTCAGGATTAAAATTTTTTACCGCCTTCATTAGCCCTAAAGTCCCCTCAGAAATTAAATCCATTATAGCAAAACCATAGTTCCGAAACTGAGATGCAATCTTCACAACTAATCGCAAATGACTAGTGACCAGTTCATGTGCAGCCCAAACAGCCCCATAATCAATCCAGCAGCGTATTAATTCTTTTTCTTCCTCCTCTGAAAGAATAGGAAATTTCTCTATTTTTCTCATATAAGCTGTAAAACTTTGATCTTGTAATATTATATTAGAGTACATATTAATATATCTGTAATAAAATTTGGACTATCATAGAGTACAATATAACACTTGATATAAGTATATTCAAGATTATCCTATAAAGAATTATTTTCAGAAGAGGTAATAATGAAAATCCAAGTTACAGGTAAAGGGCTGAAAATAGGTAAAAACCTTAAGAGTCATGTTGAAGAAAACTTAAGAGCACACGTGCAAAAATACTTTGAAAATGCAATAGGCGCAACAGTTGTAATACACAAAGAAGCATATAAATTCAACGTTGATATTAGTGTTCATGAAGGAGTGTATAATGGTGAATTTATCAAAACTACAAGTTCTGACAATGACCCTTACATAGCAGTATTTCATGCAATAATTTGCGTTAGTAATAAATTACGTCGTTATAAACATAAGTTAGTAAATAGGAAAAAACACCCTAAAGGCATCAAAGCTTTGCAATATACAATTGAACAAGATTTTTATAACCTTGATAATGAAAATGGATATAATAATATACAAGAAGAATCAGATACACCATTAATCACAGAAGAAAAAAGCATAGATATTGAATTCTTAACAATAGCAGAGGCTGTAATGAATTTAGAACTGCTTAATGTTCCTGCATTAATGTTTATTAATAAAAATAATAACCAGCTCAACATGATTTATAAAAAAGAAGACGGAAATGTAACTTGGGTAGAAGCACCAAAGGCACTAGATAAGATGTCCTTTTTATTTTAGTGATGATAAAATATCTATAATATTTTTTTGAGTCAGCTTTTCATAATATTTTTTATTAATTTGTACTACTGGGGCATTAACACACGCCCCTAAGCATTCAACCTCAATCAAAGTGAACATATTATCATCTGTAGTCTCACCAACATTAACACCCAAAAAATTTTTACATGCAGACAAAATGTCTTCACTAGAACAAAGCCAACATGGTGTAGTGCGGCAAACCTGTACAAGGTATTTACCAATAGGAGCCAAATTATACATACTATAGAAAGAGGCTACTTCATAAACACTTATAGGGCTTATTTTTAAAATATTAGCTATTTCACCCATTGCTACAGTTGAAATCCATCCACCAGACTGTTCCTGTGCTATATTTAAAAGAGCCATTACAGCGCTTCTTTTACGATCTTGAGGGTACTTTTTAATTTCTTTCTCAACCTTGATTAAATTTTCATCTGTAAAGACAAACTTTTTTGCTTGTTTATCTTCAACTGCAATATTTTTTTTCATAAACTAATTTCAACTCTAGTTATCATGGCACACAAAAATACAAAATTTTCTATACACTAACAACAAAAAAATACTTATTTTGCTCTAGAACTACCTTTAAAGACATTAGGAGTAAAGTCAGGAGAAACAATTAACTCATTTTTTACACCCTTATTTGAGATTGCGTTCATAATGCCTAAAGCCGAGTTAAGCTGTGATATTATCATATCTTTATTTTGCGATATTTTTACAGCACGTCCATCAACTCTGCCATGATTTTTAACCAATTGAATAAATTTAGAATTAGCAGCACCAACAATGTTTTGTACTAACTTTAAATCAACCTCAGTTGCTAGAGTTATTTTTTTATTTCGTAAGATTTTCTTCAAAATTTGTGTACCAATTACTTTTGCTAACTTAAGCTCAGCAATTGTAAGCTTAATAACAGTATTAGCCCTTTCTTGATTAATTTTATGATTAATTAATATCAACAATTGCTCCTCAAGAATCTGTAATGCTTCTTCCTTTTTATCCTTATCAGAAAAACTTTTCCGTGAAATATCAATACTATTTATTACATTGTTAGTATTACAAAAATCATGACCAATCTTAGCAGCATTCTTTTCCCCAATAAGAGCAGTAATCTTATCAACTATCTCTTTTGGTAAACCAGATAAATTAACTAATTTTACCTTACTTTCTTTTATATCTAAATATAACCTAATATAATAATTACTATCCTTACCATACAATTGAGCAAAAGAAGATATAATTATACTTTTTATCTGCTTGATTATAATCCTTGCAATAAATTCTTCGTACATAAAGTAAGTAAATGATTGCCAATATATCAATAATTATGATTAATAAAAAATTATTTTTTATTACCTATAATAAGAAAATCAACTTAATTTAGGATAAAGTACTTTATGAGTAAAGACGAAGATGCAAAGATAGATGAATTATCATCAGATCAACAATTTGATTCTTTACCCGATGTAGAAATAAATCCAGAAACGCTTTTAACTGAATATTTACAAAAATTAATTGAAGTAAAACGAATTATAGAACAGGAAAACATCAAAGCTATTTCTGATTTACAAAAATACCTAAAAAATGAAAACTTAGAGCCAGCAATAGAATCAATAATTACAAAGGAAATACAGGATCTTGGAAATGATCCAAATGTTGAAGCAAATGCTTTAGTACAGCATATTGAAAAAAATATAGAAACAGCAAGGTACAGCAAAAATTTACTCCAAAAAAAAGAAATTCAAGGGGTAATACTACCAGACGAATTTCAAAAAAAAGTGAATAAATTTGTTGAGTTAGTATTACAGGAGCAAACAATCTTACAAACACAAGATATAATACAACAAGCAGAAAAACAAACTATAAAAAAAGAAACGCAATATAAGCAGGACATGAATATTTCGAAAATAGAACAAATATTAGCTATTGTAAATATATTCAAAGAACACTCCGAAAGCAGTAAAAAGGAATATTCACACCCAGTTGTATCACACAATATTACATCACCTTATAAAGTACAAGAATTAGAAAGAACAGATGCACCAGAGGATATATTACAAACAGATAACAACACTGAGATTCAACAACAGGCCCAGGAAAAAGACGAAATAACACTTCAATCAACTACAAACGACACAACGTTAGAAGCAGAGATAGAAAGAAAGAAAAATGAACAACTAGCACAACTCACTTCAGCTGATATATACTACGATCTATTAGAAATGCAAATAAAGAATGAAGAAAATAAAGAGCAAGTAGAACAGACAAGTGATGAAAATCTTGCTTCCTTAATACTAGCTGTTACTTTAAACATCCTAGACATCAAAAAGGAAAAAGAGAGTCAAGACAAAGAAGCATCAGCTGAGGATACAAAAAATAAAGCAAAATCACATAAGAAAAACCAATCAGAATCACTATTTATGAGGACAGAAGTTACAGAAGTAACTGAAATAGAACCACCAGAGTCAACTCCTGCAATAAAAGGAGGAGAAACAACAATAGAACGCGGAACCTAAATGCAGTGACAGCATAGCAAGCCAAAGTTATAGAAGATAACAACACAGTTGCTAACAATAGTTATACAAGTTATTAAGAGTAGTAATAATAAAACTACCATAGATAAAAGAAAGATTTGCTCATTACCTCCTAACTTGGTAAACTGATCAATAAGGAGAAAAGCCCTAAAAGAATATTAAATATCGTCAAATTACAAAAACAAGACCAGAACAGGAATTAATCCAAAACAAGTACATTAAAATATACAGCTCCTACCAACACCAAACCATCTTGCCTAATTTTATAGTTATCAAAATTAACATAAATTACATCAGGATGATCTAACAATAATTCGTTATCCACAATAGAATTCTTAATTCCTTTAATCATAGATAACATATTTTTTGAATCAATTTCTTGGGTATAAATTTCACAACTTATTAAAGACTTTACTCCACTTTTAAGAAAGTTTCTCCAATCAATATTTTTTACGCTTTTTATAATTACATATGGATAGGATAAGTGTACAGGTAATATGCTATACACATTAGTCACCCTAATATTATCCTCAATTATTGATTTAAATAAGCTATATATTACCATATTATAATGTTAGCTTTAGTTCACGAAATTGATCATATAATTTTTTAACACCCAGCATGAATTGTGAGCTATCACGATTGTTATAAGCATAAGAAACATGTTGTAAAATTCCTTCTTGTAATGCTCCTGGTACTTCCTCTTTGCTTTCATGGCCAGCAGTATAAATAACCTCTGTTTTGCCATAGTAACCAAGAAATTTAAATTCTACATAATTACCTATTGTCTCAACTGAATAACTATTGTTAATCAGTACTTCACCGCTTTCCAATTTTATTTCTTTGACATTAATAACTGGCCCAAATGGCAAGTATAATCTACGAGGAAGACAACCAACACAAATAACCCTCCAATCTTGCTTCATAAAGGATTTTTCTGTATACCACTCTGCATACTCAGTTGCCATATTTAACAAATTAGTCAATAAATTATCATGATCACTAAAATTAATATCTATATTTAGGAACTCCTTTACTTCGTTAAGAGACAATGGAGAATCTTTTACATTATTACCACTTCTAACATATAAATTATAATTTGACGACATTCTTCCTCTTAATAATAACTACTTTTTTAGGATATACACTACTAAAATTTAACTAAATAATATTCCAAACCCACTCTAAAAAATAACCCTTCCGTTTGCTTGATTTATGCGTATTAAGTTTTCTTATTTGTATTTTTTAATATAAAAATTTTTACTACTTTATCTAGAAGTTATATAATTTATTTATTAAAAATTGTGATAACTTTGTAAAAATCTGATCAATATTCAACTTGTTTAAATATTCTGTATCAAAAAGGTCGTGCTCTAAACTTCTTAAATTATTTATCCTGTTTTCATCTATAGCATGTTTCAATTCTTTATGAACTTCCCTGCGAAACTCCTCCAATTTAGCTTCTATAGAATTATTAATGATTTGAGTAAAATCCACACGAAGAATATCAATCTCTTTCTCTAAGTGTTGCATAAAACCTTTTTGTATATATTCCATACGTAATGCAAACTAACATGAAAAGCACACTACCACTCAGTAAGAAAGCAAGGAAGCAAAAAAATTCAAATATTTAATATGTTGAAAAAAGAAGACTATGGAAAATAGTGAAATTTACAAACAAGTTCTTTATATAAAAATAAGAATAAGGGCTTTCCATTGGAGCAAATTTTTTAAATACCAAATTGAATCTTAATTAATTAGAGCGAATCTAACCTCTCAATATTTATAAGATCTTCATGTAATTTTGACACAAATCTTTTAAAGTCAACAAACTCTTTTCCCTCTAAACTTGAAGTAACAGCATAACTATCTAATTTCATAGGGTCAACTTGCTCATCATCATAGAGAACTTCATAGTGTAAATGAGGCCCAGTAACATTACCAGTCTTACCTGAATAAGCAATTACTTGCCCTGCCCTCACTATAGAACCAACCTCAATATCTTGTGCAAACTTACTTAAATGAGCATAAGCAGTTGAATAATTTTTATCATGCTTAATCTTAATGTACTTTCCATATCCACCCCTGTTACCTAAATATTCAACAACACCGCTCCCAGCACTGCTAACAGGAGTACCAATATCAGCAACAAGATCAACCCCTTTGTGAAAAATCATCTTTTTATGTATAGGATGGTATCTCTTACCAAAATTAGAAGAAACTTTTATTTCTCTCAAAGGATAAGAAAATAAACTACCATTAGTACTAGCATATTCACCATTACCATAAAAATAATTTTGTCTTCCATCCCCGACAGTATAACGATATAAATCAATTTGTTTCTTCTTATATATAAATGATGCATAAATTATATCTCCATCGTATATTATATCGCCACTTCTATTAAGAAATTGTTCAAAAATAACCTCAAACTTATCTCCATCTTGAACATCACGATTAAAATTAATTTTTCTACTATATAAACGTGCTAAATTCATTACTAATTGATCTGACATTCCATAATTTTTAGCAGTAACAAACAAAGAACCAGTAATAACTCCAGAAACCTTTACAAGCTTTTTATGTGTAAACATCTCAACTAATCTTGATTCAAAGCAACCTCGGTCATTACGAACAGAAATTAATTTATGTTTATTATCAACTCTAATGTCAAAACTTACTAAACGTTTCTCTTCACCATACTCAATAGCTAAATCAATCAATTGCCCTTTATATATTTTTTGTGGGTTATATTTACCCTTTAAAGATAATAACAAATCATATATATCCTTGCTATTCACACCATGATGATGCAATATATCAACTAATGAGTCGCCTTTAACAATTTCTACTTGAAATTCCTGTACATCACCAACATATGCTTCTGTTTCAGCTACTTTTACTACATCAGAATCAAAGGGCATAGCAAAGTCTTGAACAAAAACTTTTTCATGACTCCAAGACCTAAAAAAAAGAAAAACTATAATCACGCAAGACACAAAAAGTAACTTTTTATTCCTTTGTACGTCAAGCATGATGTTTGAAAACATAGCAAAGATACCTACCAAAATTAGAAAGTGTTTAACTGAAAATTGCAAAAAATACAGCCATAAAGGCAAAAAAACTTATTTAGCTATTCTTAACAACAGCTCTTTAAAATTATATTCATTGTCACTTTTCCTTATTTCTCTATCGCTTTCTATTATATCATACAATTTTTCTATAATTTTTTCAGCTCTAGAACCCATAAACTTTAGGTCTTCTATTTTTTCTTCACTACTTTCTATAGCACTCTTAGATCTATAGTAATTCTCAATTAAAACCTTGCTAATTTCTTTAGCATCTTTTCGTGCAGAAACAACAACAAAATTAAGCTGATTAATCATAGATATAACTTGTTTATAGCCGAAATCTAACCTTTTCAACTGATGAAACAAAGTATTACAGCAGAACATGGTACATAATAAAAGCCCTAAGATAAAATAATCAATCATACACAACCTCACTCAATTTTCATTGCTTTTTTACTGCCTATACAACCAACTTTACCCTTATATAAACAATTTAAATCAGTTAATAAGTAAACGTCACTATCAAAATTTAAAAACCCGCCCACAGACAAATTTTTCAAGGCTCCAATAGTAATTCTTTTTTTATTAAGCGACACACTTAAGCCTAACTGAATTAAATCAACATTTTTATTACTAGAAAGATTCTTACATTTTTCATCATAAATATACTGGATCAACCCATCAGAAAATTGCAACTCAAAAAGACCTTCCTCATTTTCATAAATAATAATACTAAAACGACGTTCCTTAAAATCAGAACTATTAGATTTACTAAATTTTTCTTCATATCCAATGATTATGTTCTTATTAAAGGCAGAAAAAAATATACCATTAATCGAATTGATTAATAAATGCAACACTTTTCTCACAGCAACTTGCTCCAATTTGGTAATAGGAGCAAATTCCTCTTGCGTTAAGTCAATATCACCACCAAACAATAAGGCTACTATCACCTCAACTGTTTTCCTATTAATAGACAAATTCAGCTTACATTGCGCTGGAAGATCCACTTTAAAACTGTAGAAATACTCCCCTTGAAATTCACCTTTTTTTACTCCTAACACTTCACACGCAAACTTAGTACAAACATAACTTTTCAGATCATTAGTAAAAATTTCAGAAAATTTCTTTTGCAACAAGTTATCTATAATCTTCAATCCATCACCACTGGAACAATTCTTCTTTTTTGTAAGCAACAAAGATATACCTTTACTCATATCATCCTAACCCACAACAAAATTGCCAAATAAAACATCATTTATATCAACGGGATTTAATACTTTATTAACTCGCAATGCTATTCCTTCCTTTAAAAAGTAGACAGAACTGCTTCTATTCAAATCTTCCAAATTTAAAGAATGAAGATATTCATATATTATATCTCTAATATTAACCTCACTCTCTTTTGCTAATTTTAGATCTTCCTCATTTGAAAACTCCAAGAGAACTTCCAATCTTACGTATTTGTCAATATCACCCTCACCAATCCTAACTAAGAATTGTTCCAAAGGAAAAAGTAATTGATGTGCGTTAGTACTACTTTTTTTATAGCTAACAAAAAAATAGATGCAAAAGCCTGCTGATAGAAGAAAAATAAACAACAAAATAGCAACTGCACACTTATTTAACTTTACTTGCAACATCTTTATAATAACCAATACAAAGACTGTAGGTTGAGTTTACAAAAAAGACAACACCTTGAAGCGAATTAATAAAAAATAGACAATAGTCATTAACACATAATTCATAGACTACTTATAGCTTTATAGAGCTCGTGTCATTATTCGCAATATTCTATATCATTTCAAACTATTTGAAAATCGTTGAAAAACTACAGAATTAAACTTTAATTATCTTTTATTATTTTTTTTAAAAGCATCCTTTACCGCCCTGTAACCTTCTTCAAACAAGATCTCTTTTTGTTCATTAGTAATACTAAAGTCAAAAGAATAAATGCCTTTATTATCCATCATAATTGTACGTTTTGGTTCATCACTCTCCAAATAGCTTGAAAATTGTGCAGTAAAAGTCGACGTCACAACAGAAAAAATATACTTAGACCAACTAAACCTATCACCTACATCTTCCACTTTTACCTGTCCATTCTTCAATATAGGATGAGGAGTAAACACAAAACCTAAAACATCCTTAAATGGTTTATCACGAAACAAATTAATTGGATACTCATCATACATACCGCCATCAACTAAAACTTGATCACCGCTAATAACAACTTCAAATAAAATTGGAATTGACACAGAAGCCCTTACTGCTCTTGAGACAACAAAATCAGGAGTATGTTCAGCAGAAAAAATCTGTAGCTTATTATTACTTATATCTGAAGCAACAACATATAATTCACCAAACTCACTGTTACTTTTTAAATCTGCAAACGTTGCATTACTTTTCCCTACTTTATTTTTTATTAAATCTTCTACCCAATTTTCAAGAAAAGAGCCGTCATCCAAGCCAAAACTCCCACCTTTATTAAAAAGAAGCTCAACTATCCCACTCACACTAGCTCCTTTATTACCAAAGATATCTTCTGTCTCAATTGAATCCATACCTTTTTTTATTAGGTCATAAAAATTGAGATCAAATATCAACTTTTTCATTTCATCTGGTGAATAACGCAAAGCACACATAGTTGCCATTATAGAACCAACTGAAGCACCACTAAAGCCTTTTATATCATTTATTTTCTTAATATTATAATCCTCCAATGCCTGAAACGCACCAACATAAGCAACACCTAAAACCCCACCACTAGAAAAAGTGACATATTCAAAATTCTTATTGTAAAGAATATCCTTGTCATTATCATTACCATTACAACTGCTAACACAAAAAATAAAAAATGCTAACATAAAAATAAAAAGTTTACGGTCAAACATCATCAAAAAAATAAGCCTAAGATTAATGCTTATATTCTAATAAAGAAATTACGATAAACAAGAAAAAAAACACATAAAAGCACAATCAGAACATAAAAAATTTTATGAATTTATGTAATCAACGATTTCTTGCTGTTCTTGTAGATGAACACTCAAATAGCCTACGGCAGAAGAAGCCGATGCTTTTCTACCAGCATATTCTATATTTCTGCCCACAAATTCATGAAAGCACTGTAAAATAAAAGCCCAACAACCCATATTTTTCGGCTCTTCTTGACACCAAATTATTCTTTTTGGATCATACTTGAAAATTTCATCTCTAACCTCGTCCAATGGAAACGGATACAATTGTTCTATTCTAACTAAAGCAATATCACTTCTACTACTTACAGATTGCATGAGATCATAATATATTTTTCCACTACAAAAGATTAGCTTTTTTACATCTTGTGTATTACTTCTATTATCAGTTAGAACAGATTGGAAACACGATTCAACTCCAATATCACTCAATAAAGAAAATGTCTCCTTGTGACGCAATAAAGATTTGGGAGTAAATATTACCAAAGGTTTACGAAACTCATTTAAGACTTGCCTACGTAAAATATGGAAATAATTTGCTGGAGTAGAACAATTAGCTACTTGTATATTGTCTTCAGCACATAGCTGTAAAAATCTCTCAATTCTTGCTGATGAATGCTCAGGACCTTGCCCCTCATAACCATGAGGCAACAAAAGCACTAAACCACTTGATTGCAACCACTTTGTTTCAGCTGAAGCAATAAACTGATCAATTATAATCTGTGCACCATTAGCAAAATCACCAAACTGCGCTTCCCATAGAACAAGATTTTTTGGATTTGATAAACTATAACCATACTCAAATCCCATAGCCGCATACTCAGATAATACACTGTCTATAACCTCAATCCTTCCTTGTCCATCAATATTATTAAGAGGAGTATATCTCTCCTCTCTTTCTTGATCGACAAGAACAGCATGTCTATGAGAGAAAGTTCCCCTTCTACTATCTTGGCCAACTAAACGTATATTAATACCATCTTTCAACAAAGAAGCAAAAGCTAAATGTTCAGCATTACCCCAATCAATACCTGAATCATCCTCTACTGCTTTTAACCTATTCAATAATAACTTTTCAACTTTATTATGTACTAGAAAATTTCCTGGAATAAAAGCTAATTTCTTTGCTAAATTTTTTATGTTTTTTAAATCAACACCAAATACTACAGAAAATTTTGTACCGACTTCAGGTCTTTCAAATGCTTTCCAAAGATTTTGATAATACTGCCCAGAATTAGGAAAATAATTTTTTACTTCTGCAAACTCACTATCAAGATGTTTCTTAAACTTATCTTGTATATTTTGTATTTCCTCATCATTCACAATACCTTCAGAAATTAACTTTTCTGCATAAAGACTCATTGGACTTTTATGTCTTGCAATTTCTGCATACATACGTGGTTGAGTAAATCTCGGCTCATCACCTTCATTATGACCATATTTCCTATAACACTTTATAGACAGGATAACATCTTTTTTAAACTTATATCTATACTCAGTTGCCAGCATACTACAATAGAAAACTGCTTCCGGATCATCACCATTTAAATGGAAGATAGGAATGTTATAAGCTACTCCAGCATAAGCAGGACAATTATATCCACGCGCATCAACTGGATTAGTAGTAAACCCAATCTGGTTATTTATAATAATATGCAAAACTCCACCAGTACTGTAATTTTTCACATTATTTAAATTAAAACATTCATGCACTACACCTTGCCCAGCAAAAGCAGCATCACCATGAATTAAAATACCTAACACTTTTTCTTCACCATTAGACTCACACATATCTTGCTTACAACGCACTTTGCCCATAAGAACGGAATTGACAGCTTCTAAATGCGATGGATTAGCTGACAAAGATAGGTGTATTTTTTTACCATTACCCAACCTCCTATCACAAGAAGCACCAAGATGATACTTAACATCACCTGAAACCTTATATTCCCTAGGATGTGCATCATTTCCCTGAAATTCGTATAACATTGCAGTATAACTTTTTTTCATTACTTTTGTTAGAACATTTAACCGACCACGATGAGCCATACCAATTAAAACCTCCTCTGCACCACAATTAGAACTGTGCTCTACCATACTCTCAAGCCCTACTATTGAAGACTCAGCCCCTTCAATAGAAAAACGTTTTGCCCCAGGAAACTTCACATGAAGATAATTTTCAAATAGCTCAACTTCCATAATATCTTTAAATATCTTTACCTTTTCTTCCTTGGTAAGCTTTCTACGCCAATCACAATTCTCTAATTTACTTTGCAACCACTCCCTTTCCTCTGTACTACTTATATGCATAAATTCAAGGCCGATAGTCTTACAGTGTGCTTCCTTCATAATCTCAAGTACCTGCTTAACTGACGTACATTCCAAGCCTAATTTACCACCTAAATTCACTTGTCTTTCCAAATCTTCCATATCATAAGAAAGCTCATTAGATGTTTTATATAATGGATTTAAATCTGATACTAAATGTCCCTGACTTCTATACTTATTTATCAATGCATCAATATCAACGTTACTCTTATAAGACCTTAGAAATTCTTTTTCCTCCTTTACCTCATAATCCAAATGACGAAAAAATTTTACAAAACTAGGATCTATTGAATCTGGATTTTGTAAATACCTTTCATATAAATCTTCTAAAAATGCAGCGTTATTTCCACTAAGAGTACTTAAATCCATTTTGAACAAAAAAACAAAACTTCCTAAAAATTGTATAAAAAAGTAGCATAATAATAAAGCTGTTTTTTTTCAATACTTATTCAGATAATCAGCATTTATATGCCAATTAGATAAGTTGATAAATACAAGAACTAAATAAATAAAGTAATATTATAACCAACAATTCCTAAGCTTCCTCTAAAACATTTTGCAACATTATCTCTGCAGCCAATTGCTCTCCAGAGCGCTTGTTCTTCGCCGTTACAACTACAGCTTTAAAACCCTCTAAGCTAATCTCTATGGTAAAAAGTGGCTCATGCGAAGGACCTGTGCGTTTTATAACCTTATATGTTGGAATACCTAAATTGCGACTTTGTGTCCATTCTTGTAGCTTACTTTTAGCATTATCTGGAGGAACTTCCATACTCAACATAAGTGTTTTCCAGTACTTACCAACAAATTCCTTTGTTCTCTCAAAGTCACTATCCACATATATTGCTCCTATCAATGCTTCCATAGTGTTTTCAAGATTTTTAAGATTTTGTGCACCACCATTATTTTTCTCTCCTTCAGACATTAACATATAGTTTCCTAAACCTATTGCTTTAGCCAAATGAGACAAAGTCTTACCCTTTACTAACTCAATGTGCCTTTTTGAAAGGTCCCCCTCATTTTCATTTGGAAATTTCATAAAAAGCATATCAGCAATTATCGCACTTAGAATTGAATCTCCCAAAAATTCCAACCTCTGATAATTTTTACACTTTTTGACATAACTAGTACTGGGATGTGTTAACGCCTCTTCTAAAAGCTCTCTATTACTAAAATTATAATTAATTATTTCTATCAATTGATCAAGCATAATACTACGCTGCTCTAGCAACATCTTTTACCACAACAGCATCAGACTTTCGTGCTAAATCTATCAAATCTACAAAACTCTTAGCAGAAGAGTCGCCTGAAAATTCCCCACAAGCTTTCCTGAATTCTCTTCCTATTTTCTGTGCTTCTGTAGCCAGCTTTTGTTTTTCTCTTCCACCAATACCTTCAGTAACATATTCTATTGTAGATTTTTTCTCCATTTTATTTTCAACATCTGAAGTATTTAACTTGCTTTTACTATTTACATTACCTGGATTAACTGAAGCAGGAATAGATAAAACTACATCTTTTGTATTCTGAAATAAGCTCACAAAGACATCAATAAAATGCTGCTTTTTAACCTGAAGATATCCACTTCCACATAAAACAGATGGTGAAGAAATAACAGCAGAGCAAACTCTTAGTACTTCATTAGTAAAGACCCCAACTAATTTTAGAACACCTCCAACAGCACCACAAAGAGAAGCTAATCCTTTTTCAAAACTATGAAACAGCTTCACATGCAACTTCCTGTTACCTATAACACCTTGTGCTTCCAATTCTTGCATAGATGTGGAAGTTTCTGCCAATATCTTCTTCGCCTTCAAGCATAAGCCACCTAAGATATTATCAACAATACACTTAAATGAAGCACCAACATAATTTATAGTAATAGCTGTAAGACCTGTAACACGTACTAATATGTCCAGCGGATGTGGAATCAACAAATTTCCTAATATTGGCGCTGACCAAAGTGGTTCATACTCTTTCCCTGTCTTCTCATCTATTGCTTTTAGTGAGATTGCTTTTACAAGTGTATCAGTTACTTTTAATACTCCATGGCCAGCACCATTAGGTACAATTTTTCCATTTATATCCACCCAAATCACTGTTATCTTGCTACCATCATCTTTATTGCCACCAAAACCATTAATATGATATAGCTTGTCACCATTTTTATTACGAATCTGACTAATTCTATTCTCTTTCATGACCGGAGTCAGTCTATAATCCTTTCCATCAAAATGGAACCTATCTGAAACTAATTTACCATTCTTCAGAACTTCTTGTGGAGCAACAACATGTTCTTGTGCACGAATAGTTTCTCTTACAATTTTAGTTTGAACTTTATCTCCTCTATTGACTTCTGCTTTAACCATTCTTCTGCTATCTGCAAACCAAGTACTAGTAAGAAAACCAAAAACATTTTTTATCCCTTTTGCCGGTAATATAAAAATATTACTAATTAGTTCTCTTTCTGAAGTATCTTTTCTCCATTCCTTTTTTAATTGTCCAAAAATCCTCTTTGGTGCAGATTCACCCTTTGGCATTTTCACCTCCTGTCTATTCCATCAATAATATCATTTGACTTTCCCTGCCTTCCCTATTTTGTATTGTTTATCTGGATCTTGGGCATCTTCTGGCCTCCTAATCTTTTCAGCATCATACGCACAACTACTTTCAGGATTATCTTTCTTTACAATATTTAGTAAATTCTCCAAATTTTTTTCCGTTATGTTTTCATATATATTCCTAAATTCATTAGGAGGCAAATCTCTAATCTTATCCTGTGAACCCTTCACAGTTTCAATTTCACTAAGATTTAATTCTTTTCTATTGCTCGATCTTCCTCTTTGATCTTTGTCGAGCGTTGTTTTAGCTGCATCCCACAACACCTCATCTCCTTGAATACTATGTATTTCCTCACTATTAGAAGAATCTACACCTCCTCCACTTAATTTCCTCTGCTGTCCTCCCATCTTGGACTCTGTTCTTGGCTGACTCTTGTTTTGTGCCTTATCAGAATTAAGGAATGTATAAGTTGGAATATCATGAGCAACTGGATCTTTTTTATAAAATTTATTAATGGCATCTTTTATATAATTTTCATTTTTTATACCAATACCTTTAAGGGCCATTCTTATTACCTTTGCTGGATCTTGACAGTTATCATCAACGTAAACTGTTATACACTTTCTATAACCTTGTGCATGAGCATCTTCAACTTGAATTATGGCCCCCTTATCTGCCATAATGTATGCTAATGCATATAAATTTTGAGCTGTTCGATTATCTTTCTTTGATAATACCTTATGTGCTAATAACTCAGATTTTGCATCTTTCATTAATTCTTCAATATTATCACCTTTACTTTTTTTTATTTTATCACTTAATTGGATAGAAGGCTTGATATTAATTTCTTTAGCAAGCAATTTTTCCAGGTCTTGTAAAGATTGGTTATCAATACTATGTCGAGCAAAATCGAAACCTATTTCTTTTGCATTCCTTACCTTAGCTGATGAAGATATGGCAATACCATACTTATCAAAAGAATATGAACCAATAAGCTTTAATTTGTGTCGATTAAAACTAAATAAGTCAAGAAACCAATTTTTTACTTTGCTGAATATAGGTTGCATTTACTTAACCCTTTAAAAGTTATATTTTAGCATATTTCAGGCAAAAAATCAAATTTTTGACATTTTTAACCCAAATATGTAAAATTAAGGACAAGATGAGCAACCTGGCAAATAAGTATCGTCCCCTAATCTTTTCTGATGTTATTGGACAGGACGTATTGGTAAAAACAGTTAGTAATTCTATACTGTTAGATAGAGTATCAAGTGCATTTTTATTAACTGGCCCATATGGAATAGGAAAAACCAGTTTAGCTAGAATCATAGCAAAATCAATAAATTGTAAAAATAAAGGAACAAGACCAAGCCATGAACCATGTATGCAATGCTCACATTGTCAAGACATTACAAAATCAATTCACATAGATGTTTTGGAAATGGATGCTGCAAGCAATACGAGTGTTGAAGACATAAGAGCAATACTAGAAAATGCTAAGTATCTGCCTGCACAAGCGAAATTTAAGATATATATCATCGATGAAGTGCATATGTTATCTAATAGTGCATTTAATGCTTTGTTAAAAAATTTAGAAGAGCCATACAAACATGTGAAATTTATTCTGGCAACTACCGAACTGCAAAAAGTTCCAGCTACAATAATTTCTCGTTGCCAACGCTTTCACTTGAATAGAATAACACATCAATCTTTATCTGATCATGTACAGAAAATCTCTGCACAGGAAAACGCTACAATCACCAAGGAAGCAGCAGAGATTGTTTCCCAAGCATCAGAAGGCTCAGTTCGTGATGCTTTATCAATATTAGAACAATTAATTATGTACAGCGATAGTAATATCGATACCTATCATGTGGAAAAAGTTTTAGGATTATCTAATCAAAACAAGATAATCTCACTAATCAATTTCATACTTGCAAAAGATGCTTTAAGGCTTTTAGAGTTGTTTAACAACTTATACTTAGCTGGAAACGACCCAATTACTATACTTAATCAAATGCTTGAAATGCTTCATGTTTTAAGCAAAGCGAAGATATGTCCTGATATAAACAGCAACAGAGAAATAACTAAAACAATAAATCATACAAATAACAAAAGCCAAATGCTATCTATAGAATTGCTCAACAGGATGTGGCAAGTTCTCTTAAATGGAATACAAACAGCTAAGATTGCTCCAGATGCGCATGCTGCAGCTGAAATGATTTTGTTAAGGCTATGCTATTTATCATCCTTGCCTTCTCCCAGCGAAATTATTAAAAAATTTCAATCAAATAGTGTAAAACAAAAAAAAGTCACTACAGAAATGATCTTTAATATTTTAAAGGAAAAAGGAGAATTAATACTATGTAAGTACTTAGAAAATGATTTTCAGATCACTGAGATTCAAAATAACACAGTAAAATTAGAAGTTATTTCACCTATCAATCAGGTATCCGAAGTAAAGAAAAAGCTACTAAATTTACTAAATTCTTCTACTAACAATGAGTGGACAGTAGAAATTATTGACAAAAATAGAAGCTATCCTGTAGTAGATAAGATAATACAAAAATTTAGTGGTGCAGAAATCACTGATATAAGAAAAATATAAATGGAGGACAAATGGATTTTAGTAGCATGATGAAGGGTATGCAAAAGAAGATGCTTGATATGCAAAAAGCTGAAGAGCACAAGCGTGCCAAAATGGAGATAATTGGTGAATCTGGTGGTGGCATAGTCAAAGTTGTTATGAATGGTAATTATGACGTTACTGAGTTATATATATCAGATGCATTAAAAGAAAACGATGAAGAGGATGACGAAGATAGTTGGGAAGTTTTATCAGATTTGGTTTTAGCTGCATTAAAAAATGCAAAAAAGCAAGTAGATGAAAAAAATAGTGATTCAGAGTCTAGCATGATGAACAATATGGGCTTACCTTTTAAAATGCCCTTCTAGGACGTTTATAAGTTATTACAACTGTATTTTCTGAAATATTTTCTTGCTTTGTCATTAAATGTTTTATTTCTTTTTTGCTGATAATGAACTTTTTTCCGTCTAATAATTGTATATTCTTCTCTATTACAACTTTTATTTCTAAATTATAGTTGCCTTTGAAAAAGGTCAAATAGGTTTCATTTCCACCCAAAACAATTGGCTTGCAAAGATTACGCTTTGTGAGCACTTGTATCATATCAGCAAAACTTGTAAATATTCTATTTTTCTCAACTTTCTTTTCTTCCCTGCTCAAGACAATATAAGGCTTATTTATTCTACCCTGCATTGTTTCATAAGTCTTCCTACCAATAATAAAACAATCTGTTTTGTCACCTAACATCATATCTCGTAAAAACTTCTTATCTTCTAAACTGGAAAAACTTAAGTAACCATCCGAATCAGCAATAAACCAATCAGACGAAACAACAACTGATACTAAGAATTTTGTATTAGCCGAAGACATGATGAAATAAATACTTCATTTAAATGAAAATTTTTCGTACTATGTACAGTATACAATTTACTACTATTACAGCCATTTCCTCTATGGGAAAAACAAGTATGATGAGCCTGAATAAAAACAGATAATTCAGCATTTTTATGCAATCGCGTCAATTCATCCAATATATTAGAGCCTAATCTCTCCTGTAATTGCCCCCTTTTCGCGTACCAATTACACATATTACTATATTGACTTATTCCAAGTATATTTTCACCTCCACTAATTCCTATAACTATTGATCCAGTAAAAGGCATACAATGATGATTACAAATCGATCTGATTTTAACAGGACCAAAAAATTTTATTTCTAGATTTGAAAAATTATCTACTTTCAACTGCTTTATCTGTGGCTTTTCAGTAAAACGCCCTTCTAATAAGTCATTTACATACATGTTTGCTACTCTCATAGGAGTTTTTACCGTATCTTCATCACTTTTCCAATCTATCTCAAGGCTATCCAAAAATTTTGCAAATGCACAAGTAGCTTGTTCAATTATTTTTCTTCGTTCATTATCATCCAATGCTTTATAAAATTCATGAAATTTTTTAGCCATTCCGTAATTTTTTTCTGAGTATAACATACCGAATTTAAACTTGCATTCAACACAAAAAGATATTAAACTGCGGCAAATTTTAGAATATATATATTAATGTACACTAAAATATTGTTATTATTATTGGTTATTGTTAATATTGCACCGTTTCAGCTTTATTCCAAAGAAAATTTTAAAATCGAAACACTAACTGAACAAATCAAATCAGAGCTAAAAAGGCAAAAAATGTGGAATCCAGAATGCCCAGTAGATCTGGATAGGTTATCACTTATTACAGTTTCGCACTACGATTTTGATGGTCAAATTCGCAATGATGGACAAATAATAGTAATGGATGCTGTTGCTGATAGTGTTGTAACTATTTTTAAAGAACTATTTAATAAAAAATTTCCTATTGCTTATATCTTACCTTTAGAGTCTTCCGCTGAAGAGGAGAATAAAAATGTTACTTCTGCTTTCTATTGCCGTAAAATTACTGCAGGGCATGCTTTATCTATACATTCATACGGCTTAGCAATTGATGTAAATATTGTACAAAACCCATATATAAACGCACAAGATCCAGATAATATACTTCTTATCCCCAGTGGAGGCAAGGATTATATAAATCGCATCAAAAAGCACCCTGGTATGGTGGAGGATATAATAGGATTGTTTAAAGAAAATGGCTTTACTGTATGGGGTGGTTTGTGGACCTCGCCTATAGATTGGCAACATTTTCAAACACCAAAGACAATAGCTGAAATACTTTCCTTTCTCCCCTCAGATAAAGCTAAAGAATTTTTCAGCCAATATTATATAAAATATCATGAAATAATAGACAAAAAAATTAACAAAGATTTTGAGGTAATACAAAAAATAAAAATCTATTATAAAGATCACAAAATCAAGGATCTAGATTATATATTAGAGTTACTAGAAGTAAAAAAAATAGCCTAGATATACATGAATTTTCATGTATAATTATAGGTATGTAGTATTAGTCTGGTTTTTTGTATGGAAAACAATCGTCAATCGAACCTTCAGGATATACTAAAAAATGTGCAAAGACTCAATACTGCTTCTGTTGTGACAACAGCTTCTACAGCTATTTCTACAGTTCTTATTCCAATCATTATTACGCTGATTAATAAAATCGAAGAAACTAATAACACTACTTTGATCATTGCCTTATCAACAATATGTATTATATCAATAATCTCCATGGTTTTTGGAATTATTACAATGAATTCCAATAAAGGTGCAGATAATGAACTAAGACAATCGGTATCTGATTTGGAAAATTTCATAAATGAATATTTTGAGGTTAAAGATGGATTGGTAAATGCCAAAGATGGTGTTGATCCAAAAGCTATGTCACAAAAATTGTTAAAAAAGTATGTTAAGCATAGTTGATTTATGACAATAAAAGAGAAATGTGGAATATTTGCAGTCAACTCTATAGAAAATGCCCCTATGTACTGCTCTCTTGGTTTGCATGCTTTACAACACAGAGGACAAGAGGGAGCTGGAATAGCTATTAGAGATAATTCGCAAGAAATTTCTTCTGTTTACATAAATGAGCATATAAATTACAGATTTAATAGCTTTAACAATATAAAAGGTAAGTCAGCTATAGGACATGTTCGTTACTCCACTAGCGGCAGAAAAGATAAAAATAGTTTGCAACAACCTGTATGTGCTTATACTTGCTTGGGTAATATAGCCCTTGCACATAATGGTAACCTCATAAACGCTTCAACACTGAGAGAGAAATTAATAAGAGCTGGACATATATTTCGTTCTGATGTAGATACAGAAGTCTTGATTCATCTTATTGCAATTAGCAAAAAAACAGATTTTGTTGAAAGTATCATCGATGCACTGTCTCAAATAAAAGGAGCTTACTCACTTGTTATAATGACAGAAAATTTGGTAATTGGCATGAGAGATCCCATGGGAATAAGGCCACTTGCATTAGGTAAATTAAAAAATTCTTATGTATTATCATCTGAATCTTGCGCTTTTGACATGGTCAGTGCATCTATGATAAGAGATGTTAGAGCTGGAGAGATGATAATAATAGATAATCAAAATAATATAAAAAGTCTTTATCCATTAACACAACAAGAACAAAGATCATGTATCTTTGAATATATATATTTTGCAAGACCAGATAGTATCATAGATGGTTTATCTACTTATAAAGTACGAAAAGAAATAGGAAGAATAATGGCACAAGAAAATCAGAAGCAAAATGCAGCCGACGTAGTTGTGCCAGTACCAGATTCAGGCAATGCTGCAGCTCTTGGTTATTCACAAGAATCAAATATACCACTTGGATATGGTATTATTCGTAATCATTACGTTGGCAGAACATTTATTGAACCTACAAAAGAATTACGTAGCCTAAGCATAAGGCTCAAGCATAATGCCAACAAAAACGTATTAAATGGAAAAAGAGTCATATTAATTGATGATAGTATAGTACGTGGCAATACATCACGTAAAATAGTGCGTTTAATAAGAGATGCTGGTGCCAAGGAAATACATATGCAGATTTCAAGCCCACCAATGACTCATCCTTGTTTTTATGGTGTTGATACACCTGACCAAAACAAACTGATAGCAAACAAAAAATCCATCAGTGAGATCGCACAACTGATTGAAGTAGATACCTTAAATTTTGTCAGCATAAATGGCTTATACAAAGCTGTGAATAAAAAGAAACACTGTGATGCTTGTTTTACTGGAAATTATATTATTTAAAATTTTGTTCTCATCTATGCATCAATTAATATTGATAAATAGTAATAATATTGCTATAGCGATAATTGATCTCAGTTCAAAAATGTTAAAAGCAGAAATATTAGAAGAAAATAAAATATTTTATTTGTTTCTCAATAGTAATTTAACAAATCCAGATCAAAATAAAAGCGCTTCGGGAAGAAATATATATATATATATATGAACTAAGAAAAAAAGATAGCAGCTTTTTATGTCATTTGAAACACAACATTGAGACTGGCAAAATATTTAGAAATATCAGAAACGATAGAAGGTTTGATCCAGATTAAAAATTTATATAAATTTCACGGAAATGATGATATCTATCAAGACTTTCTTAATTTCACCTTTGCAATCAAAAAATAAAAGCAGAACTAATAAAACACAGATGCTCTTGAAAAATTTCTTTTACATATAAATAAACTAAGAAAAGAAAATAGCAGCTTCTTATTATCCCAGTTGGTAAAAGATTATAAAATATTCAAATATACAGTATTTAGAAATAAAGAGTACTCAGATATATCGGAAATTTGACCCAAATTGAAAATTTATATAAACATGCTCCAGTACTTTTTGATAAATATGGTTCTGTTCTTAAAATACTAACATTAAAAGAACTACTTGCATGCTGTAAATATCGTAATTCTAAAGGTGCTACGCAATTATAGACATAAAATAGACAATATATACATAGAATATTTGAACATGCTAGCCAAAGTTTATGGCAACTTGTTGTCAATGATTGCAGCGAATATAAAATATACAATTAATACAAATTAGCTAATACATTTCCAATTTTAGAATTTAGTAAAACAATATGCATCACAGGCTATCTTGTACCTAAAATTAAAAATGAAAAAGTGCTGCATAGCAGCAACAGTGTAAAACACTTTTATAGAATCCATTACTTAGATGAATCGAATTTAACACAGTATTTTTACACTTGTGTTACAGGCAAGTTTTATTCTGGTAAAAACAGCATTGTTAAAAGTTGTGGAAGAGAATATGATTTTGTTTCAGAATCTAAATCTGCGCGTGCAGATGAAATTATTAAAGGTTTATCGGAATATAGAGATAAGTGGTCACCTCATAAACCAAAACAGGGATTAACTGATCAAGGGCACGTTATTGATACGTATAGAAATTATATATAGCCCAACATTTGACACAGAACTTGAAAAAAAACACACATAAAACACAAACAATTATTCTTAGAACAACAAAAAAGAGGACAGTATTTTTCCAATATAGGCTCTTATTGTGTTGAGTGCAAATAACAAGATTTATCTAAAATCGCAACAAAATTATTAAAAGTATCAATACAACCTCCTCCTCCACAATTAAGTTGTTATTTACTCTAAGTAGAAGGATAATCGCAGCAAGTGTAAGATAGACTCTGAGCAGATTGCTATTCTTCTTCCTCTATCTGTTCTTCAATTTTTGCTACAGATACAACTTTTTCATCTTTTTTGGTCCTGAATAAAGTAACACCTTGAGTACTACGTCCGCTTATACGAATATTATCAACAGCAATTCTTATAAGTTTCCCCTTATCAGTTATCAACATAATATGATCATTATTATCCACTGGAAAACTAGCAACAACCCCACCATTACGTTTCGAAGTAACAATATTGAGAACACCAATACCACCACGACTAGTCGAGCGATACTCGTAAGAAGAAGACCTCTTACCAAAACCATTCTCAGTAACGGTCAAAATAAATTGCTCATTTTGCTTATAATACTTACGTTTCTCGTTATTCAAAACATTATCATCTTTAAAATAAGATCCCCTCACTTCAGCGCCTATAGCAACATTATTGAGAATAGACATTGAAATAACTTCATCGTCAGAAGATAATTTTATTCCTCTTACACCATCAGAAGTACGGCTCTTGAATAATCTAACTTCATTCACAGCAAAACGTATGCTTTTACCCATCTTTGTTGCAATTAATAAATGATCATCTTCTTTACATACCTTCAATGAAACCAATTTATCCCCATCTTTTAGACGCACAGCTATTTTGCCACTAACAGGAATATATGAAAAATCATTCAACAAATTCCGTCTAACTTTACCACTTGAAGTTACAAATAACACATTAAGATCAGCTGTCTCTTCAGGATAAGGCATTATATTATTAATAATTTCACTATCTTTCAGAGGAAAAATATTGACTAAAGCACGACCACGTGATTGAGGTTCCCCAGTCGGCAATTTATACACCTTAGTTCTATAGACTTGGCCTTTATTCGAGAAAAACAACATATTGGTATGTGTATTAGCAACAAAAACCTTTGATGTAAAATCAGTCCCTTTAGTACTTTGACCAATTTTTCCCTTACCACCACGACGTTGTGATTTATAATTAGAAAGATTAACACGTTTTATATAACCAGCACTGGTAACGGTCACAACAACCTCTTCCTTCTGTATAAAATCTTCAATATCTTTATCAATATCTCCATCTTCTATAACAGTTTTTCTAGGAACAGAAAATTTTGCCTTACTATCTAAAAGCTCATCCTTAATTATCTCCATCAACAAAGATTCTGAAGACAAAATTTTAATACAATTTTTAATTTTTTCAATGTTATTATCAAGCTCACTAGCAATCTTGCTCTGTTCTAAATTTGTCAAGCGATGCAATTTCATGTCTAAAATTACTTTTACCTGAGACTCACTTAAAAAGTAATCTGTAAGAGAAATAGAAAGGCCTGATATTAAAAGTATATAATCAACAACTTCTTGGTTTATAGTCCACCTTTTATTCAATAACTTCAAAGTAGCTTCTTTGTTATTTTCAGACGACTTAATAAGTGATATAATTTCATCAATATTTAGTAAAGATATATACAAAGCAACTAATAGATTTGCTTTTTGTCTAGATTTCTGCAATTTAAACTTTATTCTACGAGTCACAACTTCTTTACGAAAATCAATAAAAGCTGCAATTATTTCCTTCAGATTCATCAAAGATGGCCTAGAACCATTAAGAACAGTTAGGTTTATAGCGAAAGTTACCTGCAATGAAGTCAAATCAAGTAATTGATTAAAAACAATTTGATGATTAACGTGCCGCTTTAGTTCGATTACTAACCTTATTCCAGACCTATCTGATTCATCCCTTATATCAGAAATATTATCAATTTTCTTGTCCCGTATCAGCTGAACTACACTTTCGATTAATTTAGCTTTATTCACTTGATATGGAATCTCATCTATAACAATCAAATTCTTACCATTATCAACATTTTCTATATGACTTTTCCCCCTAAGATAAATAATTCCTTTCCCTGTAGAAAAAGCACTTTTTATACCAGAACGCCCAACAATAAAACCACCAGTAGGAAAATCCGGGCCAGGCAAAACTGTTAACAGTTCGTCTACAGTAACATCAACATTATTTATATACAGTAAGCAAGCATCAATTAGTTCTCCTAAATTATGAGTTGGTATACTAGTAGCCATACCAACAGCAACTCCATTACAACCATTAAGTAATATATTTGGAACTAAAGCAGGTAAAACCAAAGGCTCATATTCAACTCCATCATAATTTTGCTTAAAATCAACAGTAGCATGATCAATATCAGATAAAATAAGATCAGCAAATTTTGCTAACCTAACCTCAGTATAACGCATTGCGGCAGGAGGATCGCCATCAATTGAACCAAAATTTCCCTGTCCTTCAATTAGAGGTAAATATAAAGAAAAATCTTGTGCCATACGAACAAGAGAATCATAAATTGCAGAATCTCCATGAGGATGATATTTTCCCATAACATCACCAACTACACGAGCAGATTTCCTAAATTGATCAGAAGAACCCGATTCATACATAGCGTATAATATTCTTCTATGAACTGGCTTAAGTCCATCACGAACATCAGCAATAGCACGACTCACTATAACACTCATCGCATACGCAAGATATGAAGAAGATAATTCGCTCTTAATTGATACAGGAATTACAGAATCAGACATAATTTTCAGTAAAGACAAGATAGAGTATCTTAAATAGCTTGGCAACGTCTTACTTTCCCAAAACAGTATCATCAGCGCTGAGAGTTTTCACTTCCGAGTTCGAAATGTATCGAGTGTTTCCACCTCGCTATAATCACCAAACTAAATAAAATACCGTAAATAAACAAAAAAACAGATTTAGCACTGTATGCAAAAAAAATTATTTTACAAACTAATCGGGATATTAGTACTAGTAAGCTTAATATGTTACCATAATTACACAACTAGCCTATCAACGTGGTAATCTCCCACGACCCTAATGAAGAAGTTTTCTTAAGGAAGGCTTCCCACTTAGATGCTTTCAGCAGTTATCCTTTCCATACGTAACTACCCAGCAATGCTGTTGGCACAACAACTGGTACATAAGCGGTATGTTCAACTCGGTCCTCTCGTACTAGAGCCAACTCCTCTCAAACTTCTAACCCCCATGGCAGATAGAAACCGAACTGTCTCACGACGTTCTAAACCCAACTCACGTACCACTTTAATTGGCGAACAGCCAAACCCTTGGGACCTGCTTCAGCCCCAGGATGTGATGAGTCGACATCGAGGTGCCAAACGGTGCCGTCGATATGAACTCTTAAGCACCATCAGCCTGTTATCCCCGGCGTACCTTTTATCCGTTGAGCGATGATCCTCCCACACAGAATCACCGGATCACTATGACCGACTTTCGTCCCTGCTTGGCCTATCAGCCTTACAGTCAAGCAAGCTTATGCCATTACACTCTACAACTGATTTCCAACCAGCCTGAGCTTACCTTCGCACGCCTCCGTTACTATTTAGGAGGCGACCGCCCCAGTCAAACTACCCACCATACATGGTCCTAATTTTAGATAAATAAAATTTAGTTAGATGCTACAAAAAACAAGAGTGGTATCTCAAGGACAACTCCATTATAGCTAGCGCTATAACTTCAATGTCTCCCACTTATCCTGCACATGATCCTTGCAGCACCAATGTAAAGCTATAGTAAAGGTGCACGGGGTCTCTTCGTCTAACCACGGGTACCCCGCATCTTCACGGGGAATTCAATTTCGCTGAATCAGTATTGGAGACAGCGGGGAAGTCGTTACGCCATTCGTGCAGGTCGGAACTTACCCGACAAGGAATTTCGCTACCTTAGGACCGTCAGTGTTACGGCCGCCGTTCACTGGGGCTTCGATTTAGAGCTTGCACCCCTCCTGTTAACCTTCCAGCACCGGGCAGGCGTCAGACCCTATACATCCATTTACATGTTAGCAGAGTCCTATGTTTTTAATAAACAGTCGCTACCCCCTCTTTTGTGTCACCTATCAATGATTGCTCAAAAATAGGTCATCTTTCTCCCTAAGTTACAGATGCAATTTGCCGAGTTCCTTCAATACTGTTCTCTCAAGCGCCTTAGTATTCTCTACCCATCTACCTGTGTCGGTTTACGGTACGGCCTATTTGTGGTGCTATTTCTTGGAATTTTTTAACAGCAAACCTAATCCAGTTAAAATTTACTACTTACAAAATTCGTCACACTCCACAGGTTCAGGAATATTAACCTGATTTCCATCAATTACCCCTTTTCGGACTCATTTTAGGGACCGACTAACCCTACGTAGATTAACTTTACGTAGGAAACCTTAGATTTTCGGCGAAAATGTTTCTCACATTTTTTATCGCTACTCATATCAGCATTCTCACTTCCGATACCTCCAGCTATTCTCACAAATAGCCTTCAACAGCTTACGGAACGCTCCGCTACCGCTTCTAACAAAGTCAGAAACCCGCAATTTCGGCATGTAACTTTAGCCCCGATACATCTTCGGCGCAAAAGAGCTTATTTAGACCAGTGAGCTGTTACGCTTTCTTTAAAGGATGGCTGATTCTAAGCCCACCTCCTAGTTGTATTGGCCCTTTCACTTCCTTCCACACTTAGTTACAATTTAGGGACCTTAATTGGCGATCTGGGTTGTTTCCCTCTCCACTACGAATTTAGCACACGCAGTGTGTTTGCTATACAGAAATCAATCAATATTCGAAGTTTAGTTGAGTTTAGCAAGATATTACTCCCCCTAGCTCATCCAGAGCTCTACCCTTGACGATACATTATATAACACTCTACCTCAATAGATTTCGCGGAGAACCAGCTATTTCCAAGTTTGATTGGCCTTTCACCCCTAACCACAGCTCATCTCCTGTTATTTCAACAACAGTGAGTTCGGTCCTCCAGCGTATTTCACTACGCGTTCAACCTGGCCATAGCTAGATCACTTGGTTTCGGGTCTAATTCATTAAACTTTAATCGCCCTATTCAGACTCGCTTTCGCTACGCCTACACCTAACGGCTTAAGCTAGCTCAATAAATTAACTCGCTGATCCATTATGCAAAAGGTACGCTGTCACCTTATACATAGCACACCATAAAGGTATGCCTAGCAAAGGCTTCAACTGTTTATAGGTAGTTAGTTTCAGGATCTATTTCACTCCCCTTATTGGGGTTCTTTTCACCTTTCCCTCACGGTACTTGTTCACTATCGGTCGCTAAGTTAGTACTTAGGCTTGGAGGGTGGTCCCCCCATATTCAAGCGGAGTTTCACGTGCTCCGCCTTAATCAAGAACTTATACATAAATTACCTATACAGGACTATCACCTAATATTGTTGCTCTTTCCAAAGCATTCTAGTTGTTATGCATAAGCTACTGGCCTATTCCATATTCGCTCGTCACTACTAACAGAGTCTCTATTGATTTCCTTTCCTCTAGCTACTTAGATATTTCAGTTCGCTAGGTATCGCTTCTTGCATCTATATATTCAATACAAGATGAGTAGCACGCCACTCAGGTTCCCCCATTCGGAAATCTGCGGATTAAAGTTCATTGACAACTCCCCGCAGCTTATCGCAGCCTATCACGTCCTTCTTCGCCTCTTAACGCCAAGGCATCCACTAAATACCCTTATTTATTTGCAAAATAATTTGAGATTAAATTGCACACAGAACTAAATCTGTTCTTAATCAAAAATTAAATTAAAGATTTTCTAATCTTTTACCTTATTTCGATCTTATTTGTTTATTTACTTGTCAAACAACTCGTTCTAAAGGGAAGATTACTATAACGATATACTTACTGTCAACAATAAAAAACATAAAAAGATATAAAATAAAGCTTCCATTGTCTACTACAATAGGTATTTATATAAATAAAGCACATATTATAAAACATATGACACAAATGAAAATGGATTATGCAACATGTTGTGCTATATTACCAAAAACATTAATTACAAAAATTTTTGTTACTGACTTTGACAGAAATTTATATATAGATAATATAACTTATACATCCGATCAGATTTTTTCTTATTCTAATATAGAAAGCTTTAATTCCTTAAATGCTGATAATTTTCAAATTAAATTATCAATCAATCACTTTAACAATAAAAATTTTTTACATGGATTATACAATGATGCATTTATAACAATTTTTCGCACAAATTATAACGATATAAATAAAGAAAAAATTTTATTGAAATCAGGCAGAATTAAAAAAATCAAAATAACAGATAATCAAATAACAGCAGAGATAAAATCAATTTCAGAAAAAAATAAACAATTAGTAAACAATAAATTTTCTCCATCTTGCCGCGCACAATTCTGTGATGAGTTATGCAAGTTAAAAGAAGTAGATTTTCTTTATGCAGGGCAAGTTACTGAAATAGTCACAGAAAATAAAAAATTTGTTGACATATCTTTATCTAAACCAAAAAATTATTTCAAATATGGAATCCTCACTTTTACAAATGGCGAAAATGCAAATCTCAAACAAGACGTCAAATATAACCACAAACACGAAATTGAACTTACTCTAACCACACCAAACAAAATAAAACCAGGAGACCAATATAATATTATTGCCGGTTGTGATAAACTCGCTAGTACTTGCACAAACAAATTTAATAATATAATTAATTTCCGTGGCGAGCCACATCTGCCCGGAAGCCAAAACTTATTCAAGCATGTTGAGAGTTAAAGATGAAAAATTTTATACCAGATATTCTAAATGCAACAGAAAGTGCTGCTAGAGCAGCAGTAACAGTAGTTGGTTACGGTAATCAAGATTTAGCTGATCAGTTAGCAGTCGACGCTATGAGAAAAAACCTGTCAGAAGCGCCATTTTGTTCCACTGTAGTTATAGGAGAAGGAGAAAGAGATCAAGCACCAATGCTTTACATTGGAGAACAATTAGGAAAAGAGAAAGAAGTAGAAATAGATATAGCATTAGACCCATTAGAAGGTACTGCTATTTGTGCAAATTTTGACAGCGGCTCTATGTCAGTCATCACTTACGGAGCAAAAGGATGCTTCTTAAAAGCTCCTGATGTTTATATGCAAAAAATAGCGGTAGGGAAGGGATTACCAAACAATATTGTAAGCTTAAAATATACACTGGAAGAAAATTTACAAAACGTAGCAAAAGCAAAATCGATACCAATATCAGAATTAGTTATAGTAATATTAAAACGCCAACGTCACAATGAATTAATCCGCTCTATTAGAAAAATGGGTGCAAGAATAAAATTAATTACTGATGGAGACATAAGCGCAATACTCTCAATACTATTAAATAATGATTATGATATATACATGGGAACAGGTGGATCACCTGAGGGAATATTAGCCGCAAGTGCTTTAAAATCACTCGGAGGTCAAATGGAAGGCAAGTTGATATTAGATAGTGAAGAAAAACAAAAAAGGGCTATGTTAATGGGAATAAAAGATGTTGATAAAATATATTCATGCAATGAATTAATTAAAAATGATGAAACAATATTTGTTGCTTCAGGAGTAACAAGCGACAAAATCCTAAAAGGGGTAGAAAAGGATAATACTGTTCACTCATTAATAATCAGCAAAAACAATATAACACGAACTAGTAATTGCCCCATAACATAATGTTTCATAGCCACTTCAAGAACTCTTTATATAAAAAGTGGTTATTGCTAAGTATAATAACACCATTTATCTATTTCTTACTGGGATTATTTAATTTCTTATCAAGATCTGATTTAGCTTACCCAGATATTTCGTTACTTTTGTCACAAATAAAAATATCAGCTTTTATTTTTATATTATCATTATCCTCGTTAATATTTTACATCTCTGTTAACAATCAATACAAATATCTATTTAACATCACATTCTATTCTCAATTAGCAGGAATAACACTCATAACCTTCCATTATATTTTCCTTTACTCGAAACAAGAACTAATAGAACTACAAATACCAATCTTTAACAATTTTGTTTTCTTATTAGGATTCGGAATTTTTACAACAGTAGTATTAATAAACTCCATTTTAGCAACAATGCTCCTAAAACCAAAAATGGATATCGCAATAAGCATATACTGTTTGTCATTACTAATATTATTAACATTCATCTCATTTACGTTATCTTACAATATTATCCCCAACGGAATAGATTTAGAAAATTTCTACAAATACCTATTTCAACAAGGATCAACACTATTAAATTTTTTTTACATACAGCTGATAGTAATATCATGCATAACAATTTTGCGCTCTAATAGCACAATTAATATACTATCACTAACAAATATAGTAGCATCACTGCCTCTTATTTTTGTATATTTTTTTTACTCGATATATAATAGCAGCCTGACCCAATTCACTATATCATATACAGAGTATTCAAATACATTTCTGTCACTCCTAATTATACTTTACTGTTTAACACAAGGTCAAAGCAAATTAAAAGCATATCTCTTTGTATCTCCATTACTTATTAATATCTTGACAAAAACGCCTTTTTTTCCTATCCAAAACAAATTAGACACTGTGTTATATTTTATGCTGATCACTGCATTATATTTAAAACATCTCTTAGATGACAAATTCTATGAGCACTTTTAAAAAATATAAAAAATTTTTGATGTTAATTTTCCTATAAAAACACCTTCAAGACTTCTTTACACAAAAAAAAGAGAGGCTTCTATACTTGAAGAATAAAACATTATTTGCTAGACTTCACCATTAACTTTATTTAAGCAATTTAAGGAGAGAAAATTGGCAAGAAGATTTATGGTTCACCACGGTGATGTAGAAAAAGCTTTGCGAAGCATGAAGAAGAGCATGCAACACGAGTGCAGAGTTATTAATAAGAAGGAGTTCTTCAAGAAATTATCTGATAAGAAAAGAGAAGTAAGAATAGCATTAGGACGAAAATTTAAAAAATTTACTAATAGGAAGTAAGCACAATAAATCTCCCCTATAAGATTTATAACAAAAAAACAAGTTATTTTTATAATTCTGTTTAGTGATTTGACTAAAAAGTAAACACTGTAAAAAAAACAATGTATACAAATAAGCAAAAAATATTTTATCAACCAAACTTCTTTGATATTTCAATAGAATCTTTGCTCTAACTGTACTAACAAATGTTATACTTACTCTAATTAGTAATTTGCACTTAATTTCCTTCAACCTAAAACAAACAACTATATTTTTATATAGTAATTTATAAAATTGAATTCACAAATATGAGGCCAAATTGTGAAATGAAGAATAAAAAACAGCTACCATATGACATATCCATACATAGAAAAAAAATAGATTATATAGATAAAAAAATGTACGATTTATTATCTAAACGAATGGAAATAATAAAAAAAGTAAAAAAAATAAAACAAGAAAATATAAAAAGTGGAAGCACAATAAGAACAGCAAGAGGCATAGAGGTAATTAGAAACGCGTGCAAAGCATTATTACATTCGTATCAAAAGCCAGCAATAGTAAATATCTGGCGCAATTTAATTAGTTCGTCTGAATATATAGAGCAAAAATTTTCGGTTATATCACAAAATAAAACTTTATACTGGGTAGCTAGAGAATTTTTTGGCAACTTCATGCAACACAAAATAGAAAAAGATACAAAAAAAATCATTAAATTTTTACTTGAGCATGAAAGTAACTTCGCTGTCTTACCCATTCCTAATAAAAATAATCAATACAAGTGGTGGACAAATTTAGCAGAAAGCGACCTTAAAATATTTGCTATTGCACCAGCATGCGGTAGAAAAATAGCATTTATTGTGGGAAAAGTACTAATAGAACCCACAAATGAGGAAGAATTTTCCCTAATAATAATAAACGATCTAAAAAGAATACAACATAAATATACTATCTTGGATACAAAACCCTGCATAACTAAATGTACTCAATTATACTTGATACAAATCAAAGGGTTTCACAACGATTTGGAAGGATATTTTATAGGAAGCTACTCTATAATTTAGTCTTACACACTAAGAGAAATTTAACAATACTAAAGTAACAATAAATAATGAGAATTGTAGTAGATATAACAAAAATTATGAACAACACAATAATTATTATTTGCATACTATTAGCCATAGGGATAAACTTCAATCAATTTGAAGCAGCTATCTGTATTACACAAATATTAGGCCTTATTGTATGTGTGAGCACTTCATTATATCACATACCATCAAAAAAGATACAAAAGAACAATTTTTCTTGGCTAAAGTATCAGCCGTTTAAAGATTTATTTATAAGATAGTAATCCGCAATAACACAAGCTATCATTGCCTCAGCCACTGGAATTGCCCGTATTCCTACACAGTGATCGTGACGACCTTTTATTGAAATTTCAGTATTTTTACCACATCTATTAATTGTTTTTAATGGCCTTGCTGCAATAGAACTAGTTGGCTTTACAACAAACCTTAACTTAATAGGTTGCCCAGTTGATATACCACCAAGTATTCCACCATTATTATTTGTAAGAAACTTGACTCTATCACAATCACAATACATCTCATCAACATACTCACCACCCCTACATAAAACAGACTCAAAACCTCTGCCAAATTCAACACCCTGTACAGCATTTATGCTCATAATGGCAGCAGTAAGTGCTGTATCCAATTTTCCATAAACAGGTTCACCCAAACCAATAGGAACATTATCCACTCTAACTTCAACAATTGCCCCAACAGACTCACCATGTGCTTTTACTTCATTTAAATAATTTTCCCACACCATTACCATAGAGCTATCAGGACATCTAAAACGATTTTTATTAACTTCAGACCAATCAAACACTTTTATTTTATGTTCACCGATTTGTACTAAAGCACCCTTAATATCAATCTCAGGAACAATTTTTCTCGCAATCGCGCCAGCAGCAACCCTGATTGCCGTTTCTCTAGCGCTAGACCTACCACCACCTCGATAATCTATATTTCCATATTTTTTAAAATATGTAAAATCCGCATGCCCAGGACGAAACTTATCCTTGATATCATCATAATCTTCTGATTTTTGATCTTTATTATAAATCATAAAACTAATAGGAGTACCAGTAGTTTTCTCTTGAAAGACACCAGATAAAATTTCTACCTGATCATTCTCATCTCTAGTACTAACATAGGAAGATTTACCTGGTTTACGCTGATCAAGATAAAATTGAATGTCATTGTCAGTTAAAGGTATATTAGAAGGAACACCATCAATAACACCACCAATCGATTTGCCATGACTCTCACCCCAACTTGTGTAACAAAAAATATTACCAAAAGAATTAAATCCCATATTTAGTCATTCACTTTCTCAATATCAGGAGCATCAGCTGCCTTCATTCCAATAACATGATAACCTGAATCTACTGGCAAAATTGCCCCTGTAGTTCCGCTACCTAATGGACTCAAAAAATAAACAGCTGCATTTCCAACGTCCTCAATAGTGGTATTACGTTTTAAAGGCGAATTATATTTATTCCACTTCAAAATGTAATTAAAATCTCCTATACCAGAAGCAGCTAAAGTTTTTATAGGTCCAGCAGAAATTGCATTTACTCTGATACGATCTGGCCCTAAATCAGCAGCTAAATAACGAACACTACTTTCAAGCGCAGCTTTACATACTCCCATAACATTGTAATGTGGAATAACACGAGCAGCACCACAATAAGATAAAGTCAACATACTACCACCATTATTCATCAATCTTGCAGCCCTCTGAACTATTGCGGTAAAAGAATAACAAGATACATGCATTGAATTTAGAAAATTCTTCAAAGAAGTATCAACATATCTACCCCTTAATTCTTCTTTATCTGAAAATGCTACTGCATGAACAACAAAATCCAACTTTCCCCATTTTTTTTCAATGGCAACAAAAACATTATCTATAGATTTATCATCCATAACATCACAATAAAGAACGAAATTGGAATCCAATGTTTCTGCTAAAGGTTCAACTCGTTTTTTTATCGAATCCACAGGATAAGTAAAAGCCAAATCTGCTCCATGACTATGCAAAGCTTTTGATATGCCCCATGCAATTGAACGCTGATTAGCAACACCGAATATAAGCCCTTTCAGGCCTTTCATTATGTTAGACTGCATAAAACCTCACTTTTAAAAAACAACCTATTGTATTTTATAACTTTTTACAATCAACACAAAGCAATCACACAAGTTAATTATTTTTCACTACATATACAAATCTCAAACAAAAAAAATCCAAAACTTATAAAAAGCAACATTATATACTGCAATTCAACTATTTATTTCACATATCGTAGTTAGATTAATCTTTTTGTTGTTTTAGTTTATTTACATTATAGTAAAATATAGTAAGAATGTAAACTTTATTAAATATATGTATATAGCACAAAGCGCTTCCGAATTTCAACCTGTATTCCATTATGATACTAAAGATATTGCAGACTTTATAGAAAATAAGGAAGATTATGCTAATCTAGAAGAGATTACAAACACAGATGGTGGAGGAGGATACTACGTGTTTGTGATGGGTATAAAAAGTTATACTTGCGGTCTTCTTACATGTTCAGGTGTTTTAGTTAAAGGTAAGCAGAAGTATGGGTTAGCACATACGGACACTATTCGTGATGGTAGTGCTACTGATGATAATAATTTTTGGTCTATCCCTAACCAACCAAAAAAAGTAGATAAATCGTGGTGGCTGAATAGAAATGACATAGATGATGAAGAAAAATAAAAAATAATATAAAAAGACTCATTGAGTTGCTACACAACAAAGAAGAAGAAAAAGATTTAGAAATAACACTATGGACTATTGCTGAAACACAAACAGAAAAAGATCTAAATGACACTACCATATTAAAATCTTATTTTCACTTAGGTATTTCAAAAATTGAGATAAATACATATCATCCAGTAGAAAAAAAAGATGGAATGTTGCTGGATCAAGCTATAATCATTGATGAAAAATGTGAAGGAACAAGAGTTATTCAAGATGGAAACAAACAAATTCCTATTTGCTCAAAAAAAGTATATTCCATAAAAAGTGGAAATGTGCAACTCGTAGAACATGAATCATATTGTTCTAGTTATCATGAATTACCAAATAATGTACTTGAACTAGTACTAGTTGAAAACAGAAAAAAACATGAAAAAGATTATCCCGTTTTTGGTGGATATTACTATATATTTGACAAAGGCACCGAAAGTCACATAGATCATATATTTCATTATCAAGATTCCTATATTCAAGAAAAAATATGTGTTTTAATTAAAGGGGTAGATAGTTACGCACTCACAGAAGTAAATTCTCTTTTTGACAAGGAAGACAACATCCCCCACCACATAAAACACTTAACCTATAACCAATGGAAAAATAGAACTGACATAAGTGATGAAGAAAAGTATATAAATAATGTTAAGAGAGCAATTAAAAAACTGAAAGATAGTAGTGTAGAAAATAGTAATCTCACAATGATCATCTACACCATTGGTAAAGAAGCAAAATTAGACGATACAATATTAAGAGATTACAAAAGCTTGGGTGTGATAAAATGCAAAAACATAATATATAAAGGTGATAATTTACCTTTCTCATCCAAAAGAGTTTTAATAATTGACAAAAAATGCGAAGGTAAAATGTTGTATAAATATGCTATAGAACAAGACATTCCTATAGAAGAAGTAAAGAAATATAATTTAGAACAACCTCGTAGCTCTTTAGAAAAAGCCTCTTATACTCATTCATCCAAAAAATTTAAAAATCAATAATGTTTTATTTGGGCAAAGAAGAAGGAGAAGCATAATTTTTTTTCTTAATACGCCCAGCAAGATAAGAAAGCCTGCCCGCCTCTACTGCTAATTTCATAGCCTTAGCCATCATTATCGGATCATCAGCCTGAGCAATTGCTGTATTAATGAGAACAGCATCACAACCAGCTTCCATAGCAATTGCAGCATCTGATGCACTACCAACACCAGCATCTACCAAAACAGGAATATTACTTTGCTCTACTATCTGTCTTAAATTAAACATATTCTGTATACCTAAACCAGAACCAATGGGGGCAGCCAAAGGCATAATTGCAGTTGCACCCAAATCTTCTATTTTTTTACAAATAACAGGATCATCACTAGAATAAACCATAACTTTAAAACCTTCCTTGATTAAAACCTCTGTTGCTTTAAGAGTTTCTACCATATCTGGATATAAAATCTTATCATCACCAAAAACTTCTACTTTGACTAAATCCCAACCACCAATATCACGTGCCAACGAAAGAAGCCTTACAGCTTCATCCGCAGTCTTACAAAAGGCAGTGTTCGGCAAATACATATACTTTTTTGGATCTATATAGTCTTGTAATTTTTCCTGATTTTTTTCGGTAATGTTGACTCTACGTAGAGCAACTGTTACAATCTCTGCCCCAGATCCTTCAATTGCCAATTTTGTTTGTTTAAAATCCCTATACTTACCAGTACCAACTAGCAAACGGGAAGCAAACTCTTTTCCAGCAATTTTAAAGCTATCTCTCATAAACTTTTTCTTTCAATAAATTCGCATCTATATTTACTATACGCTATATCTCAAGAAATCAATAATGAAGAAAAATACTATGAAAGATACAGAAAAATCCACTTACGTTAATATCGAACTATATAAATTTGAGCATATATAAAGAAATAATAAATAAATTTATTATATTATTTACCTTTGTAATCCTTATCATAATAAAACACATCATGTCTAGACGATTAACTGATAACAAACAAATAACACAAATCATCAGTGAAGTTACCGGGTTTAAAGATCGAAATTATGGATTAAGCATAATAAGACTTATTTATGGCTTAGCAGCAACATTAGCACTTATATTACTTTCAATTCAGGCTAGCATTGGAGTAATGCAAGCCAGTATAGATAAATACTTAGTTGATAATCTTGCTATTGCAATAATTACTATTTCCGGAATCTTAATTGCTTTAACAATATTCTTAATCTGCTTTACTGCAAAGTTGAAAAAAATTATTACTATCTCCGAGTTTCAGAATATGCTATTTGCAGGTGCCATAAGAAACAAATGCGATTACTGCATAATTCTAACTGAAAAATGTGAAATAATTTATATGGATGAGTCAGCTCAAAAATTATTCAATGCTTCAAGCCGAGAAAATTATAAAAAATTCTCGCTAGATAAAATATTTGGTGATGATGATAAAGAAACAAGAAATAGTTTTTTTGATGCAATACGTAATAAATCAGAATTTACATTACTACATAAAATTGGTCATTTTAAATTCTTAGCCTCACTTAATCCACTAAAATATCCTAAAGGTTTCATGATTTTAACAGCCCAGTATACTAACTAAATTTATTTACATCTTTTTTTCAAATATTACACAACGAACTTCTCCTAAAAGATCAGTATAGAATTTACAGAATTGTAAACTTGTAGATTGTGCAATCTTTCTAACTTGTAGAAACTGTTTCTTGTCTGACACTTCAAGAACTAAATACCCTCCTGATCTTAAAACCGTAACAGACTTTTTAATAATCGAGTAATAACAACTCAAACCATTATTACCGCCATTTAATGCAACAAAAGGCTCATACTTTGCAATAGTTTTTGGCAATTTGCCAATATCTCGCTTTTTTATATACGGAGGGTTACTTACAATCAAATCTAATTTATCATAACACAATTCCCAATTTCCAAAAACCAATTGTAAACGTGACAAGACACCAAAAAAACGCGCATTTTTATGTGCAATATTATACGAAAATTTGTTTTTTTCAAAAGCCAAACCTTGAGAATTCTCATACTCGTGTAATAAGCTAATGATAAGACAGCCACTACCAGTACCAAAGTCTGCAATTTTCAAACTAATAAACTTACTCTTATACAAATTAAGTACAGCTTCAATCAGAATTTCACTATCAGGACGTGGCACCAATACGTCACTTGAAACTATAAACTTTGATTTCCAAAAATATTTTTCACCCACAATTTGAGCAATAGACTTACCCTGTACACGCTGCTGTATAAGCTCTTCAAGAAACAAGAGCTTATCATGCTCAATTATTAATTCAGGAAAGCATATAATATCTTCCCTACTCTTTTGTAAAACATGCGCCAATAAAATCTCAATATCAAGAACAGCAGTATCACTTTTAGGAAGCAAAGCAGGAGCAAAACGCAATATTGAACCAGCATTCTGCATCGTTAATAAAAAACCACGCACTCCTTGCTACTTAACATTGAATTAAAGCGTAATTTTACCTTTTTTTACCTCAACATGTCAAAGAAATTTTTTATCTAAGATAGGTAACATTGTTCTTCAATCGCTTCTTCATCTACTACAGGTTCACTTACTCGTGTTGTTACATCTCCACCAATACTCAACCTCAAGCTATCTTCTGCAAGACTATTCATGTGAGTATCAAAATTCTCAGAACTAAGAAAAAAATCTGCAAGATCTTCACTCCAAATTCCAAGATTTATTCTCCCGCCTACTTCTCTATATTTTACATATGAAGCTTGCAATTCTTTTGGGTTAACATCTTCTTTGATTACAAAAGAATCCATATCACTTACACTAATCTTCTCCACATCTTTTATCTCTTCCCCACTTAGATCGTATATTTTACCTTCTAACAATTCAACTGCTTTTCCAGCAATTTCTTCGTCATAAGAAAGAGTCTCACTAGCAGGACACGTCTGTCCATTATAATGCATTGAGAATTTTTTACTCTCTGCTTTATAAGACACCAATTTTACACTTGTTGCATTCAAAACTCTATCACCTTCAAATACTGAACTATAATTAAAAATAAAACTTTTGACCTCTTTTACACCTTTACTGCGTAAAAGCTTCAATCCACCAGCATCCAATTTGTTTTCACCAATTCCAGTAAGCAAAACAACATCAAAAGCTCCCTCTCCTTTACCTTTTAATCCTTCAACGATGCTTGAAATCGCACGCGCCATTAACTGTTGTTGTGATATATCAGGATTAATAACACTCTCCGCATCAAGCTTATTAACCCCATAGTAATTCTTTCCCATAAAAAACAGAGCTGAATCCATCAAACCCACACTAATCGTTACGTCTTTGGAATTAGGCAACACAAGTTCATGATTTAGCACAGCAACAGGATCAATACTTAACATAAATAAACCCATTAAAAATTAACAACTTAACAGTATAGAAAAAAATAATACTCAAGTCAATAAAAATAATTACTATAAAAATATAAACATCCCTCTTCTCTCTCTTTACTTCCTTCCACAAAATATTCACCAAAATAGCTTTCAAGACTATCATCTACTAACTTCACTTCTCTATCACTCAAACTATAAACACGTCTATACTAAACTGGCACTGGTGTTGTCATATCACTCTGATGAAACATTTAGAAGCAAAATTAAACGCTTAATCAACTAGCACAGCCTTTTTATAAGGTAAATAAATCCGCTCCTTGCAAGATATTCCAAGTATTCGTGTATTACGCTTGTAATCTGTGTAACGGTCAATTTTTAGTAATAACCTAATATTCGATCATCCAAATGTAACTAATTACTATCAGTAAATAACATTATCTTTAGACTATTTTCTCCATGACCTTTTAGTAATTCGATCTCTCTACAACATTCTTCCTCTCCTCATCACTCATAATACTACCACAATACCATTCTAAAAGATTTCGAAACTTTAGGTGTGCAAGAAACATTAAATGACACTCCTTGCTTATATTATATTTGATCAATCAAAGCATAATTCTCTTACTTACCTTAACTAATTACAGTTGAACATATCCTAGTAAGCCAGAAATACAACTTCGTGATAAACCAAATACATTATACCCTCCCTCCATACGCTTCTGTAATTCTCTTCAGGTTATCATAACGTTCTCTAAATCCATATTTCTAGAACATTCCTCGAATCACCTTCCGCAGCATGCTCATAAAACAATACTTACTGAACGAACACACTTAATAATATAATTGTTTGTAACTACAATATAAAAAGCAACACAATAGAAGTAATTCAATTTTTTACTAATTTTAAGGATTTCTCACCTATAAATAAATTTATCAGCTCTCTCGTAATCACAATTGCAGAAAACATTGAAGTCATTATGCCAATTGAAAGCGTAACAGCGAAACCTCTTACTGGCCCCACACCTACAAAAAACATAATTAAAGCTGCAATTAACGTAGTAATGTTTGAATCAAGTATAGTGGTCATAGCACCTTTAAAACCTCTCGTGATTGCTACACTTAACTTTCTTGCATTTTTCATTTCTTCTTTCATCCTTTCAAAAATTAAAACATTCGCATCTACAGCCATACCTATAGTCAAAACTACTCCAGCTATCCCAGGTAAGGTTAAAGTTGCGCCAATAATAGTCAAACATGCCAACATAATTATTATATTAGCAAAGAGTGCGATTGCAGCACAAATACCAAAACTTCCATAAGCAAAAAACATAAAGAGTGAAATAACTACTATAGAAATAATAGAAGCATTAATACCAGCTTTAATTGCATCACTACCCAAACTCGGTCCTACTACTCTTTCTTCAATAATTTCAAGTGGAGCAGGTAAGACACCAGAACGTAATAATATTGATAATTCATGTGCCTCTTCAAGGGTAAAGTTTCCAGATATCTCACCTTTTCCCACAAGAATTGGTTCTCGTATTATAGGAGCAGTTAAAACTTGACCATCCAAAAGTATAGCAAAAGGTTTACCAACATTTTCCTTTGTAATCTGGGCGAATTTCTTTGCCCCTACTATATTAAAACTAAATGTAACAACAGGATCCCCTACCTTATTAAAAGTAACAGAAGAACCACTCAAAAGCCCTCCTGTAATTTCAGCACGAGGCTTAATCGGATAATTATTACCATTTTTATCTTTAACTGAAACCGCATTTTTTTTATCACTCAATAAATGAAAGCTTAACTTTGCAGTTTTGCCAAGCAATGATCTCAATTGTTCTGGTTCATTCAAACCTGGAACTTGCACTAAAATCGCGTCACTTCCCTGTGATTGAATAACAACTTCACGAGTACCAGATGCATCAACCCTACGCTGTACACTACTAATAGATTCAGCTAAAACGTTATTCTTTAATTTTTCTGTATTAACAAAAGCCACTTTACACTCATTAGTACCAAGATAACTAATAGATAATCCCTCATCTATATCTTTAATAGATTTTTTTACTTGAGTAAGATCGTAAGCTCCAACAATTTTAAAAAAAATATCCCCCTTTATAGTTCTTACATCACTTACATCAACCTTATTCGCCTTAAGAGCATTAACAATATCTGTCGATATTGCATACAATCTTTCTTGAAGATATTTATCAAAGTCAATTTTTAATAACATTGAAGATCCACCACGTAAATCCAATCCTAGATTTATCTTCAATTGAGGTAAAATTTTACTTGATAAAAAATTTGGTAAGAAAAAAAATATAGAAAGTAATGAAAGCAAAACTGCTAAAAGTAAACCATATCTCATCCCCAATTAATAATCCATATTTCTCTGAAATACAAGCTAGAGTCGGGACACGCAAATTTGTTAACTATTTAATCATCATACAAAATAAAAGATTTTTTAATTACAATTTCTGGAATGAAAATGAGCTCAGATCTTAGATGCGCTAAGTTTTTTTGTCAGTAAAGATATAAAGTCTTCTGATTTGCAAGGTATCGCTCCTTTGATAAAAAATAGAATGTCTAAGAAAGTATATTCTAAAAATAATACCTAATTATACATTTTATTTATTGACTAAACTTTTGATACTTTTCAAGATTTATGGTTTACTTAAAACGTTATAATAAAGAGTAACTAATTAATAATTTCTTGTTGATTGTAGATATATAAAAGACAAACTTTTTTATCTTAAATACATTCTCTACAAATAGTAAGCTAAAAACATAAAAGCTAAATCTCCTTTACTTAAACAGAACCTTGATATTGCCAACACATTGATTTAATTTGATCTTATAGTCGGTAATATATTAACAAGGTAAGTGAAAGTTTTAACAGATTATACTACATATCGTAATATAAGTAGAGGCTTGGTTATATCTTTTGGGAATTTCGATGGTGTGCACACTGGCCACATGCTTATTGTAAATAAAATATGCGAGATCGCAAGAAAAAATGATTACATTTCAGCTTTAATGACATTTACTCCCCATCCAAAAGAATTTTTTAACCCTAAAACAGAATGTTTTAGCTTAACTAATTTAAAACAGAAAATATCAATACTTAAAACAACCAATATAGAGCTACTTTACGCAATAGAATTTACAAAAGGATTCTCTACAATTAGTGCTGAAGAATTCATTAAAAACATTCTCATTAACTATTGCAATACAAAATTTATAGTTGTTGGCAATAGTACAAAATTTGGCAAAAACAGAGAAGGAAATGTTAAATTTTTAAAAAAATTATCAAACGTCTACAACTACAAAGTCATTGAAATTGACACTAATAGTACATACTGCTCATCTTCACACATTAGAAATTTATTAAAAGAAGGCAAAATTAAACAAGCTAATAAATTATTAGGCCGGCCATATCAAATACAAGGGACTATAATAATAGGCAACCAACGTGGACAAAAAATTGGTTTTCCAACAGCTAACATGAATCTAGGCAGTTATTTAATACCTAGATTAGGTGTGTTCTTTGCAAAAACAACAATTGACAAAAAAGTACTATACGGCCTTGTTAACATAGGTAACCGCCCTACATTCACAAATGAAAATCGCACTATACTAGAAATGCATATATTTGATTTTACAAATGATGATCTCTATGGAAAAGAGCTTATAATAGAAATTCTTGATTTCATTCGTCCAGAGAAAAAATTTAAAAACGCAGACCAATTAAAATCTCAAATAAAACAGGATATAGCTATTGCAAAAAATATGATATACAATGATCATAAAAAATTATAGATTATAATAGTAAAATTAGGAAATGGCCGAACTCATTGCTCTATCAGGTAGTATTCGCAAGGAATCTTATAATGAAAAACTAGCAATCTTAGCAATACAAAAAGCAAGATCTGCAGGCATAGATGCTGAATATGTTGATCTGCGTGATTACTCGATGCCAATATACAACTCAGATTTGGATAACCCACAGACAAAACCTGAAAACGTACGTAAACTCAGGAAGATATTTATAAAAAGCAATAAAATAATAATTTGCTCACCTGAACACAATGCTTCTGTCAGCCCTTTACTAAAAAATGTAATTGATTGGGTTTCAAGAAAAGACATAGATGATCCTAAGTTCTCACATCCTGAATTCCGGAGTAAAGCAATTGCTTTACTTTCTGCATCACCTGGAAACTTTGCAGGAATAAGGGGATTGAACCATTTGAGAGCTGTACTAAACAATCTTTTTGCCATTGTTATTCCAGAACAATTGTGTATACCAAAAGCACATGAAGCCTTTGATAATAAAGGTCAGTTAAAGAACACAGCCTATGAAAATATGTTGCAAGATATTATAACCAGCTTAATGAGAATACCTGTGGTGTCATAAAAAGAAAAATTATAAAGTGCAAAAGCATTCTATTCTCTATGTATTTATATCTATTAATATATTTAATTTATACATATAATAGTGTTATTATACCATATCTATAGTTTTATTTTTATGAAGTTTTTATGCAGAAATCAAAAACTGTTCAGACCATAAATAAGTATCAGAAAATGTTATAAAGTACATTAAATCTTTTTTTCTTCCATATTTTTTGGAAGAGACATTAAGTCCTTTGATACAACCTTTGATGATTCTTTAAAAGACCATATAAAAATAATGGATAATTATTCCAATAATTTTTGGGATAATATCAAAAATATAAACAATCAGTATGATAAAAGCAAAAAGTATGATGAGATAACTCCACTAATAACTGTAGAACACAACAAAGAAAAGACACTAAGAGGCAAAGTACATTTGAAATATCAATTACGGCCTCGTATCAGTTTTTCTGACACTACTCAAGTGTACTGCAAGCAATGGACAAGCAATAATAGTCAAACATTTTAATAAGATCCAATAACTAAACCAAAAACAGTACATCATGTGATATGAATTCTCTGCAAAATCCACAATAACTCACCAACACAGTTGAATAATGCATAGATTTATGAGACACAATCCACACTCAACAAAAATACACAAAGTGTTTTACATAGCAGCATATAGATTGTTGTAAGCAAACTAAAACACCACTTTAATAAACAAGTTCAAGGGAAAAAAACTACCTAAACTCGAAAACTTTCTCAATGTCATTCTCTTCGAATTTAAGCAGAACGAAATTGATTGTAATATAGCTAATATTTTATATTGATATTATCTTTATAAAAGAAATAAGGTTATTTGACAAATCTCACAAGAAAAAATAGTGAACATTTTGAAATTTATTTCAGATAATAAATCGTTAGAAGTAGCAAATTCTGTTTAAATACAGATAGCATTAGAATAGCTTAAGAAAAAGATTCTGGAAGACAAATTCAGCATTACATCTCCCCACAAATCAACAAAATAAATTTCAATCATGCCAACGTTAACTAAACACAAAGCAGAACTTGATAAATAAGCAAATAAAAAAATACACATTTACATTATGTTGCTTACTTATCAATGTGTGCACTGCTATTAGCAATATGGCGTAGAAACTTAGAATCCAAACTATGAAACTTTTCTTGCTAGCAACTATTTTGCACATGCGCTTACTATACAAAAGTAGAGAAAAATCTACCTACGCTCAAAAAGCTTTTCAATGTCATTTTTTTTGAGTGTAACATAGGTAGGCCGGCCGTGGTTACACTGACCTGTGTGAGAATTTAATTCCATTTGCCTCAAAATAGCATTCATTTCACTTGTGTTTAATTTCCTTCCTGCCCTAATTGATGTATGGCAGGCAAATGTCAGATAAACTGATTCTATTTTTTTTTCCAATGATAACGCTATACCAAATGATTTAATATTATCTACAATATCTAATACCAATCTCTTTATATCACACTGACCAATTATAGCTGGTAACTCCCTCACTAAAATAGCATTCTCCCCCATTTTCTCTGCATACATACCAACTTTCTGCAAATACTCTTTATACTCTAAAAAAAGTTCTACCTCAGCTTCATTAAGTTCAACCACTTCAGGTGCAAGCAAGACTTGACGTTCAATTTTTACTGTATTTTTCAAATATTCATAAACTAAACGTTCATGTGCAGCGTGCTGATCCACCAAAAATATGCAATCATCTGATTCTGATAGAATATAAGTTAAATAAAGCTGGCAACGCGCAAATCCCAACGGAGATATTGAACCCAACTGATCAAGTAAGACCTGTTTCTCTGCAACTGGGACCAATACAGTTTTAGAAACTTTTTTAGTAGTTCTCAAATTAGCTATATCTACCTTTTCCTTCAAAACCTCTTTAGAACTACTTACATTATGGATATCAAAAGATTTCTTTTTAATGATAGGATCCATCACAATATTACTAGCTAAATTCTTATTACTATTAAAGTAATTAAGTGCTAAATTAGTAGTTTCAGAAGTGGCTCTATACATACTCTTTTTTATTGCCAACTTAAGGGTAGTCACAACAAAATTACGAACTAAATTTTTATCCTGAAAACGCACTTCAGCCTTAGTTGGATGTACATTAACATCAATAACTTGTTGAGGAACAGTAAGATATAAAATAACAACTGGATATCGACCATAAGGGATAAAATCTTTATAAGCAGCCTTCACCGCACTAATCAACAGATTATCACGCACTGGACGATTATTTACAAATAAATACAAATAGTTAGCATTAACACGGTTATAGGTTGGCAAACCAACATAACCAGTTATTTCTAAATCACCTTTTTTCTCCAATACTTCAACAACATTTTCTTCAAATTCTTTCCCCTTAATCGTTAATAAACGTTCTTTTTTGCTATCAACAATCAAGTAATCAAAAAGCTTCCTATCATTTACTGTCAATGAGAATCTAATCTGTGGATTTGTCATTGCAATTTTTGTCACTATATCAATTATATGCTGTGTTTCAGCCTTTTCTGTCTTAAGAAATTTGAGCCTGACCGGAGTTGCAAAAAATAAATCACATATCTCAATTTTCGTTCCATATTTTATAGAATCAGGAGTCAAATCCTTGCTAAGTTCACCACCTTCAACTTCAATTGACCAACCCAAATCAGACTCCCTAGCTCTTGATGCAATCTTCATCCGGCTGACAGAAGAAATGGAAGATAATGCCTCTCCTCTAAAACCCATGTACGTAATATTAAAAAGATTATTATCAGATAATTTAGATGTTGCATGTCTTGCAACAGCTAATCTCATTTCCTCTTTTGCAATTCCACAACCGTTATCAATAACTTTTATCAGATTGCGGCCGCCCTGTGCAATAAAAATATTAACTTCAGTTGCATTCGCATCTACTGAATTCTCTACTAATTCTTTAACAACACTAGCAGGACGCTCAACAACCTCTCCTGCTGCAATTCTATTAATTACCTTTGCTGGTAACAAACGTATCGGCATAACTGAGTAGTTTACCCTAAATATTTTTTATAGGATAGATCTTTTTAATTGATATTTAACAAATAAAATATTACAATACTACTATGAGCTGTTTTAAAATTCATAAAATGTGAGCAAGCCATAATCTTACACTTCATGAAAAAAAGGTAGACAAAGAATATCAAAATTTGACCATAATAAAACCTTTAAAATTTCACATAATGCATTTCACTATACTAAAGTTCCATCAAATTTGAAGCATATAAATCTAAATTAGATCACTATCATATTGATATATATGAATTTCTTGCTGAAAAATACCATATTATCTAAATAACCTTGGCCATAAAATGCAATTGTTGACAAAAAAACGTAATACAAAAATACCTCAAGTGAGCTATTATAGCTTTACTATATTTAAAGAAAAAGTCGGTGGAAGTCATGGAGAATACAGCCATCAACTACAAATTTATTTATTACAACAAATTTGGAATGAAATGGTTTTTTAGATAAAAAACAAGTAGGTCTCTTCGACTACATGACAAAAGATTACTCCAATCGCTTCGTATGGTGCTTTTTTGATTACCTTTTTGAAAACAAATATTATGAAATAATTTATGCAGAAGAAGATTTAGCCAACACTTTATCTAATCTCTATTCTGATTCATTTGCTTACATTTTTTATAATGAAAATCAAACCTTAGAATATGAAACGAAGGATCTGATCAATCATCACGCACCGACAAAACTAAACTATAACATATTATATAGTCACTTTTCAGATAGACGTCCAAACTTACAATGGATCCAACATGTTAAAAACTATTTTAGGCAGCAATATTTAAAAATGTATAAATACAATAAAAGTAAAATGGAAGCATTGAGTGGAAATTTTGATTATAGTGATCCAGATTTTATTAAGTTAAGACAACAATAAGAACAAAAATGATATAAAAAGTATAGTGATAAATCTGAATGTGGCAGTTTTAAAAAATAAAGAAGAAGTACAAGATTACAAGGGAACTAAAATTCAATCTGATTACATAATTTACACAAAACCCATGACTAAAAAAAGCGTAAATGAGGTGGAAGAAGTTAGACAAAAAATTAATGTAATAACTAATCAAGACTAAAATTAGAAAAATCTACATCAAACACATCACAGTAACGAAGTGTTAGAAAACCTACGAAAAATAATAAAAATTGAATTTCAATCTGGCAGATGTATAGCACTGACTATTGCAAATGGTTTAAGTTATAAAGAATTGATGTCACATTTAGATGAAACTTTATATTGGGAAGACAAAAGCAAAAATTATACTTGATATCACTTTGCAGAACCTTAGCTGAATTTCACTTAATTGTAAAAGATTCTTTGGAGAGAAAAATATTAATATCTTAAATAAAATTTACAGTAAAACACAAATTGGTTCTATAGACGAAACAAAAGAAATGGAAACATATTTTCAAGGAAATGACTTTGATCTTTTTTACTCACACTTTACGCTGCGCATTGAGTATGAAAAGAGGCAGACTCAAATTTAAAAGAGAATGAAAAAAACTAAAGTAGATAAAGCAGGAAAATATTTTAACTATATCATAATATGGGTTGCAAAGGAATAAAAGTTAATGTTATTGCTAGAGAGATACCTAAAATAATTAATGATCTGGAAAAGCAAATTGCACTTTTACTTAAAGATTATGGAATGAAAATTACAAAAGCTAACCTTAAGGATCATACACTAAATGTAAAAAAGATACACATTACATTGATGAATCTATCTGCTTACAATCATTCAGTTTTAATAGGAAAAAATACAAAATATGAAAAAGCTGCTATATCTGGTTTTGTATTACCTCAATATGGAAGAGAAAAAATAATGCAGCAAGATATAATGTTCAAAGACACAGTTAGCAGCGAAAATGGTGATTATCCACGCTTAATACACTTATTTGTATTAACATTCTTACTGAGCAAAATGGGATTTTTTGTTCAGACAGAAAATAACAAATTTTCATAAATATATTTTAAATAACACTATTAAAGTTTTAAACAATTGTGAAGAACAAGTGTTGAGAGTCTACCTCTTTTGACATGTTACATTGTAATTATGAAAATGACCTAACAGCACACAGACTAACCTTTGAAATTGCAAAGTAGTATTCTCTCAAAGATGTTTATAAATTTTCCAGAAATAGTATCCCTTGGAAATTTTTATTCAACACCAAGATTACAGAAAGTATTCGCAATATCAAACAAAAAAGAAGATACATTTTGTAATGATCAAATAACACTTGATATATGCAATACATGGAACAAAAATACGAACCAGGTAACCACATTGGAAATATTGAAACAACAAAGACAACAGTTACCAATAGCAGGAAATAACCTTTTGTAGTTCGCACAAAGCCTTTTTCTCAAGAAAGAATTGAAAATGTATGCAAAATTCCGGAAGAATGCTAAAACATGACTCCTGAGCAAAAGAGAGAAATAATAAAAAACATAATGAATGTTCCAAAAATATTAATCAACAATCCCATTATTACTAGCATAGTATCATTATACATGTAGTAAAACTGGAATCATCCTATAATATTTACATTATATCTCTCTACCCAATTAATCTCCTCCTCTGTAAGTAGGCTTAAGTCTGCACAAGAAAGTTCTATTGCTACCCTTGTTAATTGCTTAAAGCCTAAATAACTATTTCCCATATCTACTACATGCATTAAATTTTCTATCCTAATTCCGTATTCACCTTTCCTATAGCAACCAGGCTCATTTGAAATTATCATACCTACTTCAAGTGGCACATCATTGTTCATACTTTGTGGCCCTTCATGTACTCCAAGATAACTACCAACACCATGACCTGTTCCATGATTATAATTTATATGGTTTCGCCACAAATATTGCCTAGCCAAAACATCTAATTGCCTACCAGTTGTCCCTCTAGGAAAAACTACCTTAGCAAAAGCTATAAAGCCTTTTAACACCAAGGAATAATCTTGTTTCATTCTTTCCGATATACGACCAATAGCAATTGTTCTGGTTACATCAGTTGTACCATCCAAATATTGCCCACCAGAATCAACTAAATAAAAGTTATCACCTTCTATAGGAGTATCATCGCAAGCAGTGTAATGAATAATGGCACCATGACTGCCAAATGCAGAGATAGTAGCAAAACTTGGCTCTTGAAATAAATCTTGTTCCTTTCTAAATTCTAAAAGTTTGTTAGCCGCTGACCTTTCAGTACATTTATTACTCTTTACCCAATGCAAAAACTTAGTAACTGCAATTCCATCACGTACATGAGCCCTCTTTGCACCCTCTAACTCAACTATATTCTTACATGCTTTTGCTAATTGACACGGATCATTTTTCCTTATTATTGAACCAGATTTGCAAACATTAATCCACTTCATAGCAGTAAAATTAGGATCAAGTTCAATTTTTTTCAAATTTCTTAACTTTTGCTCCAATTCATTTATAGTATATATATTAACATTAGTTTCAAACTTAGCATCTTGCATTGACTGCAAGAATAAATCAACGTTTCCCTGTGAATACAACACTGCATAAGAAAAAAGCAATGGATTATATCTAACATCACTACCTCTAATGTTTAACAACCAACATATTGAATCAGGAGCAGAAAAAAAGAACGGGTGATTTCCAGCTAAACGCTTACATTTTTCTAAACTATTCTCACCAGCATAAACCTCATGATTCTTTATTTTTGATTGAATAAATCGTGGTTTATCATGCCACAAAGTATCTACTGGGTTTGCTGCCATAGTAAATAACTTGATGCCTTTATACAACTCTATCTGCTTTTCGGTATGCAAAGCAGGATCGTAATATAATTTTTTTACATTATTATCTTGTAACCATTTTTGCGGCTTACAGTATTTTGTATCATATATTTCAAACTTATTGACACCCAATTCCTGCTTGGCTTGGAGTACATACCTTCCATCTGTGAAAAAAGCACACCTATATTGCGTAACAATAACTGTTGCAGCTGAACCAGTAAAACCAGTAAGCCACTCTACTCTCTTGCTATGTTCTGGTAAATACTCACTCTGAAACTCATCTGTATTAGGTAGTATAAAAGCTGATACCTTTTCTTTCTGTAAAAGATCACATAAGAGTTTGATTCTTTCCATATACTTGTTATTGATTAATACAACATCAATTGTATATAAAGTACATAAAGAAATAGCTTATTTAGAAAAGTTTTTAGATTTAACTCTCATACTTATTTTCTTATATAAGGCTTACATAAACAAGCAATTCTATCTGAAGAGGGCAGATAACAATAGCAACCATAGAGTTCATATATAAATAATACAAAAAATGCTTAGACATAATTTATATATTCAATTAATAATAATTTAACTATCTCTTTGCATTCATATGATAAATATACTACAATAGTTATTAATAAATTCAGACCAAAATAAAATGGGAAATCTCGACAAATTAAAAGAAGTTGGACAAAAATTAAAAGTTAAAATTTTAAAAACAAACATAGAAAGCCAACTAAAAAAAATAGAAAAAATAAATACTAAAATCGAGAAAATGATACTTCGCATTCATATTTTATATAAAAATGGTAAAGTTCATGAAGACGATAATGATATTTTCCAAGAATACTGTAAAGATATTCAAGAATCAGAAGAAGCAAAAAATCTGATTGATACTAACAAAAGCATGGATAACTCATCATTAGATGAATGTCCATCAGAGGTTTGGTCAACGTTTAAGGAAAAAAAAGAAGAACAAAAAATGCATGAATCTATGCATGAATCTACTAATAACGGTAAAGCACAACAAACACTAGATAGTTCGACGGTAAAGACAAAATTTGAACAAGTTGTACAGAGAAATTCTGAAATAAAAGAAGAATATCCTGAAGCACAAAAAGCAAATCCAGATTCAACTGGGTTCAAAGGAAGAAGAAAGAAAGCAAAAGTTCAATTCATTGAACTAGAAAAACAGTATGTCGCCAATTCAAAAGAAATTTTATGTTTTTACCAAACTTATTATCTTGGAGAAGAGCAAAAAACAATAAATAAAGCTAAAACACAATTAGGTGAAATATTTGAAGCAATTCAATCTATTAGTAATAACACAGAAGCAAAACCTGCAGAAGGTACAACTTTAACACAAACTCAATCTGACATTGAAAAATGTAAAGAAATAATTGATAAAAAGGAAGCATTGCTTAGCTTAAGAGAATTAGAAGAAGAGTATAATAATTACTTCACACAGGAATTATCCAAATATCAAAGTAAGATAGAACAAATAAAACGAAGGTTAGATGCTGTAAAGAAATACAGAAAAGAAGAACATTTCAAAACTCAAATCGCAGAAAATCGGGGCCAATTTATCCTCATAACTTCAACTTTAGAAAAAACAATAAAAACCCGAATCAATACTCCAAAAGAAACACAAAAAGAAATAAAAGATCGAGTAGAACAACTCAAGAATGAAGTACAAGCAGCACAGGAAAATAGGAAAATAACACAACTAGAACAAAAACAACATAAAAAATTTGTGGAAAAAGCTAATAAGGTTTTAATAGAGGCTAGATCTTCTCTCAAAGAAACTATTGATACAGCATTAACTAAAAACGAAGTATTTTATAACAACACGATACAAAAATACATAAAAGAAACAGAACAGAACACTTTACAAATACTACAAGATATACAAATACATATACAACAAGAGCTTAAACAAGAAAATGCAATTTCATACAAAACACAGCTCGAAAAATATTCTGAGCAATGTACTGAAATTTTCAATAGGATAAATGATCAAGCTAAAATACAACTAGAAGATAGATTAGAACAAACACAAGAAAATAAGGAAAAGCTTCAAAACATACAAAATGAAATAAGGAAACGCAAAGATTTTGCAGATGCAATAAACAAAATTTTAGATAATAGCTTTGCCAAGTTAACAAAAAGTCTTGAAAAAGCAGATAGCACAGATAAAGTCAAAGACATTACTAATGATAGTATGTTGCAAAACATACTTTTATCAGATACTGGTTCTGATTATCATGTAGCTGAAGTTCGAAAATTAATTGAAAATCATACAATCTGGAAAAGCATATCTGACTTCGATGAAAAGCAAAAAGATGCTATATACAAAAAACAAATGCAAGATTTCAAAATTAAAGCTAAAGGTGTTATTGAAATAGCAGAAAAAAAGTTGCAGAAAATAAAGGAAATAGAAAATGCGAAAAAAGGAACTTTAGGAATATTGCAAAAAATACAGCAAGATATAAAACGAAATCTTCAAAATAAAGATGAAACTCCATACACACAACAACTTAAAAAATATCTGCATCAATGTACAGAAATTTCAAATAGAATTAATAAAACTAAAATATTACTAGAAGACAAATTAAAACAAATACAGGAAGATAGGAAAAATCTTCAAGAGATACAAGATGAAATACAAAAGTACGTATATTTAACAATTCAAATAAACAAGATTCTGAATGACATTTTTGTAGACTTAGAAAAAAAGCTCAAAGAAGAAGATAGCATAGATGAAGTCCAAGCAATTATTAATAACAAGATTTTGGCAGAAATTACTTCCGATTACAAAATTAGAATAATAACTAGACTTAAAATAAATATAGAAAATCAGACAAACTCGCGAGATCAAGATATACATTCATTACAGGAAAAGCAGAAAGAATCTTTATACAAACAACAAATACAAAAATTTGAAGGAAGAGCTAAAAATCTTATTGAAATAGCAAAAATAAAACAAGAAACTTTAAATGTTAAAAAAGATATAGAGCAAGAACTTACAGAAAATGAAACTTCATACAAAGAACAACTCAAAGGATATTATGATCAATGTACAGAAATTTTAAATAAAATTAATACAACTAGAATATTACTAGAAGATACATTAAAAAAAGATAAGAAAGATCTTAAAAAGATACGAAGTGAAATACAGAAGTACAGAGATTTAACAGATAAAATAGATAAAGCGTTGAGTGACATTTTTGCAGAATTAGAAGTGGAGCTGAAAAATGCAGATAGTGCTAGCAAAATCAAAACAATTATTGATAATGGATTATTGCAAGACATACTTTTATCTCATATTGATGAAAAAACAGCTAAAGTTCGAAAATCGATTGAAGTGCATGCAAAGTTGCAAGACATAACTGGCCTCAATGAGGAGTACAAAAATTTTCTATACGCAAAACAAATACAAAAATTTCAAAATACAGCCCAAGAACTTATCCAAAGAGCAAATGGAAAATCAAAACAATTCCAAAAAGGTAATGCAGAACAACAATCAAATAACAGCAGAATAATAAACTTGATACGCAGAATAGCAAATACTATATCTAATTTCGTCAGGTTAATAACATCATGTTTCTATTGCTCTTCCAAAAAAGAACCAGGAAAATATGAAAAACAACACACAACTTTCACTCACAGTATTACATATTCTCATAATATTATGTCTAACGAAAAACAGAAGAATAAACCTACTAATAATACTACTCCAACACAGACTACTGATGCTGAATCTAAACAAGCCTTTAAGAATACTTCAAAACAACATCATCGCAAATAAAGAGAAAACCATAAGCAGATAAATTCTCAGGCTTAACGACAGCCTTCGTAATACTTTCTACTAGTCATAAGCATTTTTTTGTCAATATAAATCTTATACAACCCTGTGTTTTGCTGCCCAATAACAATGTTATAAATAATAATTATATACAAATATTTTATTATTGACAGAGTTACAGATACAACCTATTATCACATGATTATCATTAATGAGGACAAAAGAATGAGTAATCATCAATTATATTCGTGTGATGTTGATTCCGGTGTTAGCTACTTTAATATAAATACACAAGCAGGGTTAGTTTGTTACAATGGTAATGCAGATATTAATAATGAAGTGGACACTTCTATTGAAAATGGCTGCAATGGTGAGGCTAACATAACAGTTGATTTAGTTTCCGACACACTTACTGCAAAAATGTTAGAGTCAGCAATTACACAATTTGTAGATGATATATACAATAATTTACAAAGTTATAAATCATTTAGCTATAATATCAACAAATCCGAGGATACAAATGAGCAGCTATTGGAAGTTATTGATGGAATAACAACAGAATCAGTTCTACTACCATACCTCTACTTAGATCTTCAACACACTTATCAAACATCAGGCACATCCGAAAATGGTTTGGCCCATTGTAGTCTTAAAGCTATGGGATCTTTTGATAGCGGGAGTGACATCGATTTCTTTGCAGAGCTTGGTTTGACTCTAAGCGGTGTCATGCAAGTAAATGATTCAGTAGCAGCACCAGAAGAAGGTATAGCTACAGACGGCAATGATTCAATAGCACCGGACACTGTTAACATGGATATAGACATAGACAACAATAATTCAGATTCAGTAGCATCAGAAGGAACTTTTGACATAGCTATAGAAGACAGTTATTACTTCTAATAAGTCATTTTTTCAGTATTTTTCTTTTTTATCTGCAGCGCAGTGTGGTCGCATTTTTTGGCTTCATTGCGTTTTTCTTTTATGAAATATTTTACTTATCAAGTATATAGAAGTAAAGTAACTACCTATCCCAAAAGCAGCCATAGCACTTATTGTAAAAAGTTTTAATGGTATTGTTCCAAAAAAAATTAAAGGATTAAGTATTAGCTCTACAAACTGAGCAATTATTAGCATTAAAGCTGTTGACAGTAATATTGTGACAAAGCTTTTATCTAAAGAATTATCTAATTTGAAGTATTTATCAATACGTAACTTGACAGTTAGTATTATAACGCTTATCCAAGTTGAAATAGATGTTGCAATAACAATGCCAACATGCTGATAAAACCCAATCAATATTAAATTTAAAAGCATATTTACCATAAGAGAAAATAAAGAAACAATAACCGTAGTCTTTGCATCACCTCTAGAAAAATAATTGTTAATTAAAATTTTATATAAAACAAAAGCAGGTAACGCAGTTGCAAAAGCCTTTAATGCCTTTGATGTCTTCTCTACAGCTTCTGAAGAAAACGTTCCATAAGCAAAAAAACAAGTTATAGCCGTTTCTGAAAACATGTATAAAGCTGCAGCAGAAGGTATACATAGTGTTAGCCCTATTTTAATTGCTCTATTTTGAACCTCTATAATTTTACTTACATCAGACTTCGCAGCATAATCAGAAAGTAATGGTAATAGGACATTTCCAAGCGATATTCCAATCAACGCAAGTGGTAATTGCGCTATTCTGTCAGCATAGTACAAGTATGACACAGCTCCTGGGATTGTACTAGCAAAAAAAGTGTCGACAAGAGCACTAATTTGGATGATACCTGCACCAAAAACAACAGGTAACAATCTACGAAAAAATTCTTTGCTATTTTGATCAAGAGAAAATTTAGCAAATCTTACAGTTTGACCATTTCTTGTCACAGCTGATAACAACAATAACAATTGCAAAAATCCAGCCACTACTACACTAAAAGCAAGAGCATATAAAACATGCACATATTGTGTTAAGCAAACCAAACCAAAAATCATACAGAGATTTAATATTATAGGAACAGTAGCTGCAGCAAGAAAATGTTTATGTGCTTGCAGAACTCCACTTAACAAAGAAACAAGTGAAATCGTTATCAAATATGGAAACATAATTCTAGAAAGTGATACAGTCATATCAAATTTATTTACATCACTAACAAAACCTGAAGCTACTAAATACACAAAAAATGGCATCACAATTTGCATAAACACACAAAAAAATAGCAATGTGCATAGCATGACCGTGTAAATTTTGTTTACAAAATCACTATCTTTATTTTTTGAATAAATAGGAATAAAAGCAGAGCTAAAAGCCCCTTCTGCAAAAAGTGAACGAAACACGTTTGGCAAGCGAAATGCAACAAAAAAAATATCTGCATAATGTCCAGCACCTAATTTATAAGCTATTAGCATATCACGTATAAAACCAAAGATTCGCGATATAAAAGTAAAAATACTAAAAGCAGCAAAATTCCTCAATAATGACACAAAAAAACACATATAAGAACTATTCTAGGATATTACTAGAAAAATTTCCAAATTACCAAAGACAATCTCAGTATGATAGTGGAAAAGATGGAACAAAATTATCATCACGCACCTTAACATTAAAATTTTCTGCTGAAACAGCTTCTGCACACTGATCTCCTACTTCAAAGTTAGTTGGAACAATACCTAAAGTTCTCGGATCTCCGCATTTTTTACTCCTTTCCTTATTTATAGTTTCATTAACTAAATCAATTGCTTCTTTCCTAATCTCATATAAATCTTTGTTACTACTTAACTTTTCTTTATACGCATTAAATACATTTATCATATAGTTTAATTCAGATACAACAATACTTCCATTTTCTATAATTCTAGAAAAGAAAATCTCAGCTTCTTCTTTACCTTTCTGCTCTATTAAATCCTGAAATAAAAAAATGGTTATGCCGCAAGCACATAAAATATCCTCATCTATTCTATTATACGATTCTATTTTGCGTAAAACATGAGTTATATGGTACTTGATTTCATCAATGTAAGTTTCATTTCCTAACCAAAGCTGCTTAAGCCCATTTACAAATAATAACCTTATACTCTCAACATCTTGATATTCTTTTGCACAATCAAATAATAAAGTAAGGCTAGTGCAAGAACGGCTTTGTACTCCTCCCATCGGACAAGCAATCTTATCTTCATAAAATCCACTAAATTTACTATGAATATTGTAAGCAAATGCCTCAACTTTTTCCTCAAAAAAAAAGTTTTACCTTTTAAAATCGCTTTAAGAACTTCAAATCTCTCTCTTTCTTACACTCTTCCTCATTAGCTTTAGCGTCTACATTGTTACTACTACTCTCCATAATGAATACTTAAATTGACATTTTAGTATATTCACAAACTACTTTCAATACAATAATTACTAAAAATTTGTTTATTTATATGTTTAATCACATACAAAAACATCTATAAAAAAAGCAATACTTGTCAAAAAGTACTCTGTAATGTATAATTATGCTCGTGGTTGTTTTTTTAGTTATCATGGGAAGAGAATGTGAACTTACAGGTAAAGGCACTCAAGTAGGAAACAGAGTTTCTCACTCAAATAGAAAAACAAAGCGTAAATTTTTTCAAAATTTACAAAAATTATCACTTTTTAGTGAAAAATTAAATAAAAAGTTACGCCTAAAGATTGCCATCAGTACACTGCGTATAATCGAAAAGAAAGGCGGGATAGATGATTTTATCCTAGGAATGCGAAAAGACAAGATGAAACCCAAAGCTTTATATTTAAGGAAACAAATTCTTAAGAAATGTCAGAATTAAGGGAGAAAGCTCCCTGGCTAAAGGTCAAAGCGCCACAAAGTAAGAATTTTTTTAAAATTCGTGATTTGATGCGTCTTTATAAACTGAATACAGTCTGTGAAGAAGCAGCATGTCCAAATATTGGGGAATGTTGGAGTAAAGGGCATGCTACAGTTATGATATTAGGTTCAATTTGTACACGTGCATGCAGATTTTGCAATATAGTAAGCGGGCAACCAGATAAACTAGATCCACACGAACCAGAAAACCTTGCAAAATCTATTGATAAATTAAATCTTAAACATGTAGTTATAACTTCAGTTGACCGTGATGATCTTAAGGATGGTGGCGCTAAGCATTTTGTTCAGTGTATACAAAAAATACGAAATTTAAAAAAAGATACAACTATAGAAGTACTTACCCCTGATTTTCTTAACAAACCTGGGTGCGCAGAAATGGTAGCAGCTGAAAAGCCTGATGTTTTCAACCATAATGTTGAAACAGTCCCCAGATTATATGCAAGTATACGACCAAAAGCTAGGTATTTTCATTCTTTGCATATATTAAAAACAGTAAAACAAAACCATCCAGATATTTTTACTAAATCTGGAATAATGGTAGGTCTAGGAGAAAAAAAGGAAGAAGTATTACAGGTTATGGATGATTTGCGTGCAGCTGAGGTTGATTTCATAACCATTGGTCAATATTTGCAGCCAACATCAAAACATGCGAAAGTAGAAAGATATGTTACACCTGATGAGTTCAATCAATATAGTAAGATTGCTTGGTCAAAAGGATTTTTGATGGTTTCTGCTAGCCCACTTACTAGATCATCATATCATGCCGGTAATGATTTCATAATGCTACAAAAGGAAAGGAAAAAGCGTTTGGACTTGTAAATGCTTCCAAAAGTCATCATTTTTCAGGAGCAGTCATATTTCAATTATAATGCTCGTAGTATATTTGATGTAATAATTAATATTGAAGAATACCCGAAATTCTTGCCATGGTGCCATTCAATCAAAATAATATCATGCGATACGTCAAAAATTGTAGCACAATGTACAATGAAATTTCAGTCAATCATTGCAGAATATGAATCAGAAATCAACTTCTGTCCTCCTTCAAAAAATACAGACGGTTATATAAACACAACATCAAATAAAGGAGCATTTGAATATTTAAAAAATTCTTGGCAATTTGTTAGCAAAAATACGAATAAAACCTTAGTCAAATTCGATATTGAATGTAAATTCAAATCAAAATTAGCACACTATACAACAACTTTAGTTTATAAAAAGGCACAAAAGAAAATTATACAAGCATTTAAAAATCAAATAAAAACAGTGATAAAGATTTAATTTAGTATACTATACAATAAAGATGTATTATTTTATACTTTTATAACAATCAGGAATTGTATATTATCAATAATAATAAATTTATTTTCATACAAAATGCTAGCAAAGGAAAAATTCGCATTTTTAAAATTAGCACGATGCACAAATATTGGTGCAATCACATTCCGTGCTTTGATTAAGAAATATGGAACAGCACAGAATGCTCTAGCAAAAATTCCGTATCTTCTAAAAGACGTAATAATCCCTAGTGACTCAATCATAAAAAGTGAATTAGAAGCTATAAAAACAATGGGAGCTAAATTGATCACAGCTGCAGATGATTATTATCCCGAATTATTAAAGAATCTACATGATAGGCCCCCAGTAATAACAGCTATGGGTAACACTGAACTACTGAAAAAAGAAAAAAATATTGCATTTGTCGGTAGCAGAAACGCATCTTACGGTAGTTGCAATTTTGTAAAAAATTTATCAAGTCGCTTAGCTGAGCTAGGTTTTACCATAATCTCAGGACTCGCAACAGGGATTGATACTGCATCACATAAAGTTATAGATGCAAATTTTCCAACCATTGCTGTTATGGCAAGCGGAATCAACATAGTATACCCACCCAAAAATCACTATCTCTACGAAGATATAATTAAAAAAGGCGGCTTAGTTATAACAGAGTTTCCATATAACACAGCACCAAAGGCTCGCCACTTTCCACAAAGAAATCGCATAATATCCGGCTTATCTTTAGGAGTAGTAGTAGTTGAAGCTAGAATAAAATCAGGATCACTTATCACAGCGAAATTTGGATTATCACAAGGAAGAGAAGTTTTCTCTATACCAGGTTCACCCCTTGATCCACGATGCTCAGGAAGTAATCACCTAATAAAAGAAGGGGCAACTCTGGTTGATAGTTTAGAAGATATAACAAACAGTTTGCAATACTTAACTGAGAAAAAAATCTACCAAAACAGTTTATTTGAAGCTCCTAATTATCATGAAGGCAACTATATGACTGACCTTAAAGTAAAATTAGCCACAAAACTAAGCCATAATCCTGAAAATATCAACCAATTCATCACAAATTCAAATTTAGACTTAGAACAGACACTTATTGCGCTTTCTGAGCTTGAAATGGAAGAAAAAGTAGAGTTTCATCCTGGTAACAGAGTATCATTGAAGTAAATTGCTTTTTACTGCATATTTAGCAAGTTACTGCTTCGAGAAACTCTACTACCATCTATTTTGAAAGAGGCTGAATCAGCTAATGCCATACCAACAGAATTGTCTATCCTCTGTAAGATACTATCAATATATTTTTGATTACAATCCAGAACTAAAAATACGCACTTATTATAACCAGCATAGCCAATCATATCATGTTCCCTGACGCAATATCTATAAGCAGCGACCACTTTTCTCATATTTTCAATAGATTCCTCCTCGCCACTTAACGTAATAAATCCCACTAGTGACTCACCACCATTTAAAATATGGTACTGCTGAATTGCGTCTATTTCCTGTACAACAGCATCTTGGCAAATTACTCCTAATTCAGAATGAAAATGATAATCATCGTAATTTATTACCGTCTCCTTAAATTTACAAAACTGATCAAAAAAAGAAAAACCACGCACAAGAATCTCAAAAAATAATTTATTTCTCTTTGAGAAAACAGGAAAAACCTTTATTACGACATCAATTTGCTCACCGTTTTGCGCAACAAAACCACATTTTCTTATTCTCGCTAAAATTGTGCCAATATTATAATCATCATCAGAATAATCAAGGTATGTATTAATTAGCTCCATAACACGCTGAGTAAAAATTGTTTCTATACCTTTTTCTTTTAAATTAGCAATTTCATAACCAAATATACTTTTAACATTTCTATTACAATCTTTTATTGTTACAACTTTCTCAACATTGTTTTGGCATATTAAAAAAACAACATCATCCTTTCTCCTAGCAGAAGCAAATTGATACATACTATACACACATACTTAGTTCAAATCAGCTTTTAACATACGTTAATTAATTAAAGATTAAAAAATACTTTTACTACACCAATTTTCCTTTTCAAGTTCTTTTAATCTTGAGCAAGAAAAACATGCTTCCAGTTCACATCTGTTGATTCTAGTACTTGCTACAACTTAACCACCTTGAAAAAAAAATTCATTTTCAAGCAACTTTCAAAGTTGTAAGAAGTTTTTATCATCTTACTTTCGATCATTGCTTAACAACTTTTTACACAATCTTTTTGCTACTTTGTACAAAGAAACATTTCTTAGCACTGATTCTTTTCCTTCTCCAATAGGAAAATTGACATGAAATACTCTTCCTATCTCCTTCCCATATGCTAAACTCGCATTATTATCAAGAAGATATTTGCAGTTCAACACATCCATACTCAGTTGCGTAGCATGTAAGATAAAAGTATTCTCACACTTGCCACAACTGGCATCAATTAACCAATTTTTTTGACGTAACTTTTGTATATTTCTTCTCTAAAACAAATATATATATATAAGCACTACATGCACAATCTTTACCTTCAGAATCCTTACCAGTAAAGATGGCAATAGCTTCTTTACATTAATTATTTCTTTATACGAATTCAAGATTTCTTTTTTTCGCCATCATATAAACTCACAATTACTGCCATAAATAGCATACAAATAGTAGATTCAATACAATCAATTACAGAACAGTTTATTCTTCTACAGGAATCCCTTTTTCACCAAAAAATTTCATCTTTGCCTCAGTTAGGTTATTAGCAACAACTATAGAAGCCAAGCGAAATTTAGATCTCAGCAAAGAAGATTGCAACCAACTTGAAAAACTGAAACCACAAAATAATGGCAACCCAAATGAGGTAACAACTATAAAAACACTTTTAGGAATATATCCAACCAAAAAAAATATTTCTAAACACAACATAATTACTAGTATGAGAAAAGAGACTAAGTACAACCTATTGTATAATGTATAAAAGATTGTCAAGAAAAGAGCTAGAATAGAAAACTTGTCTTCAACAAAAACTGCTCTTTCAAGCTCATTATTATCTGGCAAGTACACTGAAAAATGTTTCATCTGAATTAAAATTTTCCAAAATTTACTATATAACACAATTTAAGTTTATTGCTATTTTTTATCTATGACAAAACAAATTTGCAGTGAATTGATAATTTCAGGAGACAAATCCATCTCCCACAGAGCACTAATACTTGCATCCCAAACAATTGGTAAAACAATAATAAAAAATTTATCTACAGGCGATGATGTAAAAAGAACAATGACAGCACTTAAACAATTAGGTATAAAGATCAAAACATGGAAAGATGGAATTGTTGAAGTTTCAGGTGTAGGTATCGGCGGACTTACAAAACCAGACGATATTCTGAACATGGGAAATTCAGGAACAGCAGCAAGATTATTTACAGGATTAATTTCAACTTATCCATTTAATACAATTATTACAGGCGACAAAAGTCTGCGTAATAGGCCAATGGAACACATAATAGAAGCATTACATCATATGTGCGTTGATTTTATAGGAAAAAAATTACCTTTAATAATATTAGGTTCACCAGACACCATACCTATTGAATACGAACTATTATTTAACTCAGCCCAATTAAAATCAGCAATATTACTAGCTGCACTGAACACCCAAGGCATGACAACAATTATAGAAAATTACCCTTTTTCACGTGATCATACTGAGATTATGCTAAAATATTTTAAAGCAAGAATAACAATTAAAGAAAGTAATAGTTATAAAAAAATCACTCTTGAAGGACAATCAGAGCTTTTTTCCCCTGGTTACATACAAATTCCCTCTGACCCATCAACAGCAGCTTTTTTTATAGCAGCAGCACTGATAATTCCAGATTCTAACATCATCATTAAAAATGTTTGTATTAACCCAACCAGAATTGGATTCTATAAAATCATAAAAAAAATGGGGGCTAATATCTCATTTGAAAATGAAAGTTTAGTAACAGGAGAAAAGGTAGCTGATATAAAAGCAGAGTATAGTAATACCTTATATAGCACTGAGATCCATTTATACGAAGTGCTATCCGCAATAGACGAAATCCCAATCCTATCTATCATTGCTGCATATTCTAAAGGAATAACAACAATCAATGGCCTTGATCAACTAAGGTTTAAAGAAAGCAATCGTATAAATTCGATTGTTGAAAACTTACAAGCTTGTGGTATTCAAGCAAACGCAAAGCAAGATAATATAATAATAAAAGGAACAGGAGAAGTAAAAGGTGGATGTAAAATAAAGACTTATAATGATCATAGAATTGCAATGTCTTTTATAATCTGTAGCTTAGCTTCAAAACAAAAAATAAATATTGACAATATTTCCTCAATTACAACTAGTTTTCCTCAATTCTTAGATACATTAAAAACTTTTTCTAACTACAGTAAATATTAACACCTTTTATTATGTTATCCTATTACCTTATACACAGTATTTGGAAAAATCCTGTTATTTACACAGATTCCAAAATCTCAGCACTAATCAGATGATCATATGAAGAAAATTACATCAGAAAGACTTAATATAGTTACCTTAATATTAATTCTTTAATCAAGAAACATAACTTGAAGTTACAGAAAACAAATTGGTCTTTTATATCTCAACACTTGTTTAGCAAATTGACAGAAAGAATATGATAGTTAATATGTACCTAAAGGATCCTGTAGCTCAGTTGGTAGAGCAACTGACTCTTAATCAGCAGGTCGTGAGTTCGAGTCTCACCGGGATCACAGTTATTTTTTAGTCATTAATAGTCTTCACAATTTATCTCAGATACTGTAGGTAATACTCCTTCCAGGGTTGTAAATCATGTTTTTGTTATATATATATTGATTTAGCATATTTCTACTGTATCTTGTTTTAACATGTTTTTGTAGCAACAAATAGCATCTGAATTACACATTAGAATTAGCCGTTACGATTATAATAACAGCAAAAGGCAATTACTGTTATTGTATCCGGTGTAGAAGCTATAGTTATAAAATAGCTTGACCTTTTTACAAGGTCTTTTTACAATAAAATAATCCAATTTTAGTAAAATGCAAAAAACAGCGATTGATCACAAAGAATTAAGACCAAGAATTAAAAATCGTGATTTATGGTATCCTGAGCGCCTTAAAAAGGGTAAATGGAATAAGATTAGAAAGATAGTTTTGGAGCGAGATGACTATACGTGCTTTTACTGTGGCCATAAAGCAAAAAAGTGGATGAATGTTCATCACATTAACCACGGAGATGATAATGACATTGATAACCTCATCACGTTATGCGTTGCCTGCCATGCCGTTTTACATATAGGCAGAAATGCACAACTCGGAATAATTCAAATATGGAAATGTGACATACCACAGGTAGAAATTGTTAAGCAAACCAGGAAAGCTGTCAGAAGTGGGAATTCGTTAAGCAAATTCAATAGGACTTTACCAATACGAGAAGGAAAATATCCACCTGAAATGTCTGTGATGTATGCAAATAACCTAATCGATCCTATGGACAATTCCCCAAACCCATGTTTGCCACTTCCTCTCTGTGTGATCTTTGTAAATCTTCAACGCTGGCAATTAGAATAATTTTAAGTTCGTTACTAGAACACTTTACCAATACGAAAAGGAAATATCCATCTAAAATGTCTGTAATGTATGCAAAATGACCTAATTGATCCTATGGATAATTCTCCAAACCCATATTTGCCACTTCTTCTCTGTGTGATCTTTGTAAATCTTCAACGCTGGCATTAGAATAATTTTAAGTTCGTTACTAGAACAATTTATATAATCAAATAAACGGCCAGTAAAATATATGACCTTGAGAATCTTAATCAGCAGGTCGTGAGTTTAAGTCTCCACCGGAATCACAAGTTAATTAAATTCTCTGCAATTTGAACTGCGTTTAGAGCAGCACCTTTGCGCACATTATCTGCCACAACCCATATGTTAAGTGCATTTGAACAATCACTGTCTTGCCTTAAACGTGAAACATATACTGCATCCTCTTTAACAACATCAAGTTGAGTAATGCATTTACTGGTTAATATAACACCCTTAGCTTCCTCAAGCTTTGCATGTGCTTGAGTTACACTTATTGTCTCTTCAAATTCAAGATTTATTGATTCAGCATGCCCAACAAAAACAGGCACTCGAACACAGGTAGCAGTTACTTTAATATTATTACTTAGAATTCTCTTAGTCTCTTCAATCATCTTCCGTTCTTCTTGAGTATCTCCATTAGACATAAAATTACCAATCTGAGGAATACAATTAAATGCTATTTGTTTTTGAAAAATTTCAAGAGGATAACTTTCGTTTGTAAACTTCTTCTTTGTTTGATAGTAAAGCTCATCCATAGCTTCCTTTCCAGCACCGGAAACTGATTGATAAGTTGAAACAACAATACGCTTTATTTTTGCAAGATCATGTAATGGTTTAAGAGCAACCAACATCTGTATTGTTGAACAATTGGGATTAGCAATAATATTTTTCTTTTTATAATCTTTTAAATCTTCAATATTTACTTCAGGCACAACTAAAGGAACATCAGGATCCATGCGAAAACATGATGTATTATCAATCACAACACAATCATGCTTAGCAGCCTTGGGTACATATAGCTCTGAAATCTTACCCCCAGCGGAAAAAAATGCTATATCAACATTAGAAAAATCAAAATTATCCAATAATTGGACATCTATAGTTTCATTTTCACAAAAAGTAACAGCCTTTCCTACAGAGCTTTTACTTGCTAAAGCATAAACCTGACCAACAGGAAAATTTTTTTCTGCTAATATTTTTAATATTTCACGGCCAACATTACCTGTTGCTCCGACTATAGCCACATCATATTTCATTCTACTTTTTTTAAACTCTTGAGAGAGTAACAAAGCAATTATATAAGTAAATATTATTGATATAAACAACTAATCTAACTTGTAACAGCTTAAAATCTCTCTACACCAACATTTTAACTATACAAATCTTTAAGCAATGTGTAAAACACACCTTCTTCTCCCATATTGGACAAAACCCTTAATTAATTACCATTGAGATTTTTTCTGTACTATAATCCCCGATTATCAAGATCAAATTACACTACAACACCTAGGTCATTTTATACATAGAAAATTTACCATTCTAAATTTTCAAAAAAACCTAGAGATAAGTTTTAACAAAATGCGTACTTAGTGTGATAACTCAAACACAAATAACCATCCTGAAATAGACAGATCCCTAAGGAAAAAAGCTTTTTTTCAAATCTTTAGGTCAAAAAAAAAATACCAATTAACTTCCGTCATGTAGTAAACCTATAACAGAACGACATATTAATATAGATCATTTCATTTGCCACTACATAAGATTAGCAAAAACTCCTCCAATAAAAACCACACTTACTATATTACATAGCTTCTGGCTTGGAGTAGATTCCTTTGGAGTAAAATAATCATCAAGTTTACTACTAAAATATTCTTCTTCTTCAATAGATTTACGAATTTCGCAGGCCATCAATTTGTTTTCTATAGCAGAATTGATGTTCATACTACAAACCCTAAAATGATTAATCAATCCTTGATCCCAACCAACATCTACTCTATCATCTTCAAAAAGAGGAACAAAATTAACAGCAAGAGCTCGAACATTATCAATATTTTCTTGTGCGTCATTATCATATTCATCAGCAGCTTCTCTCATAAGATATTTGTCACCATCCGATAAGTTCTTTCCTTCATATATAATATTATTCTCCACCAACAAAGCTGTGCACAACATTTTATGATGGAATGCAAAAACGTAAAGATCTTCGGGAGTCTCAACTCTCTTTAGCAACTCTTTACTCACGATTCTATTAAAAAATAACCAAGTATTATTTATTGGTAAAGCAATCTCTTCTTTTGCCAATTCAAATTCACTCTTATCTCTTCTTATTGCTCTTTCCTCAAATTCTTCCTCTTCTTCAATCTTAGAAACTAAGAAGCACTCATACAAACGGTATGATTGTTTTACTACTGCTCTGAGAACTTTTCTCCTAATAATCTCCCAAACAGTAGCAATCATAGCAGCCGATGCTATATTAGCAATTACTTTTGTACTATAACAACCGGCAGACCGATCAATAAGAAACTCTCCTTCCGTTGGACTATTATCATGGGTAAACTGATCAATAAGGAAACTTGAAAGTACATTTGCAGTTCCTGACACAAATAATGTTTCAAATAAAGACCGGATATATCTTGTACTTAAAAATCTATCTTTGTACAAAGGGTGTTTATATAAATCGTACATTGTAGTAAACATTGCTACTACAGAACAACTAGGAAAAAAATAACTCAAAAAACTTTTACTACTACTGTTCATATCATGAATATAGCTAATACCTTATTGCTAAAGTAACATTAGTTTTACTTAGAGTCAATGTCTTGTATAATACTATCCGGCTAATTCCGATCAATAGTAAACATGTCACAAAAATACGATTCATCAGCAATAAAAATTTTACGAGGTCTTGAGTCAGTGCGTAAAAGACCAGGAATGTACATTGGAGATACTGACGATGGCTCAGGATTGCATCATATGGTCTATGAAGTAGTTGATAACGCAATTGATGAATCACTAGCCGGTCATTGTGATTTGATAAAGGTAGTAATTAACAAAGGTGAAATCATAACTGTCATTGATAATGGCCGCGGTATACCCACTGATATCCATAAAGAAGAAGGTATCTCGGCTGCTGAAGTTATAATGACTCAACTACATGCTGGTGGTAAATTTGACCAGAATACATACAAGGTCTCAGGTGGTTTACATGGTGTTGGTGTATCAGTTGTAAATGCTCTTTCTGAGTGGCTTGAATTGACAATTTGGCGTGATAAAAAAGAATATTTTATGCGTTTTGAAAATGGAGAAAAAGTAAAAGATTTAGAAGTTGTGAATAATCATATATGCAAAACTGGTACAAAAATTTCGTTTCTGCCTTCTTCAAATGTCTTTTCCAACATTGATTTTAGCTTTAATACTTTAGAGCAGAGACTACGCGAACTCTCGTTCTTAAACGTAAATGTAAACATAGTATTAACTGATTTGAGAAGTGATAAAAAAGAAGTCAGTGAAAGTGATTTTTCAGATAACAAAGGTATAATCGCATTTGTTAAATATCTGGATAAAAATAAAGCAGCTATACATCCCGATCCAATCACAATTGAAAAAAAAGAGAACAGCATAAAGGTTGAAATAGCAATGCAATGGAATGATTCCTTTTATGAAAACACACAATGTTTCACTAACAACATAAGGCAAAAGGAAGGAGGGACACATCTTTCAGGTTTTAAAGCAGCATTGACTCGTTGTATCAATAACTATGGTACAAGTGAAGGCTTATTTAAAAAATTAAAGTTTTCACTTACTGGTGAAGATGTAAGAGAAGGATTGACAACTGTTTTATCTGCTAAAGTTCCTGATCCCAAATTTTCATCCCAAACCAAAGAAAAGTTGGTAAGCTCAGAAGTAAGAACAGTTGTTGAAAAAATTGTTAGTGAAAGATTTAGCATATGGCTTGAAGAAAATCCAAAGCTCGCACGTATAATACTTACTAAGATAATAGAGGCAGCTAGATCAAGAGAGGCAGCTAGACAAGCAAGAGAATTAACAAGAAAAAAAAGCAGCTTAGAAATCAATACTTTACCGGGAAAATTGGCTGATTGTCAAGAAAAAATGCCAGAATTGTCAGAATTATTCATAGTGGAAGGTAATTCAGCAGGTGGCTCAGCTAAACAAGGCAGAACAAGAAAAACTCAAGCTGTATTAGCATTACGCGGGAAGATTCTAAATGTCGAACGTGTCCGTTTTGATAGAGTTTTATCTTCTGCTGAAATCGGAGCTTTGATTATTGCACTTGGAACAAGTATTGGTGCTGATGAATTTAATATAGATAAAATACGTTATCACAAAATTATCATTATGACTGATGCTGATGTTGACGGATCACATATCAGAGCTTTACTTTTAACTTTCTTCTTTCGTTATATGCCTGAAATAATAGAGCGTGGCTACCTTTATATAGCTCAGTCACCACTATTTAAAATGACAAAAGATGGCAAAGATACTTACTTTAAAAACAATGAAGATTTAGAAGGACACATGATAGACATAGCTACTAAAAACATATCTTTTACTTCTGGCGCGAAAGCAATAAATGGAGAAGATTTACAAAATATTGTTTATAAATGCATAAAGATAGAGAAAACAATTAGGGAATATGAGAAATATGCACCAAGACAAATTGTAGAAATCGTTGTGATGTTTCATAAAAATGATGCAGAAATAGAGGAAAAGATTAATAAATGTTACACTGAAAAAACCAATTGGAACGTCAAAACAGATTATGAGTGCACTAGGGTATGGAGAGATAATGAGGGTGTTAAAGAAGATTACCTTCTTGATAGCAGATTCTTAGAGTCAAAAAGCTTTAAACGCATAAAATTAGGAATTCAACATCTTAAACATATATTTGCTAAAGAATGCGTACTTACTTTCAAAAATGTTGCATTTACGATGAATACACCATCTCAATTAGCACAAAAAATAATAGAAATTGGCACAAAAGGATCCCATATACAAAGATTCAAAGGTTTAGGTGAAATGAATGCTGATCAGTTGTGGGATACAACTTTAAACCCCGCAACAAGAACTTTACTTAAGGTGCAAATAGAAGAGGCAGAAGAAGCAGACAGAATGTTCTCAATACTTATGGGCAGTACAGTAGCACCACGCAAAGAATTTATACAAGACAATGCGCTTTCAGTGGAAGAAGTTGATACATAAGATTTGTACATATATAAGTTAATATATAAATCCACAATATCTTTTAGTTTTGTCTTTCATAGTATACTCTATTGAGCCTTTCTAGAGTTCTTTTTTTTCCTAACTTTTCAGCAATTTTTATGATTGAAGGTGATTTTAGTGTACCAGTTAACACTGCTCGCAAATTATAATAAATATTTTGAATCATAATCTTTTGAAAGTCCTGATTCACACCTTTTTGAAGTTCATTTTGAGTTGCCACAAGATCATTAATAACTTTTTTAAGTGCCTTTTGATTCCACTCTTCTAACTTACTCCAGCCATTAATTATGCCTGCTATTATAAAAAAATTTGGAATACTAATAACATCCTTATTCCAAATCTCTTTCCAAATTAGTTCTGCTTCTTCTTTACTAACCAAATTTGAACCACCTGAAAAACTTGCAGCTATCCTTTCTTCACTAATTAATTGACAATTTTGCTCATCTATAAGTATCTCATCATCTGTAAAAATCCTTGATAGCTTAGATAATTCTACTAATGTTTTTGCTCTCTCTGTCAGCAATGGCATAACATCAACTAATATCTCCTCTTTTTCTCGACTTAATGATTGATGAACAAATCCTTCTCTCTTTAAAGTACATAAGATATCTCTACTCGAAGTATTCTTCATATAATAGTTGTTCAAGTAAAGTAACTTTTGCATATTAAAACATGAAGGTGATTTACCAATACCATTAAAATCAAACAGTTTAATTGCATCCTGATCACTAATAATCTCCTCATCACCACAACTCCAACCTAGTCTTAAAAGATAATTTCGTATTGCAGCTGGCAAAAATCCCATTTTCCTATATTCTTCAATTCCTAAAGCACCATGCCGTTTTGAGAGCTTAGCCCCGTCATTACCATGTATTAATGGTATATGAACAAAGATAGGCTTTTCCCATCCCATTGCTTCATAAACAAGAACTTGCTTAGCAGTATTATACATATGATCATCACCACGAATAACATGAGTTATACCCATATCATAGTCATCTACCACAACAGCAAGCATATAAGTTGGGGTTCCATCAGAACGTAAAAGAACGAAATCCTCTATTGCACTATAAGGAATACTCTTGATACCCTTTACTTTATCATCTATGCACACACCGCCATTACTATCCGGCACTTTCATTCTTATCACAAGCTTCTTCTTATCCTTTGGAATTTCTCCTTGGCAGTTACGCACATTACTTCTAAAAACAGATTTGCTGCTTTTATCTTTACTTCCGCTAGAATCAATATAACAATAATAAGCTTTGCCTAATTCTACCAATTTTTCAGCAACTTCAACATGCCTATCTCGGTTACGTGATTGAAAAACTACGTCCTTATCATTATCCAATTCAAGCCAAATTAAACCATTAACTATCGCTTCAATAGCTTCTTGCGTAGAGCGCTTTTGATCAGTATCTTCAATTCTAAGCAAGAATTCACCACCGAAGCGTTTAGCATATAAGTAATTAAAAAGTGCTGTACGTACACCACCTATATGCAAGAAACCTGTCGGTGACGGAGCAAAACGAACAATAACTTTTTTTGTCATGATCCTTATGTAACTACAAAACAGGAAAAGTCAATTCCTGTTTTGTACAGGAAAAGTCAATTCCTGTTTTTGCAATTTGCTATTAAAAACTAAACATCAAAATCACAATAAACAACTCCTTGATTCACTTACATACTTAGACTATAATACTTCTACTCAGAGAATTTTAAAATGAAGACTTACAGCTCACTCAAATCTGCAAAAAATAGGGATAAAAGAAATTATTTAGCAAAAAGAGGTAAAAAGGTTTACGTCTGCAATAAAAAAAATCCAAGGATGAAGGCACGCCAAGGTGGACATTAATATAGTAGATTAGTTTATCCATATGCAAGAAATAGTCTAAGTATTTTAGTGCGTGCTTTGGTTACATTATGATTTACAAGTCAAATATACTGGATAATAAATATTAACTAAGAAAAATGTTGTGATAGTTTATTAGTGAGGTGTGTATGAGAATAAGTATGTATAGTAAAAAAAATTTCATCAATGACTTGTGCTGAGAGTAGTTCATGGAGCTCAAATTTATACGTAATTTCTCTGTTGTTGCACATATAGATCATGGCAAATCGACTCTATCAGATAGATTGATTGAAGAATGTGAAGGTTTAGATGAAAGAGAGCTTTCTGAACAGGTTCTGGATTCAATGGATATTGAACGTGAACGCGGTATTACAATAAAAGCACAGACTGTGCGCCTTAAATATAAAGCACAAAATGGAAATATTTATTATTTAAATCTCATAGACACGCCTGGACATGTTGATTTCTCATATGAAGTAAGTAGAAGCTTAGCTGCATGTGAAGGTTCATTATTGGTAGTAGATGCAAGTCAAGGAGTCGAAGCACAAACCTTGGCAAACGTTTACAAAGCACTTGATAATAACCATGAAATTATACCAGTCCTCAATAAGATTGATCTACCAGCAGCTGATCCCAATAGAGTTAAAGAACAGATTGAAGATGTCATCGGTCTTGATACTGAAAACACAATACAAATATCTGCAAAAACAGGTATTGGTATTAAAGATGTTTTAGAAGCAATGGTAAAGTTTTTCCCACCTCCACAAGGAAATATAACAGACAAGTTACAAGCGTTATTGATTGATAGCTGGTACGACATTTACCTTGGCGTCATAATACTTGTTCGGGTGAAAGAAGGTATTATTAAAAAGGATATGAAGATTAGAATGATGTCAAACAGCAGCTTATATAATGTTGAAAAAATTGGTATCTTTACACCTAAAAAAGAAGAGGTTAATTCTCTTTCTGCAGGAGAAATAGGTTTTATCACTTCAGGCATTAAACAGGTATCTGATTGTCACGTTGGTGATACAATTACTGAAGATAAAAATCCATGTAAAGAAGCTTTACCTGGATTCAAACCAAGTCAACCAGTAGTATTTTGCGGCCTTTTTCCTATAGATTTAGGTGAATTTCCAAATCTTAAGGAAAGTTTGGAAAAATTACATCTTAATGATTCGAGCTTTACTTTTGAAACTGAATCTTCTGGAGCTTTAGGATATGGCTTTCGTTGTGGGTTTCTAGGAATGTTACATCTTGAGATCATACAAGAAAGACTGGATCGAGAATTTAACTTGAATCTAATTACTACAGCACCAAGCGTTATATATAAAATTTACACCTGTAAAGGCAAAGTTTTGGAATTACATAACCCTGTAGATATGCCAGAACCCACACATATAAACTACATGGAAGAACCGTGGGTACAGACAACAATAATGTTACCACCAGACTATTTAGGAGCAATAATACAGCTTTGTATTAATAAGAGGGGTGAGCAAGTAGATTTGAGTTACAGTGGAAATAGAGCAATTTTAACTTACAATCTTCCATTAGCAGAAGTAGTTTTTGATTTCTATGATCGCCTTAAGTCAATAACTCGTGGTTATGCTAGCTGTGATTGGGAAATTAATGAATATCGCAGAAGTCAATTGGTAAAAATGAACATTTTGATTAATGGAAATGCATTAGATGCTCTTTCGTGCATTATTTTTAAAAATAATGCAGAATCGCGTGGTAGAGAAATTTGTAAAAGACTAAAAACCATAATACCAAGACAACAATATAAAATTGCATTGCAGGCTGCGATTGGAGGGAAGATTATAGCTCGTGAAACTATACAGCCTTATCGTAAAGATGTAACAGCAAAATTATATGGTGGCGATAAAACACGTAAAATGAAACTTTTGGAGAAACAAAAAAAGGGGAAAAAGCGTATGCATACTGTAGGTAAAGTAAATATACCTAAAAATGCTTTTATTGAGGCACTAAGGATTTCTGATAAATAATTTAGTATATATTGATTTATTAAAACAACAATGCTACACTACATTGTAATTATATGAGATATATTATAAATGCGTCTTATATTGTTCTATAAAAGAGAGAATTGTGAAGGCAATAGCTAATCCTGAAATAACTGATATAACTTCAAAGGAATTCTTAATAGACTTGCTAAAAAGTATTAGAAAGCACAAAGAAGAAAACATGGCCTATAGAGTGCTCTTGCAATCTTATACTGTTCTATAAAAGAAAGAATTGTGAAGACAATAGCTCATCCTGGAATAACTGATACTGCTTCAAATGCATTCTTAATAGACTTGCTAAAAGTATTAGAATGCGCAGAGAAAAAAACATGGTTGGACACTACTCTTGTAAATCGTACTCATTTGCGCTTTTAGAGATCAGTATTCCAAGATAGATGGTATATCAAAAGAAAAAAATAATATACTCTAAAATATCTTGTACAAAAGATGTCAGAACAAAAAAATCAATCAATTTGATCTTCTCCAATACAAATGGAGAAGGATATAATACAAACTATATTGAAAAAAGCGAAAATAGGGACTACACAACACAAACTTTTATTTTAACCCTGGGCTGTTATTCACACACCAGAAGATGCTTTTACTGAAAAAATGAAATTTGATGATCAAAAAGTTAAAGCTGCCTTAACGGAAACAAGAAAGAACAACACAACTCATCCATTCTGAAGTCGTTGACAGATATGCTCACTTGATTACTGTATAACAACGATAAAGAATAAGCTTATTTTTTATGCTTGTAGCACTCTTCAAAAAGATGTGCTTGAATATTCGATAAATAAATTGAAAGAATTTACCTTTCCTACAAAAAGGCTTACTCGTTGTTATTGATAAAAAACAAGAGCAATAAGCTCTCAGCATAGCTAAGTTGTTATTTTCTCAAAGAAGATGTTGACTGTAAAGAGCTCTTAGAACGTGGCGCATAAGTAATTCTCTGCTCTTTAGTCGCCTTTCTGCCTTTTCTATATTATCATGAAGCAAGATCTAGAAAAATAATATAGATTATAATATCTATCAAGATCTTCTTTGTTCTCTAAAGGAAGTAGACAAAGAAAAATTATTTGATGAAATTAAAAAAACGTAGCAAGTAGAAAAAAAGTTATAGTGTATTTCCATTAGCAACATATTCAGTACTTTCTGCGCGGAAACATATAACAGCAGTAGTGGGTAAAGAAAATAACATGCAAATGTTGCCACGTCTAGAAACAAGACTTAAAGAAGGGCACTTCTCTTGTACTACTGCTTTACAGATTGCTGTTAGCTGTCTTAATCACTTAGCTAGAAATCTCTTGGACAATAAAAGTAAATCAAGAACTCCTACTGGTTGTTGCATGATTTCATAAAAATAAGACAACAAAAGACGCGATGATAATACAGCGAAAGGAATAATTAAAGCTAAAGAGCAATACTTGATTTAATGTAAGAAAGGTCAAGTGTTATTCTCAGGCAAAAGATACAAACAAAAACACACCTACTGCATAGTTGACCTTTCTAATCAGGTGTTACTACTAAATGCATTGTTTTATCAATTATATTAAATTGTATTATCTTATTTATTATCTTTGGATTTGCAGAGTCTATGCCCGCGGTAAGCAACCTGTAAAGTTCTACATCATCCATTTCTACTACTTTTTCATATTCACTTAATTCTTCTTCATTAAAAAAATGAATATTTTTCTGTGCAAAACTACCTAAAAGCAGATCAGTTTCTTTACAACCACGATGCCAACTCCTATATAGCAAAACTTTTTTCTTATTTTCCATTACGAGCTGCTGTTTGAAACATTGAAACTATTTTACCATACAAGCTAACAGCCTTTTGATGTTCTAAATTATTACTGTTAAGTTTCATTGTCTCCTCTTCTATACTAATATTATTACCATCTATCTTTGTTATGCTACTTCTTGGATAAATAACCTTAAACTTGTTTTTACGGTAATGACCAATATGGCTATCTTGAGTCCTCACCATACCCAGGCCAGTACCATTCCCGTAGTAATTTTCTAATGAAAAAGGCTCAAGGTCCTTTTTTCGTCTCTTTGGAGTATTAACATTAGCTATATTACTTGCAAGAATATTATGTCTTTGTGCTATATAGTCCAGTTTGTCCTTTATTAAACCAATTATCCCAATACTATTCAACATAACATTTTATCCTGAAATCTCTCTCAAATGAGAACATATATACCTACAATCAACAAGAAATTATTAATTGATTATTTTTTTTATTGTAAAGTTTTAAGTAAAGCATCAATCTTGCTAAAAGTATCAAAAGTTTCATCAATAATAAAATGTAAATTAGGCATTCTTTTTAAATACACTTTCTTAGACATTCTATTTTTTATTAAAGGAGCAATACCTTGCAGATCAGAAGACTTTATATCTTTACTGACAAAAAAAACATTAGCGTATCTAAGATCTGGGCTCATTTTCACTCCAGAAATTGTAATATTACTTAAACCAAGGCGACAAATTACTTCAACCAGCTCTTTTTTTATCACAGAAGCAACTTGCAGAGGCCGTTTCCTGTTTGTAGCAGACATTACAAAGATTGCTTTGTTTCAATCACCTCAAAACATTCTATGGCATCACCAATTTTAATATCTCCATAATTTTCTAACAAGATACCACATTCATAACCACTTTTTACCTCTTTCTCATCTTGTTTAAACCTACGCATAGCTTTAATTTTACCTTCATATATAACTCTTGAATCTCTTATAAGGCGCACATTCTCATCCCTTCTCATAACACCATCTTTAACATAACACCCAGCAATCTTACCAGTTTTTGAGATGTCAAACAAATCCCTAACAACTGCTAAACCGGTACTTTTCTCTTCTTTAATTGAAGGAATAAATCCACTTAATATCTCTTTTATATCGCTAATCAAATCATATATTACAGAATAACACCTTATTATTACCCCCTGCTTTTTAGCTAACTCTGCTATCTTTTTATCTTCTTTTATGCAAAAAGAAAGAATTGAAGCTTTAGAAGCAGATGCTAAAAGTATATCAGATTCTGTAATAGCACCAACCGCCTTGTGCAAAATGCTTACATCTACCTCTTTAAGATCAAACTTATTGATATAATCTATTATCACTTCAATAGAGCCCTGAGTATCTGCCTTTACAACAAAACTTACTTGTTTCTTTTCTTCTCGAAACAAATCCTCTAAATCATCCTTAGACCGCTCCATATATTGATTATTACGTGACTTAAACTCTATTATATTCCTTGCATCTTTTTCATTTTTTACTATTACAAATGGGTCACCACTTACAGCAACGTCATCGAAACCTAGCACCTCTACAGGAGTAGATGGTTTTGCTTCTCTGATATGATTTCCATAACAATCTATCATAGCTTTTACTTTGCAATAATGAGATCCAGCTATGATTATATCACCCTTTCTTAAAGTGCCGCTTTTTATTATTAAAGTAACAAGCGGACCACTCTTTTTATCTAATTTTGCTTCTAAAATCACACCACTTGCACCCTTATTTGGATTTGACTTGATATTCAATAACTCTGCTTGCAATAATATAGCTTCTTCTAGCTTATCCAAGTTTTGCTTCTCTTTCGCAGATATAGGTACTACCAAAACATCACCACCAAACTCTTCTGCCACAATGTCATATTGGAGTAATTCATTTGTTACTCTTTCTACATTCGCAGTAGGTTTGTCTATTTTATTTACTGCAATAATTATTGGTACATCAGCAGCCTGAATATGATTTATTGCCTCAACAGTTTGCTCTTTGATACTATCATCTGCAGCAATAACCAATACGGCTATATCAGTTATTTTGGCCCCCCTTGCACGCATTGCAGTAAACGCTACATGACCTGGAGTATCAATTATTGTAATCAACTCATCAGACGATTTAATTTGATAAGCACCAATATGTTGAGTAATTCCACCATGCTCACAACTTGCAACATTAGAATCCCTTAACGCATCTATAAGAGTAGTCTTACCATGATCAACATGCCCCATAATTGTAACTATTGGTGGCCTTTTTTGCAATAAGATTTCATCGTCATTATTTGTATCTATAATTTGATTTATATTAGGCAATTTGATTTCTGCCTTATGCCCTAAATCTTCAATAATTAATTGTGCTATGTCTGGAGGTATTGCTTCGTGCTTTACCTCAACATCACTACCTAAGTCTAAGCTTTCTATTGTTTTAATAACCCGCTCTTTTGGCTCAAATGTTTTAGCAGCTATATCGTTAATAGTCATGACAGAGCGTATTTTAACCTTCCTTACAACTTTTTTCCTTTCTCTTTTAACAAATGTTTTTGGAACCTTATATGTTCTTGAATGTTCCTTATCAGAAATAACAAATTTTTTGTTTTTTTCATATCTTTTGTGTTTCGCATCAGCTGCTATAACTCTCGCATTTGTAAATTTCTTCGCAATGTTACGCTTATCTTTATCTCCTTTTTCTTCATAGATAGGTAATTCTGAATCTTTTTGCTTTTCTTCTGTGCTAACAGAAGTTACAACTTCCTTATCCTTCCACAAAGATTGCCTTGCTTCATCTTTTTGTTCTTCCGCACCTTGTTTAGATTTAAGCTTGAGCAGAGCCTTTATTCTTGACTCTTTCTCGTTTTTAGTTAAACGATTACGATTATCCGAGTGTTGTTCATAAACTTCTCTCTCATTATCGAAAGAATCAGTTTCCTTCTTAAGTAGTTTAGACAATATCCTATTCTCTAAATCACTTTTCTTAAGCTTAAAACTACCTAAACTTAGTTTATCATTACTCATAATATCTTTTCTCTTTCCTATTCCTCAAACCATTTCAGTTTTCTACGTGCAGAGATTATTATCTCACCAATTTTCGCTTCAGTAAAAACATGCTCCCCAATTATATCCTTGAATTCTTCCCTGGATAATTCCGCTAAAGATTCCAAACCCTTTATCCCATTATTACAGAGTAAAGATACTTCATCATCACTAAGTTCTGGTAAAGAGTGTAAATCAGAATTCATATAGCTTATCTTTTCCTTCAGAACATACTCTTGCGCTCTCTTTAATAATTCTTCCGCTATATTAATATCAAATCCTTCTATTGTTGACAGTTTAGTTACATCTGCCGAAGCTACATCTTGCACAGAATCAAAGCCTTCAGTTATCAATAATTGGGCAATTATCTCTTCTACATTAAGCGCTGCAACCAAAACCTCTGTGTTAGTACTGAATTCTTCTAACCTCTTTTTAGAAGCATCTCCTTCACTTAATATATCAAGCTTACACCCAACTAACTCTGAGGCTAATCTCACATTTTGTCCTTTTTTTCCTATTGCAAGGCTCACAAAATCTTGTTCAACTATAATCTCGATACAACGTCTTTGCTCATCAATAATTGCTTGAATAGCCTTAGCTGGTGTTATAGAGTTAATTGCAAAATCGGCTAAGTTTGAAGAATGAATAACAATATCAATTTTTTCTCCATTAAGCTCATCTATTATAGATCTTATCCTACCACCTCTGATTCCAACACAAGCCCCTACAGGATCTATATTTTGATCAGATGAATGTACAGCGACCTTGGCCTTTGATCCTGGTTCTCTTGCAATAGCTTTTATTTCTATTATTCCATCATATATCTCTGGTACTTCTTGCCTAAAAAGCTCGCCTACAAAACTGTTACTCGTTCTTGAAAGAATTATCTGATGTCCTTTATCCTCATTGGTTACAGAGGAAATTATTGCTTTGACTCTATCACCTTGCTTAAATAAATCGCCCTTTATCGTGTTTTTTGCTGGTAAATATGCTTCAGCATCGCCAAGATCAACAACTACCCCACCTTCTTTACTTACCCTACGTGCAAAACCGATTACAATCTCACCAACTCTATTCTTATATTTTTTGTACTGCTCTTCTTGCTCTAATTTCTTTATTAACTGAAATATTGTCTGAACTGCAGATCTGATTGCCAACCTACTAAAATCAACGTTCGGTAATACTTCTAAAACTACAGATCCAATTTCTAAACTTTCATTAGGATAACGACTGACAGCTTCTGATATCCTAAGCGCTTCATATAAGTGTTTTTCTTCAAGATCATCACTGTATATATAACGGCTATTAACACTATCATCAACAACTATTATTTCTTTTAATACAGATATTGCGCCACTTTTTCTATCTATCCTAACTTTGAGTTTACTATTACCATATTTTTCCTTTCCAGCAATCCTAAGAGATTCCTCAACAGCAGAAAATACCTTTTCAGGATTCAGACCTTTCTTAAATGCTTCATCATTTATAGTCTGTACCAACTGCGTATTACTTAACCCTTGAAAATCACTCATTTCCTTCTATCTGTTTAGAGAAACTGCTAGCTATAATAGTATATTAATCTTTAGTATAATACAAGCATTTATGCTCTTTTATTAAAAAAAGTATCGCTGATTTCGCGTTGTATTATGCGTATAATAGTCTCTTTGTCTACTGTAATTCCCAGTTCATTCAGTGAAGTTACACCATATTCGCTTATTCCACATGGAATAATACCTTCATAATGCTTTAAATCAGTGTGTATATTCAAAGCAAAGCCATGTAACGTAACCCACTTTCTCGCTCTTATTCCTATTGCTGCAATTTTTTTATAAGTGTTACACACAGGAATCCATACTCCTATTTTTCCATCTAAACGTTGTGAAAATAATGATAATTCTCTCAAAGTATTAATTATTATATTTTCTAAATTGTACACATATCGTTTGATATCTTGTTGCTTTCTTTTCTTTAGATCTATTAATAGATAAACAACTAATTGCCCTGGACCATGATAAGTTATTTTACCTCCTCTGCTAGTTTTAATAATTGGAAACATAGATTTCAATAAATCTTTATCTTGTGCACCTGTACCAGCTGTATAAGTAGAAGTATGTTCAAGAAACCAGACCAATTCTGATGATTTTTGTACAATTATTGCTTCTGTTCTCCTATTCATAAAATAAATTGCATCTTTGTAATTTATAACCTCTTTTGATATCTTCCACTCTAACATACATTTTTTATTGTATTATCTTTCTACTAATGTTAGCATTTTAGTTAGTTTTTTTAAAATTTAGCAAAGCATGAAAAGATTTTTTGTATGCTTAACAATTTTTTTTGCGGTTTTGTCTCTTGCGGTTCTTTCTTCATGTAATGACGAAACTGGTAAAAAGCGAAAGTTTATCAATATAGGAACAGCTTCTATTTCAGGTGTTTACTATCCTACTGGAGTTGCACTGTGTAGAATGGTAAATAAGACCTATGAAGATATTCAATGTTCAGTTCAATCAACTCCTGGCTCAATTTACAACATAAACGCCTTGCGTAACGGTGATCTAGATATAGGAATAGCTCAAGCTGATTCTGAATACAATGCTTATAATGGAATTGGTATTTTTGAAAAAAGAAGCCCTATGAAAAATTTACGAACTGTATTCCTAATTCATCATGATGTTTTTACTGTAATAGCACGTAAAGATTCAAAAATTGCTACTCTAAACGACTTAAAAGGCAAAAGAGTAAACATAGGTTCTCCAGGTACAGGAGTAAGAGATACAGTTAAAGCAATCATGGACATAAAACATTGGCATACATCTGATTTTAAACTTGCAGCAGAATTAAAATCTTCTGAACAAGCTCAGGCCTTATGTGATAATAAGATTGATGTTATGATTGATGTTATTGGTCACCCGAATGGTTCAGTACAGGAAGCTTCTGCTACTTGTGAAACTGTTATGATTTCAATTGACAAAGAGACAATAGAAAAATTACAAGAAATTTATCCTTATTATGATAACTACACAATTCCAGGCGGAATGTATATTGGTAATCTAACTAATATCGATACATTTGCTATAAGAACAAGTCTACTCTCAACAAATAAAGTCGAAAATTACATAATTTATGATGTGGTAAAATCAACATTTGAACACCTTAATCAATTTAAAGCAACTCACCCGTTATTTGCAAAACTAACAAAAGAAAATATGGTCAATAAGAATACAGCTCCAATTCATGATGGTGCTGCTAAATACTTCAAAGAAATAGGCCTGATGTAGATGAAAGTACAAGTATTAGCAATAGAAACAAGTTGTGATGAAACTGCTGTTTCTGTATTAAGTGAAGATAAACATGTTATCTTTAACAAGATTTTATCTCAAGATCACTCTTTGTATGGTGGTGTTTTTCCTGAAATAGCCTCTAGGAATCACCTTGCAGTATTGGAAAAAATGGTAAGCCACGCTGTTAATGAATGTAATTTTAGTCACGTTGCTGTTACAGGCGGACCAGGGTTAATTGGTGGCGTTATGGTTGGTTTAATGATGGCTAAAGGTATAGCTAGTGCATCTAAAAAAACGTTTTTAGCCATCAACCATCTTGAAGCACACATACTTACAAGTCGATTTAGTGATAAAGTAAACTTTCCTTTTCTAGCTTTACTTATTTCAGGTGGTCACTGCCAAATAGTTGCAGCATTGGAAGTCGGACACTATAAAATCCTTGGCAAAACTTTAGATGATGCATTAGGAGAAAGCTTCGACAAAATTGCACGAATGCTAAATCTTGGTTATCCAGGAGGACCAATTGTGGAGAAAATGGCAAAGAATGGCAATTCCGAAAGATTTACCCTTGTAAAGCCTATGTATAAAAGAAAGTGTTGTAATTTTTCTTTTGCAGGACTTAAAACAGCTGTAAAGAATCTTATATACAAACTAGGTAATTTATCTGAGCAGGATAAATGTGATATTTGTGCATCTTTTCAGAGAGTTGTGTGTGATACAATTATTGATCGCCTTACATACGCAACAAAAATTTTCAAACAAACGTATAATGGTAAACATTTTGCCGTTGTTGGAGGTGTTGCAGCCAATTCCTATATACGAAAAGTACTTGAGAAGCATACAATGCAAAACAACATGATTTTTTCAGTTCCACCAGCAAGCCTATGTACAGATAATGCTATTATGATCGGCTGGGCTGCTTTAGAGTATATAAGAAAAAATTCTAAGGTTTGTACAAATCTTAATTTTTCGCCTAAGGCTCGATGGTCATTAGAGAGTGTTTAGTATTGAAAATCACTATTTTTAATATGTAATATGCTTAAAGACATAAGAGTATTTAGTATCACTGGAAATAAAACAAGAAGTGTATATGTTTGCTATGCTTAAAGGTTAGGTTTGGAGATTTATCTCACTGGTTTGTACTGGTGTGGTACTTTGTACAACATTGATTAATGCTGGAATGCTTCTTGAAGAATATTGCAAAAAAGTTATTATACCAATAACTTCGCTCATGTGGTGGTAAGAGTTGGGCCAATATTTTATGTTCTGCAATTTTTGCGGTATGTTTTATCTTAATCGGCCATTCTCTCCCTTGCCGCAAAATGTTAATGTCAACTATGTCTCGAATATTGCAAACCAACTGAATAACACAATTCGCAGGAACGGTCGAGATTATGTAAGATTATCACAATCAAGCCAATAAACAGTAAGAGAAAGCCATAAGTATTTTTTATATGTGATGCAGGATTACCATAACTACACCAGCCAATAATAATAGAGATACACAAATATTTCTTATTAACATGGTTTAACCTCACTTTTTAGTACTTATTTAAATACTTTTGTAGTATTTTCCCGTCATCCACGCGTTTGAATAAAAGGATAATAAATGAAATTTCTAATTGGTGTTATTATTATAATGGTATCTATACTAGCTTCATATGTGCTTATGGGAGGAAGTTTTAGAGCACTAATGCAGCAACCTGGCGAGGCTCTCATTATCATTGGCAGTGGTGTTGGAAGCTTTATAATTGCTAATTCTAGATACTCAATTTTTACTACTTTAAAAGAGTTAAAAAATGTTGGCAAAGTTTTGCCAAACGACAAACAATCTTATAAAGAATTACTACTATTTCTTTATAATGCATTTAAGCAAATAAGATTAAATGGAATACTTTCAATAGAGCAATTTTTAGATGATCCAAATTCTAGTGAATTTTTTAACAAATATCCTTCTTTTATGAAAAATAAGAAAGCAGTATTATTCTTCTGTGACTACATTCGTTTGGTAAGTATGGGATTCAAGGACCATCATCAATTAGAAGATCTAATGAACGAAGAAATTGAAGTTTTTGCAGAAGAAGGAGAAAAAATTTTTAATGAAGTAAATAAATTAGGAGATTCTATGCCAGCATTAGGTATTGTTGCAGCAGTATTAGGTGTCATTATTACAATGGGAAAGATTGGTGGAGATCCAGCAGTATTAGGAAAATCCATTGGGAGTGCATTAATTGGCACATTCCTTGGTATTTTGTTGTCTTATGCTTTTATCAATCCTATTGGAAGCTACCTAGAAAAACACTACAAATCTTATGTTGATTATGTAAAATGCATAAAAATTGGTATTTTATCTCATCTTAAAGGAAATAATCCTATTATTAGTATAGAATTTGTTAGAAAGATAATACCCGAGCATTTTCAACCCAGTTTTATTGAATTAGAAACTTTATTAAGTAATGAAAAATGAAATTGTAATCAAACGCATTATTAAAAAAGGAAAACATGGTCAAAATGGTAGCAGTTGGAAGGTTGCTTATGCAGACTTCATGACTGCTATGATGATGCTTTTTTTCATCTTGTGGATACTGAGTTCTGTAGATGAAGAAAGTTTAGGAGGGATTGGTAATTACTTTGCTTCTACAGTCTTTCAAGAAAGTGGAAGAAAATCTGACAAAGGCCAGGTAGAATCGAATAAGGGTAAAAATGCTGATAAAAAAAAATCCATGTTTAGTAAAGAGCTAGAAATGAAACTAGGCAAAATTGGTGATACAGTTAAAATTAGTGAAAACAGTGATAACATAATGATTACTTTCGAAAGCAATGAAAATGCTAAGATATTTAATACTAGATCATCCAATCCATTACCAATATTACATACTGCAATTGAACTAGTTGTAAAAGAAATAAAAGGAACTTCTTATTACATATCAATTGAAGGGCACACAAATGGTGAAGAGTTTTCACCCAATGAAGATTACTCAAATTGGGAACTGTCAACTAACAGAGCGAATTCTGTAAGAAGAGATTTTATAAAATTAGGTCTAGATCCAGCTAGAATTGTTAATATCTCTGGCAGTGCAGATGTAAAACCACAAGATTTTAGCATCCCAACAGCATTGCATAATAGACGAGTCGATTTAAAATTACTAAAAGGAAAAAAACAAGTTGGGCAAAATAAAAGGAATTTTCCTAATATTTTCGGTGAAAATGATTGACAAAGATATTTTATTAAAGATTTTACAAATATCAATTACAGAAGATTTAAAGAATACTGGTGATATCACTTCTAATGCTACCCTTAGAGGAGAAAGTGTAAATTTTTCTATTAATGCTAGAGAGAGTCAAGTGTTATGTGGAGTACCAGTTATACAAGAATTATTTTCGATGTATGCAGGAGAGATAAATTATGTAATTAATAAAGTCGATGGGGAAATATTAAGTAAAGGTGATTGCATAATTAATGGCAGCGCTGATGCAGCTAGATTATTTTCTATAGAAAGAATTTCATTAAACTTTTTACAGCATTTATCTGGAATAGCTTCTATAACAAATACATTTGTCAAGAGAGTAGAAAAGAACAACGTAACAATACGCAGCACAAGAAAAACTACGCCATGTCTTAGAAACTTAGAAATGTATGCCGTACATATAGGAGGAGGCGAAAGTTACAGATCATCACTTAATGATAAAATTTTAATTAAAGACAATCATATTGCTAGCTGCGGAGGAGTATTACAAGCAATTGAAAGAGTTAGATTTTCGTTTTCTCAAGATATATTTATTGCTATCGAATGCGATAATATATCACAAGTGCAGGAAGCTTTATCTGCAAATATTGGGCTAATATTATTGGATAATATGTCATTACAACAAATAAAAGAAGCTGTACGACTTGTTGCAAAAAAAACGAAGATTGAAGTATCAGGAGGAGTTACACTTTCTAATGTACAAGAAATAAGCAAAACAGGAATAGATTATATTTCAGTTGGTTTGATCACTAATGCAGCTCCAAATAAAGACATAGGATTGGACATCCTATAAAAGGATAAGAAGCTTTTGTTTTGTAAAGTGACGAAACAAGTTATAATAGTTTTTAGTCAACCATAAGAGTGCTCAACAATAGATAACACTAAAAACTACAGAAACTTAAATTTTATATGCTATACGCTTTTTGTAAAAAGAACCGAAGTAAATTATAATGAACACTGTTTCTATGCTTTGCAATAATGAGTAAAGAGTTAGTATTTTTATTTGCAACACTGATTGTTGTATACATATTATTCTCTATAAGCAATGCTTTAACGCCCTTTATAATCTCAATAACTATTGCTTATCTTCTCAACCCTGTTGTGGACAGGTTGAGCTTAATGAAATTACCAAGGTCTCTATCATCTATGGTGATAATTTTGCTTTTTTTTGTGTGTATTTTTGCTTTTATATTTTTTATCACTCCCTTATTGTACTCACAATTTACACACGTGCTAAAAATTTTCCCAGATTACCTAGTATACATACAAAAAAATATACTTCCCAAAATACTTGATAATGAAGTTGATAGTAACAGTATAAAATCATTTATAACAGAATATTCTAGTGAGATGCTCAACTTTACGAAAAAATTTGTTAATAATATCTGGTCTTCTACCATAGCTATAATTAATATTCTCTCATTAATTTTTATTACCCCTATAATAACATTCTATATTTTAAGAGACTGGCCATCAATAGTAAATTCAATCGATAGAGTTATCCCACGCAAGCATTATCCTGCTATTACTAAGCAGTTAAGTAAAATAGATTGCATAATATCAGCCTACATAAGAGGGCAGACCCAAGTTTGTCTTATTCTAAGCTTTTTTTACTCTATCTGTTTATACTTTACTGGGTTACAGTATTCATTATTCATAGGTTTATTCACTGGTATTTTTTCATTTATCCCGTATGTAGGTTTTGCAATCGGTTTTACAATAGGAAATATTATCTCTTTTTTTCAGTTTAACTCCATTACAATGAAATTACTAATACTACTCATTTTCATTGCTGGACAAATCCTTGAAAACGCTTTTATTACACCAAAATTAATTGGTGACAATGTAAAATTACATCCAGTTTGGGTAATATTTGCGATCTTTGCAGGTGGTATTATTTTTGGATTTATCGGAGTTTTAGTTGCTGTACCTGTTGCAGCTGTTGTTGGTGTATTATTCAGGTTCTTTCTTGAGCACTATTTTCAGAGTAATTTCTATGAAACAACTAAACTTAATAGATAGTAAACCTAATTCCTCGTCATACAAGAGTCAAGATTATGTTTTAGTTGAGGGAAATGTTATAACTTACCGAGAATTGATTATCGAAGATTGGTGCAATACTCATTGTAAAATTCTATATGGTGCTCCTATTACTGGAAAAACTCATTTAGCTTATATCTGGTGCAAAGAAAACAATGCAAAATTTTTGCAATCACTGAATAATTTACATTTTCAAAGCAGAAGAAAGTGCTATATAATAGAAAATATTGAAAATATAAGTAATGAAACAAATTTTCTACATTGTTTTAATCTAGTCAAGGAACACAATTCTAAATTACTCCTCACAACTTCTGTATTGCCAAAGTTTCTGCCATATAAATTGCCTGATTTGAGATCTAGAATTTTATCTGCACCGCTTTTAAAATTAGTAGAAAATAACGAAGATTTGCTTAGAATAATACTTGTGAAGGAGTTTTCAAGCAGACAAATCAAGGTGTCAAAAGAGGTAATAGAATATATGATAAGACATATTACAAGATCTACCTTTGAATTAGCTAAAATGGTAGAAGTAATAGATACAATTTCTATGCAAAAAAAGAGAGGAGTAACTGTACCTTTTATCAAGGAAATCATTCGTGACTTAAGCACACGAAAAGAATGAGCCGAAACAGTTTTAAGTAGCAAACATAATCAATGTACGACATTGTGAAAATACAAAAAAATAACAATATAATCCTTAAGGTAAATTATAGCTATCAATGTCTATACTAATTACTTTCTTATATTTCTTTAATGAAGCACAATTCTGAAGATATTGCTGAATATTAAATTTTTTTGGAGAGATTATAGCTATCACATAGATATATTTTTTTCTTACCAAATACACATCAGCTGGAATAGGACCTAAAATTTTTATTTTATCCTCATACAACATAAAGCTTTTTATCTCATTACTTATTGCAGCAGCTTTGTTTTTGTTTACATGACTGATCACAATACTGCTGATCCTGGTGAAAGGAGGCATATTATTCTCTTGTCGTATCTTAAGCTCTTCTGAATAAAACTTTTCTGCATTACATAGATATTTTGTAGAGATCTTATCCGGATTGTAAGTTTGCAATAAAACCTTGCCCCGAACATTTTCTCTACCAGCACGTCCAGAGACTTGTTGTAACATTTGATATGTTTGTTCTGAGTATCTCAGATCTCCATTATATAATGCATAATCAGAATTAATTATGCCCACTAAATTTAAGTTAGGAAAGTGATGCCCTTTTGTTATAACTTGCGTACCAATGATTATGTTGATCCTATTTGCAAAAATCTCTTGCAACAATCTCCTACTTTTATCAACCGAGTTGATAAGATCACTGCTCATTACTATGACATTTGCCTTAGGTATCTCAGACCTAACTTCTTCCTCTATCTTTTCCACACCAAATCCAAAATCTCTCAGTGAATTAACAGTGCCGCATTTTGAGCAGAGATTCTGTAATTTCACTTTGTAGCCACAAGAGTGACATAGAAGTATTTGGTGAAATTTATGCCTTGTTAAAAAAGTCGAACAATTTATGCACTGTGGCTTATAGCTACAATTATCACATTGCATGAATGAGCTGTACCCACGACGATTTAAAAATAATAGTACTTGTTGCTTTTTCTCTATTGATCCTAGTATCTCAGCGTATAGTTCTGCAGAAATGAACTTCCCATTCCTATTTTTTCGCATATCAACTATATGAGTATCAGGTAATTCTATTTTTGTATGTCTCTCGGACAGCACTACATGCTCAAATTTCCCTGACTTGACATTACAAAATGTTTCTAATGAAGGAGTAGCAGAGGATAATATTATTAGTATATTTTCTTTTTGCGCTCTTATGATTGCCATATCACGTGCGTGGTAATTTATCCTACCTATACCTTGCTTAAAGGAATTATCATGTTCCTCATCTACAACAATTATTTTTAAGTTTTTATATGGCAAGAATAGTGCTGATCTAGTTCCAATTATTATTTGCGCTTCCCCATTTACTATTTCCCACCAGTTATTCGTTCTACGTTTTTTTGAGAGTGAAGAATGCCATGTAACAATATTTACTGATGTGAAGTATTTGTTAAATCTTTGTTCTAATTGTGATGCTAAAATTATTTCTGGCAGTAGTACAAGAGCTTGACTATTACTACTTTTGTTTAATATATTGAAGATTACTTTTAAATATACCTCCGTTTTACCAGATCCAGTAACACCTTCTAAAAAAATTGCCTTGTATTTACTGTGTTGACAAATTAACTGAAAAGCTACTTTCTGTTGATCTGACAAATTTATATTACACACTACTGGTTTACTTTTTGTAGTTGAATATGATCTTTCTTCTAAAATATTTTCTTGAAACATTTGTACAAGTGTACTAGAACGTACTTTAGCTTTTTCACAGATTGCAGATTCATGCAAGATTTCGCAGCCTTTTAATACATCAACCACTTTTTTGTAAGCTAATGTTAGCTTCTGTTTATTTGATAAAGAAAATGAATAATATTTTCTACCCTTATTTATCCCACTTAATACAATTTTTAGTATCGAGCCCATTGGAATCATGTTGTACTTCGATGTCCAACTCATAAATTCAATAAATTGCTGCTCAGCTTTTGGTATATTTATAGCTTCTTTAACTTTTTTAAGATTTTGTAACGAACAAAATCTATGTATTTCTACTACTAACCCTATAGTAAACAAGCTACCAAACTTAACCCTTACATAAGACCCTATACGCAAATCAAAATCGCTCTCATAAAAAAAAGCTTTTTCAATTGGCAACGCTAATACAATTTTAGCGTACATTTATCTATTAATAAAATCCTCAAATATACTAATACTAGCATCAACCGAAGACTGACGCAAAGAAGACATAATACATGCATCACCATACTTTTGGGAAGTAATAACCAAACCCTCTGGGTGACCTTGAAAATGAATATTACCAAACCTATCCTCTATGGCCTCAATCACCCCATATTTTGAGTGGCCAACTACTTTATAACCCAATTGATGTAATTTTTCTATGTTTTGTGAATTATTATCAACCATATTATGATGTGCTTCTACGGTGTAAAACTCAGCAGAACCGCCTTTGTTAAATAATTTTTTATGTTTACTTAGCACTTGTGCAATCCTGCTATCTTGAGTTACTTTCACTCTACCTAAGGCAACATTTTTCTCCTGATAACCCTCCTCCGACAGAGTGTGATTACTTAAATCAAAACTATCAACTCCAGTTAATTTAATCCCTTCTGCATACATTATCCCTTGCAAACCTCCACATATTCCCATCAAATATATTTCCCCTTCATTAGCCATTTTCGTCACTACAGCAGTAGCATCTTGACGATTTGTGTTCGGTGGATACGGTTCCGTATTCAGATTATAATAATTACCTGGAATGATTACCCTTTTTATTCCTTGCTTTTTGATAAACCCCCTGATAGAATTTTCTATATTTTCACTACCTCTTGCAAGTTGATTGTAATCAATAATAATTGTTTCTGCACCTAACTTATTTAACATCTCCGGTATATTTACTGATTTTCCTAATTCTCTAGGGTATTGTGCACATTGTGTATAAAGAAATCCTACTAGCGGCTTATTTGCATACACAGACAAGCCAAACAAAGAGAATATTACTACAAAAAGTGAAGTTAATTGTTTTATCGTCATCTAATTGTCATCTAATCTGATAATAGTATAATTATTTATTACCAGTATAAACCTAAAATGTAAATAAAGAATTATATAAACCAATTTTATCTACTTAAAAAGTCTTCGAATATTACAATAACAGCATCTGCTGATTTAGTGCGCAAAGACGAATTCGTCTCCTTCAAGAAATCATTATTTATAACCAATCCCTCAGGGTGATCCTGAAAATGAATATTGCCAAACTTATCTTCTATGATTTCAATCATTCCATCATTAGAGAAGCCTACTATATTATACCCAGCCATATTTAACTTCTGTATATTTTTGACACTGTTATTTATAACTCTTGTGTGTGCATCTGGTAGATATAGGTAAATCCATCCATTCTCATCCATTTCCGCAATATTCTTCAACATTTTTGCTAATCGGCTCGTAGGATTTATCATTACCTTATGTAGCGGAACATTTTTAGCATGTGGGTCTGGATCAGAAACTAGATGACTTGATTCATTCCCACCTATGCTTTTCACTTTTACTATTTCTATTTTTTTCGAATGCACTATACCTTGTAAACCTCCACATATACCCATAAGGTATATTTTTCCCTCTTCAGCCATTTTTGCTAATATAGCAGTAACATCCTGCCGATTTGTGTTTGGAGCAAATGGTTCAGAATCAAGGTTGTAATAATTTCCAGGTATTATAACTCTTGTGATACCACTTGAATAGATGAAATCCTCTACTTCGCTCAATAAATCGCCCTTTTTATCAACAAGTTCGTTATAATCAATCAAAATCACCTTTGACCCTAATCTAATTAACATTTCAACTATATTATTTGAATAGTCCAATTCATGAGGATAACTTTCACTTTTTGTGCGCAATACACCAACTATTATTTCTTCTGCAAGCAGCGAATGACAAAACATAGAAACCATAAAAAAGATTATCAATATTCTTCGAAATAACACGACTTTACCACCTATAGTTATTTTATATCAGGATATTATACTATCGAACATAAAATAATTACCATCTATACTAAAATTAAAATCCTTCTTTAAAACATCTCGGATCATATTTACCAACATACTTCCCATTTCAATCAATAACAGATTCTTAAATATCTCCAACATCCTCTATACATTCCTATTTACAACCATATGAATTTTTTTATTGTATAATTTGTTCCATTACCAAGCTTAACTTGTATAGTTTTACTTACATAGTTAAATTCAGCCATCACTCTGCCAAATTCTTCTTTAGTTGCGATTTCTGTAATCAAATCATCCTCCCATATCAATTGTACTTTTTCTTCTTCATAGTTTTGTAATTCTGGTTATTTTTTCTATTACTTGAGCTTAACCTATTTTCCCTTCTACTTTTACATTTGTATTCTCTATAACTTAATTCTTTTTTTTTCTTTATTATCCTTAGTCATTTGCGGGATAATCAGTGTTAACAATGACGTTTTTGCTAAAAGTGTCGCATTTGCATAACAACATTTTTGCATAAGAAATAATTATCATCTATACTAAAATCATCAAAACCTCTTCTAGCTACCTATGGGAGCAAACATACCGTTATATTCACAATCACCTTTTATTGAAGATTGCACTAAATTACCTGCTCTACTTATGCATTCACGTTGATCACTATAAAAATTTCCGATTATGTACTCAGTCATTACTTCATTTAATATATAAACATCTTTTTTCATTAAACTTCCTCTGCTATTTGTTTATCAATCGGTATTCCAATTTTAGCTAATTAACTACTCTCCCATTGATATAAGTTTTATTACTATCATTTCTATCCGTAACAAATACTGAGATGATTTTTTTGTTAATGTCATCACTCTGTTGCATATTTATCTTTCTATTCACTAAATTCATTATGTAATCACCAATTATTTTTTATATTGAGAAAAAAGTATTATTTTTTGATTACTTGTGCTTATTATATGATTTCTTTTCCATACAAATTATCGTACCTTCTACATATGTCAGATAGTTGGGTAATTGCTGTATTTTTTATATAGAGGAAAGTCCGGACTCCACGGGAACATGGTAACGGATAACATCCGTCAGAGGTGACTCTAGGGATAGGGCCACAGAAAATTACCGCCTACACAAGTAGGTAAGGGTGAAAAGGTGTGGTAAGAGCGCACCGTGCTAATGGTAACATTTAGTAGTCAAGGTAACCCCTACCAGGAGCAAGACTAAATAAGAGTAATAATAGTATTGTTCTCATACTCAAATTACTCGGGTAAGTCGCACGAGTCTTGGAGTAATCCAAGTCCCAGATGAATAATTACCTAAACAGAATCCGGCTTATAGACTATCTGGCCTATCTATCATTGCAAAAAAAACCAAAAATAGGAAACATCCAATATAATCGAAGATTATATAATTGTCATATTTAATATAACTTGATCATAATATAATCTATATATAGAATCATGACTTTACATCTCCACATAAAAGATATTGTTTGCTGAATCACTTTTAAAGGAAAAAGATAACAAAATTCTCTGGTTTCCAGTCTTTATTGGAACTGGAATCTTGCTCTTCTCACTTGAACATTTTACAGCAGCAATAATATTATTAATGCTTATAGTTGCATCGATAATTTTACAGAACAAAAATATATATGCCATCACATCCTTAATAATATTAGGATTCACAGCAATTTTTATTCGCGTAAGCATAATAGACACAAAATTCATAGACAAAACTATTTATGTAAATAAAGCAGTTGCTACAGTCCGTGAAATAAATCAGAAAATTAGCTATAAACAAATAGTATTACAAGATATAAAACATTATAAGTTAAAAAGTGTTTCAAATATAAGAATTAAAGCTTATAAGGTAGATAAAAATGTAAAAAGTGGTGATATCGTTTCATTTTCAGCAAAATTAACCCCTCCTACAGCTCCAGTTTCACCAAACGCTTATGATTTCGCTAACTTTGCTTATTTTGAAAAAATTAGTGCTGTTGGATTTGCAACAACTCCAATAACACTAGTACAACCTAGTAATAAATTAATACTTACATCTTACATAGATTCTTTTCGCAATTATATTGCATTATCACTAATTAAACTGATGGGGAAAAAGACTGGAAATATTACAGCAGCACTAATTGTTGGGAAAAGACAAGGAATTGATAAAAAAATCTTAGAAGATATACGAAACGCTGGTTTAGCACATCTACTAGCAATTTCTGGTCTTCACTTAACAATAGTTACTTCATTCTTTTTTCTCTTATCTCGCAAACTGTTTGCCCTTTCAACACACCTTGCAACAAAATATAACACAAAAAAATGGGCAGCAATAATAAGCATATCTGCTAGTTTTTCTTATCTAACTATATCAGGAATGTCTATCTCTGCTCAAAGGGCATTTATTATGTCTTCAATTATTTTATTTGCAATATTGATCGATCGCCATAGCAGCACAATGCGCTCCATTACAGTTGCAGCCACAATTATTTTAGTTTTTGAGCCAGAATCAATACTCAAGCCAAGCTTTCAAATGTCTTTTGCAGCTGTTATAGGGTTATGCGCTTTTTATGAATCATATAAAGATAAATTAAACCATAGCAATATGTTTTACCGCACAGTAACATACTTCCTAACTATAGTTATAAGCTCAATAATTGCTAGCCTTGCAACAACTCCATACACAATACATCACTTTAATTACTTTTCATTAGGTGGAATAATATCAAATTTAGTCGCAATACCACTAACTACAATAATCATTCTGCCATTTGGAATAATAACAACATGCCTAATTCCACTTCACTTGTCCTACTTACCTGCACTAATCACATCAAAAGCCATAAACATCCTCATTCTTATATCTAGTAAAATAGGTAATATGCATTACGCATTCATACCAATACATGTTTTTGGCAATTTATCTATAATAATAATCACTTTTGGTTTTTTATGGTTATGTCTATGGCAACAAAGATGGCGCCTATTCGGCATACCAACAATAATAATTGGCTTAATTATTGGTTTAAACAATAAAACCCCAGATATTCTAGTTAATGAAAAAATGGTAGCGGTAAAGGGTAGCGACAATAATTTATATTTCTTATCAAGGCAAAGAAAGAATTTTGTCAACAGAACTTGGATTGCTCAAAATGGACAAAGTGATATTTACTTATACACAGAACACAAGAATAACGATAAAGTCAACATCTCCTGTAAAGACAGCTACTGTATTTATAACAATAACGGTAAGAGTACTCTGTTCCTATATTCAAAACTTTTAGCAGTTAACACAGAAAAATTTGATTATGTTATTCAACTGAGAGATTTTCCAATCAAAAATGGAGATAAAATCACAACTTTTTCACAAATCCAGCAAGGTTACTTCCTCTGGTTAAAATAAATCAAATTGTGTGAGTTAACACACCCTACAAAAACATCATTTTCCCTATTTCTCCTTTTTCCATTCCTTAACCCCTCGAGCATCATCCATTTTCAGCCCATCAGCAACTTACTTTCCGTTTTTTATACTCTTTTAGTCCTGAATTACCCAATGCAGCTCTGACCAATAATTACATATATGCTTATTTCTTACTATGCCACCATAATTAAGATCTTTCCAAAAATCATAATTTTTCTTAATCACATAGAAATGATACTTTACTAACTCTAAACTTTTTTTAAAGGATCAAAATAGATAAGATTTTTGAGGTCACTATTTGTTGTTATTTTCATACCTTGGTAACCTTCTACAGCTATAATTGCTATCATTATTGACATCAACACAAGAGAAAGAACTGACATTACAACAATATGTATTCTAGCTTGCATTGTATTTAAAACTCTCCCAACTAAAATAGTAAGTATAGAAAAACACAATAATACCAGTGCGACCACCCCCCAAGGAATACTACTCTGTACAAAAAGGTCACACAAAACAGGAACAAATATCACCATAAATACCTACAACCCACCCTAACACATGAAAAACCTGAATAACAAATATTATTCCCAACCATATTGTATTTCGCGAATTAATGAAGTGGAATTGTTTACAAAAAACACTCCATTTCTTTGCCATTGCAAGATTTCCTAGCGGCTTTTGGTTAAAGTACTACACCATAACCTATTTCAACAACGTATAAACCGATTTCTCTATCAGTAAATTTCTCCCTATCATCTGAACTTAAATCTTCCACCACAGATTTAAGTCCAAAGTGAGTAATACCACCAAATAAAGAAGTAGTATTCTCACAAGAGAATACATAAACATGAAAATCATGAAATAAATACAACATCTTTAGATAGCTAACATATTCCCCCTCCCCCACTTATCTTCACAACGGTTAGGTAAAGTAACACTACTTACCTGATGTTTTTACATCACCCTTACTACTACCCATTTATCTCAACTCTATACAAGTATGAACCATAAGGACTAATATTTTTACATAATAATTAGAACATTACTACTTCCTAGTATATACAATTCTAAAGTCAAATTAATAATCTAACCACTACAGATAACATTGCAGGCACATAAAAAAGTCCCACCATTACGCTTATCAGTACAACCCATATCAACTGCTCAGCTGGATACTTTAAAACTGACCCTACGACAACAGTACTAATAGACATCGGCACTATTGCCAAGATCATTAGTGCAATATAGACCTCATGATTGTATAGATTTAAGTACAAATAATCAACCATTACCAGAGAAAACATAAAAATCGGCCACAAAATATATTTTGTAAACAATGTACTAAAAATAACCCTCCACTCTATTCTGAAATCCTTAATCGAAGATATCCCTATTCCAACTATACTCATTCCAAGCACTATATAAGTACTCCTCATGTTATCAAAGAGGTCATATATCATAGTAGGTATTTCAACATTTGTTGCCTTTAAAATAAGACCACACAATATCGCGTAGAGAGCTGGCAATTTGAGTAACTTCTTTATGCAATCTAAAGCAGTAAAATACCCCTTTGCCGCAACATAAAAACCATAAGTGTTTTCAAATAATGTTATCCCTAAAAAAGAAATCATATATATTGCAACGGTTTCAGAATCCAAAATTAGTAACGCAACCGGTAAACCAAAATGACCTGTATTTGAACTACCAGAGCTAAATGCTATAATATTACGCATATTACTGCTGAATAAAACTGCAGATAATTTGTACATTACTACACAAATTATGCAGCTCATCAGATATACCAAAATAGGTAATAACAAAATCATATGATCATTGCTTTCCATCTTCACTACCCCAGAGAAAATCACAACTGGGGTAACTATAAATAATAGAAATTTAGATATAGTGTCCCTATCAGTCTTTAGCACTTTACCAGCAATAAAACCCAGTAATATCATCAGATATAAAGGCAATATTTTCAAAAATACGCTAATAAACACAAAAATAACCTAAGATACTTTGCAGCAATCCAAATCTTATGATTGCAAATTATTTTTCCTTTTGCAATTACGTATCGTATATTGGTAAGTTATATTATACTTATGCGGAATGGACCTAGAAAATCAAACATTACTTATACTAGCTCTCCTAGCTATATCTATATGTATTTTTTTGTACAAAAAAACAGTGGCAGATTCTCAACAGATAGTAAAGAAAAACGATCAACTGCATAATGAAAAACTATTATTAGAAGCAGAAAAGCAAGTCAAAAACAGCCAAATAGAAACCCTTAACGAAAAAATAGATAATTTAGAAAATTATAAAAAAGAAAATACAAATTCTCAACATATAACAGAAAGGTATAAGGAGGAAAATCGTGCTTTGGAGAAAAAAAATCAGGAATTAAATAATGAAAAAGTATCATTAGAAGCAGAAGTAAAAATTAAAGATAATGAAATAGCAAAACTTAACCAGGAAATTGGTACTTTAAAGGAATATAAAGATAAAACTTCTGAAATGTATTCACAGTATAAAAAATACATGGAAGACCAAAGCGAAGCTTTGCTTAAAAAATTTAAAGATTCTGCTGATAAAATGCTTAAAGATAACAATTCAGAATTTGCAAAATCATCAAAAGAAGAACTAGGGAATTTATTAAATCCTTTAAAAAAGGAAATTAATTCTTTTCAAGAACAAACACAAGAAAATTATGAAAAAGAATTAACAGAAAGAGCTAGTCTTAAAACAACAATTGAGAATCTTACTAAAGCACATGAAAAAGCCTCTTCTTCGTATGAAGACTTAAGACAAACTTTAAGAGGTTCACAAAAATTACAAGGAACTTGGGGTGAGAGGATATTACTTAACGTTTTAGAATCATCAGGTTTAAGAGAAGGAGAGGAATATTATTATCAAGCAAAGACTCATCATGAATCAAATAAACATGCAATAGTTGATGTCTTGGTTAGCTTACCAGAAAACAGACACGTTTTAGTAGATGCCAAGACCTCATTAAAACATTATGAGTCTTATCACAATGCAGAAAATGAAAAGGAGAAATCTACACAATTAAAATCATTTCTGACTTCAGTAAAAAAACATATAGAAGATTTATCATCAAAAGAATACCACCAAGCAAATAATGTAAATAGTCCTGATTTTACAATAATGTTTATTCCAATTGATAGTGCGTTTATCTTAGCTATTCAAAATAAAAGTGAAATACAAAATTTTGCACTAAAAAACAATATTATATTGAGTTCACCATCATTACTAATGCCAATCTTGAGAACAATTGCTTCATTATGGAGTTTGTCTAGGCAAAATACCAACGCACAAATAATAGCAGATGAAGCTGGAAAAATGTACGATAAATTTTGTGGATTCCTTGACGACCTTAATAAAACAGGTAAAGCAATAGATAGTGCACTGAAATCACATAATGATGCTGTAAATAAATTGTCACAAGGTAGAGGCAATCTAATTAAAAAAGCTCACGATATTAAAGACAAGGGTATTATAACAAACAAAAAAATACCTGAGAATTTTGCTAATAATGCCCGAATTACAGAGGATGTTTAATTACTTTCAACCATTCGAATATCATATAATAAATCATATATTCTATTTGTTAACACAATGGGTGTAATTAGTTGACCTTCTCTATTACACTCTAATAAAAAGCAGATATTAGTAATAATCAAAAAGACAGTAGGGGTTAAATTAAAACTCTTCCTATATTGTTATTGTATAATCTTCTTTTTTTGCATAATTTAAACTATGTTATCCTGTTAGAAGTTATTATTTTACTTAAAGGTTTTTACTTTGTTGCTACAATCTACAAATCAAGAGGAAATTTATCAGAATGAGATTAGATTTGCAAAGCTCTTTGCATTCTTTCTTATAAATACTGTTCTGACTGCCCTATTCGCGCAATATTACCCTAACTTAACCAAAATGACCGGAACATTTGCCGCAGTAACAGGTAGTAAAATTTTTGTAGATGAATTATCAAGACTTTATAATGAAAGAGAATCACATCCGCATACTTTTGTACATAATATAGATAAAGGAAATGAACAACTAATACATAACCATCTCGTTGGTATAAAACGGTAATACAGATAACAACATACAGCATAATGTTGCTACAAATAATCACTGTTTAGTTAAAGTTTGTTCAAGTAAAAAAAATAAATTTTAGTGATTTAATAGCTTTGTAAGATCTCCTTGGATAGTTTAGCATATAATTTTTGCTCCGTGTTTATAATAAATTTTTTTTGCAATATTTAATATAAGATATTATATAATAATATCAGTTAAATATCTAATATAACAATATGCAAGGAAGAAATAATTCTAATACTGTAATCATGATTGTAACTTTTATGCTTGCACCCTTAACATGGCTTTCTTTTTATAATATGAAAAATAATAGTTACAAAGAAGGAAGAGGTGGTGAGCTAACTAATTTTCAGAGCGCACTTATTTATACAACTACTCTCACAATATCTATAACTTTAATGCGTCACACAATACAAAATTTCCGAACCGCTTATAATGATTTTCGCAACAATGACGCAACGGATCAAATTGCTACAATTCTTCCTAATCCAGCAGAAACAAACACTGAGGTTAACGCCGCTTCTACAGATGCGATAAGTAGTAATACAGAGCCACACAAGTATATACAATAAAAAAAATTAATGGATCTTGTGTCGCATACATACATTATCAATATAATAAAGTTTACATAATTACAATTAGTTGTATAATTAACTCTGTATATTTTAGGAATTAACAAACAGAAATACCATGAAAGGAAGTATTGATAAATATCAGTCTAATATTCAAGTTGAAAATAGCGTTGACCATTTTAGACAAATAAGGTTTATGGGTTTATTTCACTGTAATTCATATAATGATTGCTATATGAATATTTCAAACAAAACAGATAGCATTAAGACTAATACTCAAGTTGAAAATAGCGTTGACCATTTTAGACAAATAAGGTTGATGGGTTTATTTCACTGTAATTCATATAATGATTGCTATATGAATATTTCAAACAAACCAGATAACACTAAGCCTAATACTCAAGTTGACAATGTTGAACCTTGTATTATCTCAACAATCACTAAAGATACAGGGCAAACAAAATAGTTATTGATGGTCATTAACAACTGGATATAGGGTCATAATCTTTACTTTCTTCTTTGTTAAGAAATCCATATAGCTTATTAGTAATACCTTTTACATTTTTATTAATTGTTATCTTATACACTTTTTGCTTAATATTTTCCTCTAAGAGCTTGTTTCTTCTATCCAAATCATCATGACTTACAGAAAGATCACACCTACTTAATGCAACTATCTCATTTTTTTTTGTCAGTTCTTTACTATAACATTCCAGTTCATTTCTTACTGTATTATATGCAGCTACAACATCATCCTGCATACAATCAACTAAATGTAATAAAACACGACACCTCTCAATATGTTTCAAAAATCTGTGTCCTAGACCTAAACCTTTGTGTGCTCCCTCAATTAGACCAGGAATATCTGCTATAACAAAATCACGATTATGGTCAAGCTGCACCATACCAATTTGTGGGCAAAGTGTTGTAAACTGATAATCAGCAATTTTGGGATGGGCATTAGAACACATAGACAAAAAGGTCGATTTACCAACATTGGGTAATCCTATTATTCCAACATCAGCAATAATCTTTAACTTAAGAAATAAAGTCTTTTCTTCTCCAGGTGCACCAAGGTTATAATAACTTTCTCTACGATAACTCTTTAATCCAGTATTTCCGAATCCACCAACTCCTCCTTTAGCCAAAATTATTTCTTGCTCTTCGCTTTCTAAATCAATTATTAAACTACCGTCAGAATTGTATATTTGTGTACCTATTGGAACTTCTATGATATTACTCTTGCCAGCTGCACCATATTTTTTTCCTCCACTACCATTTCCACCTTTTTTACTAAAAATGTGAGGCTGATAATGGAATTTTAAAAGTGTGTTAACACTCTTACTGGCACGAAATACAATATCACCACCTTTTCCACCCTTACCACCATCCGGTCCACCCATAGGCACAAATTTTTCTCGCCGGAATGAAATACAACCATTGCCACCACTACCCGCTTTTAGGTATACTTTTATTTCATCAACGAAAGCCATATTAATAATGAGAACCTTGAAAATATTTTACAAATTACTTTTAAAGAATACATCAAACGCACTACTATGGGCAACAATAATAACAGTGCCAATCTATGTTTTTGCTTTATATCAAGCATTGATTGCTTCTCCTGCTGACTACTTACAAGGCGAATCTGTACGCATAATGTATGTACATGTACCAGCGGCTTGGCTAGCTCTTGGAATCTACATATTCATGGCAATAAGCAATTCAATGGCAATAATCTACAAAAGTAGATTTGCCGAAATTACAGCCTATGCAGCTGCACCAATAGGGCTATGCTTTACTTCTATATGTTTAATAACAGGTAGTATATGGGGAAAAGCAGTCTGGGGCACTTGGTGGGTTTGGGATGCAAGGCTCACTTCAATGTTAATCCTACTTTTTTTATATATTGGCTATATTTTACTATGGAATAATGAAAGAACTTTTTCAAGATCTGCTGCTGTACTAAATATTGTTGGTGCAATCAACATACCTATAATCAAATTCTCAGTAAATTTCTGGAATACATTACACCAGCCAGCAAGCATAATAAGAAAGGGTGGAGTTGCAATTGATAACTACATGCTATTATCACTCTTAGCAATGTTCGCAGCATCAATAGGTATTTCTATAATTATTTATACTCTGCGGCTAAAAACGCTAATTTATACCATAAAAAAGGCACAAAAACATGAATAACGCACTAACCGAACTAATAAATAAAAACGGCGGCACAATATCAATAGCTCAATTCATGAATTTTGCTCTTTATGATAAACAATACGGATATTATATAAACAAAAACCCAATTGGACAAGATTTTATTACAGCCCCAGAAATTAGCCAGTTATTTGCAGAAACAATAGCAATTTGGATAATTTTGCAATGGAAAGATTTAGGAAAACCACAACAATTTATTATAGCAGAATTAGGCCCAGGCAAGGGAACTATGATCTCTGATATACTACGAACAACTCATAAATACTTCTCTAAATACGTTGAAATTTACTTATTTGAAGTCAGCCCAAAACTTGAACAAGTTCAAAAGAAAAAACTACACAATTATAATAATATTTTTTGGCTCAAAAATATCGAAGATTTACCAGATAGGCCAACAATATTAGTTGCAAATGAATTTTTTGATGCCTTACCAATACGCCAATTTATATATAAGAATATATGGTATGAACGTTGCATAGGTATGTCTAACAACTCATTTTCTTTCACACTTAAAAAAACAAATACCTACTTTGAAACAAAAAGAGAAAATGCAATCATTGAAGTTAATGAACCTGCCAGTATTATCTTCAAAAAAATTAAGTCGCAACTTAATAAAAATGGTGGAAAAGCACTAATAATAGATTACGGGTATACTAAAAAGCCCTATATCTCAACCCTACAAGGAATTACAAATCATAAACACAGTAATATACTAGAAAATATAGGTAATGCCGATATTACTGCCCATATTGATTTTTCAATATTCCAAAATTGCCAAATCATGACACAACGTAATTTCTTATATTCTCATGGAGTAAAAGAAAGAGCTGGAATATTACTTAAACAAGCAAATCAGAAACAAGCAGGAGATATACTACTTGCACTACACAAATTAACTGCAACAGAAACTATGGGTGAACTATTTAAATGTGTTATAATTTAAATAATGATCCATCCCGAATCCATATATATACATGAATTCAAATCAGCTATTTTTTTATTGTTATATAAATAGAACTTGCATTAACAATATATCATATTTAATAATTTTGTATTATTGCTTATTTATATAAACATAGAAAAAGCACAACTTAAAGTAACGGTATATACAATTACAAGAAAATGGAAAAGAAATAATAAAGCAAAAACATAAACGGTTTCAGAAACCCAATAATACATTGAAAGATCGCCATTACGATACTATAGCTTCAACCAATTTACAGCATGAATAACTCGTATAAATCCTTAAACAAAAAATTTCTGTCGTAAATAAAAAGGCAAAATTTCAACTTTGGAGTTGAAAATAAGTCCAAAATATTCTAAGTTGTATATTATCAGTTCTGAGATGTAATTATATGTTGCTATTGTATAATGAATATGGTTATATAGATGGTGAAAATAGTAAGATAAGTCCCGGTTTGGGAGCTTTTATCGGATTTTCTCCATTAATCCTCCCTATTGTACTTGTTATATTGTGCTTATTCTGCTTCTGTAAAAACAGAAATACTCAAGCGAGCATTTTTCGCCGCAATCATACTCTTCTTATAGCGGGAAGCAGCTCAACCTCTGAAAGAGAACCTTTAATAGGTGCTAGTGCAAATCCACACAATGGCCATAATAACCATTCTCCTAATGCAGAGGCAGAAGTATGTTCATTAGAGTTAAGCAGCGATAGCGGGTATCATGGTAACTATAGTAAAGATATTACAGAAGAAAATGAAACAAAACTAACTAATAGTACACAACAACATGCCAGCACAAAAAATGGAAGACCACAAACAATTCTTGCTACGCATGTAAATCAAAAATTGATTAGTAAAAATCAATACTTACACATTAATCCAAGTAATTTTTGCCCAACTCACGAATATTGAATCATGCTAAAGTTTTTAGTATAATTTATTTTTGCTGTAATAAAGAAGAGAAATTACATGATTAAGTCAATTGCATACTTAGTAATTTTTTTTCTTATGTGCCCTATGTTGGTTCTACTGTCTTATCTATTTTACAGCATGGACACATCTATATTTACTACTTCCACCCTTACACGATATATATCCAACACTCTAATATTAGCTGTATCAGTTGGTTCAATAACAGCTATTCTTGGCACTATAAGTGCAGTTTTAGTAACATTTTTTAATTTCCCAGGCAGGAAATTATTTCAAATTTTACTATTTTTACCACTAGCCTTCCCAGCCTATATAATAGCCTTCACTTATGGATATGTTTTTGAATTTGCAGGGCCAGTACAGACTTTTCTACGTACATACTTCGGATTACATTATTTCCCAAATATAAGATCTCTAGGAGGAGCAGTATTTATTATGAGTTTTTCACTTTATCCTTATGTTTATATGATAGTACGCGCAAACTTTATCTCAACAAGTTATATAGTCAACATAGCTAGAGTAATGGGCAAATCAGTCTACCAAACTATTCGCGAAGTCATCTTACCTGTTTCAAAAACAGCAACAATTTCTGGAGTATTACTGATAATCATGGAAGTAATTGCAGATTTCGCCACTCCACAGTTTTTGGCAGTCGATACCTTTACAACAGGAATTTATCGTACATGGTTTTTACTCAATGATTATCCATCTGCTGCACGTTTAACTTGCGTAATTCTACTTTTTGTTCTCTCCCTATTATACACAGAACGCATTCTACACAAGAATAAGATTTATTCAGGACTTATTAATGACAATAACAAGATCTATAAGTGGGATATTACAAGTATAAGAAGTAAAATTGCAGCTTGTGTATTCTGTACTACTCTACCCTTAATAGGCTTTATTATCCCACTTATACCATTAGTTAATTGGTCCATAAAAACTGGCAATATACTTGATGTTAATTTACTAAAATTTTTATTAAATAGTGTTTCTCTCTCTGCTTTTTCAGCATTAGTAATAGTTATGTTCTCAATATTTTTCATTCAATTTATACGTAATAAAAGCTCAATTAGCAAATTAGTAAAAATAGTCAACATGGGTTACGCTGTACCAAGCTCCGTAATCGCAACAGGCGTAATAATATTTTTAGCAGTAATATCAAAATACATCAATGTAATAGCAAATAATTACTTAGGAGTACAAACAAACATTATGTTAATTGGTACAATTTTTGCACTTCTTTATGCATACAGCGTACGTTTTTTGTCAGTATCAATGAACACACTACAACCAGGACTCAATAAAATACCGCGAGAAATAGATTGGACCTCAAGCATGTTTGGTAAAAACAATTTTTATACTTGCATACATATTCATGTACCAATGCTGTACAGAACAATAATAACAGCATTTCTTTTAGTCTTTATAGACATAATAAAAGAGTTATCAGCTACCTTAATTCTAAGGCCATTTAACTTTGAAACAATATCAACTCGCACATATGATTTAATTATGGACGAAAGATATAGAGAAGCTGCATCACCAGCATTAATAATAATGCTTATAAGTATTACTTCTGTGCTATTTATAAGTAAATCATCCAGTCTATTAAAATCTAGAGAGAGCACTTTATAAAAGTTCTATTTCTTTATTATTACTAAGTCTAGCCACCAAAGTTTTTGATTTTTTTATAGAAGCTTTATTAAAAATGATTTTTTCAGCTAGATTCTGTGATATTTTCGAAGTAATAACGCGTTCTGCATAGCGTACACCAAATTTTTTACTGTATGCACTTTTAGCTAAATAATTAATAACTTCAGGAGCAACTTTAAGCTCAACTTTATCTTTTGCATAATTCTGAACCTTTGTAATTAATTTCTTCACAATCTTTTTCATTGTACTTTGTTCAATATCATTAAAATTAATAATTGCATCGAGTCGATTAAGAAATTCAGGACTAAAATGTTCTTCTAATGCCCTTGAATTATCAAGGTTATCCTGACCAAAACCAAGAGGACCTTTACCTGATTCTTCAGCACCAGCATTTGTAGTCATTATAACTATAACGTTACTAAAGCTTATTGAGCGCCCACTACTGTCAGTAATACAACCATAATCCATCATTTGAAGTAATATACCATAGATTTCCTTATGTGCTTTTTCTATCTCATCGAATAACAAAACACTGTATTGATGACGCGCAATTGTGTCAGTCAACAAACCACCTTTATCATAGCCAACGTAACCAGGAGGAGAACCTATCATACGTGCTACGGTATGTGCTTCCATATATTCAGACATATCAAACCTAGCAAGATGCATATTCATATGATGTGCTAATTGTCTTGCAAGCTCAGTCTTACCAACCCCAGTATTTCCAGAAAACAAATAACTACCAATCGGCTTTTTGCTGTCACGCAAGCCAGCCTTAGATAGCTTTATGCAAGATACTAAACTATCTATAGCCTCATCTTGACCAAAAATTTCATGTTTTAAAACTTTAGCTAATGACTTTATTTTCCTAGTCTCACTACAAGATAATTCAGAGCATGGAATTTTTGTTATGTTTGATACTACCTTTCCAATATCAGCAGAATTAATCCTTTTATGGGTACTTGTTCTCATGCAATATGCACCAACTTCATCAATTACATCAACAGCTGAATCTGGCAATTTTCTATCCTTAATGTATCTTTGAGCAAACTTAACTGCCAAAAAAATAGCATTGCTAGTATATTTCATCTTATAATATTTTTCATAATAAGGTTTAATACCATTTAATATATCAATTGTATCATTAAACGAAGGTTCAGAAATATATATTTGTTGAAATCTCCGGGTAAGAGCCATGTCTTTCGCAAAGATATTACTGTATTCTTTATATGTAGTCGAACCAATACAACGAAAATTCCCACTTGCAAGCACAGGCTTTAATAAATTACCAGCATCTAAATAGCTACCATTTGTTGATCCAGCACCAATAACAGTGTGAATCTCATCAATAAATAATACTGCGTTCCTTTCAGCGCTAATCTCTTGAATAATCGTTTTCATGCGCTCTTCAAAATCTCCTCTGTATCTTGTTCCAGCAAGAAGGCAGCCCATATCAAGTGCATATATAACTGTCTTTGACAAGACATCTGGTACTTCTTTATTAACTATTTTGAGAGCTAGCCCTTCTACAATTGCTGTTTTGCCGACACCTGGATCACCAACATATAAAGGATTATTTTTATTTCTACGAAGAAGTATATCTATAGTACGTTCAATTTCATCATTTCTACCTATTAACCTATCTATTTTCCCTTCCAAGGCTCTAGCATTTAAATTGACACAATATTCCTCTAAAGAAGAAAGAGTAGTTATGTCACTATGTTGTCTTATCTTTGTAGAAAAAATATCTTTATTACTAGCCTGAGTATACTTAATAAAATTTTCTCCTTTTGCTTGACTGGCTTGATAATTTAGAAGGTGACCTAATACCTCTAAACAAGTAACATTGTGCTTATATAACAAGTAGACACTATATGAATCACTTTCAGTAAAAAATTCAATAAGAACATTCGCACCAGTAACCTCGCTACTTCCGATATTTTTTGCACTTTGTATAGCTTTACACACTACTCGTTGAAAACCTATAGTGGGTTTTGATTCTAGAACATTACTAAATAAAATAGACGACATGTTATCAACCAAAAACCTAGATATCTCACTTTTAAAAGTGCTTATATTAATGTTACACTTATTCAAAATATTATACGCATGTATATCATCAGTTAGAGCCAATAACAAATGTTCTAAAGTTGTATACTCATGACAAAACTTACGAGCTATAGATAATGCACGGTTTAAAGTCTCTTCTAAGCTACTTGAAATCATGTTATTAATCTTTAACTATGCAGCAATTATTTAAAATACAATCAGAATTCATTTTAAACGCTATTGTTTCTGCTACATCTTTAGTGTAAGTGCCACATTTAACATGATTGTTAGAAACCAAATCTGTATAAAGTAAACCCGCCTTTGTGTCATCACAATTTAAATATTTTTCTAAGAGCTCTATAAATTCATGTTTAGATATTTGAGGATTATTAAATATCATAACATTATATAACGATGGTTCATTATTCAGCGACACTGTACTATAGTCATTAGTTACCCCTTTTTTATTGCGCTTTGTCATAAACAAAAAATATACTCAATGAAATTGAATAGTAGCAATTAACAATTAAAATACATTTAATTTTACATTTAAAATGCACAAAATTTATAAATTAAGTAATATTTGAATAGATTAAATCCTAAACTAGGCTTGTTATACATCTCTTATACAATTATATAAGCAATTCTTTACTTATATATAAGAACAAAGTTATCACTTAATAATGCTAAATTAATTCTCTTTCCTAATCTTATCGGAATTATTATAATAATTAATTTATCAATTAAATTGTCAAGTAAAAAGAAAAGAATAAGCTTAGCAGCACCAAAAAGCCATATATTTCCAAGATTATTCTAATTAAAATTTCTCATGAATTCTTTAATTTCATTGTTTACAAACGCATTATTATTAGTGCTGGTGATGCAGCTTCTCTATATCTTTCGTCCATAATTAAATCATATGTGCGAGTTGATATTGTTTCAAAGTTAAATGGCCTTAGAATTAAGGTAGCTGATAACTCTTTTATTATGTCTATAAAGACTAAAAGAAATGCTGTTATTATTGTTCTGTACAGCATTGGTACATGAATATGTATGCAAGTATAAAAATTGTTTTTACCAAACATGCTTGAGGTCCAATCTATTTCTCGTGGTATTTTATTGAGTCCTGGTTGTAGTGTGTTCATTGATACTGACAAAAAACGTACGCTGTATGCATAAAGAAGTGCAAAAATTGTACCAATTAACATAATGTTTGTTTGTACTCCTAAGTAATTATTTGCTATTACATTGATGTATTGTGGTATTACTACTAAAACACTATATTTATCGAACTTTCTCTTGTTGTTAAGAAGTATTTTTTATAGCCATTCCCAATCAACAACAAATCCTATCCCTGTTTACAGCCATCACTACCCATCAATATGTTCCGTATACTATCAATAAAATCATAATGAGATTTTAACAAATTATCAGGAGTTAGACCAGACAACACACCCTCCGTTTTTAGCAATAAAACTATCACATAACACATTTTATGGACAAAAAAAATTAACTAGGATATACACGACTTTTGATTACGAAGAAGAAAAAATACAAGGTATTTATCCTGAAGGAAGAAGTTACTTTCAAGAGTACACAAAAACAACAATCTAATACTACTTGAAAACAAAGATCAAGCTAGTATATGGAAGAAATAATGTATACAAATACATGACATACATCTAGGAATATGATTTTCCTAAAAGAAAAAAAGCTGTTTTATGAATTACACAAATATTTTCCCCTACAAGTCTGCAACCTCTCAATTACTACACTTTCCAACATAAACAAACCAAGATGAAGGGTAAAACTCATAAACATTCTTCTTATTTTGATAATAGATAAAACTTAAGAGAACAGTAACAGAAATTTCATTAATCAAAAATTTTCCCCTAACTAAAAACTGTTATGTACTTTACGCACACATATCTCTAATATTATACTTCTCCACCTCCATCTCACTTCCTCTAAACCACTCCAAAGTTTAATACCAGCATACCTCTCAACTTTTTCCGTGGTAACTTGAAACGATTCAATTGGATCATGGTCATCTTCGAAAGATAAACGATCAAATGTACAAATTTCCCCATTTAAGCCCACATATCTCTAATATTACTCCTCTCCATCTCACTTCCTTCTAAACCACTCCAAAGTTTAATACCAGCATACCTCTCAACTTTTTCCGTGGTAACTTGAAACGATTCAATTGGATCATGGGCATCTTGATTACGAAAGATAAATGACCACATGTGCAAATTTCCCTTATTATTTTCAGTAAGAATTGACTTAAAGTAAGCATTAGGTATCGGAATCGCAATACCATTATCGTCACCAGTACCTATAAACTTTACCGGTTGGTCAAAATAGAAAATTGGACCAGTAATCACGTAAGTTTCAAGTATTTCAGGCTTAGCATCTAGATCTCTAATCAAATCCTCTAAAGTACCCCATATCCCTTGATTAAACTTAGGCACCTGCGGAGACATGTTCGATAGCAAAAAAGTTTCACTATTTTGTAACTCAGTTTCTTGTTGATCAGCACTAGCTATCAGATGCCCACGGTCATAACCAGAATGCTTATAATCCACTAAGTCCGCTCGAAACATTTGCGGAATACGATAATCAGGACGAAAAGTATTTGTACGCTTAACCCTAGTATGATTATTATCAACAATCTCAAGCGCCCATTTAGCTTGACGAAAATAATAAGAATACCCTAAAATATAATAGCGATTGAAGACTATCTGATCTGCGGCTGGCATTCCATAACGAACTTCACGTCTCATACTCACTACATCTACCATATTAACCTCCCTAAACAAAAAAAATAGTAATTTTTATTAAGCATTGCAGGACTATAACATATTCTATTTATTTCAGTCAATGAAGTTAATACAAAATTAAAAATTCACATTGACATTCTCATCACAATAGTCTAATACCCGTTTTGTTTTAGTATCGTAAAACCTTCCATCATCAGTACTAAACTATTCCAGTACTCTAAAACTACAACGCCCTAATATTTTCTCTAATTAAGCTCTACTATATACTTGCAATGTTTGGAATTATCTTATATTCTGTTGCTTATAGCAAACATTTATAAGAAGCCAATAGTATTATCATTGACAAATAATTTGGACTCAAAATTGTCAAATGTATACAAAACGTCGTGTTTTAAATTCGCATAAACATTTTAGATTTCTCTTTGAAAATCATATCTGGTCAGATGGGGTCTAGTAGGGATATAGCTATTAAACTATTACTGCATCGAGTTTATCAGCTTTCACTGTGCTTTACCTCTGGCCAATCAATCTTACCTTAGATAAAGCTTTTGTTGACTTTTCTTTAGCAATTTCAACCATAATCGCATTAATATCATAACATTAAGGGCTTTTTTGGAAAGCCACAATCCTGCAAGCTAGTCCAATAAGTCAAATCTAAAATATTTAGACTTTTTAAATATCTCTTCAAACACACTATTTAATAACATCGTTAAAATCATAATAAAACTCAGCTTCCCTATTTGTCCGTGTTAGAACTTTTATGAACAACTTCTCTAACCCCTTGTGACCTCTTACAACTCACATAATCTTTTATAAACCTGCTTAAGAAAGATAGTTGCAAATACAAATCACAATCTTATGCTACTAAAATATCCTATCACCATACTCTATTATCCTGTAGAAATATGAGCCTTACCAAATAGTGACATCAATAGCCAAAATACTAAAATGATTCATGAATTGCTTATGTTATATTGTATTCTTTATGATAAATGCGTAAAAATTCGGATTTAATAATTATATATAATTATAACCAATAATTAATTACTTATTTAGTAGTAAAAGTATGAAAATTGTGCTAATAATAATAAATTAGCAATATATTTTTTATTAAAAAATGACAATACCAATATTTTTACAAGAACTGGAGAAGATCAGCAAAAACAAACCAGAAGTTTTAACAGAAGAAGTCTTGCAAACTTGCGAATACTATATAAGGTATTCTACTGACGATAATAGAGATATTTTGATAGCAACTATCAATACAAGTACTGTAAAAAAACACTATAAAAACTTTATTGACAATCTTAATAATTACCACAAAAGCAAAATAAAGGAAGCTACAATGGAAGAACTTGGCGCCTTTTTAGAAACAATTAGAAAATCTTATAAAAGAAATATTATAATACGTGATACAATACAAGAATTACAAAATGAGTTAGAAAAAAAAGATTTTAGTGATGATGAAAAATGGTACTTAAAGACACTCTCTTCACAAGCAAAAGAAATGGCTGAAGCAAATGGTTACAGTGTAGATACTCTATATGATATTGCGGTCTTATTATTAAGCCCGGCTGTCGAGGAAAACAATAATTTGCCACCAAGATTTGCTACTGATGTAGATCTTGAAGATATTTATGAAGGAAGATGCACATATCATTTGAGTACAGAATATAAAAGTCAGATTTTAGCAGCATCATTAAAATGCTATGAGTACTGTTATAATCATAGAGCAGAGTCTAAAGATAAAAAAACATTACATTGGATATTTGATCTTGCTTGGACTAAATTTTATTTTAATAAAGAAAATAAAACTTTAACTACTGATGTAATAGCAGAAGTTAATCGCTTACTTGAAGAATACCAAGAAAAAGAAGGTAAAGAAGCAAGGAATGAAATTTTAGATCACTACCCCAAATTCATAGAAGAATTACAAAATCCAACAAAGTTATTATGTAAATCTACAAATGAGGACACTTTAGCTCTACATAATGAACCCAAAGTAAAACCAACTAATACAGAAAAAGGCTCTGAAAACCGAAATATCTTTTACTTCATGGAAGCATTTAGAGAGAAACAAGCAATAGCTGTGAAAGAACAAGAGAAAACTGATAAGGAAAACAAAGAAAAATTATCACCCATACAAAAACTCAAATCTATTCCACTTCAATCTCATAATCCTAGAAAAAGAAAACTTAAAAATAGTAATTTAAACTCTAAAAGAAAACGCAATATTAAGCAATCAGGATCAAACAGTTTATTTAGTATTATTAACCAGTTAATAAGTTGGAATGATATAATTGATGCTCTTAGCAAAAGAATTGGTGAAGAAAATTTAATAGAAATCAGGAACTTATACACTATGTTAAAAGCAACAAGTGAAACTGGAGAAGAAGCATACCTCTTTAAACAAAATGTTATACAGTTATTAGCAAATCACCATAATAAGAATGATATATTAGAAATTAGTGAAAATTCACTTAGTCAGTTTAAAGCTTTTTTAAATGAATCTGACAATAGAATTTGCGTTATAGGAGAAGCAATGATAAAAGCCATTAAGAAGCCAAAAGCTTCAACTTCTCAACTATTTACCCCAAGTTCATCAATTGAGGCAGTAAAAGAAAGCAATTCAAAACATACCAAATCCTTGGTGTAAAAGGTTGTTATGAAAATTTAATTTTATTACATAAAAAAATAGTAGAATTTGCAGAAAACTTTTTAAATAACAAGTTGTCTATTAATGTGTGCAGGAAAGATTAAGGAAAAAAAAATAGTAATTAACAGCAAATTAATCAATGTTGTATCTCCATAAACTATGTTAGAAAGAGAAAATCTCAGTTTTCTTTTAAAAAAAAACATTCTATTTAACTAAAGATTTCCAGTACCAACTTGGGGCGGATGGGGTGGGATTTGAACCCACGGTACGCTTTCACGTACGTCAGTTTTCAAGACTGGTGCCTTCAACCGCTCAGCCACCCATCCGTAAAAATCACCAATTAATCTGATTCATAGAGTATTAAAATTAACTTGAGAGATTCTTAATCAAAATTTAATTAATGACTCTTGTATATAACATACACAACAACTTCACTCAAGGACATTTTGATATAACTACTTGTGTGATACAATTACTTAGCTTATCAAAATTTACCAATGGAATTTCTTTTAGCATTTCTTGGCGGCTTAATATTAAATATTATGCCATGTGTTTTTCCCATACTATCATTAAAAATTTTAGTATTACTTGAACAAAAAAAATCAACTTTACAACATGGAATTAGTTATACTATCGGTGTATTACTCTCATTTTTCATAATATCTGGCTCTTTAATCTTATTAGAAAACATAGGTTCTGTTGTAGGTTGGGGATATAATTTACAATCCCCAATGTTTGTTATTTTTTTATCCTATGTGCTATTTTTCGTAGGCTTAAACCTTTCCGGATTTTTTTCTATACCCATCTTTGCCATAAATACACCAAAAAAGATAGGTAATACCGGCAGCTTCCTTACTGGAGCATTAGCAGTTCTAGTTGCTACTCCGTGTACAGCCCCGTTTATGGCACCAGCCATAGGCTTTGCACTAACACAATCTCCACTATCCGCCTTAATAACATTTCAAATTCTGGGACTAGGTTTTGCCTTACCTTATCTTGCGTTATCAATGTTTCCAAAATTATTATCACTTTTACCTAAACCAGGAGCATGGATGGTCACATTCAAAGAATTCCTTGCTTTTCCAATGTATATCTCATCTGCATGGCTACTATGGATAGCAGTAAAGCAAACAAATAGCAATGTGTTACTAACAGCAATAATCGGCGTTATATGTATTATATTCACATTATGGCTATGGAAATACATAAAGGACATCTCAAATAAAAATTTCAAACATCTTCTTTTAATAATATTAGTTTTCACAAATATTGCCACAATGAACATTAATTATCGTGTAATTAATAATCACCATAATCACTATATGCTTTTTTCAGAAAAAACACTAGATACACTAAAAAAAGAGCACAAAAAAATTTTAGTGGCTGTAGGGGCAGATTGGTGTCTAACCTGCAAAATTAATGAGAATTTAATCCTTTCTTCAGAAATAATACAGAAAACTTTACGGAATAATGACATTGTTTATGTAGTAGCAGATTGGACTAAGCGAGACGAAAGAATAACGAAATACATTAAAAGTTTTGATAGAATTGGAGTACCTTTATATGTTTTATACGATTCAAGCGGTGAACACAAGATATTACCGCAAATTCTTACATTAAATAAAGTAATAAAAGAATTGAAGGAGCTTATATGAGCAACACACTAGAATATGATGTAATTAAATGCATCAAATTTATTTTGGTAGGAATTGCATTATTTTACTTAAATACTTCTTCAATTAAGATTCTTTTCTGGCCAAGTATAATAATAGCCATAGTACACGTTGGTATTTTTATATTTGACTTAAAACACAGAATTGATAAAGGAAAATGGAGATACAAGCCATATTGATAAATATAACTTACAAGAGGAAACAAAATCTCTTGCAACCAAAGAAAAAAGCACATAACAAAAACTTTCTGTGAGTACTTATGAGAGACCAGGTATACATACCAAAAATTTCAATAGAACACACAACAATCTTTGTTATTCAAAACACAACAGAAGTAGTTACATAAACATACTATTAAACCATACAGAGCACTAACCTATTTACTTCCATTATCTTCAGCTGAATTTTTATCATTGAGAAACGTAAAATTACCAAATTTCTTTCTATACTTCATCACATTACTAACATTCTCCATAGCCCCTCTATCAACTTTAGTCCAAGCAGGATGATTATGTGGGTCAATATCTAAAACAATTGTATCACCTGCCTTTCCCCAAGTGGAAAGTGTCTCAAAAGTCTTGCCATTAGTCATCTGAATATTCACTTTATGCATTCTTGGATGTATTCCCTTTTTCATGATTCTACTTAAATTTAAATGTTTTTGCCACAATCTCCCTGTATTATACAATATAAGCAAAAATTTGAAAACTATAGATTCAAAATTGTGAAATTTTTTTATAGTTCCTATATAATCCCAATATTTAATAAAAACAATAATGAAAAATCTTTCTCAACACATTTATTATAGAAACAATTTTTTATGGATTGAAAATGTTAATATTACAAAGATAAACTTTCAAACACCATATTATTGTTATACTTACCATGGCATTATAGACAACTGTAAAAAGCTTAAACAATATATGCCTAATGTTGAAATATTTTATGCAATAAAAGCAAATCCTAACCTCTCTATAATTAAAGTAATTGCAGGTCAGGGTTTTGGCGCTGATGTAGTTTCAGAAGGAGAAATGAAGCGTGCAATGACTGCAGGAATAAAAAAAATTATCTTTTCTGGAGTAGGAAAAACTTCTAAAGAGATAGAGTTTGCACTAAAAAACAATGTTCACCAAATCAACGCTGAATCTATTCCAGAATTAGAACTAATTAGTAAAATAGCCAAGAATTTAAACTTAAATCCACCTTTGGGAATCAGAATAAACCTAGATATAGAAGGTAAAACTCATGACAAAATTTCCACCTCAAGAAAAAAAGATAAATTTGGCATAACAATTGAAGATTTAGATAAAGCTCTAACAAGCAACATTATGAGTTTATCCATTCACATAGGTTCTCAGATTTCTAATTTAGAAGTTTTCAGCAAAGCCTTTTACAAACTGAAAGATATCATAAAAAAATACTCAATAAATAAAATAACTAGATTAGATTTGGGTGGAGGATTTCCCATACCTTATAAAAACAATGAAAAAGAATTTGACTACAAAGGTTACTATAGTTTGATACAGAAGTTCTTTCATAATTACAATGTCATGATTGAACCAGGAAGAGCTCTAGTTGGAAATACAGGAATATTAGTATCTAAAGTACTATTTACAAAACGTACTAAAGAAAACACCCATATAATTATTGATGCTGGAATGAATGATCTCATGCGTCCTGCGCTCTACGGAGCTTACCATGAAGTTATACCTATAATAAAAACAGAAAAAGATAAAATAGAAGTTGTTGATATATGTGGTCCAATTTGTGAAAGTAGCGACATTCTTGCTAAACAAAGAAAAATTTCTACATTACACGAAGGAGATCTAATAGGTATCTGCACAGCAGGAGCCTATGGATCTTCAATGTCCAATAACTACAATTCACGACCTTTAATACCAGAAATTCTTATTAAAAAAAACCAAGAATATATAATTCGCTACAGAGAATGTTATAATGAAACTTTGTCAAACGAAAAGACTGATGCTTTCGGCCTCATTTAATTGTTCCACACAAAACAAAAGATCCTTACACAGTTGAGAGAAGCTAATTTTGGCAGCTCGTTTTCTTGCAACAAGAACATATATAATACCATTCCTTTTACCACCTAAAAACTCTTCAGCCAGACTTCTTAATCTGCGCTTAACCAAGTTCCGTTTTACTGCTCCACCTACTCTTCTACTAACAACAAAACCAACACTAGGGTAGAACCAAGAAGGCTCACAATTCTTCCTCGAGGAAACTTGCAACACAATACTCCTACTTATAAAGGATCTACCCTGCTCCTTATTCCACCTAAAATCTCCTCTTTTTGTAAGTACAAAAAGGCCTTTCAAGCGCATAAACGCTTCCTTTTTTTCATTCTCCTATTATTAATAATAATGCGACCAGATTTAGCCCTCATCCTTGCACGAAAACCATGCCTTCTTTTACGAACTAAATTACTCGGCTGAAAAGTACGCTTCCGCTTCATTTCTTGATATGATCTACTTACAATAGTAATATTACATTTTTATATCACAGTCAATATGCGCTTTTTATTAACTTTACTTTTTTTAGCTTCCTGCACTCAAGAACCAGCCATAATAGTAAAAAAAGGAGAGGTTTATTATAGCAAAGATAAAATGGAAGAACAGGAAGATTCGCTGTTTTAAAAGAAGCATTTTCCCATAGGATTAAAGCTAAACAGCAAAGAAGATTCAAAAATTAATCTGCTTTAAGTTCTAAAATGGATTCACTAAGAACACCAACAAAAAAATTCACTCACCTAGTATTTCATTTCTTTTGTTTTTTAGTAATATATCCACCTCTTTTTCTTTTTTTTCAGTGATTTTTTGTACATTACCAACTTCTCGATGGTATTCATCCTCAGATATACTTTTACTCTTGTGTAAATCCTTAATTTTCGTTATAGTCTCTCGCCTAATATTACGTATAGCAATTTTAATCCTCTCAGCATAACCGTCAGCAGTCTTGACCAAATTCCTTCTACTTTCTTCACTCAGTTCAGGTATATTGATTCTTATAACAGAGCCTTCTAAAACAGGAGTAAAACCAAGATCTGAATTAGTAATAGCTTTATTGACAGCTGGAGCATGACTACTATTCCAAACATTAACGTTCAAAACATTATTACCAGCTACATTGATGTTAGCAATGTGATTTAACCTCATATTATTATTCCCTACAGGGACTATTATGCCATCCAAAATAGATGCACTAGCTCTTCCTGTACGCAAACTTTTCAAATCAATCTTGAAAGTCTCACAACTACTTTCCATTTTACTAATAGCTTCTTTACTTATACCATTCAACATAGCAATAATCTACCTAATAGTTGTATATTCCCCTTCCCCTCTCATTATACTATAAAACTCACCTCTTTTGTGCAACGAAAAAACAATTATAGGCATTTTATTATCTCGTGCAAGAGATATAGCAGCAGAATCCATTATTCTTAAATCACGTGATAATACATCCATGTAAGACAAATCATTATATTTAGTAGCATCGTAGTTAATCACTGGATCGGAAGAATAAACACCGTCTACTTGTGTACCTTTTAAAATTACATCACAATTCATCTCTATAGATCTTAGTACAGAAGCTGTATCCGTAGTAAAAAAAGGATTACCAGTCCCTGCAGCAAAAATCACAACTCTACTTTTCTCCAAGTGTCTAACAGCTTTTCTCCTTATATAGGGTTCACAAATAGTTTCCATAGGAATAGCTGACAATACTCTACAAGAAACACCTTCATTTTCTATTGCATTCTGTAACGCAAGAGCATTTATTACAGTTGCAAGCATACCCATATAATCACTAGTAGATTTATCCATACCAACGGCACGATTAACACCTCTGAATATATTTCCACCCCCAACAACTAGACACATCTGAACACCTAACTCATGCACCTCCTTAATATCAGAGGCAATCTGAGTAATCTCATTGAAATCATACCCAAATGACTTCTCTCCCATCATTCTTTCACCAGATATTTTCAGCAGCACCCTCGAATATTTACTATTAACCATCATTTATCGCCAAGGATAAGTAATTTATAATCAACCAACTTAATTTCAGCAGACAAATCTTCTGCGCACTGTTCTAGAAATTGATTTATAGTAACGTTAGTATCCATAACAAAAGGTTGATGAAGCAACACAACTTCAGAATAATACTTTCTCATTTTACCCTCTATTATTCTCTCAACAATTTCCTGAGTTTTCCCTGTTCTAGAAACCTGTTCTGCTATCAATCCTTTTTCTTTAGACACTACTTCACCAGGCAAATCACTAATTGAAACTGATAAAGGCTTATTTGCAACAACATGCATAGCAATCTTTTCACCTATTTCCTTCAATTTTGATTTATTACCAGAAGATTCAAGATGAACAAGAGCAGCCATTTTTCCCACATTCGGTGCAAACATACCATGCACGTAAGATGCAATCACGCCATTTTCAGAAGATATACCAAAAAATTTACCAAGTAAAATATTTTCACCTAATATTGCAATATTATTTGCAATTTCACTCTCTATAGAATGTCCCGAAATATTCTTCTTCTTCAAATCGTCTATACTACAAATTTTATCCTCCAAAGCAACATGTAAAATTTTATTAAACAATTCCTGAAACTTATCATTTTTAGCTACAAAATCTGTTTCTGAATTTAACTCCATAACAAAACCATAAGAAAAATCGCTAGCTACACAAGAGCCAATTAAGCCATCTGATACATCTCTAGAAGATTTTTTTTCAGCTATTAGCAAACCTTGAATCTTTAAATATTCTTTTGCTGCATCAAGATCACCATTGCTCCTTTCCAAAGCTTTCTTACAATGCATCATTCCAGCTAACGTTTCATCACGCAATTTCTTTACATCAGCAATACTAATCGCCACTTTCATCCCCCTTTTTCTCATCCTTCTTTGAAGGAGAAAGCTCCTCCTCTATGCCCTTTAAAATAGCATCTGATACTAACCTACAATAATATTTTATTGACTTACTTGAATCATCATTCCCTGGAATAGGATAATCAATATTACTAGGATTGGAATTAGTATCAACAACACCAACAATAGGCATCTTAAGAGCATTAGCTTCTTTCACAGCTATATGCTCTTTTTGCACATCTACCACAAAAAGTGCATGAGGAATACCTCCCATAGACTCAATTCCACCAAATGCTCTTTTTAGCTTAGCCAAATTCCTTTCAAAACCTACATTCTCTTTTTTTGTATACATACCAGTATCATCATTCTGCATATTTTGATACTCAGATATCTTTGATATAGAAGCAGATACTGTTTTCCAATTAGTCAAAGTCCCACCTAACCAACGATGATTAATATAATATTGACTACAACGCCTTGCTTCCTCTGCAATAATACCTGCAGCTTGCATTTTTGTCCCAACAAAAAGTATTCTACCACCTCGAGATGAGACTTTACAAAGAAACTCTAGTGCTACTCGAAACATTGCCACAGTTTTCCGCAGGTCTATTATATGATTTCTTGTTTTACTTAAGCCATATATATACGGCAACATTTTCGGGTTCCAATAAGAACTTTTGTGACCAAAGTGCGCACCACATTCCATTAATTCTCTTATTGTAACATTTTGAAATTGCATATATCTACTATCAAGGTCAAGGTCATCCTACACTAGGGCTATATACTTTGCAAATTAAAATTTGTTTACAAAAACAAGTAAAGATATTACAATCCCGCTCGACTCGATTATGTAACAAGATAGACAAATGACACAACAAGTAGTAGTACCTGCGCTAGGAGAATCAATCACTGAAGCAGTAATTGCTAAAATCCATAAAAAAAGTGGAGAACAAATTAATGCAGACGAACTTCTTTTCGAACTAGAAACCGATAAGGTAACACTGGAAGTTAATTCACCGGCAGCAGGAAGCATTTCTTCTATAGAGGTAAATGAAGGAGATGAGGTTCTAATAGGGCAACTTCTAGCAAATATCGAAGAAGGAGAAGTTGCAAATGTATCTACAAAAGCACAAGATACAATAATAGAAGACAATGTCAAATTATGGGAGAAACAGGATGCACCATCAGCAAAGAAATTAATGAATGAAAATAACATCAAAAGATCTGATGTTAAAGCAACTGGAAAAAAGGAAAGAATAACAAAGGTTGATATCAACAAGCATTTAGCTCAAAAAACACAATTAATTGATCGTGACTCCATAACAGTACAAACACCTGAACATAGAGTAAGACGAGTTAAAATGTCTAAGTTGCGAAAAAAAATAGCTGAACGTTTAAAAGAATCACAGAATACAGCTGCTATCCTGACAACGTTCAATGAAATCAACATGAAAAATGTTATTGAAGTCAGAGCAAAATACCAAGATGAATTTCAAAAAAAATATTCAGTAAAATTAGGTTTCATGTCTTTCTTTGTAAAAGCTGTTATTGCAGCACTTAGCGAAGCACAAAATGTGAATGCAGAAATACTTAATGATGAAATTATATATAAAGATTACTATGATATAGGTGTTGCAGTAGGAACAAAACAGGGCTTAGTAGTACCCGTAGTGCGCAATGCTGGTGAGATGTCATTAGCTGAAATTGAATCTGAAATTTTCAGGTTAAGTTCTAAAGCACGTGAAGGAAAATTAATACTAGAAGAAATGCAAGGTGGAACTTTTACAATCTCAAACGGTGGAGTGTATGGCTCATTGCTCTCTACCCCAATAATTAATCCACCTCAATCAGGAATATTAGGAATGCATTCAATTCAGAATAGGGCTGTTGTTATAGATGATAAAATTGAAATAAGACCGATGATGTATACAGCACTATCATATGACCATAGAATAGTAGATGGTAAGGAAGCAGTAACATTTTTGGTTAAGTTAAAACAATACATAGAAGACCCACAAAGATTGATACTTAAAATTTAAAAATTTTAAGTGTTTATAACTTTCGAGGGAATTGATAGTAGTGGTAAAAGTACGCAGGCAAAGCTTCTATGCGATTTCTTTAATAATAATGATATTAGTGCTATTTTGACACGTGAACCTGGAGGAACCCCAATTGCTGAAAAAATTAGATCAATATTGTTTGATGTTGATGATGTCATTAATGATAGTCTTACAGAGCTTTTCTTATATATTGCAGCACGTAGAGACCATGTAATAAAAAATATAGAACCAGCTCTTCAAAAAAATAAAGTAGTAATTTGTGATCGCTTTTTACATTCAACAATAGCATACCAGAGCTATGGTTTTGGTATAGAACAAAAAAAGATTAATCAATTACATAAAATGGTCATACCAAAAAATTGTTTTCCCGACTTTACATTTATTCTTGATATAGAAATGGAAGCATTTAAAGAACGTCAGCCAATGTTACACTTACCATTTATAGGTAAGACAATGCACACAGAAATATATGGTAAGAGATATGAAAATAGAATGCCAATAGATTTTTTTGTAAGTGTCAGAAAAGGCTTCATTGAGCTTAGTAAACAGAAAAATTGTTATTTAATTGATGCAAATAGAGATATAAAAAGCATACACCAAGACATAATCAAAAAAATAAGGATTACTTGATTATCTTATGGAGACACGATACAATCAGGGAATATACGTGGCGGAGTAGCTCAGCTGGTTAGAGCAGTGGAATCATAATCCATGTGTCATGGGTTCAAGTCCCTTCTCCGCTACCGCACTAACAAAAATTATTTAAGATGCAAGTCACAACAAAGTTACTAAATCTAGAAGCAGTATATCTTATATTTTAGCTAGCAGCCATCCTTAAAAATCTAAGAGCTGCAGGGTCTATTACCTCACCTCCAACTCGTTTCGTTGCATAAAAAGCTATATTGGGCTTGTATGAAAATTGGTCCCGCAAAATACTAATACCGGTTCTATCAACTATCTTATAACCCCTTTTAAAATCACCAAACGCAATCACCCGAGCATTAGCAACAATTTCTGGCATTTCCGTTGATTGATAAACAGGAGCACCTAATAAAGTATCAGGGTTGTCCTGTAAACCAGGTTGCCAAATATATTGCCCAGTCTCAGTAGATTTAATGGATCTAATATATTGAATAGTAGAGCGATGCATAATAAAGCTAGCATTATTAGAATATGAACCATCAAGATCGTAGTACAATGAAAGAATGTCATCGCTAGAAATTGTATTTGTAGATGCAGTACGAACAACTTTAATGTCATTATTCTCAAGAAATCCCCTTGGCTTATTATTCCCATCACCATCAAAAAATGCTTTATTCTCAGTTGTACTAAATGCGTCTGATAAATGCCGCACTACCCATTCTTCAATATCTATTTCCACATCTTCTAACAAAGCAATTGTAATTGTTGGGCATGCATGCAAGAGATATGTATAGACATTAATAGGTGTTACCTCAGGTAAAGCTTCGTCAGTTACAGAACCTCCCCAATTTGCAGATATCTTTTTATCAGGCTGCAAAAGCGTAATATAATCAGTGCTAATAGTATCGACAGAAGCAATTTTCCGAACTGTTGAGTTCTCAGTTAAATTAAACATAACTTTATCATAAATCGTTTGAGTTAATGGAACTCCGCTCGGGTCTTGACCATAAAAACTTTTCGTTTCTAAAAACTCCTTGTTGACACCTTTTCTTAAATAGTCTTGAAAAATATCATTTTTGCGAGATGAATGAGGGTCTAATTGAGGTCTAGAGTTTGCATTCTCAATTCTATTTATGCGGCTTTTGCACTCATTAAGAGCATTATTCAATCGACTAATATGCTCATCATCAAGAATATTAGCACGCCCCTTGCATTCAATATCTTTCAATCTGCGATCATTTACTACTTTAAATTCCTCCCAAGCCTCTGCCATTTCATTAACAGTCTTAGTTATTTCTGTAAGTTGCATAGATATTTACTTTAACAATAAAAACACAGCAATATCACGCTGCCAGACTATATGTAAGCAGAAAATTTCATACACTATTTACATGAATATAATCGAATATTTTCTTTGCAACAATACTAGCAGCTCCTCCAACACTTCTTTCCATAACTACAGCAAGAGCATACTTGGGCTCATCATAAGAGGAATAACCAACAAAAAGTGAATGACTACCGCTTAAAGGAATTGTCTTCTTAATAACATTAGCCTCAGCTGTCCCAGTCTTCCCTGCTACCCTTTGCACATTAGAATATACCTTATTCGCAGTCCCATTAGGGGAATTTACAGCTTTATACATTCCAGATTGTACGCTTACTAAATTCTTTTTTTTAAAATTTACCTTACTGAACACAACATCTTCTTGAGAATATAATATAGATGGAACAACATTCCTTCCAGTTGCCAGTCTAGCTGTCATCACAGCTAACTGCAATGGAGTCACCAGAACATAACCATGCCCTATAACACAGTTCACTGTATCTCCTACATACCACCTCTTTACGTACTTCTCTCTCCATCCTTTATCTGGAATCACTCCTTTAACCTCTTCTTGTAATCCCATCCCAGATAAATTACCAAAACCAAACTGCATAGCAACATAAAGCAAATAGTCTATATCGATCCTTTGTGCAATATGGTAAAAATAAACGTTACAAGATTTTGATATCGCTTCATTAAGTGAAATAAAGCCATGCCCACTTCTTTTCCAGCAATGAAATATTCGATCTCCAACTTTAATGTGTCCACCACAAAAAAAAGTTGTATCCTCACTAATCACTCCACTTTCTAACGCAGCTAACGCTGACATAATTTTAAAAGTTGAACCAGGAGGCGTTTGAAATGCCAAAACCCTATTAAATAATGGCAAATTATCATCATTTGCTAACCTATCCCAATCATCCTTTGCTATATGCTGCACAAAAAGATTATTATCATAAGAGGGATAACTATTCATAGAAAGAATACTCCCATTATTAACATCCATAACAACAGCACTACCATTTTGTCCTAAAACTGTATAAACAAAACTCTGCAATCTAGAACTAATTGAAACCTTTATATCCTGGCCTGGCTTACTCACAATTCTTGACAGAGACCTCACAACATGCATTTTAGCATCTATCTCTTCTTGCAAAATTCCAGGCTGTCCTTTGAGTTCATTATCATATCTATATTCAACACCGGTCTTACCAACATATGAATAAATCTTTTCGCTATAATTAAATCTTGCATAACCCACAACATGCGACAACGCTTTTCCTGCAAAGTAACTACGTTTATAATTTACAGAAATAAATATCCCGTATAAATCTACCAAATTTAACTCCACCTTTTTAACCATTTCCCAATTTAAATCTTCCAGAATAATAGTTGTCTCTGTTGCATTTTTAATAAGATTAAACATATGATCATATTCCGATTGTGATATATTTAATATATTTATCAACCTTTCCACTGATTTGCCTATATCTATCCCTTTGACTGGCTCTAAAATTAAATCATACTGTTTGCGGTTATAAGCCAATTGCAATCCATCTCTATCAAGAATATTACCTCTAATAGCACTTACAAGAGATATTTTCGTTCTATTGCTATCAGAAAGCATTCTATATTGTTTATTCTTTACAACTTGTAAATAATAAAGACGACCGGTTAAACATAGTACAGCTGAACACTTTATAACACCAAGAAGAAATAATCTTCTATTCGAGCAAATCTTTCTAACCATGCTTTACTTTTACAGACTCTTTTGAAATGTATACTGTCATGTAAAATAAAATTTTTCCACTATCAAAAATTTCTATGTCCAATGAACTATTTTCAGCATTAAGCATATAATAATAAAATACCTCACCTTCTTCTATTTCACAGCTTTCGTACCATATACCCTTGCTATAATCAAAGCTTTTTGTGTAAACTTTTTCCACCCAATCAACCCAAGGCTTTTCTATTTTTTTCTTTGTTTTAATATCAAAATCAATTTTATCACTAAATACACCTGCCAAATCTCTCAAATCAAAGATCTTTGGCAAGAATTCACTATTAATCAACCGAGACAAGGAGAAATAATCTTCATCATCTGCACTATCAGTAAAACAGAATTTACCAGCAAAACCTTGAATCAAAAAGGAGTTACTAGTAACATTTTTAAACTTATACCTACCTATTTTACAAATCCTAAATTCTTCATTACTTATATCTTTTTGTGCAAGCTCAGAAAACCGTAGAATGCTACCTACTTTAAAATCATTTGACATCTTTGATAATAAGCACTGTTTTTGCTATTTTATCGTGCCATGCTTGGGACCTGTGGTCGAAAGCAGACCAAATTACTCCAATTCCTAAAGGCAAAACTGAAATTAACAAACTAAAAAATCTTATAGTTGCTTGTTTAGGAGTAATTCTTCCTCTGCTCTTATCATCCAAAATACGCACTCCAAATAAAAATTTGCCAGGAGTAGTAGCAAACCTACACCACATAAACGTTATATATCCAAAGATAAATAATAATTGAAAAATTTGAGAGAAAATCAAAAATAGTGTGTAAGAAAGTAGTTGCGATTGTTCCAGATCCGTAATCTCTAACCCAAATCGTACTTTTTCCATAGATTCAATTGGAATAGTATGAAAAACACTGAAAACGAAATCTATCACATACATTAAAAGCGTTAATAATAATATTAAGACAAGCATGTCTATCATAATACTAGTAAAACGCGCTAAACTTCCTATATAACGCCACCCATCATTTAGATTTTCTTGTTTAAATATTCTTGCAAACATTATTCTTTGACCAGCATACACAATAATCCATTGATATTATCATATAACTGACACTTCACCACTTTAACTGCCTTCATTCTTAATCTTGATGATAAATGTAAAATATAATCCTGTGAATAACAGAACATATCCAAATCCGGAAGAAATTCAACACTAGCACCACTTGATAAACGCATAATACACAATATAAAACCACCTTCTGTAAGTGCAAGCTTAAATTCCGAAAACCTTTGATAAAGCTCTCTTTCATATCCTAAAGAATCTACAGCAATAATTATATCAAATCTATTATTTTCACACAGTTTTGCAAAATATTCTTCAGCAGAAACATTTAACACCTCATCATAAACAGGCATATCACGAACATAACAATTTTCAGATATATCTAACATTTCCGATGATAAATCAATTCCAACAATCTTACGCCCAACATGATTCATTTTTAAGAAATGTCCACAAACTCCAGTACCACAGCCAACATCCAACACAATGCTTTCTCTACTTCTATTGTTTAAATAATCAGTTATTTCATATAAAATGATGTCGTAGCCCCTATACTTTCTCTTCATAACAAATTCTTCTACGTAATAAGAAGCCATAAAATCAAACCTTTGCCTTATAACTGAGAGAGGTACTTTCTCTATTTTACTGACATCATCTATCTTATTTAAAGCATACTCAACTTCAGGGTAATTTTCTTGTTTTTCTAAAGCGTCACAAAATAATTTCCTTGCTTTGTTAAATTTTTTATTAATTGCATAGCAACGCCCAAGATTATAATAAACAGAAGGCTTGACATCAGACATACAAAACTTTAATAACCGAAAACGAAAACAAGCATCATCCTTATTTCCCCTATATAAATGATACAAACCTAAATTAATATTAGTATTGACAAGATTCCGCATTTTCTTGTTAAGATCACCCCACTCACACTTGCTCTTCACAAAAAAATCCTTGCATCCCAATACAACTCGACTAGGCAGATCCTTAAAAGATTTTGGTTTTAAAAACAATATTATATCTCTTAAAAAAAGAGAAAATTGCTTGAGTGTTACAATCATCTATTTACTCCTATACCCTCTCCAGATTGCAAAATTAAGTTCTCACTTGATGCACTATTTAAAGAGTACCTGTAACACTGTTTCATCAAAATTTCATTAAAATAATTCATAATTCTCAATATAAAGTAAAAGTTTACAATTCTTTTATTGATTACTTTCTTACTTTCCTGAACTAAAATATTAGATCGTGAATAAACATTATATTTCATGAGTGTATAAAACGATACTGCAAATAGTAACATAATTTTTGAATAACTAGCTCTTAAAATATCAATATCACGTCTTAAATCTCTACTACCATCACTCTTAACAAACATCTTATCATATGCAAACCTTCCTAAAATCAATTCATTATCATTACTATTAGTACCTATAGAAGTAACCGAACTACTTACGCTTAACATAGTCGACATAGAAAGCATATGTATAAGCGGCAATATTTTATTGATCAATAACATAACTAATATCTTCCATATAACATTAATAATATAACAAAAAAATAGAGCAGATTCAACTCACTAAAAGCAAAGATAAATCAAAACATTTAAGCACTAAGTGCACTTTCCCTAAATTTAATATTTAGCTTAACAAAAACATCGGAAAGCGAAGACACTAAATGTTCAATCATAGCATCAGTATGCTGTGGAGTTGGAGTAATACGCAAACGCTCCATACCCTTTGGGACAGTCGGGTAATTTATATGTTGTATAAAAATATCATGATCATACAACAACCTTCTAGAGCATTCACGGCATAGGTTTGGATCATTTATCATCACAGGAATTATATGTGTCCCATTATCTAAGAATTTTATTCCAGCATTGCGCAAACCTAATTTAACCTTTTTTACAACTTCTTTATGTTTTTTTCTTTCAATCTCACCTTTTTTTAGATAATCAATACTCACTCTACCAGCAGAAGCAACAACAGGCGGCAAGGCTGTAGTAAATATAAAACCTGGTGCATAACTCCTCACAACATCAACTATGGCAGACGAAGATGCAATATAGCCACCCATAACACCATAAGCTTTTGCCATAGTACCTTGTATTATAGTTAAGCGATCTGATAAACCTTCCTGTTCTGCTATTCCACCTCCGCGTTTTCCATACATGCCAACAGCATGAACCTCATCTACATATGTTATTGCATTATGTTTATCAGCAAGATCACATATTTTTTTTATTGGTGCAATATCACCATCCATTGAATAAACAGACTCAAAGACTATCATCTTAGGAAGAGATTTATCAATACTTTTTAATAATCGTTCAAGATGAGCTAAATTATTATGTTCAAATATCAATTTATGCCTTTTGCTAGCCCTAATACCATCAATTATCGATGCATGATTAAGTGCATCAGAAAACACCACTGAATTTGGCATAATCGTCAAAAGTGAATAGAGAGAAGTATAATTAGCAACATAGCCACATACAAATGACAATGCTGATTCTTTCTTATGCAAGTCAGCTATACTGACCTCAAGGCCCATAACCTCCTTATTTGTTCCAGAAATATTACGTGTTCCACCAGCCCCAGCACCCATTTCACTAACAACATCACACATCTGGGATATAACTTTTGGATTTTGCCCCATACCAAGATAATCATTACTACACCAAACTATTACTTTCTTATTGTTTGTTCGATCATAAGCATAAGGAAATTCACCAGAAATACGACTCAGGTTAGTAAATTCTCGATAACGGCCTTCTTCTTTTACTTTCCTTATAGCTTCATTAAAAATGCTGTTATAAAACGTCATACAAAAAAATGGAGCGGAAAAAGGGATTCGAACCCTCGACCCTAACCTTGGCAAGGTTATGCTCTACCCCTGAGCTATTTCCGCTTATATGAGACAGAATTGACGACAACATATCACTTTATGGTTACCATGACAACAGTCTTTTTTGGGCTAAGCTTAATAATGATCAAGAAAAACAAACTATTCAAACATTAGTAAAAATGTCCAAATAAAAAAAGAGTAGCAATACACACATATAAAACAAAAAAATCACCCATTTCTTTTATATGTGTGATTAAAACCTCTTCAGAGGTTTCTTTTAACATCACAATTGGAAGAACGTAGAGATATAATGAAGAACAATCATTAGTCAAAGCAAGAAATGTGCTTTTGACCAACCACACTTTATTAGAAAATAAGTATAGAATTTAAAAAAATATGTAAAGATATTACAGAATATAAAAGATTTCTCTAAAGCACAGTTTACCCTCCTTCAACAGCTTTAAAGTCGTAGCAATGCAAGAACATATGAATTTCAATTCAAAATAGTTTTATTTGATAATTTAATATACTTCATATATAATCTATTGTGTTAGTTTAGTGTGAAGTGTACAAGGAGAAAAGTTAACAAAAAAAGTAGAGCTTTGTTTAGGCAATTATACTAATAACGATCTGGGAGTAAATGGATTATACGTGTTTCTAAGATCTTCTGTTATAAAAGTAGGCAATTAAGAGAAAAAATAGATAAATATAGAAAAACAAATGCAGAGTGAAACAGGAGATAAAAAACTTACTGTTGGTGAGACCAGTTCAACAATTCGATGGATACCTTAATAAGCAAGAAATAAGAAGAATTATTTTTAGCATTCAATAAGCTAGAAACAGCAACAATAGGAGAAGGTACTGAAGCTCAAGTAAAAAAAAGTAGAAAGAAAAGAATTCCAAGGATTTAAAAAAGAGCTTGAACAAGTTCTTGATAATGTGCCCAAACCATCACTAAATATAACACAAAAGTCAATCAAGTAAACGAAATCCAGCTATCTTTTTGAGTAAATTTTATAGTCAATAAAAAAAAGCGATTAGAAAGGAATTTTGATATTGTTATCAATTCCATTCCTACTGTGTTCGCCTTTCCAATATCATGATATCTGACGTGATAAAGGCATTATGTTGGAAAGACATAACTCAGTCAGGCTTTTGGTTAGTTGTTGTACTCAGTTGTGAGTAGAGGACATCAACTAACTTCACTCAAAACTCAGATATCAAAGTGATCATAAAAGATTCCTATTCTAACGCAACAGAAACATGGTTCTTTTTTTAATCTGCAATACGGCTAATTTTTAGTTTACGTGATTTCGATTGAGCTTCAATTTTTTTAGGTATCTCAATAGTCAACACACCTTTCTCAAAACTTGCTTTTGCTTTATCAGTATCAACGTTTTGTGGCAATGAAATAGTACGCTGATAACTACCATAATAACGTTCACTACGCACTACTGTGTTACCATTATGCTCCTCTTTTTCCTCTTTTTTTTCTCCTTTTATTGTTAAATAATTTTCATTAATACTAATATCTACATCTTCACTATTTATGGCAGGAAGCTCGACATTAACACGGTAAGCCTTATCATTTTCTACAATATCAATAGCTGGAGTTGCGGAAAATCTTTCACTTTCTATACTTGGCAAACCAAAGTCACCAAAAAAATTACTAAACAAACGATTCATTTCACGTTGCAAAGGAGCAACGCCATCATCAGTATAATTAACATTCGAACTTCTACGTGTAAGTAAACTCATATTCTCTCCTTTTCTTAAACAATAATAAACAAGTACGTCTAGTTAACATACCTAGAAGACAGATATACACAGTCTACATAGATTCAATATCATATAACTTAACTTAGCTTATAAAAGAGACAAACCAGATTATAAATTAGTTTTTAAAATCTGATAAATGTATTATAGTACAGTAGAAACTGACCAACACGTTTTTGCTTTCGCATTAAACACATGCTAAATATAATCAGTATTAAAAAAGTAGTTATCATGCCCAAAATAAAAAAAACGTACTACCTAGCTATAATTTTGGTATTTTTTGTAATTGCAATGCTTTTTAGTATGTATAAAACAGAAAAAGTTGTGGAAATATACCTACCATCTTTGCCACTTGAAGAAAACAATTACTTTGATAGCAATGCACTCCTTGGAAAAGCTTATCTACTAAATGTATTTAACTCTTGGTGCACAGCATGTATTGAAGAACACGCCTTTCTACTATCAATAAAAGAGCAAATACCATTATACGGAATCGATTATGTTGATAGTGAAAAAGAAGTAAACAGATTTCTAGAAAAACATGGCAACCCATATATTGCAATTGGTTTTGATAAAAGAGGAGTGATACAAAAAGGACTTAACATATCTGGTTTACCACAAAGCTTCCTTATAGATCAAAATAGACAAATTATATGGAAAATAGAAGGAATGGTTACGAAAGAAAATTTCCAAAAGGAAATTTTTCCACTTTATCAGAAATTATTAAATCAGTGATACACCCATAAATGGCTGCAATACTTCTGGGATAGTAATACTACCATCCTCATTTTGATAATTCTCCATAACAGCAACTACCGTTCTACCAACAGCAAGCGCAGAACCATTTAATGTCTGTACGAAATTTATTTTTCCATTTTTATCTTTGTAACGTGCTTTCATTCTACGAGCTTGAAAATCACCACAATTTGAACAACTTGATATTTCTCTGTACATATTTTGTGATGGCAACCAAACCTCAATATCATAGGTCATTTTTGCTGAAAAACCCATATCACCAGTTGATAATAACACAACTCTATAAGGTATATCAAGCAATTTCAACACCTCCTCAGCAGCTCCAGTCATACGCTCTAACTCCATTTTTGAATCCTTTGGCTCAGTAATACTAACTAATTCCACTTTATTAAACTGATGCTGACGAATCATACCCCTCGTATCACGCCCTGCACTACCAGCCTCAGACCTAAAGCAAACAGAACTAGAAGTAAAACGCAAAGGTAAATTATCTACACTTAAAACTTTATCAGCAACAAGGTTTGTAAGAAATACTTCACTAGTTGGTATTAACCGCAATCCATTAGTTGTTTTGAATGAATCTTTGTCAAATTTTGGCAACTGCCCCACACCATACATAGCTTTATCCAAAACTAAGCACGGGTGATTTATCTCTGTATAACCAAATGTTTCATTATGTAAATTAAGCATAAAATTAACCAAAGCACGTTCCAGCTTTGCCAAGTTTCCAGTAGTTACTACAAATCTTGCACCTGATATTTTACTAGTATCCTCAAAATTCATCAAACCCTTTTCAACTCCCAACTCATAATGTGGCTTAGGATTAAAGGAAAATTTTTTCGGTCTCTTATACCTCCTTAACTCAACATTTGATGTTTCATCTACTCCTATTGGGACAACATCATCAGCTATATTAGGTAACATTGACAATAAATCATGTAACTCTGTATCATTCTGTAAGCTTTCAAGATTTTTGATTTCTGTAGAAACTTTCTTAGCTTCTTGCAACAAAACATTAAAATCCCCACCTTGAGACCTAATCTCAGCAATCTTTTTTACTATCGCATTTTTTTTCTCTCTCAATACCTGTAAATCAGTTATAGTTTGTCGTTTTTTTCTATCCAATTTCAAAATTTTATTAGCAATAACATCAAAACCCCTTTTCTTCATTTCTCTATCAAAATACTCTGGAGAATTTCTAATCATTTCTATATCATGCATTCCTTTACACTTAAACCTACAAATATTATAGCACCTCCTCTACTTTAATAAAACAAATACTTTAATCATTCAAACTTCCATCTTCCAAATCAAATACTCGGTCAGCCTGCGATGCTAGACTCTTATCATGAGTCACTATTATAACTGCAGAACCTTGTTCTTTCACACTATTAATAAATAACGAAAAAACTTTCATTGAGTTTTTGTGATCTAAACTTCCAGTAGGCTCATCTGCAAGTATCAATCTAGGAGAATTTACTAAAGCACGCGCTATAGCAACCCTTTGCCTTTCTCCACCAGAAAGACAGTTTATCTTTTTATACAATAAATGCAATATTCCTAACCTATACGCAACTTCTTTAGCTCTTTCATAAACACAATGTCTTTTCAAGATCATACAAGGCATAATAATGTTATGTAAAACTGAAAAATCAGATAATAAATTATAGGACTGGTAAATGAAGCCTATATCACTACAACGCAACCTTGTACGTTCGTAATCACTAAGACTAGAACAATCTCTCCCACCAAAAAATACCTTACCAAAGCTCGCTTTATCTAGAAGACCAGCTATTTGTAGCACAGTACTTTTTCCAGAACCAGAGGAACCGGTTAAAGCAACAATCTCTCCTAACTCAACCGAAAAGCTAATATTGTCTATTATAGATTCCCTAACTCCACAATGCTCATAATATTTTGAAATTTCTTGCAATTTTAACATACTATTTAAAACACTCTTGAAATTTATAAGCAATCCCCAACAAGAAATCAGTATAACTATTGGTCATTACATCTCTACCTAATGGATCTATATTTATCACCTTATTCTTGAGCAAAACATCATTAGGAACTTTCACCATATGGTTAGAATCTAAGATGATACAAGATAGAGCAGACCTTTCCATATTCCGTAACAGCTGTATACTTTTTATGCTAACTAAATGATCGTTATTACGAGATAATTTAATTGCTAATGGAATATCAAAATAATCTGTAAAATATAAGTAAGCATCATGTGATACTGCGTAATTCACATTTCGCACAGCACCTAACATTTTCTTTATTTTTTTCACACATTCATCAATATGAAACACCAAAGCACGTGCATTACTAACATAAAGATCTTTATTTTTCTCATCCAAATTTGTTAACAATCTAGCCATTAACATTGCTACTTTCTGCATAAGACCAGGATCCAACCACATATGGATATCATTTCCAATTTTTTCATCTTCTGGAATTTCAGCAATAACTTCAATCCAATTAACTGAATGCAACTTTTTTGCAAAAGGCTCAAAATTTTTACTCACATAAAAAACCAAATTACTACTCTCTAATAATTTAGCAGCATTTGGAGTCAACTGATAATCATGAATAGAAGTATTAATATCCAGAACATTAGGTTTAGCAACCCCTGACATGATTTCAGTAAGCAACCAATACATTGGAAAAATAGTTGCTGTTACTTCAAGAGCTAATACAGTAAAAGGAAAAGTTAATAAAAAAGTAGCTAAAAAGAAACGCCACTTCATGGTAGAGTATAACTAATCTTGACCATGGCCACAAAAAAAAACAAAACAACCATAATAATTATTACAGCCAAAAGGACAAAATTTTTACACTTCTGCTGCTCATGTCTCCTATAAAGCATATAATTTATCAAGGAATATAAATATAAATATCAAAAAAAGATATAAAATAGAAAATTTAAATAATTTGTATGGGTGACAATCTTTCCTATATACAGCATAAGCAAGATATAAGAAAATCAACCCCAAAGTAATAGCCGCTACATTATAAATGCAGCCACTCAATTGTAACAAACACATCAGCAGAGTGGTAGGGACTAACAAAGATGAGTAAATTAATATAAATTTCCGGGTTTCAGCAATACCTTTTACAACCGGCAACATAGGAATTTTACACTTCTTATACTCATCAACATTTAATAAAGAAAGCGCCCAAAAATGTGGTGGTGTCCACATAAAAATAATAAAAAACAAGATAACAGGCTCTATACTCAAACTTCCAGTCATAGCAGACCAACCAATAATAGGAACTAATGCTCCAGCAGAACCACCAATAACAATATTGTTATACGTATACCTCTTTAAAAAAATAGTGTAAACAACAGAGTAAAATAGAATAGCAACCGCAAGTAGTGCAGCAGATATATAATTTATGGACCAAGCCATAGTGAAAACTGAGATCAGAGATAAAACAACACCAAATTCTAAAGCATTTTCTTTGCTAACACGCCCCGACGGAATAGGCCTAGATTTTGTTCTCTCCATTATCGCATCTACATCACTATCATACCACATATTAATAGCAGCAGCACCACCAGACCCAACTGATATACACAATAAAGCAACACAGAATAATAAAGGATTAATAGGCACAGGAACAATCAACATGCCTATTATCGCAGTAAAGATAACAAGGAAAATCACCCTAGGTTTTAACAACTGCACATAGTCAATGACCCTTGTGTTATAACAAGATTCAATTCCTAAATAATTAGTATAACCCATCTTCTTTCTCCTCGTTCAAATTGGGTATTGTTTCAAAGCAGTGAAAAGGAGGTGGAGATGATAAACTCCACTCTAAAGTGTCACCACCCCATGGATTATCTGGTGCTTTTTTTCCATATTTCAAAGTATGAAAAACAATAAATATAAAAAACATAATACTAGCAAAAGATATCAAAGAACCAATAGAAGAAACATAGTTCCATGGAATAAACGCATCAGGATAATCAGGAATACGCCTTGGCATACCAGCTAAACCTAAAAAATGTTGAGGCAAAAACGTAAGATTTACTCCCAAAAAAGTAAGCCAAAAATGTATTTTACCTAAACACTCTTTGTATTGCTTTCCAGATATCTTACCAATCCAGTAATAAAAACCTGCAAATATAACAAAAGCAGCACCTAATGACATAACATAATGAAAATGCCCAACTACATAATAAGTATCATGCAATGCCCTATTTAATACTGCATTAGAAAGAATTATACCTGTAGCACCCCCAACAACAAATAGAAATATAAATCCAATTGCAAATAACATAGGCGTTTTTAAATCTATAGATCCCCCCCACATAGTAGCAATCCAACTAAATATCTTTATTCCTGTTGGTATTCCTATTATCATTGTTGCAATGTTGAAATATGCCAAGATTTGTATACTTAAACCTGTAGTAAACATATGGTGAGCCCAAACTATAAAACCAAGCGCAGAAATACCAACCATTGCATATACCATACCTAAATAGCCAAAAACAGGTTTATGTGAAAAAGTGGATATAACCTGACTAACAATACCAAAAGCAGGTAAAATTATTATATAAACTTCTGGGTGACCAAAAAACCAAAAAAGATGTTGGTATAAGAGAGGATCTCCACCACCAGAAGGGCTAAAAAAACTAGTGTTAAAATTCCTATCAGTAAGCAACATAGTAATTGCCCCACCCAGAATAGGCAAAACTAAAATTAGAAGAAAAGCAGTAGCAAGTATCGACCATACAAAAAGTGGCATTTTATGAAGAGTAATACCAGGTGCACGCATATTAAATATAGTTACAATAAAATTTATTGAGCCAAGAATTGAAGATAAACCAGCCATATGTAAACTAAAAATTGCTAAATCAACTGACTCACCAGGGTGTGAAGTAATGTAAGATAAAGGAGGGTAAACAGTCCAACCAGTTCCAGCTCCTTCACCTATAAAAGTAGAAAAAAGCAAAAGCATGAATGAGAAGAATAACAACCAAAAGCTTATATTATTTAAACGCGGAAACGCCATATCAGGAGCACCTATCATTAAAGGAACAAACCAATTACCAAAACCCCCAAACATACCAGGCATTATCATAAAAAAAACCATAATAAAACCGTGCCCTGTAACCAGAACATTATAAAGCTGATAATTACCAGAAAGAACATCTATATGCATAAGCTGCAATCGCATCAGAACAGAAAAGAAAGCGCCAACAACTCCAGCAAATACTGAAAAAATAATATACAAAGTACCTATGTCCTTATGGTTAGTTGAAAATAACCATCTTCTAATACCTCTTGGTATATCACTCATAAACCACACCCCTTACAAAAATTTTTCTTTAGCCGATTTCATCCACTTATCAAATTCTTCCTCGCTCACAGCTTCGATAGCTATAGGCATAAAACCATGCAACCTTCCACACAATTCCGAACACTGACCATAATAAATACCAGCTTTTTTTATATTCATCCAAGTTTCATTAAGTCTACCCGGAATTGCATCCGTTTTTATTCCAAAAGCGGGCACAGCCCAACTATGTATTACATCTGCAGATGTAATTTGTATCTTTATATTTTTATTAATTGGAACAACTAACCTATTATCAACTTCTAATAATCTCAAACCCTCATCTTCAACATCATACTTAATATTACTGTCAAAAGAAATACCATCATAATCAACATATTCGTAATTCCAATACCATTGATATGAAACAACTTTTATAGTCATATCTGGTTCTGGTACACGTTCTGCATAAGAAAGTAGCTTTATTGATGGAAAAGATATACAGACAACAATAACAAGTGGCACCAGCGTCCAAATTATCTCAATTATAGTATTATGAGAAACCTGACTAGGAATTGGATTACTTTTTCTATTAAACCTTATCACAACATATATCAACAAGCACACAACTAAAAGAATCACAGATCCCATAACTAACATCACTGTATTATGAAGTGAGTTGATACCAGACATCAAATCAGTTGCAGGCTCTTGAAAACCAAACTGCCATTTATGAGGAGGAACTGCTTCTAAAAAATCAGGAAACAAAAAAGAGACCACAAAAAAGGTCAAGTACTTAAACACTTTAACAGATCTAGACATGAGCAAATAAAACCAGCCTTATTAACAGAAAATTCATACATATCAAAATGTAATTGAGATTATATTAAGCAGTGATATGATTGCAACATGTTTTTACACAAAAAATAGGAAATGTCGCTAAACAATGAAATTATACCAATTGAACAAGGTGCTTTCACAAAAATAACAAAAAGTGCAACAAATGGATTGCTGTATGCATGGAATGAGATTACCGGAACAGCAAGAGCTATAGCTGGTGTTATTGATCCAGATTTACCCAAAAAAGATTTATTGCGCATAAAAAAGCAAATGTTAAATTGCATAACCCCAAAAGGCGGTGAGGTAACTGCACGCAACAACACAATTGAACTAGGCAAAACATATTTAGGGTTGTCAGAAATTGGCAAAGAGCGTTTTTTTACCCTATTATTAGAAAATTTTGACACAGATAAAGCAGAAATTCTAAATTTATTAGAAACTCTGTCCAAAAAATTAAATTACAAAAACCAAGAAAAATTAATGAAAGCTATGAATGCTAAAAGAAAGAAAATCTTTACTCAATTTTTAGCACTAACAAACGGTTTAAAATTTATTGTTGATATGCGTGCTGATCTTCTAAGAATTGTAAAACAAAACCCTAATCTAGGAAAATTAGAAAACGAAATTCGCCAAATATTGTTATTATGGTTTGACGTAGGTCTACTCGACATGCAACGTATTACATGGCGATCTTCAGCATATTTACTAGAAAAATTAATAGCATATGAAGCTGTACATCAAATTAGTTCTTGGAATGATCTACGTAATCGCCTAGATTCAGATAGGCGTTGCTTTGCTTTCTTTCACTATAAAATGCCTGATGAACCATTGATTTTTGTGGAAGTAGCTTTATACAATAACATTGCATCTAATATACAAGATTTGCTTGACGAGTCAGCACCAATTTTACAGCATGAAAAAGCTAATACTGCAGTATTTTACTCTATTTCAAATTCCCAAAAAGGTCTTGTTGGAATAAATCTAGGGAATTTTCTAATAAAAAAAGTGGTACAAGAACTTGCTCATGAATTACCTAATATAAAGCATTTCATCACACTTTCCCCAATACCATGTTTTGTAAAGTGGATAAAAGCTAATATAGAAACATTAGATTTTGATAAAGAAGAAACAAAAAATGAAATAGAAGATGCTATCACATGCTCGGAAATGACCAAAGAAGAGATTAAGCAAGAATTAGTTAATCTATGTGCATATTACTTACTCTGCGTAAAAAAAGGTATAAAAACATATGACCCTGTAGCTAATTTTCATTTGAGCAATGGAGCTAACTTAAAACAAATAAATTGGCAAGCCAACAATACAAAAAAAGGCTATCAAGAATCTTTTGGCATAATGGTAAATTATCATTATGAATTAAACAAAATTGAAGATAATCATGAAAACTATATGTCGAACGGAACTATAGCTGCAACCAAATTTCTTTACTCCTTATCAAAAAAAGTGAAACTGAAGACTCAATAATAAAATAAGCGCGTTTTTCATTTGACATTATTATCTCTCTGTCATATAATATATGTATTAATAATCAATGTTAAAATTGAATTTTTTATTTGACATTATCATCTCTTTGCCACGCAATATAATATTAATAGTATATGAAAATAAAGAATAGAATAGCAATAACAGTTGCAAGCATAGGAATAGTATCACTAATTGCAGGTATAGGATTGTATTGGTTCATATGCAAGCAACTAATACATTCGAAATTTCTTATAGCATACATAATTAGCATAGTCTCTTTGATTTTATTAGCAATATCTAGCCTAATTGTTAATATTATAATGACTGACTGCAAAAGAGTAGAGAAAAACATGTGCCAGGATGTAACAGATTACACGCCTGTAAAAAAATGCTCATACAGATTCGACAGGCTTTCATTAGTAACAGTAGAGATTACTTATGAAGATGGTAATAAAGAAGAATGCATCATTGATAGCGTAATAACAATGAAAACTCTAATTGAAGCAGCAGAACATAATGTTGACATTAACAAAGAGAATGGTAATATAAGCTTCTTTGCTATTTCTAAAAACGTACTAGAGAAAGATATAGAGATAAAATCAAAACCGACCAATAAAAAGGTAAATATTCGTAATTATGAAACTAAGGAAATAACAGAATTGCCTGTAAACAGAAAAGAAAACAGCTTTATGCAACAAACACAAGGGACATTCTATCTAATAGGAAATGATATAGTACAGTTCGTGACAAAAGAAGAAAAAAAAGTATTCTATTACAATGCCAAAGATATGGCAGAGGGAATAATAAAGGGAGCACAACTTAAACCTGATATAGAAACAAATAAAAAAGAAGAAAGTAAATTGATCATTAAACCAAATTATTATATTAGTAGTAGTGATCAGAACACACATAGACAAAAACAACTCATTAAGCAGGATTATAATAAGACGATAGTAGTGTAGTGACGTAGCTTTTAAGTATTCCTGCTTTTTTCTATAGTTTCTTTTCACTATCTTAAAACTTGCCTTTTTTAGTAGCTTCTTTTTACAACAAACTGAAGCAGTCTACCTAAGGTAGCTTTAAATTCGCTGTCTGGAAAATTTACAATTATTTTTTTACACTTTTTTATATAACAAAAAGCAACTTCTAATGATCTCTCCAGCGCTCCATGCTTTTGCAAAATAACCCTAGCTTCAGCTAAATCTTCGACATAAACTTCAGAATTTATAATACATCTCTGCCAAAATTCTTTTTCATTTTCATCAGCGTTTTCATATGCAAAAACAACTGGTAAAGTCACTTTCCCGTTGTAAAAATCTTTACCTAAATCTTTACCAGAACCAATTTGGTAATCTATTACATCATCTGTAATCTGAAACGCTATACCAAAGAAATAGCCAAAATCGGACAATTGCGCTAAATTCTGACTTGTTAGAATAGCAGCAATAGCACAAGAAGCTTTGAATAATTCCGCTGTCTTTGCTCCAATAACCTCTAAATATTCTTTGTAAGTCAAATTTAAATTATTTGTGTTAATCAATTGCTTAATTTCACCCTGAGCAATAATGAAAGTAGCATCAGACAAAATTTGCAAAACATTCTGGTTATTACAAGATATAACAGACTGAAACGCAATACTTAACAAAAAATCACCAACTAAAATACTTGCTTTATTCCCCCAAATACTTTTTGCGCTTCGAATTCCCCTACGCATATCCGCATCATCCACAACATCATCATGCAATAAAGTTGCCATATGGATTAGCTCAACTGCTGCAGCAGCATTTATTGCTTTTTCTCCACTATAATCAAAAATTTTACACAAAATAAGCAAAATTATAGGTCTAACTCTTTTTCCACCTGCATTAACTAAATCTTCCACAATATCATTTGCTAAATCAATTTCAGCATGTTTATAGTACTTGGCAACCACACACTCCAATTCGTCAAGCTCAAACTTAAGCAAATTATTCAATTCCAAAAAAGGATTCATAACTTATGTGATAAAGCAAAAAATATAAATTTATCCAAATCACCATCTAAAACAGCAGCAACATTACCAGTCTCATATCTTGTCCGCAAATCTTTCACCATTTGATATGGGTGCATCACATAAGAACGAATCTGTTGGCCCCATCCTATCTCTACTTTTTTCTCTTTCATATTCTCCCTTTTACGCAATTCAAGCTCATATAACTTTGATCTTAGTATTGCATAGGCTTCAGCACGATTACGATGCTGTGACCTATTATTTTGACATTGTACTACAATATTAGTTGGAAAATGAGTTATTCTGACAGCACTATCCGTTTTATTGATATGCTGACCACCAGCACCAGATGCTCTATATGTATCTATACGTAAATCCTTTTCATTCAACTCAATCTCTATAGATTCATTCGTGATAGGAGAAACTCTAACACTAGCAAAACTTGTATGTCTTTTCGCGTTTGCATCAAAAGGAGAAATCCTCACAAGTCTGTGTATCCCAACCTCAGTTTTACACCAACCATAAGCTTTTTGTCCAACGACCCTAATAATAACTGATTTAACCCCTACCTCATCTCCTTCCAATTTACTTACAATCTCTACCTGAAATTTATGATAAAGCTCAGCCCAACGCATATACATTCTCATAAGCATTTCTGCCCAATCATTGCTTTCAGTTCCCCCGGCTCCAGCATGTATTTCAATAAAACAATCATTAAAATCAGCTTCACCAGAAAATAAACATTCTGTTTTTTTACGCTCGACCTTATCTTGAAGTAAATCTACTAATTCCTCAACTTCAAAAAATAAATCTTTATCGCTATCTTCTGCAGCAAGAGAATTCATCTCAGAAATATATAACAACTCACCTTCCATCTCATCAAGACTTTTTAACTCTGATTCTAATAACGAAATTCTTTTGAAAACCACCTGTGCTTTTGCGTTATCAGACCAAATATCAGAGTCATCAACATGAAGCTTTAATTCTGACAATTCTTTCTTCTTACAATCAGGGTCAAAGAAACCTCCTAACCAAATCCATATTTTCCCTAATCTGAACTAATTTAGTTACAACTTCAGCTTTCATAAATCCTTTTTAATATTTGAACGCACCATACAAACAATTACTAAAACCAAACCTATAAGAATGATCACCTTAAACATAAACTACTTTAACCCTAATCCATTATATAATATGGTTTCCCCAAGAAAGAGAGAATTCTTACTAATCAATTCCTATTAGAAATGACTTTCCTGCGTTCCTTTATTTTTGCAGCTTTTCCAAACACGTTACGTATATAGTAGATTTTAGCTCTTCGAACAGCACCATAACGCTTCACCTCTATCTCCTTTATCACTGGAGAATACAAATGGAATAAACGCTCAACAGAACCACCATTTTTATCAACCTTACGTAATACAAACGAAGAATTTAACCCCCTATTTTTTCTTTTTATACACAAACCAAGAAACTTTTGTAAACGCTCACTACCACTATCAACTATTCGCAAAGTTACTTGAACACTGTCACCAGCACGAAAACCTGGAAAAGTTTTCCCAACCGATAATCTTTCAATCTGTTTATTATTATAATAGTCCAACAAATTAGACATACAACTTACTCCTTGCATAATAAATCAGGACGATTGACTGTTGTTACCTCATCAGAATTCTTCCTACGCCACTCCCTAATTGATTCATGATTACCCGAAACAAGAACACTAGGAATAGTCAAACCTTTCCAAGAATATGGACGGGTATAATGCGAATGCTCAAGGCTATCACAAACAAAACTCTCATTTTTAATACTTTCTCTGTTGCCTAAAACACCAGGCAGTAGCCTAACACATGACTCTACTAAAACACAAGCAGCCAAATCGCCACCAGCTAATATATAATCACCTATACTAATTTCCTTAATATGATATAACTCTATAACTCGCTGGTCAATACCTTCAAAACGACCACATAGAATGATTATATTCTCTAACAAAGAAAATTGCTCAACAACACGTTGTACCATCTTCTTTCCTCTAGCACTCATATAAACAATAGGGGTATTTTTAGGTCTTATCTCCAGCAAATAATCCAAAGCATTACCAATAATATCAGGCCTAATCACCATTCCTGCTCCACCACCATAAGGTGTATCGTCGACTCTAATTTTTTTATCTGCAGCAAAATCATGTAAATCAATTACGTTAATTGACCAAATTCCCTCTTTCAATGCCCTACCTAAAACTGAAACACTTAAAGGACCAGGAAAGATTTCTGGAAATAAAGTTACTATATCAACATGCCAACTCATATTATTTCTGGCAAGACAAGAGTAACTACTTTATCCTTACGACTAACAAATGGAAAAAAATCATTATCAAAAGGAAATAATATTGTTTTAGTTGAGTTGCGCAATGTAATCTCAACGACATCACCAGCACCAAAGTTATAACATCCTTTTATAACCCCGTATTCAAAACCCTGATTTGAAACAACGCGCATACCTTCCAATTCACTATGAAAAAATTCCCCTTCATTTAAAACAGGGAATTTACTCTCACCAGCAAACAAAACAATACCTCTTAATTTCTCCGCATCATTCCTTGAATCAACTCCTTTTATCTTTGCAATTATACGCATACCAGATAATCTAATCTTAATTATACTATAAACCCTTTTCTTATCAGTTAGAGGAGAATAATCCTTCAGCGAACTATAATTAGTAACAAAAGACGTGATAAATACATGTCCCATGAGACCATGTGCAGAATTTATTACTGCAACTCTCCTAAGAGACACTTAAATTATACACTTGTATAAATTTTTGTATTCTTGAAGTGGGCTGTGCACCAACACTAAGCCAATACTTAAGGCGCTTTTTATTAATTACAACCCTATCTTTATGCTCTCTTGGCAATAAAGGATTATAACTCCCTATTCTCTCCTTAAACTTACCATCTCTAGGAGAAAGACTATTCGCAACAACCACTCTATAAAAAGGTCTTTTTTTTGCACCAAATCTTGCTAATCTTATTTTAACTGTCATTATCTACTTTTTTTCTCACCTTTAAAACAACTGGTGAAGATTATTATTACAACAAACTCAACATGAGTCAATAATAATAAAAACCTCATTGAAACACAATCTAAACCTTTGCATTTAAAGCATGCAAATTAACTAACTTCTTTCCAATTTCACTTCTCTTCTATTCTTTCTTTCATCTTCAACACTAGAAACAAATTCTTTTCCTTTCTCATACTGTGCATAAACCCCAACACCATTATCCCTTAAATTTCTACTAAGATCAGATGCTGTACTTTTAATATCCATGAACTCATCACTACTTTGCTTTACCAATGAGCCCTTACTAACACCAACCTGATCAACAGTGTCATCAGACTCAGGATTATGCGCTGTACCTTTAGTAAGTGAATTTTCTATTTTTGGGCCACCAATAGGTAGGTACCCTAACTTATAAGCAACATAAAGGGGACCAGTAACAGGTAAATAAGATGTAAGCACAACAGTAAATGTTGCTGCTTGATTAAGCAAGCCAGATACTAATGGAATCTGCACAAACCCAGCTATTTTAGCTGATCCTAAAAGCTTATAAAAATTGGAAATAGAACTAAATAAATCTACAGAAGAGTCAGTATTTGAAATCTCTTTGTCATCACCTTTATCACCGCCACTAAATTTACTTATAACTGACTTTAAGAAGTTACCAGAAGATAAATCAATACCAAAAGTATCCTCTACCTTCTCTGTAATAAAATTCTTAATACTCCCTAGAGTTCCGACCTTCTTTTTGCTTAGCTTCTCAGCAACTTTATTGTAGTAATCTTCCACAGACTTGATCTTGAATACCCTAAAATCCCCCTCACTAGCAAACTGCTTTGACAAACCCTGATAGCCAGTCATAAGTAATTTTACAAGCGCTTCTCCTTTTTCTAAGAGCTCTGTATCCATTCTTTCCTCCAATCTTCTATCCAAACAAAGAAGTTGAGCAAACGATGATACAGTAATTTTTCCCTCACTTGAATTCAAATGAGAAAATAATTTTGAATGTTCTATTTCATAAGCCTTGCAGTAATTAATAACAAAGCTTTTATACTCGGAATGAGGGAAATTCTGCAATAATTCTTTAAACTCTGTATAATCCAATTGCTCACCAGAAGGATTAGGAGTTAAAATCTTTAAAAAAGCTTCTTTCTTAGGCAAATCACCACTAAAAATAGCACTACCCACTTCAGCTCTATTGTTGCTGTATGAAAATTCAGTAGCCATAAAAAAATTCTTATAAATACCATATTTCATATTGTAGCACAAAATTACAAAATTTCCTACACTTGCCTATAGTCTCAACATGAAAAACAAATGCATTAAGCAAATTACAGAAGGTATTCTTCAAACATCTTGATTGATAATTACAAAAAAAATATGATAGATTCTAGTATGGTGTTAATTAAGTAAGTCTTAATGAGGAGAACTCGATTATTTGTTAGTGATAAAATAAAAAAAAGTAAAATAATTAATTTAAGTATTAAGCAAACTCATTATGTGCGCAACGTAATGAGATTAAAAAATGGTTTACATTTAAATATTTTTAATGGAAAAGATGGTGAATGGGTTTCTTTAATAGAAAATATTGATAATAAAAATGCTGTAATAAAAGCCTTAAAGAATACAATTAAACAAGAATTAGAATCTCATGAACTATGTCTATGCTTTCCATTAGTCAAACGGGGCACATTGGTAAATATAATAAGGCAAGCAACAGAATTAGGAGTCACTACACTACAACCAATATTAACAGATTACACAACAATTAGAACTATCAACTCAAATAAAATAAAAGCATGTGCCATAGAAGCAGCAGAGCAATGTCAAAGGATGAACATACCGCAAGTACTAGACATAATCACCTTTTATGAAGCCTGTAATAAGTACAAAAAAAATTTGGTCATATGTGATACAAGTACAACCAGTCAAAGGCCACAAGATGTCTTCCCAAATATGAATAATGTAGTTTTAATGGTTGGCCCTGAAGGTGGGTTTTCAGTTAACGAACTAAAGTATGAAGGCACAACACACATGACCTTAGGAAAAGAAATTTTAAGAGTAGATACTGCAGTAGTTTCAGCCTTAACCTATCTACGGGCGTTCTTACCACAGTAAACTATCAGAAGAAACAATATAAAGTAATACTTCGTTAAGTTGAATCAATTGTCTTATACGTAAAGCATACTTATAATTTTTCTAAAGAGCTCTGAATATTAATGAAAATTCGTATATTTATATTGTTTTTATTTGCAATATTCATCCATAAAAACTTGAATGCAGTCGATCTATCAATACTTAAGTCAGACAGGACTACCACTTCGTTAAAAAACCCCTACTCAGCCAAAATTTATTTAGATAATTATAAAAATAAGGATTTAGAAGTAGTAATTTTCAAAAGAAACTCATGGACTTGGTTTGTATTCAATCAAGATCAAGAAAATATTGAAGAGATACTTAACAACAAAACTCATCTTTATACCCAACATGAAATCATACAAAACAACAATTTTTTAATTTTCAGGATAAAAAATAAATACAATCACTTCCCAACCTTAACTATCACTGAATCAGATATAGAAATCGATTTTGCTAAAACAGACAATTCCACTACAATCTCTGCACCAAATATCAACCATAAACAAGTAGAGTTTGAAATTTCAAACAAGAGTGGTAAATATGTGGAAATAACCGACCCTGATATTCATGACAAAATATTAGTTTTACCAACAAAAATCAAACCTATTACTATAGAAAATTATAATAAAATTAGTGATTTTAATATACTAGATTCATGCTATGGCATTGCCATAAACGCAATATCTGATCAAATAGAATTATCAATAAAGGAAAACAAATCTTATCTTTATTATCCAGAAAGCGAAGTAAGAAAATTACTTTATACACCAGATATAAACACACCAATATTTCAATTCAAAACATGGTTTAACGACAACAAGGATTTCCAAATAAAATCCAAATATTTAAAAAACAAGATAATAAAAGAACAATCTTTAGAATCAAGATTAAATTTAGTTAAATTTTTTTTAGGACATAAAATGACTCAAGAAGCTTTGTCATATCTAAATTACATAACAAAAACAGATCAAGATGCATACAAAAGCTATAATTTTAAATTCCTATATATCGCCTCACTCTACTTTTCCAAAGCTTATTATCAAGCTTTAAATGAAATCAGAAAAATCTCAACAGAGTACATGAACCATGAACAGATTGCAGAAACCGTATTCTGGTATAATATTATCAACATAAAACTTGGTGATGACAATACTGTAATTGACCATAATCAATTTGATTTCATCAAACACTATTCATTCTATGAAATAGATTTTGCATTACTGGCACTAAAACAGGCAATAATAAATCAAAAAACAAAAATAGTAGAAGAAATAGAACAGTTCCTAAACAAACAACAGTTATCAAAATATCAACACAATACATTTATGCTTCTAATGGCTGATAAAATGATGCTGACAGGCCAGCATAACGAAGCAATTGCAATATACGAAGCTATATCACTAGATAGGCAAGATAACTACAATAAATCTGCAGCAATCCTTAATAGAACAACATACCTATACAAGAATAACATGTTAAACTATAAAAAAGCAATTGATGAGTTAGAAAAAGCACGAGTACTAGTAAGAAATGAAGATATAGAAGCAGAACTGCTTGAAACACTAGGAGATATATATATAGAAAATCAGGAATATAGTAAAGGACTGTCTCTTTTTAAAAAGATACATTTACGCTCTAGTGAACATAAGAATGTAATTCAAATCAATAAGAAAATTAATAGATTACTTACTGATCTCTTCAAGCATAATATTGTAGATAATATGCTACCACTAGAAGTTATTGACATTTTTATAAATTTCTACAATTTATTACCTATTGGCCGCACAGGACTTGAAATATCACTTAATTTTACTGCTTATCTAATTAAAGTAAACCTCATTTCAGAAGCTACAGACTTTTTAAAGCACTTAGTTAAATATAGACTCAGAGGCAAAGAGAAAAAGGAATGTATAATTAAGTTAGCTAACTTATATTTTTTGAATAAAAAACCTAAAAAAATAATAGAACTATTCTATGACTACGATATAAATACAAAAGAAGCAATTTATTTACAAAGCCATTCATTCTTAAAATTAGGTGAGCATAAAATAGCGTTAGCATTGCTCATAAATGATACAAGTGAAGAAGCAGACTCAATTAGAGCCAATATATTTTGGGAATCAAATAACTGGCAAGAAATAATTAATTTACTTGAACCGAAATTACAATACCGTCTCTTTCCACAGAAAGATTTAACACAAAATGAACAAAAGTATGTATTTTATCTAGCAGTGGCATACTTTCAAGATAATAATACAAGGAAGCTCAAAGGTCTATATGATGCTTTTAAAGATATGAATTTAAACAATCAGAAGATAATAGAAATATTAGAGAAAATACTTTCAGAAGATCAAATAAATCAGAAATATCTCGCAAAAATTTATGATACAAAATTAGAATGGATCCCCCAACTATAAATTGATCTTCTCTTCACACAACTTAACAACATCTTCAGCAGTAATTCTGAAATGCTTATACAAAGTTTTAGAATCAGCAGATTCACCAAAACTATCTAAACCTATAAATTTTCCGTTTTGCCCAATATATTTTTCCCATCCATATCCAGAAGCAGCTTCTATAGCTACTTTCACACTATCATTTTTCAGAATACTATCTCTATATTCTTGACTTTGCTGATCAAAGATCTCAATACAAGGCATAGAAACAACCCGAACACCAACATTTCTATCTTTTAAAATTGATTGTACTTCAAGCGCAATTTGCACTTCTGAGCCAGTTGCGAAAATAGTAATTTTTAACACATGCTCAGACTCTGAAATTATGTAACCACCATAACTGACCATATTCCTTTTTCCAGAATATACTTGAGGTAAAGGCTGACGTGATAAAACTAAAACAGAAGGAGTTTTCACACTTTGTAAGGCTAACAGCCAACTTCCTGCAGTTTCAGCAGCATCAGCTGGTCTGAAGACATAAGTATTAGGCATTGCTCGCAATGAAGGTAAATGCTCAATTGGTTGATGAGTAGGACCATCTTCCCCAAGCCCAATAGAATCATGTGTCATAATGTATATAACACGCTGTTTCATTAATGCTGAAAGACGTATAGCTGGACGGCAATAATCAGTAAATACAAGAAAAGTACCTCCATAAGGAATAACCCCTCCATGCAAAGCCATACCATTCATACAAGCTGCCATTGCATGCTCTCTAACCCCATAATGTATATAAGAACCAGAAAAATCATCCTTATTGATAACCTTCATGCATGAAGCTTTTGTATTATTTGAACCACTCAAATCAGCAGAACCTCCAACTAATTGCGGTATATATCTTGTAAGTATATCAAGAACATCTCCAGAAGATTTACGTGTTGCCTCATAAGACCCTCTATTTATTGTAGATAAAATTTCAGAAATATTTTCAGAAATTTTACAGTCCATGTAATCAATAAAATTACTACTAGCATTTTCTCTCCATAAGTTATATTCTTCAATACTGCTTAAATCTCGCCATGAATCTAAAATATTCTGGGGAACAACAAAAGGTGCATAATGCCAATTTAAATTTTTACGCATACCTAAAATTTCTTCTTTCTTTATTGGCCAACTATGAGCACCTGAAGTACCGGCTTTATTTGGTATGAACTTGCCTATTATCGTCTTACACTCAATAATTGAAGGCTTACTTTTTTCTGATTTAGCCCTACTAATTGCACCTTCAATTTCAGTGTAATCATGCCCATAAATACTACAAATGTGCCAACCATAAGCAGCAAATCTTTGTAAATAATTATCAGAAACAGCCAAATCAGTGTTCCCATCAATGGAGACATCATTACTATCAAAAAACAACACGAGCTTATCTAAACCTAGATGCCCAGCTAAAGATGCAGCTTCATGACTTATACCTTCCATCAAGCAACCATCACCTGCAATAACATATGTATAATGGTCTACTAAATCATTACCAAAACGAGCACTTAAAATTCGCTCTGAAATTGCCATACCAACTGCATTCGCAAAGCCTTGACCAAGCGGCCCTGAGGTATTCTCAATTCCTGCTGCTAATCCATGCTCTGGATGCCCAGCTGCCTTAGAATGTAATCGCCTAAAATTTTTGATTTCCTCAATTGTCATATCTTTATAACCAGCTAAATATAACAAAGAGTAAAGTAACATTGAACCATGACCAGCAGAAATAACAAATCTATCACGATCCGGCCAATTTGGGTCAGCACAATTAAATTTCAAAAATTTAGAAAATAATACTGTCGCAACATCAGCCATACCAATAGGCATTCCTGGATGACCAGATTCAGCTTTTGCAACAGCATCAAGAGACAAAACTCTAATAGCACTGGCCATATTATGAAAATCCATCAATTATTTATTAGAAAAAATCTATAATCACAAAATATAGTCTAGGCTAATTAATGTGTACAGCATAAAACATTTTAAATCTGGAGTTAACACTTATGAATCTCTAACCAATAGAGTACTAATAATAATAGTTACATTGTAGATAAAGATAACCTTCTCTTTAAAAAAGATTTAATGCTAAAATAAAGTTTTTTATTACTAATTTCTTTCAAAAAGAGCAGCCTTCTATAATAACTATTGCAACAACCATAAGACAAATTTTACAGAAGAATATTGACAATGTTAATATACTTATCTATTAAATACTATTATTAATAAACAATAATTTTCTTATGCAATATAATAGTAGTACAAATGGGAATGTTGTCGGTTTTCCTATTGATCATTATAGCCGAAATTCATCTGGTAATTCAGTAGAATGTGGTCCTAATGACACAAAATGTCGTTTCCTTCAGCGTACCTTTTCAGAATTATCTACTAATGAGGAAATATGGAGAGGAGCAAACAAAACATTAAGCAACAGTTATCACACTTCCTATGAAACTCTTATCCTAATCTCTATTGTTATTGCGATATTAATAATAACTACAATAGTATGTGCTGTACAACTCTACCGTGCTCCGTCTCGTGAAGATTCATGGATTTATAAGGCACTCAATTGTTGTAGAAACCAAACGGGAAATGTAGCTGTCCGTAGTAATCGTAAGAAAGAGCATCAGCCCCGTGGATACTCGCGGTTTAGCATTAAGGAATATTTTGATAACAAGTCTTATTCTGGTAATGAGGAACACAATACGGAAACTAGATACCAACAAATTGATATATCCGTAGAAAGTAATGATCATCCCATTAGCAATGATAAAGAAACTGCTCAAGCAATCAGCTCTGATAGAGATAGTAATACAAGTGATAAAGAAAAAACGGAATTGTTATCGAGCATAACTGCTGCAGACGCAGTAAAAGCTCTCAATTCAGACAGTAAAAAAACGATGCAACAACAAGGAATAGTTTAACAATAAATATTAATCAGGCAAAAAAAGATGAATTTTAGATAAAATAAGCAAAATTTTTGTGACTTATGAAATCATAACTGTGGAGTTTTTCTTGGGGGTGTTCGTAGAAATATTTATGTAAGTAATGTTCGATACAATAACCTTTAAACAGTGGTAAAAAGTTTTTTGTGCAACCATCCACATTTTTCACGCTAGATACAACCTTTAATTGCCCTTATTCGATTATTTATCGGTGAATCACTGATGTTATAAAAATAACACCTGATTACTTCAAATGCATAAAATTTGATAAACCTGAAGGAAAAGCAAAAAACTCCGGATCATCATGATGTATTGTTACATCAAAGAAAACTGAGTAGTTATGCTACAATATTTAAGCGATTTTTTTTTCACATTACAAAAATTCTCCCAACAATCAATACCAACATACATCAATCTTTAGGTGATAATCTCCAGCCATATTTATCATAATATTTCTGCTGAGAATATAATCTGGAATTAATTTAAATTACTATCAAAGTATGTTGATCGACAATACAATAATAATACGTGTATATTCAATAATTATTGTCAATAAGAAATTCCTGTATATCAAATATTAATATCACATCTTCTATAAGTTGATATACAAAAAGCATAAAGTATTTCTGACATTGTACACAGTTTATTCATAGTGTTTGTATTTTCAGAACATATATTTTTTTAATCTGCTTTAATAATATATAATTCAGTTGGTCAATTGACAAAGCATCCTGATTAAAAAAAAGTACAACAGAAAACAATCATGAAAAGGCAAAGTATAATTTTATAGTAAAAAAGAATTATCTTCTTTTTCTTCAACAAGACAATATTACTAGAATTATTTATGACAAAACAAAAGCAATAACACTACAGATGGTAAAAAAAAGTGATAATAGAAAGCCAATCAAGAGTTTGAAGCAACAGAAAAGAAATACCCTATGTTATAACTAAGCAAAATAATGCCAATGCCTGTAAAATAACTCGTAATAACATCATTTTATTACTAATGTTTCTATCTTTTGTACATAATCCAACAAAAATTGTTAAAAGAACGCATAACATTAGCAAAACGATCAATATTATGTGCATAACTCTACTTACCTATACAAAAACTGGAAAAAAGCTTATCTAACACATCATTAATCCTAACATGACCAGTAACTTGTGCTAAAACATTTGCCGCAGTACGCAATTCCTCTGCACCTAATATTACATCACTAACTTGATTATATCTTTTTAAATTTTCAGAAGCAAGTACAATCGCTTGACGATGCCTCTCCCTAGTAATAATTGGTAATTCTGATTGCCCTAGCATTTTTGATACTCTATCACTAATTATTTTAATTAGCTCTTTTGTACCCTTATTACAATGCACTGAGATAGGTAATAACTTTTTATCCTCTACCAAAACTTCAACATCTCCAGGCAACTCATCTGCTTTACTTACAACATATATTGCGTTTTCCTTTGCCATTAACTTCGTAGTTTCATCCATATTTGGCAGATCTTCTATATCAAATAAAGCCAATATTAAATCTGATTCACTTGCTCTTTTTTTTGCTCTTACAATCCCTTCAAGCTCAATTGGGTTTAACGTTTCTCTTATCCCAGCAGTATCACATATTGTCACTGGATAACCTTCTAAATCCAACTGAACTTCCAAAACATCACGTGTAGTACCTGAAATAGCTGAAATAATAGCTAAATCTTGCTTAGCCAAAAAATTAAACAATGTAGATTTACCAGAATTAGTTTTACCTATAATAGAAATATAAAAACCATTCCTTAATTTTTGCCCACGTTTATCATCACTTAAATGAAGTTTCATATCTGCCAAAATACAATCAACATTTTTTTTAATGTTAAACAAAACACTAGAAGAAATATCTTCATCAGGAAAATCTATATAAGCTTCAAGCTCAGCCATAATTGTAATAAGTCGGTTACGCCAGTTATTATATAAACTATTCAATTCTCCTGATATTTGCCGCATTGCCTGCCTTACCTGCATCTTAGTCTCAGCATCAATCAAATCTGCTAAACCTTCAGCTTGAGTAAGACCTAACTTGTTATTTGCAAAAGCTCTTTTAGAAAATTCACCAGGATCAGCTACTCTAAATATCTTTCCCAATTCTTTTAATAAAATATTTATTACTGCTTTACTGCCATGAGTATGAAACTCAATTACATCCTCCCCAGTAAAACTATTAGGCGTACAAAAATAAAGTAGTAATACCTTATCAATTGGTTGTTTTTCGCTATCATATAATGTAACTAGAGTAGCCTGCCTAGAGATAACTTTTTTTTTAATCTGCAAATGTTCAAAAACCATACGCGCCTCTGGACCAGAAATCCGTATAACAGCAACTCCTGACTTACCAAATATTGTTGACAATGCAAATATAGTATTTCGTTTCATTTAAATAAAATCACAATTTATATACTAATCTCTACCTTCCTTTCTACAAAAGTTTACATATTTACAAAAATAAACAAACAATATACTGGATTTATATCGATAGCTTTTTTATCGAAAACCTCGACTATTCCATCCACAGTTCCAATATTTGCTACTGAAATAGCTTTCACTATAATTTGTTACACGAATCTTTCTACATAATGACAGAAAAAGCTAATTGTTATAATTTTTTTACTATCTTATTGTGTAACAAAGCTCTACAATGGAGAGTAAACTATATATATATATATTACTCAACCCTACCTACACCGGGCAGTATTTACATAAGCATTTAATCACAGTTAGCAATTCAGTAGCAACTAGTGATATTATAGCATATTTGTTGCTATTACAAGCTATTGGTATTACCGTATCAAGCGCAAGTATTAATTCTAATCTTCTTATAACATGAAATATTTTAGTAAATATTTGTTTATTCTTTTATTGTTACACACACAAAAAGTTTTGCTTGCAGAAAGCATATACTGGCTCCAATTCATGCCAGATCAAGAAATATGGTTCAGAGTCGTTACTGACCAAGAAGAATGCCCTAAAGTTAATATTAACGATACTGATAGAAAAATGTCTATCTACTCTAATCGGCACGAAAATATGAAAAACATAAGTTGTATGCTAGCACTCAACGGTGATGCTGTTTTAAACTCTGTAGAATCAATAGAATTTGAAGGTAAAAAAATAAATTTTACACGCAAGCCACAAAAAATAGCAATCATAGGAGATACAGGTTGCAGACTAAAAGGAATATATTTACAAGATTGTCAGAAAAACTGGCCCTTTAAACAAGTCATAGATATAGCAGCAACACATAAACCAGATCTTGTTATACATGTCGGTGACTATTTTTATCGTGAATTCTGCTTATCAAATTCATGTAAGAATGAACCTACAGGAGACACTACAGAAACATGGAATCGAGAGTTTTTTATCCCTGCAAAACAATTATTAAAAAGCGCACCCTGGATAATGGTTCGTGGAAACCATGAATCTTGTTCACGAGGTGGAAATGGTTGGTCACATTTTTTCGATTATAGAAATCAATGTGAAAAAAATACTCCCACATATACAATTGATATTTCAAGTGATTTACGATTAATAATAGCAGATTCAGCTAGTGCTGTGCTTTCACAAAAAGACATAGATGAGATAAACAAACTATCAGAAGGAAAAAGGTCATGGCTCTTAACACATAGACCTTTATGGCATTCTAGAAATAATAAGATAAAAACTGAAACAAAACCTAACCTTATAGCAGACAATATCAATTCCATATTTTCAGGTCACATTCATATATTTCAGAGATCAGAAAACATAGGTAAGCAACAATTTATAATTGGTAATAGCGGAACCAAGCTTGACAAAATACCAGACAACTCCACTAAGGAAGGATTTGGCTTTACTATAATTAGCCGACAAGCTAATAATAACTGGAAATTAGAATCTTTTAACACGCAACATAAGATAATTGATTCACATATCATTGAATAGAGGTAAATATGAATATGAAATCAAGAATGTTTAGAATAGTAAAACGCTATCTTTGCTTTATGATTCTGCTCACAATTTTCCTCATCACACATCATATACTTATGGCGCAAAACCTCAAACATGTAATCAATACACAAACACTAAATATGACAGGTCATATCAGTAGTCAGGTAAAAAATCTTTACAGCTTATTCAACACACGACAAAAATGTGAATTACCAGAAACCTCTGAACATATAATAAAAATCATCCTTTATGATACAATAAATAATGGTAAACCATTTGAAAACATTATTTCAACTGACTTTAATGCAGAAAATGACCAATATCTTCTTGAGATAGCAAGATCAGGAATTAATACAGTAAAAGAATTACAAGAAGAATTTTTTTTATCTTTATTGCCTTCAATATCAACTTCAGAAAACATCAATATAGGAAATAACTTCCTTGCTAAGTGGATAACTATCGTAAGAAAAGATAAAAACACAGAACAACAAATCAACTCCTTGTCACATCAGGTGTCACTGCAAAATTTCGAAGCAGCAATAAAAATTATTGACGTTTTACCTATCACTATACAGTTACACTTGCAAAAATGGAGGAAAAATCTGATGGATTACATATATGTACATGAATTTCTTAAAACTTATCAAGATCAAGCATGACTAAATTCATCTTATATTTTTTACTATTTACAGCTCTCATTTTTTGGCTCTTGCAGAATAATGGCTTGATAAGCATAGATTGGTTTGGTTATCAAATTAGCATTGAACTAGTATTTTTTATACCTATACTGATTGCAATCACAATTATCTTCTTAAAACTATTTATGACATACTATAAAGCTGGAAAAAATAGAAGACTCGCAAACAATATATCAGCTATCACAAGTGCTGTAAATGCGCTAACATACATCAAAGCTGGCGATATTAAATCAGCTAATTACTCAATAAAAAGTGCACAAAAAATTCTAAAAGGACAACCGATAATAAGTTTAATGAAGTCAAACGTAGCATTTTTAAAAAATGATCTTAATAAAACAAAAAAACATTTAAGGAATATAGTTGAAGCTGGTGGCACACTAACAATAACAGCATTAAATCAATTATTAGACATTGCATACAAAAGCGGACATTTATTAGAAGTAGAAAGCGTAATTGACAGAATCACTACACTATTTCCAAAAGAAGGTTGGGCATTAGCAAAACAAGGAGAATTTTTTTGCCATACAAAAAAATATGAAGATGCATTGCAAGCATTTCTAAAAACAAAAAAGTTTAATTTGCATTTAAAATATGATGTAAGAAAAAGGATCTCAACTCTCTACCATGCACTAGCCCATGAATGTTACTCAAAACAAGATTATGACCAAGCCCTCAATTATTTAAATAATTCATATGACTTACTCGCAACAACACTATTGCAAGCACAGATTTACAATAAAATAGGAAAAACAAAAAAAGCATTATCACTACTACTAAAAAAGTACAAAAAAGAATCACACTCAGATATCTTAGATTTATATTTGGAGCTTGGCGGCAACATAGAAGAAATTTCCTTTGAAGAAGAAAAGCAACAAAAAAACAACAAAAGCTGCTGGCAATGCATTAACTGTTATACAAGACATAAGAAATGGTACCATACATGCGACCAATGTAACACATTTGATAGCATAAATTGGATATAAAAGTGAATATTATAGGCATAGACCCAGGACTAAACTGCACTGGGTGGGGCATAATTTCCCTTAATGGAAAAAAAATTTGTTACCTAGATAGTGGAAAAATCACAACACAAATAAATTTACCAATAGAAAAAAGACTGAATGCATTACATTCAGGACTCATTTTAGTATATGATAAATATAAACCAGTTGAAGCAGCAATTGAAGAAACATTTATAAACAAAAATCCACAGTCTTCACTAAATTTATGCCAAGCTAGGGGAGCTCTATTGCTCTCACTATCAATACTTGGTGTCAGTAAAGTTAGCCATTATTCTGCAAATAACATAAAAAAAAGTATCACAGGAAATGGACATGCAAACAAAGATCAAATGATGAAAATAATACTTATGTCAATTCAAAGTTTAGATAAGAAAAACTTAACGCATGATGAATCAGATGCAATAGCAGCTGCTTTATGCCATACATACACAAGTATAGTTTTTTAGTCACATTTGTACACAAAGCGAATATCTATAGAAAAGCATTTTCAAAAAAACTAATCCCATCCTTTGTAATTCTTCTTTGACAAAATAATAACTTACATGCTATGACCTTCCGTTTGCTTTATGATGAAAATCACTGTCACATGCCTTGTCGACCAGAAGATAATTAGAACTTTTACACCTAAAATCATATCACTAACCTATATACTATCATTGTGTAAATTGAAATACTATGCACAAGTCTAGAGTTTCACACATCCATCTGACAGTCTTTTCTGCATTGATTTTAGCTTAAAATAATTTTTTATATATGATTTTACCATATATCTTAATTCCATAAATACCTTTTCTAGGATATTCTCTCTATTTGAACATTAATATAAGGCTTTTTTCTATTACGCTTCAAAGCATTACGGATTATTTCACGCACAACTTTAATAGTAGCCCGATAATCAGATATTTTTGTATCTAACAGAGAATTCTCAACTTCTTTTCCTAACCTTTGCAAAAATTTCTTATTTTCTAATAAACCAGGAGCTATTACGTTTGGTACCTTTACCAAATCATTCTGAGAATCAACAACTAGTATCACAATAATAACACCATTATCACGCATAATACGTCTTTGCTTCATCGCCTCAGAATCAGGGGCTTTCAATAAGTTACCATCTAAACCAAAGAAACTAGTCTCAATCTTATCTATTCTCTCAGCACTATTTTCATTCAATTTGATCATATCTCCATCAGAAATAATAAGTGCCTGTTTGACCCCACACTCAACTGCTAATTTAGCATGCTCAGCTATATGCATATGTTCACCGTGAACAGGTATAGAAATCTTAGGTTTAATTAATTGGTACATTTCCTTCAATTCATCTCTATATGGATGCCCAGACACATGAACTTTATGATCCTTTTCAGTAATTATTTCAACTCCCATTTTAGTAAGCCTATTTAACATTTTAAAAATACGCTTCTCATTACCAGGAATTATTTTCGAAGAAAAAATAATAGTATCGCCACGCTTCAACTCAAAAAACCTATGAGTGTTATTTGCTAATCTATTAGTAGCAGCCATCAAATCTCCCTGACAACCAGTACATAGCAATAAAACTTTATCACGCTGTCTGCTTGATACTTCCTCTTCATTAATAAAATCAATATCTTGTAAATAACCTACTTCTTTTGCTGCACTAATTATGCGATCAAGTGCTCTACCAAATACAGCTACTTCTCTCCCATTAGCCCTTGCTACCTCACATATAGTTTTAATACGCGCAACATTGGAAGCAAATAATGTAACAGCTACCACAGCTTTTTTTGAGCTTACTATCTCATACATGCTATCATACAATTCACTTTCAGAACCAGACTTACCTTCCGAGAAAACATTAGTAGAATCACATACCATTGCTAATACGCCCTCTTTACCAACTTTCTCCAATCTATTTTTATTAGCATCCTCACCAACAATAGGCTGAGAATCAAATTTCCAATCTCCACTATGAAATACACTACCGTTATCAGTTGTAATCAATAAAGCACTCATTTCAGGTATTGAATGTGCCATTGAAATAAGTTCAAACTTAAAAGGCTCCAATGTAAATTTAGTATTTAATTTAACTTCATGTATAAACCCCTCACCTAAATTAAACTCTCTGAACTTTGCTCTCAACACAGCAGCTGCAAACGGAGATCCATATATAGGACACTCTAATTTTCGCCAAATATGTGGTATAGCACCATAATGATCCTCATGAGCATGAGTAAGAACAATACCCAGAAAATTCTTGCAATTATCACAAATGTAATTAATGTTAGGTATTATCATATCAATACCAGGCATATCATCATCTGCAAAACCAGCACCACAATCCACCATCACCCAATAGCCACCATAGTGGTATAGACTTATATTCATTCCTATATGTCCTACTCCTCCAAGCGGGAGGTATACAAAATCTTTTTCGTTCATAAATACCAAAGAACTTAGAGCTAGACTTTAACACACCAGTAGAAACATGACAATCTAAGATATTATAAATTATTGATTAATATTTTCATATTTCAATTAATAAGTGATAAGACTCTATTGCCAAATGCAAACATAAAAAACAAAAAATTAATAATTATTCGATATAAATAAGTCTGTATTAACAATATTTATAGGAACTATTATGATGATGATGAATCCACAACAACAAGCTGCTAATCCAATGATGAATCCACAACAACAAGCACAAATGGCTGCACAACAAGCACAAATGGCACAAATGGCGGCACAACAAGCACAAATGGCTGCACAACAAGCACAACAAGCTGCTAATCAAGCAGGCATGCAATAAATTCTCCTTTCCTAAAAGGAAGAATTAGGGTAACCTTTTCATAAGGTTAACCCTCTTTTAAAGGAAAAATATGCACACTTCACTTAGAAAACCAAATTTTTTAAGAAACCCCACCACCTAGCCAATATACAAAAACAAACAAAAACAGCCAGACTGCATCAACAAAATGCCAATACCAAGCAGCAAATTCAAAACCAATGTGATGACTTTTTGAAAACTGTCCATTAATTCCACGTACCAAGCATACAGCAAGAAAAATAACACCGAAAAACACATGTGTCCCATGAAAACCGGTAGCCATATAAAAATTCGACGAATATATAGCTTTTTCAGCCTCTTCTTTAAAGGCAAAAGGTGCATGTAAATACTCAAAAACTTGTAAAGTTAAGAACAACACACCAAGCACAACAGTTATCAATAAAGCGTTCACTAGCTCTTTCTTGTTATCATAAATTAATGAATAATGTGCCCAAGTTACTGTAGTACCAGACAAAAGCAATATTATTGTATTTAACAAAGGAATACTCCAAGGATCAATAACCTCAATACCTTTAGGAGGCCAAGAAGCTTTTAAAGATGGCCAAAGATTCCCACTTAAAAGATCAACTGGATACAACCATGCTTTAAAAAATGACCAGAAAAAAGCAACAAAGAACATCAATTCAGCCAGGATCAATAATAATATACCCATTCGTAACCCTTTTTGCACCACAAAAGTATGGGCATTATCAACAATTGCTTCCTCTATTATATTATGACACCAAAATATAACCACAATAGTCAATAGAGCAGCACCACTTAATATTACACCCCAAGCAAAAGGCCAGTTATGAAAAAGAGCAACGCCCCCAATAGCAAATACAAACAAAAACAGCGAACTTAACACAGGCCAAGGGCTTGGCTCAATTATATGATAATCATGTTCCTTTCTACTCATCACAAAAAAATCTATCAATTGACCAAATCAACTCCATTGTTACACAATAACAACTAAAACCCTAGCCATACTAACAGCCTAAATTCATATTGCAATATGAATAGCAAAAAATACTATTGTTCCATTTTTTGTTGATCCCACATGCGCGTGTAAAGAGAATTTTCCTTTAACAACTCATGGTGTTTTCCTTGTCCAACTACTTTACCATACTCAAAAACAATTATCTCATCAGCATGAACAATCGTAGAAAGCCTATGAGCTATAATAATAGTAGTGTGACCAGCAGAAATTCTATTGATACTTTGCTGTATTGCATATTCTGTACGTGTATCTAATGATGAAGTTGCTTCATCAAAAACAAATATCTTTGGTTGCTTGAGAATTGCCCGCGCAATTGCGATACGTTGTTTTTCTCCGCCTGAAAGCTTCAAACCTCTTTCTCCTACAACTGTATTATAACCCTCCGGCAAAGATTCAATAAAATCATGAATTTCAGCTATTTTAGCTGCTTCCTGAACTTCTGTAAAACTAGCATCATCTCTTCCATAATTTATATTGTAAGCAATAGTATCATTAAACAAAACGCTATCCTGCGGCACAACACCAATAACTTTACGCAAACTTTCTTGCCTAAGCTCATCCACATTATTTCCATCAACTAAAATTCGTCCTGAGCTTACTTCATAAAAACGAAAAAGAAGCCTTGTAATAGTAGATTTTCCAGCACCACTAGGACCAACAATTGCTAATGTTTTTCCAATTGGAATATTAAATGATACATCAGATAAAATCTTCCTATCTTTATTGTAATAAAAATTAACATTTGCAAACTCTATTTCTGCATGCCTCATAACTAAAGAATGAGCATCATGTTTATCCTTTATTTCCTGCTTTTCATCCAACAATGAGAACATATGTTCCATATCAAAAAACGCTAATTTAATTTCTCTGTAAGCAAAACCAAGGTTAGAGAGAGGATAATAGAGCTGCACTAGGTACATGTTGATTAAGACCAAATCACCCAAAGTCATAAGACCAGTTTCTACTTTAAAGTATGCAGATATAATTATTATCAACAAACCTGTACAAATTATGGCTGATTGCCCTAAATTCAGTATAGAAAGGCTATATCTATTCTTTATGGTAACTCTTTTGTACTTCTCCAATAAACCATTATATTTATCTGACTCATGCTGCTCACTTGTAAAATATTTTACTGTTTCATAATTAATCAAACTTTCAACAGCTCTAAAACTCCCTTGATTTTCAGCTTCTTTCATCTTACGAATATAATTAGCACGCCATTCAGTGATATATATCGTATAAAATGCATAACAAAAAAGTACTAGCAAGATTGTCACCATATACATAACAGGATAGATCACATATAGTGCAACACTAACAACCAATATCTCAAATACTGTAGGGAAAATATTGAACATTAAGAAACGTAAAGAAGTCTCTAACGCTTTAGCACCCCTTTCTACCGAACGAGTTATAACACCAGTTTTTCTATCCAAATGAAAACGTAAACTTAAAGAATGTAAATGCCGAAATACATCCAAGCTCAATTTCTTAACTGACTCTTGCTCAACTTCTACAAAAACAATTTCCTTTAATTCATTAAACAACTGAGACACAAATCTACTTATACAATAAGCAATAAGAATTAACAAAGTAAACGGTAAAGCATCATTTCCAATACTATCCACAACATACTTAAACAATATTGGCACAAAAGCGTTAGTTACTCTAGCAAGTAATAAACAAACAAAAGCAATAATTATGAAAAATCTTAATTTGGCACTGTTTTGAGTCCATAAATAATTTACAGACTGAAAGAAAATATTTTTATGTTTCATCCTTTCATTTTAATCATAAAGGCTTAATATGAATAGCATCCATCACAAATAAATCTAGAAAAAAATAATTAATCCCTAATCTATTATTAGGCGAATTTACATTTTAATCCGTAAATCTTCGCTCTTAGCAGGATAACAAATAACATAGATGACAATGCCACACTAATAAAGCAAGCTCAAATAGAACCACTTAACTGATTATTCAAACACTTGATTGTTGAAACAATAGCCAAGGATGAAACCTTTATTATTTTTACTCAGGTGTAGCAACACAATACAATAATCTTTCTTATATCCTTACTTTGTAATGTATATGTCAGCACTATAACACAATTTATAGCATTACATAAAATCCTAATCTATAAATATTTATTATGGAATAAGAGACAGACAAATTTAATTCACTAAAATTTCAATAAAATTTAGTATTTTAATGCTGTATTAAGAAAATATTATATAATATGCAAAATAATAATAAAAATATCGACTTATCTCCAGAATATGTATATTATCTCTCACAACATCCACTAGAATTACCACCACCTAGAGATCAAAGATTTCCGAAGGTTAACACGGAAAACATAACTAAAACTAGTGCCTATAACGAAACACAACAAGAAAAAATGGAACATATATATGAAGATATAGACTCTATAGAAAAAAATCTTAACCCAATCAATAACAGAAAAATAGAAAATATATATGTGAATATCACACCACCAAAATTACCACCACCTAGAGATCAAAGATTTCCGAAGGTTAACACGGAAAACATAACTAAAACTAGTGCCTATAATGAAACACAACAAGAAAAAATGGAACATATATATGAAGATATAGACTCTATAGAAAAAAATCTTAATCCAATCAATAACAGAAAAATAGAAAATATATATGTGAATATCACACCACCAAAATTACCACCACCTAGAGATCAAAGATCTTCAAAGGTTAACACGGAAAACATAACTAAAACTAGTGCCTATAACGAAATACAACAAGAAAAAATGGAACATATATATGATAATATCACACAACTAGAATTACCACCACCTAGAGATCAAAGATCTTCAAAGGTTAACACGGAAAACATAACTAAAACTAGTGCCTATAATGAAACACAACAAGAAAAAATGGAACATATATATGAAGATATAGACTCTATAGAAAAAAATCTTAATCCAATCAATAACAGAAAAATAGAAAATATATATGTGAATATCACACCACCAAAATTACCACCACCTAGAGATCAAAGATCTTCAAAGGTTAACACGGAAAACATAACTAAAACTAGTGCCTATAACGAAATACAACAAGAAAAAATGGAACATATATATGATAATATCACACAACTAGAATTACCACCACCTAGAGATCAAAGATCTTCAAAGGTTAACACGGAAAACATAACTAAAACTAGTGCCTATAATGAAACACAACAAGAAAAAATGGAACATATATATGAAGATATAGATTCTATAGAAAAAAATCTTAATCCAATCAATAACAGAAAAATAGAAAATATATATGTGAATATCACACCACCAAAATTACCACCACCTAGAGATCAAAGATCTTCAAAGGTTAACACGGAAAACATAACTAAAACTAGTGCCTATAATGAAACACAACAAGAAAAAATGGAACATATATATGAAGATATAGATTCTATAGAAAAAAATCTTAATCCAATCAATAACAGAAAAATAGAAAATATATATGTGAATACCACACCACCAAAATTACCACCACCTAGAGATCAAAGATCTTCAAAGGTTAACACGGAAAACATAGCTAAAACTAGTGCCTATAATGAAACACAACAAGAAAAAATGGAACATATATATGAAGATATAGAAAAAGAAAATAATAAAAAATCTAGAAACAACATTTTCAGCAGAGTACTCAACTTTTTTAGACAATTGATAACAAGATCAGACCATAAAATCTCCAAAAATTTGAAAAAAATAACCACTTCATTACAAAAAGATGAATTAGATATCATACAACAAAATGCAGTGGCTGAAATTGACCAAGCACAATTATATAACGCTCCTCAATCTCCAAATTTCAACCAAGAAAAAAGCGCATCAAAAAATAACTTTAACGAAGACGATCCTTATCTAATTGGAACTGAAAACTTTAATGAAGAAAATCCTTACCTAAAACTCACTAGAACTGGAGAAAGTGCAAATCAAGAGACAGAAAAAATAAATGATGACAATATTAATAAAATCGACACAATACAAACAACAAATAAAAATGATCAACCAAAAGATAATAAGGTAAACACTACAGAAATAAAAAATACAAGAATAAAAAATCAAGAAAGTAGTAACGTCTACAATAAGGTTCTTATTTTTGAAGAAATTATAGCTAAACAAAGCATAGAAATACCTATTCTTTCATCAGACGGTCGAACTCCAAAAATAGAAGATACTAGAAATATATCGACACCTACTGATACTCCAGAGAATATTAACAAAAAACAGGCAAAAGAAATAACTAGATCATAATTCAAACTAGATATAGTCTATCTTAAAAGCACATTTGCTAAGAAAGAAAAGTTTTCCAGAACAACCTTACAAAGTATAATAATAGACTTTTTATCAGTACCATATTTGAATTTTTTACGTTCCAGCACTAAATACTATTTAGGTGCAAAAAAGCAACCTAACACGAAACTGTATTCGGTCAGAACTCATGTTACAACAGGTTACTCACTCCAATTGTCAATAAGTGTTTTACACTGATTGAAAGTTAATTCAATCACAATAGTGGTAATAAAAAAAGCTCAAAATAGAGACTGTCATTGCTTCAAGAAAGAACTAAATCCACAGCAAATGTATTTTTCAAATAAAACAGTAATATGCAAAAACGCAGCACTATCAGACCCCCCTTGTCTACCATTTAAAGATAATATTTTATAATTACAATGTCTAGAGGATCACACTGTGACAAAATCCTCTTCTGAAACTTGACTGATTTATACATTTATGCTTTCACCTATATTAATTGTTATTTTAAATAAAAATGAAGTACTTAATACCTCTATTACTATTTTTATCACTCTTCCTGACTTCTGGTATCTACTTTTCTATAATTGAAGCTGAATATGCATTTTATCAAATTTCGCCAATTGTAATAATCATTCCAAGCATAATATTAGGAATAACCTTGTCAAAAGAAAAACTTAGCGTATCAATTGAAAAGTTTACTGATGGTATGTCAGATAAAAGGATTATCTCTATGATAGTCATTTTCTTACTTTCCGGAGCTTTTACTCAAGTTACAAAGTCAATAGGAGGAATAGATTCAATAGTCAATTTAACTCTTAGCATAACTTCACCGAAGCTTATTATTCCAAGTATATTTGTAATCTCTGCAATACTAGGAACAGCTATGGGAACTTCAATGGGAGTAATAGCAGCTGTTACACCAATTGCTACAGAAATAGCAAAACAATTCCCTAGATATGAAGCTATATGCATAGCTACTGTAATTAGCGGAGCTATGTTTGGTGATAACCTTTCTTTAATTTCAGACACAACAATTGCTGCAGTAAAATCGCAGTCAGCTTTATTAATAGAAAAATTTAAAATTAACTCTTTAATATCAACTATAGCAGCTATTGTAACAATAATCGTTCTTACATTTTTCTACAATATAGAGACAACATTAGTCCCAGGTGAATATTCAATAATAAAAATTATGCCATATTTTGTGGTATTTTTTTTAGCTTTGTGCCAAATTCACGTATTTGTTGTTTTATTAATGGGAGTTTTAGTCGCAGCAATAATAGGTTTTATCAAAATACCAGCATATAATTTAGTTACTTGTTCCCAAGATATCTATACTGGATTCTTATCAATACATGAAGTTATGCTTTTCTCCTTACTAATAAGCGGTTTAATCTACCTAGCAAAAGAAAAAGGTATACATTCCATCACTACTAAGCTTACTTCATTACGTTTAAATAGAAGATCTGCTCAGTATTCTATTGCACTTTTAGTCAGCATAAGTGATATATTAACAGCAAATAACACAATTGCTATCTTATTAACTGGTGACATAACAAAAGCAATATCACAAAAGAATAAAATAAAACCTCATGTATCAGCTTTTTTGTTAGATACATTCTCATGTGTATTTCAAGGAATAATACCACATGGAGCACAACTAATATTAGCAAGTTCCCTCTCTGGTATTGATCCATTAGCAATATCACCAAGGGTATTTTTTTGCTATATCATGGCAATTATCACAACATTTTACATTGCTCTTACAAAAAAAGAATGTGTGGAGAAATAAAAATCTAAGCTTGAATCCATTGATATCTATTAACAATAACAAGCTAAACTTCCCTTCTTAGAAGAAAATCTAATAACATCATGTTCTGACAAAATATTACCAATTTGTAATTCCAGAATATGCAAGTCAACTTTGCTCTCATTTCTCACTTGATGTAAACATCCCACAGGAATAGAAAATAAGTCACCTTTTTTACCATCTTCAACCTTATTACCAATAGTAACAACTGCATTCCCAGAAATAATTAACCATGTCTCACTCCTATAATTATGTCTTTGCAACGAAATAGATTTACCTGCATCTAAAATCAAATGTTTAATTATCATTCCAGAATTTTCATATAGTACTTTATATATCCCCCATAATTTCCTAACCACAACATTTGCTTTGGCAAATACTCTATCATATATAAGAAATGCCTTATTATGCATCACAATAACAAAAAGTTTACTCTCCAATACTTCTTGCATAAAAATTTGTTCACAATAAACGTGTTCATACACAATTATTTCATCTTTCCAAGAAGCAAATTCATATAAAGATTGCCAACTACCCATATCTAACCACCCAAAATCACCAACAATAGCAGAAGTATTTTTTGATTTTTCCATTATAGCTTTATCCACAGATAAGCACTCTTCATTACATCTCAAATATAAATTATTTTTGCTATCACAATAAGAATAGTGCATCAAACGTGAATAATTCATAAAACATAACTTTGAATACTTAAATAAATTAGATAGATAAACCGATGCCAAACACACAAATATTCCTGTGTTCCAATAAAAGTCAGAATGATCTAAAATATTGTTAGGCTTTTCTACAAAATCCTTAATAAAACTTACTATATCATAAGCTCTAGATAAACGTACGTAACCATAAGGTGAGTTGCCATTTTTTGATTTCACGACAATAGAAGTTGTTGTTTTATTTTTCACAGAATTATTAATAGCAGCATCAATCACTTCTCCATATTCACAGTTATTTTTTATAAAAATATCAGAAGGAGAAATTAATAAAACATCATCCTTCTGCACACAAGAAGCAGCACTAGCAATAGCCAAAGCAGTCCCTACTTTTCTTTCTTCTAATATTAATTTATAATTTTCTACACCTAATTCCAATAATTGCTGTTTCACAATATGCTTATAATTCATGTTAGTAACGATTATAGGAACAAAATTATTTCGCATAATAGTTTCTTGAAATAAAGTAGCTGAGTTTAGTGGCTTTATAAACTGCTTAGGAAAGAGTTCATGCGATAAAGGCCATAACCTTAAACCACCCCCCCCAGATAGAACAACTAAATATATCATTATTCAGCATACTTATTTTATATATGTAAAATAACACGATTATTCAGATTTAGAAATAACTTTTCACGATATAAAAGAAATAAATATGATATAATTCAAAAGAAACAGAAAAATCTTTATATTTACTATTTTTAGCAAGAAAAAAGGAAGCTGATTTTTTTATTTTATTGATCTGAGAAAGCGACAAGAGGTCAGAAAGGGGGTGTTTCTTTCTGCGCATTTTTACCTCAACAAACAGAATTTGAGAATTACGAGAAGCTATTATATCAATCTCACCAGAGTAAGTAACGTAACGACGTCTAACAATACGATAAAATCTCAGTGTAAGCAAGATGATAACAATGAACTCAGCCAAGTGGCCACATACATAATAGAAAAACTTCTTTCTAAAAAGCCTAATCTTCAACTTTATAATCAACAAACTCTATTATTGCCATAGGAGCACAGTCACCATAACGAAACCCATTCTTCAATATACGCAAATACCCTCCAGGTCTATCTTTAAATCTTACAGATACATCTTTTATCAAAAGATCAACTATAGACTTGTCTTGTAATTTAGAGATTAATTGTCTTCTTACATGTAATGAATCACCACACCTACCTTTCGTGATCAATTTTTCCAAAAAAGGCCTAAGATTTTTTGCTTTAGCAAGAGTAGTGTTAATCCTTTTATGCCGTAATAGAGAAATAGACATGTTTCGAAGCAAGGATTTCCTGTGACTACTAGTCCTTTTTAATTTTCTATGTTTTAACAAATGACGCATAGCAACTCACGAACGATTTTTACTTTCTTCAATTTTAACAATCATGTCCCAATCATCAATTACCATTCCAAAATCAAGACCAAGTGCTATTAAAGTACACCTCATCTCAGACAAAGATTTCTTCCCAAAATTAGAAGCTGCAAGCATTTGTTTCTCAGTCTTTTGAACTAAATCACCAACATATACAACATTTTCATTCTTCAAACAATTTTGTGAACGTACAGATAAATCTAACTCATCAACTTTCTGTAAGAACCTCGGGTCGCACTTTCTATCCACAACCTCTTTTTTACAAACATCAATACCAATCATTTCTGAATCACTCACATTAATAAAAGAAGAAAGCTGCTTCTGCAAAATCTTAGCAGCAAACCCTACTGCTTTTTCAACACTTATTGCACCATTAGTCTCTACTTCTAAAACTAACCTATCATAATCTGTTACATCACCCACACGTATGCTTTCAATAACAGGGTTCACCCTTTTTACAGGAGTATACAAAGAATCAATCGATATCCTACCTATAGAAGAAATCCTATTTTTTTTACTCCTCTTGGCTTGATGATATCCGATACCAAAATTAGCATACATCTTAATATTCAGCGAAGACATCTTATCTAAAGTACAAATTAAAAGATCCTTATTAACAACCTCAACCTCATCTTCACATATGATCATACCAGCTGTAACAGGACCAGCTTCTTCAACATGAAGACATAAAACATGCTCATGTACATTATCAGATCTAAGAACTATTTTTTTTAAATTGAGCATTATATGATTTACGTCCTCTTTTACCCCTTGCAAACAAGAGTATTCATGAGAGATACCATCTATCTCTATTGATTCAATAGCAGTGCCACCTAAGGAAGAAAGGAGAACACGCCTCATTGCATTACCAAGAGTTACACCAAAACCACCTTGTAATGGCTCAACCACAACATTAGCTCTGTTTTCGTCACCATCAATTGATATAACCCTCACGGTAGAAGAAGATGCTATATTATCTAAATAATATGAAATAACCTGATCCATAAAAAAACTCCTTACACCCTACGCCTTTTACGTTTACGACAACCATTATGTGCTACCGATGTCCTATCTTCTAACGACATAATAGAAACTCCCGCAGCATAAACAGCCCTTAAAGCTGCTTCACGAGCATTACCAGGACCGACCAAAATAATACTAACAGTCTTAACACCAAACTCAATAGCCTTTTTTATAGCAACCGAAGCAGTAACCTGTCCTGCGTACGGAGTAGCCTTTTTTGCTCCCTTAAATCCAGCCGAACCAGCTGTTGCCCATGATAAGGTATTACCCCTAGTATCAGCAACATTAACTATTATGTTGTTAAATGAGGAAGATATATAAACAACCCCAACAACTACACCCTTCCTGTTTTTCATATTATATTTATATTCAAAAAAAATCAACCTAATTTCTTTTTACCTGCAATAGCAATCGCCTTACCCTTGCGAGTTCTAGCATTAGTATGTGTTCTCTGTCCACGTACAGGCAACCTATTATAATGACGCCTCCCTCTGTAAGATCCTATATCAATCAACAATTTTATATTCATTGAAATAATTTTCCTCAACTCACCTTCTATTACATAATCTTCACTCAATATTGAGCTAATTCTATTCAGCTCATTGTTAGTAATATTCTTCACCAAAACATTACCACTAACAGAAGCTTTTTTACAAATATCAGCAGAAACCTTCTTTCCAACACCATATATATAAGTAAGAGCTACAGAAATATGTTTATTATCTGGAATATTCACACCTGCTAAACGCATCTTTTACTAACCCATGAGACAATGATTGTTAATTATCAAGCATATCCTTTACAAAATCAAGTCTTTAAAACCAATTTTTGATATGATTTTCTTTGTTACATATTCAATCCCCCCATCACCATTAACATTAAGAACCGCATCACCATAAAAATCAGCTATTTCTCCACTATTTTTATAATATTTTTTCAAGCGCAACTTAACAATTTCTGCCTCATCATCATCCCTCTTAACCAAAGCGTCCCCACAATCAGTACAATTCATAACCGATCCATCAGAATATACAGCTCCACAAGAAGTACAAGAAAAACGGTTAGATAAACGCTTTAACAATACATTATCAGCAATGTTCAATTTCAAAATAAAATCAATCTTCATATTACGAAAAAACAGAAAATTATTCAAAAATTTCGCTTGTCCTAAAGTTCTAGGAAAACCATCTAGTATGAAATCAGACTGCAAAGATACTATTTCTTCTCGTAAAAAAGCACCCACCACATTATCAGGTAACAAAAGACCGCTATCAATAACTTTTTTGATAGAAGGATCTAGACTTGCTTTCTTGCGCAACAAACTACCAAAATCAATAAACTCAATATCTAACAATTTTGAAAGGACCCTCGCTTGAGTACCCTTACCTGAACCTGGAGCTCCTAAAATTACTATATTCACCTTTAAACCTAACACTCAAACTACTGTAGCTGCGAGTTAACTGATAAGATTGAATCTGAGAAAAAACATCAATCAAAACATTAACAATAATCAAAAGGCTAGTGCCACCAATAGCAAAAGACATAGAATAATTCGTACGTATTACCTCAGGAACAACACATATAATAGCAAGATAACAAGAACCTAAAAATGTCACTCTATTTATCACCTTCCGAAAATAAGCAATCGTATCTTTACCAGGCCTTTTCCCTACAACAAAACCACCCTGCTTTTTCAAATTATCAGCCGTTTCCTCAACATTGAAAACAACTCCCACATAAAAAAAAGAAAAAAACACTATAAACAACAAGTAGAGAGTTGTATACAAAACCCCACCAGGCATAAAATATAAAGATATAAACGACGAAATTTCATAACTCGACAAAAAATTCATTATAGTCGCAGGAAAAAGCAACAAAGCATTAGCAAAAATTGGTGGGATCACACCTGACATATTAAGTTTTATAGGTATATAAGAATTGCTATTAGCATAAATCTTGTTACCAACCTGTTTACGAGGATACTGTATCAATATCTTACGATATGATTGCTCAACAAAAATAATGCCCCACAACAGAAAGATAAAAAGCAAAGATACAGCTAAAACAACAGCTATAGAAATGCCACCTACCTTGCCAAGTAAAAAGAACGCAGCAAGAGAATTAGGTAATTCAGCCAAAATACCAGTAACAATAATCAACGATATACCATTACCTATACCATATACTGTTATCTGCTCTCCTAGCCACAACAAAAACATAGTTCCACCCAATAAAGTAGAAACAGCTATAAACAAGAAAAAAGAACTAAAATCAGGTAAAATTAAAGATGACATGCTCTCTAAGCCTAAAACTATAAAAATAGACTGAACAACACAAAAAAAGACAGTAAGACATCTAGTATAAAAATTAATTTTCTTTCGCCCTAAATCCCCTTCATGCCTTAAAGAATTTAACTTACTAAAACTAACTGACAATAACTGAATAATAATAGAAGAAACAATATAAGGCATAACATTCAAAGCAAAGATAGTCATACGACCTAAAGCTCCGCCAGAGAAAGTATTAAATATATCAAAGAAGCCAGCTTCTTTACTGCCAACAATATGTTTTAAAACCTCAACATCAACACCTGGTATAGTTACGTAAGTACCCAAACGATAAATAGATAAAGCAACAATAGAAAATAAAAAGCGCTTCAACAAATCTGCCATATTAACCTTTAATCTCTACATACCCACCAACATTCTCAATAATTTGTTTAGCACTAGCAGTAACAGCATTAACCTTAAATTTTAAATTGATAGAAAGATTACCATAACCCAATATTTTAATTCTTATTTTTTCATTTTTTATCAATTTAAGACTATGCAGCATTTTATTATCGATTACATCACCATTTTTAATATGACCAGATATATACATCTCTTGAAATTTAGAAATATTAAAACATTTAACATATTTTTTTCTGCTTGAATTGCTATTAAACCCTCTTTTAGGTAAAGCAGTGATAAAAGATTGCTGCCCACCTTCGAAGCCATTAATAGAAACCCCTGCCCTCGATTTTTGTCCCTTTACACCACGACATGAAGTTTTTCCACGACCAGAACCAATACCACGACCAACACGTTTTCTTTTCTTAGAAAAACCATCATTACTTAAAAGGTTCAACCTAATCATACTTTCAACCTTTGTAAAGAAATCTCACTCACTAATTTGCCCCTTTTATTAGCAACCATTCTAGATGTACAAATATTACCAAGCGCATTAAAAACAGCCATAATAACATTATGTGATCTAAAAGAACAATAAGACTTTGTCACTATATCAGAAATTCCAACTACATTGCACACTTTTCTAACAGCTCCTCCTGCCATCAAACCAACTCCCTTTGCAGCAGGTTTAAGAAAAACTTTAGTAGAATTAAAATTTCCCCATACCTCATGATAAATCGTACGCCCTTCATATAAACTAATATTTATTGAATTAGCAACTGATTTAGCATTTTTTATAGCCTTAATTTTAGCTTCTGAAACTTCAACATGAGTAGCCATACCATGGCTAACATAACCTTTTCCATTTCCAACTAAAACTAATACTCTATATGCAAAGCGAAGACCACCTTTTGTAACTTTACTAACACGATCAACACTAACCAGTGAATCAAACAAATTACTATCTTTACCGAAAATATTTGTACTTTTCATAAAAAACCTTCTATTAGCTAAAATTCACTCCTAAAGAGCGAATATTATCAACAAAATCAGCTATTATTCCTTTATAAGAATATTTACCCCTATCAAAAATAACCTTCGTAACAGAGCATTTTATATACTTTTCATAAAAAACCTTAGCAACAAGACAAACAACATTCTTGTTCAACTTGTTATTAATCAATTGCTTCACTTCTGGAGATAAAGTAGAAACATGAAGCAAAGTCTCACCTTTAACATCATCTATTAATTGAACATAAAAATGTCTATTAGATCTAAAAACAGACAAACGCAAAATTTTACAATCTTGCTTTTGCCTTATAATAGACATAATTCCCGCTGAGCGACGATAATTCGGCTTCAATTTCCCAACCATAACAAACCTTACTTCTTATTCATTTCTTTAGAAAAAATATACTTACCTCTAACAACAATCCCCTTCTTTTTATAAGGATTATATTTCTTTATACTACATATATCAGCAGAAAACATATTAACATTATGCTTATCAATCCCTGAAATAAATATCACATTTGTTTTATCAACTTGTACATTAACATAAGAAGGAATTCTATACCTTACAGAGTGACTAAGACCAAGAAATAAAACCAAATAACCATTAGATATAGAAGCTTTATAACCAACCCCAAATATATCTAACGTAACAGAAAAACCTTTACTTATTCCCAAGATAAAATTATTAATATCTGATCTATATAATCCTAAAAGGGATACATCAATATCAACTGAACTTAAGTATAAACAATCATCCTTTAAAAGACAATGTAAACCATTAGGCAAATCATAAGAAAAAAGCTCTTTTTCTTTAGAAAGAGAAATTATATTACCCTTAACATCAACTACAAGACCTTTTGGCACCCTTATAGGAGCACTTCCAACACGTGACATAATAAATCAAATTTTCAAAAAACAGCACATAAAACTTCTCCTCCAATACCACCTGCACGAGCCTTATACGATGGCATAACTCCAGAAGAAGTAGACATTATAAACAAACCAAGTCCATTATAAAACTCTGCAAAATTTTTAACAGTCCAATACACCCTTCTACTAGGCTTAGAAATAACTCGTATATCACGTATAACAATATTATTTTTATAATATTTAAGGGCCACAACTATTACTTTCACACCCGTCCTCAAACTCTTTACAGCAACATCATGAATGTAACCTTCATTCTTTAACACACACAAAAAATTGAAAATTAGTTTAGAAAATGGTACACTAACCTCTCGCAAAAAAGAATTTTGAGCATTCCTTATCATCGAAACAGAATCAGCAAAAAAATTGAAAGAAGTCATATAATACCTTAAAAATAGATCACCAACTAAATTTCACAACACCAGGAATATAACCCCAAGAGGCCATTTCTCGGAATTTAATACGCGATAAACCAAATCTTCTATAATACCCCCTTGCTCTTCCAGTCAAACAGCACCTATTCCTACTTCTAACATAAGAGGAATCGCGTTTTAGAGAAGATAATTTACGATACAAAAGCAATCTCTCATCAAAAGATATATCCTTTTTCTTTATTGCCTTACGCAATTCAGATCTTTTATGACCATAACTAGCCACTAAACTCCTTCTCTTCCTCTCTCTTTCTACAATCGATTTTTTTACCATACAATACCTACCATCAAGAATCACAAAAAGGAAAATAAAGATTTTCTAATAACAATTTAGCATCAGCATCATTATCAGCACTTGTTACAACAGTAATATTCATACCAAAAACATACCCGAAGCCTTCATAATTTATTTCTGAAAAAATAATATGTTCCTTCACACCAAAAGATAAATTCCCATTACCATCAAATTGTTTTACCGTGAATCCTTTAAAATCCTTTTCTCTGGGTAAAGCAATAAATAATAATTTTTCTAAAAAATTACACATAATATCCTTACGCAAAGTCACCATACACCCAACTTTATCCCCTTTTCTAATTTTAAAACCAGAAATAGATTTCTTTGCATAAGTAACAACAGGCTTCTGGCCAACAATCAAACCCAAAGAATGTATAACGTACTCAAACAACTCATCACGAGATGTACATTGAGAAGGAATACCAACACTCACGCATACTTTAACAATCTTAGGAACTTTCATAAGATTTTTATAGCCAGCAGCAAACACCAACTTATTTACTACACTCTCGTGATACATTTTTTTTAGCATCATTCTAGACACTCCCCTGATACTTTTAAATATCTCAGCTTATCTCCATTCTCTAAACGCTTAAAAGAGATTTTTGAAGGCTTATTAGTTTTTTTACAAAAAGCAGCAACATTAGACACATTAACAGGACACTCTTCTTTTATCACTTCTCCTTTATTATAAGCACGACGCTTTAAACATTTAGAACGAATATTAACTCCAGAAACAACCACAGACTCAACAGAACCATTTCTGTTTTTTATAACTTTCAGAACATTACCAACAGAACCCTTTTCTTTGCCTGCTATAATAATAACAGAAAGACCTTTTATAATTTTCTGCATCACAAAACCTCTTCTGCCAAAGATAATATACGATTAAAACCTTTGCTTCTTAATTGAGAAGAACTAGTTCCACCAAATACCCTAGTTCCAATTAGCTCAAACTTATCATTAACAAGAACAACTGCATTATCACCAAAACCGATAAACGTTCCATCAATACGCCGACTATTTTTCTTCACTCTAATAACAACAGCTTTATAAACGTCACCACTCTTGACTTTCATCTTAGGAGAGGATTTTTTGATTGCAACAACAATAACGTCACCTATTCCAGCAAATTTAGCACCATTTAAAACTTTTATACAGCTACCTATTTGAGCTCCAGAATTATCTGACACTTTTACAAGAGTCTCACATTGTATCATAAAAATTAATCATTAACAATAACCCACTTTTTTCTTGCTGAGATAGGAATAGAAGAACATATATGGACACTATCACCTACACAACACTTATTACACTCGTCATGAACCAAATATTTCTTACTGAGTTTAACCATCTTTCTATACATCTTATGCCACACTTTACGAGAAACTAAAACAGCAACAGTCTTTTCAGAAGAATTATTGATAACAACACCTTTTAAAACAGATCCAGACACTTACTTCTTCCTCCTTTCATTAACAACAGTCATTAACCTAGCTATATCCTTCCGAATAGACTTTTTTTTGTTCAGATCTCTATTGTCATTCTTCACTCTCAAAGAAGAACTAATCATCTCCCTATTCAAAGAATCAATTTTACGAAATAGATCTTTAACACTTAAATTCCTTATCTCATCCATCAACATAACTAACCATCCAGTGCAACAAATGTACATTTAATAGGCAACTTCAACGCAGCTTTCAATAAAGCTTGACGAGCAATATCAACTGAAACATTCCCATCAATCTCAAACAAAATTTTACCTGGCTTAACCTTAAAAACCCAATCCTCAATTGCTCCTTTCCCTTTTCCCATACGAACCTCGATTGGCTTTTTCGATACAGGCGTATCTGGAAATATTCTAATCCAAACTTTGCCAACTTTACCTATGGATTTCGCTATGACACGCCTAGCAGATTCAATTTGTCTAGAATTAATTCTAGCACAAGCCAAAGCCTTTAAACCATAATCTCCATTAGATAACAAAAAACCATTACTTGCATTTCCCTTTATCCTACCAGTAAAAGCTTTTCTATATTTAGTTTTACTTGGTATAAACATTATAATTACCCTCTATGAAAATTCCCCTTATAAATAAATACTTTAATACCTATTATACCATAAACAGTTTTTACTTCAGAACAAGCGTACTCCATATTAGCACGCAAAGTATGCAATGGCAAGCGCCCCTCTTTATACCACTCACTCCTTGCAATTTCTGCACCATTTAATCTGCCAGAACAACGCACCTTTATACCTTTCACCCCATAAGAAAGAGCGCTCTGCATAGCTCTTTTTATTACCCTTCTATAAGAAGCACGTTTTTTCAATTGATAAGCAATATTATTAGCAATTAAGACAGCATCAGACTCAACAATCTTAATCTCAAGCACATCCAACTTAACTTCGATACCAGCAATTTTCTCCAAATCAATTTTAATTTTATCAATATCAGCACCTTTTTTACCTATTATAACTCCAGGCTTTACCGAATGTATTATTATCTCAATCAAATCAGACCTACATTTAATGATTACCTTGCCTACCATAGCATGAGACAATTTTCTATTCACATACTCACGAATTCTTATATCTCTTAATAAGTTATCAGAGTATGTATTCTTATCAGAATACCACGTAGACAACCAATAATTAGTAATTCCTAATCTAAAACCTATAGGATTAACTTTCTGCCCCATAACTTAAAGCACCTCATCTAAAAAAATCTTTATGTTACTATAATGCTTACAAATTCTATTACTCCGCCCTTTAGCTCTAGCTCGGAATCTCTTAAAACTCTGGGTTTTACCAATTAATATTCTTGATATAAATAAAGCATCAACATCCATATTATTATTATTTTGCGCATTTGAAATTGCTGAAAATAATACCTTTCTTATATCCAAGGCAACCCTTCTTCTCTTTACAAAAGAAAGTAATGAAATAGCTTCAAAAACTCTTTTTCCTCTGATCAAATTAGCTACTAAATTAACTTTTTGCACACTACCTTTTAATTTACTACTGGAATAAACTTCAGCCATATTAATTACCTTTTCTTTATCTTTTGATCAACACTATGACCAGAAAATTTCCTAGTAGGAGCAAATTCACCCAATTTATGTCCAACCATATTTTCAACAACTTTTACAGGTATAAAATTTTTTCCGTTATAAACATAAAGAAACAATCCAACAAATTCAGGAATTATAAATGAGGCTCTAGATCTAGTTCTAACTAAAACATTACCTTTAGCTTTCTTAACTTTTTTTAACAACGAAAGAGAACAAAATGGACCCTTCCAAACAGACCTAGGCATAAAAAAAACTCCTATCTAATATACTTATTACTACTTTTATTTAATTTTCTAGTTTTCTTACCTTTAGCTAATCCACCCCAAGGTGAAACAGGATGCCTACCACCTGAAGTTTTACCTTCACCACCACCCATAGGATGATCAACTGGATTCATTGCAACACCACGAACTGTAGGCCTAATTCCTTTCCATCTTTTCCTTCCAGCCTTCCCTAATTTTACATTCTTACAATTTATTCCTGATACAATACCAATTGTTGCATAACAAGATGATAAAACATATCTCATTTCGCCAGAACGCAATTTTAATAATACATAATTTTGATCTTTACTTACAATTTGAGCATAACAACCTGCAGCTCTAGCTATCTGTCCACCTTTACCAGGCTTCATTTCAACATTATGCACCAAAGAACCAACAGGAATGTTGCTTAAACTACAAGCATTACCAACAGATACCTCACTACTCACACCAGACATAACATTATCACCAACAGCGATACTATCTGGTGCAAGAATATACCTATTATCACCATCTTTATATTCTACTAAAGAAATAAAAGAATTACGATACGGATCATACTCAATAGTTTTAACAACCCCCACAACATTATTTTTCCTTCTCTTGAAGTCAATCACACGATATCGCTTTTTATGGCCACCACCAACATGACGCACCGTCATCCTGCCCCTACTATTCCGTCCAGATTTACTAGAAAGAGATTTTAGTAAAGATTTTTTTGGCTTTACCTTAGATAACACGGACCTATCTAACAAAACAGTAGATCTTGAAGCCGAATTCAAAGGTTTTAAAAACTTCAAAGACATAATCAAACCTTAACCATTACATCTAAACCTTTGTCACCATAAAATGATATTATTACCTTCTTCTTTCTTGTTCTCATCCCTTTTCTTCCACAAAAAATTTTCTTTTTCGGCTCAACAATCATTGTTCTAATTTTTTTTATCTCTGCTTTAGGAAAAATATACTTAAAAGCACTTCTAATCTGTGACTTAGTCACAGAACAAGAAGAAACAAGTAAAGTAACAAAACCAAATTTCTCACTCAATAAAGTCGACTTTTCAGTCACCAAAACACGATTAAACAATTTAGCAATATTCATATAAATCTCTTATTCAAATAATCAGCAGCATCACGCGTAAGAAAAACAAAATCAGATTTGATAATATCGTAAACATTCACACCTTGACACATCAAAATATTAAAACGCGACCTACCAAACAAAGAACGACAAGAAGGAGTTAAAATTAACAATACCTTGTGTAATCCATTTGAATCAACAAAATCCTGAAGTTTCGATAATTTCTTAACATTTAAAATAAATAACTCATTTTGGCTCAACTTACTCGATAAAGCCATTTTCACAGCCTTCTTACAAACTTTTTTATTTAAATTGAAAGAATGTTTTCGATATACGGGGCCAAATACAATAGCACCACCTCGACATTGCGTAGAACAAAGACTACCTAGCCTAGCTCTACCCGTCCCCTTCTGTTTATAAGGCTTACGTGTAGTTGCTTTGATATTAGATATACCTTTCGTAGCACGAGTTCCCAACCTTCTCTTTGCAAGCTGCCACTTCACAACTTCATGCAAAAGCGGAACATTTGGCTCAATTCCAAACACTCCTTTATTACAAATACTAAAATTATTATCAACAATTCCAAAATCTCTTACATCCATCACACAGTACTATTATTTACAAGACTTTTCTTCACTGCATCTTTCAACAAAACATAAGAATTTTTTGCACCAGGAACCGCTCCATGAACAACCAACAATTGCTTACCGAAATCCATATCAACAATTCTCAAATTTTGTATAGTAACCCGCTTTCCTCCCATACGACCAGCCATTTTCTTACCTTTGAAGACTCTTCCAGGATCTTGACACTGACCTGTAGAACCATGAGATCTATGTGATAAAGAAACACCATGAGAGCTACGCAAACCTCGAAAATTGTACCTTTTCATAACACCAGCAAAGCCTTTACCAATAGAAGTGCCTATAGCATCAACAAACTGCCCAATATTAAAATGATTAACAGATATTCTTTTTAAAATTTGATCATCAGAGATAGACTCATCAGATATCTTAAACTCCAACAACTTACGCTTGCAACCAGTATTCAACTTGGAAAACCAAACTCTCTGAGGTTTATTAACTCTACGTACAACAGCATCTCCATAACCTACTAAAGCAAAACTCCCTAAAGGGGACTTTCTTACAGAAAGAACACAAGAATTCTCTAAATGCAAAATAGTCACAGCTTGATGTGTAAAGGACACCTCATTAAACAGAGTAGAACAACCAATTTTACGAGTTAATAATCCAATTCTTAACATATCTTCATAATCCTCACATTACTAGCACTTCTACATCAACTCCAGATGGTAATTGAGCACCCATAAACACTTTTACTACATGATTATCAAAATCAGATAATAGCATTAATCTCTTATGAACCTTCAAAGCAAATTGTTCACGAGATTTCTTATACTTATGAGGCGATCTATTAACTATAAATTTACTTATATTAGTAGGTAAAGGTATAGGACCACATACCTTAGCACCATTCTTAACAGCAATAGCTATTAATTCACGAGTAGATCTATCTAACAATCTACTATCAAAAGCCTTTAACTTTATCCTCAAAGTCTGCCCTTTCACAACATCACCCCTGAATCTCTAACACCATACCAGCTCCTATAGTCCTTCCACCCTCTCTTATTGCAAAACGCAATCCTTTAGACATTGCTATACGAGATATCAACTCTACAAATATCTCAACATTATCACCTGGCATAACCATTTGAATATCATCTGGCAAAGTAATTTTGCCAGTAACATCGGTAGCGCCAAGATAAAATTGGGGACGATAATTCGTGAAGAAAGATGTACAACGGCCACCCTCTTCCTTTTTTAAAATGTAAACACTTGCTTTAAATTGATTATGTGGAGTAACAGAACCAGGAACAGCTAAAACTTGACCTCGTTCAACTTCATTTCTTTTTATGCCACGAAGCAAAATTCCGACATTATCACCAGCTTCACCCCTATCAAGAATCTTTCTAAACATTTCAACTCCAGTACAAGTAGTTTTTACGGTGTCACGTATACCTACTATTTCAACTTCATCACCAACAGCAATAAAACCACTCTCAATTCTACCAGTAGCAACTGTACCACGACCTTCTATAGAAAAAACATCTTCTATAGGCATATAGAATTTTCCATCAATAGGACGTTCTGGATCAGGTATATATTCATCAATTGCAGACATTAAATCTAATATTGATTTTTTACCATAATCACTTTTCTCTCCTTCTAAAGCTTGAAGCGCAGAACCGTGTATTATTGGAAGATCCTCACCAGGGTAATCACGCTCACTCAGAGCTTCTCTTACTTCCATCTCAACTAATTCTATTAATTCATCATCATCAACAAGATCACACTTGTTCAGATATACAACCAATGAAGAAACGCCGACCTGACGTGCAAGCAGTATATGCTCCCTAGTTTGTGGCATAACACCATCAGTAGCAGATACTACTAAGATAGCACCATCCATTTGAGCAGCACCGGTTATCATATTTTTTACATAATCAGCATGACCAGGGCAATCTACATGCGCATAATGATACTTTTTTGTTTCATATTCTACATGAGCTGTATTGATTGTTATTCCGCGTGAACGTTCTTCAGGAGCATTATCTATATCTGCATAACCTCTAACCTCAGAAGCAGAATCTTTCTCTTCAGATAAAACTGTAGTAATAGCCGCAGTAAGCGTTGTCTTACCATGATCAACATGACCTATTGTCCCTATATTTTTGTGAGGCTTATTTCTTATATACTTCTCTTTCGATGCCATAACTTTAAAAAAAATCAAAAAACAAAAAGAGCGGGTGATGGGGATCGAACCCACGCAACCAGCTTGGAAGGCTGGGGCTCTACCACTGAGCTACACCCGCACCTAATAGAGGGGGTAGGATTCGAACCTACGTACGCTCACGCGGGCAGATTTACAGTCTGCTGCCTTTAACCACTCGACCACCCCTCCACAAAAATCTTTCTATTTATTGATTTAAAAAAATAATTGTACGATACTCTCTCCAGTATAGATAAGCTATTCAATCCGTCAATACAAATGTTTAAAAAAAATCGAAAGATATGGATTTGTGGTTATCACTCATCGATGGCAGCACTTAATAATAAAAAACGCAAACATATCATATTGATAATAACACAGACCTTTTATGATAAACACACAACTCTTATCAATAACATTAAAAAGTCTACACCAATTCAGATTGTTAATAAAGAAACGATTACGAAATTATTTCCAAAAAACACAGCACATCAAAACATAGCACTTAAAACTTCTGAAATATCCGAATATTCATTGCAAGAAATAATTGGAATACAGAGCACTTTTTCTACAATCTTAGCCTTAGATCAAGTGACAGATGTAGGCAATATCGGTGCAATACTTAGGTCATCCGCTGCTTTTAGGATTGATACAATAATTCTAACAAAAAAAAATTCACCTAACAAATCAGCAATATCAAAAGCTGCCAGTGGTAGCCTGGAATCTGTACCATTAATATACGTCAGCAATCTTGTAACTTCAATAAAATATTTACAAAAAAACGGATATTGGTCCTACGGCATGGATGAACGTGCAACAAAAACACTACATAAAATCTCTTTTAATAAAAAAACCTTAATTGTCCTTGGGTCTGAAAAATCTGGAATGCGCAATTTAACAAAAAAAAATTGTGATGAAATTATCAAAATATCAACTTCAGATAATATTAGCAGCTTAAATGTTGCCAGTGCTGCAGCTATAACTCTATATACTCGCTACACACAGCTAATAGCAAAATGAAAAGATCTGATGTGAATAATCATTTATGTAATCTCATTATGAATAGATTATATTCTCTTATTAATTTTCGCATAAATTATAGGAATTCTCTTAATATTAAGTACATTTTAATATAAGATCATTTAACATAAGATCAATAATATAAAAGTAATAATTAAATGCATCTAGCTCTTATTATAGGTATGAAAGTTGCGCTAATCGTGGGTCATAATCAGTATGACAAGGGTGCTTACAACAAATCGTATAACTTACATGAATTTGATTTCAATAAAAATCTTGCTTTAAAAATAGAAGAAGAATTTAACAAACAAGAAGTGGAAACACTAAAAATCAATGACTTGGAAATTGTTTACACAGAATCCTACCAAAATTTACCAAAAAAAGTTAATTCGACTGGAGCAGATCTTTGCGTTTCACTACATTCAAATCATTTCAATGGCAGTGTAAGCGGAAGTGAAGTTCTTTACCGAAGTGGTAGCGTTAAAGGTAAAGATATAGCCCAAATTTTTCAAAAAAATTTTGTTACAGCTTTAGGCAATAGAGATAGAGGGGTACAAGGACGTTCAACTTCTGAAGATAGAGGTGGGTCCTTATTGAGAAATACCAGTATGCCTTGTGTTATTTGTGAACCATTTTTTATGGATAATGATTCTGAGCTAGAAAACGCCATAAATAAAACAGAAGAATTAATAGCAGCATACGTAAATTCAATTAAATCGGCACTCAACTACCTTCACCTGCAAAAAGATAGAACTAATAAATACAATAATCTCAACTTGCAACATAAGCAAAAAGGAGAGTTATACTCTCTGTGCTTGTACTTGCTTATAGAAGCTATAATTCCTTACATTTTTATGCAAGCGTAACAAAAATATCTAAAGCTTTACATTTCTAAGACAAGAGTACAAAAAAACTACTCAATGTATATTTTGTTAATAACAAATGGTTGTCAGATTTAGATTAACACAATAAAATCATTATTTAGTTTTTTAGGAATAATTTATATGCACGCTCTCAGTAATTATTTTAATGGGCCGAATCAGTGTATAGCTTTTGTTAGATCCACCTATGCAATGGCGAGTGAATGTTGCTCAGATTTCCCCAAAATACTTCAAAGGCCAGATAGCAATAATTGTATAAATGATTATCGCCAAACTTTTAACTTTGTTCAAGGTCTCTCCAATGAATGTATTGAGATTGTAACTAATTGTGTATACGCTACGTCAGTTAGAGGATATCAATTTAACATGTGCGTTTTTCATAAATGTGGAACTATGATGAACAATACGTTCAAAGCTTTAATGGATTACTCATGTTTCACGGTTGATTATGTATATAACACAGTCTCTTATTGTCATGAAGAGTGTTGCAATAATAACAATGATATTACTCACAATGTAAGACCCCCTGCAGGCACAGCACCTGCACTCACCTTGCTGCAGTAGTAATTTTCAGCGTGTTTACTGCAGCATTTGTTGCTGGTGTGATGGCTCAATTTATAAGAAGACAAAATAATGAGGAAAGGAATGATGGTAATAGCTTTTCTCGTGCCCTTTCATCACTTAGTAGGTCAGTACAGGATATACCAAGCACGTTTCTTAATAGAGTAAAAAATACACTTTATGAAGCAAAAGAAAGAGTTATGAACTTTGTTAACTCAACATGAGCAGAAACAATATTAACAAGATAGTCAGAATGAGTAATGTTATAAATAATATCGTCAATATTAAATAATCGATTTATTTTTCTGTTAAACAGTTAGACCTAGATGAAATTCTTGCTTGCTGTGCATATATATACTAAACGTTTGACATGTTTATACATTTGCATTCTTACAGTGATTATTCCTTATTGAGATCTACGGTAAAAATAAAAAGCTTAATTGATCTAGCCTTAGAAAATAATATGCCAGCTATTGCATTAACAGATAGCAATAATATCTCTGGGTCATTAAAATTTTCAGAATATGCAGTAGAAAACGGAATACAACCAATCATTGGTTGTGATCTTAGCATTAAACACGAAGATAAAAAAACAAAAATTTTGCTACTAGTTAAGAATGGGGAAGGATACAAAAACTTACTTCATATTCTATATCAGTCTTCCAAAAGAATAAGAACATTACCAGAGTTAGAAAAAAAAACAAATGGTTTGATTGCTCTAACCAGTAACGTCATAGTAAACAGCATACAATATGGCGCATTGATAAAACAACTACAAAGACTCTTTCAAAATAACATATATATAAATTTGCAACGTTTATCCAAAAAAGGACACAAAATAGAAGACAAGTTAATCAAAATAGCGTATGATTACGATTTACCGCTTGTTGCAACAAATCAAATTTTATTTTCTACAAGAAATGATTATGAAGCTCATGATGCACTCACATGTATAGAGCAAGGAACTCATATAAGTGACACAGAACGCAAAAAGTTTACTTCTGAGTACTACTTCAAATCACAGAAAGAAATGAAAAAGCTTTTTGCCGACATACCAGAGGCAATACAAAATACAGTAGTAATAGCTCAACGCTGCTCTTTCATAATAAAAAGCAGCGAACCTAAATTACCAGAATTTCCTTGCAAAAATGACATAAATCAAGAGATACGACAGCAAGCTGAAGAAGGATTGAAGCTGAGAATGAAAGGCAATATACCTAAAGATTACTTAGAACGAATGAAATATGAACTTAACATAATAACTAAGATGGAATACTCTGGCTATTTCTTAATCGTCTCAGATTTCATAAAATGGAGTAAAAGTAACGATATTCCAGTAGGGCCTGGAAGAGGCTCTGGGGTTGGCTCAATAGTAGCATGGACACTACAAATAACAGATCTTGATCCAATCAAATTCAACTTAATATTTGAACGATTTCTCAATCCAGATAGAATTTCAATGCCAGATTTTGATATTGATTTTTGTCAACAAAAACGCGATTTGGTGATTAAGTATATACAGCAAAAATATTCCTATGTAGCTCAAATCATAACGTTTGGAAAATTGCAACCAAGAGCAGTTTTGAGAGATGTTGGCCGGGTTTTACACATACCGTATTTTCAAGTCGATAAGATTTGTAAAATGATACCTACTAACCCGGTCAACCCAGTCACTTTATCTGAAGCAATTGATCTAGATAAAGAATTAAAACAAACTAGAGAAAATAATGATACAATCAAAAAATTACTTGATATAAGCCTCAAACTTGAAGGGCTATACAGACATGCTTCAACTCATGCCGCTGGTATTGTAATTAGTAGCAACCCCCTAATTAATTCAATTCCAATATCATATGATACTGAGACTGGATTGCCAATAACTCAATATTCAATGAAATATGTTGAAAAAGCAGGGTTAGTTAAATTTGATTTTTTAGGCTTAAAAACACTCACAATAATAAATAATACCTGTAAAATTATAAGCAGTAACTTCAGTATTAATGAAATAGAATTAGATGACCAAAAGACATTCGAATTACTAAGTAAAGGTGATTCAGTTGGAGTATTTCAGCTGGAAACTGCTTTTATGCACAATACATTGCAAAAACTGAAACCTGATTCTATAGATGATATTATAGCTTTGATCTCGCTTAACAGGCCTGGTCCTATGGATAACATTCCTGTCTATATAGCAAGGAAGCATGGCATAGAACAAGTTGAATATCCACATCCAATGCTAAAAGAAGTACTGAAAGATACATTTGGAGTTATCATCTATCAAGAGCAGGTTATGGAAATAGCTAAAATCATCGCCGGTTATACCTTAGGCGAAGCTGACATACTAAGACGTGCTATGGGCAAAAAGATTAAAAGTGAAATGGAATTACAGCAAAATATTTTCATACAAGGCGCTTTAAAAAACAAAATTGAAAAAAGCAAAGCTACCTATATATTCAACCTTGTTGCTAAATTCGCTGGATATGGCTTTAACAAATCACATGCTGCAGCTTATGCTTTAATTTCTTATCAAACTGCATACCTCAAAGCCCATTACCTAATTGAATTTATTACTACGTGTATGAATTTAGATATTCAAGATACAGATAAACTACAATCATTTTGCAATGAAGCTAAACAGCATAATATTAAAATACTACCCCCAGACATAAATAAATCAAAAACATTTTTTACAATAGAGAATGGTACAATTCGTTATGGGTTGGCAGCAATAAAAGGGGTCAGCTTTTCTTCTCTTGAATCAGTGTGCACTCAAAAATATAAAGATATATCAGATTTTGCCTGTAAAACAGAACTTAACAAACGAGCAATAGAAAATTTAGCTAAAGCTGGTGCATTTGACGCAATATTAGGCAATCGGCAACAAATATATAGGTCAGCAGAAAGAATTGCTCATTCTAAAATAGAAAGCAATCAATTTGATTTTTTCGGTACCAATAACCTGGAATTAATAGAAAGTGAAGAATGGGATGAGAATGAAAAAATAAATTATGAATTTGACGCCTTGGGTTTTTATTTAAGCGCCCACCCTATTGATAAATATCAAGTAATTCTCAAACAAATTAAATTAGGAGATAGTATCGCTGGCGTTATAACAAAGGTGAGAATAAGATCAACAAAGCGTGGTAAATTTGCCATCATTGCACTTTCCAACCCTTCAGGAGTTTATGAAATTACCTTCTACAACAATGACTTAATTGAAGAAAAAAAAGATCTATTTTCTACAGGCAAGATGGTAGTAATAAATATAGCAAGAGGCGAAAGTGGAATAAGGGGAGACACAATAGCAACCTTACAAGAGTTTATATTAGTAAATTTATTTGGTATTATTATCTATGTAAAAAATCACAACTTTATTTCAGAGCTACCAAAAATCTTTGCAAAACGAGGAAATACACGTGTTACACTACGAGTAAGAGAAGATGAAGTAGAAGTAGATATAGCTCTGCCATATGCATACGCAATTGATATAGATACAATCATCAACAAACATGAAATAAAAATTGTTACGTAAATTTTAAGTTGTGAATAATTTATCACACATGGTACCCTGAAATAGAAAACATAGAATAGAATAGAATAAAATACAAACAAAGAGTAAGTATTAGTTCGTTTTTCATTAGAAGTGAGAAGATTTTCATACTCTATACTTTATTGTGTAGGAATTTTAATTCAGTTTTGGTTGAGAATATTAATAGAACAATAATTCTTTATTTGATATAACAGCGTTATATTGCTATAATAAAAAGAGTAAGTATTAGTTCGCTTTTCATTTTAGAAGTGAGTAGATTTCATATTCTATACGTTATTGTGTAGGAATTCTAATTCAGTTTTGGTTGAGAATATCAATAGAACAATAATTCTTTATTTGATATAATAGCGTTATATTGCTATAATAAAAAGTAGATAAAATTTTAGATATTTTCATGAAATCAAGTTTTTATACAAAGGGTAATCACGATAATCCTAAGGTCAATGTTGTCTTATTCGAGTCTTGTCTATCAACAGAAAAAGCAGCTTTTTTTTGGCAAGATGAACAACTTACCAAAGTTAAGTTGCCTAAGGATTTTACTGAATTAAACCTTCAATTAACTAAAGGCTTTTATAAGCAAGATTTTGAGCTCGGCAATTGTAGCATTAGTAATAAATCATTTGAATATGATAACAACCACAAGAAAGATTTACGTACTTTAGAATATGAAGATCAAGAGGCACAAGCATTATTAAAACAACATAAGCTTCATAATTTTATTAGACGTAATAAAGTTATGCGTAGAATGAGTGCTCCAGCCGATCCTACTAGCGTTATTAGTGATAAAGCTGTGCACCAAATTCGTACTTCGATCAAAGATAATAATGGTAAAGATCTATATACTTCCACAGAGCCAAATTTTTATATAAAGTGTGATAGCAGCAATGATCGTAACAAGGTCCGTGTTGCCTTACCTGAGCCTTCTCTGCCAGCAGAAAATGCAGCTTTTTTTTGGGAAGATAAACAACCTACCAAGGTGAAGTTGCCTGAAGATTTTGCTAAATTAGATCTTTCATCCACTAAAGAATTTCATAGTCAAAATTTTGATTACAATTATAGCATTGCTAAAAAACTATTTGAATATAACAAAAAGGAATGTTTACGTACTTTAGAATATGAAGATCAAGAGGCACAAACTTTATTAAAACAACATAACCTCCATTTTATTAATTTTATTAGACATAATAAAGTTATGCGTAGAATGAGCGCTCCAGCCGATCTTATTCAAATGCGTCCTACAACCGAAAATAATAATGGTAAAGAAGAAGAACTTAAGGAAAGTTTTCAAACATCAAATAGCAATGATATCAACGATAATGAGATTACAGAAGAAGTTAAAGCTGTTTCTACAACCATAAAAATCAACGAAAATCCCAAACATCATAAAACATCAAAGATACATATAACATTAAGAGTTATACTTGGTTTTGCAATCGCAAGCGCTATCGTAGCTGTTATTGCTTTAGGTATGACACTTGCAGAAAAGTACGCCAGCAGGCTAAACAGCAAAACTCCTAATGCTTTTGTTAAATCGTTTTTACCAATTAACATCTCTTTCGGTATATTGACAGTAATACTAATCAGTATATACTTGTTTCACAAAATTAAAAGGAAAGAGGAAAAGCAAAAACCTTTTGGTGAAAATTGTTGTAACAGAGGTAAAACTATGAAAAAAGAAGATGCAAGTGTTCATGATACAGATTATCCTGCTCAGTTACCAGAATACTCAAATAACAACTCTACATTCGAACTACTGTATTATAAAAAACGTTTTGAAGATGAGCAATGTAACGAAGTTTGTAGCGCACATATTTTCATTTACTCTGATTTAAAGTATCATCCTCAAACTGAAAGAAATAATGTGGCCTTTATCGAGACTTGGCAAGGTTTGTACAAATGTACTTTACCTCATGATTTTACTATCACCAAAACTCCAGAAGATTTTAAACCCAATAAATATACAAACTATATTGAGAAACAAGCCAAACACCTCCAGGAAAAAATTGTTGCTAATTTTCGTAATGACGTGGTAAGAGAAGAAAACAGTAAAATTAAAAGTAAGTTTAATGTAACAAAGATACAATTCCAACCTCAAGGTAAAGAACTTCTAGAAGAAGCTGGTTTTAAGTTTACGTACAATAATACTATTATTGACACACGAGTCACAGATACAGAACCTAGACCTATTCGAGCAAATAAAGAAAAAAATAACAGCTGTGTAATTTTATAGAAAGCAAATTTTATGAACTACTTCATATAGCTGCTTTTTTATTTCTCATATATAAGTAATAAGTTTTACAGCTCATTTATTTTGCTAACCCAAAAACGAATTTTCTTGGTTGAATATTGATATCAAATCTCTAAAATGCTGATGTTTTTCTAGATTTGAGTCAGATTTAATAACCTCTTTTGCAAAGTTATGAATATAATTAAGTGGTAAGCTCTTACTATTCTGGAAATCAAAAAATTTAAAATTAGGCATTCCAGACTGCCTATATCCAACCAATTCTCCACTTCCTCGAGTTGTTAAATCTTGTTCCGCAATATAAAAACCATCATTACTATCTCTAATAACACGCAGTCTTTTTTGCGTTACTGGAGAAACATTCCCACAAAGCAATACACAAAACGATTCCTTTTTTCCTCGCCCTACTCTACCTCTCAATTGGTGCAATTGCGACAAACCAAAACGCTCAGCATTCTCTATAATCATAATATTTGCATCAGTAACATCTATACCAACCTCTACTACAGTTGTAGAAACTAAAACAGCAATTTCTCCCTTTTTAAATTGTAATATCACTTTTTCTCGCTCCTTTAACTTCATCTTACCATGCACTAAACCTACCTTGTCCCCAAAAAACGAAAATAAATCCTCAAATCTATTCACAACTGCAGCAAAATCTAAATTGTCCGACTCTTTAACTAAAGGACAAATCCAATATATTTTTGCACCCTGAGCTAAAGATAATTTCATCCTTTCTATTACAGCTTTAACTCTATCCCTTGATATTATTGCAGTCTTAATTGGTATTCTATTAACGGGCTTCTCCTGCAAAATTGAGCAATCAATATCACCATAAAGAGCTAAACTCAAAGTTCTAGGAATAGGTGTAGCACTCATCAAAAGTAAGTCAGCAAAACTACCCTTTTCTAGAAGCTTCTCTCGCTGTTTAACGCCAAAACGATGCTGTTCATCTATAACAACTAAACCCAAATTTTTTACCTGAAAACTATCTTGAAATAATGTGTGTGTTCCAACAACTATTTGGCCAACATCTTGATCTAAAAATGATTCAATAACCCGTCTTTCACTAATATTTGTTCTGCCAATTAACAAATGAACTCGTATCTCTTCACTAATAACTGATTTTATCCAATTTGCGTGCTGCAAAGCTAATATTTCTGTAGGAACCATTAACACAGCCTTTTTCTTGCATTCAATCGCATTAAGAATAGCAAATAATGCTACAACAGTTTTACCGCTCCCAACATCACCCTGTAATAACCTAAACATTCTACTAGCTTTAAATTGATCTTCCAGAATATCTCTTATAGCCCTTTCCTGACCACAAGTTAATTCGAACGGCAGATTTGCAAGTAATTTGCGTCGAAATCTACCATCACCACCTATGGTTTGCCCTAATTGATTATTCCTAACATCGCGCATCCTCTGTAACTGCAACTGGTATACTAAGAATTCATCACAAGCTAATCTATTCTTACTTCTTTCAACAAGAGAAATATTTTTAGACCTATGCATGGAAAAAATCGCATTTCGAAAACTTTCCCATTTATTTTTAATAAGAATATTCGGATTAATCCACTCAGGAAAATCTGTCAGCATTACTAAAGCCATGCCAATCAGTTTGACTAATAGCTTATTGTTGAGCCCATAAGTTAAAGGATATAATGGCTCAAAGGCCTTTATTTCTGATAAATTAGACACAATATAATCAGGATGAGCAATAGTTGCAAAACCACTTACTCTACCACTAACAACCTTCGTCGCACCAATCGGTAATAAACTACGCAAATAATGTTTATTACCATTAAAAAATATCAGTTTAAGATCACAGCTTGCTGTAGAACAAACAACTTTATATGGATAACTTTTTTTAAGCGGAGGAATATGTTCTAAAATCTTGACAGATAAAGTTACAAAATCACCGCGTTGTGCTGAAGTCAAATCTGTCAATTTAAGTCTAGAAATAATATTAACTGGAGCATGCAGTAATAAATCTATAATTCTATCATTACCCAATAACCTTTTTAAATTACCCCCTAATCTTGCGGAAACACCAGATAATAAATCTAATTTACGAAAAATTGACAAGCTCATGGACAATATCTTATTATCAAACAAAGTTTTATAATAGAAGTCATATATTGCTGCTTCTACTACATCTTGTTATCTTTAACAAAAATTTAACATAATCTCACCATGCGCTTAATCCCACTCACAATGTTATTGTAGCCCTAAAAGATTGATATGTAACAAATAGGATTATACTTAATTTTATATACCAACATTGTGTGTTATAATGAAAATAGCAGTATTTTTATAAAGGATATTGATTATGGTAGTAGAAACTTACAGAAAGATTGATAAACAACAACAGTTTTCTCTTCTAATCTATGACAGCGAAAATGAAAAAAATAATTTAGAGATTTTCACTACAAATACAGGAGAAACACGGAAAAGAGCTTTTTCTAGAGAGTATATAAAGACGCATCAGATATTTTTGCATGCTAAATTAGACGAAGATATCACAGCACAAACTCTTAAGAAAAATCGAGTCAAACAAGAAGATGTGGCACAGAGTGAAAGTAACAGCTCTGAAAAGAAAAAGCAAGATATAATTGGATATCAGTTTCATACATATAATGAAAACAGCAACCCACTCTTATTTAATCTTATCATAAGCAAAAATAATCTTATAATACGTAATGAAGCCGATCATAGATTGTCAAGTAATAATAATTATAATGGAAATTCTTTGCAAGATCATGATCATCACACAGAAACACAAGTTCAAACTTTATATCAAGAATTTTTGAATTTCGTAAATAAAAACATTGATTCTGAAAAATTAACAATTGAACTCAATAAAACATCAAAAGAGACAAAACAATCATGCTATTATTCAACAGCAAAATTTACATGTTTTTTAGGAACAATTACAGCTATTTCCTCTCTCATATTTCTTGCATTACACATCGTAATAAAGAAAGGAGTACTAAAAAAGGAATTTCCTTGTAAATCGAATAGTAGGTTTGGTTTGAATAGCTTTATAGTAGCCTTTGCGGCAAGTCTAATATTATTTGCTTCAGCAATTGCTTTATATTGCTGGGAACCAAACTCAAAAACAGAAGATATGAAAAAATCTTATAAGCCTAATTCACAAGTAAATATAGAAGATAACCAAAAAGAAATTGTAAAGAAAGCTGATTCTTCACCTGGTATTGGTCATGACGCCTAAGATATAGGGAAACCTACTACTTTTCAAATCAATTTATGTTTGTATCCACATCAAAGTCTTTTGTGTCCTTGCATAAAATAGCACTAAGAAAAAAAACGATAGTATTATTTTCTTCAATAATATCTATTTCTAACTAGAGCAAGTATTGTACTTGATACTATCAAAGAAAAGTGTTAAATACACCGAACATAAATTATAATAGAGGATAAGTTACATTCAAATGTGTTGCGCAATATGTTAAAATGAAAAAGAGTTGTATTTATAAGCTAGAATATTATCTACCATGAGATCTAATAGATTAGTACAGTATAGAAGTATGCAGTTTACATATTGCTAAAGTGCTAATTTCATGTTAACCATCTCTTTTCAAGATAAAAAGTTATGGCAGTTGATAGGGAAAAAGTATTGTTAAAGGTAATTCAATTAACAATTGAGACTTTAAAAATAGAAGATAAAAGCAAAGTTGTTGAAGACACTAAATTTGTTGATGATTTAGGCGCAGACAGCCTTGAGCAAATTGACTTTATCATGGCAGCAGAAGATGAATATGAAATAGAGGTACCTGATGAAGCAGTGGAAAAAATATTTACTATAGGCGATGCTGTTGATTATATTGTAAAACAATTGGAAAAGAAAGAAAAATAACATTATTTTATGCCTCTGAGGAAAGTAGTAGTAACTGGAATTGGTCTAGTAACTCCATTAGCTTCTGGAGTAAAACAGAGCTGGAAATTGTTACTTGAAGGAAAGTCTGGTATCTCCAAAATTGAGAAGTTCAAAGTTGATGATTTATCATGCAAGATTGCGGGAACGGTTTCTGATACAGGTGAAAACTGTTTTGACCTGTCTAAATACGTACAAAATACAAAAGATCATAAAAAAATAGATAAATTTATTGGTTATGGAATTGGAGCAGCACAAGATGCTATTGATGACTCTGGTTTGCTTAATTATCCTCTATTAGATCACGATAGAGTAGGTGTTTTGATTGGCTCAGGTATCGGTGGATTGCAGTCAATTGCAGAAATGGCTGTAATTTTGCATGAAATAGGTCCTAGAAGAGTTAGTCCATTTTTTGTTCCTGGAAGCTTGATCAATTTAATATCTGGTCATGTTTCTATAAAAAACAGTTTTACTGGACCAAATGAGTCTACAGTTAGCGCTTGTTCAACAGGTGCTCATGCCATAATTCAAGCTTCTAGAATAATAAAAGCTGGCGAGGCTGATGTTATGATAGCAGGTAGTGCAGAATGCGCTGTATGTAGATTAGGAATAGCCGGATTTGCATCTATGAGAGCTCTATCAACAAACTTTAATGATGATCCGCCTCACGCATCTAGACCATGGGATAAAAGACGAGATGGTTTTGTCATGGGAGATGGTGCTGGAATAGTTGTTCTAGAAGATTATGAACATGCAAAAAAGCGTGGTGCAACAAATATATATGCTGAATTAATCGGTTATGGAGAATCAGGAGATGCATACCATATAGCTGCTCCTGAAGCTGAAGGCAAAGGTGCTTATAAAGCTATGAGTCTTGCTTTAGCAGCTGCACAAATTCCTGTTCAGAAGATAGATTATGTTAATGCTCACGGAACATCCACTCCAGCAGGAGATATAGCTGAAATTATAGCTTTGAAACATTTATTCGGCAACAAAGTAAATGATGTAGCAATTTCTTCAACGAAATCATCAATTGGTCATCTCCTTGGAGCAGCAGGCAGTGTAGAAGCTATATTTTCTATTTTAGCAATACGTGATTCTGTAATACCTCCAACCTTGAATTTAGAAGATCCTGATAATTCTTGTAGAGGTATCAACTTAGTTCCCAATTTCACTCAAGAAAAAAATGTTAATGTAGTTCTTTCAAATTCTTTTGGCTTTGGTGGAACAAATGCTACTTTGATACTAAAAAAAGTTAAACCATAAGATACTTGATCATTTTTTTGAATTTTAGATCACAATTTATATATCTATAATAGATTTCACAGTGTTTAAACTGCATACCCCATCCATCCATAGAGAAACTGTTGTGCAAAACAAAGTAAAACAGTCTTGGTTATTACTATCCTCAATAAGGTTTATGCAGTCATGAGACAAGAAAAGCGTATTTTACCCCAAATTTATTTTCAAATTAGAAAAAATATCTATACGTTTTTCACTCTATTCCAAAGTGGATTTTTAATTTCTTTAAGAACACTCTTGTGCCTTCTAAGCTCTTCATCTAATGCTTTATGTTCACGTGTTTTTAATATAACCCTTCTTGAGTCATTATTATAGTGCTCAGCAAATAACATAACTGATTGATTTGCCTTTGTTAATTCTAAATATACCTGCGCTAAAAGCTCTGCATCAAGCAATGCACCATGATATTTTCTACGTTCAAGTGAAATATTAAAGCGCTTACAAAGTTCATCAAGTGAAACTGAAGAATTCGGAAACTTTCTTCTTGCTATCTGCACTGTGTCTACTACTTTTTCCTGAGGTATTTGATCATTACATATATTTGTAAGCTCAAAATTCAAAAAGCTAGTATCAAAAGCTGCATTATGTATTACTATAGTGCTATCTTTTATAAACTTTAGAAAATCATGTGCTATTTCAGCAAACTTTGGCTTATCAGCAACTTGTTCATTAGTTATACCATGGATTCTAGTTGAATGGCTAGGAATATTTCGCTCTGGATTTATGTATGTATGAAAAACATTATCAGTTTTTACTCGATCAATTACTTCAACACATCCGATCTCTACTATTTTATGGCCAAGTTTAACACTAATACCAGTTGTTTCAGTATCTAATACAACTGTACGCACATGCAGTTCCATTTTTTAGAAAATAACTCCATTATAAATCCTGTAGCAAGCTTTGCATAGTACACCAAAAACATTACCATTATATATATTAAATTTCTTCGTCTTGCAGCTGTCATAGATATGATATATACTTATTACATGCCAGGATATACAATAGCAACAGATTACCATTACCTTTTTAGGTATACAAGATATGAGCAAATAGTAGAAAATCTTTATCATGCTATTTCCGAGGGCAATATTGAGGTTGTTAAAAGTATATCCGAACTTCACAGTGATATATTTGATGATATCCTGAAGAATCGCAAAACCTCTCAATTTTTTTGTCACGTCACACCCTTATCACGTGCTGTATCACGCGGCAAATTGAGAATGATTAAGTTTTTAATACAAAAAGGAGTTTCATTAGAAGATAAAGCGCTATCTTCGCTCATACGGCTGAATCCCAACCTTTGTAGTAATGGTAATCTTGTAAAAAAAATAGCGTATACCTTGCTAGAAGTAGAAGAAAAAGATGTAACTAATCCTATGCTAAAAAGAGTAACAGAATGGGCAATTGATCACAACTATGAAGACATAGCAATAAAAGTTATAAAAACAATAACGACTCAATCCGATCTAACTTACGCAATAAGAACAGCTATTGCAAAATTCCAAGTAAAAGTAGTACAAGCAATTTTACTATTTCATCCAACACAGAAGAAAATAATTATATCTAATATAATAACATTATTATTAAATAAAAAAAAGAAACAACCTGATCAATGTTTAAACGACAATTACCTTGAAATGATGATAATATTAATGGAGATAACAGATAGGGAGTCACACAGTGAGTTAGTCGATAAATTGTTGCAAATAAAAGAAAAATTAGATGTCTCTCTTGCTAATAAAATGTTGCCGGCAAAAGAGGAATTAGATACATTGCATGATGGCGAAAATGAAAATTGTATTGATCTGCATCACATTTGTGTAAAAGCAATACTAAAATGTTGCCTTGGACAAATAAAAGTTTTAGATACTAAACGAGTTTTCGATATTAAACATGAAGGAGTTAAAGAAGGTTATTATAACATTATTGACAAACTACCTCTACCAACACCTATTCAAGACTATATTAAAGTAGATTGTGTCAAGATCAAGTTTCTTACAATGTTAGAAGATATTGCAACTCACAAAAACGAGTCTGCACAGCAACAACCTTCTGTAAAAATGCAAGGTGTGGTAGCAATAACATCTTCATCAGAAGAACAGTCTTTGCATCTCCGCCCAAACTGAATAATATTCATACATCTTGCCTAAATTAACAGACAAGTTTATAATTCGTTGATGTCATATATTGTAGCAAATTTATGTATTATGCTCAATTTCTAGCTCTACTTTTAGCTGTTTCTTCTTGTATTTCTTTATTTGACAAGGAAGACAAGGTTCCACTAGACATAGGTAACAAGGAACCACTTTTTATAGAACAACTTGATGAAGAAGTTGATGGTTCTGCTTTTATACTGAATATACCTGAAGCTAATTATGGTGCAAACTCTATTAACAAGAAAATTGATGATATATATCACTACAAGGAGTTTGAACTGGATAGGGGAAATATAATTTCTGCCATTTCTATAGATGAGAAGATATTTTTACTGCATGATTCTGGAGATTTGTACTGTGTAGATATTAATGGTCAGAAAATTTGGCACAAAGATATCACAAGTAGTGGTAAGCATGGGTTCATATCAAATGTTAATGGAATGTTGCTTATTACAACTGGCACAACGAGAGTTTATGGTGTCAATCCTAAAAATGGTGACATTATTTGGAAAAAATCTTTGAAAGCGCCTGTACGCAGTAAGGGGATTGATATTAATGGCAGGAGATTTGCTGTAATGACTATAGATAATTACTTGTATGTTCTAAACTCTAAAGATGGAACGTTAGAATGGTCACATCAAGCACCAATATCAACTTTAAAAAAGCTTAATTTTAGTTCGCCTATCTTCTATGATGATAAACTGATACTTCCTCCTATCAGTGATGAAGTAGTTGTACTTGATAGTAATAATGGTAAGGTTATATGGTCTAGAGATCTTGATACAGAATTAAATCAAGTTAATTCTTTGATTTTTTATAAATTAGATGATTCTCCTATAGTGTTGGGAAATGTTGTAATTGTTTCCAATAATATCGGAAAAGTAGAGGCATTTGATTTAAAAACAGGAGAAAGAAAGTGGAAAAAACGTGCATTATTTAAAGGTAATCCCTATATAGTTGGTGAGATGTTATTTATTTTAACTGAAGATGAGAAATTCCTTGCGATGGATAGCTATGGAAAATTCAAATGGAAGCGTTCATATTTGGACGATGATAGAACTTTTTATGACCCAATATTAATCAATGATCATTTATGGTTATTCACTGATAAGGGAAAGGCTCTTGGGTATAATCCTGAAAATGGTGAATTAGTTAATGAAGCTATTATTCCTGAAGGGATAATACTAAAACCATTTATAGTTGGAAATGCTTTGTGTTCCTTTACTAAAAGTGGAAATCTAGTTGTTATTGGAGGAAATTTTGTTTGATTATGACGTCATTGTAATAGGTTCTGGTCCTGGTGGATATGTATGTGCTATTAAGGCCGCACAACTAGGTTTACGCGTTGCTTGTATTGAAGAACGAGAAGTTGTAGGAGGAACATGCCTAAATGAAGGTTGCATTCCTTCAAAGGTTTTACTCCATTCCTCTGGATTGTTTTATGAAGCCAAATATAATTTCGAGAATCATGGTGTTAAGATTGATAGAATCGGTGTTGATCTTAACAAAATGATGTCTAGAAAAGAAAAGATTGTATCTGATTTAAATTCAGGGATTAAATATTTATTTAAGGCAAATAAGATTGAACTTATAAAAGGCCGTGGGACAATTTGTGGAGATAATAAAGTCATTATTAATAATAATAGCAAAGAAAGTTTACTTACTAAGTACATAGTAATTGCTACAGGATCAACAAGTAAAACTATTCCTTGTGTTAAGGTTGACGAAAAAGATATTCTGTCTTCAACTGGTGCACTGGACTTGAATGCAATTCCAAAAAGAATGGCAGTAATAGGTGGCGGCGTTATAGGTTTAGAGTTAGGCTCCATTTGGAGTAGGCTAGGCAGTAAAGTTATTATACTTGAGTACTCGGACAAGATTATCCCAACAATGGATGCTGATATTAGTATCCTTACACAAAAATTACTTGTTAAACAGGGAATGGAATTTAAGCTTTCAACCAAAGTTGAGTCCGTAGAAAAAGTTGGTAATTCAATTATTATAAAATATAACGAAGGTGAAGTTTTAGAAGTTGATAAGGCTTTAGTTGCTATAGGTAGAAAGCCTAACACTGAAAAACTTGGAGTTGAATTAGAAAGAAATCAACATGGATTTATCCTTGTAAATAAAAAGTTTGAGACTAACTTACCTGGAGTATTTGCTATAGGGGATGTAATTCCTGGCCCTATGTTAGCTCATAAAGCCGAAAAAGAGGGTATTGCAGTTGCTGAGATAATTGCTTGCCAAAGTGCACATATTGGCTTTATCCCCTCTGTTATTTACACACACCCTGAAGCTGCAAGTGTCGGTTATACTGAACAAGAAGTTAAAGGAATGAATATTAAATATAAAGTAGGTAAGTTTCCTTTTACCGCAAATAGTAGGGCAAAGGCAACTGGTGAGACAGATGGTTTTGTAAAAATTATTGTCGACAAAGATGATACAATTATTGGGGCACATATAATTGGTCCTCAAGCCGGAACTTTAATCAATGAGCTTGTTTTGGCTATGGAATATGGCGCTTCAGCAGAGGATATTTCAATGGTATGTCATTCCCACCCTGACTTCAATGAAGCAATCAATGAAGCAGCTTTGGCAGCTTGCTTTAAAGCAATTCATAGTGTCTAACTTTGCGTTTATCGAACAAAAGAACTATTTGGCATAGTTTTTTCTACCTTACCTTGCCAATTTTCTTTTTCTCTTCTATCCAAATTGTCATCAAGATGCTGATCCTTCGTTAGCCTAGTTCTCTTCTGGCAAATCTTTTGACCGAAGCTACTTAGTATTTGCAAGCCATTTATTTTCTATTACATCTAAGATTTTACTTTGTAGCCCCTCAATTCTTTTTTTCCGTTTACTCTCTTACGGTAATACTTGTCTCCTTTTTTTCTCTTTCAGTTAATACTTCTCCATCTTCAGCAATTTCTTTCCTTCATACTATATCTATTATTTCAGCTACTTTGTTAGGCCATGCTGATCATCAACACTTTTACGCTGACTTTCAATCAAATTCTGATATTTTGTGTCACCAAACACTTCTTCTTGTTTATCAATTGTTGAGCTTACCTTTATATCACCACCTGTTTTTTTCTGCTGTTCTTCCCCTGTAGATAAGTGTGCGTTTAGTACTTTTTCAAGTTGACTTTCATCAAGCGGCTTAAATGAAGACAAATCTTTTTTTTTCAAAAACTCTAAATCCTCTTTATCCAATCGTGATCTAAACCTACTTTTTTCCTGAACCATTTTTATAATGGCATCACATCTCTTAACCATTTTTATAATAGCATTACATATATTACTAAATACTTGATATATTCGTGACTTTATAGAGTCAAACTCACCCTTCTTATTCAATTCATTTTGCTCTTTTTTTGAAATTTTTTCTAGATCTTCACGCATTTTAGACAATACGGAAAACTCTTCATTGAGGTTAATATCATCACTATGTGATTTTTCAGACATCATTAGCTGATTAATTTTTTTATACACTGATTCAAGCACATCACAGCTTTTGTCTATTATCGCAATTCCCTCTATTGCACTACAGAATTTAACAGCCTCAGACGTTTTGTCAGGCAACTCTTTCAATTTACCATTTAATTCTCGAAGAAGTTCTTCTGTACTTTTTTCGTTCGAGCATTCTAGCTTTTCCTCAACAGGAGAAGTATTACCCTCTGGATTGCCCATCTCATCTGTTTTCCTCTTTACAAATTCACTTGTTAAACCTTCAATTTTCTCTAACATCTCTTCATGCATTCTTCTTCTAGGAAGATCAGATTTCTCTGTTTTTCTAACCCTTTCTATGCCTTCAAGCACTACAAAAATCTCGGAATTCATCATCGGCTCATTCCCATAAAGTTGAGAATTTATTTTTCCAAGAATAGAATAGCAATTATCAACAACCTCATCTATTTCCTCATCTTTCCTACTTTGTTTCAACAGCTCAGACATTTGTGTAGGCATCTCTTTAAATATAACTTGTACTTCTTTTGACAGATTGTCTTTGGATATTTCGCCTTTTTCAGCTTTATTAATTAACTCTTCCAACTTTGCAATCGATTCTTCATATTTACTAAGCTTTTTTTGCTTCTCTGTTCTACTAAGCTGTATCTCTTCTATACCTTTAATTGTCTTTAACATCTCTTCACGCATTCTACTGGCAAGATCAGATTTTTCCATTTCTACAACCTTAGATATCTCCTCAAATGATCTAACAATCTCTCTACGTATATTCATATTGATACTGTAACTCCCATGAAGTTTAGATTCTATTGTTTCGAGAGTAGAATAGTAATTATTAAAAACTTCTTCTATTTCCTCATCTGTCCTGCATTTTTTCAACCGATAAGGTATTTGTTTAGGTATTTTTTTAACTATATCTAGTACTTGTTGAGAAAAATGTTGTTTAGGTATTTCGCTTTTTTCAGCTTTATCAACTAACCCTTTCAATTTTGCAATTGATTCTTCATACTTATTCTCAGTACTTGCTTGTTCCATTTTCAACTTTCTACGTGCTTCATTCACTAGCTCCATTATTTTTTTTTCCATACTATCTGCTATGCTTGTGATAGACTCGTTTTCCCTCTCACTTAATTTTCGTGACAGAGTTGATGTTTCAAGAATTTCAGGTGACTTAAGTGCATCCAAGCATTTCTTCTCTACTCTTTCTATTTCTTCACTTGTACTACATTTCTCTAGAAGACTAGACGTTTCTGAATACAACTTATTAAGTGTTTCTTTAAACTCTTGAATAAGTTGCTCAACATTCATTTCCTCAAATTTTTGATGATATACATCAACATCATCAGATTGAATTTTTGCTTCAAACCCTTCTCTATGCTTGATTTCACTTGCTATATATTTTAATTTTGTAATCGTTCTATCAAGTTCATCATGATTATTTATATTATCAGTATTGTGTATCATTTTACTACTTCTCAACATTTATCTAGATAATAAAATTAATATATTAAATTACTATTTAGTAATGAAACGTAGCTTTAGCAATTAAGCACAAAGAGTAAGACATATTTAACAAATATCTTGTTATTTACCATCATATTTATATAATTCATTCTTGGTGGTGGGTGTAGCTCAGTTGGTTAGAGCGTCAGTTTGTGGTACTGAATGTCGCCGGTTCGATCCCGGTCATCCACCCCACTATACTTGTCATGGAACAATCTAAATATGTTAATTTATCCGGCAGAATTTCTCTTTTCAATCAGCTTCAGGTAACAAATAACAACATTGCAAACTCCAATAGTCCTGGTTATCAAAAAGGCATAGCAATAACAAAACAGTATAATCATGGCCATTTAACTTTTGCAAATGATATATCAGTTGCTATTGATAGATCAGTAGGAGGTCTTAAGCAGACTGGTAACCCATTAGATCTTGCTATATCTACCCCTAATAATTACTTTGCAGTTGAATCTACTAAGGGAGTTAGATATACAAGAAACGGTGCCTTTGTTATAGATGAAAATGCTCAATTGGCAAATTCAAATGGTCTACCTGTATTAAATAGAGAAGGTAAACCAATTTCTTTTAATACAGGTGAAGTGAATAAAATATTTGTTGACACATCTGGTGTTGTTTTTAATAACGGTGAAGTTGTCGATAGGATAGGCATATTTACTTTTGTTGATCTAGGAACCTTGCGTAAAGAAGGAGCTACGTTGTTACGTACAGAAAATGAAGCACGGCTAGTGGAAAATGCTCATGTCTTGCAAGGTATATTAGAAGACTCAAATTCTTCAAGTATCATAGAAATAAAAAATTTGATAGACATATCAAGAAGTTTTGATCAAGCAACAAATTTTGCAAATAATGTGAACAAATTAAGCAACGATATAATGCAAGTCCTACTTAGAAATGAGTAGCAAATGTACTTTATTCACTAATGCAGCTCGTTCAATACATAGTTTATATATTCAATTAATAAGCTTATGCATACAAAAGAAACACAGCATAACCACTTTTTTTTACTTGATAACACAATCATGATCTTATATTATTATCATAGCATTAATTAACTACTAGTTGTTAGAGTAGTAGCGTATAATGAGCTCACTGTGAAAACCCTTTGTAGGAGCGATTGTTGGACATACCTACTTCGGCTTTTTGTTCTCTTCATAAATGACAGCTGGCAATTCTATCGTTAACATAAAAGAATCTGAAGATAAGCAGCGTAATATTGGAGTAATAGGAGTTTATGATAAAGTAAAAAAACTATCTTAGATTGGAATGTATATTGTTTTTGCCTAAAGTGCAAATATGGCAGAATTGATAGTTTTAACCTCGGTAAAGAAGATGTTATTTAGAATTCAGTCTTACACTTCAAACCTAACATTAATTACAAAGTAAGAATGGCCACTATAACTCTTGATAACTACATAGACAAACAATTCAGTATGCATTAAAGCCTATTTTGCAAACGCATTTCTGACCAAAAAGCGTTGATATCTGAATTAAAATAAGAAGCACCTGAACTATATGTCCAAGCAACTTTTAGAACAGCAAAATAACCAAGAAAAACAAAAAATTGCCAATCAATTTCCTGCTTGGTTTTCACAGATATTCAGGAGTAATATGAAGGAGAAAACAATATGATGGAAATTTTTACCAAAATGCTGCAATGTATGAAAGTATAGATTTTGTACTAATTACAGACAACAAAATCTATGTAGATTTACTAAACAGTTTTGTACCTACTGAACTTGCAAATACATATAAAAATTTCAAGAGTGTTATAGAATTACTTTTTCTCCACATAGCTACTCTTCTTGGCACCATTCCTGTTTATATGACTTAGATGATCATGAAATAGAAGATAATTGAACACAAGATAAAAAGCATATACTTTTTAATTCAGCAATTAATCTTAGATAAATTATCAGCAAAAATATTACCTAAGATTTCAAGATAGTTATACTGTAAGTAGACAAATGTTAAGAAATGCATATCTATTCACAAAAGAAAATCTTATCTTGCATCTTTATTATTTTCTTCATATTTTTAGCCAACTTTTAGTATTTTTCCTGCATTCCAAACTTTTACCATTATATCTCTAACTACCTCTTTTTTTCTCTAATTCGTGTTCCCAATTTTCTATTGTTTCTTTTACATTTACTTCTTGATATGTGTTATGTGTATGCATTTATACTTTCTTCTTTTCCATATTCCCTTGCTTATGCAATAACATCCCGTTTACTTCTTCATTTTCACTACTAATCAAGACATATTTTACTTTCTTTTTCTGTTTCTAATCCAGACCAATTAGTTTTTACCGCATCAAACAATTTTTTGTTTACCTCATCCAATTTTACTAAAAGCTCGATCTCATTTACACACTTGTTTTCCATTTATGACTTATTTACCATTTCTCCCATTTTAGCAATGGATCCACAAAATTGCTTGAGTTTATTTCTACATTACCAAGTATTAGGCTCTAAGTTTTTCCAAGAATATCTTTAATATTTTAAATCAAGTATAAAATCAATAAAAAAAACTTTATAACAAAATTTCCTCGATAGCATCATATTTGTAATTTCAAAAAATGTACCAAACCAATACAGAAGGGTTTATTGCAATTAGTATCAGATTTTCCAATCAATTGCTGGTAAAAAAGCAAGAATATTATTAAGTATTTTTGTGATATTATATGTTGATTTTTTTTTCAGAAAGGTGCAATTAGCATTCATTAAATTCTTAGCTAAGCTTGTGTTTTTCAGATAAATGTTTATATCAGACTTTATGGTTTAAATATAAATAGTTCAAGGAGATTTTTATGGCAGAAGCAGTAATGGGAATAGATTTAGGCACAACAAATTCTTGTGTTGCTACCATGCAGGGTAATGATGCACATGTTATAGAGAATTCTGAAGGTTTTAGAACAACTCCTTCTGTCGTTGCATTTCTTGATGATGGTAGTCGTACTATTGGTATTCCGGCAGTTCGTCAAGCAGTCACTAATGCACAAAATACAATCTTCGCCTCTAAAAGGTTTATAGGACGCAAATATAATGAACAGGAAGCAAAAGATTCAAAAGTCAGCTACAAATTAATCCGCTCAAAAAGTGGTGATGTCTGGTTTGAAGTACGTGGAAAAGAATACTCTCCAAGCCAAATAGGCGCTTTTGTTTTGCAAAAAATGAAGGAAACAGCTGAAAATTACTTAGGGCAAAAAGTTAGGAAGGCCGTTATAACCGTACCAGCTTATTTTGATGATGCCCAAAGACAAGCAACAAAAGATGCAGGAAAAATTGCAGGACTTGAGGTATTACGTATTATAAATGAGCCTACAGCAGCAGCACTAGCATATGGATTTAATAAAAAAACAGGCAATCAAAATGTTGTTGTATATGATCTTGGTGGTGGAACTTTCGATGTATCAATTTTAGCACTTGATGATGGTGTCTTTGAAGTAAAGTCAACAAACGGTGATACTCATTTAGGTGGTGAAGACTTTGATAACGCAATATTAGATTTTCTAATCAAGGAATTTAAACAAAATAATGGGATTGATCTCAAAAACGATATTCTAGCAATGCAACGCTTAAAAGAAGCTGCAGAAAAAGCTAAAAAAGAGTTATCCAGCACACTGGAAACTGAGGTAAATTTACCCTACATAACAGCTAATGAGAGTGGCCCTAAACACCTAGTAATTAAGATCTCCAGAGCCAAACTGGAAATGCTTGTCATGGATTTAATTAAACGTTCATTAGAACCATGCAGAAAGGCTTTGGATGATGCTGAAATTTCACGTAATAAAATAGATGAAGTAATTCTAGTTGGTGGAATGACAAGAATGCCAAAAGTTATTGAAGAAGTAAAAAATTTCTTTGGAAAAGAACCTCATAGAGGTGTTAACCCAGATGAAATTGTCGCAATGGGTGCTGCAATTCAAGGAAGCATGTTACAAGATAATAGCAGTGACGTTTTATTGCTGGATGTCACACCTTTATCATTAGGAATCGAAACTCTTGGTGGAGTATTCACTCGTCTCATAGAACGCAATACTACAATTCCAACAAAGAAAAGCCAAACTTTTTCTACTGCAGCAGATAATCAGACAGCAGTGACTCTGCGCGTCTTCCAAGGAGAAAGGGAAATGGCAGAGAACAATAAACTGTTAGGACAATTTACTTTAGATGGCATCCCCCCTTCCCCTCGTGGAATTCCCCAAATTGAAGTCGCTTTTGACATAGACGCTAATGGCATAGTTAACGTTTCTGCTAAAGATAAGGGTACTGGCAAAGAGCAACACGTTACAATTCAAGCTTCTGGTGGGCTATCTGATGCTGAAATAGATAAGATGGTTAAAGATGCAGAAAGTAAAGCACAAGAAGACAGAAAAAAAAGGAAAGCTGTTGAAGCAAAAAATAGCGCCGATAGCTTAATTCATTCTACTGAACAATCTTTAAAAGAACATGGAGACAAGATCAGTGCTAACGAAAAATCTGACATTGAAAATGCAATTAATAATTTGAAAGAAGTATTAGACAGCAAAGATGCAGAAGAGATCATCAAAAGAACTGACACTTTATCCAAAGCTGCAATGAAGCTCGGTGAAGCTATTATGCAGAAAGCTTCTCAACAACAGCAACCACAATCTTCTGAAGCAGGTAATAACAGTGGTGGTGACAACACGGCTTCAAATAATGAGAATGGTGGCTCTTCTAAAGAAGATGAAAAGGTCGTTGATTCTGATTATGAAGAAGTCAAAGACAACAATAGTAAAAAATAAATCAGAAATAAAAAACCAGGAAAGGTGCAAAGAATAGAAGCCTTTGTACCTTCTCTTTTAGTAGAAGCAAAAATCAAAATCACTTACACATCAACTTGTAAAAGATAAAAAACCTTATCATTACAATAGACAAAAGGAAGTAGCATAATGACTAACACATTGCTATTATTTATTTTTTAATCTATTAAACTAAACTAACGTTATTTAGGCTTTTCACATAAAGGAAATATTACAGTCGTCTTTCAGACATTTCCTATGTAAAAAGAAAATCATACATAAAATAAGTAAAATAAAGACTGTTATTTATATTTCTGTTTTCAACAGGAGATATCTTCATGGATAGAACTAAATGGAAAGAATAAAGGAAAAACAAAAAACCTTTATATATGGTTACTTTCTTATGAATAGAAAAAAAGTACAAAACCCAGATAAAATTCTCCCTAATAGCTCGCAAAAGCATATTCAAACCTTTGCTTTGCTATTCACATAAAAGAACAGAATACATCCTTTTATCTCAAGTAATATCTATATTAACACAACCTAATAGATTTACGTCAATGTTATGAACTTAGCATATTTTCCTACTAAATTTCATAATCTCTCCGTAGAATTCCACCTGTTTTTCTTCCCACATGATCAATAATAGCACTGTGCACACAACTAATATCACTTTCACTAAGTGTCCTATCATTTGCTTGCATTTTTACCGCTATAGCAACTGATTTATTTTTTTCACCTATATCTTTTCCCTCATAAACATCAAACACCTCTATTTCCTTTATCAAATTTTTCTCACTTTCATTAATAGCTTGAACGATATCTTTAACACTAACTTCTTTTTTAACTACAAAAGCAAAATCTCTATTCACAGCCTGATAAATTGATACTTTCTTAGATTTATTTTTTTTCTTTACTAAAAAAACACGTTCTATAAATACTTCAAATATATTAACCCTATTAACATTATAATGTTCTAACAACTCCCCAAAGTATGCTAAAACTACCTTACCAAGCTTAAAAGTTCCAGAACGACCAGGGTGATAATACCCAGGAGCTTCTCTTGCAAGCTGCGGAGAAGTAATATTATATTGCTCCAAAATCTGCAAGACATCAGCTTTAACATCAAAAATGTCATACCTTCTCTGTGGAGCATATATATTTCTCTTTCCACTAAAACCAGCCCTTAAACCAGCTATCATTTGTTTTTCTTTCGCTTCTCCACCATAAACTGCGCCAATTTCAAAAATCGCAATACTTGTTTCACCACGAGCAAAATTATTCGCCATTACATCCAATAAATTTGGTATAATGGAAGGCCTCATTACATCAAGATTTTCACTCATAGGGTTTTTAATCTTAATTAATTCATGCTTAATTAAGCCATTCTGTAGGATAGCTTTCTTAGAATCCATAAATGACCAGGTTATCACTTCATACATACCGGAATTTATCAATACATCACGGTGCAGTGAAAGAATATCAAAATTTCTCTTATGCATAATATCAGGCAAGGGCTTTAATGGTATACTGTTATAACCTTTTACACGCAATATTTCTTCTGCAATATCAGCTATCGCGCCAATATCGTTACGCCAAGTTGGAACACTTATTTCTTTCCTTTCTAAAGTAAAACCAAGATCTTGCAAGATATCTATTGCACTCTGTTCATCTATCTTAAATCCAGCGATTTTCTTGATTTTTTCCATATCAAATGGAATTTTTTGCACTTCTTTTTTATTGTCACCTACAATAGTCAGCTTATAAGGTTTCCCTCCACACAATGACATAATCAAATCAATTGCAATTTTTGCACCTTCAATAGTGAAGTCACTATCTAAAGACCTTTCAAATCTATAGCTAGAGTCCGTTGCCAGTCCGAGCTTGCGACTGTTCATACCAATTTTTATTGCATCAAAAGATGCGACTTCTAAAAAAACATTTGCTGTCTTCATACTGCATCCACTATTTTTACCACCAATAATACCAGCTAAGGCCTGTACTTCATTATCATCCGCAATAACAGCAATACCATCATCTAATTCATATTCCTTGTTATTTAAAGCTTGTAACTTTTCACCCTTATTAGCACACCTGACAGATAACTTACCTGTTAATTTATCTGCATCATATACATGCATTGGCCGATTGAAACTCAGCATACAATAATTGGTAATATCAACCAATGCTGAAATTGGCTCTAACCCTACTGACTTTAGTCTACTCTGTAACCAATCCGGGGACGATATACTTTTAACATTTTCGATGTAACAACCAATAAAACAATTGCAAGCAGTTACATCATCAATTCCCACTTTAATTGGAGACTCATGGCCATAAAATTCAATTTTCACTTCTTTCAATGGCTTTAATCTTCCACACCCAACTGCAGCTAAATCCCTAGCTATCCCTCTCACACCTAAACAATCACCCCTATTAGGAGTAATCGCAATCTCGATTACTTCTTCGTTCTTTAAAAAACGTTCACCTACTTGAGCCCCCTCATCTAATTCCAAAATACCAGCACAGTTCTTCCCTAGACCTAATTCAAATTCAGAGCAAAGCATACCATTGCTAGTTACTCCCCTTATTTTTGATTTTTTTACCACCATACCATTAACAGGAATAGTTGTCCCAATCTTGGCAAGAACGACATTAATATTTGGCCTGACATTGCTAGCTCCACAGACTATCTGCAAGATCTCTTCTCCATTATCAACCACACAAACACTTAATTTATCAGCATTGGGGTGAGGCTTAACATCTTCTATCCTAGAAATAATAAAGCAATCATCACTGCTTACAATCTTTTCAACTTCTAAGCCTAGATTTGTCAATTTATCAGATATTTCATGCAAATTACACTCAGTTTCTAAGTGATCCTTTAACCAAGAAAGAGTAAATTTCATTTTTCTTTTTAGCAATTAACTACTGAAGTTAACCTAAAGCCAGCATATTTGCAAACTATAATCAGTATGCAATAAACATTACGTAAATATTTATCATATAAAGTTGACTGCAATATTAATTGCAGTATATTTAAACTTTAAGAAGTATAATTAATTGGGTATATTACATGCAAAAAAGTAAAATAACACCAGAAAGAACAAATATTAAAAGAATCGATATAAAGCATATTAAAGACAGAGCAAAACTGCTGTTTGGTCTTGTAAATCAAGGAGAATTGTTCAAATCACAAGGAATAAGCATAAGTAGAGATGAGGCACAACTTCTTACTGAAAGAGCAACAGAAGAGAAGAAAAAGGGACGATACCTGCGCTACAACACATCAGAGAAGAAATTCATATTCTCACAACAGAGAAGTGGCGATCGAGAACATAATATAGTACTTAACATCTTGCACAAAGATTACTTTATACCTCAATCCTATAACAAACACAATGGTATTAATGCAGCCGAGAATATTATCAAAAAGTATCCAAAAGCAAAGGTGGAGAATAAAGAAAAACAGTCTAAAATCAGTATAAGGCATATTGCAGACAGAAGAAAACTGCTGCTTGATCTTGTAAATCAAGGAGAATGGTTCAAATTAAAAGGAATAAGCATAAGTAGAAATGAGGCACAACTTCTTACTGAAAGAGCAAAAGAAGAGAAGGCAAAGAAACAATACCTGCAATACAGCACATCAGATCAGAAATTTGTATTCTCACAACAGAGAAATAGCGGTGGAACACATATAGTACTTAACACCTTGCAAACAGATTACTTTATACCTCACTCCTATAACAAATACAATGGTATTAATGCAGCCGAGAATATTATCAAAAAGTATCCAAAAACAAAGGTGAAGAATAACACAATAGCAGGAAATCGTAACAGTTTTAAAAAAATCGACAAAAATAATAAAAAAAACAGTTCAAAAAAAAGAATAAAGCATATTGAAGACAGAGCAAAACTGCTGTTTGATCTTGTAAATCAAGGAGAATGGTTCAAATCACAAGGAATAAGCATAAGTAGAGATGAGGCACAACTTCTTACTGAAAGAGCAACAGAAGAGAAGAAAAAGGGACGATACCTAAAGTACAATACACAAGCAAAATCGGAATCTCGCAAATTCGTGTTCTTAACAAATAGCTCTGGACTAAACAACCAGTATCGTCCCAACTATATCTTACTTAACACCTTGCGAGAAGACTACTTTATATCTCAATCCTATAACGAATACAATGGTATTAATGCAGCCGAAAATATTATCGAAAAGTATCAAAAAGCAAAGATGAAGAATAACACGGATAAAAGTGGTGAAATAAAAACAACAGAAATAAATTATAAAAATTTTGAAGAAACGAAAGAAGGTCCCAAGAAACGGCAGCTATGTAACACACAGCTAAAAGCAAACAATTTCAGCTCACATTACTCTTGTCCCGAAATGTCGCATTTTCAGACAATGTCAAATATCACTCAGCCACATTATTATCATTCTAATAGTGTGCAGCAGCTGGAGTCAGAAGCGTTAAATTTTAACCATTCCGATAGATCGTTAAATGAAAATTGGGGATATATCAATCAAGATCATTCTGGCACGTCGGATTCTCAGATAACATCGAAGAGCGTTCAGCTACCTTCTTGTGATGCAGAATATATGATTCCAAATATGGAGGAGCTGCCATCAAAATTAGATTTTGACCATTCCGATAGATCGTTAAATGAAAATCGCGGACATACCAACCAAGGTTATCCTGACATGTCGAATGCTCAGACAACCGAGAATAGCGGTCATCTACATTATTATCCTTCTTCTAATGCAGAAGATATGCTTCCAAATATGGAGGAGCTGCCATCAAAATTAGATTTTGACCATTTCGATAGATCGTTAAATGAAAATCGCGGACATACCAACCAAGGTTATCCTGACATGTCGAATGCTCAGACAACATCGAATAACAATCAGTTATCTTATCATAATAATGTACCAAGCACGCTTCTAGGTGATGTGTATTGCCAGCAACTAGAAGAATTAAATTGCTCTTTTTCTTAACTATAACAAAAAAAGAATCATAAAGAAAACTAAGTTGCAATAAGCTCACATGATAGTATATCATCTATGCAGTGTTTTCTTTTTTCGGCAAGTGGCTGGTCATTCACAATTTTCAAATATTAAACATAGGAAAGAAGTTCAGGATGCAAAAAAAGCTAAAAAGTTTACAAAATTACGTAGAGAGATTATTGTCGCAGCAAAATCAGGTTTATCTGACCCAGAATTAAATCCGAGACTTAGAGCTGCAATAACCTCAGCCCGTCGCGAAGGGTTGCCAAAAGACAAGATTGATAATGCAATAAAAAGCAGTACTAACTCAGCAGAAGATAATGATTACCAAGAAGTTTTTTATGAAGGATATGGCCCTGCTGGCGCTGCTATAATTTTACACAGCTTGACTAACAACCGCAACCGGACTGCTTCTGAGCTACGCTTTATTTTTTCTAGAAACAACGGCAACTTGGCTGAAGTTGGAAGTGTAAATTACCTATTTGATAATGTTGGACTTATCTCATATGACAAAAAAAACGAAAAAATATTTGATTTCGCTTTGGAAAACAATGCAATAGATATAGAAGAAAAGCATGACTCATACAATATTATTTGTGAAATAAAGCTTTTTGGCACATTAAGAGATATTCTACATAAAGAATTTGGAGAAGCAAAAACTTCAAAAAGAATTTGGTTACCCAAAGAAACTTTATCATTAACAGAAGACAATTATGTAAAAGTTAAAAAACTAATTTATGCTTTGGATGACAATGATGATGTGCAATCCGTTTACCACAACATATGATAAAAAATGCAATGATTTTTGCTGCTGGTTTTGGAAAGCGTGCTATACCATACACATACAAAACACCAAAACCACTTTTGAAAATCAATGGAAAAAGTTTAATTGACATAGTAATAGATAGACTGATTGAATACAAAATTGAGAATATAGTAGTAAATTGCCATTACCACGCTGAACAACTCATTACTCATCTAAAAGATAAAAAAAAAATAATAATATCACATGAAAATGAGATCCTTGAAACCGGTGGTGGTTTACTAAAAGCATTACCAATTTTAGGTGAAGGGTACATTCTTACTGTAAATGCTGATACTATTTGGTATGAATCGGATCTATTGTTACAACTAACTTCATTATGGCAAAATAAATCAAAACCAAACTTAGCAATAGTTTTATATGAATCCAGCAGGATGATAAACTACAAAGGCGAATTTGAAATTTTAAGCAATAATAAAGTCACTAAAAGCGGGAATTTTGTTTATGCTGGTATACAAATCATAAACACGAAATTGCTGCAAGGAATCAACAAAAAATATTTTTCTCTTTCTGAAATACATGACCTTCTAATCAAAAAAAATGATTCAGACGTTTATGGTATAGAATACAAAGGCAATATATTCCACATTGGCAGCGCAAAAGAATTTGAGAAATTAAGCTCAAAATATCCCTAATCCTGTTTTTTTTTCATCATATTGCAATACAGGAATATTAGTGAAATTTTGCATACATTCCTTTAAATCTTTCACATCAATATCATCCTCATTTGAATATTCATTTAGTATTATTGCTTCTACCTTACATTTTCTTAATGATTCCAAACCAGTTAAAACATGACTTATGCTCCCTAAGTAAACACCAGCAACAAAAAAGACAGATATATTTAAAGCTTCTATTAAATCTTTACAAGTTGCATCATTAGTAAGTGGCGACATAACCCCACCAACCCCTTCAATAAAAAGATAGTTATATTTATTAATATATTGATTACAAAAATCAATTATGTCATGAAATCTAAGATCAATCCCTTCCTTATTAGCAGCCATATTAGGTGCAAGAGCAAGCTTTAAGCGCTTTAAGGATATAAGCTCAATATTTGCTTTTGTTGCAGGTAATAATAATGAATGCAGAATTCTCACAACATCATTATCTTCATCAGTCCAACCACTAACCAGCGGCTTTAGTGCCATCACACTCTCTCCTTTTTTCTTAATATATTGACATATTGCTGTCAATATATGTGTTTTCCCAACATCAGTACCACTACCAGTAATAAAATAGTTAGCCATTTTCGAAATAAAATGTTAGAGTAAAGAAATATTAAGATATTTTCTCAATCGTGACAATAGTAGATAAATATAGATGGGTCTCAAACTGTTTAAGAATTGGTAAAGAAAAAATACATAATAAGCTAGAAAAGATCTTTTCAGGACATATTGATCAAAAATACCTAAATGAACTTGAAGAGCTCTTAATCACATATGATACCAGTGTCGCTGCGACAAAACATCTAATTGATAAGCTATCTGCTAAGAATTTTAATAAAAAAATAACAATAGAAAAAATAAGAAAAATCCTTGCTGAGGAAATCATAGAAATAGTACAACCTATAGAAAAAAAACTTGAGATAAAAATAGGGAAAACACCACAAGTAATTTTGTTCTGTGGTGTAAACGGTAACGGCAAAACAACAACTTTAGGAAAGCTAGCATACAAATATAAATCATCTAATAAATCTGTTGTAATAGCTGCTTGTGATACATTTCGCGCTGCCGCTAGAGAGCAATTAGAAATTTGGGCAAGGTACTCAGAGTGCGACATAATCACTGGCGAAGAAAATTCAGATCCAGCAAGTATAGCTTATCGCGCAATGTCACATGCAAAGGAAGTTAATGCTGATGTCCTTCTTATTGATACATCTGGTAGGTTACACACATACAAAAATTTCATGGAAGAATTAGCAAAAATGGTTCGCATTCTTAAGAAACATGATGAAAGTGCACCTCACAACACAATACTAGTTCTAGATGCAAGCACAGGTCAAAATGCCCTCAATCAAGTAAGAGTATTTAAAGAAATGGTGAACATAAACGGTTTTATTTTAACAAAACTAGATGGCACCGCAAAAGGTGGAATTATAATTAGTTTGGCAAAGCAGTACCCAAATATTGCATTACATCATGTTGGTACTGGTGAAGGTATTGACGATATAGAAGACTTTTCAACAAAAGAATTCGTTTACAGTATGTTCGACATCAAAAATAATTAAATTTTAGGCTTATAAAAGCTATTGACATAATTAGATGTTATATAGAATAATGATACTTTTTGCTATCAAAGGTATTTTTTATATGCAAAGTTCACAATATGGTCAATCAAATTCACCTTCAAATCGATTTAAAGAAATCGAATATGACTATACGCAATATTTAAAGCTTCAAGCTACATATGACAAAGAAGCAGAAGTGCGTAAAGAAGAATGTTTAGGCGGTAACACTCTATCAAAGAAATTTATCTTTAGTGCACAACTAAGCGTAAAACTAAATTTACTTTCAAATCAATTGTCAAAAATAAATTTTATAAAACAATATCAAGAAAATTTCTCTCCTTCTGGAGTTAATAAAAATAAGCATTTACTTATTCATACCGCAAACAATCTACTTATTAAAAACAAAGTACAAAAAGAAGGAAATACAGTACTGTTTCAATTTATGAGCACTAATGGACAATCTATACAAGAAGGAAGAACTGAATTAGCTAATAATGGCGAAATACTGGATCCATGTGAGATTAATAGTGAGGAATGTCAACATAGATCTGTTAATAGAGCATTAGCAGTTATATTATCAGCACTATTATTACAAGAAGAAACACATATTGAGTATAAAATGCTTGATGAACTTCACAAATTGTGGTTAGAAACAAAGAAAATTCGAAATTTAACAGATGAAAATGATCAAAAGAGTGAAGAACAATATTCAGACATTGACATTACAACAAAGAAAATTCGAAATTTAACAGATGAAAATGATCAAAAGAGTGAAGAACAATATTCAGACATTGACATTACAACAAAGAAACTCGTCTTTAATGTGAAATTAGATTTACTTTTAGGTCAACTGTTAAAAATAGATCTTATAAGACAACATGAAAAAAATTTCTCTGTTCGTGAAAGCACTCAAAATAAGCATTTATTTGTTCATATCGCAGAATGTCTACTTGCTGACAAAAAAGTACAAATACAAAACAATAAAATACCGTTTGAATTTACGAGCAACAATGGAACTGTAAAAAAAGGAGAAGCTATATTAACTGCAACTAGTCAAAGTCAAATAGTGAGTGACTGTGAGATTAATAGTGATGGACGTAAAAAAGGTTATATTAAGCATAGATCTATTTATAGAGCAGCAGCAGTTATATTATCAGTGTTATTACCACAAAAAGAATGTATTAAGAATGAAATATTTGATGAACTTTATACAGTATGGTTAGAAGGATACCAAATTCAAAGCATATTAAATAACGCAGGAAGAATCACAAGCAATAAAAACAAAACAGACGAAGAATATATAAAGGATTTACTCTTAGATCCATTGTTAAAAGAAGATATATTAAAATATTATAACACATACTCCCTTACTGGTTCAAAAAACAATACATATAAGGATTTATTTACTCATATCGCAACACATCTACTTATTGACAATAAAGTACAAAAACAAGACAATAAAGTACTGTTTTCATTTACAAGCGCTGATGGATCTATAAAAAAAGGAAGCACTGAATTAACTAAAGATGGAGAAATAAAACCTCATAAAGATAAAAATAGGAGTGTTAATTTTATGTATACACTCACTAATAGAAGAGCAGCAGTCATATTATCAGCACTATCACAATTACAAGAAAAGGTGGATATTAATACTAAAATATTTGATAAATTTTATGAAATATGGCAGGAAACATGCAAGCCTAAAAAGTCAAAAGATCAAAAAGGTTTAGAAAACAGTAAAAATAGCGTTAATTGTGCAGAAAACGATAAGAACACGTTTGCTCATAGCAAAAATCAACCACCAAAAGAAAGCATCCCTCGACATGTCGCACCAAATTCAACTTCTAGTAGCACAGTCAGTCTTGCTATGAAATCTGATAAATCTATATCATCTTCAGACACAAATAACCATAATTATCCTCTTCTTAGAGAAAAGTTGCATAAAAGTAGCTTAACTCAACACAACCTCGTTGCTTCCTCTTCAAAGACTTTAAAAAGAAAGAGGAAAAGAAGTTCTGGCTTTGTAAGAGAAAATAGTAAAAAAATTAAATTACAAAGCAAGTTTTGTCCATTATCGCCGAATCCGATGTTAGAAAAACACACAAGAAGACACACTAACAAAAAATCAAATACGTGTCTATATTGTTATTACATAGAAGGATTTCAGAAAAAATACTATGACCTTCTGACTAAAGAATCACACATTACTTCTGATCATTCTTCTCCGCTGTCATGTCACTCTCAGCCTCCCCACTACAATCTAACAACCTTAGCAACGTCCAACATATGCAATGGCAATGGACTTAACTATCAGCAACCTTGCTCTACACTAATGCCAAATCAGCAACACAGTAATTATTCAACCCAACAACAATCTACTTATCTTAGCGACTTACCAAATACTTTCCTAGCAGAAGCAAATTCAACACAAGAACCTCAACTAGGAGAACCATCTATATAAATTTTAATTGACATAGAACAAAAAAATTAGAAGAATAATATTTATTGATCATAGTAGAAATGTCTAGTAACCCTTTAGCGCAATTTGAGATACATAAGATATTCAGTCTTCCTGATATTTTTGGCTTTAATATAGATTTCACAAATGCTGCGCTCTACATGTCTTTAAGTACGTTATTTTCTATAGCTTTATTGACACTAGGACTAACCAAAATCTCTATTGTACCTAAAACAAAACAAATTGTAGTTGAAATGGTTTATAAAGCTATATGCAATACAATAGAAAGCAGCACCGGAAACGGTGGATTGCAATATAGAGGTATTATTTCTAGCATATTCTTATTTATCTTATCATGTAATTTGGTAGGCATGTTACCAATACCACATGCATTTACGCCAACCAGTCATATTGCAGTAACATTCGCATTGTCTCTTTTTGTATTTGTTTGGTGCACTTTCACAGCATTACAGAAGCAAGGTTTAGGTTTTTTTAGGGTTTTTTTACCAAAAGGAACACCTTGGTGGCTAGCTCCAATGATGGTTATGGTAGAGGTTTTTGCGTATTTTGCCCGCCCTGTAAGCCTTGCAATCAGATTAGCGGCTAATATGATTGCTGGACACACAATTCTAAAAGTAATTGCAAGCTTTGTATTGTCAGGAAATGTAATTTTTGCAATTTTTCCATTTATATTTGTCTCAATGCTGATTGTATTTGAAATTTTCATTGCTATACTTCAAGCGTATATTTTTATGATGTTGACTTGTGTATATTTAAATGATGCGTTAACATCACATTAGAGTTTGGAGTTTTTTTATGGAAATGGAAGCAATAAAATTTATTGGAGTTGGTTTGACTTCTTTAGGAATGTTAGGCGCAGCTTTTGGAGTGGGGAATATATTCTCCACCATGTTAGATGGTATTGCCAGAAACCCCGAAGCAGAAGATAAGCTCAAAAAATATGTTTATACTGGAGCTGCATTAGCAGAAGCTATGGGTTTGTTTGCTTTTGTATTGGCATTGTTACTAATTTTTGTTGCTTAAATTCAAATGCTACCACAGTTAGATTACACAACTTATTTATCTCAAGTATTTTGGTTGATGGCGAATTTTTCTATCTTATATTTTTTTCTGTCTTTTTTTGCTATACCCAAAGTAGATAAAATAATGAATCAAAGATCTAAACTGCTTGAAGAGAACAAACTTAAGACGCAGAGAAATAGGGATTTATGTCATGATGAAAATGAAAAATACCAGATAGCACTAAATAATGCTAATTCTTTAGCTAGCGATATTCTGCATGATAGTGATCTCATAATGGAACATAAAAAGAATGAGATGAAATCTCAAATGGTTAACATAATAGAAAAACTTAATAAAGAAAACGATATTATGTTTTCTAAATTGAAAAATGGTATAATAAAAGAATTGGTAGATGAGACAATAAATATTGTTTCGATGTATCAACAAAATATGACACAATCTAGGCCTGACCAAGGTGATTTAGATAAATTGAGAAAAGATATAGAAAAAGAATATCATGACTGAATCAGCTGTAATAATTTTATCTTTCTTATTTGTTTCCTTAATACTATTTGGCTCAGTCTCCCGTTACATAAAACACTCCCTTAGCAAATATCATGAAAATATTGACAAACAGATTAATGAATCCAACAAAGATCTTGAAGCTTCAAAAGCAGAACTATTATCCGCTATAGCTAAAAATAAGTCGATAGAAGATGTTGCAGCAGAAATTTTAAATGCAGCACGTCTTAGAGCAAGGCTCGCTGTAGATAAACATGGAAAAAAACTTCAATCCATGTTGGAAAATAAAATAGAACAGGAAAAAAATAGAATTGAAAATAGACACTTGATAGAAGTTCAAAAACTAAAAGATCATGTTGTAGATGTATCTGCACACTATGCATATAAGTTCATGGCATTAAAAATCATTGATAAAGATACTCAGGACAATGTTATCAACCTTGCAATTCAAAAAATACCTAAAAAAATACATTAGATTAATTCGCGTACTGATTTTTATATCATTACTATTTTCTTCTTCTGACGACTCTCAAGCTAATCCATGGCTAAGTGACTCTGATGACACAGTATTATCAGCATCAGTATTTATTTCTCCTGAATTTGAATTATCAGAGTATAAAGGATACATAAACTATGGCCTATCAGAAAAAATAAATTTAGGTTGCAGTATTCTTTATCAAAAAAAACATCAATCGTTCCTCAATGAGATATTTGCTCAAGTCAAAATATACGAAAAATACTCTGATAACTTTCAGTTAATATTATCAGGACAAACACTAAATAAAAGTTATGTAGAGGATAAAAATATATTAGAATTTCTCTACAATAAACTTACATTCATGGCCGGACTCAAAACTGATGTCTTTTTCATTACTTTTGAACCCTATATTATTATCAATATAGATAACTATTACTTAGAGTTTGATTTATCAGCAGGACTTGATTACTCAGAATACACTACACTAATCTTTAGCAAAACCTTTTCCTCTCACTATAGTAAATATAAATTAAACTTTATAAAAAATATAGTAGGCAACCTTGACATAAATATAGAGTATTTACATCATGTAAATTGCCTCAGTGAAAAAAATGTTTGTAATAGGTTAACTCTGGGTCTTTGTTATAAATTTTAATATGATAAATCTGTCTTTAAGCAAAACGCCACACTTAAAAGTCAAAATTCTTCCTTTATATAAACTAAATAATGTTCAATTTATAGCAGTATACAACTTGAATAATGAAGTTGTTAAATATATATCACATAAATATCAAAAATACAAACTTGTACACCTAACTAAGAAAGAAATAGATAACGCTTTCGATGTTCTCAAAACTGACAATAAATTTTGCAAAGAAATAAACTTATATTCAAAAATGAGCTTCATACCTATTTTCAACCTCAATAAAACTCAATTCATAGCAATAAACAGATTAAGCGATAAAATTCTAAAGTATGTATCACATGAATATCGAAAATACAAATTTATATATTTTACTAAAAAGCAAATACGAAGAAGACTTTTTAATTCAGTATACAAGGAAGATGATACAAAATGCTCTGCAAAATACATAAATAATAATATTGCTATTATAGCATATATACTAATAACACTGCTCTTTTTCCTGTACACACCTCAGCTTGTCTTTTATATAAATATACTATATCTAATAACAATAATATTTAAATTAGCAGTAACTTTAAAAGGATGCATAAAAAAAGAGGAAAATTATCTACAACCTATACATTTTCCAATCTACTCAGTACTAATTCCTATTCACAACGAGAAAGCCACTACTATCAAATCACTAATAAAAGCTATAGAAAAAATAGACTATCCAAAAGAGAAACTAGAAGTAAAGATAATCATAGAAGAAAATGATAGTGAAATATTACAGTACATTAATACTGATTTCGACGTTATAATAGTTCCCTATTCTTTTCCACAAACAAAAGCTAAGGCTTGTAACTACGCATTGAATTTTGTAAAGGGAAAGTATGTTACTGTATACGATGCAGATGACCGTCCTAACCCACTACAATTAAAAAAAGCACTCAACATTTTTCAAAATAATCAGGATATAAGCTGTATACAAGCTCCCTTAAATTATTTTAATTATAATAAAAACCATTTGACTCGGTTCTTCGCACTAGAATACTCAAATAACTTTGATTTTATTTTACACGGATTAAAAAAACTTAAGTTGCCAATTCTGTTAGGTGGAACAAGTAACCATTTTCAAGTTCAAACCCTAAAAGATGTAAAAGCATGGGATCCATACAATGTTACTGAAGATGCAGATTTAGGAATTAAATTACATAGAAAAAGAAAAAATAGCATCTATATCATGCATGATAATACAACATGGGAAGAATCACCCATAAAAATTTACAGTTGGATCAAACAACGTTCACGTTGGATCAAAGGCTTTATTATAACTTATATTGTCCATATGAGAGAGCCATTTAAGCTTATTTTCGAAACTGGCTTACGCTCCTTTTTAGCCTTACAGCTACTTATATCGATACCTATTATAATAAATCTATTTACTCCTATAGTCTTAATAGTACATTTAATTAGTAGAATACCAATCAGCAACTTTATAATAATAAATTTATTACTATACTTCTTCCTTACTTTTCTAACGTCAATATTATCAATAAAATACAGGAAGTGGTATTCTCTACTACCATATTCTATTCTTATCCCTTTTTATAATATATTGCACAGTGCAGCAGCTTATAGAGCATTATGGCAACTTCTTACCACACCATATAAGTGGGATAAAACTGAACACGATCAAAAATAATTTAGAAAAAATCAACATAACATTACGTAAGCACAAATCACTATTAAAAGAAACTTTTTTTCTATAAAAGATTACCATCAAAGCTCTGAGCCCTTTTCATTTACCTAGTTTCTAATTGAACAAAGAAAAGATTTCAGATCTCATAGTTTCAACATTAATTTCCCATACTAATCCCTTCTATATGAAGCTAAATTCACTCTAAATTCCTGAAAATTGATCAATTAAATGCTATCTTTACACATCAATAAAAATCATTATAGAATTGATTATACAAATAAAAGAATAAAGAAGTAGAATTGGTCACATGCATGCAACAAGGAAAAAATCATTAATGCTCGATGCAGTCAAGAAAAATGACATAAAAGCAGTTAGAAATCTGCACACTGAATACTTAATACAAGCAACTGAAAAAGGGCTTTTAGAAATAGTGGTAAAATTAATAAAAGAAGGAGAAGACGTTAACACACAAGATAATGATGGTAATACTATACTAAGCATTGCGGCTAAGAAAAAAAACATAGATTTAGTAGAATGGTTTCTAGAAAACGGGGCAAATGTCAATGCAAGTAATAAAGATGGAAGAACTGCTCTAGTAAAAGCATGTTTTGTGCAAAACATAGATATAATAAAAAAATTAATACAGAAAGGAGCAAATGTTAATGTACAGAGTGGTCAATACAACAGTACACCATTAATACACGCATCTGCAGTAGGATGCCAAGTGATAGCAATAGAGCTAATAAAATCAGGAGCAAATGTTAATATACGAGATAACAAAGGCAACACAGCCCTGAACATGGCTGTTGTGAAGAAACATGCAGATATAGCAGAAATACTACTAAAATTAGGAGCAAACATTGATCAAGAAAACAAGCTAATCAGAAATGTATTAGACAGTACACAAGAAGAAGATAAAAAGATTAAGAACCTATTATTACAACACTATCCAACATTTTCGCTTAAATATTTCGCACGCCAAAACATAGTAAATCACCTCATATCATTAGGCCAACCAAATACCTTTGTCGCTATACCAAAATTGGACTTACCCATACCTCTACAAAAATACATGATGTATAGTGATATAATAAGCTCATGAAGTACTTAAAGATTATCTAAAATGACAAAGTTTTGATATTATAAAATGTAAAAACACAAAACTTCATGTTCAAGTTATATAATTTTTGCAAGTATACAACCAGTAAACTTTTATTATGTTATGAAGTTGTTCGTATGTTACAAAATCACTACACATCTCGACTAATGTAGCAATCCAGTTTTTGGAAATACCTCAATCTTATCTTGTGATCATATTTTATTAGATATGGAGAATTTAAGAAAGGTATACAACAACAGAAAATGATCAACAAGGGAACATAACATAAGGCTTTTAAGAATGGAATGAATGACAAGCTAGTTTATTTTTTCTTTTCCTTAATTATTAGCGCAAGACCAACTGCAACTGTTGCAACTCCAACAACAATTGCTGTTAACATTAAAACGTGAGGAAGGGGATTAACATACAGTTTTACCTCAGGAGAAAATATAGGCATCTCACCACCTGTAACAAAGCCAACAGCAATATAAAAAGCTAGAACAGAATTTTGAAAAATGCTCAACCCAAAAAGTCTTTTGAATTTATTTCTTTGCACAAGAATAATCAACAAACCAATCACCATCAGAACAAAAATTAAATCATATAACAAAATTGTCATTTTAGGTTTAGTGAATTGTAAATCAACAACATCGAAGCAAGTACCGTCATTCCTACACCAGCTTCTACTAACATAACTCCTAATCCTTGTGCACTAACCGAATCCGTAAGTAAAACTGAATAATTCAAAAAATTTCCTCCCATAATCATAGCAACACATCCAGTACCAGCATAAACAAAGACCCCAATAACAGCAACAACTCTAATATAAAAAATCTGGATAGATCTACCCGTCACCACAGAATATGCAATAAATATAGAAGCTGCAATCGCACCAGCCTGAAATCCACCACCTGGACTATAATCACCATGTACTTGCACATAAAACGCCAAAAGCAGAACTATTGGCGCTAAAAATAAAACCACAACCTTAAGAATAGCATCATCAATCTTCACCATTATCCCCAACTAACATGTAAATCGTGTTTGCTGCAGTAAAGATAACAATAGTTTCAATTAACGTATCAAAACCACGAAAACTTGCCAAAACTCCAGTAACAATATTGGTAAAACCAAGCTTATTAACAGTTTCGCTAATATAATACTGTGCTATTTCATTATTCACTGGAGCATCAAAAGAGCCAAATTCAGGAAAAAAGTTAACAATAGGCAAAAGCAGCACTAGTAATAACATAAGCACCAATACATAGTAAAGATAATTCTTTGAAAACATGATTTCTTCTTTATTTCTGCAATATAATAAAGCAATCAACATAAAAATAGTTGCTATCGCTGAATTCACAGCAGCTTCTGTTATTGCTACATCAGGAGCCATCATCATACTATAGAAAATAGCCATAAAAAAACTGAAAACTCCTAGCAGAATGACATCAAAAAGTAAATTACGTGAAAGCGAAACTGTGACTGCAATAGCAATTAAAAACAGAAAAATAACTACTATCATAACTTCTTGTTCCTCTTATAATAAGCTCGGGCAATTACATAGCTTGCAGTGCTACTTGTCACCCATATAGCCAACACAATCAAAACAATCTTCAAACTCACAAGAGAAAAACCACTTTTACAAATCAAACCAATCATAATAAGAGGCATTCCAAGCGCATCTAAAATTCCAGCTGGATGAAATTTATTGAAAAATTCAGTAAAACGCAATATTCCAAAAGTACTCGTGATAACAAAAAATAATCCGCAAACCATAAACACCCAACTTAACATAAGCCTCTCTGAAAGTAGTAGGAAAATACCATAGTCGATACCAAACCTATAAAAGAGTAAACCAAAGCTATATCTATCATTGCCATATTATCGCTATTTAAAGCAAAAATGGATATGAGTATAATGACATGAGTAGAAAAAGAATTTATTAATAGGAGCTTTTCATAAACATTATGTGTTACCAACAACCGAGTTAAAAGTATAAAAGAATTTAGAAGCAATACTGCTAGCAACACATGATCCATGAACATATCCTAATGCACAAAAATGATAAGTAAAGTTAATCTTCTGATTCACAATATTTTATTTGGCTTTCACTTACTTTACTACCGACTTCACTTACACCAATACTACAGCCTAACTCCTGTGTGTCAGCTTTGCTAGAAATCCCCTCAATAAGATAACAATTTATTATGGTTTCTACTAAATAATTTATAATATTGTTGTTCTCCATGCTCCAATCATTCACAAGCATTTTTCTGCAATCAACTCCAATTAGGAATATACCTACGCTCCTGTTTTGTTTTACAAGCAACTTAAGCTTATTAATAGATTGTAAATTATTTTTCTTTACAGAACAGTTATTGATAATTCCCTTATCAATATCGTTTTTTTCAATGCATAGACGAAAAGCTCTATACACAAACTATTGGTGCCACTTGCTGATATAAGCTCCAAAATATCACCACTACAAAAAATATAAATAATGATTAAGACAAGTTACCTGCATTTATAGAATAACACAAAGGAGTTTTGCTTTTCATATTTCTTTTTATTAAGGCTTTTCCCGTTTTCAATTTATTTACAGCAAATTGAAAAATAATCTGACAATACATATCTTCATATATTTCTATTTCTACTATTAGTATCAGCTGAATCAAGATTAACATACACATATTTGAACGCACAAATATAACACTGTTTATCAGAATACAAAAATCGTGATAGAGTTCACTTTTCAATACTAGATTTTGTTTACCCCACTAATTTAGTAATATAACAACGAATATAATCCTGGCGCTTACATATTAATAAACTATTTTACTTTATTAAGCCCTAATTCACCAATATCAGAATTTCTCTTTATCATACCCATATCACTATAAACACCCTCCAAGCTAATCCAATTTATTTCTTTATCTAAATTTCCTTTTTCATCAGGCTCATGATGTGTGCCCTCATAGCTAAACTTATTTTTGTTAACACTATTCATAGTCACACTCATCTATAATTAAAAACAATAATACATTACCATATACGCAGTTAAATATATAGTTAATTTACTATTTGAACAACATATTTATAATGAATTTTGTTTTGTTAGAAGTTTGCACATAACAACACAGCAATTAAATTCTCATGTATGATATTACTAATTTCTTTACTAAATATTGAAAATAATAAAATATCTTTTGTTTTATCATAGCAATACTATGTTAATAATAGTTATTTATACTGTTATCTTTAGGATAAAATAGAATTAAACATGATCAATACAATAAAATCTGCTGGTTTAATAACCTCTATGTTTTTATCTCTACCAGCATTGGCAAATTATATACCAAGCATAAACTTTGACTATCAAGGTTCTTTCTCCTATGACACAGATGATTATAAAAAAGGTACGATCACTGCTGGTTTTACCTCGCCTCTTTACCAGAACAAAAACAATCTATTTTTTAGTGATGTACGTGCCTCTCATAACTATTTCCTAGGAAATTCTTTTAAAGGCGGACATTTAGGTGCTGGTTTAAGACACAAAATCGGGAATGTTACTGTAGGTGTAAACGGTTTTTATGATACTTACAATGATGATGATTCTTCACATCAATACGTTCTTGGTATGGAGCTCTTGAATCCTAACGTTGAATTCAAGGGAAATTTTTTCTTTCCAAAAGATAGCAAACAGCTAAGCAATGGTGGTGAAGCAGAACTTACTCTCAAGATTAAAAAGGTGTTTTTAGGTGTAAAACATTACTATATCTACAATGATACAGCAGATTACAAACTAAGTGGCCTTGGTACAAACATAAGGCACGATGGTACAACAAAATCAAAATTAGTAAACTATTACATACAAGCAGGCTACAATTATGACGAAGAAAATTTACACCAATTCTCTGTAAATGCAGGCCTAAGTATGAGCTTTGGTAGCACCAAAAAAACAAGAGAGAATACTGAATTTGTACGCCCTGTAAGCAGATATATGAACTTATATGGCTATGGTAGTACTGGTTATTATGCTGTTACTTCTCAAACATCGCTAGTTAACGTAATTAATTCAACACCAAAGAATGGAGTAATAGTCATAAAAGAGGACAAAATAACATTGGATGATACTGTAATACTGAAAGAAGGACAACAAATTTATGGAAAAGGATATGTCAACAGTACAAAATATGATGAAAGTGTTAGAACAGTAATAGAAGCATCTGACAGCAGCAAACCATTATTTAATGTAACAAATAATAACATTCTTATTGGACTTGAGTTAGTTGACAATCTTGGTGCAACATCTAATGTCAACCATGTTGGTCTTATTGAAGCCCCTAAAACTATTAATAATCTAACAATCAAAGATTCTAAGATTACTACCACTAGCAATAATATAAGCCCAATTCTCTTCAAAGATATAGCATATGACGTGACAATTAAGAATAGTGATTTAATGTCCACAAACATTGCTAATACTGACGATATTGGTGTAATTCATTTTGCTGAAACTGTGAGTAGCTTTGCAATTGAGAATTCTAACATTAGTAAGAATGGACCAGATATTCGAGGTATCTTCTTTGGTAATACAGCACACAATATAACAATAGATAATACTACTTTAGCAAACAGCAGCGTTGCTAATACTAAACATATTGGTATGATTGAAGGTGTGGGTGCTATAAATTCATTTGCATTCAAAAATTCAAGTATCACTACTAACAGCGATTGGATTAGCTCGATACTATTCAAAGATAATGCAAATAAGGTAACAATTGCAAACGCTGACTTAAGCTACACAAACCACACTAATACTCATGGTATCGGTATAATTCATACTGAAGCAGCTTTGGATGACTTTGTTATTGATGGCTCTACAATTATTATAGACGCCCCTAATATTCGAGGATTTCTTGCTAATTCAACAGCTGATAATTTGACAATAACTAATAGTAATATTTCTGATACTATTAACGCTGCTCATACTAACTCAATAGCCTTCGCCTTAGTTGAGTTCAATAATTCTGTAAACAGATTAACAGTTGAAAGTTCTGAAATTACTCTAAACAGCAACAACAATTCAACTGCGTTAAAATTGAATGGCACAGCAAATCATGTAACTATAAATAATAGTGTTTTGGTACATAGCACTGATGACGGAAAAGGACATATAATCCATTTTGCTGGTGATTCAGATTATATCGAAATCAAAGGTTCGAATATCATTTCAGACAACTTGTATTCTAATGCTGTGCATTTCAGTTCTAAGTCAGACAATATTACAATTCAAAATAATACATTTTCTGTATTAGACTCTGCATCAGACGCTCTTTATTTATCAGGTGATGCTGCAAACATAAATATAACTGGTAACACATTCATTGGAGATAGCTTAACTTTTAACTCTTCCATTACAGATGTAACAATCAGCAGTAACATTTTTAAACAACATCCTGATGCTGCTAATGGCAATCAGTCAGATATCACTTTTATTTCAACTAGCAATAGTAACGACATCACAACAACAAATTTGGAAATCAGTTATAATACTTTTGAACTTACAAATGCTTATGATCAAGCCCCTCGTGTAATTGCTATTAATACTGGGCCAGGTACTCATAACAACATAGTGATTAAAAATAACGAATTTACTTTAGATTCAACTGCTACTCGAGCTATATTTACCAATAACAGTAACACTTTAGATACGACCTATATTTTAGATAACATATTCAATGTGAATGGAGAAGGAGTCACACTAATTGATACATCAACTGCTCTCGGGTTAACTATGACTTTTGCAGATAATATAATTAATATTACTACTACCGATGAAACTACTTATAGTGATTCAGTGTTTTACTTTGCATCAGGAGGGCTGCTTCTGCAAGGCAGCCAGGAATCAACTGGTAATACAATAACTGTAAATAATAATGCAGCTGCTGGAACGGAGATGAATGAGGAAGAACTTGTTTGTGGTACAAGAATGATGCCATCACCAGGCAGTAACGCATCAATAACATTCGATGTTACAGAAATAGATTCTACTGGCAATAAGACAGTTAAAACAGTCACATGTGAAAGAGATGATGAATAATTAGGCAGAAACTTGCTTGTGGTACAAGAATGATGTAATCACCAGGCCAAGTTAATGCATCAATAACATTCGACGATGTTACAGAGATAGATTCTACTGGCAATAAGACAGCTAAAACAGTCACATGTGAAAGAGATGATGAATAATTAGGCAGAAACTTGCTTGTGGTACAAGAATGATGTAATCACCAGGCCAAGTTAATGCATCAATAACATTCGACGATGTTACAGAGATAGATTCTACTGGCAATAAGACAGCTAAAACAGTCACATGTGAAAGATTAATAACAGTATCTCTAAAATTAGTGTCATAAACACACTAAGAGAACAGTTCCATAATTAATGCTGGACCTGCTACAAGTACTAGAGTTGTAATAAGCAGGCCAGTAATACTGAAAAGAATTCCTAAAAAGCCAACTATTCCATCTTGGTTCAATATACTAAAAGACATTAAAGCAATACCCTGAGCTGGAATAAAATTAGTTAAAGGAAGTGGAATCGCAATTGATATTGCACATATGAATGAAATAATAGAAAAAATCTTTTCTCCTATCATATTGTTAAATATTGGAAATCTACGTCTAGTTAATTTTTCTATTTTACGTAAAATTGGTGCAGTCTTTTCTATTACCATCGCTAAAGTTTTCCTTTTAATTGATCTCTTTCCCACCCAATTTGGCAACCATGGAGAATCCATGCCCAAGATTAATTGTATAGAAAATATAATTAAAGGTATTGATAAAACCGTAGTATAACCGGGTGGAACCGGTATTGGAATACTCAGCGGTAAAGCAAAGAGAAGCATAAGAAAAGCAAAACCTCTTTCATGCAAAGCGACCTTAATTTCAAAGAGGGTCATAGTATCATTACTACTATGATTAGTTATATCCTGTAATACATCTGATGTTGCTCTATTTTTATTCATTAGCAAATACTTAAAAAGTAATTATATGGGAGAGATACAGTTAGTACAATAATCTATTCGTATATATCCACTTATATAGTAACAAAAAAGTCTCCTTTCTTATGCATAACCAATCAAGACAAACAAACTATAAGCAACTTTTATAAAGACTAACAGCAGCATGAAAGAGGATAAGCAAAAGATAAAATTAAAGTATAAACACCGACCTTGTACCCCACGTACAATAGATGCTAAACAATATTATCAAAGCTTACCTCTAACCTTTTCAATTTCCTCTGAGATTGAAAATTCGCTACGGTGTTCCTGCTCCTCTTGCTGTATCTACACCACCTTGTTGTACCGAATTTACCGTTATCTTAACAGATGGAGCATTACCTTGTTGCATCTTCTCATCCAACTTATCAAGAAATAAGTCACAAGATACTGACGCTTCAGCCGCTCCTTCATGTCTTACTTTATTATCATGTCTCTGAGCGTCACTACCCTCATATCCTGAGGAAAGATCCATATACCTCCTATTAGTTTTTTCAAAACCTCGACTTTGGATAACTTTTGAAATACCCTTTTTTGCTAACTCAAGCAAACCAGAGAGAGTAAGGCCACTAACACGGAGACTTGCAAAAGAACTTCTCCTTAAGTTATCTTCAACTCTCTGCTCAGCATCAGACCAGCCCTTACTACCCGGCTCAGGCAAATCGCTATATACACAATTCTTGAGATAGTTTACAAACTGTGAAACAGTTGAAGTCGCAGGAGCAAGAAACCAAGTTCCATTAGTAATGTTATTAGCACCATTATAAGCTTCTCTACTTAGATCATCAATAGCTTTATAATACCTATCATCCTCTTCTTTTAAAGATTCAAGATCAGGAGGACATTCAACTTCTGGTGTCACAGTAGAATAAATCCTATGCCAGTGATCGTGATGATGACGATGACGATGAGTCACACCAGATGTATTTTGAGTTCTATTAAAATTTCCAACCAAACTATCTGGAGTAGTAAGGTTAGACCCTTCGTCACCAAAACTACTCCTTTCTGTATGTAAAGCGCCAGCAGCCCCACTCAAGAGACCTACCGCACTCATCATCCATGAAAAACTAAAGTATTTCATTTATACCTCACATAACTTAGACTAGACTCTGTATATACGAGAAAATATTCCAGGTAAATATCTAAATTCAAAAAAAATAGTATTAATCCAAAAAATTTTGACAATCATAAATTTCTACTGCTTAGACTCCCAAATTCCACCCACCTTCACTTTAATTTTAAAATTGCACTCATAAAAATTTCTTGTACAGAAATGCATTATTATAATTAAGCTTTTAGCTATCTTAGGTGTAGAATAAACACAATTTAAAATATGGTTTAGTTCACAATCTTCCAACCAGTATGTATTGAAACTATTCCACCACTTAAATTTCTGAAATTTACACATTTAAAACCACACTTATCAATTAAATTAGCAAAACTTTTTTGTGTGGGAAATGCCTTAATACTATCCACTAGATATTGGTATGCTTCCCTATTTCCAGTTACTAACTTCCCCAAGGATGGAACTATAAAATTGGAATATAGCCCATAGGCTTTTGATAGCAAAAAATTATCTTGAACGTGAGAAAATTCTAAGCATATGAATTTTCCTGTAGGTTTTAAAATACGATAAGCTTCTTCAAGCGCAATTTCAATATTTGCAAAATTTCTTACACCAAACGCAACTATATAATAATCAAAATTTTCATCGCAAAATGGTAACTTTTCAGCATTACCACATATCCACTCTATATTTACTTGACCTTTATTTACCACCTTTTCAAACCCTTGCTCAATCATTTCAAAATTGTTATCACATATAACTATTTTGCAATCTTTGAACTTTTTTAAAATACGTGTGGAAATATCGCCAGTACCGCCTGCAACATCAAGTAAGCAACAGTCTTCTTTATAATTTATTTCCTTTATTAATTCACTCTTCCATAAGTGATGTATCCCAAAACTCATTAGAGTATTCATTAAGTCATACTTATTTGCAATCGAGGAAAATATATTCTTTACAAAAATACCCTTCTCCATAAACTTAGATATTCAATCTATATACACAACTACTATATAAAACGTTCTTTTTCCAGATAATATTAGCTCGAACTATTTTTATTTTAAAAAATTTTATGCAACGCAAAACACAAATTGACCAACTAAGAGGTTTTAGCTGTGTTCTTATGGCAATTTTTCATTATTGCTACCATCTTTCCACCTTTGGTTTTAAAGAAATCAACTTGCATTCATTACAATTCACTATTTTTCGCTGGATAATAGTAGGAATTTTTCTTGGTCTAGTTGGTTACAACTCTTATTATCCATATGGAAGAAGCTTTTTGAAAACAGTAAAAAGATCTCTGAAAATAGGAATAGCAGCTATTCTAATTTCTATATCAACTTCTATTTTTATACCTGATGCATGGGTTTATTTTGGGATATTACACTTTATTTCTTTAGCTATTTTATTCATATTTCCTTTTAAAAACTCACCTAATATATCACTTGTATTAGGAATTCTAATTATATTATCATATGCCATTGTATTCTTTACTTATGACAGCAACTGCATTAGGTTGGCTAGTTACATAAAATTATACTGCCTGTTTTCTCCTCTTTATGAAAGAAGTATTCTGCCAAGAATGACCATTGATTACTCAGAGTTGTTTCCATGCTTAGGCATTACTCTATTAGGAATTTATTGCGCATCAAAAGGTTTATTAGAAAGGAAAATATTAAAAAATCTTAGTGATATAAAGATAGTAAAGCTATTAGAATTTTTTGGTATACATTCTCTTGCTTTTTATCTATTGCATACTTTTATTGTTTATCCACTGGCATATCTCACGGCTTTAGCTTTCCATCTTTAATTTTTATTATGAGCTTTGCTTTATCTGATTAACACTAAAGTTAAAAAGCTAATTAATTCAATTTTAAATTTTACAATTTAAAGTTGTAACAATATTCTTTTTTTAAAGTAAGTTATATGTCAACATTATCATATATTAACCATAACTCTAACTTAGCATCTTCTTCTCTGAATAGAAGCCTTTCAGAGGTAGAAAATTCTATTAAAAGGTTAGCCACTGGTGAAAAATTTGCACACATTGGTGAAGGTGTTGCAGAAAAATCAATTGCAAGCTCTTTGTCTACTTCTTTATCAGGACTTAGAGTAGGCAAAAGCAATGTCGAACAGGCTTTAAGTATATTAGATGCAGCCTACACTATCATGGAAGACTCTCGTAACATTACCACGCGTCAACGTGATTTATCTATACAAGCCTCAAGCGATACTTTGACTGATACAGAAAGGGCTATTCTCAACGTAGAGTATACAAACCTAATCTCTCAGATCACTAATAATAGTGCGTTTGAGTATAATGGCCTAACATTGTTAGATGGAAGTTATTCTGACTCAGCTACAGTTAACACCTATCAAGGACAACAACTATTTAATGTTTTTGACGACATTGATCAATTCAGCTCAACTGGAAGCGTTATTGAAAATGATTTATTGCAAACAGGTTCTGGTGTTAAAGCAATAAAAAATATAGGAATAACTTCTGCTCAGGAAGACATCGTTCTAACTGGAATAGTAAATGGTGGAGCTGTTACAATCAATGGACAAACTGTATTCGCTATTGTCAATACAGTTGATTACAATGACCCAACAACTCAAGTTATTGTTGGAAATGATGATAAAGAAACTATACAAAATCTAGTTGCATTATTGAATGCATCTGATGCCACAGAGATATCAAATCACTCTTATAGTTTAGAAGGTGATAATAAGTTAAGAGTAAGTCACAACAGCCTTGGTTTCGAAGGAAATTACTCATCCGTAGAAGTAAACATAGTAGGTGGAGATAAAAACGGAGAGTTTGTTCTAAAAGGTGGTGAAGACCTTAGAGAGCGTTCAACTGCTGTGGTTAAGTTTGGAGAACTTGATTATGCTGAGGGCGAAACTATTAACTTAAATGGGGAAACATTTACATTCAGGACTTCTGGAACAGAGTTTTTAGATACAGACATTGTGATAGGAGGAAACATCAATTTAACTCTAGATAATCTAGTAAACACTGTTAGAAATTCCAATGGTAAAGCTAACGAAGCTGTATTTGAATATGACCATAGCGATAAAACGCTGACAATTATTCATAAGGAGGCAGGCAGTAATGGAAATAGTTACAGTTTCAATTTTGGTGGTGGTACAGCAGAATACAGCTATGAAAGTGGAGCTGATTTGTCAAATGTGTCCTTAAATGCAACTATTGAAGGCTTAGTAACAGGAAACGATTTATCGAGCATAAATGCAAGTCCATACAGTGGTACAAAAATTAGTCATGATAACCTTACATTTGACCAAAATATGCACGGAGTGCTAGTTAATGCTAAAGGATTTTTTATTACTGGAACAAATTCTACACAAAATGACAAATTTGAACCAAATAAGGTTCAGTTCTCAATTTACCTAAATGGTGAACTATACAAATCATCCGAAATTGCATTATCTGGTGGTAATAAAACAGATGGAATAATAAACGGTTCAGGGTACAAGGGTCTAGGTGATAAAATTGCTGGAGGAACATATATAGATTTCCAAAGGGTTGGCGCAAATCACACAGATACTGGTTTCAGATTAACTGTAAAGGATGAAGGCTTCACGCTCAGTTCTACCAATTTAGATGACATAACTACTGAAATAAATGCGCTTGCCGAAAGTATTGTTGATGGCCTAAATTCTGGAGAAAAAAGTACTGATGTAAGACTTGTTATAGATGGACCAAGCTATATTGTAGAAAATTTTGGTTTGAGCAGTGTAGAGAAGTTCTTTGTTACTGGAGATGAGTTAAACAATGTGTTACAAAGTGACACAAGAGTTACTGACAAAATAGGGGATGTAAAAGCTCAGGGTACAATTAAATTCACACAAAGAAATGCTGTAGATGGCGACCAAGTTATTGTAAATGGTCACGTTATAACATTCGGACAACATGTTACTGTTGGCGCTGATCCAGAAAGTACCAGAAATAACTTAGTTAGTTATTTAAACAGTTCTACTAATCCTAATGTATCAAAAGCTGTATATTATGCATTCGATGATCCTTCTAAAATCGGAGAATACAACATAATCGTACAAAATAAGGAAGCTGGTACTATAGGTAATTCATTTACCCTTGGTACAAACAACACTACTACAATAAGCTTGAATGATTTGCAAGTTACAGAAACAACTCTAGGTGATATTAGCAGCGAAAACCAAAAAGGCACTCAGGCTTCAGCCTACTTAAGTGTTCTTTCGACATTTGAAGGTGATGAAGATGTCACTCTTGAATTCTTTGATGGTACCGGTACTACCACTATCAACATAATAGCTCCAAATGTTGTTTCTGTTGGAGGTAACAATATCATACAAGTTAACGGAGCTACAAGTAATGCTGAGGCGGCAGATCAAATTGTAGATGGACTGAATGATTATCTATCACATACCTGTCAATTTATACATGAAGGAGATAATCAAATTAAAGCCATCTATACACAACCTGGAACTATAGGTAACACAGCTCATATTACAAGTAATAACAGTGATATAATGAACGACATCACTGGTCAATTCACCGGTGGTTCTGACTCTTTGCAACAAAGCAGTAATGTTGTAACTGGTACTAACGTCGAGCAAAATCCAAATCTTCCAATTACTCAAACATTACAAGGAGCAATTACTAATTTCGAGGGAGTGTTCCATGAAGGTAGTGTTGATGAACATGAAGTTGGTAAATTTGAAGCTAATTATGTAACTTTCAGTGCTAATATTGGTGGAAAAGTGTATACTTCTGATGTTGTCTTATCTGGTGGTTCTATTACTGATGGACAAGCAAGCGGTAGTAACTATAATAAGTTGGGTGATAGAATTTCTACTGACTCTCAAATAGTTTTAACTGCAAATGATAGGAGTCATGCAGTTGCATTCTCACTTGATCAAGATGTTGATCTTTCAGGGCACTCCAAACTTGAAGTAGTAAGTAAGCTTAAAAAAGCTGTTGCTGACATTTCAGTTGAATTGTCTAACGCTAGCATATACCAAATAAGGGAAGTAGCTAATGTTGATACAACAAAAGCTGAAACAACAGTTCTTGAAGGAATTAGACAAGAAAATATTCACGTTGCTGGTGCGTCTTTTGCATGGAGTGGTGAATACAAAAGCTTAAGCGGCTTCTCTTATGATACCCACAACAATTCACTTTCAGTAAATATTGATGGAATTGAGTACTCTCAAGTTTTATCCGATATAGAAGCTGCAGGTGGACTTGGTGACAGATTTGACGTTGCTCACAGTGTCATAAAGGGTGGAGGTAAAACCACACTTATTCTAACTAATTCAGAAGCAGATGACTTTTTAAGCATAAACTTGCAAAATGTTAAGGACATAGACCTTAGCACCGAGGCAAGAGCTAATAGTTTTGTTGATGCGCTTAATGCACTATTTAGTTCCGAAGGAAACTCTGGTTTATCTTTCCAAATTGGAAGCAACACTAGTGACAAGATTAGTGTAATACTCAATGATATAGGAGTAAACGCTTTGTATAGGGATGACGAAGGTAATGTCCATACTGACAATAACATCCTAACTAAGGAAGCAGCTATTAAATCGTCTGAAGTACTTAAAAATGCTTTAAATTATTTAAACCTTGAGATTGCTTCTGTGGGCTCAGTAACTAACCAGTTAATTAGCATTGAAAATAAGCTCGATTCAATAATAGATAGCATGAGTGATTCTATTTCGCACTTGGAAAATATTTCAATTGCTGATGCTTCATCTGACTATGCTGCTCAATCAGTGAAGTTACAAGCTGCCACTACTGCTCATACTCATCACACTAGTACTGTAAGAGATCTTGTTAATGGTATCTTGAGAGGATAATCTTCTTAAAAGAAGCGAACAAATAAAACAGCAGAAGCCTTGCAAGAGGCTTCTAGCTTCGCTTTCTAAGCTACTATTTTATCTAACAGTTTTATATGCTATTAAGAAAGATGAATCTTCATTTTTATAACACTATGAAAAGTGTTACACACACAATCAAATAATTCGTAATATAGAGATACTATTTAATCCTATTCTGTTGTGCTAAGCAAGATTTTATTTTCTTACAAATAACACTGAAACCACTGTATTTCTGTGTCTGAATTTAATTGGTAACGTGTTTTTATCTTCATACATTGTGGTATATCTCTATTATAGTTTAATAAGCCGACATTTTTTATTACAGATTCTATCCACTGAGCATAGTCCAAGCTATCTGTTGCTATAATTATTTCATTATTACAACTTGATATCATTCTTCTCATCAACAAAGACAAAAATTCATCGTTAATCAACCTTAGTTTGTTACTTCTCCGTTTTTGCCAAGAATCAGGAAATTATAAATAAGTACTGCCTATTGTGTTATCACTCATTTTTCTAACAAAATACGTGCATCATAGCGATAAATTAATAGTATTATTCAGCAATTTGTTCTCTATTCCTTTTAGTAAGTTTCCAATACCATTTAAATTAAATAAACTTCGCATCATCTACCTGGGTTATTTATAGCTATAAACAGAAGATGCTCTCCATAACCAAAACCTATCTCCAAATTGAATACCTCTATGCAATTTACATGGATCTGACACCAAATACCTCCAGACTCTTTAAAACCTCTAACTCTGCTTCTACCAACAAACGAATTTAGCCATTTTTACTTACCTAAACTGAAGTCAGCAACCATTTTGAGCTGTTAGATTTAGCATGTTTAGTAAACGACCATACATCTTCAATTAATTCTGTTATCGAAGAATTTCCTTCTATAACCTCTTTTGTTTTTGCATTTCTCACCAATTTAATCTGCTCAGATATAAATTTAATTGTTATATTTATGTTATTTTTAAATAATTCAATAATCTGTATCTCCTTCGACTTAATGGACACAAGAGTATTCTGGTATATTTTATTTTCAGATTTTCTTGCATCTATTTCTCGTTTTAGTTTTTTATATATGTCTTCACTAAGAAAAGGCTCTATTTTTTCAATACTATTCTCGTTAATAGCTGAAATAATCATTTCAAACGCTCTCTCTGCACCGTTTACAAAATTTTTTAATGAAAAAGTATTATCCTTTTTAAGGATATCATCAACTATAGAAGAGAACTGAGGATATTTTTCTAACTCAGTATCTTCCTCTTTATGTTCAATTATTACCCCATCTTCACTATGATTAACTACAATGTTAGGACCTTGACCAAGCACATTGTATAGTTTTGACACAATAACAATAGTAATAACTGCGTATATCGCCAATTCTAACATAATAAATTTCCTCTTTCAGACAATTAAAACAAGATGCATTAACTATTGCATTATTTTAATCTATATTATATTAAGCAAAGTTTAAGTATGGAGAATCACTTATGAACAGTCAAGGCATTAATGATATAAAAATAAGAGTTGGGATTCAATATTTGAAAGATTTATCTGTTGAAAACAGCTATGCCCCTGCTATCTTCACTGTGAAAAGTAACGAACCACCTAAGATAGATGTTAATTATAACATCGCAGTAGCTAAACTCAGCAAGCAAGAAGATTCTACTATCTCCTCTTTTGAAGTAACTTTAATTGTCACAGTTGCCTCTAAAGTCAAAGAAGAAAACTCAAAAGAAGTAAGAAGTATGTTTGTCTGCGAGGTCAAATATGCAGGAATCTTTTCTATAGAAGGTAGCAATGAGTATAATGAAAAAAGATTTTTATTTGTATATGCTCCAAATGCACTATTTCCGTTCGTACGTCAGATAATAGCAGCTAATACTGGCCATTGTGGTTTTCCCCCACTCATGTTAGATCCAATCGATTTTGCAGGACAGTTTGAAAAACAGCAGAGCAAACAGAAACAAGAAGAACAAACTAAGTAGTTAATCAGAATTACTTTTCTTTTTACAAAGGTATTCATCTATCTTTGCCTCAGCAATTCTCATCATCTTAGCTTTGATAAACGCTGCTTCATTTTGTGAATGTTCTTGTTTTTTTGGATTAATCCTCTCCTTTTTCCTTTTTAATTTAGCAATTATCTTTCTTATCAAAAAATTACACATCTTTTTTGATAACTTAAAAAGTGACTTAAACACAAAATAAAATGCAAAAGGAAGAAAAAAGGAAATGAAGAGATAGAAACTTTGAAAGAACCCTAATTCATCTCTATGTGCTATCCACCACTTCAAATACACATACAAGTAGGTTACTGTGTCAACTGGGTGAAGAAAAGCATTTTTAAAAGAAAAATTAGTGTCATTAAAGAATAAAACAAAAACAGATAAAGACATAAGATATGCAAGAAATAACAGCAAGCCAGGCAGAAGCCTGAAAAAATTGCTCAAAAGCACAGAAAACATCAGCAGCTGATACATATCAATACATTTAGTCGATAAAAAACCTTTTTATATTCCGATTAGTAGTGTGCAATATCAAGTTAACCCAACCTAATCTTGTGTCTCTATGTCGTCTCCACCAAAAAACATGTCATCAGCAATCTCATTAGAAAAAGATTCCATCTGCATTTTTTCTTTATCCTCAACTCCATCAAACTCTGGAGAATAACCAAGCTCAACAACATTAATATTATGTCTTCTCACAATTAAACGGCGTAAATCAGCTATATCTAATAAACCACCTTCAATCTCTTGCAAAGCTGTTACAAGCTCCTTATTACCATCAACCTTAATTTTCGGCTTAATTCCAGCACATAAATCTCTAGCTCTTTGACCTGTAAATAGAACCAAGTTAAATATATTCGGAACAATTTCTCTGCATTTCTCAGTAGTGAAGTGTCGCATGTATAAATACCTAAAGGAATGATTTTAACAACATCCTAGTTTTTACACAACAGATCAACCACTACTAAATACACAAAAATTGCCAAACGAACTCGACTTACTTCAATTATAAGGATATCGCAACTAAGAAGTTTTGTTTACACAAATATTAACTTCATATTCCATAGTCCTTAAAAATTTCAATAAACGTTCCAAAGAAAATCCAGATATCTTCCCATTTTTTATGTGAGAAATTTTTGGTTGATCAATACCTAAAAACTTCGCAGCATTTTTCTGATTTAAGTGCCTTTTATTAATGTTATCAGTGATAATATTCAAAAATATGCTCCTCACTTTCTCTATATCTTCGATATCTATTATTGTTTGATAATTATTTAATGATACTTTTATACCCATATCTATATACCTCTTAATATAATTATTATGACTAATATCTAATATTATTAAACGCTCAACACGTCGTCAACAAAGGAATTACACGCATGTAAGCCTATCTCGCATAAAATGTGCTTGTTATTTGCTTTACAATCAAGGCTTAAAAATTAAAAAATGGTTAAAAAGGGTGGTCATATTAGCTAAGGCATCAATATCGTATTTTCAATGGGTTATCCAGACTTTAGTTAGTAATTTTATGTTAAAACGATCAAAAAAAAAAGTAAAAAAATAAACCAATATATATCTTTTTTAATAAACTTTGTTATTTTAGTTATACAAACCCATTATTTTTTTTATCTCACTAAGGTTTAATAAAGCTTGAGATTTAGCTTGAAATTTACCTTTTTCTAGGATGTTTGCTATAAAACCTTTATCTTCAATTAAATCATCTACTTTTTCACGAATTTTTTTTAAAGAAAAAATTAATAAATCTGTTAATTTATTTTTTAAATCCGTAAAGTTTTTAAACTCATTACAAGCTGCATCAACAGTCACCTCATTTAAACTACAATATATTTTAATCAAATTATTCGCTTCTGGTCTTACATGCAATGTTTCTGGATTAAAACCAAGAATAGAATCAGATTTTGCTTTTGCCATTTTCTTTGCAATCAAATCAGCTGTATCACATAGATTGATTCTAGAATAATCAGATGGATCAGATTTACTCATCTTATTTTTACCATTTCGAAGGCTCATTACACGAGGATTTCCCTTAGAATAAATAGTTTGTATTGCAGAAAAATAATTGATTTTATAGCGTGAATTGAAAGCTCCGGCTATATCATTAGCTAGTTCTACGTGTTGTGCCTGATCTTTCCCCACTGGAACATGTGTTGTCTTATATAATAAAATATCTGCAGCCATCAATACAGGATAACTATACAGTCCTAACGAAGCCAAAGATTTATCTTGCGCTGTTTTGTCTTTAAATTGTGTCATCCTATTAAGCCAGCCAATTGGTGTTATACAATTTAGTATCCAAGCTAACTCAGAATGCTCTGAAACTGAAGATTGTGTAAAAATAATACTTTTTTCAATATCTATACCACAAGCAATATAGGTTGCAGCTGTCTTCAGTATCGATTCATTTAGTATTTTAGGAGAGTGAGGAACTGTTATAGCATGCAAATCAACTACACAGAACATAAGAGAATCAAACTTGCACTGTAATTCAACCCAATTTTTTATAGCCCCTAAATAATTCCCCAGATGTAAATTACCATTAGGTTGTATTCCAGAAAATAACATATCCTTCACTTATTTCATCACTCTGAAACTATAACCATAGCAGGCCTTAACACCCTATCTCTGAACAAATAACCACACTGCAACACCGATATGATTTTTCCTTTTTCGTCAGATTTGTTTTTCACTGTCTGAACTGCTTGATGAAGATCATGGTTAAACTTTTCATGTAAAGGTATAATCTTTATAATTCCATTATCTTTTAACACGCCTTCTATATTTTTTGCAGTTAAAACTACCCCTTCTACTATTCCTTCCATAGTGGGATCTTGTTGCTGATTTTCTTTAATACTTTCAATTGTTTTTTCCAATGAATCTAATGAATTGACTATTTGTTCAGCAAACTTACTTATTGCATAATCCCGAACTTTTTCTATTTCTCTCTTCATAGTTTTCTTTAGATTTTCTTTATCAGCTAAAGAAAGCAGCAATCTTTTTTTTAGATCTTCACATTCTTTTTTTAGTTTAGAATCTTTTTCTTTAGATAATTCTGGTATTTTGGATTCAAAATCATCTTTTGTATTTTTAGAAGATGAACAAGATTCCCCAACTTTATTCTTTTCTAATATTTCTTTAATCTTATTAGAACATTCCTTTGTTTCAAAATTCTGGTCTTTTCTCATATATAATGTTTTTTATAGTTGACTATTAAATAGTAAAATTATAGGACAAAATTGCAAATTTTCTTAATTTAATTAATAAGTAAGTATGTCGAGTTAGAATAATCCAGTTATGAATTTATGTTATGGAAGCAAAAGTAATTGATCTTAATTCTTTGGTAGAGAATAAACAATATTTTTCAGAAGGATGGAATTGGTACGCAGATAAATATTTAAAACAAATCGTAGAGAGATCATGGCTATTAATCTTAAATGTGCTTAGTGTAATAATATTCGTCATATACATACTTGCACTACAAACTTTTTTTCCATTAGTCAAATCTGTACCATTTGTTCTTTATGTTGATGACGTTACTGATAATTTTCGCATTATTAGTAAACTCTCCGAAGATAGAAAAATGAGCCCACAAGTTGCAGTTGCAAAATATCTTGTTCAATATTACGTTAAAACAAGAGAAAGTTACGATTATAACAATTTGGAATGGCAAAAAAAGTATATAAAAATGAACTCATCACGTGCAATTTACAATGATTTTGTAAATTACTTTGACTCTACTGTTAATAAAGATAGCCCAGTATTAAAATATAAGCGAGACGGAAGATTAGATGTTGAGATCGAGGACGTAATAATATATGGCACTGGCGGTGTTAATGCCAAAGTTGACTTTATTGTTAATGACAGTTTAAATAATACTAGAAAAGAACACAGTGTTGTATTAAGATTCACACTCTCTAATATAGTATCAGTGGTCTCGAAAGTTGCACCGTTAGAGTTTAGAGTTGTCATGTACGGTAGGTAATATGAGAAATATATTCGTCTTGTTTTTATTAGCTACAATTGTTTGGAATGCTTATGCAGACGAACAAATTGCACGTTCTATAGCTACTAGTCCACATATAAAATTAATGAATTATAGTAAAAATAACATACACAAATACGTTGGATTCTATGGTTACCAATCCAGCATTATTTTTGCAGCAGATGAGGTAATAGATACCATTTCTATGGGAGTATCAACGGGATGGCAACTTGAACCTAAGGGAAATAGGTTATTCATAAAACCTAGTACAGAAGGCTATACAGACACTAATGCCACAATAATTACAAACAAAAGAGTATACCACTTCAAGTTATACGCAAAAGAAGCAGAAGGTCTTGATGATCCAGAAATAGCATATGAAGTCAGGTTACAGTACCCAAATGATGATATTGTAAATAGCGACACTAGAATCATAAGCGAAATAACAAAAGGTAATCCTGAGATACCAGACATAAGTAGTGCTACTAACATAAATTTCAATTATACGGTAAGCGGTTCCGACTATATAAAACCAATAAAAGTTTTTGACTATCAAGGATTTACATATTTAGAATTCAAAGACACTAACGCAGATTTGCCTGCTATATTCTTAGTTGACTCCGAAGGCTATGAATCCTTAATAAACTTTCGTGTGAGAGGAAATTACATAATAATAGAAAGAGTTGCGGCAAAATTTACTTTACGTAATGGCTCGGATATAGCCTGTCTTACAAACCATGAAATACCCTACCATTATAAAAAGCCAAAAAAGAAGGGAATTTTTGGTTATTAATTCGTGACATAATACATATTTATTAAAATTTAACATATAAAATATAGTATATATATTTACTGTTTTTGTATATTAAAATGACAACTAAATTTGAAGAGAGAAATAGCAGTGAGATTAGTGATCACCCAGAATATCTTGGTAACAAAGCACCACCTAAAATACCAAAGGAAAAGTATAAAGATGATAGCCCAAATGCACTATCACCAAGGAAGAAAAACAATTCTACAGAATCTCAAGCATCAACTATGATTAATGACAGTGGATTCGAAGATGAAAAAGATGTTGAAGCTTCATTCATACAAAGAAATATAAAAACTCTTGAATTTACACAAGATAAGTTAAGCTTTCCTATTGCCAAAGGTCAAATAGTGGCACAAGCAAAATTTATTGAACCTATTGATAGCATAGATCAGCCAAAAGCAATAATGTTTCTCGATTTTGATAACACTATTGTTGTCAATCACATGAACAACTACCTTCGGACAACAGTCAAAGCAGAAATTAAAGCAAAAAGTGATAATCTTGCAGATATTAAAGCTGCTAAAGAATCCAACAGAAAGATTAAAAAGAATATTAGTGTAACAATTCAGAATACGGTTGCTTCCTACATAACTGTTGAAAATCCTCCAAATATAGAAAATCTTGCAAAGCAAGTTAAAGATAGAATGGGTATTAGAGATGAAGACAAAGAGATTTCTTCCGTTATAGAAAGAAATACAGCAATTGAGATCGCCAAGCTTACACAAGCTAGTAATCAGAACGATAACTCCTTCAATCAAGGAGGTGAAATAAGGCTTGAGTTTCTTACTGCCGATCTTATTGAAGAAAAACATGTAAATAATTTTCTTAAACAAAAAGGAGGCTTTAGAAATAAGGAAGAGCTAAAAACATTTATAAAAGACATACAAACTGAAGGAACACAGGTAATGGTATGTAGCCATAACTTTGCTCCTAATGCTATAGATATTGCAATGCATAAGCTCTTAGAAAATGAAGCTGATAAGATCGGAATAATAACAAGCAGTGATTTTGCTGCTAGACTTAAGTATAAAAAAGATTTTATGCTAGAATATGTTTGCCAAGATTATTATAAAAATGCTGATTTACAAGGAATTCTAATTGATGATAAAGAGCAAAATGTTTTGAATATACAAAAAGGCTCTAATGGAAAATTCAAAGGAGTCCATGCTCCAAAGGGTGCTGCTAAATATCTTGATAAGGCTAAGGAAGAATTAAGACAAATAACTATACCTGAACTTAAAAATACTGTTGATGAACAACTTTCTGAAGAAGAGATTTATAGTGGCACGGACATTATTTTAGAAAAGAAAATACCTTCGAGTACACAACAAAAACACACAAGATTATTAAACAGAATAGGAAATATATTGTCAAGCATTCCTAATAAAATAGTCAACTTTTTTACTATTACTATTTTTAATCTTCTTAACAGCAGAACAAATACTGATATTAGTGAGAACAATCATATTCAACTTACCACAACACATAATCCCGAATTAGCTACATACAAATCAGCAACAGAAAAAGATCTTTACGAATACCAAACATTAGAAAATGCAGTTCATAACTCTCAAGAAAACCTCAAAAGGATTCAAGTATTGGAAAACAATTTAGTTGATAGATATCTAGAATTAGATAATCTCAAAGGGCGTAACGTAGATCAAATATTTGAGTACAGCAATATCGAAAATGGTTTAGGTAAAGAATACCTTAATAAAATACTAGAGAGTAGAAGAATTAACCCTTCTAATACAACTGAACATAAATTACCATAACAAGACAAGGAAGGAACAAAGATAGTATTATCATACAAATTAAATCAAGCAATTCAAGGTTTTAAAAGTGTTAATGGCGAAACTGGAAGCAATTTAATAGAAGGGCAGCCCACACATTTACAAAAGAAGATAAGTTCTATGAGTATTTGCTAGACAGAACAAATTTGTATAGAAATATTAGTAAGGTAATCTCCGTTGGTTCAAAGGGTACTGATGTTGTGTTAGTGAGCTATGGTTCAGGACATGCTCAAGTATCTATACATGATACTAAATATGAATTTCTAATTCCGAATTTACATTTAGCGCAAAACAGTTTACTAGCTTTATCTGTTATTCATGCTTTGTGCTTGGATATGCAAGTATCAATAAAGGGACTTAATAATTTTACTCCTCAAGAAGGGCGTGGAAACATTATTACTAAGAATGGTATTACAATAATTAATGATACTTATAATGCAAATCCACCATCTATGAAAGCAGCTTTAAAATCACTTTCTGATTTTGATGGGCGAAAAGTAGCTGTAATTGGTGACATGTTAGAATTGGGAGATAAAGCGAGAGAGTTGCATGAAGAGCTTGCACAAACAATTGAGCAATATAAAATAGATGTAGTTATTACTATTGGCAGTAATATGAAACATTTGTTTGATATTTTACCTCACTATAGACGTGGTAACCATTTTAGGATAGTAAGAGGTGCTGATATTTTACGTAATGTACGGAAAGGTGATGTAGTTTTGATTAAAGGATCACGTGCAATGAGAATGGAATCAATTATAGAAAGGCTTATTTGTTATGATGAGTAACTCTTTCAATAAAGCCTGTTCTAGCTCTTACTTTAAGTTAGCTCGTATGCATGATTTAACTGGAGCATGGTTGTTACTTCTTCCGTGCTTATGGAGTTTAATTTTAGCTAGCAGTGGTATTTTCCACTTATTGTGGGTTCCAGTGTTTATTGTGGGTGCAATTGTTATGCGTTCTGCAGGCTGTATTATAAATGACATTATAGATATACATCTTGATAAAAAAATTAAAAGAACAAAGCTTAGACCATTAGCAAATGGTGATTTAACAATACGCCAAGCTATTATATTTTGTAGCATTCTGTCTTGTATGGGTTTAGTAATATTGATCACTATGGGCACTACATCAATAGTATTAGGTGTTATAGCGGCTGTTTTTTCTATAATCTATCCGTTTGCAAAATATTATGTTGCAATTCCTCAATTTATGCTTGGTATAACTTTTAATTTTGGCGCTTTAATTGGTTGGAGTACTGTTCATGGGTATGTCAATTTGCCTCCTATTTTACTTTATATAGGTAGTATTTTTTGGACGTTATACTACGACACAATATACGCACATCAAGATAAAATTGAAGATAAGAAAGAAGGTATTAATTCAATGTCTTTAACCTGCTTTGGTTCTAAAAAATGGCTTAAAAGGTTTTACATGATTACAATAATTATGTGGTCTTTTACTGGTGTTCTATCTAGAGTTAATGTCTTATATTATGCTTCCTTAATAGTTATATTTTATTTTATGCGCAGACAACTAAACAACCTTGACTTCAACAATGAGAGTGAATGTGCTATTGCATTCAGATTTAACGTGAAAGTCGGTCTCGTACTACTTTTTGGTTCATTCTTAGGCAAAATTCATGAATTTGTTTAAAGAGTGCATGAGCGAATTTCCTACAGGAGTTACTGTAGTTACAATAAGAGAACGTTATGGTATTACAATTAATTCTTTTTGTTCCTTATCTTTGAATCCCATGTTAGTTCTGTTTAATTTAGAAAAAGCTGCGAATAAGTTTTATATGTTTCATGAGTGTAAAGAATTTGTAGTCAATATATTAAGCGAAGAGCAGGAAGAGGTTTCTCGCGCATTCGCTGAAAATATGGATATGCAATTGAAAAAATATTTTTCAAATGAGAATAGTTTACCTATAATTCAAGGAGCGTTATGCTATATTCACTGCTTTAAACATGCAATTTATGCTGGTGGGGACCATGCAATAATCATAGGTGAAGTACACAAAATGGAAAAAATGATTGATGAGAAACCATTGGTATATTACAAAAGCAAATATTGTACACTAAGATGAATAAAATTAAGGTTGGGTTAGTTGGATATAAAGGGAGAATGGGGAAACAAATAATTTCTTCTGTAATGGAATCAGATGAAGTTATTATTTCTGGTGCTGTCTCACGTAAAAAAAGTGCTGAAGATATAGGTAATGTGGTAGGTTTGAAGCTTGGAATTAATAGTTCTAGTTCGATAATGGATGTATTTCAAAAATCAGACGTTGTTATTGAATTTACAACTCCAGATACTATGAAAGAATGTTTGGAAATAGCTATAAAGACTGAGAAACCTTTGGTAAGTGGCACTACTGGTCATAGTAATCAAGGTTTACTGGAAATAGCAGCGAAAAGTGCTCCAATATTGTGGTCTGCAAACACTAGTATAGGAATTAAGGTAAATCTATTGTGTAAGTTATACTTATAACTTATATAATTTACAAAGATGTAGTTTGTACGAAAATTATGTATACAGCACGATACTTTCACATTAAAACCGTAGTATCACTTTTTCTTGGCTGCGTTAATGGTATTGCGTTAGGGTTAATTGTTTCTGCATTAAACGCCTGGCTAGAAACTGCAGGAATCAACAGAACTACTATAGGACTTTTTGCTCTAGTTGGCGCTCCATATATGCTAAAATTTTGTTGGTCTCCTTTAATAGATAATATACATATACCATTCTTATCAAAAAAGATTGGCCATAGAAGATCTTGGTTGATTATAACACAAATTTTTCTTTCGCTTACAATAATAAGCCTGGGATTATCAAATCCTATCACAAATACACATACATTTGCTCTATTAGCATTTCTCGTATCTATTTTTGCAGCTACTCAAGAAACTATATTAGATGCATATAGGATTGAAATGCTTGGAGATAAAGAGCAACAAACATTAAGTGCAACCTCAGCTTCAGTTGGACACAGCGTTGGCTTAGTTTTATCTGGCGGTGGAACCTTACTAATAGTTGATTCATTGTGTCAAAGTTGGGAAATATGCGAAAATTTTAGCAATTGGAGTATTGCATATTCAATCTTTGCAATAGTAATTTTTTTAGGAAGCGTATGTGCTTTTATAATTGGAGAACCACAGAAACATTACCACAAAGAAATAAAATCTAACACCTCATCGTTTAAAAGAGGTATAGAAATCTTCATTGTAAAACCATCTGTTGATTTTACAAAACACAAAAAATGGTTGTTAATTTTAATTTTTGTAACTACGTACCGCACTTGTGACGCTTTTATTGCACCAATGATGAATCCTTTTTTCTTAGACATAGGTTTCACTCTGACTGAGATAGCTATAGTGGTCAAAACGTTTGGTTTATTTGCTACAGCTTTTGGTTCAATTTTAGGAGGAACACTCACTTATCATATTGGCATCACAAAAAGCCTCTTTATATGCGGATTAACACAAATGTTCTCTAATTTAATGTTCATTTTACAAGCAAGAATAGGAAATAGCATAAGTTTGCTCTACTTATCCATTACTTGCGAGAACATAGGCGGAGCAATGGCAATAGCTGTGTTTATTATATACATATCAAGATTGTGTTCTTCTTCAAAATACACTGCTACCCAATATTCTTTGCTCACTGCACTATCATCAGTGAATTATTTTTCCATTGCATCACTTTCTGGATGGGTTGCAGAAAATTTCGGTTGGGAATCACTATTCCTAACAAGTGTAATCCTAGGCATACCACCCCTTATTGTACTGTTGTTTATTCACAATAATAAATGGAGACTATTCATGCACAAAGTTGTTTAAGCTCTAAGCATGCTATACTCTGCAACAACATAACAATGAACAACATGAAGGATCATAAAGATACCTCATAGGCTCTTTCTTGTAATCATGAACATAAGAAGGATTTGTATATTTACATTGTTTTTTCTTCACACTGGAGTTAGAACTCTCTTCACTCCTACCAACCAAGTACTTAGTAAATTCTTTGCTTACTTCCTGATTGTTATTAGAAATCGTATAAACATAATTTTCTATTATTTCTTCTACAAATTCATTATTTGGAACTTCTAAAAGTCGCTTATGTAAAATATTAACACTTTTTTTATCTTCCTGCTGACTTTCATACTTATACTCATATAATTCTGACTTTTCTTCTATTCTACAGTCAATTTCTGAAACACAACTATCACTTTTGTTTATATCAGTATCTTGACTTTTATCCTGTAAGACAGGCACTGCACTCACAACAGGCCTCTTTCTAAAGACTTGTTCCGTTTTTTTGACTCGTTGCAGTTGGTCATTACTATCACTATATTCATAGCTATATGATATCTTTTTGGAAATTGTACCATGAATGCACTCTTCCTGCGTTAAGCTGACAACACGTTTTAGCTGACTACTATTTATAGAGTACCTAAGTACTACTTGCACTCCACTACAACTTTCAGAAAACTTCAAGCTTCTTTCGCCCTTGTCATCCGTATATTCAATATTTCTCCCATCAAGATAAGCTTTTATTGTGTCAAAAACATAAACCTGTTCACCATCAATAAAAGCTTTTTGGTTCTTCTCAATTATTAAATCATGTATAGGAACATTTGGATTCAAATCTATACTTCTAATATTATGAAATTGATTTTCTACTCCTTGTTCACATACACAAATTCCTTCATGACTAAGAATTGCTCCTAAAAATACATCTAGTAATAGGCAGAAAGTGAGACTACATAAAACAATCATTATTAAAGCACCCAACTGCTTCTCAAATGCTCCAAATATGTTCGACCTATTAAACAAACCCCTATTGCCAAACAGAACGCCATGGTGCATAAGAACAAGCGGAGTATAAATTATAGCACTAATAAAAATACTCGCAAAAAGTGTGTTTTTTGCTCGTGAACTTTTCCTTTTATTACCCAATACACGAGCTGGAATAATCTGTATAGGTAAAACATTGGGTATTTTCAGTACTAAGTTACCAAAATGTGACCAGAAATTTTTCCTATGCGCCTTTTTTACTTCGTTTTCAAAGAGTTTTTTAACAAACAAAATATAACCATTAAAAAAATCAAACGAATTTGAAATGTTTTGACCATAGTTAACTTTCGATAACTCATTTGCACAAAGCAGAGCATTATCAAAGTTACAGGAATATGGAACACAAAATGCAGCATCGCCAACAAGTGTAACTGGTATTGGCATGTTATTATGATCTCGATCACTACAAACAGTGCCCTTCAAATTTTCACTCTTTGAAATAGTAAGAGCACTAGTGGTTACTCTTCCTCCTCCCATAATTTCAAGCTCTTGACATTTTCCAATATTCAGACTATTAAGACGCATGTAAATTAAATTATACAAATCCTTGATGCCTTTGTTTTTTTCTATCTTTTCCTCTGCAATATTTCTCAACCTTACTATGTCAATATTGTCCTCATTACATAAAGCGTTATAAGTCTCCTTATCAACAGAAATACTAAGTGTTAAATGTTTCTGGTCACTCTTTTTTTTCCCCTTATCGTCATAAATATCAAGAATTGTTTCACTGTACAAGTGATGTGAGAATTTTTGAGGAACATATCTTGATAAAACAAATTTATTTAAACCTTTCGGACACTTAATATCAGCATTAAATTGCACTATATATTTTGCAACTTCATTTACTATTAGTTCTTCATAACCTTTATTAACATATTCTCTCACCTTGCTATGTAGACCATCAGCACCTATTATCATATCTGGTTTATAATCTTTTAATAACTGCTCAATAAAATTCTCCTTGTCCAGTATACTGGCTAAATCAGCCTTGTTATTTTCTCCCTTAGCTGATAACAGGGAAGATTCAATTTCTATCTTCAATACATTAATAATATCTCGAAAACCTCCTTCAAGATCTTGAACAGAAATCTCTACAATACTAGATTTATCTTTTGCTATCCATCCGTTTAGTAAATCTTTGAATTGTTTTACAGCTGGCTCTTTACTAGAAGCCGTTACCTTCTCTAAACTACCCAACACTTTTTGAAGCGTTTTTTTATTAACCTTAACAACATAATCTGTTTCAGGTTTACAATCTGGCTCAAATACTTTAACATCAAGTAATGGATTTCTCAGTTTAATTAATATAGCTGTTGCTAAACCGGCAGGACTTGCACCAACAATAAGACAGCTTTTCATATTTCTTATTTTAATTTTAAGCTATACTAATATAATTTTGTTATGCGAAGGATGTAAATATATAACTAAGTTTTTATGAAGTATTACTGTATTAATAACATATTTAGTAATTCCAGCAGTATATCTTACCAAGATCGAGGGTTCCGATTTGGTGATGGCGTTTTTGAGACTATAAGAGTTTTAGATTTTATACCATATTTATTAGAGTACCATATTGAAAGGTTAAGTGCTGGTTTAGAAGCACTTCAAATTAAAGTTGACCTGGAAGTAGTAAAGCAAAATCTATTTAAACTAATTGAGATTAACCAACATGAAAAAGGCTTAATACGCATAATAATAAGCCGTGGAATTGGTAGCATGGGTTACTTACCTTATAAAACAAATCCAACAGTGATTATAGAAACTGACTCTGTTAATGAGAATGTTTGTAAGCATCAAATAGATGTTTTTATCTCTAATTTTGAGAAAATTTCACCACAATCATTACCAAACGAAGTCAAATTACTACAAGGTTTAAACCCAACTTTAGCAAAAATGGAAGCAGTTGAGAAAGGTTTTGACGAAGCTCTATTATTAAATTCTAAGCAGCAAATCTGTGAGCTTAGTTCTGGTAACATATTTTGGGTAAGAAACGAAAGAATATATACCCCATCAACAAAATGTGGTCTGATAAATGGAATAATTCGACGCAGAATTATGGAAATATTCCCAATTTTAACAGGAGAATTTTTACTACAAGACTTAATAATAGCAGACGAAGTCTTTGCCACAAACTCTATATGGCCTATTCTACAAGTCAAAAGAATTGGCAAAATAAACTTTACTGAACATAAAACATCAACTGCAATACATCAAGCTATTACTGAAGATAGAGATCTATATGTTTCTAAAGTACCACGAAACTTTTCCCATTAACTGAATCTTACTTAACTCTTGCTCGTAAGTAGCATACTTTGTATTATCTGCAATTATTCGCAATCTCGATGAACCCATTATATGTTCAACTCTACGTACTGTAATTGAAAAATTATCCTTAATGAGAAAAAAACCTAGTGCTTCTCCTTCTCTCTTTGATACATCAACTATAACGATATCACCTTTATAAAAGGTAGGCTCCATACTATCATCATTTATGATAAAAGAGTAAAATTTAGCATCAGGTGAATGCTTTACTAAAGATTTTAACAATAAGATAGATGATTCTTGAGAATCTTCATCCTCTATGCATAGAATTGATATATATTTTTTTATATCAACACTATTCTCCTCAGAATTCATTATATAAGAAAGTGGAATTCCTAAATGTTTTGATATAGAGCTTAACTTGTTTGAAGTTGGATTCTTTGATTTACCATTTAGAATATCGTAAACAAAAGATTTACCAACTTCTGCTTTTTCAGCAAGCTGTTTAGCGTTAATGCCTACTTCACTCATACGTTCCCTTATTCTATTTCTCATAATTAGATTGTCACTCATATTTAATCTTACAGAAAGGTATAGGCTTTTGGATATAGCACAACTTGAAATTGTTATCAATAAAAACTACACAAAAAACTACCCATAATACTCAACTTTATTGCAGAAATAATGCATACATTATATTTAAATAACTATTAATTACCTTTTTGGCAAATTTTTCCTATAATTTATAATATTTTTTCTAATATTTTTGTAAAATACTGCTCGACTTGTTTATCAATTATTGCAGGCTTACCCAAATCCGCTTGAAAAGAAATTGCATTATCAATTGGAATTTCTCCCAGATACCTAACCGAGCATCTCTCAGCCAACTTTCGTCCTCCAGATTTACCAAAGATATAATTTTTTTCTCCTGTGGAGTTACATATATAGCTCATATTCTCAATAATACCTAGAACTGAAATTCCTAATTTTTTAAACATACTATTGGCTTTCATAGCATCAATACAAGCAATTTCCTGAGGAGTAGTAACAATTATAGCATAAGATATCTTACATATTTTTGATAAAGTGATATGCACATCTCCAGTTCCAGGTGGACTATCAATTATCATGTAGTCTAAACTGTTCCATAAAGAACCTAAAATCATCTGTTGAAGATTTTTTGTCACCATCGGCCCCCTCCAAATAACAGCACTTTCTACTGGCACAAAGTAGCCTATTGACATTGATTTCACTCCATATTTTTCAAGTGGAACCATTTTACCTGCTTTTATTTTTGGCTTTTCTCTTATCCCAAGCATATGAGGAATTGAGGGACCATATATATCAGTATCAACAATCCCAACCTTATACCCTTGATTAGCAATTCCAATTGCAATATTTAGTGCAACTGTAGACTTACCAACACCACCTTTGCCAGAGGCAACTATAATAGTTTTCCGTGCTATTCCAGGTTTATTTGTTATTGCTACTAAAACTTTATTTATTCGAGCGTCAGATTCTAAAAGCTCTGTACATTGAGAAATCAAGCATTTCCTCTTCTGAAAAGAATCCTCCTCTATTTCTAAAGAAAATCTTACTTCATTGTTTTCACTTACTGATATATGTGAAACCATAGCAGCGTCAACAATATTACACTTGGTGATAGGATCTATAATATTACTTAATTTCTTTAAGATTTCTTCTCTTTCTATTTTCATTCACACAAACACAGATTATATTTTTTTGGATCCAAATCTCCATCATTACTTGTCAAATGTACAGTTATTTGGCGTGCTCTTTCCGGTCTCATTCTTGCTAACAACGCCGATACTTTTGAATCCTTCATATAATTTATAACCTGCAAAAGTGTATCGATATCCAACTCATCAAGTATCTCAGCTGCATTCTGTGGTTTCATATTCTCATATATCTTAGCTAAACTTTTTACTCTTGCTTCTTCTTTTGCGTTATAGACTGATAACAGATCTTCGATATTACCTTTCAGCTCTTGCAGTTTCATTATTCTTTTTTCTATATGCTCTCTTGTTGCCTCAATCAACTTTTCTCTATTACGAAGCTCATTTTCCATCTTCTGCAATTCTCCATAACGCTCAGATAAATGCATCAGTGCTTTTGCTTCTCCATAAGAAATATCTTCCATTAAATCAATGATTTCTTCATCTTTTGCTCCATCTTTAACTATTTCAGCTTTCTTCATATCTTGCACTTCTTCTGCTGATATAGATATTGTGCTATATAACTTAAATCCAGCAGCAATAAATAAAAAAAAAATTGCAATCTTAAAAAAATATATCACAACACAATCTGTAAAACGCTTTATTGCGAGATTTTACAGCCTTAACAAGATTTTGCAAACATACGTTATTAGAATTTACTTAACTATGCTCGCAATTTACTTAATTATGCTCACGCAATAAATCATTAATTGAAGTCTTCATACGCGTTTTATCATCTACCTTTTTAACTATAACTGCACAATAAAGAGAAATACCATTACTAGAAGCAAGTGAACCCGAAACTACAACTGAATAAGGTGGTACTTCTCCATAATGTATTTTACCTGATTCCCTATCTATTATTTTCGTTGATGCACTAATATACACCCCCATAGCAAGAACTGACCCTTCTCGGACAATACTCCCCTCTGCAATCTCACTCCTAGCACCAATAAAACAATTATCTTCAATTATCACGGGGTTACTTTGTATTGGTTCTAAAACCCCTGCTATACCAACACCACCTGATATATGACAATTTTTACCTATCCGAGCACAACTACCAATAGTTGACCAAGTATCCACCATAGTACCTGCATCTATATATGCACCAATATTTATAAAAGACGGCATTAATACTACATTTTGCGCTATATAAGCACCTCTACGAGCAAAAGCACCTGGGACTGCTCTAATTTTCGCGTTTCCAAAATCACTTTCTTGCCAATTCTGAAATTTGGGTAAAACTTTATCGAACCATGGAAAATCTTTGTTCTCACAATTCATTATTTTACTTTTGTGTATACGAAAAGAAATCAATATAGCTTTTTTTACCCAGGTATTTACTGACCAAAGGTTACCCTTACCCCTATAAACAACTCGAATTTTGCCATTCTCCAACCCATCCAAAGTATCACTTACTGCTCTTCTTACTGAATCAGAACTAAAATCTCCATTTTCCCAAGCATCCTCTATCAACTGCTGCACTTAAACTCATTTATAAAAAGCTTACCTATAACAAAATGTAGTCTAAGTACAGCTTAAGATCAAATTTATTGAGACAAACACAAATAAACAACAACCCAACAACTCATTTGTAACAACTATGAGCTCCATAACCACTAGCTCCCGTTCCAGTGGCATAAGTAGTTGGTACAGTGGTAGCACAGTACAAGTCAGGATTTTGCTCTTCTTTTTTCTCTTTCGAAGTCTTTTTAAACAGATCATAAACTTTCTTTATTACATACTCCTCTTCCTCTGACATGTAACAACTCATGTTATCACCATTATCCATCAATTGAAGCACCTTGCGAATAGACAATTTCAAACCATGTTTGGCATTTTCTATACCTGAAAACTTTGACATAACAGTAATTAATTCTGCAGCACTCAATTTGACCTCAGGGTGAAATACTTCTGCAAAAACTTCCTTCAGGAAATTAGTATCTATTTCATTATCCTTTACTTTTCCTTTTATCTTTAAATTTTCACTAATTTTACCTTCAATAAATTTTACAGAATTACAATAAGTATAACCACGAAAACCTTGCAAATTCACGACAATTTTTCTAATTTTTTCTAAGCCACAACTTAAAGCATTGTAAAGATTAGACTCAAAAGAAAATTCATCCTTAATTAAAAAGGGATTACCTTTGCGATACCAATCAAATTCCAATAATACTGTTAGCAACTGGGCATACTTTGGTGATTTACCAGAAGAAGCTTCATATATAGACAAACTGTCTAATATTGCAACCATAATTGCAATTTGCATTTTTTCAATATTTTCACCTTTTTCACTTTTTTTAATCTCCAATGCCTTCTTATCTAGAATTTTCTTAATCTCTAATTGATTAAAAAATTCATATTGTGGATGATTTTTATCAAATGACATTTCATGTTTTTGACTACTATGATTAGAAGTTGAAAAATATGAATCTGGGTAGCTTGCTTTATGCTGATGAGATTTTTCATTGAAGTCAATAGCATTATCCCTATTTAGCCCATATTCTTTAAGTTTCTTTGCCATATATGATCCAGAACACAAAACAGCAAGTTCAGTATCACCGTAAATGTCATGTTGTTCTAAGTTAATGAGAATTGTCTTCAAGCTACTATCCCTAATAAAAGAAGAAAACTCTTCTACATTACTCTTGGTGATTTTTTCAAAGCCTACAACTCTTCCTATGCTTATTTTCTCCAAGGACTTATTACTCTTTGCTGCTTTAAATGCTTTTCTTAAATCCGTTACGTCAATTTCTTCCAATTGAATCTCCTTGATTCCTACCCCATTATCTGCAATAAGGTGCTCTAAATATATACCTATTTTTTTAGGACCAAAAATACTTTTAACTACAGGTTGCTGTATCTCCTTTTCTATTCCTCTGGAAAATAAACGATCTTCGTCACCACCATCAGCTTCTAGCTCTCCACTATCCCTCCTTCTCGGTGGTGATGCAAAACAAAAGTATCTATTTGTACTTACAAGGCAAGCTTCTCCATATTTGACACTACCAGAGACAAATGTTGCTATTTTTAGGTTTTGCTCTTTAGTTCCATTTTTTATTGCTTCTATTGTTTGTTTGAGTTGCCACTCACTTACACTATCATTTCCTGCAATATCTTGAATAACAATTTCTTTTTTGCGTTTAGGTAACAATAATCCATGAAAAGTATGTAAAGTTTTCATGACCGGCAATAGATCTGTTTCTAAAATTTTCCCATCTTTTTTCTTTGGATCATCATCCTTCATGTACGACCCATCTTTTTTTTTCTTATACTTTCTTCTTTCTTCTTCCGGCAGAAATTCGTGTACATTCTCCATAATATGAATAAAATCTTCTTTATAAAATTTCTTAAAATTTTCCATTGCTTTTATTGTTTGTTCGAGTTTCTGCTCACTTACACCATCATTTCCTGCAATATCTTGTTGAGTAACAGTTTCTTTTTTGTCTTTCAATAATTTATTAGCAGCACGGAAAGTTGTTATGACTGAAGATAAATCTGTTTCTAAAATTTTCCCATAAATTTTCCATTCTTTTTCTTTTGGATCATCATCCTTTATGTACAACCACTCACCTTCTCTCTTCTTATACTTTCTTCTTTCTTCCGGCAGCAATTCGTATACATTCTCCACAGCACGAATAAGACCTTCTTTATTAAGTTGCTCAAATAAATTTTTCCTATCCTCAGCATAACCTTTCACACTACTTACACACTCGCATACACCCTCAAGTTTCTCTTCCAATTCTGCTTTAGTTGTGTTTTTATGAAAAGTGATCATGCTTTTACCCTTCCGATGATTTTCACACCAGTTACAAAAAGTAAGGAAATCTTTTATAGCTCGATTTGCTGGGGTCAATACTTCAGATGAAATAGCTGCTCCCTTACAATTCAAAAGAGCAGATGCTTCTGCATAAGTACACTGGATTTCATCACAAGATAAAACTGTGTTCTCTTGAATCACTCCCGGTTTCATTCCTGTTAAAGTCAATACCATACAATCTCTATACTTACCCCTAGTAACTTCTCCAAAACCATCCGAATACATCACAGGAGGATAGCTAATTTTAGCACTCTGACCATTTAAAATACCTAGAAACTTTTCATCCTTACGTAATTCCGGAGTTACTAGATAGAGCAATATAAGAACACTTAATAAATTTAACTCTTTTTTCTCATTTTCATTCATACTAGGTATGGTAAAAATATGATCTCCAACTTTAATATGAGACTTTGCTTCTGCTTGGTTCATAAAACATTCTTCAAATAATTAATACTGTATTAGTATATACAAATAAATAGAATTATATACAAAACATTTTATCAATGTCATCATATTCTATATTTTGCCCATATAAAAAAACACAACTTAACCTGATATTCTTTTTGTTTGTGGCATCGAATGAGTCACAATAATAATTGTAAATCTCTGTTTTAATTCAATAATCAATTTTTTAACTTTTCCTATAGCAATAGGGTCAAGTGCTAAACAAAGAAAACATTTTATCAGTGTCACCATATTCTATAATTTTGCCCATATAAAAAACACAACTTAATCTGATATTCTCTCTGTTTTTTACATCGAATCAGTCACAACAACAATTGTAAATTTCTATTTTAACTCAATAATCAATTTTTTAATTTTCGCTATAGCAATAGGGGGGGGGCAAGTTCTGAACAAGGTTCATCCATCAATAAGAAAGTTGGTTTTATTGCAATTGTATGTGCTATGCAAAGTCGTTGTTACTGCCCACTCCAGAAAGGACGGCAAAATTTCCTTCAATCTATTTCCGACTTTCATCCTTGCACATATCCACAACCTTAAACTAACTAGCAATATACCCGAAAAAAGTGTGTAAAACTATTACAAACAGAATAATATCTCTATTATTAAAGATAACCGTTAAACGGAACTACTTTTACCACTCTCTGTTTTTGGCGTAGGATCCGGAGAGGACAAAACATTAGCTTCTTCTACTACTGAAGAATATCTAATATACGATGTTAAACCTTTTTCTTCTAGCATTGCTTTCAAGTCAGGATCTTTTATTTCTTGTTCTACTTTTTAGCAGCCACATTCTCTTTCGAACTTGAAAGCTCTGGAGGACTTTGAATAGAAAACGGTCCAGATATACCTCCCGCTTCTAATATTGTTTGTGGTGATTCTGGTTCATCACTTATCACTTCTTGTTGTTTTTTTGATTCCCTAGTAGTTGTCCCCTCTGCCAACAAGATTGAAGATTTTTTTTCACCTCCTATACTACTTGTATCTTGTTCCGGACTCATATAAAGATCAAGTAAACCCTTTGTATCAGAGCTAAGACTTTTACTTGTTTTCACACTCTCATCCCTGTATACTTCAACGTTTGAAGGACCTTTTGCACCTCCTTCAATGCTACTAACACTATCTACTGGATTCAGATACGCATGAAAGATTTCTTCCCTTGTATCCCAACTATAATAACTACCAATGGAACTGAAACTTTCTATTCTCTCCTTCACAGATTCTTCTGTCGTACTCGATCCCCCAGCCTTAAGCAACTTCTCCTCTTTCCAGCTTGAACTACTAGCTTTAGCACTTGCTAGATCACTTTCTGATCTTTGAGCAACATTAGCACCTTTATCAGATTCTGGTATCATTGATTTACATAATTCTATAAAAGCAGATATCTCGAAATCTTTACCTTGGACTTCTAAGGCTTCCTTGATTACACGCAAATTCTTTCTAGATTCAGGATCATCAAAAATTTTTCTAAGATAACCTTCAACCTCCTTGCAATCTTCTTTAACCTTAGGAGGAGAATTGTGATCAGGAGGATATACTTCTCCAGGGTAAGATTTAGCAACAAACCTCAGCATTATTTTTTCGATATCATCCTCAAATGCAATTTGATTAATCTCTTTGATTGCCTTTTTAGAGAATTCAATTGCAAATTGCACCATTTTGATTTTATTTTCCACATCTTTAATTTCAAAACCTTCAACTTTCATACCTTGATCTCTGAGAGATAATCCTAACTCCAATTGGGCATTCAACTTTTTTTTTAATTTATTTAGATCTTCTTTTATAAGATATTGACTACTAGTATCACGAAAAGCAAAATCTTCATCCACACTTTTCTTTAATACATCTTCCAACTTTTCAAATTTATCTACACCCCAAATTAATATAGCACGCAAATCCTCTTGAAATCTAGTGATACTATCACCACTACTCAAATAAGCTTCACTATCACCATATAAATTAGATCCACCTTTTTTGCTTCCACCCTGTGCCATAATTATATCCCCCAATAATAATTTTGGATAACATAATAATAAATGCAATATAAAATATTGCAATGAAGAAGATATTAAACAAGCTAAATCTATTCACTAATGTAATCCTTAGTCTGTTTAAATTCAGGATTATTAAACATTTTATCAGGGTCACCATGTTCTATAATTTTGCCCATATAAAAAAACACAACTTTATCTGATATCCTCTTTGTTTGTGGCATAGAATGAGTAACAATAATAATTGTAAATCTCTGTTTTAATTCAATAATCAATTTTTCAATTTTTGCTGTGGCAATAGGGTCAAGTGCTGAACAAGGTTCATCCATCAATAACAAAGTTGGCTTTACTGCAATTGCACGTGCTATGCAAAGTCTTTGTTGTTGACCTCCAGAAAGGGTATTAGCACTCTCTTTCAGCCTATCTTTCACTTCATCCCATAACCCGACCTTTGTTAGACTACTTTCTACTACTTCATCTAATTTCCCCTTTCTATTATTTATTCCGTGTAGCTTTGGCCCGTATGCAACATTATCATATATTGATTTTGGAAATGGATTAGGCTTTTGAAAAACCATACCCACTTTAGCCCGTAGCAGAACAACATCAAGATTTGAGTCATATATATCATGACCATTGATTGAAATATAGCCTTCAATTCGACAATTTTCAATATAATCATTCATGCGATTAAAACATCGCAAAAGGCTTGTCTTACCACATCCAGATGGACCTATAAAAGAGGTAACTTGTTTTTCTGCAATACCAATATTTATATCAAAAAGGCTTTGCTTTTTTCCATACCATAAATTTAAATTCTCAACACTAGCGTGTATTTCCTCTGTCATATATTACATCATATATAGAATACAAAGAATTTTCTTTATCAGATAGCCATATTGCTGCTTTCACCGCACCCTTAGCAAATAATGCTCGTGTCAAGCTTACATGTCTTAACTCCACGTACTCATCTTCACCTATAAACATTACCCTATGCTCACCACAAACTCCTCCTCCTCGAACAGAGGAAAACCCTATTTCACCTTTCTTTCTTTCTCCATTTCGATTAATAGATTTAGCAGCTACAAAATCAATTTTTCTACCTTCAGCTACTGACTTACCAAGTATTATAGACGTTCCAGAAGGTACATCTTTTTTACGATTGTGATGTATATCTGATATCTCAACATCATATCCCTCACCTAACTTTTCGGCTCCCTCCTTAACTAACTCAGACAATACACTAATTCCTATACTAGTGTTTGCAGACCACAATATTGGAGCACTTTTCGCTGCTATTTCCAGTAAACCTTGATTACTATGACCAGTAGTGCCACTTACCAAAGGTTTCTCAGTCTTTATAGCTATTTCCAAACATTCTTTCATAGTATCTGGAGTTGTAAATTCAATAACAACGTCTGATTTTTGAAATACATCCATTATCGAACTAGAACTATTAATTCCAAGCTTCAAACCTACCACATTACCTATATCTTCAGCACTTTTTTTACGTGAGACAGCACCAGAAATAATAACTTCATCTGATTCCATTACAGAAGAAATTATTTGTTTCCCCATTCTCCCTTTATATCCAACTAACCCAACCTTAATTTTATTCATCTTAGTGTACAATATTTGCTTTTGTAATATACCAATGGTTTCTCATCAATCATTTTTTCCATTTTGTGTACTTCACCTATGATTATTGCATGGTCCCCACCAGCATAAATTGCATGTTTAAAGCAGTGAATATAGCATAACGCTCCTTGAATTATAGGTAAACTATTCTCATTTGAAAAATATTTTTTCAATTGCATATCCATATTTTCAGCGAATGCGCGAGAAACCTCTTCCTGCTCTTCGCTTAATATATTGACTACAAATTCTTTACACTCATGAAACATATAAAACTTATTCGCAGCTTTTTCTAAATTAAACAGAACTAACATGGGATTCAAAGATAAGGAACAAAAAGAATTAATTGTAATACCATAACGTTCTCTTATTGTAACTACAGTAACTCCTGTAGGAAATTCGCTCATGCACTCTTTAAACAAATTCATGAATTTTGCCTAAGAATGAACCAAAAAGTAGTACGAGACCGACTTTCACGTTAAATCTGAATGCAATAGCACATTCACTCTCATTGTTGAAGTCAAGGTTGTTTAGTTGTCTGCGCATAAAATAAAATATAACTATTAAGGAAGCATAATATAAGACATTAACTCTAGATAGAACACCAGTAAAAGACCACATAATTATTGTAATCATGTAAAACCTTTTAAGCCATTTTTTAGAACCAAAGCAGGTTAAAGACATTGAATTAATACCTTCTTTCTTATCTTCAATTTTATCTTGATGTGCGTATATTGTGTCGTAGTATAACGTCCAAAAAATACTACCTATATAAAGTAAAATAGGAGGCAAATTGACATACCCATGAACAGTACTCCAACCAATTAAAGCGCCAAAATTAAAAGTTATACCAAGCATAAATTGAGGAATTGCAACATAATATTTTGCAAACGGATAGATTATAGAAAAAACAGCCGCTATAACACCTAATACTATTGATGTAGTGCCCATAGTGATCAATATTACTAAACCCATACAAGACAGAATGCTACAAAATATAATAGCTTGGCGTATTGTTAAATCACCATTTGCTAATGGTCTAAGCTTTGTTCTTTTAATTTTTTTATCAAGATGTATATCTATAATGTCATTTATAATACAGCCTGCAGAACGCATAACAATTGCACCCACAATAAACACTGGAACCCACAATAAGTGGAAAATACCACTGCTAGCTAAAATTAAACTCCATAAGCACGGAAGAAGTAACAACCATGCTCCAGTTAAATCATGCATACGAGCTAACTTAAAGTAAGAGCTAGAACAGGCTTTATTGAAAGAGTTACTCATCATAACAAATAAGCCTTTCTATAATTGATTCCATTCTCATTGCACGTGATCCTTTAATCAAAACTACATCACCTTTCCGTACATTACGTAAAATATCAGCACCTCTTACTATCCTAAAATGGTTACCACGTCTATAGTGAGGTAAAATATCAAACAAATGTTTCATATTACTGCCAATAGTAATAACTACATCTATTTTATATTGCTCAATTGTTTGTGCAAGCTCTTCATGCAACTCTCTCGCTTTATCTCCCAATTCTAACATGTCACCAATTACAGCTACTTTTCGCCCATCAAAATCAGAAAGTGATTTTAAAGCTGCTTTCATAGATGGTGGATTTGCATTATAAGTATCATTAATTATTGTAATACCATTCTTAGTAATAATGTTTCCACGCCCTTCTTGAGGAGTAAAATTATTAAGTCCCTTTATTGATACTTGCATATCCAAGCACAAAGCATGAATAACAGATAAAGCTAGTAAACTGTTTTGCGCTAAATGTAAATTCGGAATTAGAAATTCATATTTAGTATCATGTATAGATACTTGAGCATGTCCTGAACCATAGCTCACTAACACAACATCAGTACCCTTTGAACCAACGGAGATTACCTTACTAATATTTCTATACAAATTTGTTCTGTCTAGCAAATACTCATAGAACTTATCTTCTTTATTTAATATTACTATACTTTTCGTATGGATAAAAATTTCAGCTTTTGCTTTTGCAATTTCTTCTATAGAATTAAAATTACCTAAATGAGCAGCACCTACATTTGTTATTATTGAAATTTCAGGTCTGACTATTTTAGCAAGAAACTCTATTTCTCCAAAATTACTCATTCCCATTTCTAATATTATGTACTGGGAATCATCAGGAGCATTAAGTAAACTTAAGGGTAAACCTATATGATTGTTAAAATTACCAAAATTTCTGAAAGCTTTTCCATGAAGAATTAAAGTATTATAAACCATTTCTTTTGTTGTTGTTTTACCGACACTACCTGTAATTCCAATGAATATTGCAGTAGATTTAGATCGCTTATAGCCTGCCAAATCTTGTAATGCCTTCAACGTATCAAGAACTATTACATAAGGTATATCAACAGTGATTTCTCTATCAGTAATTACTGCTACAGCTCCTCTCTCCTTCGCTACTTTTATAAAATCATGCCCATCAAAATTCGGCCCTCTAATCGCTATAAATAAATTTCCTGATTTGAGAGTCCTAGTATCTATGGAAACACCAAAACAAATCCATTGCCCAGATTCATTAGTTGACCCTAAAGCTAATTGAACATCTTGATGCGTTATTCTCATAAATCAACCTGGACAATATTTTTCTTCTAAGTACTTTATGTAATGAGCTGGATTTAGCTGTTCTCCCACAGCCATTTTCATTATTTCTTGCATATTATACCTGTTTCCATGTTTGTATATATTCTCAACAAGCCAATCAATTATTTCTCCTAACTTCCCTTCTGCTACTTGATCCATAACATCAGGAACTGTTCTCTTAATTTTAGCAAATAATTGTGCTGATATTATCATGCCCAGAAGATATGAAGGAAAGTATCCAAAATTACCAGAAGCCCAATGTATATCTTGTAAACAACCTTCAGTATTATTTTTAGGAGCAACTCCTAAATAATGATTCATATCTTCATTCCATGCTTGAGGTAAATCTTGCACTTGTAATTCATTTTCAATAAGAGCTTTTTCTAGGGTATAACGAATCATTATATGCGCAGGATATGTAACTTCATCTGCATAAATTCTAACTGACGAAGGTTGAACACGATTTATTTTGCTGTAAATACTTTTTGCTGACCATGGTTTACCTTTAAGCACCTTTTTAAAAATAGGTGTCATATAACTTATGAATTGAAAAGATGAACCTATCTGCTTTTCAAATAGTAAAGCTTGTGCTTCATGCATTGCCATCCCAAGAGAACATCCAACTGGCAACCCAGAAAATTCTGACGGCAAATTCATAGAATAAAGTGCGTGTCCACACTCATGCAACGTTGTACGAAATGCTTTTGTAAAATCACCTTCATCATATGCTACAGCTATTCTTGTATCAAAGAAATTACCTGAAGTAAATGGGTGAACACTTTCGTCAATTCTTAACCTATCCTTAGGTAAGTTTACTAATTTCAATAAAAATCTGCTTAAATCACGTTGTGTTTCAATCGAAAAAGCAGGAACATGTCCAGCAACCTTTGTTTGCTTTTCCATTACTTTTTTTATAAATTCACGTAAAAACTTACCAATCTCACCAAATATAGAATCAATATCACATATTCTCAAATTAGGCTCATAATAATCTAATAAAGCTTCATACCTAGAACAACCTAAAAATTCAGCTTTTGCTATTGCAATTTTACTTACTAAACTCACTAACTCTTGTAGATGTGGAAGCCAAATCTTGAATTTATTTTCTTCTTTAGCCTTTCTCCAGGCATCTTGACTTAATAAACAAGTTTTATTAAAAGCATCCAGTAAATCAACCGGAACAGCCCTGGCATCATTACGCACTTTTTCCATATGCATCAGATTAGACTGTTGCCATTGATTAAGTGTATCCCTTTGCTTAAGATTTTCCTGTATTAACTGCGAAACAGTGCTATCTGTCAAAATTTCATGTTTTATTCTACTTAAAGTGTTAATTTGCGTTACACGATTATGACTAGAGCCTTTTGGCATCATTACCTGTGCATCCCATTCCAATAAGTCAGTAATATTGTCAATATTGCTTATTTCACGGAATATTTTACATAAAGAGTCATATAACCTCATCTTTTCCTCATACTTTACGATTAAGAAATAGCATAAACTGACAAAATAAACAATTTTACTTGACTAATTCGTAGTGCAGAGTAATGTAGCAGCTGTTAACTGTATTTGTTTATACTGGGGTATATTTATTTATCAAGGAGTTTATAATGTTTAACAAAATTTTTCTGTCTTCTGCTATCTTGTTGCTAGCTAGTAGTTGCAATCACACTTTAATGGATGATACTAATAGCCATAATCGTAGTTTTTCAATGCACGATGACTTAGAATTAATGAGCTACAAAAACAATGATACTGTTTTTTTTGAATTTGATAAATCTGATTTGAGTGAGCGTGCTAAAAAGAAGCTAGATTTCCATGTTTACAAAATGAAGCAAAGTGAAAAAGACGATTTCTTGATAGTCGGCCATGCTGATGAGAGGGGTCCTAGGGTATATAATATTGCATTAGGGGAACGTCGCGCTAACTCAGTAAAAGAATATCTAGTATCAAAAGGTATAGATGCAGATAGGCTAAAAGTTGATTCTATGGGTAAAGAATCTTTGCGTTGTGACACTACTCGCCCAATCTATAATATTCTTGAAGGTGGTGATAAGGATAAGAGAGATATCTACCATAGACAAAATAGAAGATCTGTTATTATGCCTGATGATGGCACAATTGACCACAATGATATTGTCCAAAAAGAAAGTAAACGTTGCATAATCTCTGGCATGGGTCATTCTGAAGGAGAGTCTGATGGAATTTCAAGTAATAACATAACAGACGGGTGCTCTTCAGGTGTTGTTTTTGTTGTAGATGATAGTGAAGAGGATTTAGACTTTTTCAGTGATTAAATAAAAAGTTAAATTTTCATAACAGCCTGAGCCTTTCTAAACTTTGGCTGTTTTTTTCTTTTATGTAATCGCAAAGTTGCACAAATTGCAATTGTTTTACATTCCTGCAAAGTTTTCATTTTACAACTGGCTTTTAAAAAAATTGCATGATTTATTGTTATGCTTAATATTTTATTGTTCATCATTGTTTCATGTTTTTTTATTTTTTAACGCAAATGTATATTGTTTAGGATTAAGATGGAAATACGTAATATAGCAATAATAGCCCATGTAGATCACGGAAAAACCACTCTGCTTGATAATTTATTGAAACAAAGTGGCACTCTACAGGATCATCAGAATATTAGGGAGAGGGTTATGGATAAAAACGCCCTTGAAATAGAAAGAGGAATAACAATCCTTGCTAAATGTACATCTGTGATTTGGCAAGGAAGTAAAATAAATATTATTGATACACCAGGCCATGTTGATTTTGGTGGAGAGGTAGAACGAGTTCTATCAATGGCTAATTCTGTGTTATTGCTAGTAGATAGCGCTGAAGGTCCTATGCCACAAACTAAATTTGTCTTATTAAAAGCACTAAAAGCAGGTTTGAGACCAATTGTTGTTATCAATAAAGTTGATCGTCAAGATGCTAGAGTTGACGAAGTTATGGAAGAAATAATAGAGTTATTTATTAATCTGGATGCAAATGACGACCAGTTAGATTTCCCAGTTCTATACGCATCAGGAAGAGATGGTTGGGCTGTACATAAAATGTCTGATGAGAGAAAAAACTTAGAACCTCTATTTGAAACAATCCTGCAACACGTAGAATTAGCTGAATCTGATGATGATGCTCCATTTTCCATGCTAGTAACACTCCTAGAATCAGACTCATTTCTTGGAAGAGTTTTGACTGGTAAAATTTATAAAGGGGTTGCTCGTGCAAATATGGAAGTGCATACTCTTGATTTAGATGGTAATGTTGTAGAAAAGAGTAGGTTAACTAAATTACAGTCTTTTGTTGGTCTACAGCGCGTACCCGTCGACGAAGCAAGATCCGGTGATATAGTTGCAATTGCGGGTATGAAAAAATGCTCTGTGACTGATACAATAGCAGCCATTTCTGTTAAAGAACCATTACCTTCAACACCAATTGATCCTTCCACCATGGCAATCACTATTTCAGTAAATACTTCACCACTAGCCGGCAAGGATGGTACTAAATTGACCTCAAGAATGATTCGAGATAGATTAATGTATGAAGCAGAAACAAATGTTGCAATCCAGGTAATTGAAATACCAGAAAATGATACTTATGAAGTTTGTGGTCGTGGTGAATTGCAGCTTGGAGTTTTAATGGAAACAATGAGGCGTGAAGGCTACGAATGCTCAATATCACGACCAAAGGTTATATTTAAATATGAAAATGGTGAAAAGCTGGAACCTATAGAAGAATTGTTGATAGATATCGATGAGGAGTTCAGTGGCGTAATAATGGAAAAGTTGAGTAAACGCAAAGGTGAGATGCAAAGCATAGAGACTCTAAATGGTAGAACTAGAATGACATACCTGATTCCATCGCGTGGATTGATTGGTTATCAAGGAGAATTTTTAACTGACAGTCGTGGAACTGGAATTATGAACCGGATATTTCACAGTTATGGTCTATTCAAGGGACAACTTGATAATAGAAGAAATGGTGCATTGATCTCTATGAATACTGGAGAAGCTATTGCTTATGCGATTTTTAATTTACAAGATCGAGGTATCATGTTTGTAGAACCACAAGATGAAGTTTATACTGGAATGATAGTTGGCCAACATAACCGTAATAATGATTTAGAAGTTAATCTTCTAAAAGGGAAACAATTAACAAATATGCGAGCTTCTGGCAGTGACGAAGCTGTAAAATTATCACCAAAAAAATCTATGACCCTAGAAGAAATGATTTCTTACATTAATGATGACGAATTAGTTGAAATGACACCAAAATCAATCCGCTTACGTAAAGCACTTTTAGATCCAAACGAGAGAAAAAGAGCAAAGAAAGGTATAAAATGACAATAGAAAAGAACGTATCCGATATTGCAATAATCATGGGAAGTGCTTCTGACAATGATGTTATGTGTCATTCTGCTGCAATATTAAAAGAATTCAAAGTGGCTTTTTCCTATAATATTGTTTCAGCACATCGTACCCCAGATAGGCTTTACGAATTTGCACAAAATGCTCAAAAAAAGGGAATAAAAATAATCATTGCTGGTGCTGGAGGAGCAGCACATTTATCTGGAATGATAGCTTCTTTAACTACTCTCCCTGTTTTAGGTGTTCCTATTAGCAATACTTCTCTTAATGGAATTGATAGCTTATATTCGACAGTTCAAATGCCCAAGGGTATTCCTGTTGCTACTTTTGCCATAGGTAAAAGTGGTGCTGCCAATGCTGCAATCTTTGCTATATCTATTCTAGCTCTTAGAAATGATAATTTAATGAGATCACTAAAAAAGTGGAAAGAAAAACAGACTGAATCTGTACCATATACAGTCGACTTGTAAAAAAAGAGAACATATATTACTTTTGTGTTCCTGCTATAAGTTTTGCGCTTGAATCTGGAAAGTTTTCCTTAACTTCTATCAAGCTGCAAGGTTTTCCAGTCTTATCCCCTATACACATAATCATTATCTGCATATTTTGGTTATACCTCAATTACAAGAGAAAGCTGCCAGTTGAGGGCAGAAAAAGAAGCAAACCACGTCAAGATATACACTAATCAAAAACATATTATGTATGATATAAATTAAAAATCATTAGGTAATATTAATATATTCAACACATATGTCACAGGAGAAGAAGATCAGGTTTTATAAGATTTTTTTCTTATAAGAGAACTTATATTCCCTTATAGCTTCTGCTGATCAGTTTCATAGTGCTTTTTTACAAACCATATCTCATATAGAAGAGCTATCCAAACTAACACTTAAATTTTCTACAACTACCAAGCCATTACTTGCTCTCTTTTTGAACACTTTTGGTGGCTCTCTAAACTTTCAAGAAAAGAACAAGGTTTCAAATCTGTTGACATAATACTAGAAGATGATCGTTGCAACAAAGTAGAAGTTAACTTATCGTTTTCTTTAGCATATTTACAAGCGATTGTGTAATTTGTTACCATGCTCAACACATCCAACTGATCAGAATCAAACCCTTCTCCTGGAGGAATATTTAATACAATGTCAGATAAAACTTTTAACTCCTCAAGACCTCTTTCTGCTAATGCATAAACCAACCCACCATCTCTTATATCCTGCACAAAAGTTTCTAAAGTATTACCTATCTGCTCAGTAACTGAATCTTGCTCCTTTGTTGGAATGAACTCTAATAATACTCTCTTATCTATCTTATTTATCATAGCCACAAAATTATGTGTAGCTTCAATTGCCACATGTTGTACTGATGTGTTAATGTCATTATTATTATTTTCATCAACAACAGCAGGAACACCATATATAGCTTGTTCTTTTTGTAAATCAGCAAAAACTTTATCTGCTTTACCTTCCTTAAGAGCAATAAAGAGCTTACTCACATCAGTATTTGCTAACCTTTCACTAAAAGATATACTTTTAGAAGTCTTTACTTGCAGTTTCACCACTGCTGCTACTTTTCCTAATCTATCTCTATGTTGTTGTATTTCTTGCATGATTTTTTCCTGTTCTCTTCTAATTTCTACACTTTCTAACATTAACTTTCTCAGCTTGTTTGAAACAATTCCATTTCCTCGAAACATAGCCTTTTGTCCATAATTTTCTAACACCCCAAGTTTTGTTATACTACAATCATCTTGTGATTCACTTCTTTTTATTTTCCCACCTTTTTGCTCTACTGTAATTCTTTTATTCTGATCCGAAAATTCATGTATTGTTTTTAACAGAACTTGCTGGAAAGCTGGAGAATTTATTGTTTCTACAATTTCATATTTTGCATTATTAATTACCTGATCATACCTGAAAACAGGCTTAGCTAAAATTTCATCAATAAATTCATCTCTATCTAAGTTTTCTCCAGAAAACATTCTTCCAACAAAAATATTTACAAAACTCTTCCATTGATCCAGACTCAAACCACATCCCAAATCAATTAACCTGTCATTTAGCTCATTATCTTCAGCAAGAAAATTGTAAAGTGTTCGACTTAATTCTTTACGAAACATTCCTCCAGCACCAACTTTTGTCGAAGTATTATAACCTAAACATTTTTCTTGAACAGTTTTTATGCATATAAAAGAATCGTAAGAAACATTTACAGTAGCTTGCTTATCAATACTTAACGTCCTTTCCAACTGCCTCTCTATATGATTTCCTCTTTCTTTAGGAGATTTTTTATTTAACGCCTCCATTATCTTTTCTAAAAGAAAATATCGCTTCATACTTTACTCAATACAGATTAATTCTAATTGTAACATATCAAACAACACAAAATCAACACATTTTCTTACAAACTAATGAAATGATCTATATCTATTGACTATGGTAAATGCTATTGCATTTAAAATCCAAGTTGTCATGAAGAGAGTAAAACCTAATGCATAGGCAGATAAAGTGACTGGACTGTTAAAATCATTTTCACTTTTTAAAAGTGTTGCAATTTGTACAGTCATTGTTGTAACTGAATGCAATGGATTTAGTGTCAAATCTGCCCTAACTCCAGTTGCCATCAATACTACCATTGTTTCGCCAAGAGCTCGAGTAACTGCTAATAATATAGCACTAAAAATACCAGAAATAGCTGATGGCAAAATAACATTGAATAAAGCTTCAGCACGAGTACTACCTAAAGCTAAAGAACCATAATACAAACTTTTAGGAACATTTTCAATTATATCACTAACCAGAGAAGTAATAAGTGGGATTATCATTATTCCAATTACCACACCAGCAGCAAGAGCATTTTCAGTAGAAGCCTCAAGACCAAAAAAAGTTGCTATCTTATAAAACAATGGCGATGTAACACTCATAGCAAAATAACCGTATATAACAGTTGGAACTCCAGCCAGCATCTCTATTACTGGCTTAATTATGTTACATATTTTTTGTGTTGCATACTTATTTAAATATATAGCTGAAAATATTCCTATCGGAGCTGCAAATAATATTGCTATAATGGCAACTAAAAAAGTACCTAAAAGTAAAGGTAAAATGCCAAACATCATAACTATTTCACCACTTTCATTAATTGAATTAAAAGGCTTCCATTGTGTACCAAAAAAAAAGTCAATCCATGAAATTTCATGAAAAAATTTGTATGATTCACTATACAAGGAAGAGATAATTAAGACAGTAATAATTAAGGATAATAATATTGAGATATGCATACATAACTTTATAATCTTATGTGGAAAAAATGCAGTTATTGAAAGCAATAAAAGAAACACTCCCGTTACAAGCATCATTTTATTGGGGATAAAAAAAACCAATACTATCGCCAGTATAATAGTATTATAAAAAAACAATTTTACAGTAATCATACTTACCCTATAATAAAAGTTGAGTAATTATTAAACAAATGCATTACAACATAATAATATCAGGCGCTGGAATGGCCGGAATGATATCAGCAATCGCTTTAAAAGCACTAAACTTGTCCATATTAGTAATAGAAAAATCCGCATCAGAAAGTGATGAAAGAAGCACAGCACTTAATTATGCTACAAAAATATTTTTTGACCAGTACAAAATTTGGCCCTTATTAGAAAATGAAGCACAACCTATACTGGATATATTCACAGTAGAGGGAAAATCGACAAATTATCTACATTATGACCACAGGATGAACAATTCTAAGCCGATGGGTTACGTTATAAAAAATAAAATAATAAAAGCCGCATTAGATTCCTTCAAAGTAAACAAGTTGTCACCAATAACTTACGATAAAATAAACTGTTATGACGATAAGGTAGAGCTTTATTTGACAAATGGAAAGAAAATTACAGCAGATTTATTTATATGTGCAGAAGGAAAATTCTCAGAAATATATAATATTTTAAACATAAAATGTATTAAAAAAGAATATAATCAAACTAGTATTGTTTGCAATGTAGAACATTTGGAAGATCATTCAGGTACAGCACAAGAAAGATTTTATTCGACAGGACCATTTGCTTTACTGCCTATGAAAGGAGCTTTTTATTCATCTTTAATATGGACAGCAGAAAGTAATTTTGCAAAAAAGTTGTTACAACTATCACAAAAAGATTTCCTTCAAACTATCAATAAATATTGCAATTTTCACATTACAAAAATTGTCAGCAAAGTGCATTCATATCCAATATCAGTACAAATTGCACGTAGATATTATAAAGATCGTGTTCTTTTAATAGGAGATACAATGCAGTCAATACATCCCGTAGCAGGACAGGGTTTCAATCTAGCAGTACATAATATTGAAAGTTTTGTAAAACACATAAAAAAGTATGGAATCAATAGTACTGCACTGAAAAATTTCTCATATGATAGAATTATAGACAACCTATTAATGACTGGCACCACTCACTCAATAGTCAAGCTCTTCTCAAATGAGAATAAATTGTTAAAACTGGTACGAAATACAGGATTAGCTGTAATCCAAGAATTACCATTTATCAAACAGAAGTTAATTCATTACGCCACTGGAATAAGCAAATCATGGAATAGTTGATAGGCAGCATCGTTATTCACTAATAGCTTTCAAAGCTGTATCAACTGCTACAGCTGAAGAAGCAGAAGATAAATTACTACAGTATTTATCTAATATTCCCAACATCAAGCAACCAATAGTTGCCCCTATAATTGCAGGCAAAACAAAACAAAGCGCTCTTACAGCCGCTAAAGCATTCCCACTAAGATTTATGTTCGACATCATCACACAATTCATTAATGCGGACATTAAAGCAAATACTGCAAAACCTGCAAAAATGACAGGCATAATTAACCATAATTTACTATTAGTTTGCCCTTTTTTCATAACACTTCTAAACAATACATTCTAAGAGTAATCTTATTATAAAGATAATTATTCTGATATATAGTATAATTCAAAATCAGTATATAATATAGAATTAATTGATATACAACAATTTCGTTTATTCAACAAAAGCTAAGATAAGTTTGATACAAGCAATCATACAAAAATTCTATTATTTAAATTGTTTCTAAATATCATATTGTTAGTTTGAAATACAAAATTTCTGTTTTTCCTCTGTTGCAAACTGAGTATTTTGAATAATCTTAGAAGATATAACATTAGTCTCAGGTACACTAATCCTATTACCAGTAGCGATTTTTTCATGCTTATCTGTCACTACTAATACACAAATAGATTGTGACAAACAACAAATAAGAAACGTACAAGAACTAGCAAGCAAAGTTAATGCTATAACTGTGCCAAATTTCATCAAAGTATTTTTCCATACTGTTTTGTAACCTTTATCTATATTAGGAAAACTTAGGTAAGCACCTACTGCTATAACAACTAAAAAAATTATTAAAGATATCAATGTAGTTGAGTAGAAAACAATTCGTGAAACCCTTTTACGTTCAGCGACATAGCTACTAAAGAAACCAAAATATTGCATGATTTAACACATAGACCTTCCTAATATTAATAAATGGCAATAAAAAATCCTATAATTACTCTTGTCTCAAATAGAGGTTGTAGATTTTACAGAATAACCATTAATAAAGAAATTTTACACACACTATATGTAATACAAATTCTCCTAACATTAATAAAAAAGAGAAACTTGATTAATAAGATTACCTTGCTTTACTTCTCCAACCTAATCATGAACTAATATTGATCGGTTTGGCTTCAGCAAACTATCATCACAAAGAACATTAGGAACTTCATAAAGTCTGCAAACAAAATAAGATGCTATCACCATAAAAACAAAACATTCTAGTAACAACATTGGCTATCTCTATACTCACAAATGTATTGTTAATTTTATCAATCCTACCAATATGAACCAAAATGACGATTAGAAGACCTCTAGCCAACTACAAAACTTGTAAAAAGACATGACGATGAGAAATATCTGACTCCTACTATGCTTTTTGTAGTAAAATGTTGGTAAAACATTCTCTACTCCATCCAAAAAGATAAATTCGTATATTTTCCAAAACTCTTCGTTGTCAAATAGCATTATCAATTGCACCAAAAATATCAGATAATGACAATGACTATGGTTTTGAGTTATGATAATGTGAGATTTTTGTAACTAAAGAATGATAGCCTTAGTAGTTGTTATACCTCTTATCTCTGCAATTTTATGTTCAGTACTACCTAAGCGTTTTGTTTGGTTTTGGACTTTTTTTACTGTATTAATTGTTTTTGTACATTCAATATATATTACTTTCAAGGTTTATAATTACGGCATTATTTCTTATTATATGGGAGGTTGGCTAGCTCCTTATGGAATTGAGCTAAGAGCTGATCTATTCAGCTGTATTTTTCTGATACTGATTTCCTCTATTACAACAATTACAATACCTTACGCATTTTTCACAATTAAAAAACAGATACAAAAGAAAAAGGCTCCTGCTTTTTATGCATGTTTTTTATTATGCTTTGCTAGTTTATTAGGTCTAGTCTTAAGTCACGACATATTCAACATATACGTATTTTTAGAACTATCATCTCTCACAGCTTGCTCATTGATTGCGATGGGAAACAAAGAGAAAGACTCAGTTAATTCCGCTTTTGAATATCTAATTATCGGAACTTCAGCTGCAACTTTTTATCTACTTGGTATAGGACTAATTTACATGATGACTGGCACACTTAACATGTTTGACGTGTATAATAAACTAACATCTCTTCAGGGCAATAAAGTTGTTAATTTAGGAATAGTATTCATCCTTATTGGTTTAATAACCAAAACAGCTACCTTTCCATTTCATCAATGGATGGTGAACTCCTATAATAGCTCCCCTTGTTACGTAACAATATTCTTTTCAGCTACTACAACGAAGATTGCTCTATACCTTATAATACGTTTTATATACAGCGTGATCGGCAGTAATCCTATTTTAAACAATATCAATTCTGTTTTACAAATTTTGAGTATGTGTGCAATAATTTTTGGAGCTGTTTTTGCTTTGCGTGAAAAGGACTTTGCTAAAATGTTAGCCTTTTCAAGTGTATCACAAATTGGTTACATTATTCTTGGTATTAGTCTAAATTCACATACTGCATTTATCACAGCGACAGCTCATTTATTATTTCACAGTATTGCTAAACCAGGTCTATTTATGATAAGCAACTTACAACACAGCAGAAATTTCATGTTACCCATGTTGGTTATTTTTGGAGGTAGTATAGTCGGGTTTCCAATTACTGCCGGCTTTGTAAGCAAATGGTATTTAATAAATATTACATCCTTGTCTCATAATTTTTTACCAATCTTGGCTATAGCAATTGGCTCTACTATGAGCCTATTTTACATCTTCAGAAACGTTGATCTTTTTCTTGAAAACCAAGAAAACAACACCTTAAACAGGATATTACTATTACCTCCAATAATTCTAGCTTCTATGGTTATTCTCCTTGGAATCTATAGCACTCCTCTATTCAATTTCATAAGCATAGCAATAGGACAACTATCACAACAACACTCTTTATAGAAAAATAAGTTACACAAATATACATAAAATTGTAGAAGGAAAACATGACAAAAAATACGCAGCAGAAAAAGCATAGAAAAAGAAAAATTTGCCAAACAAAAGCTGCCTTTGTTAATTACCTTAAAGTAGTAAAGAAAAAATCTATACTTGCAATATTCTATGTTATTATCCACATACCAACACAAACAATCTGTACACATCAGCAGCAAGTAACTCATTTCTTACCCTAAAATTATCACTCCAAAGGCCAAACTACATCTTATTCTTGGAAAATACACAGAAAACTAAACTTTTTCAGCTATCATGCTAACAAAACGCATATTTTCTATCAATCCGCTATTTTAAAAGTACTAAGCATTTCCATGTAAACTCATAGCTACGTTTATCAGCACTTATCTCATTCATCATTTGCTTTTGATCTACTACGACCACCTCTTCTACTGTAAATTCACCAAATTTAGTCTTAGTCTCCACCTCATCTTTATTTTCGAGGTAACCTTCTTTGCATGCCTTACGTATAAGATAATCAAGTAACCTACAAAAATATAAAAAGATCTAAAAAAGGCTGGATGCAAGAATGATAACCATCTCAGCACTATTATTTTCCATCTTTGATAAACTCTTAGAAACCATAACCAGAGAATAACAAAAAAATAAACTTGATAATGTCGAAATAGAAAACAGACTTATAGAATCAAATGATGATGTCGCATACAATCGAGTCTCTCTCTTTATCTTATAATAGAATCTCGAATATTATCCACTAACCCTTATGTGCCTAATCAGCACGTTTTTGCACTGCAGATAAGTCCACGCAACACATATAATAGCTGAGAAAACAGCTGTCAATGGTTAACGTTATCAACGAGGTAGCTTCCTTCATATTTAGTCCTAATGTACCTACTCTTACACCCATCATAACAAAAAACATAATAATTGAAACTAATATATAGGTAACCAAATATGAAAGCGATATGAACACAAAGATAGACCTCACGCATAATCAGAGGTTGCTTCTATACAGAATGATTTTAAGTCAAATATATTAATAAATCTACTCTTTACCTTACCATCCCCAGAATAAGTTATAGTTCAAACAGCAAAGGTAGGTATGCTAGCAGCACTCAATCTTTCAACTTTAGAATACATCAATTGTTTACTCTAATCGCAATTGCACATTTTTCACCATCACAAGTAAAATCACATTCTCTAAGAAGAGTAACTAGACTCTCCATATATTCCAGATCCATAAGTACATAAGTAGTCATGCCTAATCATTAATTAATTACTGCTTTATATTTTACATTTTATAATGAAGTTAATTATGATCGTCATGTTCATAAATTGTGAAGTTACTACCAAACATATTGACAAACTCTTTATTTATACTGACCTCATGCGGCTTACCCTCACAATGAATTTTACCATCTAAGCAAATAACTCTATCCGTGTTTTTCATAACTACATACAAATCGTGCGATGCCATAACTATGCTGCAATTAGTACTATCACGAAACTTGGAGATTAATTTATAAAATTGCTTTGCAGAATTAATATCCATATTACTGACAGGTTCATCTAATATCATTAGCTGCGGCTGGGCTAACAAACAATTTGCAAGCAATACTCTTTGTATTTCACCACCTGACAACTCATACATTTGTCTTTCGAGAATATCTTCTATACCGACCTCTTCTGCTATTGAATAAATTTTGTCCTTAGTTTTTGTTAGACACAAAAAAGAAAAAACAGTAATAGGCAAAACTGGATCAAATCCTATGTTCTGTGGCATGTATGAAATAACAAGGTTACTTTTTCGTGTATAGCAACTCCTATTAATTTTTATAATACCCGCTAAGCATAATAGCAGAGAAGTTTTGCCACTGCCATTAGGACCAACAATTGTTATTATCTCATCATCCTTAATTTTTAAATTCACATTTTCTAAAACATTGTGATTTCCATATTTTAAATTTAAATTTTTCAACTCTACAATGTAATTCTGTTGCATATCACCCTAGACTTTTCTTCTTAAATACTTCAAAATACGTGCTTCAAACTTTAGAACTTTAACAAAGTTTATTGAACACTACTCAATTATCTTTATGAGCACAACAACATAGAGCTTTATAAACTTAGCTAAAGAAGAGACATCAATTTTATTTGTTAAGCACAAGATGCGGTAACAAAAACAAGATAATATATTGCGTCACTCATTTTCTGATAGAAATCTTTGCAAAAACTAACATTACATTCTCCTTCAACAAAATCCCGTATTAAGCTTTGTTTTGGTTATTAAGATTAACTAAATTTGTGCTACGAGCAAAAAAAATTATAAAAAATTTTTCCCAAATTTCAGGATGAATACACTGCTCTCTCATATACCGTTTTTTTACACACACAAACAGAAAAAAACATTTTTCTCTATTTTTGCACATTACAATGCGCCTAATCCAAAAATAAAAGGATTATAATCCACATCTTTAGTAATACTTTTTTCCGTAAAAAAACTGTGTAAAATTTTGTTGCTTTCTTCCTAGACCCAACCGAAACAAACTTTTCTCTCCTTGCTGATTTATCTTTTTCACTTCGTGTTTCTTCTACTATGAACATAATAGCTGTTGCCACAATTGGGAATAAAAACGCTTCACATAGTGCAACAATCAATGTCATAAACCAAAATAACTTTTCACTACTATTAATGGATTTGGTACCCCCAATATAAAGAATCGGTAACAAAATAGCATATAAGCACATATCAATACTGATGCCATCAACAGACCAAAATAAATGCAGTTTCATCGATAAAGAAACCTTGCCTATCTGTAAAAAGTACCTTCTTTCTTTTGCTCGAGATCTCCTATTTTCCATGAATTAACCAGAGTAGCTAACCTTGTTGGATCAGAATAATACCTCTTTAAATGGCTCAAACTTCCAAAACAGAACTTTAATTTTGTAGAGGAGAAGTCATTCAAAAACAAATCACTATAAGTACGTAAACCACAATATTTATCTATACACACAGAATTGTAGCATATACAAAAAAGACTTTTAATAAATTCTTATTTCTTTATCTCTCCCGTTAATTCCTGTAATGTAACTTTAACTATTACTTTACTAAAATTGAATCGCTTTTGTTCCAACGCATACGACAAAATCTTAGTATAAAGCAACTCCTGCCCTTTCTCATCAACTTGTAACATCTCTTTTCATAAGTATAATACAAAGGGCTCTTGTCTCACTTATCTTTCTGCTACAACACGTTATTTAAATCGCAGTTGAGTATTTTTCTAATCCCAACCTCTACTTCAATATTGAAATAACCCTTTCCACTTCATCATTTTGAATGTTACTCAATGCAGTATAATGTAAAATATTTTTACCTTCTACATAAGCTACATTAACATCAAAATATTTCTTAATTAAAAAGCAAAATACTTTCCATGCTCACACATAAATTGCACCAATGTTTGCTGCTTTTCACAATAACAACACTTTCTTATATCAACATGACTTTCTGTATTACTCATCACATAAGCTTCAATAGAATCAACGTCAGTATATTCCTTGATCTTTTTAACTCCTCTTTATCACTTATATACTTAATACTCTTGACTTCATATTAATCATTACGAATATCATAATTCTTTATGGCTTTATGGAGTTCAATTTATTAATTAACACATAAATAAAACATTATATACTGTCAGTATCGACTATTTAATTAAACTTACATAAACATTTTATAAAATTCGCAGTAACTTTCTCCTGCAATGAATTCTGTCTCAATCTTTGCTGAAGGTGATAAAAATCAACAGTATTCATATCTTGATCTTGATTACAACAACTATAAACAAACGTTTCTTCTTTTGTCTTAGTTTCCCTATGTTTTTGCAAGCATTGAGCACATATTCCCTTCATCATGCACTGCATAGGTGAATTTATTGATGCAATAATTTTAATCCCCTTCTTAAAAAACTTCTTCCATGGAGCATAATTAACAGCATTCATCATTGAATCAGAACCAATAACTAAAACTCTATCTATTTCACTTAAAACAACTTTTTTCTCAACATGAAACGCAGAAACCATATCTATAATATTACCGCAAAAAGAAAAATCTTGTTCGCGAGTCTTGCCCATTTTCCTCTCATCACAAGCCCAAAATATAACATCAGCTGCTTTTTCTATCTCTTCAATTTTATATCGATCTTGCTCTTTTTTATAACCTGCAACGTATAAAATTTTGCACCCATTTTTCCTCATAGCCTGTCCTACAGAAAATAGCACTGCATTACCAAGACCTCCACCTATTAACATAACAGTTTCATTTTTTGGGATTACAGTTGGCGTCCCAGTTGGCCCCATTAATACAATTTTTTCTTTTGGCCTGAGGTATGAACATAGACTTGATGAAGCCCCCATAACCAATGTAATTAAAGAGATCTTACCTTGTTCCACCTTAGCACCAGTTAAGGCAATGCCTTCAGTTAACATAGTCATAGCATCAAACTTAAGAGCATTATACTCATAATTTTGTAATCTATAAAACTGGCCAGGCTTAAAATTTTCAGAAGCCAACTTTGATCGCACAACTACCTCGTATATAGTCGGCGTTAACTGAATTACATCAACTACCTCAGCATCCAAAGCTTTATCTATTTCAGCAAAAAATCCATTTCCTTCCTCTGGAGTTAATTTTGATAATTTCTTTGTTACGATTGAATATGTGTGCTTTGCACTTGCCATTGCTTTTACCACACTACCAGAGTACTTAGGATTTACATCACCCAAAAGAGTAATATCATCACGCGGATTATTGATAAAATCATAAAAATTTTCAGGGTCTTCCCTAGATAAAATAGAATTAGACTTTGTTCCAGCTGCAATCAAAATTGTTTTTGCTGCAATTACCTTCTTCTCCTTATTGATAGATCCTAAAATCGCTTTTGCATTGCCATATCTATCAAGCAAAACTTCACTCGGTATAAAATTCTCTATAAACTCAACTCCTTCAGCAAAAGCTTTTTCAAGTTCTTCATGGTTCAATCTATAGGCTGGAGAATCCTGCAGAGTTTTTCTGTACAAAATCTTAACCCCTCCTAAGCTTTTCAAGAAACTCAATTCATCAGTACTCTTGTTATTTAACAATTTTGCATGACATAAAAACTCTTTTGCCACTTCCTTTTCCTGTTGTGATAATTTTTTTTCAAAGTTTTCACCCAAAATACTATATTGTTTTGTAAATTTTTTTACTTGAGCCACGTAATAATATAGTGCTTCCGTAGCAGTATCAACAGCAGTTAAACCACCTCCTATAACAACTATTGGCATTCTTATTTGCAAATTGGTTATGGAATCCTTCTTATAAGCCCCACCTAACTGCAACAACATTAAAAAATCTGATGCCATTCTTACACCACAGGAAAGGTTATTTTTTAAGTTAACAATATTTGGGCTACCAGCACCGATTGCTAATACTATATGGTTAAAGCCTAACTGTATAGCATTTTTGTAAGTTATATTACTGCCAAACCGTATACCCCCATACATAGCAAAATTTTCCCTACGCTCTAACAATAATCGCACTAATTTTAAATAATTTTTGTTCCATCGCGCTGTAATACCATATTCAGTTACCCCACCAAAGCCTGCTATCACTCTTTCATCTAGCTCTTCATATAATCTTGTTACATCTTTTATTGCCACAAATTTTTCTTTCTCAGCCAAATATACTGGCAACTTTTCTATCTTCAAACCATCAATCGCTACAACAGTATGACCTTCATTTAATAAATAGTGCGCCATTGTAAAACCAGCTGGACCCAACCCAACAACAAGTACCTTATAATTACTCGATTTTTTTGGTATTGGATTTTTAAAGTTCAGTGGGTTCCAACGAGTCAGCAAGCTATAGATTTCGAATCCATATGGCAAAGATAACACCAGTGATAAAATATTAGTTTCAACACCCGGTATGTTAACCGGTGTTTGCTTCTGATATATACACGAGCGCATGCAATCGTTACAAATTCTATGTCCTGTAGCAGCGCACATTGGATTATCTAATGTGATAAAAACAAGAGCTGCAATATTATAACCTTGTGATTTCATAAGGTTCATTTCCGAAATTTTTTCATCCAACGGGCAGCCAGTAAGTTTAGTCTTAGTTGATGATGATATTTTACATTCCCCACTCTTCTCATAAATTCCCTTGGAACAGCTATCCTTGCCTCGTTTATGGCAAAAGATACAATAATTAGCTTGGTCAATTGCTTGTGCAGAGCTTAACCCTTTATCAGTCAACTTGAATCCACTTCTATATTTTCTTACAGGTGATTTTAAAACAGCAACATTACTATCTTTGTAAGTATCAGTTGTTACTAAATCTTCGTAATATAACTTTTTTGGCAAACCAAATAGAGCTGAATCTGTTAATTTCTTAGTCATGTGAATAGCATACTTCGCAGCTATTTCTAGCTCATGTTGATACTTTTCCTTTTCAAGCCACCACTTCATAACTTGATCTGCATAAAGCGCTTCTCCTATTTCATCAGTATTTAAAATCTGCTTAAGTAAGAGTTCTATTTCAGCAAAATTTTCGACCATATCATAATTTTTCACTGCATAACGCTGAATAAATTGCCTTTTACATCTATGAATATTGGTAAAAGAATTCTCGTATTTACATAGCGCTTGTACTTCTTCTGCAAGACCAAACACATCCACTATAAATTCTTCAATATAAGGAGCTAATTGCAGAGCAAACCCTGCATCATAGTCACTTATACTCTGTAATTGCAGGAACAAATCTTTACTTGCTTTTTCCAAAAATTTACAAAATTTATCATGAAGATTGGTAAGACCTTCATGTGTATATAACTCGCGTATCTGCAATCTCAACATTATATATATATATTAATAGAATGTCTCAAAGCTCCATTGTATCAATAATCTCTACTTAGGTATACGCTTACAATAATTGTGGTCGGGATTCTAAACCTACCGAACCAACATCACCCACTACCAACGAACTAGGGCAATTTCTATCACGTTCTGACATAATCAATTTACTAATTTGACGACATTCATCAATTGTATGATGATTAATATCAATAGCTTCTTTACCATATAGGTTATTAATATGCAACAATTTATTACAACATATATTGAAGCACCAATCAGGAAATGAATTACAAAAGGACTTTATCTTCTTCTCTTCCTCTATCTTATTCCCTTTTAAAAGTTCTTGCCAAAGATCACTAGCCATCCTATCAGAATCATCTTGACTGTGATAGAACGCACTCAGAGTAGTATCTAGACGAAATTTAGGTAGACTTAATTTGTTACCATCGTAGAAACGCCTCAATTCCTCAAACTCTTTCTTTAAGTGCCTTCGGATTTTATCACATTCAATATCCTTTAATAAAGAGACTAAAAAAATAGCACATTCATTTCCTTCATTCTCACCATTCTTATATTTAACATAAGAAATTAACGCATTTGCAAAGGAAGCAAGAAAAATTGATGCATGGCAGTTTTGCTTAATTGTCTTTAGAGTTCCATGTACAACTTCATTTAGTTGATTGACATAGCTTAAACATTTCCAATTTTCATGTTCATCTATGAGAATAAAAATTTTCAATATTTGACTACCTGCATTTGGAAACTTAGATCCTTGTGTAAAATCATTTTCATGAAAGATTTTTTTTAACTCAATTATGGCTTGATCTATTCTCTTTTTCTCTTCCATATTTAATATCTACAATATTGATTTCTTGATACATTATATTGATATATACAAAAACTTACAACCGGATACTACATCACTAATAAACTCATTTTCTGACAATTCTCACACAAATTATCAATCAAGTTATTGATAACACACACAATAAAGTCAGATTTTCTTACTTCCACGCAAATATATGCATTCACAATTTTAACTTTAAGTTTACCCTATAAGAACCTAGCTTCTAATTTCGCAATATTACTCATACCTTGTTCATCTACTTCCATAACAGAACTGACTTGTACCCCCTTTTGCGCTTCGTTTAAAATCTGATAACACTCTTCATCAGTGTGGTATCTAATAACTGGTCCATAATCAATGATATGCTTTTTTTCACTTGCTTCACCCCACTTATCTTCAACTGCAACAAGCCACACTCTACTCATGTAACAAAGAGTAAGTCGTTCTACAAAACCAAGGCGTTTAAAACAACATCGCTCAGGGTTAACAGACACAAATTCTTTAATAGCATTAATTTCTTCTTTTTTCGCAATAGCTTCTTCCTCTCCTTGCATTTCTTTGCATAATGCCAACATTAACTGACTTCTCAACATATTTATTAATCTGTCAACCTCATCACTATCTATTACATACCGTAACATAAGTTTCTGCAACTCCTCAATAACTATACCAATATAATCAGAAAGCTCCTCCTGCTCCACTTTGTATTCCATAAGGCAATTGAGTATATAAGCACAAATTTCAGATACATGCGATTTATCGCACATCTCCAAACAACTTGTTTTCTCTGCCTTAAGAAAAATTTCGAACAGAATAAGACAACATTTTTTTATGCGTAATATTGCCTTTTCCTTATTAACTCTCCCCATTCCAGACATAATATTATTAATCTGCTTCAGCTTCTCCCTTACAAAAAATTTATAATTTTTTGCTGCTCCCATTTTAGCGCCTAATACTTTAATTAATTATGCACAATACTATATTATGATTTTTTTCGCAAAAAATACATACTATTTTTAATCGCTGAGCAACAAATAAACACAAGCCTTTCCAATCCCTACAACAATACTAGCTTTACCAACACCCTCTTAACAAGAATATGTTGCAGTAACGCAAGCCTCATCTCGTTTAGCCACATTAGCAACTACTTCCTTTAGCAATAGCGAAGGATCATCAATAACCGATGACTTCCTTTCCTCTACTTTTAATTTAGCCATATTAGTAACTACTCCCTTTAGCAATGGTGATGAAGGATCATCAATAACTGATGACTTCTTTTCCTCTGCTTTTACAATATCTGCCTTCTCTATTATTTCTAACCCTTTTGATCTTAGTATTTTACTCCACATTTCCTTAATTTCTTTATGATCATGAAAGAAGAGCACCACACTATCACTTCCCTTAACATCTTTGGATGGTAAATAAAAATACTTTCGCTCGACGCTACAACCCTCACTTTCTACATGAGCAATTCTTCTTCTGTACCTATTAGAATTCTCAGCTGACGCATAATCACAAGCAAAAGCAACAAAAAATCCATCAATTCCTACAGTAAGTTTTTTCTTCCCCATCGCTATACTAGATATTTTCTTTACGACTTCAGGAACCTCTTCCACTATCCTCAAGTTCTCCAAAAAAAATTCTCTTAACTTTCTTCCTTCAGCAGCTTCTAGCAAGTCAAACAACACATCTACAAATTCATGGTAATGATTAATATCAATCGACTTTGGTCTCAATGCTTCCTTAAAAATTTCTATAAAGCATCTTCCCTCTTTTACTGCTTCATACACGCTCTCTAAAATAATATCAAAAACTGAATTACTAGATTTCTCTAACACTTCTTTTTCCTCTTTTATTTCTGTTTGCTTAAAAAGATGGAAAAATTTTAAAGCACCTTCTTCAAGAACATATTCAAAATTTTTACCCTGTAATTGTTGCACTAGTGATTTTACTTCTTTTTTTAAATTTTCTTCGCTTCGTTCCTGCGTAGACCATCCATTCCTTGTCATCACCGGCATAATTCAACACTCTTCATATTAATTTATTCCTTGATTTAGTATAGAATATCAGAGATATAAAAAAACAACAATGGTTATTTGCAATCTAGCCTTATGATACTTATCTTATTTATAAATGGAAAATACAGATGCCAAATCAGAAATTAATAGATTTATGCCTAAACTTAATTTCATGCGCTAGTATCACCCCAATAAATGATGGAGCAATCGAAATATTAGAAAATTATTTATTCAACTTAGGTTTTAAAACACATAAATTAATTTTTGAAGACACAACTAATCTATACGCAAGAATAGGCAATTCATCCCCTAACATATGTTTTGCCGGCCATACTGATGTAGTTCCTCCAGGAGATTTAAACAAGTGGATAACTCCACCATTTGCACCAAAGATCATAGATGATATCTTATATGGCCGTGGTGCTGTAGATATGAAGTGTGCAATATGTGCATTTGTTATTGCAGCTGAAAATTATATAAAATCTGCCGTTAAAGGTTCAATTAGCTTTTTGCTAACTGGTGATGAGGAAAAAAGCGGTAAAAATGGCACACAAAAAGTCTTAGAATGGCTCAAACAAAAAAATGAGAAAGTGACTGCATGTATTGTCGGAGAACCAACTAGTGAAAAACAATTAGGAGACATAATAAAAATTGGCCGCAGAGGCTCAATAACTTTTGCACTGAAAATAATCGGTAAACAGGGGCATGTAGCATATCCAGATTCAGCAGTTAATCCAATTACACAAATAGTAAAAATACTACATAAGTTACAAAATAAAACACTTGACACTGGTAATAAATTTTTCCAACCCTCAAATATTGAAATAACAAGTATTGATGTTGGCAATAAAACAAGTAACATAATCCCGGCAAGTGCTAACTCTCAGTTTAACATTCGCTTTAATGACATACATACAGCAGAGAACTTAGAAGAAATTGTCAGACAAGAAATTACATCCATAACAAACAACTATAGCTTAACAGTAAATAATAACGCCCAACCCTTTATAACAACAACTCCTGGAACCTTAAGTAAAATAATGGTTATTGCAATAAAAGAAACACTGAATATCTTGCCAAAACTTAGCACAAGTGGCGGTACATCAGATGCAAGATACATAAAAGATATCTGCCCAGTTATCGAGTTTGGTTTACAAAACACAACTGCACATAAAATTGATGAATGTACAACACTAGTAGATATAAAGAATTTATCTTTAATATATGAAAAATTTCTAAGATTATTTTTCAAATAAATAAAATCCCTACTAAGGTCATGAAGTATATAAAGCAGGGAATATAGCATAATAATTCGATTCTGGAATTAGTTGTAAGAATAAAAAAAACGCAAAAAAATTTGCTTTTTTTAAGATTATGACTCATACTATTTGAAGTATAATGGGTGGTGATAGCATGAGGGAGAAAATAGATAAAATATTTAATGATTTTGAAAATAACCTTAGACTATATATTAATAGTCGCAATAGCAGAGTTCACTCTAAAGAGCTTATTACATTGCAAAGCAAACTAAAAAAAAAAGAACAAGAATGTGAAGAGTCAAAAGAAGCATGTATAGAGGTTGCACAAAAACTAAGGAAAACTATACTGATGATGAATAACGTACTCGAAAATGCCGATTAAAGAGATTGTTATCAATAATAATTACTATAAGATAGTATGTAACGAAGGACAAGAAGATCGCCTGAAAGAGCTTGCAAGTAGGCTAGATGTTAGAATAAAAAAACTAAAAGATTCTCTTCAAGGAAAATGTCATGAAACAACTCTACTGGTTCTAATAGCACTTGACTTAGAAGACAAACTCTTAGAAGAAAAAAAAGAAAATATATCCGTTATAGATCATATCAACAATAGAATCAATCAATTATCGGAGATGTTTAAAGAAGAAACAACAGAACATAATATGACAGAATAAGATTATTAAAATGCATAATTTAGGCCATAGAAAACGATTAAAACAACGCTTACTAGAAAGTAAGAAAGGGACAATGGTAAGCTATGAGCTGCTAGAAGTACTTTTATTTTTTGTTAAGCCTAGGGCTGATGTTAAGCCACTTGCGAAAGAATTATTAGCAACATTTAACAACATATCTGGAGTACTAAATGCTAATACTGAAGACTTAAAATCTATAAAAGGTATTGGTGATTCAATGATCTCACTTTTTCGGTGTGTACAAGAAGTGTTAGAGAGAGTCTTACAAGATGAAGTCAAACAGTTACCAATAATTAATAATTGGAAATCTTTATTAAAATATCTAAGAGTCAGTATAGGTAATTCTGCTACAGAAAAAATAAGATTTATCTATCTAAACAAAAAATACATGGTGCTCAGCGATGAACTGCAGGACGTCGGTACAGTAAATCAAACTCCACTTTACGTAAGAGAAGTTATTAAAAGAGCTCTAAGTTTGGGTGCAACTTCCTTAATACTTTCGCATAATCATCCCAGCGGAGACCCTAAACCATCTCCTGCAGACCTCAATATAACTCAACAAATCATGGATGCATGCTCTAGCATTGATATAAAACTTATAGATCATATCATAATTACAAAGGGCAAACATTTCAGCTTTAAAACTGAAGGAATATTATAATGACCAGTATCACTGTTTTTGCTCCAGCTAAGATCAACTTAAATCTCAACATAGTTGGAAGAAGTTCCTGCGGTCTGCACCTGATCGAAAGCATTTTTATATTTCATGATTCCGTGTTTGATGAAATCACAATCACACCTTCTAACAAATTAGAAATTAATTTTCTCGATGCGAAAATTGATAATCAGGAGAATACAATATATAAAGCAGTAACATTACTTGCTGAATTTGCAAAACAAGAACCAAATTTTTTTATTACTATCAAAAAGAATATACCTATAGCCAGTGGCATGGGAGGTGGATCTGCTGATGCTGCAGCAGTAATAAAACATTTATGTAAAATCTGGAAAATTGATTTAGACAGCAGAATATATGAGATAGCCAAGCAAATTAGTTCTGATGTTCCAGCTTGCCTTTATGGATCTCCTTCGCTTGTTACTGCAACTGGTGACCAGATAGAAAAATTAATAAATTTTCCATTATTAAATATAATCTTAGTTAACCCAGGCATCTATTTGAGCAGTAAAAAAGTTTTTCAAAAATATGCAGAACTTAAGCAAGGTAATTTTAGTGAAAGCAAAATAAATATCTTCAAAAAGATTAACCCCTTAACACATAACAACATACTAAAAATAATACAAAACTCCAAAAATAATTTAGAAGAAGCAGCAATAAATCTTGGTGGATGGAGAATATCACAAACATTATCCGATATTAACTCACAATCCGGATGTTTATTAGCAAGAATCTCCGGTAGTGGACCTACTTGTTTTGGTGTATTTAATAATAAAGACAACACATATCTAGCCTTTAAAAAACTACAAAAAAAGTATCCTTGGGTTAAATAATTTATAAGACAAAGAGCATGAGTATTTTTATACTTATCCCACAAACAATAACAACACCACTGAATATATATTTACTGCAATATACTTTTAACTTCCCAGTAAAGCGTAAGTATACTAAATAAAAACATTACAAAAAATCACACACTTTTTTCAAGAAAAGGATTGATCTACTACAACCTTAACTCTAATCCCCCCCTTTCTGAGGTTTTCTAGTAGCGAATTTAGTTAACGTTATTTATCACAAAATTCTGTATATTATTCACTGCATTTCTTAACACAAACATAATATCAAGCGGAGAGACATTAGTTTAAAAAAGCAACATTACAGCAACAGCAGAACCATTACTCCCACTAAGAATTCTCTCTGTTATTATATTATCACTTACAAATTCAAGAATTTACAAATACTCTCCATTATTCATTCTTACTGACTTATCTGTAACATAAATTAGACCTAAGCTAGAATAATTAACATAAAAAAGCATACACGAAACTTCACAGACCAAATAATAAGAGGATTGACCCTTTTATAATAAAATGATAGTCAAGTAAAGGTTATTTTAGTGTGATTCTGTGTATGTTTGCTGTATTAAAAAATTATTTGTTCTTTTTTTGTATATTTTTGTCATTAGCAAGCTCTGCTCAGTGTGCTGATATCAATTTGTGGCGCGAACCACCTCCTATTGTGAGAAAAGGTAAGTATCAAAGCGTCATACAAGATAGAGGGACATTACAAAAAGCAATAAAAGCAAGCAATGGCAAATACCTTTTTTCTGAAAAGGGGGCTGGACTTAAACCTCTAGTATTAATAGGAACTTGGAGTGATATAGTACAATTCTTCGCTAAAGAGTCTAGATCAGGCATAGATAATCAAGTCGAGATACTTCCAGAAATATACATAGGTATTACAGAGCACGAACCCAAGGAAAGGTTCAAAGGTTTGTTTCCATGTGAAGATTTTTTCGCACAACTTGCAACACATTTATTTGGAATCTTCACTTCAGAGGGTGGACCTGCTGAAGGGATTGCAACAACAGATACTACTGCAGCAATTATGGGATCAGCCGAAGGTTTTGCTGAATACGTATTAAAGCCTTTGACTGGTGTAAAAAATTTTGATGACATAAAGAAGAAGGTGGAAAAGAAAATAGGAAAAGATAAGAAAAAAGAAAAAGTTTTTTATGTAAAATTTAGTTATTTACCTGAAGATGATATGGAAGTAATTGCAACACATCAACTTGCTTTTGCTGATTTATTGGCTTTAATACAAGATAATTTAAAAGAAGATCTTTCTAAGAAGCAAAAAAATAAAAAGATGTGATGTACTATTAAATTTTTATAGTGTATAATTATGGCTTCTTTGGATTTTCATGAATTTTGCCGGCTTAGCTCAATTGGTAGAGCAGTTGATTTGTAATCATCAGGTTGTCAGTTCAAGTCCGACAGCCGGCACTCCATAACTTGTTTCTTGTTGAGTTTAAATATCTGATTTCTCTTGTCCTTATTAAGAGAGAATAAAAAAACCAAAAATTCTCGCAATGAAAAAATAAAATCACTTAGCGCATAAATGCAAATGCTGCAGGCGTAATTAAAGTGCAACACTAAGATAAGAAGAGCTTTTTTGCTTGTTTGTTATCCAATCATTATCAATAACTTATTTTACAGATTATTATACTATCAAAAACAACATAAAACTTTTTTGCACACTAAAGAAATAGATTGTTATTAATCTTGGAAAAGAATCATGCTTATCCAAGCAGAGATCACAATGTTAGAACAATTCTAACTAGATTTCATAGCTAAATACTTTATCTCTATTAGAAAAAAAATTCCTAATCAATTCTCTTCTTTATTTTGGCTTTCCTGTAAGATAGGAATAAGTATCCCTAGCCTCTTAGCCACTTCTTTATATCTAGATATAACATCTTCTAAGCCAAGTCTGTAACAATCCTTATCTAATTTCACATTTGTTTCACTATCCCATAGTCTACAAGAATCAGGACTAATCTCATCAGCTAAAAACAATTGACCATTATAGTGACCAAACTCAATCTTGAAATCTACTAATGATATGTTTATTGTAGAGAACACTCCACTGAGAAAATCATTTATACGCAAAGCAATCATTTTGATTTCTTCAAGCTCCCATATACTAAGAAGATTTAAACAATTAACAATATGTTCTTCTGTTACTAAAGGATCATCTTTAACCTTATAAAAGAATTCTATTATTGCTGTGTTAAGGTTCTTACCAGTTTCTATATTCAAACGTTCACATAAGCTTCCAGCAGCAATATTTCTCACAACAATTTCTAAAGGAACCATCTCAACTTTCTTGACCAATTGCTCTTTCATATTCAACTGCTTAATAAAATGTGTATTAATCCCCATATTATTCAAGCGCGTCATAAAAAAACTTGCAATATAGTTATTTAGTACACCTTTGCCAGGTAAAACAGACTTTTTTTTATTATTAAATGCAGTAATATCATCCTTAAAATGTTGAATAACAACATTAGGATCATTATCTGTAGCAAAAATTATCTTTGCCTTTCCCTCATAGAGCTTCCGTTTATGCAAAAACATAAATACAATTAGGATACGTGCAATGTGCTGATGCTAACAACTAATAACAAAAAATGCAAGGCATTAATACAAAGGTATCCTGTATACAAAAAAAGAACTGAAGCAAAATTGCCTCAGTCCTTAAAAGGATAGAGTAATAGACCAAAAGAAGCTTAGAAACCACCCATTCCGCCTCCTCCCATAGGAGCAGCTCCTCCACCAGCAGAATTATCATCCTCACTTGGAATATCTACAATAAGAATCTCACAAGTAGTTAGGACACATGCAACGGAAACAGCGCTTTCTACACCAACTCTCAACACTTTTGCAGGATCTATAATTCCAGCTTTAAATGCATCGGTATATCTACGCAATCTCGCGTCAAATATCCAATTTACATCTCCTTTTTCCAAAAGCTTACTAATAATCACTGATGATTCTTCGCCACAATTATTAATTATATGTCTTATAGCTACTCTTAAAGCATCCTTAACTATCTTAATACCAGCTGCTTCATCATCATCATCGCTCTCCCTCTCCAACTCATCAAGAGAGTTACCAATGTACAACAGAGTAGCACCACCACCAGCAACTATACCTTCTTCAACAGCTGCACGAGTTGCATGTAACGCATCCTCATACCTATCCTTACGCTCCTTGACTTCAACATCAGTAGCACCACCAACTTTCAATACTGCAACACCACCAGCTAATTTAGCAAGACGTTCTTGCAATTTTTCTCTATCGTAATCTGACGTAGTTTCAGCCATCATTTCTTTTATCTGCTTGATTCTTGCGTCAATATCAGATTTATCACCAGCACCACCAACAATAGTAGTTTTATCTTTAGTAATAGTAACAGTCTTTGCAGAACCAAGATCATCCAAAACTATGCTTTCAAAACTAATTCCTAGTTCATCACTTACAACATATTTAGCACCAGTTAAAATCCTCATATCCTCTAACATAGCTCCACGTCTATCACCAAATCCAGGCGCTTTAACTACAGCAATTTTCAAGCCACGTAATGCATTAAACACACAAGCACTTAGCGCTTCACCTTCTACATCTTCTGCTATTAAAACTATCGCTCTGCCAGACTTCAAAACAACTTCAAGAAGAGAAACAAATGGAACTATTGAAGATACTTTCTTGTTTACAAACAGCAAGTATGGATTCTCGAACTCAACTATCATCTTCTCCTTGTTTGTAGCAAAGTAAGGTGACAAGTAACCTCTATCAAACACCATACCCTTTACCACGGACAGTGAAAGCCCAAAACCTTTTCCTTCTTCAACAGTGATAACACCGTTTTTTCCAACTTTTTCCATTGCTTCAGCAATTTTTGCACCAATAATCTTATCACCATTTGCAGAAATAGTTGCAATTTGGGCAATCTCTTCTTGTGAAGATACCTTTCTAGCAAGTTCATGAATTCTAGCAATAACTTTATCACGCGCGCGCTCTATACCAATTCTCAACCTCATTCTTGCTCTACCAGCAGCAATATGACTACTTGCTTTTCTAAGCATCTCTCCAACAAGAAGAGTAGCAGTCGTTGTTCCATCACCAGCTTTCTCATTTGCCTGAGAAGTAGCCTGATTTAAAAGCTCAACTATTTTCGCTATTCTTGCTTCCTTTGGCTTCAAACTATTTACAACTTTATAACCATCTTTAGTAATCTCTGGAGCACCAAAGGATTTACTCATAATAACTGGTTTGCCTTCTGGGCCAACTGTTACACCAGCGGTAGACATAACCAAATCCGCTGCACTACGTATAACGTCTTGCAGTTCTTCACCTCTTACAACTTCATTTGCACTTGACATATAAAACCTCTCAAAATTTATTCTTCGATTATTCCAATAATATCAGACTCTTTCATCACCATAAGGTCTTCGCCGTTAAACTTAACCTCTGTTCCAGCCCACTTGCGGTATATAACCCGACAATCTTTTCTAACTGACATAGGAATCAGTTTGCCATCAGAACTAAGGGCACCTGGACCGACTTCTAAAACTATACCTTCAGTGGGTTTCTGCTTCTCAGGTAACTGTATTCCAAATCCATTACCAGAACCACTCTCAGAAGGCCTCACAAGGACTCCATCAAGCAGCATAACTAATTTCTTACTCATAAATATTTTCTCCATTACCTCATACAATGGCATATATCTACACAACAGTATAAAAAAACAAGTCAGCTAAGAAAAAAAACATAATATATTATGTTACCAAATTCAGATCTTAAACTTAATGTATAAAGAAACAAAAACACAATTCTCTATGTAATATACCAAATTACTCTATTGAATTAATCTCATCAAAATAATTTAAGTTAGAATAAGGTAATAAATCTAAAAAAGTAAACCTTTCGCGCATACCACAGGCTGCTTCACACCCTATCCTATATTCGGAACAGTTCCACCCAACATCTTGTGGCTGTAACGAAACTCCAACACTCGATAATATACCACCTAATTCATAATTATCTATAATTATTTTTTTAATCTTGTCAAAAAAAACACAATCCCAATTATCAAATTTAAGCTTATTATGCTTCGCACGAAGGATATCAACATGACTCTCCCCATAATAAAGGAAAACTTTTTCTTCTATTTCTTGATACCTATTTTTTCCTATGCCACAACTTAATACAAAATTTTGTATATGCGACATAGTAAAAGTTGTAACACCAACTTTCTCACCATGAAAAAATTCATTATTTTTATTATACATCTCCATGGTGTGAACAATTTGGTGCTCTCCTTGACTAGAAGAGTAGCTACCACCAGATATATTCATACCCAAACCTGAAAGAATCAAAATTTCTATAAGCATCTGAATCACTTTTGGCTCTCTGGACAATAACTTTTCTCTCTCACAAATAAGCTGGCTTTCAAGTTGTAAAACCAAATTAAACGGAACATCACTATAAAAAGTTCCTAATAATAAATGTGATAATAGCCAATCAACTTGTGCAGTGAATCTACATATGACCTCACAAAAGCCACTCTTAATAAGTCTGATAGGAGCATCAGTTAAAATATCTAAAGACAAATATATCAATTTTGGAAGATGTGCGTCATATGATCCACTAATACCATCTTTAATTATAGAAGCAGTCATAGAGGTGTAACCATTAACAGAAGGAGCCGTAGGACAAACAGCAAAATCAACCCCATCTAAGTAACTTGCATACTTACATATATCGCTAATTGTACCACCACCAAATGCAAGCAACTTTTTTCCACATGACTTCAAGCGAACATACTCAACTATCCCAATAGTCGGCACTACAGGATCAGGTAAAACTAAAATACTAAAGTCACCTATAAAAGGAACTAAATCTACTACATTAGAATCAGTAACTACTAAGAAGCCAGTATTTAAACTCTTGTTCTTCCCATTAATGAAAATAATCCTATCAATAAGGCCATACTGGGCAAAATTACATTGCTCAATAAATTCTTCACTGAGCAAACTTTACACCAATAAACACGCTATCTCCACCCCTATTTACAAGCAATAAAACAGAGTTACTCTTTTTTCGTTCACTTTTTAGTACCTTATTAAACTCTTCTACATTTTTTACGTACTTACTTCCAACTCTCATAATAACATCACCACTAAGCAAAACTTTATTAAGACTACGCTGAACATCAGTAACTACAACACCATTGATAGAAGACTTAATATGGTACCTTTCCCTCATATCAGAGGAAAGATTTGAAACCTTGATCCCAATTTCATCGTAATACGTATCAACATCACCGTGAAATGTATCCCTTTCTTCTAATTTTTTAACTTTTAATTTTAGTGTAATGCTCCCCTTTTTATTAGAAGAATCACGTTTTATTGCAACATCAACAACATCACCATTTTTAGTCTTGCTAACTTCAGTTAACAAATCACTCATCTTATTAATTCCTTTCCCATTAAAATTTGTTACAACATCACCAACTTCTATTCCCGCTTCATGTGCTGGCCCACCTTCTACAACTTCAACAACAAGAGCACCATAAGGACTCTTTTGACCTATAGAATCAGAAATAACATCAGTGACCTCTTGAACCTTTACTCCAATCCAACCTCTTTCCACAGCCTTACCAAGAGCAAGTTGTGATACTACTGGACGTGCCACACTAGAAGGTACTGCAAAACCTATCCCAACATTTCCACCCGAAGGCGAAATTATTGCAGTATTAACACCAATAACCTTACCATCCAAGTTAAACAAAGGGCCACCAGAACTACCAAAATTCATCGAAGCATCAGTTTGAATATAGTCAGTACCACTGTTTTGCCCCATATTTATATCTCGCCCCCTTGCTGAGATTATACCAACACTTACTGACCTACCCAAACCAAAGGGATTTCCAATAGCTATAACCCAATCACCAACCTTGCCTCTATCAGAATCAGCAAACTCAATATAATAAAGATCTTTATCAGCATCAACTTTTAAAACAGCTAAATCTGTTCTTATATCAGTAGCTAAAACTTTTGCTTTCAATTTCGAGTTATCGTAAAAGGTAACTGTAATATTGTTTGATATGGATGCACCATCTTGAGAAGCAATAACATGACGGTTAGTTACTATAATCCCACTTTTATCGATAACAAACCCAGAACCTACAGAAACTATCTCTTTTTCCTTTTCTCTATCCTCACCAGGGAAATTAGGAAAACCCCAAAAAAATTCCCTAAACTCTTCAAAAAAATGTCCGCGCGGAATTTGAGGAATAACTCCAGCTCTACTGCGTACTGGAACCTTTTGTTCTGTTGAAATATCAACTACAGCTGGCAGCAATTTATCAACGATGTTAGAAAAATTAGGAAATTCTGTATAAGCCAATAAAGTAAACGGCAATACAACAAAAAATACAAAAAAACGTAACAACATTCTACTAACCCTCCATGTTATTAAAATAATCTAAAAAGGAATTATCAGGTGTAATGATTAACTTAGTATTATCCTTTACAAACGACCTCTTGTATGATTGTAAATGCCTGTAAAACTTGAAAAAGTCCTCATCTACACCAAAAGCATCGTTAAATATCTTTGCCGCCTCTCCATCACCTTCACCTTCTAAAATCTTAGATTTTTTCTTAGCCTTCGCCAAAATTATCTGACTTTCCTTATCAGCAACTGCTATTATCATTTGAGCTTCTTCAGAGCCCTGAGCCCTTATTTCTTTCGCTTCTTTTTCCCTCTCCGTTTGCATCCTTCTAAATATCGCTTCGCTATTTTCCTCAGGTAAATCTGTCTTCTTTATCCTTACATCAACAACTTCAACACCAAAATCCTTAGCTTGCTCATTTGCTTTCGTTTTAATTGTATCCATAACAATAGACCTAGATTCCTTAAGTAAAGATATAAGTGAAACAAAACCTACTTGCTCACGAACTTGAGACTCAACAATAGGACCTAATCTATTACCCAAAGTCATCTCATTACGCACAGATTTGTAAAAAAGAACAGGATCAATTATACGATACTTAACATAATAATTGACAATCAAACGCTTCTGATCAGAGGCAATAACTTCCCTAGAATCTGAATTTAAATTCAGTATTCTTCTATCAAAATGAACATCTTTTTGAACAAAAGGAACCTTAAAGTGCAAACCAGACTTCAAGGGTTTATCACTAACAACTTCACCTAATTGTAACAATATCGCCTGATGGGACTCTTCTACAACAAACAAACCTTCATTAAGAAAAATAAGAGCAACTATGAACAGCCCTATAAACAACTTCGTCTTCATTGCACCGCCCTCTTATTCAACAAATCTTGTAACGGTAAATACGAAACAACATCACTATCTTTCCCTAAAACTATCTTATCCATGTCTTGCAACATAGATTCCATGGCTTCCAAATACAACCTTGATTTCATCACATTTTTATTTTTTGCATATTCATTATATATAGCATTAAATTTGCTAGCTTCCCCTTCCGCATTTTTTACAATTTCCTGCTTATAAGCCAAAGCTGCTTCAATAATCCTATTTGCCTGCCCTCTTGATTTTGGTATTTTATCGTTATAATACGCCTGAGCCTGGTTAACCTCACGTTCTTTATCAGCTTTTGCACTCTGCACATCACGAAATGAGTCTATAACTTTCTCCGGTGGATCAACTTTTATTAACTGGACAGATAAAATATCCACACCCATATCATAGCTATTTAATATTTTTTGCAAGACATCACTAGTTTCTGCAGAAACACCAGCTCTCCCCTCACCAATCATAATAAAATTGATAGAATTATGACCTATAGCTTCTCTCATAGCACCTTCAGATGCACTTTTAATTGTTTTACTTGCAAAATCATCGCGTAAATTAAACAAATATTTATAAGGATTTTGAATACGCCATTGAACCTCAAAACTTATGTTAACAATATTCTCATCACCAGTGAGCATGATTCCAGAAGATTTATTATGTCTATTATCATTAGAATTAAACCCTATTTGTTCTTTTTGCACAGTTGCAGTTTTTACTTTGAAAACCTTACCTATAGGTACAGGGAAATTATAATGTAATCCTGAATCAGTTGTATCATTATACTTACCAAATACTAACTCGACCCCTGATTCTTCTGGCTGTACTATATACAAACCACTGGAAAACCATATAGCAACGATAACAAGCAAAAGCAATAAAACTACTTTCCAATTAAAATTAAAACTTTTGCCCCGAAAAAAATTACAATCTTTGCATACCTTCCTAAAAATATCTTCTACACCTTTATCCTTTCCATTCCATTTCTTATCACTTTCCCACGGATTATTATCATTCGCCATACAATCAAATTACAAGAAATAAACGGATAACACATATTCAAAATATTATCAATAACTAGAAAACAATTCAGCGTAAATAATCACTAATTAATTTACTCCGCATTATAACCAATCTATTAGACTTCTCTACCTTACACAGCTTAATCCTTTTAAGTTTTAATCAATAATAATGTAACGAAGTGTCTCACAACAAGCCTTATTACACCAAACAGAAGGAAGTTGTAGTTTTTACTCTTCCTTCCATTACACAACCATCAGGACAGTCTTCATAAAACAACCCAAAGCCTAATCACAACAAATAGTACCAAGGAATTTCTTACTGCTACACAAGGAAATCACAATTCTGTTTTAATAAAATCTCACTTAGAGTAAACCAAAGACATAACAACCTATAAAAATTGACATTAGGTATGATGACTTAATACCACCCTTCCTCATCAGCAATTTTCACAGCCTGTTTAACATATTTGCCAACCGTTAATAAAGATTTGTCGTCATGCTTATAATCGGGCCAATCAGATAATACAGACGATAATTTTACAGATTCTAACACTGGATATTCCTGATTATTTTGGGCATAAATGCCTTGTGCTTCAGGACCAACCATAAACTCTAAAAGAGCTATTGCATTTGATCTGTTGCGTGCATTTTTCACCACCCCGGCACCACTTATATTCATCATAGTACCCCTACCGTCCTGATTCGGAAAAAAAACACCAATCTTACTGACAATATCTTGATCAGACTTAACATCAGAATTTAATAATCTAGCATAGTAATAACTGTTTACTATAGCAACATCACCCTCTCCAGCAGCAACTGCTCTTATCTGATCTATATCACCACCTTGTGGCCGGCGAGCAAAATTATTAACCAAGCCTCTTACCCAAGACCTTGCAGCACGCTCACCATTTGCATGAATAATAGAAGCCAATAATGATTGATTATAAGGACTACCAGATGACCTTACCAAAATCTTACCTTTCCATTTTGGATCAGCCAAATCCTCATAAGAACTCAATTCTTCTGGATCAACCCTACCCTTCGCATATACTATAACCCTAGCTCTTTTAGTTAGCGCAAACCAATAACCATTTCTTAAATTCTCAGGAACAGCTTCTTCCAACACTTTTGAATCAATTTTTTCTAATACACCCCTCTCCTCAGCTAAAATAAGATTTGTCATATCTGCCGCAATAAAAAGGTCTGCTTTACTTAAATCACCTTCACTTTCTATTCTTGCTATCAATTTGCCAGCATCATCAGTTATATAATTAACTTTAATGTTATTCTTACAGCTAAACTCATCAAAAAGATCACGCACTAATATCTCTTTACGTGAAGAATACACATTCACTTCAGATGTCTTATTCTTAACAGCAACCTTTTCATCTACAAGTTTATTACTCTCTTTTGGTCCCACCAAAAAAACAAAGCCAAACAACACACTTAAAGCTACAAAGATTATTATAAACTTAGACTTTAAATTCATACAAACACTAACCCGCATTCAATTTTACCATTATATCTAAGGTCCTTTGCAATATGCAAGACGCAGCAATCTTATCATCCTTATTTTTTATCTTTTTTTTCGGTAAATATTTTAACATGCTCATAGCCTCCTGAGTAGAACAACTCTCATCTTGTAAATAAACATTAATGTTATATCTATTCGTAAGACGATGAGCAAAAGCTATAATCTTTTCCATCCAAATTTTATCCCTGATATCATGCTTTACTCCTTCAGGAAAACCCATAATAATAGCAGCACAATCTCGTTCACGAAATAAAAAGTTTATATAACCCAAATCTTGCCTAATATTACGCCTCTTATAGATAGAATGTGGAGAAGCAATTACTCTTTCTACATCACTAAAAGCAAAACCTACATTTTTTAAGCCAAAATCAATTGCCATAAGTCTTTTCCTTCCTAGTAAAGAAGCAGCAAATTTTTTTATATCAACAAATATCACCTTTCTTGAAAGATTTATCAATTACCCTGGTAACACATACATCAGACCAAACATTTATAGCTGTTTCAAACATATCTAAGATGCTATAAAGTGGCAATATTAACCCCATAATATTCAATGGAATACCCATGGCTATTAAATAAGTTGATGCCATAAAATAGCAACCCATGGGAACTCCAGCATTACCAATTGCAGCTCCTACAGATAAAAACAACCACATCAATAAATCCATGGCAGAAAAGCTAAAGCCATGGCTTTCAGAAACGAATAATACTGTTATTAAAATAAATGCAGAACACGCATTCATGTTAATCGTCGAACATATAGGCAAAGAAAAAGAGGAAACTTTCTCCGAAATACCAAGATTACATTGCGCACATTTTATTGTTGTAGGTAAAGTAGCCCCAGATGACTTAGAGAAAAAAGCTAAAGTAAGTGCTGCAGACGAACCTTTAAGTGTTTCTAATGGAGAAATACCTTTCATTTTTAACAATAACGGCAAAATCACAAAAGCCTGCAAAAAATTCGCAATAGCAATACAAATTACATAGAATAGCATGCTTTGTGCCTTATTAAAATTCTCCAAACTATTCAAAAAAGACAACACAAAGGCCCAAACTGCAAATGGCAATAACTTCAAAATAAATTGCGTTAATTGTAGAATTAAATCAAATAGCGCTGAAAAAATCTTATTTACTATATCTCTTTTTTCAGCTTCCATCTTCAAAGAAGCTATCCCCATAATAAACGCAATTATCATCATTCCAATAACGTTATTATCAAGAAAGACCTGAACAAAATTAGTTGGAACTAAATGTAGAAGATAAGAAGAAAAATTAGTTTGCTCAGCACCTGTACTAACTAAAGTAACGCCATAACCTATATCAGAAACAGGATTGATTAACAAATATAAACACAAAGAGATAATAGCTGCTATAGTTGTAGTTAAAACAGCATAATACACAATCCTCTTCCACAGCCACCGCAATTCAGAAAAATCCTTTAAACCTGATAAAGTCGCAACTATAGAGAAGAAAACCACAGGCAAGCTTACTAATTTTAAAAGCCCTACAAATACTTCACTAACAACCTTAGCTCCAGATGCAATAAAATCATTTTGGTAATAAAAGCAAATCAAAGCAGCTATTACTGCAAAAAAAAACCATTAAGACAAAATCTATGAAACATTAATTATAAAAATTAAACCTAAACAAGATACAGCAGATTTTATTATCAAGCTTTTTTCAAGAAAAAGCAATCAATTTCATTTTAGAACTCTCACTCACATATTTGAAAATAGTGTCTGCAAACTAAACTCTTTTGTCATGATAAAAAATCAATCAAAAATAATATCCAACTAATTTCTTATGCTCACCACAATGCATTTATCAATTTCTATCTACCAAAGATACAGCTAGAATCAGATTTTTTTCACATTGCTTCCAATTTAAGAACACTGTTTGTTATCCTCAATCTCGGGTTATTGTTTATTATCTTCAATTATTTTTCACTCTTCCTTAGATTGACTAAACATGAACACAGCACATATACTCACAATAAAAATCGTCTTCAAAACAATCGCTACACAAATACACATATCAATACCAAGTGTTTTTAAAATCAGGTAACAAATGTGTAAACTTTTTTTCAAGAGCAATAAAACATACCTAAAAAGGAAGAATTAATAAAGCTACAACAACATTACTAAATTCATCTACATAGTAGAAGGAAGCTATGTACCACATTCATAATGGCTAAGCCCTCCAATAATATTGGAGCAAGCATATATTTTTTTAATACAGAAAGTTAAAAGATGTAGTTCTTCATTATTTACAACTTCTTTTCTTTCTATAATCACATTAGCTCTTTTAAACCTGTCTAGTTTTTAGCTGCTATCACATAGACATGATCAGTAAGAGGTGAAGCACTCGGTATAACACCTCCAGAATTAACTTTCATTGATTGATCAGAAGTTATCTCAGTATTTAGTATTACTGGAAAATCCTCTCAGGAGGATACACTTATCCAACAAAAGTGCAATACATAATGCTAAAAACTATACAAATTTCAATAGGAACAACAATAGAAAGCCTCTTAAGGTAATGTGTACCACCCTTCAATTAGACATAAATACTACTTAAAAAGCTGTTAAGAGTACCATAACACAATCATGACAAAAATCAAAAAGTATCCCCTTATACTTCTCTATGAATTCATCACAATTATTCCTTTTTTAATTTATAAAAAATAGAGAGCTACTTCTATTACTCCACTGCTCAGAACCATCTTAATTAAATTTAAAATGAATTATATCACCATCTTTTATTACATACTTTTTACCTTCCAAGCTCACTTTTCCTATTTCACGGCATTTCAATTCACCACCATTTTTCACATAATCATCATAACTAATAACGTCAGCTTTTATAAAACCTTTTTCAAAATCCGTGTGAATCAACCCCGCCGCTTGTGGTGCTAAAGAACCTTTTATAACTGACCAAGCCCTAGCTTCCTTTGCTCCTACAGTAAAAAAAGTTATTAAATTTAATAAAGAGTAAGAAGCACGAACTAAAACACTTAAGCCAGATTCTTTTAAACCACAAGTATCCAACAATTCCAATTTATCAGATTCATTATAACTAAGGTTAGCTATTTCTTCTTCAATTTTTGCAGATATAATAATCGAATTATCACCATACATTTCCTTAACTATATCAGAAAATTCATTACCATTAAGTGCAGATTCTTCTTCTACATTACATACATATAAAACTGGTTTAGAAGTAATTAATTGTAAACTATTTAATTGTTTACTATCAACACCCTCCATTAATCGAACAGGTTTACCGTCATGCAAAACTTGTAAAACCTGCTCTAACAAAATTCTAGTATCTTGGTCTAATTTACGAGAATTCTCTAACCTTTTTTCTACACTTTGTAAATCCGCTAAGATTAACTCTAAATTAATCAACTCAATATCTTCAATTGGATTTATCCTAAGATTAACATGTTCAACTTTTTCATTTTTAAAACAGCGTACAACATGAATAACTGCATCAACCTCTCTTATATTACTCAAAAATTGATTACCATGCCCTTCTCCTTTACTTGCACCCTTAACTAAGCCTGCAATATCAGCCAGCTCAATTTGGTTATAAATAACTCTTTGTGACTCAGCAATTTTGGCAAGCCTATTCAGCCTACGATCAGGTACAGCAACACGGCCAACATTTGGCTCTATAGTACAAAACGGGTAGTTCGCAGCTTCAGCAATCTGTGTTTGTGTTATTGCATTAAACAATGTTGATTTACCAACATTAGGAAAGCCAACAATACCACATTTAAGAGTCATTGTACCTCAACGCATAATCTAATAGATCACTCATATGCAATATATTAATATTATGTTGAATAGAAAACCCCTTTAAATCATCCAGATGAGCCATATATCCATCTTCTTTCATTATTTCACAAATCACAGCCGCAGGTTCTTTAAATCCAGCAAGCCGCATTATCGCTATACTACCTTCAGTATGACCACGACGTGCTCTTAACCCCTCCTTTTGTGCAACAAGTGGGTTAATATGACCTGGAGTACAGATAATGTTTGCGTCACCCATCAACGCCACATGAATTGATTTTGCTCTTTCATAAGCTGAGACACCAGTCTCAACACCTACAGCATCAAAAGATGTAGCAAAATTTGTTGCATATTTACCGCTGTTCCTTTTTGGCAAAAGATCTAGCTTTAACTTTTCCCTTAAATCTTCTTCAATAGCTAAACATAGAACACCTCTAGCATGTATTAACATGAAGTTTACCTCCTGAGCAGTTACCAATTCAGCCGAGATCACAAGATCTCCTTCATTTTCACGATTAGCTTCATCAACCAATATGAACAGCTTACCGTTTTTAGCATCTTCTATTATTTTTTGAACTCCAGCAAACATACTATAAAACAATTATCATACAATGTTTATACAAGGCTTCTTGACTTAACTCAAATATCTTTTACCATTAGGGTTATTAATATGCTTAGTTATCTGATTTTGTTCAATGTTTGCAGTTATAAAAACAGGTGGAAAACAATATCCAGTAAGAAATGGAAGTGTGCTTAAAGTCGAAAAGATTGAAGGAAAAATAGGTGGTATAGTTACAATTGAAGATGTAATACTTGTTAATAACAATGGCACTCTTATCACAAAAACTAAAAACTTTATGGTAAAAGCGGAAATTCTTGAGCAAAAGAAAAACAAAAAAGTTATAATATTCAAAAAAAGGAGAAGAAAAAATTATAAAAGAAAAAACGGTCATAGGCAATCTTGTACCGTCTTAAAGGTTATAAACGTTGAAGAGGGTTAATCATGGCAACTAAAAAATCTGGTGGTAGCAGTTGTAATGGTCGAAGTACTATTGGCCGGAGGCTAGGTATAAAAAAATCTGGAGGGCAGTTGGTTGCGCCCGGCAATATTATTATAAGACAAAGAGGAACAAAATTTCACCCTGGCAATAATGTTGGAATGGGTAGAGATCATACTATCTATGCTTTAATCAAGGGGGTAGTTAAGTTTTATCGTAAAAAGAACAATAGACGTTTTGTGAGCGTAGAGCAATAACACAGTATGCTGCAGTCGATATTAGTGTTTGATATAGAAACAATACCAGACACAGACTCTTGTGCACTGCTCACCGGTGTAACAAGTAATGATGTTGCAGAACAAAGAAAAGCCTTGACTGATTATCATCTTGAAATTACAGACGGGAAAAACTCTTTCTTAAGGCAGCCATTCCATAAAATTATAGCAATAAGTTTTTTGTATGCTTCAATCACTAAAAATGAAAGATATGAAATTTATTCTTTAAATGAAATAAGGTCTGGTGGCAATAAAGAATCTACAGAAAAAGAATTAGTGAATGGTTTTTTGAAATTTATAGAAAAAACAAAACCTCGCCTAGTATCCTTTAATGGAAGAACATTTGACCTACCAGTTTTAAAATATAGAGCTATGAGGTATGGACTTCAGGCTGAATATTTAAACAGAAGTGGTGACAAGTGGAATAATTATAATCAAAGGTATAGTTTAGATTGGCATTGTGATCTATTAGAAGCACTTTCAGACTACGGAGCATCTGCAAGAATAAAAATGAATGAAGTATGTGCAGCATTCAAATTACCAGGAAAGATTAGCACTGAAGGCTCTGAAGTATCATCTCTCTATGATAAAAAAATGGTAGAAGAAATAAGGAATTACTGTGAAACAGATGTACTAAATACATATCTCATATATCTAAGATTTATGCATTATCAAGGCTATATAGAAACTGAAAGCTACAATCACAACATCAAAGAACTCATACAACTCTTAGAAACAGAAAAGAAAGAACACTTCACCCGCTTCTACAAAGAATGGAAAATTGCTTGTAACAAAGAACTATTTATTTAATCATTATTTGCTTCATCACTTAGAGACTTAATCAGATTAATAACTTTCTTCCGAATATTAGGACTTGATATACTTTTGTAAGCTCTTATCAAAGCTAGCATCTCTTTATTATCAATAGAAGAACCACGCCCTGATTCATCTTGAAATTCATCACTATCTTCACTTAATGCACCACCACATACATCACTCTTCTCAACTAGATTATCAACGAAATAAGATGGATGTATAGCAAAAAACTTACATATATCAACAAGTCTACTTACACAAACACGATTAATTCCACGCTCATACTTCTGTAATTGTTGGAAAGTCACTCCTATTCTCTTTGCTATAGCGTCCTGACTATAGCCACGCATTATCCTTAATTTTCTAATCTGCTGACCTAACCTAACATCTACACTATTCTTCTGAGCCCTTGTATGACTCTCAACTACTTCACCACGATAAGACATAAAGTATTTTGACAAAACAAAAAAACTTTACAATAGTAAAAAGAATTAAATGAGATGTCAAAAATATCTTCTATTTTAACATATGATATTAGGATTTAAACCACAATTAAGATTTTTTATAATAATCCTTCCACGCTGAATCAAATATTAACATTCCTTTATCAGTTAAAGGGTGCGTTATAAGCAAATCTAATATTTTTGGAGGCAAAGTAGCAATATCAGCACCAATCTTAGCAGCCTCAAGTACATGCATAGGACTTCTGACAGATGCAACTATTATTTTAGTATTGATATCCCTATAATTTCTAAATATCGTACAAACATCACTTATCAAATCCATACCACTTACCGATACATCATCTAGCCTACCAACAAATGGCGAAATAAAGGTTGCACCACATTTAGCAGCTAGCAAAGCTTGAACAGCAGAAAAACATAAAGTAACATTTGTCTTACACCCTTCATTCACCAATTGCCGACAAGCTCTCAAGCCATCTTTTGTTAAGGGCAATTTAACTACAATATTATCAGCAATCTCTGACAAATCTCTACCCTCATACCTCATATCTTCATAAGAATGTGAACTAACCTCAGCACTAACAGGGCCCTTAACTTCAACACAAATTTCTTCTAAAAGTTCTCTATAATTTTTACCAGAATCATTCACTAAAGACGGATTAGTAGTTACCCCATCAACAAAACCCAAATTATTCAATCTTTTAATTTCACTAATATCAGCACTATCAACAAAAATTTTCATACTTTTTACATAAAACTAGCATATTCAACAATAATGATACAACTATCCAAGTGCATATTAATCACTCCCCCATTCACCTTAATCTTTTTATTATCAAACACTACACAACCAGAACGTAAATTAGCAATCAATGGCTCATGCTTACATAATACCACAAATTGGCCCATCTCCCCAGGTGCCACAAGATAAGTAGCATTTCCATCATAAAAAACATTTTCAGGAGTGATAATTTTTAAATTAAAATTATTCATTTTTCATCTTCATAGCTTTTTCTTTTACTTCTTCCATGTTACCAACCATATAAAAGGCCCCTTCTGGTAGGTCATCATAATCACCATTAAGTAAAGCTCTAAAGTCTCTAACAGTATCTTGTAACGAAACAAGCTTACCAGGACTACCAGTAAACACCTCTGCTACATAAAAAGGTTGAGACAAAAATTTCTGTATCTTACGAGCACGTGCTACAGTTAATTTATCGTCTTCAGATAATTCATCCATTCCCAGAATAGCTATTATATCTTGTAACGATTTATACGTCTGCAAAATACGCCTTACTTCCTGCGCTACAGAATAGTGCTCAGCGCCTACAACTTCAGGATCAAGCACATGTGAGCTAGACTCTAGCGGATCTATTGCTGGATAAATACCTAACTCTGCAATCTGCCTAGAAAGAACAGTCGTCGCATCAAGATGAGCAAAAGAAGCAGCTGGAGCAGGGTCAGTTAAATCGTCCGCTGGAACATAAATAGCTTGTATAGAAGTGATAGATCCTTTATCTGTAGATGCTATTCTCTCCTGGAGCTCACCCATATCAGTAGAAAGTGTAGGTTGATAGCCAACAGCAGAAGGGATTCTACCCAACAATACTGATAACTCAGAACCAGCTTGAGTAAAACGGAACAAATTATCTACAAAAAACAAAACATCTTGCCTCTCACGATCCCTGAAATATTCAGCCATAGTCAATCCAGAAAAAGCCACACAAGCTCTAGCGCCAGGAGGTTCATTCATTTGACCATAAACAAGTGCTACTTTAGACTTTTCCCTATCTTCCATATTGATAACACCAGAATCTATCATTTCATGATACAAATCATTTCCTTCTCTAGTACGCTCACCAACTCCAGTAAATACGGAAAATCCACCATGAGACTTTGCTATATTATTTATCAATTCCATGATCATAACCGTTTTCCCAACACCGGCACCACCAAACAAACCAATCTTTCCACCTTTTAAATACGGCGCCAAAAGATCTATTACTTTTATTCCTGTTTCTAATATTTCTCTATCTGTATTTTGCTCTGTTAATTTTGGTGGAGAAGCATAAATAGATGCTCTTTCCACTTCTTGTGAAAAATCTTCTGTACCATCAATTTTTTTACCTAGTACATTAAAAATGTGACCAGCAACACATTTTCCGATCGGAACAGTAATAGATTCGCCAGTATCACGCACTTTCGTGAAACGCGACAAGCCATCAGTACTATTCATTGCAACACAACGTACTATATTATCGCCAAGGTGTTGCCTCACCTCAATACTTAAACCTTCAACAAAATTACCATTATTAACATCGTTAAAACAAACCAAAAGGTTGCGTATTCTAGGCAATTTTCCCCCTGGAAACTCTACATCAACTACTGCACCCAATACTTGTACTACTCGACCTTCACTCATATCTTCTCAAGACCAAATATTCTACATGGTAACATTTGCGTAAAAAAGGCACAATAGTTTACTTTAATATAAGTTTATTATAGTATTAAGTATATGTTATCTTTAAAACTTAATAAAAAAAATGAACAATAAAAGCAAATTCTATCCTTTATTACTACGAAATTCTTCATTCCTAGAGAGTTTAATACCAGGTGTTTTCTTCTCATCTTTCGCTATATTTATTGCTGTTGTTACACAAAAACAAGACCTCAAGAAACCATTAGTTTTATGTGTCGGGCTCGGTATACCTTCTATATTTGCAATATTTTGCTTTATCGCTGCTGCAGGTTTCAGTGTAGGTGTGTATAGAAATAATCAGGCTAATAATAAACTAGAGCTAGCAGCAGAAAAATTGAAAATATCAATAATTACGATTCTTGATAAACTTAACACTAAGTTTTACGAAGCAGCTAAATTAGTTCCGGAGCAAGTCAGAAGTTCGACCATAGAAGACTTAACCCTAGAAAATAAACAAGAAATAGTAAAAAAAATATCAGAAAATTTGCAAATGATCATTCGAGGTAATTACTCTGTAAAATCTAATGTAGAATATGAATATAATAAGGCAAAGGCAAAATACACTGATTTTACACCAGAAGAGCTTCTGTCAACGACATTAATCAATCATTGTAAAAATGAAATTACAATGTTACTTGTCAGCAAATGGAGAAGAGGCGAAAGTGGTAATAATATTCTGGAAGAGGATATTAAAAGAATAAAAGGCGAGAATTATATTGATAATAAAAAACAATTAGACTCGTTTGCGAAAACAATTACTGAGTTTGTACCAGATAGCACTACGAGCAAGTTGATGGAGAATATACAAATAACAAAAGAAGACGTAGAAAAGCTTATTGACATTGGAAAGCTATATGAACCGAAATTTTCAAGCAAAGCCTTTATAAAGCAAGTCATAAATTACAAACAAAAATCATCCACTCGCACGCTAATTAATAAACCAAGTACAGCTTCTGCAAATGAGCAGCATGGCTTATCTGCATCTTCGGGCAGAACTTAATAGTGGTTACCTAAACTATCTACAGCAAGTAAGTAAGCTCTTGATTAACAATTTCAATTAAACCATTGTTCGCAAGCAAGCCTCACATATCCGTTAGCTCCAGCCTGTACTATTTGATTATTTGTGGAAGAAAGGCATCCACCCATTCCTGGAATATTAGAGCGATTTGCTTCATTACCTTGAATTTGATTTACATCAGCACAATTTGTATCTCTAGAAGCAACATAACTAAATTCATCTATATCAGGATAATGGGTAAGATTTTGAATCGGTAGTTTAGGCAATTTAAATGGCACTGGAACAGATGGAAAATCTGAATTAGATTTAAATAACCCAACATTGCCTTGAAAGCTTTCCTTCTCAAAAAGATCACCATTTGCACTGTTACCATAATCAGCAACTCCAGCATTAGCTTCTCCACCATTAGCGGTTAATAACAAATCACAATTAGTACCAGTATTGTCTGTACACATATATACCTCGGTATCTTGACCTTGAGGATTGGTTAAATCTCCACCTGATCCCACTTTTACCTTTAAAACCCTCTTAGAATGACTATCCTCAATATTTATTGTAGCTTTAGTATAAGATCCAGAAGAACCAGTATTTACTTCAGCAACACTTGCTGAACCTCCACCCCAAGCCTCTATAGTTGCAAAATCACAATTATCTGAAGTTGTTATTTCTCTATATTCTATATTGTCTGCATCATAAAAATCGAAAATAGAAGGTTTTACAGCACATAAATTTCGCACATACGGGTCAGTATATCTTAAATTATTTTGTTCATCTGTTGTCAATAGAATAGGGTTATTCTCTTTAAACGTTACAAAAGTAGTTTCTTCTGCAATTCCATTCGAATTAGCAGCCATTATGATGGGCATCTTATACTTAAATATTTCTTGTTGATTAAGGTTGGGTCTAATACTTGTTACACTGCTATTGTTTAACCATGCAGTATCTAAAACAGATTGCTTGCTATCTGTTACGTTCACCGAGTGCCTGCCAGGATTATCATCCACAACATAACCACCAATATTACTATCATATTTCACAGGAATAAAAACTTTTTCCAAGTATTTCACCCGCAAAGGTTCATTAGCACGCACAATAGAGTAGTCATTTGGACCTAACCTTCTCCCTATACATAAAACTGAGCTGTTTGAATTTTCTTTGAAGGTACCATCTTCATTATATTCAAATTGCCTCTTATTATTCACAGTTGGTTTAAAGAGAAAAAGTCCTGTATCAGAATTCTCTTGACCATAAATTAAATTAAATGGATTTCCATTATTATAATTTGCAAGTTTAACTGTTACTGTATCACCTATGAAGGAATCTATAATAGGTTCTTTCATTGGAACAAGATCATAGCACTGATCAATATCAACACTCGGATTTTCAGGGTTAGCATAAGAAGCACATATCTTCTTACCATCTAATCTTGCAGAAAATTGATAATCCCAACCAGAATATTGTATGGTAGCATTCTCACCAGGTCTCAAAATTCTTTCATTATAAACTATTATTTCATCAACCCCAGTACTACAAATATCATTTATATTAACTTCAGAACTATCAATACATCTTTTTCTTGAATCCGTACCTACACGAACTTTGATCTTAGGATCAAGAGTATTCGCCACATTCAGAGGAACAACTTTAACGTATATAGATTCAGCAATAGCATTATCACAAAATGGAGGAGGTGGAGGCCCCATGGGTAAGGTAAAACAACCTAAGATATTAGTAAATAAACCAAAAAACCCATCCCAGTCACCACATGAAAAAACAGTAGTAGCACATACACAATTTAAATCACCACCTGTCTTATCAGGCCATAGCTGTTTACCTACAAATGGCAGATCCATCCACCTACACAAACTCTTGAAGACAGCAACTTTACTTGGACAAACATATTCACAATCACCAGCACTAACAATTTCTGGATCTGCACCAAAAAAAGCACATCCACTACTAGGTTTAACTTTCATCTTGGGGTAAAAAAATGCCATCCAATCATCAGAATCGTTAACATCTTCCACTGAGTTATGAAAAATACCAAAACAACTATAACTACAAAAGATTATAGAAAAAGCCAACATGTAAAAAATTCTCATGCTTAACTAAAGTATGGATATATCACTGAATATGAAATTTTATATAAATTTTCCTTAATTTATATGTATGTTACTCTAAAAGAGTTTAAAATAATGACTTAAATTTTACTGTACCATTATCATATGATATAATCTCATAATGGTTCGGGCAAAAAAGCATTCTGTGAACCCGGTCAGGACAGAGATGTAGCAGCTGTAGCAGGTCTTTCTTGGGTCGAACCTAACTTTCAACCAAGATAACTAGTTAAAGTTAGGTTTGTTAATTTTGCAAACATATACTGTGAAGATTGCAAAATTGCTTCATGTATGCTGAAATCCGTAATCATTTGAGGTATGTCCAACCCATAAGATTCTTCAATTTGGTTGCGAATAGCGATAAGCTCAGTTTTCATATCTTCATACATTTCTCTAGCACTAGCCGCTGTTGCATAATTATTTCTCACTTCCTGTTGTAAAAGAATTAAGTTCTCTATAGCTTTTTCCATCCATATTTTTGCTTCATGTAATGCATAATCATCTGCACCAACCTTAGCTGCAATATTTGCACTTGTTATCAGCTGAACAAAGGCATCATTATCACCTGTAACACCATAATATAAATCACTTGAATCACTTATTTTTGCCGAACTGATAAAAGAATTACCTTGGTAATAAGAATAAACTTGACGTATATCGCCAATAGGCTGAGTATTTACCATACTCCCACTAAATAAATAAGATGAGCCAATATTAATATTTAACTCACTTTTGATCTCATCCAATTTATTAGTTGCTACTTGCATTAATTCCTTGCGCTCAATGCTATGTGTACTCATAGACATTGTAGAATTTAAATCATTAGCTATATCAAAAAGATTCCCTATTGCATAATCCATTATCTCAGTACGCATCTGTACAGTTGAAGCATTTTGTATGTAAACGTTAGCATCTTGCACTTTTCTGTTTACAGCAAGCAATAGTTGTACATCATTTACATTTTGAACTGAAGCAAAATCATCGAACATATTGTTCGATGCTATATTCGCAGTAATCTTTTCTAAATTTTTATACACATTCATAACATTTTTACTGCTATTGTTATATAAATTTAACGTGCTAATCCTATTATTTATCATTTTATATTAAATCTAACATTTCATAAAAAGTTTCCTCTATAGTCTTTATTAGGTTTGCTGAAGCCTCATGTATATTTTTTAGCATTATAGTTTTTGTAATTTCTTCATCAACATTCACACCACTAATGCTTTTTTGCTGACTATCTAATACTTCATAAAATGCCATCTCATAATCATTTAACAATTTGACTTGATTTACTTGAAATGCCACTCTTTCTATAATCTTAGTAGAAAGATAGGAAATACTGCTTCCCACTTCTACATCAAAGATCTTAATTTTTTTATTCTCAAGATCCATAATTTTCTTTAAGATAGTATTTTCACCAATATTTACACTATGTAAATTCTTTTCATTATATGAAATAGCTGCAGTATTCAACATCATAGCTTGTTTCTTAAGCTTATCATTTATTTTCATATTAACAGCACTTCCTTCAATTGTTCTTTGTTCTGAAAATAAATTATTACAGCCAAGAGCATGAAAAAAATTACCATATTTACTATTACTACCCAAATCTTCAATTGCAAATCTAAAGCCGTTACTTGCAGCAATCGTAAACACTCCGTCTCTATCTAATCCAGCATTAATGTAACTTCTGCTAAATGGTCTTACTACTTTGCAATCATCACCCTTTACTTCAGTAGCACTATACAACTCTTGAACTGATCTACTATTGACATTATAATCAATATCTGCATAAGAACCGTTAACATTTACTTTAAGTCTAACAATAAACTCCTTTATACCTGTTGGCATATTTGCCAAATCAACATAAAAAGGTTTTAACGTTTGAACAGTCTCATAAGGACCAGCACTTATATTACAATCAACACTATCCTTAAACAAAACTTGCTTTAGTTTATCTCCATAAACGATAGAAATTTCTTGTACGTTAATCGCAGAAGAATATCCTGCATTTTCAAATTCTACATAAAATTCAAAACCTTGATCAAAATCTGAAACGGATACTAATCGTACATCATCGACGTAGTCAGCAATACTAACCTGGCTTTTATTAAAGAAATAATGCCTGTTTATCTCATCTGCTATTTCTTCTAAAGTCTTCCCTCCTAAATCCAAATCAAGAGCACGAATAATATATCCATTCTCACCTGCAGCCTGACCACCTTCATTCATCAAAGCTAGTTTCACTCCACCTGTAAATTGCATATCAGAGACTCCTTTCTGTGATATCAACTCCTTATGTCCTGGAAAATTATTACCCGTACTGTAAATTTCATTAACTTCACGACTTATCAAGTGTGCTAATTCATCGATACTGAACAGAATATTAGGTATATCCACATCTCTTATTTCTACCAAAGCTTTCATTTTACCAAAATCCAACCTTTCTGGTTTAATTTCGGTTACATAATCTCCAGAAACCAACAACAACGGATTAAATTCCTGACCACTAATTACCATATCAACACTGGGCAAAGCCTGATGCAAAACTTCCGTTGGATAATTGCCAAATAACTCCTTACCTTCTTCTGTATAAACATGTAAGCTATTATTACTATCAATATTAGTATATACGTCAAAAAATTCTGACAAACCCTGCAAAGTTTGAACATTCCTTAGTTCAAAATCTGCCTGTGATTTTTTATCATTACTACTCAGTTTTAACTGTAAATTTATGTCATACAATTCACCTAAATATTGATTCACAGAATAACATGAATTTCCTATCATCTCATCTGCTTGAAAACGCAAATCATGTAAATTATAAGCCAGATTGCTGAGCATGCTACTCAGATGATTAGCACTATTTACAACAGACATTTTAAGCGAATAATTCTCAGGAGTAGCAGCTAAAACTTGTACTTTACTAAAAAAAGCTTCAACTGCAGCATTTATATTTTTTGGTATCACATTTTCTTTACGAATTTCCGGTAAACCTGGAGATCCAAATATTATATTAATCTTATCAAAAAAATATTCCTTTGTACTCGTGTACCCAACAACAGAGTTCTGTTCCATTACTTCCTTTTCAAGAAATTCATCCATAACTACTTGAATATTTTTTATTGTAACATTACCATGATTATCATCTCCCATCTCTGCATCTAAACGACGATAATTTTTATCAGCAGCATGAGTAACATTACGAGTGGCAAGATATATCTCTGCTTGATTGACGTGCAACCCACTCATTGCACTATTTAATGCGCTATCCAAACTCATACCTTCTTATCTACAATTGAAATAAACTTGCCACCCCTAGTCTTACCTGGGATACTATAAAAATCATCATCAGTGCTAAGCACGCTAAGTAGCTTCTTAGTTACAGAAAGGCGACGTTTTACTAAATAATGCTTTTTCTTTGCTTTTTCACTAAGTACACGAAATACCACTTCAGGCACATCTTCTTTCTTATGAAGATTAATATTTGCTAACCTATCAAGCACAACTTTTTCCTTAGTTTGCCAAAATCTAATTTCTTTAATCTTATTTTTCTCTAGTAGCCCAATTTGTATATCAGCAAGAGCAATAAGCTGTAATATTCCACTAATCATTATCTTGCAATTGTAGCATACTACAAGCTAAAGTATCTGCTATACCTGTCTTAGGGCCTACCAATTTTGAATACTCACCTACCATCATTGATTGGTATATTTTGTTACTGCTTGTTTCAACAGTATTCTCAAAAATAGGGCTTAACATCTCAGCAGTAAAACTAGCTTCAATCTTTCGCAACATATCTTGCATTTTAGGAGACAATTTAGCAAGACAAACGTTTTCTATACTATTATTATCAATTTTCATGCATTAGCAACTTAAGTTAGAATTTTTTTACTTACTCGGAAAAGGTTAAATTTGTTTAAATAGGTCAAGCATTTCCAGTCAGCACTCCAAAGCACACCTCCTATTACACACAACAAACCAATTATGCTTTTTATAACACAACTACATAAATTTTACCGGCAGTTCAAATTCTGCTACCCTGAATATTCATTACACAAGAGTTCATTTGAGTATCGTTAACAGCTGTTGATGGCAGATTATCAACAAAGTTTGTGGACTGTTGGATATTACTACTAACCAAAGGAAATGATGGTTGTTCTTGCAAAAACCCAAGACTTCCATTTAAACCCTGTAACGAAGTCACACAGGAGATGCTTCCAATTTCCTGCTTATATGATTGATCACTGCAACTATTACCAAAAACACGAGCTTCTTGCCCTAAATTATTAGTAGTACCAAAGAATTGCAGCGGAAAATTTTGCTGTAGCCAATCTGGTTGATTAGTCTGTGGTTGCTGAATAACACACTGCTCCACTAAATGATTATCGTAATATATTTTCCTTTCTTGCCCATTAGATAACCGATAAATAAAACTCGCCCTCATTACATCATGACCAAAGTTATAAAAACAAGTCTTAATTGATTGATGTAATTCGCCTATACTTTTACACCTTAATCCAGTTGTTTCAACATCAGTAAGATAACCAGCTGGTATCCCTGTTTTTTCATGCTGTGGAAAACAAAAAAAGTCTTCCGGCAATACAGAAGAATGATTGAAATTATAACTTTGAGGCACACTATTCAAAGATTCAGCAGCACCTAAATTTTTATGCAAATCCTTAGATAATTTTAATTTTCCCCCATTCGTTGTATTCTTTACTTCTCCTTTCTTACGTAATACAGTAGCATCTGAATTTCTATGCAAATCCTTAGATGATTCTAATTTTCTCTTCTTCGTCGGATTCTTTCCTTCTCTTTTCTTATATAATAAAGTAGCCGTAGCCGATCCATGATCCTGATCAACGCTTGACACAGAAGAATTGGAAGAACTTTTTGATTTAACCTTACTGCAGCACCACGATACTATCAAACTGTACAAAACATCATTCTTTGTACGTTCGTCACTACAGTCTGCATAAATCTTAATATCCTGACCTTTTTCAAACCCATATTTATTTCCGTCCCTATTATATTCATAGCAAATTTTCTTTGCTCCCTCAGGATCTACTTTACCTATTTTATCTGCAATATATGACAAGGCTTTAACAAGCGTTTCAAAGTCAGATCTTATAACTCCAAATCTCTCTCCTGATTTTAATTTTGATTCTAATTCTTTAACCCACATAACATCTTGATTACCAGAACAATCTTCTTTAAAAAGATTACCAAGAACTAAGCAAGCATTCGAAACATTTTCTAGAATTGACAAAAGATTTTGTCTACAATCATTAACTTTTTTATCTTTATCTGCTATATTCATCCCACTTACCTCACTAAAATAACGCATACCCATTGTACAATGCTAGAAGAGGAAATTACAATCTTTACTTGAAACTCTGCAGAAGAATTCAACTATTAGTACAACTTGACTATTAGTTAAGTATCAGAGTATATGTTTTGGTAAACAAAAAAACATAGAACATGAGAATAATAGAAAGCAGAACTAGTAAATGGGAAATAGTTATTGGTTTGGAAGTACATGCACAAGTTATAGCTAAAGCAAAACTTTTTTCTTCAGCAGCTACAAAATTCGGCTCTGAACCTAATAGTCAAGTCTCATTAATAGATGCAGCTATGCCTGGAATGCTACCTGTTATCAATAGATTTTGTATAATACAAGCAATAAAAACAGGCTTAGCATTAGATGCACGGATTAACCTAAAAAGTGTTTTTGATCGCAAAAACTACTTTTACCCCGATTTACCTCAAGGTTATCAAATTTCACAGTTTTATCACCCAATTATCAGTGGTGGAAATGTTGCAATAACAACAGAAGAGGGTAATGGAAAAAAAATCAGGATAAATCATATACACTTGGAACAAGATTCCGGCAAAAGCATGCATGATTATTCTCCTGATAAAACTTATATTGACCTAAATCGTGCTGGAATAGCACTAATGGAAATAGTTTCTGAACCAGATATACGTTCAGCAGAAGAAGCAGCGGAATATGTGAAAAAGCTACGCCTCGTTCTTCGTTATATAGAAACATGTGATGGTAATATGGAACAAGGTTCACTACGTTGTGATGCAAATATTTCTGTACGTCCGGTTGGCGAGAAAAAATTTGGAACCAGGTGTGAAATAAAAAACCTAAATTCAATTCGGTATATAACTCAAGCAATAAATTACGAAGCAGAGCGTCAAGTTAATTTGATTGAAAATGGAAAAGAAGTAGAACAAGAAACTAGGCTTTTTAATACAACAAAAGGACAAACTTTTACAATGAGAAAAAAGGAAGATTCTATAGATTATAGATATTTCCCAGATCCTGATTTATTACCTGTTAGCATAGAAGAACAAGTAATAAAAAAAGTTAAAGCAAACATGCCTGAACTGCCTGACAACAAGAGAGTGCGTTACATATCAGAACTAGGACTAACAGAATATGATGTTGACGTTCTTATTGCTGACAAAGCGACTTCTCAATACTTTGAAAATATTTTACGAAAATACAATAAACCAGTTAACATTGTAAAATGGATTACTGTAGAGCTGTTTGCTCTTTTAAACAAATCAGGAACAAGTATAGAACAAACACTTATAAAGCCACAAAACATGGCTACTCTGCTCCAGCTAATAGACAACAAAACCATTTCTACTAAGATCGCAAAACAGGTTTTTGAAGTCATGTTTAAAAATGGAAAGAATGCAGATGAAATCGTTAAAGAAATGAATCTTGTACAAATCACAGACAGAAATGAAATAGCAAAAATTATTGATGAAGTCATAACACAAAATTCACACAAGGTAGAAGAGTATAAGAGTGGTAAGAAAAAATTATTCGGCTTTTTTGTAGGACAAATAATGAAAGCCAGCAGTGGTAAAGCAAATCCTGAAATATCAAACTCAATATTGCAAGAAAAGCTTAAGAATTAACCTCTTCTGAGGCCAGGACCGGAATTGAACCGATGTTGAAGGATTTGCAATCCTCTGCATAACCACTCTGCCACCTAGCCATTTGCCCTGTTATTTTATAACATTTTTTTCTTTCATGAAATCCCTTTAAAAGAAAAAACACTATCTATCCTTGCCTCCCAATAATTGTTTAGCTTATGCTCAGTCACTCTTCTTGTTTCTGCCAGAGAATGAATTATAGAGTGATTATAAGAATAAAAAGCTAAGTGTTGAAGTCTATTTTGTATTTTAAATAGTATTACATCACCTATTTTTAACTTACTATTTTTACGCAACATAAGCTGCATTAGCACAACATATAATTCGTGGCTTCCAGGTATGCGTCTATAGTCTGTTCTATCAAATTTATAAAGAGAAATTTCTTCACCGTTTTTATTATAGACACCAGAACCAATATTCAACTCTTTAGCAACCCCTATAATAAGTCCCAGACAATCACAACCACCATAATTTTTATATTTTTTCTTCACCCTACCTTGATGATGAAAGCGTGTTCCAATCCAACTCTTTGCTTCTTTTATTATATAATCACGTGTAATCATTTTCTATATAAAGAAGATTTTTTTTATTTAATAACATTCTACAATACTTGTTCTGACGTAATCCATTGCATTTACTACACTTTGTTTAAGGCTTTTACCCTGTGCAAGGTTGCAAGCTAAAGCTGCAGATAGCTTACAACCAGTACCATGAGTATTCTTTGCTTCAATAGCGTCATGAGTAAAGAAATATTCTTTGTCTTTCGTAATTAAAACATCAAACACTTTTTTATTCTTTATCAAATGCCCACCCTTTAATAGAACTGCTTTCACACCATACGGTAATATATTACGTCCTGCCACAACCATATCTTCTCGACTCATTATTCTACTACCACTCAGAAGCTCCGCTTCAGGAATATTTGGTGTAACCACAAAAGCTCTTGGCAATAAACTAGTTTTCATAAGCTCTACCGCATCTTCAGATAGTAAACGATATCCTGACGTTGAGACCATAACAGGATCAACAATAATTGGTACATTGTTTGGCAATAATTCAATAACAGTAGATATTACAGCTGAGCTACCTAACATACCAATCTTGATAGAGTCAACAGTTTTAATTGCAAGTTCAATTTGTTTTTTTACAAGATTAACAGAGACATATTCAACAGCATATACAACATCTTCATCTTGAGCAGTAACGGCTGTTACAGAAGTTACTGGCCAACCACCAAAATGAGTAATAGCTTTAATATCAGCCTGTATTCCAGCACCACCACTAGAATCTGAGCCAGCAATTGAAAGAACTATCTTTCTCATACTGTAGCATTTTACGTAATAATATTGATTCACTCAAGAGACGTTTAACAAATATGTTAATTATTTAGACTTAGACAGTTCTACATCAGAAGTATGTAGAATTATTGCATTTCTTTTACTTTCTAATATAAATTTAGCTTTTTTTTGTACATAATGTGGCTCATATCCCGCCATTGAACACACGTCAACAAAGCTATCACTCATACAAAGCAACCATGATCGCGCTTTTTCTTTTTCCAATTGATATTCCCGTCTTTTATAGTTACTAGTTGCATCTATTAAAGCTTGCAAGATAACTGCTCTCCATAAAGCCTGAATATTTTTCATAATGTAAATGAATAATAAATTTTTTTTTAAAGACTGATGCTCACTAACAATCTTGGAGTTAAAAAATTTTTACAAAATAAAACTAGGAGTTTTTTTTGAAATAGAACTGCACTAAAAAATATTGCTTCAGTAGTGAACAACTCGCCTCAAGAGTAGCAAATCAAATGATATATCGGAAGGAAAAAATGAAATATCATAAATAATTCCATAATTTACGAATATAATCACTAAAAAATTTTTTATATAACCAAAAAATAAGTCATATAATAATTAAGAAAATTTTAAACTATAAATTTTATTGTTGTTAAATCATACATATCTACTCATCATATTATATATTCTTTATATCTTAATTAATATGTTAAATTAATAAAAATATATATTGTATATTAATCTCTAATGTTATACTATAAAGTGTATTTATCTAAATTTTAAATGAGTATTTTTAATAACAATAGAGAAAGGCCCAAAAAAAGCACACTAGCACTTACTGTAGTTTTGCTATTACTATGTATAGGAGCAGCTACAATATCTGTTTTTAATATAAAAAATACAATGCAAAATAATGTAGACTTAGAATTAGCCATAATTAGCCCCGCAATCTGCTTAATTCTTACTATTGCTGTAATTGGTGGATTTTGCAAAGCTTATGAAGAAAGAAAAAAGAGTAAATCACCAGAGACGAAACTCAAATTAACATGTGAAGTACAAAAAAATAATAATGGAGATTTAAGTGAACAAAAACAATAATTTTTAAGACTTCTAGTAAACTTAAAACTACAGTCCAAAAATTAACAAGTAATTGACACCACAATTATCTTTTTTAATCAGAAATACTTGTAATAATATTACATATAGTATATTTCAAGATATAAAAAAACACTACTATTGCTCAGCATAATACGCTTCAATTATCTTATCAAAAGTATCAGTAAAAAAGTTTGCATTCCTATCTCCTTCATACTTCTTCCCATTTATTAGAAAAACAGGAGCAACATTAATTCCTAAACTGCGAATCGCATATATCTTACCATTCATAATCTGTTCCTGTATATATTTATCTTTAACACACTTATAAAACCTATCAGGTTGCATTTTGCCTAAACTAACAACTTCTTTCAGTTTATCCATATAATTTTTTGTTCCAGACCAGTTACTAATAGAACTAAATAGTGCTTGATACATTGCAAAATAATCATAGTGAGTATCACAACAATTGCCATCATCACAAGATTCATCGTCACAATATTTATCAGACGCATAACACCTAGCAACAACACTTGCTTTTAATGCAGGAGCATCAAGAGGAAATTCACGGAATACAAATAAAAGCTTTCCTGTATCAATATATTTCTCCTTTATTACAGGTAGAACCTTTTTACTAAAATTTGCACAATGAATACATGAAAATGAAGCATATTCAATCATTACTATTGGAGCATCAAGATCCCCCATATAATGATCTTTTGGTAAAACTTTACCATCTTCTAAGACATCTCCATATGGAAGCACCGTACGAAAGCGAGAATCATTTTCTGCAACAGCAGTATCTATTATAAAAAGCATCAATAATATTACTAGTTTATACACATACATTTTATATTCTTAATACACAAATTTAAGACTTGATTATAAGAAATTGAAACACATGCAGTCAAGAAAGAGTTCCAACAACTGTAAAAATAGTTTAATAGTGGTAAAACAGTTTAAAATAGCAATGGACAAGGATATACAGCATTTAATAGGATTAATGGCTAAGCTCCCAGGTCTAGGGCCAAAATCCGCCAGAAGGTTAGTCTTATATTTGTTACAAAATAGACAAAAATCTATGGTTCCAATAAAAAACTCCTTATCTTTATTGGAGAATATAGTAAAAAATTGCTCGATATGTGGCAATCTTGATAAAAATTTGACATGCAGTATATGTAGAGACAGTAGACGGGATAGTTCCCTTATATGTATAGTAGAAGAAGTAATAGATTTATGGGCATTAGAGCGTGGCAAGATATATAATGGTCTTTATCACGTTTTAGGAGGTAATTTATCAGCAATAGATGGAGTAGGACCAGATAAGTTAAACATCCAGTCTTTAAAAGAAAGACTAAAAAATAGTGAAATAGAAGAAGTAATTTTAGCAACTAGTACAACAGTTGAAGGACAAACAACTGCTAATTATGTAGCTAATATAGTCAAGATTTTTTCAAATGCAAAAATTTCCTCTTTAGCAAATGGAATTCCTATGGGAGGAGAAATGGATTATTTAGATGAAGGAACTTTAAGCATAGCGCTACAGTCAAGAAGAGATTACAAATAACAATTACTTTTCTTTTTCAGCCTTCTCCTGTCATGCCATCAGTGAACATTATCTATTGATCTTGCATACAACAAAAGCAATTAATTCACAAAAAATAGCAATTTTACTTTTACACTATTACAAATCTAGATAAGAAACAAAACCCTGAATACTTTCCATACAAGAACAATACTTAGCGGCTAAACCTTTCTATCTAGACTTCTTCTATATAATACCTCTTAGCAAAAAAATATAACTGAACCTTCTCCGACATATACACAATCTTAAGAACTTTTCTCCTCTTAGAAGAAGATTTTCCTCTGCCCTTCTTCCCTTCCTACCTATATTTATGTTTATAGCTTTTCTACTTTTTAAGATTTCATTGATAAGTCATTAGACAAATGATCAATAAATGTCTCCATTAATTTACTGGAAGGACAAACTTTTATTTTACCAAAAAATTCTTCCCGTAACTCACTATTAGAGATAATTTCATCACTACCAACATAAAAACTTCCAAAATAGTCGATACATGTAGCAAATATCTGATCATCACCACGAATATTCGGTCTCGTCTTATTATTAAAAAATTCTACTGATAGCTCCTTCTCCGAGGGGTACGATTTTCTTTTACAACAACAACTAACAATATCCAACATATACTGATAATACGATGATAGCCGATCCTGACCAGAAGAATCAAACAAAAAAAAGAAAAATAAAGCATTTTGCTCCAAGGAGTCAAAACAGCTTTCCACATAATAACCCTTATTACAGTGCAACAAAATAGGCAGAAACATTTCTGCAAAAACTACCTTATCTTGTTTTCCTACAATCCTCTCAGCAAAATCCTCCTTTTTGTAATCGAGATAAGCATTTACAGGATCACTTGAAGTTCTTTTAGTAATAAACTTAGCTGTCCCCTCATATGTCAAAAAATCCATACATCCTTCAGCATAGCCTTTTTTAACCTGATCACGTATAATTCTGCATAACTCCTCTGGTTTTGCACTTTTATATATACAAAGTGCTATCAACATAAACAAAGCATCATTAAGAACATTATCCAAAAAATAATTCTTGCACCACTCTTCAGAACTCTGCAACATACTATTATTACAATCATCAAAATCCTCGATTGCATCCAAAATTCCCATCTTAATTGCATCATTATTATTTAATGCTTTAAAAGATTTATATTTCATAATATCAACTATAAGCGCATTCAGTGAAATAATGAATTTGCCTGTATCTTCATTCTCAATTGCATTAAACATATTTGTTGCATAATTTCGATACTTTCTCCTTACTGAATCGTCACAACGATTTTGATAAAAAAATCTTCCATGCTGAATTAGGGCCCAAGTAAAAACAAATACTATTATAGACACCATAGGTAAAAGCGCCCAAAAATCAAAAACTGACTCATCTTGATCACCAGGCCTACGACTTTCAAGTAAATCCATGTTTGAGCTACTTACTATATCTGAGCCATTCATAATGACACCTCTTGCTAACTCCTTATCACATTTCACTGTAGCACACAATATACCGAATCCAAGTTTAATATTTCAAATATTAAAATTAATCTACTACACAACTAAATTGAAAAATCTTTACTAACAATACAAAGCACCTACAAAACGTAAACTAACTTCCTGTATGCTGAAAAACACGATAACCATCAAGCAAAAAAGAAAATTCAAGAATAGTACAATCTATTAGAATATGGGGTCTATATAGAAAATCCATAGAAGATTTTTCCTAGCCATGAACAAAAAACAGCCTTACAAAGCTTTTCCTTCTATTGGCCCCAAGGATCTAGCACTAGCAACATCAGAAACATCGCTTGAAGGTTCCTTTTGTACTGCTTTTTCAATTTCTCGATAATACTTGTCTTCCACACTTTCTTTCAAAAATTGCAGATTTTCTTGACATTCATTGATACAAATATGTTGTGCAATCGCACTTACTACACCAGAACGTATGTCTGACGCATTTTCTTCCAACGGAGCCATTAACTCAAAAAGTGTTCTTAATTTATCACCGTTTCGGCCTTTTATCGCTTCCATGTACAAATCAACATATCGTACCGTTTCCTCAATATCTATATAATCATTGCCCTCTAAAGTTTTTTTCAAAAATTGCAGATTCTCTTGACATTCATTGATACAAATATGTTGTGCAATCGCACTTACTACACCAGAACGTATGTCTGACGCATTTTCTTTCAACGGAGCCATTAACTCAAAAAGTGTTCTTAATTTATCACCTTTTCGGCCTTTTATCACTTCCATGCACAAATCAAAAAGTGTTCTTAATTTATCACCGTTTCCGCCTTTTATCGCTTCCATGCACAAATCAACATAAACATCTTTCTCCGAAACATTAGAGCAGCGAGTATGTAACCTTGTCGTAACTTCTTTAGCCATTACTTGCATAATTCTTCCCCAAATAAGAATGAAACAACGTTACAAAATGTACAAATAATTGCAACCAAAAAAAACCGTAACAATCATAGACAAAGCTTACTT